>CAWFOR010000027.1:0-87025 GCA_963817485.1 uncultured Alphaproteobacteria bacterium | reverse complement strand
GCCAACGGTGCGCCAGGATCTCGAGCAGATCCTGGAGTCCGCCGTCGCCGCCGGCCTCTACACCAATCTCATCACCTCGGGCGTGACGCTGACACGCGAGCGGCTCACAGGACTCGCAGAGCGCGGGCTCGACCACGTCCAGCTCTCGATCCAGGACGCCGCTCCCGCCAACGCCGAGCGCATCTCGGGCTACAGGGACGGCGCCTTGAAGAAGCGCGGGGTTGCTCGCTGGGTGCGCGAGCTCAGCCTCCCGCTGACGATCAACGCGGTGATCCACCGGCAGAACATCGAGAACCTGCCGGCAATCATCGACTACGCGGTCGAGGTGGGCGCGGGGCGGCTCGAGGTGGCGCATACCCAGTATTACGCCTGGGCGCTCGTTAACCGCGCCGCGCTGATCCCGACGCGTGAGCAGTTCCTGCGCTCCGTCGAAATCACCAACGCGGCCAAGGAGCGGCTCAAGGGCATACTCGTGTTCGATGTCGTGGCCCACGATCACTATGCCGTCCGCCCCAAGCCTTGCATGGGCGGCTGGGGGCGGAACCTTTTGGACATCACGCCCTCGGGCAAGGTGCTGCCGTGCCATGCCTGTGAGGCGATCCCGGGCCTCCAAATCGACAGCATCCGCGAGAAGCCGCTGGCAGACATCTGGTTCAACGGTCAAGCGTTCCAGAAATTCCGCGGCACCGAATGGATGAAAGAGCCGTGCCGGTCTTGCGACCGGCGCGAGATCGATTGGGGGGGATGCCGTTGCCAGGCGCTCGCCATGACCGGCGACGCCTCGGCAACGGATCCGGCCTGCTCGCTATCCCCGTGGCACCGGGAGTTCGCGGCGATAGCGGAGCGGGAGTCGCAGGCGCCGGCGCCGCCCTTCGTCTACCGCCGAATGGGGGCTGGGGCTAAGCAGTCGGACACCAAATTGGGCTCGGAGCGAATTACATAACATCGGGTTAACAATTTTTGGCTCTAATCGCCGGAGAACAAAGATTTTTTGGGGGCCCCGGCGTGCTCTCACGGATATTGGGCGACTGGCGCGCAGTACGCCGCTGGTTTGCGGAACGCCGGATCCTGTCGAAGATCTACAACGCTCGCGACATCGATCGCCTGGACGGCTATCGCAAAGCGCTCGAAGATCACTTCTGCATCACGGTCACGGATTGTAGCGGCCGCCTCATCGAAGTGAACAAGCGCTTCTGCGAGGTGATCGGCTATTCGGAATCAGAGCTCCTCGGGCAGCCGTATGAGATGTTGAGCTCTGGCCAGCACGCGCCGGAATCGCTCGAGGAGATGTGGCACATCGTGCACGCCGGCCGAACCTGGCGCGGCGAGTTCTGCGATCGCTGCAAGAGCGGCGCCGATGTCTGGTTTGAATCGATCGTCATCCCGCGCTTCAATCGCGAAGGCGCGATCGAGCGGTTCATCACCATCAGCACCGACATTACGCCCATCCGCCAGCAGGCGCAGACTCTGCAATCGATGATCGACAATTTCCCCGGCGGCATCGCGCTCGTCAATCGCGACGGACGGCTCGTGAGCAACCGGCTCTACCGGACGCTGCTCGATCTGCCCGAGACGCTGTTCGCAGACGGTCATCCGAAGCTCGAGACGCTCGTTCGCTTCCGCGCCGAGCGGGGCGACTACGGAACGGAGCTTCCCGTGGAGGAGGCAATCGCCCACCGGCTCAAGACGCTTTTGAGTCCGGTTCCTATCATCCAGGAAAGGAATGAGAACACCGGCAAGGTGCTCGAGATTTCCTGCATCCCCATTCCCGGCGACCGACACCTCAACATCTACGTCGACACAACCGAGCGCCGGCGTGCCGAGCTGGAGCTCATGCGCGCGCACTCGACGCTCACCGCCTTCATCAAGCACGCGCCCGCCGCCGTCGCCATGTTCGACACCGAAATGCGCTACGTTGCCCACTCCGACCGTTGGCTGCACGACTACAAGCTCCCCGAGGAATCGCTCGTGGGTCGCCACCACTACGATGTTTTCCCGGAGATCCCGCCCCATTGGCGCGCGAAGCATCTGCGCATCTTGGCTGGTGCGACCGAAAGCTCGCCCGAGGAGGTATTCGAGCGCGCGGACGGATCGAGCAACATCATCCGCTGGGAGGTGCGGCCCTGGCACCTAGACGACGGCACCATCGGCGGCATCATGATGCTCACCGAGGAGATCACCGAGCGCAAGAAGCTCGAGCATCAGCTCTGGCGGCTCGCCAAGCTCGACAGCCTGACGGGATTGCCGAACCGGCTGCAGTTCAACGAGAACCTGCAGGCGCTGCTCGCTTCCGCCGGAGCCGCCGGTCAGCAGTTCGCCGTCGGCTTGATCGACGTCGATCGCTTCAAGGAGACGAACGACATCCTCGGACACGCGGCGGGCGATGAGCTGCTGAAGGAGATCGCGACCCGGCTCGAAGCCGCGCTCAAACCCGACGCCAGCATTGCCCGCCTCGGCGGCGACGAGTTCGCCGTGCTCATCTCCATGGAGGACGGCACCGCGAAGCTCGATAAGGCGATTGCCTCCATGTTCTCGGCGCTGACTGACCCCGTCGTGGTCGGCGGCGTCCAGCACCGATGCACAATCAGCCTCGGACTCACCATTTTCCCGACCGACGCCACCGGCGCGAGCGAGCTGCTCAAGAACGCCGATCTCGCTCTCTACCGCGCCAAGGAGCTCGGGCGCGACCGCCATCAATTCTTCTCCTGCGACATGCGGGCATCGCTGGAGCGGACCTACAAGCTGCACCGCGACATCCAACGCGCGCTGCTGACGAACGAGCTCTGCCTGCTGTACCAGCCGATCGTCTCGGTATCCAAGTTGCATCCCGTTGGCTTCGAGGCGCTGCTGCGCTGGAACCATCCGCTGCGCGGGCAGCTCGCTCCCGGCGACTTCGAGGACGTGCTCGACGATCCCAATTTGGCGGCCGAGGTCGGCCGCTGGGTCGTCGACCACGCGCTGCGGCAGGTGGCGGCGTGGGAGCGAAGCGGGCTCGAATTCGGCCGCGTCGCCGTCAACGTCACCTCCGCGGATTTTGCGTTGGGCACGTTTGCGGAGCTCGTGCGCGATAAGCTGCAACAGACGGGAGTCTCGCCGCAGCGCCTCTGCATCGAGGTCACGGAGCGCGTCTTCCTCGGCCGCGGCGCCGGCAGCGTAGCCGTGGCGCTCGAGAAGCTGCATGACCTCGGCGTCGAGATCGCGCTCGACGATTTCGGCACGGGTTTTGGCTCTCTATCCCACTTGAAGAAGCTGCCGATCGATCGCTTGAAGGTGGACCGCACCTTCGTGAGCGATATGGAGACCAACCCCGACAACATGGCGATCGTGCGCACGATTACGCAGCTTGCGCAGAGCCTCAGGATCGAGACGACGATCGAGGGGGTCGAGACGCCCACGCAGCTCATGCTCCTGCGCACGATGGGCTGCGACACGATGCAAGGGTTCCTCTTTGCAAAGCCTCTGCAGGCCCTACAGGTGCCGGGCTACTTGAATCGGGGGCAGCGCGCGCGCAGCGCCTAGAGCTTAGCGGTCCGGCTGGACAAGCGCCTGCTTGGGCAGAGCCGGGGCGACCCGCCAGATAGTATTGCCGACGTCGTCCGCCACGAGCAACGCGCCTGTCTTCCCGACCGCGGCGCCCACCGGGCGCCCACGCGCATTCCCGGCGGCGTCGACGAAGCCGGTCAGGATGTCCTCCGGCGGACCCGACGGCTGCCCGTCCTTGAACGGCACGAAGATCACCTTGTAGCCGGCGCGTGGCTCGCGGTTCCAGGACCCGTGCTGGCCGACGAAGGCGCCGCCCTGGAAATGCTCGGGCAACAGCTTGCCGTCGTAGAAGGCGAGCCCCAGCGAGGCGGTGTGCGCGCCAAGCCCATAGTCGGGCACGAGCGCCTTAGCGACGAGATCGGGCCTCGGCTCCTTCACGCGCGTATCGACGTGCTGCCCGAAGTAGCTGAAGGGCCAACCGTAGAAGCCGCCGTCCTTCACGCTCGTCAGATAGTCGGGCACCAGATCGTTGCCGAGCTCGTCGCGCTCGTTGACGACGGTCCACAATTGTTTTGACTGCGGCTGCCAGCCCATGCCGTTCGGGTTGCGCATACCGGACGCGAATATGCGGCTCTTGCCCGTCGACGGGTCGATCTCGAGGATCGCCGCGCGGCCTTCCTCCATGTCGAGGCCGTTCTCGCCCACGTTGCTGTTGGAGCCGACAGTCACATAGAGCTTCTTGCCGTCCTCGCCGGCGATGACATTCTTGGTCCAGTGGTGGTCGATGGGCCCGCCCGGCAGGTCCGCGACCTTCTCGCCCGTCGGCGATACAGTCTCTCCGTCGTAGTGGAAGCGCATCAGCGCATCCGTGTTCGCGACATAGAGAGCATCGCCTACGAGCGCCATCCCGAAGGGCGAATTGAGCCCGGTCAGGAATGGGCGCTTGATCTCGGCGATCCCGTCGCCGTCGCCATCGCGTAGGAGCGTGATGCGGTTGGGGCTTGCCGTTCTGGTGCTACCCGCGCGCTTCTGGAAGAAGCTCGTGAACCACGCCTTGAGACCATTGCCTTCCTCGGGCCGCGGTGGCGCGTCGGTCTCCGCGACGAGGACGTCGCCATTCGGCAGCACATAGAGCCAGCGCGGATGATCGAGATCCTTGGCGAAGGCCGTAACCTGCAGGCCACCAGCGGCGGTGGGCGTAGCTCCGGCGGGCCAGCTCTTCGCCGGCGCGATGTTGACGGTCGGGACGAGGGAATGCTCCGGCTCCGGAAGCTGCGGGTTGGGGCCGTAACCCGGCGCGTACTCCTCTCCGGTCGCCGTCGCCGCGAAAAGAAGAAGCCCTAGGAAAGCCAGTGCAACGACAGTGCGCATGCGAACTCCGCGTAATCAGATGTTCATGCCTGCAACACGGGGCCGACGGCCCGGTTCCACGCCTTGGTGCCGTCACGCCGTCTTGCGAGCGCGGGACCGCCGCGGAGGCGTGCTTGCCTGCTCCGCCGACTTGCTCGAGTGCCAGATAGCGTCGGACTTGGCGAGCTTCGTCCTCGACTTCGACAGCATGAAGCTTTCCGGCGCCTTGCCCTCGCCGCGCGCAATCTGGCCCATAGTGCGCCCAGAGGCGGCCGAGCGGTCCTTGTTCAGGAGCTTGTCGGCGTCGCCGTCCTTGGCCCACTCGTCGCGATGCTTGATCAGCAGCCAGTTGGTGCGCTTGCCGCCGAAGCGGTCGCCCTTCATGCGCACGAGCACCCAGCTCCCTTTCAGCTTCTGTCCCGCGAACACGAGCTTCAATTCGCCGTCTCGGAGTTGCTCGGCCGCCGACTTGTTTCCTTCCGGCATCCAAAACCCGCGGTCCCACACCATGACGGTGCCGCCGCCGTACTCGCCCTTGGGGATCGTGCCTTCGAAATCGCCGTAATCGAGAGGGTGGTCCTCAACCTCGACCGCGAGGCGCTTGTCGTGCGGGTCGAGCGAAGGGCCCTTGGTGACGGCCCACGACCGAAACACGCCGTCGACCTCGAGGCGGAGATCGTAGTGCAGGCGCGTCGCGTCATGCTTCTGGATGACAAAGCGCGGATATTCCGCGCTGCGGACAGCTGTTTTGCCGGCGGGCTCCGCCGTCTTCTTGAAGTCGCGCTTGGCGCGGTATTCGGAGAGCTTCTTCTTTGCCATCGAGCTTTCGCTCCAGCGTCCTTGCAGAACGGCTGAACCCGTTGTGAAACGCCGAGCTTCGGCGCGGCGTTCCTAACGCCAAGATAACAGCTCCGGAACAAACCGAGCGAGATGGAAGTTCAAGTGCCAACACAATCGCCAACGTGTCAGGAGGTGTGCCGTGGCCCAGGTTGGAAACGAAAACGTCCAGGTCGAGCCCGGCGAGGTGCTGGTCGAGCGCAAGATCATACCCGCCCGGCGCGATCGGTCCGCGCCCTTGGGACTGATAGTGCTCCTCGCCTTCATCGTAACCTGCGTCGTTGTCTTCTTCGGCGACAGGCTTGGCATGCGCGAGACCGCCCCGCGGACGACGGTGGAGGTAGTGCCGAACTGAGCGAACCTCATTCGGCAAAAGAATGCGGCCCCGATGAATGGGGCCATCCCCGGAACCGGCGGCAAGCCGGCGCGTTGGCCCTGTCTTGAGAGGAGCTAACGCATGGTTACGATCATCGATGGTGCACGTAGTAGTTCAAATTCGCGCGTCGCAGGCATTTACCTGGCGGTGTTGGTCGTCGCATTGGTCATCGTGGCGGCAGGTACCGCTATGTGGCTATCTACGGACAACAACCCGGGAACGAATGCGCTCGCGACCGACGAAAAGGCGATGACCCGATCGCCTTAGGGCGGCACTGCCAACATCGCCTGCGCGAGACTTCGCGCAGGCGATCGATTTGAAAACGACGGTGCTGATTGTCCTTGGAGGGAGACGATCATGGTCGACGGTTTTTTCTGGACGCGCGTGACGTCGAAATACCTTCGGTTTCTTTATGAGGACATCGCGTTCGAGGATCTGCCGGCCCCGATGCGCGAGCGGGCTCAGTCGGTTGATGCGGCGCCTGAAGCACCGGCGCTTGAACCTACACCGCGCGAAGGCGAGCACTAGGAACGCGCATCGCGCCGCCTGCCGCTGAGGCAGAATTCATCCGGTGTTAAGGGGTTGTTTTGGCCTGCTTTTTGCGTGAGCCGGTCATAACGTTATAATCAGCCCCTGATAGTAGTGTCCGGCAACGAGCAGACATCCCGGTAAGGCTTGCCCTACCCGTGGCGTCGGAGCGCGGACCAACCGGATCTCTCCCCCATGAAGCCCGAGACTCCCCGCGCCATCCACCTCAAGGACTATCGTCCGCCCGCCTACCTCATCGACACGGTCGCGCTCGACTTCAACCTCGACAAGACCCGCACGCGCGTGCGCTCCCGCCTCTCTGTGCGCCCCAACCCAGACGTCCGCGGCCGGCCCGGGCCGTTGCGGCTCGACGGAGAAAACTTTGAGCTTGCCTCGATCGCGCTCGACCGCACCCCGCTCGGCAAGAAGGACTACAAGCTCGGCGACGCCGGGCTCACCTTGCTGAAGCCTCCGGCTGGCCCGTTCACGCTCGAGATCGTCACCTTCGTCGACCCGGAGGCCAATAAAGCGCTCTCGGGCCTCTACCGCACCAACAACGTCTACTGCACCCAGTGCGAGGCCGAGGGCTTCCGCCGCATCACCTATTTCCTCGACCGGCCCGACGTGCTCGCCACCTACACGGTGCGCATCGAGGCCGACCCCAACGAGGCACCGATCCTCCTGTCGAACGGCAACCTGCTGGAGCGCGGCGTGCTCGACGGCGGCAAGCGCCACTACGCGATCTGGCGCGATCCCTTCCCCAAGCCTTGCTACCTGTTCGCGCTCGTCGGCGGCGATCTCGCCCCCATCGCCTCCTCATTCCGCACCATGTCGGGGCGCGAGGTCGCACTCGGCATCTACGTCGAGCACGGCAAGGAGGAGCGCGCGGCATGGGCGATGGATTCGCTCAAACGCGCCATGCGGTGGGACGAGGAGCGCTTCGGGCGCGAGTACGACCTCGACGTGTTCAACATCGTCGCCGTGTCCGACTTCAACATGGGTGCGATGGAGAACAAGGGGCTCAACGTCTTCAACGACCGGCTGCTGCTCGCCTCCCCCGAGACCGCGACCGACACCATCTTCGAGGCGATCGAGGCCGTCGTCGCGCACGAGTACTTCCACAACTGGACCGGCGACCGCATCACCTGCCGCGACTGGTTCCAGCTCTGCCTCAAGGAAGGGCCTGACGGTCTTCCGCGACCAGGAGTTCTCGGGCGATGAGCGCTCGCGCACGGTGCAGCGCATCCTCGACGTGCGGCAATTGAAGACGCACCAGTTCGCCGAGGACGCGGGCCCCCTCGCCCACCCCGTGCGCCCCGAGAGCTACATCGAGATCAACAACTTCTACACGGCGACCGTCTACGAGAAGGGCGCCGAGGTCGTGCGCATGCTGCAGACGCTGCTGGGGCCTGAAACTTTCCGCAAGGGCATGGACCTCTATTTCGAGCGCCACGACGGCGAGGCAGCGACGGTCGAGGATTTCGTGCGTTGCTTTGAGGACGTGAGCGGCACCGACCTCACCCAGTTCCGGCTCTGGTACTCGCAGGCCGGCACGCCCGAGCTCGTGTGCGCGCTGCGCTACGACAAGACGAAGAAGACTGCCGAGCTCGACATCGAGCAGGTACTGCCCGCGACCCCGGGTCAGCCGCACAAGAAGCCGCTGCACATGCCAGTAAAGCTGGGTCTACTCAGCGGCAACGGCGACGAGCTCGCGCTGAAGCTCGAGAACGGCGACGCGGTCCCCGACGGCATCCTGCCGCTGTCAAAGCGCAAGCAGACCTTCCGCTTCGTCGATGTCCCATCGCGCCCGGTGCCGTCGCTGCTGCGCGAGTTCTCCGCACCCGTCAACGTCACGATCGACCTCGCCGACGGCGATGTCGAATTCCTGATGGCGAACGACAGCGATCTCTTCAACCGCTGGCAGGCCGCCAACAGCTTTGCGACGCGCACCCTCGTCGACATGGTCGGCGCACTGGCAAAGGGCAAAAGCACGGCGCGCGGGGCGCGTTACGCCAAGGCGCTCGGCGCCGCCATTTTGAGCGACGCACTCGAGCCCGCCTATCGCGCCGAGTTGCTGAAGCTCCCGACGCAAGCCGACATCGCCCGCGTCATCGGCAAGAACGTAGACCCGGCGCTCATCCACCGGGCGCATCGCGCGCTGTCGCGGCTGATCGGGCGCACGCTGGGGCCGACGCTCGAGGACGTCTACACGGAGATGGCCGCGGATGGCCCCTTCTCTCCCGACGCCGCCAGCGCAGGCAAGCGCGCGCTGCGCAATGCCGCGCTGACGCTGCTCTCGGCCCGCGGCGGCAAGGCCGATGCGGCCCGACTGTCGCGGCACTACGCGCAAGCCACCAACATGACCGACCGCGCGCACGCCCTCTTCCTGCTCGCGGCCGAGGGAGGCCCGGCGGCCGAGCGCGCCCTCGATGATTTCCGCGACACCTGGATGCACGACAACGTCGTCATCGACACCTGGTTTGCCGCCCAGGCTCAGTCGCCGCGCGCCGGCACCCTCAAACGGGTCGAGGCGCTGATGCGCCATCCGCTGTTCGCGCTCACGGCCCCCAATAAGGTGCGCGCGCTCATCGGCACCTTCGCCGCCGGCAACCCGGTGCAGTTCAACCGCCCCGACGGGGCTGGTTACGCCTTCCACGTCGACCAGGTGCTGGCGCTCGACCGCATCAACCCGCAGATCGCCGCGCGCATGCTCGGCGCCTTCCGCAGCTGGCGCACCCTGGAAACGGGCCGGCGGGGGCTCGCCCGCAAGGCGCTGCAGCGGCTTGCGAGGGCCAAATCCTTATCCTCCGACGTGCACGAAATCGTCTCCAAGATGCTCGAAGGCTAACTTCAGAAAATTTATTACATTGATGGGCTTATTGGACCTCGACAGCCGATTCGCAATCGTGTGAAGTATTACGTGTGATTCGGGTAGCGGGTTCGGCGGGGATCCGCGAGTCATTCAAGATCACAATTCGGGGGATGACGGATGGCGTGGACAACGTCGGCCTACTTGCGCGCGCGGCCGATCCTGGTGGAGCTGGGAGCCGCCCAAGCGAAGGCGGCCCTTATCCTCAAATTCCTGGTCCTCAAATACGTGCTGCGGGCGAGCGCCCCACGCCTGCACCCCGGCTTCGCCGTTGCTGCCCCCCTTGCCGTCTTCGGCTTCCTGACACCGCTCCTACCGCCCGGGCTCACCGCCATGCTGCTGACCACCGCCGCGGCCACCTGCGCGCTCTTCGCCATCCTCCCGCTGCCCGAGCTCGCCCTCCGCGTCCTCGCCCCGAAGCCGGACTTGCGCGTCGCCCGTTCGCTCGTCGCGGCCGGCCTTTCCGCGCGCTCCGCTCCCGGCCAGTGCCTCCGAGATCGATCTCGAGCGCGAGACCCAACGCCAGATCGCCCGCAGCCTCCCCGTCCGCCGCCTGCGCGTCACCTTCGAACAGAAGGACCGGACCTGGGCCGACCTCATGGCCCGCGTCAGCCACGACCTGCGCACGCCGCTTAATGCCGTTATGGGCTTCTCTGAGATGATGGCGCTGGAGCTGTTCGGGCCGCTCGGAGACGAGCGCTACCAGGACTACGTCCACCACATCCGCGACAGCGCCGCCGAACTGTTGAAATCGGCCGAGGACACCATGGCACTGACTGCGCTCATGGCCTCGCCCAACCGCCGCGACACCGCCTGCGCCTGTAACCTCGAGCTTCTGGCCGCCGACGCCTGGGCCTTCGTCGCACGCACCGCCGAGGGCCGCGCGATCGACTTCAGCGCTTTCATCCCGTCCGAGCTCGAGGTGCTGGGCGAGCCCCGCGCCCTGCGCCAGATCATGGTCAACCTGCTGGCGGAGGCGGTCTCCCGCGCCGCCCACGGCGAGCGCGTCGTCGTCGCGGCGATCGCGGACGGCGAGCTCATCGAGATTGCGGTCTCGGTATCGCGGGAGCGCGCGAGAACCGGGCGCACGGGGGGATCGCTCGCGCTCTGCCTGGCGCGCACGCTGCTCGAGATGCACGGCACGACGCTGATTGAGGTAGAGGGCGCCAACCAGGGCTGGCGCGCCGTCACGGTTCTCGACCGCGCGGCGCAGCCCGACTTCTTCATCGACACGGAAGGCGGCAAGCCGCGGCTCAGCGTACCCGCGCTCGTCGGCTAGACGCCGAGGCGGATCAAGAGGCCGCTAGTTCGGATTGGGGTCGTCGGGCGGCGCCTTGCTGTGCCGCTTGCGCGCCCGATGCTTCTCGAAATAGGCGTGAAGCTGCTTGCGCTCCTCGGGCGTGAGCTCGGCCGCCGTATCGGCGACGAGCGTCATGCGCGTCCGCGCCTCCTTGTCGTAGGCCTGGGCGACGCGGTCGAGCGCGGCCTTGAACTTGGCAACGTCGAACGGCTCCTCCGTGAGGACCGCGCGGGCAGCCTGACGCGACTCGCGCTCCTCCTTGAAGATCGCCTCGAAGGCGGCCTTCTGGCCATCCACTTTCCCGCGCACAAATGCGGCGCGGTCGGCGGGCAGCGTCTCGGCGAAGCCGGCAAGCCCGGTCGGTGGCGGAGGGTGATGCCGCTTGCCGCCGTGCAGAAACGGCAGCAGCAGCGCCGCGGCGACCGCGCCAACGATCAGGACGTTGAAGGCGAGGGACGCCATCAGCGCGGGGCGCAGGTTGCGGCCCGATCCGCCGGTCGTGCCGTTCGTCATAGAACTTCCTCGTCGGAGGCGGAAACCATCTCGTCACCGAGCGCCAGGTGCGAGGCCGTATCGGTCACGGAATAGCCGGTCGCCTCAGCCACCTGCTGCACGGCGGTATCGAAGGTCCCGGCCGAGCCCAGAAGCACGCCGACGACGAGCGAGGCGGCAAGCAACCCGCCCGCGGCCCAGCCGCTGCTCGCCGGCGCACGCAACGCCGATGCACGGCCGCTCCAGGCGCGCCATCCGGCGCGGGCGGGCTCGGTCGAGCGTGCCACCACCGCGAACCTAGGCTCTGTCTGTCGCAGCGCGGCGGCGACGATGCGTTCCTTCAGGGCATGCTCACGCGCCGCACTCGCCTTGGGGGCGAGATCCAAGAGGGAATCGAGCGCGCTTGCCTCCGACACGAGACGCCGCGCCCCATCATCCTCGGCCACGAGGCTTGCAAACCGCAGCCGCTCGCGGGCCGGCCACCGCGTCCGATCGGCGCCATAGACTTCCAGCAGGTGCTCGAGCGCCTGCCTGTCCTCTGCCCTTTTTTCTTTCGTCGTCATCGTCTTTTTCTCGTTCCAGTCGCCAATCTCGTTCGTCTCGTTGTCCGGCCTGCGGCCGCTTCACATCTGTTCGTCCTCGGCGAGCAGCTCGCGCCATTCCTCGCGCAATGCTCCCTTCAAATTCCTGCGGGCGCGGGCGAGCAGCGATTCCACCGCCTCGTCCGAGATCCCCATGATGCGTCCGACCTCCACCTGGCTCAGGCCCTCGTAGTGGAACAGGGTCAGCGCCATACGTTGCCGATCGGGCAGCTCCTTCAACGCCGCATCGACGCGCTGGCTTACGTCGCGAGCCTCCATCTGCGTCAACTGGGTGGCGGGCTCCGCACGGTCGGGAACCTCCTCCACCACCATGAGCCGGCGCCCGGACCGCATCCGATCAACGCACAGGTTCGACACGACCCGTCGCAGCCACGGCCGCAAGCCCTGCGGGCCGACCTCCAAACCGTCGGCAGAGCGCCACAGCCGCAGCAAGGCTTCCTGGGCCACGTCCTCAGCCTCCGCGTCGTCGCGCAGCATGCGTCGCGCGACGGCCAAGACGCCGGAAAGATGCCTATCGACAAGCGATCGGAACGCCGCCGCGTCGCCGTTGGCGGCGGCCGCCACCAGCGAGGCGTCCTCCCTCATCTCAGACCCCGGGGAGCCTCCCGGCGGGCCTGGAACCACTCTTTTCGCCGCCACCGTCAGCCTCGACATGGCCATCAATCGCTTCCGCTTTCCACTCTAGCGTGGGATGTGGCCATTCTGCGAGCCTTGACGGCGGCCTTGGGCTCCGATGAGAGGCCTTCCAGCTCCGATTTACCGAGAAAACGGCGCTTCGCCGTTAAATCCGTCGGCGAGCTTTGTCGCCCCTTACGCGATTATCTGGTTGAAAAGCCCGGCAACCTTGATGAGCGTCAACCGCAGCCGCTCTTCCAGCTCGGCAAAGCTCGGCGCATCGCCCGCGTTCGCAAGCAGCTCTTTCAGCCCGGAAGGCGCCGTGGCGGGCTCGAAGCGCCCCTCCAGGCACAGGCGCAGGATTTGCGTTAAATCGTGTAGAAGCCGGGTCGCCGGGATGAGCACGTCCGCGTGCTCGGCCGCCAAGACGCCGGCATCCCTCAGCTTACGGAAGGCTTCGACCGTGTTCTGGTCCAGCACCTCGGGATGCGCCGCTGCATACCTGAGTTGCAGGTACTGGGCGATAAACTCCAGGTCGACGAGCCCGCCCCGCACCTGCTTCAGGTCCCAGATGTCGTCGGTGCCCTTCTCCTTGGCGATGCGCTCACGCATCTCGCGCACGTCGGCGATAAGCTTGCCGGCATCCCGCGGCTTCAGCAGTGCCTGGCGGATCGCCGCCTCGACGCGACCGCGCAGCTCAGGCGGGCCGGAGATCACGCGTGCGCGCGTCAACGCAAGGTGCTCCCAGGTCCAGGCCTCCCTGGCCTGGTAGTCGATGAAGCTCGAAAGCTGCGTGGCGACGGGGCCCTTCTGCCCGGAGGGCCGCAAGCGCAGGTCGACCTCGTAGAGTGTGCCCTCGGCAGTCGCCGACGACAGCGCGCTGATGAGGCGTTGCGTCAGCCGCGCGTAGTAGTGCGTCGGGGCCAGAGGGCGGTCGCCGTCCGACTGGGTCGCCGCCGCATCGAAATCGTAGACGAGGATCAAGTCGAGATCGGAGGCCGCCGTCATCTCGCGTCCGCCAAGCTTGCCCATGGCGATCACCGCCGCCCCGCCGCCTGCAACGCGCCCGTGCGTACGCTCGAGTTCGTCCTCCGACGCCGCCTCGAGGTGGTCGATCAAGCGCTCGGCCAAAAGCGCATAGGCTCCGCCTGCCTGGTTGGCCTTGATCGCGCCCGATAGCACGCGAACGCCGAGGAGGAACTGCTGCTCGCTGCCGATGACACGCGCGCGGTCGAGCACGTACTGCATGTCGTTGCCCGAGCCGATCTCGCCCGCGATGATCTTATCGAGCTCTTCGGCCGTCGGCAGGTCACCCAACACGCGCGGGTCGAGCACGGCATCGAGCAGCCGGCGCCGGCGTGAGAGGATATGCGCCAGCCGCGGCGCCGTGCCCATGATGTTGGCGAGCAACCGCAACAGGCTTGGATTGGCCCGCAACAGCGAGAAAAGCTGCACCCCCGTCGGCAACTCGGCCATGAAGCGGTCGAAGCTCGCCAGCGCCCGGTCGGGATCGGTCGTATCGGCGAGCGCGGCGATGAGCAGAGGCTGCACCTCCGTCAAGCGTTCGCGCGCCCGCGGCGAGCGCACTGCCGCGTAGCGACCATGGTGCCAGCCACGCACCGTCTCGAGCACCTGCTCGGGCCGCGCGTAACCCATCTCTTTCAGAGCGGCGACGGTGGCAGGATCGTCCTTCTCGCCGGCAAAGACCATGTTGACGCCGCCGGGCGTCAGCTCGGGGCTGTCCTCGAAAAGCGCCGCATAGTGGCGTTGCACCGTCTCCAGCTGCCGCGTCAGGTCGTGCGAAAATGCGTCGACATCCGGGAAGCCGCAGAACAGGGCGAAGCTCGCGAGCCGCGCCGGATCGTCGGGAATCTCGTGCGTCTGCTCGTCGGCCACCATCTGCAGCCGGTGCTCGATGCGGCGCAGGAAGACATAGGCTTCGGTGAGATCGCGCGCGACCTCACTTTTGATCCACCCCCGCGCGGCGAGCCGGCGCAGCGCCTCCAGCGTCTGCGGCACGCGCAGGTCCGGCTGGCGCCCGCCGGCAATCAACTGCTGCGTCTGCACGAAGAACTCGATCTCGCGGATGCCGCCGCGGCCGAGCTTGATGTTGTGGCCGGCGACCGCGATCGTGCCGAAGCCGCGATAGGCGTGGATCTGCCGCTTCATGGCGTGAATGTCGGCGATGGCCGCAAAGTCGAGGTACTTGCGCCAGATGAAGGGCGCAAGCTCGTCGAGGAGCTGGCGACCGGCATCGAGATCGCCGGCGCAGGGCCGTGCCTTGATGAGGGCGGCACGCTCCCAGTTCTGGCCGAAGCTCTCGTAGTAGACGAGCGCGGCGCCGGTCGAGAGCGCGAGCTGGGTGGCGCCCGGATCGGGGCGCAGGCGCAGATCCGTGCGGAAGACGTAACCGTCGCCCGTGCGCTCCTCCAGAAGCTGCACGAGGTCGCGCGTCAGGCGCACGAAGAACTTCGCCGGCTCCTGTTCGGGCGCGAGCGCGATACGATCGGGATCGTAGAAGACGATGAGGTCGACGTCGCTCGAATAGTTGAGCTCGCCCGCGCCGAACTTGCCCATGGCGAGCACGATGTAGCCGGCGGGCGAGACGCGACCGTCGCCTTGGGCCGACCACTGCCCACGCGCCGCCGCTTCGCGGAAGAGGAAATCGACGGCACCCGTGAGCGCGGCGTCAGCACATTGGCTCAGCGCCGCAGTGACGGTCATCGCGGGCCACACCCCGCCGAGGTCGGCGAGCGCCGTGAGCAGCGCCACCTCCGTCTTGAACGTGCGGAGCGCGCGCATGGCCGCTGGGCGATCCAGCGTAGCCTGCAGCTCGGCCGTAAGCTCGGCGCTGAGTTCCGCCAAACGCGTTTCGGGAGCCCGCGTCAGTATTCGCTGCAGACGGGCAGGATCGCGCTCGATGAGGCCCCCGAGATAGGGCGAGCCGGCGAGGACGCCGCCAATGAGATCGGCGACGCGCGGCTCGTCGAGGAGCTTTCCCAGCGGCGCCAGCCCGGGTGCAGCGCTCTCCTGCTCACGCAATTGGGCGAGCGCGGTAGCCACCCGCTCGTCGGGGCGCGAAGCCGGCGCCTCTATAATGCGCGCGCCCAGCGGTCCGGTGATGCCTGCCTCAATCGCCATCGCCCAGGGCGCCGCCTCCTCGCTCGGGTCAGCGGTCGGCCGGCCGCCTGGGTATGCGCAGGATGACCCGCAAACCGGGCGCGTTGTCCTCGAGCCGCACGGCCCCACCATGCAGGCGCGCGACCGCTTGCACAAGGCTCAAGCCGAGGCCGGTGCCGGGCTCGGTGCGGCTCTTCTCCAGGCGCACGAAACGCTTCAGGACGCGCTCACGATCGCCTGCCGCAATGCCGGGACCGTGGTCGGCGACCGCGATCTCAACTCCGTCCTCGTCCGCATGCAGCTCGATCGCGATGGTGGGGTCCTTGGCCTTCGCCGAATACTTGATGGCGTTGTCGATGAGGTTGGCCACCGCCTGCCCCACGAGCTGGCGGTTGGCCGTGAGGCGGCTGCCTTCGGCAATGTCGAGGGCGAGCTTCAGCCCACGCTCCTCCGCGACGGGCTCGTAGAGCTCGGCGAAGTCACGCACGAGCTCGCTCGGATCGAACTGCTCGGCGTTCTCCTCCAGCACGCCGGCTTCGAGGCGGGCAACCAGCAAAAGCGCGTTGAAGGTCTTGATGAGCTCGTCGGCTTTCTCGATCGTATGCTCGAGGCCCTCGCGGTAGGCGTCCGTCCCGCGCGGGTCCATGAGTGCGGACTCCGCCGAGATGCGCAGGCGCGAGAGCGGCGTCTTCAGGTCGTGCGCAATGTTGTCGGAGACCTCGCGCAGGCCATTCATCAGCGCCTCGATGCGGTCGAGCATGGCGTTGAGGTTCGCCGACAGCACGTCGAACTCATCGCCCGTCCCGACGATCGCGATGCGCCGCGACAGGTCGCCATCCATGATCGAGCGCGTGGCGACGTTGATCGTCTCGATGCGCCGCAAGGCGAGCCGGCTCATGACGAGCCCCACAAGCAGGCCCGTCAGCGACAGGAACCCGAGCGCGATGAAGTAGGCGTCGCGCATCTGGTCGGCGAAGCGGCGCTGCTGCTCCACGTCGCGCCCGACGATGAGATGCAGGCCGGAGCCGAGCTCGACGGGGATGGCGACCCCGAGGTGCGACTGTGTCGCGCCATCGGGGGCATAGCGGAACACGCCGCCGGCGGCGCCGATCTCGGGCGGCAGCTGGTTGAGATTGCCGGCAACCTTGTTGCCCGCTGCGTCGGCGAGGAAGTAGAGGCCCGCACTACCGGGAAGGCTGCGCGCCTCGACCGCCCGCACGAGCGCGGGATCGCCGCCGGTGCGCGCCTCGGCACGCAAGAGCTCCGCTTCCGCGCCGAGCGTAACCAGCACCTGGTCGGTGAGGATGCGGTTCGTCTGCCACACGAGCAGCCCCACGACCGCGCCGGCGCAAACGAGATAGGCCGCGACGGCGACCGCAGCCGTGCGGAAGGCGCTGGTCGAGATTGCGCGGCGGATGAGGCTAACCAGGTCCATCTCGGATCGTGTAGCCGGCCCCACGCACGGTGTGCAGAAGAGGCTTGTCGAAGTTTTTGTCGATCTTGGCGCGCAGGCGTGAGACGTGCACGTCGATGACGTTGGTCTGGGGATCGAAGTGGTAGTCCCAGACGTGCTCCAGGAGCATGGTGCGCGTTACGACCTGACCGGCGTGCTTCATCAGATATTCGAGCAACCGGTACTCGCGCGGCTGCAATTGGATCGGCTCGCCGTCGCGCGTCACACGGTGGGAGAGGCGGTCGAGCACGAGGCCGCCGACCGAATAGCGCGTCTCCTGCTCCTCGGGCACCGCGCGGCGGGCGAGCGCTTCGACCCGCGCCAGCAGCTCCGAATAGGCGTAGGGCTTCGTCAGGTAGTCATCGCCGCCGGCGCGGAGGCCCTTCACGCGGTCGTCGACCTCGCCCAGCGCGGAGAGGATCAGCACAGGCGTGCGCAGGCCCTTGCCGCGCAGCTCCTTGATCATCGAGAGGCCGTCGAGGCGCGGCAGCATGCGGTCGACGATGAGGACGTCGTAGACGGCGCCTTCCGCGAGCGACAGACCCGTCTCGCCGTCCTCGGCGAGATCGGCGGCATGGCCGCTCTCCTTCAGCGCCTTCTGCAGGAAGTGCGCGGTTTCTCTGTCGTCCTCGACCACCAGCACGCGCATCGCTTCACCGCTTGCCTTGTATCGGCGCCTCGGGGCTCGAATCCCATTGTGCCCGCGCCGGCCCCGAACGTCGAGGCGGCCCGCCATCTCTCAGAGAGGCGAGCCGCTTCAAGTCACCTAGCTGGCCGTTGAGGCTCAGCCCTTGCCGATCGGAACCGCCACCAGCACCGTCTGGTCGCCGCCCTTCTTGATGTGGAACATCACCGCAGAGAGACCCTCGTCCTTGGTCTTCTTCAGCGCCTTGACCACGTCCTGGGGCGAGGTCACGTCCTCGCCGGCGGCCTTGAGGATGACGTCACCCTCGCGCAGGCCCTTCGTGGCGGCGTCCGAGTTCGGATCGACCTCGGAGATGACGACGCCCTCCTTGGTGGTGCCCGTCGCCGGCTTCAGCGTGATGCCGAGCTGCTTCAGGTTAACCGTCGAGCTGGTGTCCTCGGGCTTGTCCTCCTGGTCGTTGTCCTTGTCGGCGACCTCATCCTTGTTGGGATAGGTGCCGAGCTTGACCTTCAAGGTCTGCTCGTTCTTGTTCCGCCAGATCTTGACGTCGACCGTCGACTTCGCGGGAAGGTCGGCGATGGTGCGCGCAAGATCGCGGCTGTCGTCGATCTTCTTGGAGTCGATCTGCACGATCGCGTCTTCGACCTTGAGGCCTGCGGCAGCAGCCGGGCCGTCGGTCAGCACTTCGCTGATGATGGCGCCGTGCGGCTCCTTGAGGCCGAGGTTGCCGGCGAGGTCCTTGTCGACGTCCTGGATCTTCACGCCGAGCCAGCCGCGGCTCACAGCGCCGCCCTTCTCGAGCTGCTCGATAACCCGCTTGACGGTGTCGGACGGGACCGCGAACGCGATGCCGACGTTGCCGCCCGTGGGGCTGTAGATCGCCGTGTTCACGCCGACCACGTCGCCTTCCAGGTTGATGGAGGGACCGCCGGAGTTGCCGTGGTTCACGGCCGCGTCGATCTGCATGTAATCGTAGGGGCCGCCGATGTTGCGGGCAAGCGCGGAGACGATGCCGGCCGTGACCGTGCCGCCGAGGCCGAACGGATTGCCGACGGCGAGCACCCAGTCACCGACGCGCGGCGTCTTCTCCGCGAACTTGACGGTGGGTAGCGGCTTCTTCGGCTCGATCTTCAGAAGCGCGAGATCCGTCCGCTCGTCCGTGCCCTTGATGGTGGCGTCGAACTCTTCCTGATCGTCGAAGGCGACCTTCACCTTGGTGGCGCCGTCGACGACGTGCCGGTTGGTCACGATATAGCCGTCGGGCGTGATGACGAAGCCGGAGCCGGCCGCCTGGCGCGGACGCTGCTGCTGCGGCTGGGCGCCCGGCAGGTTCTTGAAGAGCTCATTCAGCGGATGGTCCTCGGGCAAGCCCGGGATGCCCTCGAACGGACGACCGCCGCGGGGCTTGTTGTCGGCAACCTTGGGAACCTCGTTGGTCGTGGAAACACTGACCACCGCCGGCTTCACGCGGTCGACGATATCGGCAAACGACAGCGTCTCTGCCGGCGTGCCGACCTTCAACTGCGCGACGGCCGGAGCCGAGCGATCGGTAATGCCAAGCGCCAAGAGACCAGCGCCGAGAACGACGGCGGCGGCAAGGCGGCGCCAGTCGCGGCCAAGAGAACCGGCTGAGGAACCGGCTGGCCCGGTCTTTGCTACGTCCTCAGGCGACCTGGGGTGGGAGAGCATGCGCAAGAATCTCCATTCTGCGAGGCAGGGATTTTCGTCGTGCTCTACCGGGTAGCGAAATCGGGATTACAGCAGCCTTTCGATTGCCTTAACACTTAGTAATAAAGGGCTTGTTGACCATGACCGCCGGGGGGAACGCCTGCATGAGCCCGAAACTGAGCCGTCTCCGTGCGGCGGCGTCCCTTTCCGGCACAGCCGTACTCTTCGCGGTGCTCGGGGCGAGCCTAAGCCGGCCCACCGCCGCGGCCGTCTTCGGCAGCGACGAGCGCGTGCCGCTGCCGCAATCGCTGCGCGCGGTTGGCGACAAGATCGGCGTGCTGCACGATCCCCGCTCGCATTCGGTTTGCACCGCCTTCTGCGTGGGGCGCGATATCGTGGCCACCGCCGCGCACTGCCTCTACCGCACCAGCGACGTGCCGCCTTTACGGCTCACCGACTTGCTGCTCAAACTGCACGGCTCGCACACCTCGACGCACATCGCAGGGGCAGCGGAGGGCGCACCGGAGACCAACGTCATCGCCGGATCGACGCGCCTCAACGTGCATCCCCCGATCGACGCGACGCGCGATTGGGCGCTCGTGCGCTTGGCAAACCCCGTGTGCAAGGGCGGCTCGTTCAAGCTGAGCCGCAAGCCGGTCGAGGAGGTGATGCGCCTGGCGGAAGCGGGCCGCGTCTACAACGTCGCCTATCACCGCGACCTGCCGAAGTGGCAGCCGATGTTCGAATCGGGCTGCACGGTCAAACGCAACTTCGAGGACGCGGAGTGGAGTACGATCAGCCGCGATTTCGCCAACCCCGCGCAGCTCCTGCTGCACACCTGCGACACGGGCGGCGCCTCGTCGGGCTCGCCGCTGCTCGTCGACGGGCCCGATGGGCCGGAAGTCGTCGGCATCAACGTCGGCACCTACGTGCAATCGAAGGTGATCATGCTCAACGGCGAGGTGCTGCACCGCTTCAAGTCGGACGACGTGGCCAATACGGGTGTGAACTCGCTCGCCTTCGCAGCCTCGCTCGATGCGCTGCGTGCCGCCGACACGCTGCTTGCCCGCCACGACATCCGCCTCCTGCAGGAGCGGCTCGCGGCAAAGGGCCTCTATAAAGGCCAGCAGGACGGCATCTTCAACGCCGAGACGCGCGCAGCCGTGGAAGGCTTCGAGCGCGCCGCTGAGCTGCCGGTGACGGGGCTCGCGACGCGCCCGCTGCTGCAGGCGCTGCAGGGCACGAGCCAAGTGGTCACCGGGAAAATCCCCGCTCATGCCGGCGACGAGATCGCAACGGCCCCGCACTAACCGAAGCGCTTTTCAATCGGTGGTGCGCTCGCTTTCGTCAGACAGCAGCGCGCGCAGCTTCTCCTCCTCGGCGATCGTGAGCGACGGCGCGGCCGCGGCCGGCGGTCGGCGGTAGGCGAGCGCGCGCACACCGACCCACACCGCGCCCAAGAGCACGACCAGCGGCGCGAGCCACAACAGCAGCGTATGCGCGTTGAAGGCGGGGCGCAGCAGCACGAACTCGCCGTAGCGGTCCTCGACGAACTGCATCACCTGCGCGTCGGTGTCGCCGGCTTTGAGCCGCTCGCGCACGAGCAGGCGCAGGTCGCGCGCGAGCGGCGCGTTGCTGTCGTCGATCGACTGGTTCTGGCACACGAGGCAGCGCAAGCCGGAGGAGATCGCGCGCGCGCGCGCCTCCAGCGTCGCGTTGGGCAGGATCTCGTCGGGCTCAACTGCAAACGCCGGCGCGCACACGATCACGAGAGCGACCAACGCGACGAACCAACCAGCGGCTGGAGCGGAGCGCGTCATTCGGCGGGTGCTGCGGCAGGCAACCGGCGCGCGCGGCCCGGCGCGCCGACCCTGAGCCGCCGGTCGCTGAGCGAGACCGCTCCGCCGAAGAACATGACGAGCGCGCCGATCCAGATGAAGCGCACGAGCGGATTGAAGAAGATGCGCACCGCATAGCCGCCGCCCGTCTGCGCATCGCCGAGCACGACGTAAAGGTCGCCGCGCCAGGCGGCGTGGATGCCGGCTTCCGTCGTCGGCTGCGGGGGCATATCGTAGATGCGCTTCGACGGCTCGAGCCGCGTCACGGCCGTCTCGCCGCGTGCAATGTCGAACAGGCCGACGACCTCGCGGTAGTTCGGCCCCGTCGCCGGCGCGACACCCCGGAAGGCGACCGTATAGCCGGCGATGCTCGCCTCCTCGCCGGGCTTCATCACGCGGATCAGCTCCTCGCGGTAGGCGCTTGTTGCCACGATGCCGACAACGAGCATCCCCATGCCGAAATGCGCGAGCGTCGTGCCGAAGGCGGAGCGTGGTTGACCTTTGAGCCGGCGCCAGGTCTCGGCGAGCGGCACCGAGCCGAGCCGAGCGCGATAGGCGAGGTCGGAGACGGCGCCTGCCATCACGAACACGCCGATCGCGAGCCCGAACGGCGCCAAAATGGGTCCGCGATAGAGCGTAGCGAGCGCGATCGCGAGGACGACGACGGCGAGCATCGCCGCAAACATCAGCCGCTGTGCGGCCCCCAGGATGTCACCGCGCTTCCAGGCGAGGAACGGACCGAACGGCAGCGCCAGCAGAAGCGGCACCACGAGCGGCCCGAACGTCAGGTTGAAATACGGTGGCCCGACCGAGATCTTCGCGCCCGTCAGCGACTCGAGCAGCAGCGGATAGAGCGTGCCGATGAGGACAGTCGCGCAGGCCGTCGTCAGGAGGATGTTGTTGAGGACGAGTGCGCCTTCGCGGCTGATGGGCGCAAACAACCCGCCCTGTCGCAGCTCACGCGCGCGCCAAGCGTAAAGGGCAAGCCCGCCGCCGGTGAACAGCGACAGGATCGCGAGGATAAACACGCCGCGGCGCGGATCGACGGCGAACGCGTGCACCGAGGTCAGCACGCCCGAGCGCACGAGGAAAGTGCCCATCAGCGACAGCGAGAAGGTGAGGATCGCGAGCAGGATCGTCCACACCTTCAGCGCGTCGCGCTTCTCCATGACGAGCGAGGAGTGCAGTAGCGCCGTGCCGGCAAGCCAGGGCATGAGGGACGCGTTCTCGACCGGGTCCCAGAACCAGAAGCCGCCCCAGCCGAGCTCGTAGTAGGCCCACCACGAGCCCATGGCGATGCCGATCGTGAGGCACATCCAGGCGAGCAGCGTCCACGGCCGCACCCAGCGCGCCCAGGCGGGGTCGAGCCGGCCTTCGAGCAGCGCGGCGATGGCGAACGAGTAGGCGATCGAGAACCCGACGTAGCCCGTGTAGAGGAACGGCGGATGGAAGGCGAGCGCGGGGTCCTGCAGGATCGGGTTCAGGCCGTTGCCGTCGGCCGGCGGCGGGTCGACGCGCAGGAACGGGTTGGAGGTGAAGAGGATGAAGAGAACGAACGCCACCGCGATCGAGGCCTGCACCGCGAGCACGTTGGCCTTCAGCGTCGGCGGCAGGTTGCGCCCGAAGGCGGCGACGGCGCCGCCGAACAGGGCGAGGATCAGCACCCACAGCACCATCGAGCCTTCGTGGTTCCCCCACACGCCCGAGATGCGATAGATGAGCGGCTTGGTCGAATGCGAGTTCGCAACCACGTTCGCTACGGAGAAATCCGACGACACGTGCGCGTTGATCAGCGAGAGGAACGCGACCATCAAGAGCCCGAGCTGGCACAAGGCCGCGGGCTCGGCCGTCGCCATCAGCTCGCGGTCGCGCACATGCGCGCCCCACGCCGGCACCACCATCTGGAAGACGGCGACCAGCAGCGCCAGCACCAGCGCGAAATGCCCCACCTCGACGATCAAGGCTGTGGTCTCCTCCATGGAGCGACCTGCCCCTCACCCGGACGCGATCGTGCGATCGCTTCCGACCTCTCCCCACCGGGGAGAGGTGAGTCGACGGACAATGCTCCTGCTCCTCTCACCTCTCCCAAGGGGAGAGGCCGGCGCTCATGCGACGCGCAGCTTCGCCATGACGGCTCGGGTGAGGGGTAAACGTGCAGGAGCATGGCACCCGATCACTGCGTTACCCCCGTCGGATGGGTCGCGCCCTTACCGAGCTTCACGCCCTTCGCCTGCAGCGCCTTCGCCACCTCCGGCGGCATATAGGTCTCGTCGTGCTTAGCGAGCACCGTGTCGGCAACGAAGTGCCCATCCGCCGAGAGCTTGCCCTCCGCCACCACGCCCTGGCCCTCGCGGAAGAGATCGGGCAGCACGCCCTCATACGTCACCGGGATGTCCTTCAGCGTGTCGGTGACGACGAAATCGACCTTGGTGCCCTCGCCGCGCTTGACCGACCCGGCCGCGACGAGACCGCCGAGGCGGAAGCGCTGCCCCGCCTCGATCGGCTTCTCGGCGATGTCGCTCGGCGTGTGGAAGAAGACGATCGAGTCGCGCAGCGCAAACAGCACGAGCCCCACCGCCGTCATCAGGACCGAGAGACACACGCCGATCAGGACCCCGCGCCGCTGCTTCCTTGTCATTCTCTCTCCCAGTGGGCGCTCACGAGCCGAGGCCTAAGCTTTGCGCCAGCTCGTGCAATTGCGCCAACGACTTTTCGTCGCCCGCAAATGAGGCGCGCGCATCGCTGAGCGCAGTCGCCGCCTCCTGCTTCTTGCCCAGCACCGTATAGGCGCGCACGAGCTGCATCCAGCCCGCGAGATCCTTTCCGTCCTTCTTCAAGCGGTCGGCGAGGCCGGCGACCATGCTGTCGATGAACTTCTGGCGCGCCTCGGGGCTCATCGCGCCCACATCGCCGGCGTCGGGCGCGGCCGCCTGCGGCTCGGGCTCGCCGTTGAGCTTGGCGGTCGCGACCTTCAAGCGTTCGCCGAGCAGTTGCCGCCAGGGATCCTTCGTCTGCTCCAGCGCCAAGAGCCGCCGGTATTCGGCGGTCGCGCCCGCGAGATCGCCGTCTTGCTCCTTGGCGATCGCCAGCCACGCCTGCGGCTCGATCGCCTGCGCATCGGCGCTGAGCAGCTTCGCGTAGGCCTGGCGCGCGGGCTCGTTGACGACGCCGTTCTCGGACATGATGGCCGCACGCGCAAAGCCCGCGAGGCGCGCGGGCGACTCGCCGAGGAGCCGGATCGCACGCTCGTATGCGTCCTCGGCTTGCTGGAACTCGCCCATGCGCATGTAGACGGGGGCGAGCACGTCCCAGCCGCGGCCGTCGTCGGGGCTCTGGCGCAGGTGCGCCTCGACCTTGGCGACGAGATCGGCGGCGCTCGCCTGCTCGACCGGCTCGCTGATGCGGGAGGCATAGGGGCGCCCCGGCAGCGACGGCGACCCGACCACGAGATAGAGCGCGATTGCGGCGACGGGAATTGCGGCCGCGGCATAGACTGCCGCCTGATGCAGGCGCGAGGCTTCGCGCGCCGAAGGGGCTGCATCGAGCCGCGCGTGCTCTTCCGCCGTGCGGATGAGCCGACGCGCCACCTCGATGCGCGCGGCCTCGGCTTCCGAGCCCGCGATCAGCCCGTCCGCGCGCTCGGTCTCGATCTCCGCGAGCTGGTCGCGATAGACGGCAAGCTCGCTGTCGGGCGCGGACGCCTTGGCGTTCGCTTGCGCAAGCAACGGCCGCGTCACCGCCCACGTGACGGCGGCTGCCAAAATCGCAAACCCGATCCACACTAGCATTGCGCGCTTCCGAGCCCCGTCGTCAGGCTGGAATAGGGCGCACGGCGGTAGCTGACAAGCCTCGCGGCCCGGGCAAGCCGTTGTGCCGCGGCGCGGGGCCGGCGGTTAAGCAATCTGGGATTGGGTAGCGACGCGCCGGCTAGGCGACATTGCGCCAGGTGCCGTCCGGGTTGCGGCAGGCGGTGCCGCGCATGCTCTGCGGCCGGCCATCGATATAAATGGTGTGGGTATAGTCGCGGCAATCGATGCCGCCGCGCTTGTAGGGCCGGCCCGGGACCACGTCGCCGTAGCGGCCGTTGTCGGGGTTGCGCCAGCGCCGCGGACGGTCGGATTCGCCCTCCTCCAGCGCGGCGTATTCGGCCTGCTGGGCGTACATACGGTCATGCTCGTCCATGCGGCGGCCAATCTCACTGCCGACGATGCCGCCGACGACAGCGCCCGCCACGGTCGCGAGCACGTTGCCCGAGCCCTTGCCGACCTGGTTGCCAAGGATGCCGCCGGCGATGCCGCCCACGACGAGGCCGGTATCGGCGTTGTTCGGGCCCCCGGGACCGCACGCAGACAGTAGCGGCAGAAGAGCAATGGCGGCGGCGAAGCGCGCGTGGCGCATGGGTGTCAATCCCCCGATTGAGCCTATCGGCCGCTGACACGCGCGGCCCTCGAGACCTCAGGTCACAGTGTAGCGGATTAGCCAGGGACTGTGCAGCATTCAAGGCGGAATACGGACCGCAATGCGGCGAATTGGCGAGGCGTGGCCAACGCGCTTCACGCAGCTGCTTCAGGCGGCCGGCAGCTCGAGGTGCACGGCAAGTCCGCCCTTGGGCCCGCGGGCCAGCTCGCAGGAGCCACGGTAGGACTGCGCCAGGTCCATGACGATAGAGAGCCCGAGCCCGGAGCCGGGCTTGGTCTCGTCGAGCCGCAGGCCCCGCTTGCCGATGCGACTGCGCTGATCATCGGTGAGCCCTGGCCCGTCGTCTGCGACCGTGATGGAGAGGCGCCGGCCCCGCCGCGTGCGTGCCGAGGTGCGCACGCTCTCGGGCGACACGTCCACGTTCAGGATGACGTTGCGGCGCGCCCACTTGCAGGCATTGTCCAGGAGGTTGCCGAGCATCTCCTCCAGATCCTGCCGCTCGCCCTGGAAGCGTGCATCCGGCGGACACGTGACCGCGATTTCGACCTTCTTGTCGTGGTGAATGCGCATCAGCGTGCGCACCAGCGGCTCGACCACGGGCGCGACCGGCGTCACGCCGCCGGCGACGCCGACGCGCGCTGCCATACGCGCGCGGTCGAGGTAGCGCGTGATCGAGGAGCTCATGATCTGCGTCTGCTCGGCGACCTTCGAGCCTAGGCCGGTTTTGTCTCCGCGCGTTTCGTTGATCATGACGGCGAGTGGGGTCTTGAGCGCGTGCGCGAGGTTGCCGACCTGCGTGCGCGCGCGGTCGACGATCTCTTGGTTGGAATGGATGAGCGCGTTGAGCTCAGATTGCAGCGGCTCGATCTCGGCGGGGAGCTCGCCCTCGAGCGTCGTCTTGGCGCCGGAGCGGATGGCGGCCAGCCCGTCCTCGATCTGGCGCAGCGGCAGGAGCCCGAAGCGCACCTGGAACAGCGTGACGGCAACGAGGCCGATGCCGGCGAGCGCTAGCGCCGTCGTCAGCCGGTAGCGGAAGTTGGAGACGAGATGATCGAGCCAGTCGGCGGGGCCGGCGACGATGATGGAGTAGCGCGGCTTGTCTGGCTCGTGCCCGAGCGTGTCGACCACCTCCACGAGTCGCAACGGCTCGCTGGCAGGACCCTTGGCGTCCATCCAGCGGGCGCCGGACTGCGTCGGGATGGACGTTCTTTGCGATGGGGGAAGGGAGACTCGCGGTGGCGAGCGAGGCGGAGACGAGCTTCCTCGCATTGGGATCGTCGAGCGGCGTGATCTGCCAGTACCAGCCCGAATGCGTCACCCCGAACAGCGGCTCGTAGAGGTTTGCAGGGGGCGATGGGGGGCCCTGCGCGCTCTCCATGCTGTCGACGGTGATGGCATTGACGAGCTTCTGCAGCTGGCCGTCGAAGCTCGCCTGCACGTCGTCGCGGTAGAGGCCGTAGATGATGAAGCCCGCGATCGGCAGCACCAGCAGCGTCCACGCCGCAGCGGTGGTGAACAGCCGGAACGCGAGCGAGTTGAAACGCATCCGTTTTAGGCCTGGCCCGGCTTTTCGCTCAGGCGATAGCCCAGCCCACGCACGGTCTCGATGAGGTCGACGGGGATTTTCTTGCGCAGCCGCCCGATGAACACCTCGATGGTGTTGCTGTCGCGGTCGAAATCCTGCTCGTAGAGGTGCTCGACGAGCTCGGTGCGCGATACGACGCGGCCATTGTGGTGCATGAGGTAGGCGAGCAGCCGGTACTCGTGCGAGGTGAGCTTGATCTGCTGGCCGTCGCAGGTGACGCGGGCGCTCTTGGTGTCGAGCCGGAGGGGACCGCACTCGATCTCGCTCTTGGCATGTCCCGAGGCGCGGCGCATCTGCGCGCGCACACGGGCCAAGAGCTCCTCCATGTGGAAGGGCTTGGCGAGATAGTCGTCGGCGCCGGCGTCCATGCCGGCGACCTTGTCGCTCCAGCGGTCGCGGGCGGTGAGGATGATGACCGGCATCTTGCGGTCGGAGCGGCGCCACTGCTCGAGGATGGAGATGCCGTCCATCTTCGGCAAGCCGATGTCGAGGATGACGATGTCGTAAGGCTCGGTGTCGCCGAGGAAATAGCCCTCCTCGCCGTCCGACGCGGTGTCGACGGCGTAGCCCGCATCCGACAGCGCGGCGACGAGCTGACGGTTCAGATCTTTGTCATCCTCTACGACAAGGACACGCATTTCCCCTCGCTCAGACTGGCACGGCTACAGCCGAATATAGCGAGGAGGGGCATAGCAGCCTAGCGCTAGAGGTCAACGATGACCTCAAAGCCCCCGTAAATCAGGCGCTTGCCATCGAAGGGCATATCCTTGCCACTCATCATCCCGGCGAGCCGCGGGTCTGCCATCACCTTGGCGTTGACCCGGTCGCGGTCGGCCCGCGACTTGAAGACGATGTAGGAGAAGAGGACCGTCTCGCCGCGCTTCAGCTTCACGCTGCGCGGGAAGGAGGTCCTTTTCCCGACCTTGACGTCGTCGGCGACGCACTCGCGGAACTCGAGCGCGCCGTGCTCCTTCCAGATCTTGCCGGCCTTCTGGGCCATGCGCCGATAGGCTGGCAGCTTTTTCTTCGGCACCGGGACTATGAAACCATCCGTGTAGGGCATGCGCTCCTCCTGTCGTGGCGCTTGGAGTTGCGCCAGCATAATGCAGAGTGGCGTAATTAGCCTATGGCGGGAAGGGCAGGCGCGCATCGACCGTACGGTTGACGAGGCGGCCCGCGGGCTCGCGGATCAGCAGACGATAGACGAAGCCGCCGTTTTCCTCGCACAGCGTCGTCTTTACGATGTCGCCCGAAATCTTCGTCCGCGCGCTCTGCGCCAGCACCTCGATGGTGGTGAGGCCTTCCTTCAACACGATCGGAGCCGCCTCCGACCAATCCGCGTAGCAGCCGGCCGCGTGCGCGGGAGCGGATGCAAGGATGGCGGTGGCGAGGAGGAGCGAAGCGGCAATGATTCGCAGCATGGAAATCTCGAGACGCAGCATGAGCGATGATCTAGCTGCCGCCGGCTGAACTCGGCATGAATGCGCGCGCCCAACGAGCGCCGCTAGATCTTCAAGCTCATCGCGCGTTGCGTGAGCGGCTGTGAGGCGCGCGCGCGACTCTGCATGACGGCTATAGAAGTAGTGAGCGGCCGCGTTTTGGGTGCTTCGGGCTCAAATTGAATGTCGCCCGACGTAAGCATGCGGTCGGACGCCATGAAGATCATGCCGTCCCGACACAATGATGCGATGCAAACAGTCACGAAATTGAAACTCCATTTTTGGCTGACGCCCGAAGAGCGCACCTAAAATAGCATGAAGTCCGGCCGAGTTTCGCGCTCACCCGCCCGCAATCGCGGCCACGATGAGAAACGGCTGCGCCCCGCTCACGACCGCCTCGGGGAGCGGCGTGTCGGGTGCCTCCAGCGAGAGGTCGCGCTGGCAGGCAAAGAAGCGCAAGAACGGACGCCGACGCTGGGTCGCGTAGTCGCGGACGGTTCCGCGCAGCACCGGATACGCGCTTCGAGCGCATCGAGCAGGGACCGCTGGGTCACCACGCCTTCGACCGGCAGGCGTCACCTCGCCGTTGATGTCGGCATGCATGCGCAGATGCGACGGAAGGATGACGCGGATCATGACAGCGTCTGCACCTCCACCGACAGCACGGCGGGAAGATCGCGCACGATGGGGCTCCAGCTATCGCCGGCGTCGCTCGAGACATACACTTGGCCGCCCGTCGTGCCGAAGTACACGCCGCAATCATCGAGCTTGTCGACGGCCATGGCGTCACGCAGCACGTTGACGTAGCAGTTGGCTTGCGGCAGGCCGTTCGAGAGCGCCTCCCACTCCTCGCCGCCGCTGCGGCTGCGGTAGACGCGCAGCTTTCCCTCGAGCGGATAGTGCTCCGCGTCGCTCTTGATGGGGACGACATAGATCGTCTCCGGCTCGTGCGCGTGCACGTCGATCACGAAGCCGAAGTCGGTCGGCAGGTTGCCGCTCACCTCGCGCCAGGTGTCGCCGGCGTCGTCGCTGCGCATGACGTCCCAATGCTTCTGCATGAACAGCACATTCGGGCGCGAGGGGTGCATAGCGATGCGGTGCACGCAGTGGCCGACCTCGGCCTCGGGGTCGGGGATGTATTGGGAGCGCAGCCCGCGGTTGATGGCGCGCCAGGTTTTGCCGCCGTCGTCGGTCCGGAAGGCGCCGGCGGCCGAGATGGCGATGAACATGCGGTTCGGATTGGACGGATCGAGGAGAATGGTGTGGAGGCACATGCCGCCGGCTCCCGGCTGCCAGCGCGGCCCCGAGCCGTGGCCTCGCAGCCCGGCGAGCTCCGTCCACGTCTGCCCACCATCCGTGGTCCGAAACAGCGCGGCATCCTCGGCGCCCGCGTAAACGGTGTCAGCGTCGGTGAGCGATGGCTCGAGATGCCAGACGCGCTTGAACTCCCAGGGATGCGGGGTGCCGTCGTACCACTGGTGCGTGCCGGCATCGCCGTCGTAGGCGAACTGGTTGCCGACCGGCGCCCAGGACTTGCCGCCGTCCTTGGAGCATTGGATCTGCTGCCCGAACCAACCGCTCGATTGAGAACAATAAATCCGATCCGGGTCTGCCGGCGAACCCTTGACGTGGTAAATCTCCCAGCCGGGAAAGTGCGGACCCTCGACAGTCCACGACTTGCGCGTGCCATCGGCACTCAGAACAAACGCCCCTTTACGCGTCCCGACCAGAACCCGCACACCGCTCATTATCTGTTCCTCCCTGCCGAAGGCCGCCCCTTGGAGGCCACGCTCAAAGCCCGATGACGAGGTCATCCACATTGTAAGACGTTCGGCCCCCCGTGCCAGCCGACTCCAAACACCGCTTCCACGTCGATTTTTTGGCCCAGCCAACCGCCAGCGGAACCCGCGCCTTAACATCTCCACCAGGGCCAATGTATAAGGGGCCACGACCTCGCAATCGGACTTTGAGTCGCCGCGCCGCCGGCTCGAGGATTCCAGCCTTTTAGCCGCCTGAGACGCCGGGACGCCAAGCAGTGCAGGATTGGTTCTTCAAGCAAGGCCGCCGGGAACGGCTGATCAACTGGCTCGGCCTAGATTCCAGGATCGATTCGACGCTCGCCGAGACGTGGGCGGCGATGCGCGACTATTGGAACGCCGGCACCAGCTACTTCGCCCGCTTCAAGATCACGGGCTGGAAGCGCCTCCTGAACGAGTTCCTGTCGGAGGGGCTGACGCTCGGCATGGGCGGCCTCGTTGTCAGCTTCGCGCTCGCCATCCCGGCGCTGCGCGAGTTCGACGAGGGCAAGTTCTCCTCCGGCCAATACGCGGTCAAGTTCCTCGACCAGAACGGCAACGAGATCGGCAAGCGCGGCATCCTGCACAACGACAGCGTGCCGCTCGACGAGATCCCCGACAGCCTCGTCAAGGCGACGCTTGCCACCGAGGACCGCCGCTTCTTCGAGCACTGGGGCATCGACGTCATCGGCACCGCGCGCGCCCTTTTCACCAACCTGCAGGCCAACGAGGTGGTGCAGGGCGGCTCCTCCATCACGCAGCAGGTGGCCAAGAACCTGTTCCTGTCGTCCGAGCGCTCCATGCAGCGCAAGATCAAGGAGGCGTTCCTCGCGCTGCTGCTCGAGAGCCGGCTATCCAAGCGCGAGATCCTGAAGCTCTACTTCGACCGCGCCTACATGGGCGGCGGCGCCTTCGGAGTGGAGGCCGCTTCGCAATATTACTTCGGCAAGTCGGTGCGCCAGATCAACCTGGCCGAGTTGGCGCTGCTCGCGGGCCTGTTCAAGGCGCCGACCAAGTTCGCGCCTCACGTCAACCTGCCGGCCTCGCGCGCCCGCACCAACGACGTTCTCAACAACCTCGTCGAGTCCGGGTTCTACACTTCGGGCCAGGTGCACAACGCGCGCATCAACCCGGCGAAGATCATCGAGACGCGCAACCCCAACAGCCCCGACTGGTTCCTCGACTGGGCCTTCGAGGAGGTGCAGCGCGTCGCGGCGGGCCGCGGCCAGTACGTGCTGACCGCGCGCACGACGATCGACCTCAACATGCAGAAAGCGACGGACGAGGCTCTGGCCACGGCACTGAAACAGTACCGCGGCAGCCGCATCACCAGCGGCGCCATCGTGCTGTTGGAGACCGACGGCGCGGTCAAGGCGCTGACCGGCGGCCCCGACTACGGCGAGAGCCAATTCAACCGCGCAACGCACGCCAAGCGGCAGCCGGGCTCCTCGTTCAAGGTCTACGTCTACACGACCGCGCTCGAGAACGGCTACACGCCGACCACGATGGTGCGCGACGCCGCGCGCCCGTGCGCCGGCCGGTACGTGTCGAACTACGGCGGAGGTGGAGGCGGCGGCGGACGCTTGCCGCTGTGGGAGGCACTCGCGAAGTCGCTCAACACGGTTGCTGTAGAGCTTTCGTTCGCCGTCGGGCGCGACAAGGTGATCGAGATGACGCGGCGGCTCGGCATCACCGGCATCCGCCCGACCTGCACCATGGCGATCGGCGACTACGGCATCAGTCCGCTCGAGCATGCGGGCGGCGTCGCCACGCTCGCCAATGGCGGCAAGCTCGCCAAGCCCTACGCCATCCTCGATCTCGTCTCATCGAAGGGCGACCTCGTCTACAGCCGCGACCGCGACGAGCCCGAGGCCCCGCAGGTCATCAAGCGCTCGGTCGTGGAGAAGATGAACTGGATGTTGAACAAGGTGGTCACCGACGGCACCGGCACGGCGGCCAAGCTCGACTTCACCAACGTCGCCGGCAAGACCGGCACCTCGACCGGACCAAAGGACGTGTGGTTCGTCGGCTTCACCGGCAAGTATGTGGGCGCGGTCTGGCTCGGCAACGACGACAACCGTCCCATGGCGTCGGGCACCACCGGCGGCCACTTCGCAGCCCCGGTCTGGCACTCCTTCATGTCGGTGGTGCATACCGACATGAACATTCCGACCATCCCCGGCCTCGAGCCGCACCCGGTTCAGGTCGCCGAGCAGCAGCGCATCGCCGCAATGCGGGCCGAGGGCACCGCGCCTGCGGCGCCGGGCGACGCGACGAAGGCCTCGTCGAGCCTGATGTCCGATCCGACGCGAGAAGCGCTGAAGCACCTGGCGGAATCCTTGCGCAAGGCCGCCGGCATCGCCGAGCCGGTCGAGCCCACGCCACCGAAGCTTCCCGGCACCAAGCCACCGGCGGCGCCAGGCGCTGTACCGGGCACCGCGCCCGCGAAGCGCGCCGACGGCACGCCGCCTGGGCAGTCGCCCACGCTGCCCTACAACAACACAGTGGGCGCCATACAGCCGGCGCCCAGCGGGATACCTCATCGTGCTGTCCCATAGCGCCCTCACACCCATCCACGTCGTCCTGCACAAGCTGCAGAAGCGGATCGCCATTGTGTTCGGCATCCTCGGCGATTGGGCGGCCTTCATTGGCTCCGTGCTAATCCTAGGTCTCGGCACGAGCTGGTACATGATCGACGTCGGCACGCCGCTCACGACTGTGCGCCAAGGGCCCTGGGTCGGCTGGGTCAATGGCGGCCGCGCGGACGGCGACCCCTACACGCGCGCACACTTCACGCGGCTCGGCTCGCTGCAGCTCAGCGCCGAGAACTTGATGACGTACGTCGCCTACACCGACAGCGAAGGACGCCGCCTGCACTCTTCCTGCGACTACTCCGTCGAGGGCCGCGAACCCGGCACCAACTGGTGGAGCGTCTCGGTTTTCAACGACCACGGCGAGCTCATTGCCAACCCGGCCCAGCGCTACGCCTTCACGAGCCAGACGATCGCCTTGCGCCCCGACGGCACCTTCATGGTGGCGCTTGCGCGCGATGCCCGCCCCGGCAACTGGCTGCCGACGGGCGGCGCGGGGCGCCTCGCGCTCACCCTGACTACGATCGATGCAACGACACCCGTGTTGGTGAAATCGGGTGCGGCCCCGAAGCCGTTGCCCGAAATCCGGAGGGTCCAATGCCGATGACCCTGCGCGACCGGCTGGGACAGGCCAACTGGCAGCTCATCCTCGCAGCCCCCGTCGCCGCCGGGATCCTGCACATCTGTGCAACGCTTGCCGCGCCCTACCTCACGGCCGATTCCGCCTACAACCGGCTCGCGCCCGCGCTCCCGGTCAACAAGATGCGCGTGCTGCCCGAGGTCGCGCCCGGCTCCGAGCCGTTGCCGTTCCTGTCGGCGGACGCGCGCTACGCGCTTTGCCGCTTCGACACCTCCGCCGGCCCGGTGACGGTGACGGTAACGCTGCCGCCCGATCCCGGGTGGATGCTCGCGGTGATGTCGCCGCAGGGAGACAACATTTACGTGTCGGCGTCGACACCCGGACGTACGACGCCGATAACGCTCGCGCTGGTTCCGTCGGAGGATCATTTCCTGGGCGTGACGCCGGAAGCGCGCGGCATCGCGCGCGATGCCGATCCGCCCGTCTCGCTGGCGGCACAGCACGGGATCATCGTCGTGCGCGCACCCGACCGCGGCATCTCGTATCGGCGCTATACCGAAGTGGGCTTGAACGCGGCGCGTTGCTCGGCCACGCACTTCTGAGCGCGCTTAGACGCGCGTCCTCAATCGTGCATTGAGGCCAGCATGCGCACGGCGCGAAATGATCGCGTTGCCAACTACTCTGCGAGCTCGAGCACGTCGCGCCGCTGACGCACGGCCGACGCTTGCGACGCGGGCGCGGCATGCGCGATCTCATCCCTCACCTCGTTCCAGCGCTCATAACGGATGCCGGGAAAGATGATGACCTCGCACGACACCGCCCCCGCTGTGTCGCCGCTCTCGTGCCGTCGCAACTCCAGCTTACGGAATGTGAGTATCGTTGCCATGCAACTCCCCCGTGACATGGCGGTCCCCCGATCGCCGCCCGAGCGAGATTCGGCTCCGACGGCTCGAATCAGAGCTTACAATCGAGCGATTCCAAGCGTTAATGGAAACTTATGCTCAGTTTAGGTTGCGTCGCCGCTGAGGCGCCGATCACACAGTCGGGGGCTCGAGCTGGTCGTCGAGGAAGTGGCGACCCTTGCGATCCTCGACCTCGATAAGCCAGAGATCGGAGTCAAAACCGGCCTCCCGCGCGAGAAAGCTGTCGGCCACCGCCTCTGAAACCCCTTCGCGCGCAAGGCACGCCACCCAGCGCCGGTCGCTCTCCGCTCCGGCAAGCCCGGCGGGCGCCGGGCCGAACACCAGGCAGGTGCCGTCGAGCCGGTTGACCTTGATGAAGATCGCTCCGGCGTCGTCGTCGCCGTGCCGCACGACGACGGCGGACGCGCCTTCGACGGCGCAGCGGCGAAGGTAGCCCTTCACCCAGAATTCGGTTCTGAGACGCATGGCGCGCACTGTAGGACGGGGCACGCGCCAGGCAAGGCGTATAAAGCGATAAGATGCCGCGCCCGCGGCGATCAGAGGCCGGCGGCGAGCTTCCCGTCTCCCGACACGCGCGCGAGCCGCGAGACGAGCGGGCCCGATATGCGGCCGGTCTCCGGCAGCGCCTGATCGGCCTCGAAGGCGCGGATCGCGCGCATGGTCTCGGGCGACAGCTTGCCGGTGACCCGCCCCGGTTTGTAGCCGGCCTTCGCGAGCGAGGCCTGCACCGAGCGGATGACGTCGGCGGCCTCGTTGCTCTGACCGTTGGAGCCGACGGTGCGGGCGCCGCGCGCGCCGTCGCCGAGGATGATCGCCTTGAGTAGGCGCTGGCTCGGCTTGCCGGTCATCGGCAGCGCGTGGTCGTACTCGAAGCCCATGATCGCCGCCCGCGTCATGAGGCTTTGGCTGCCGTCGGCGCTGCCGGTCTCGTAGCCGCGGATCTTGAGCTCGCGCTGCACGGCGCGCGTCACCTCGGTTGCACCGGCAGCCGGCGTGGCGCTTGCTTCGGGTTTGCCGAAAGCCTCAGGCACGCTGGGCTTCGTTGCCTCAGCCTCAGGGCGTGTGATCGAGCCGGTGTCGCCGACGCCGGCGATCTGCGCGTCAGCTAGCCAGGTGTCGCCCTGGGCACCGGAGCTCTGAGCCGATTGCTCGCGCAGCAGAGGTTGCAGAAGCAAAAGGTTGGCTGCGAGCCCGCCGCTCAACAGAATAAACGCTGCGAACTGCAGCTTTAGTCGACCACGCAGCATGGCTTACCCCTCACGCGCTGCTCACTACTGCGGGGCAATGTGCAGCCAATCGCGTAAACGAATCCTTAACTCTGGTTGACGAGGCGTTGACGGCGGCAAGCCAGCGTTCCAGCGCCTTCGCGACCTGAGCACGCGCGCGCAACGCACCGATGAATCGCGAGCAAACGCGATGCATACAATTTGCAAGCAATTGGAGCCTAGTTTTGCGCTCAGATGAGGCAGTTTTTTGAGATCGGCCTGCTAAGAAAGAACTTGATGAAATTCGGACGGGCTTAGTTGGAGCGTTCCCATGTCCCTCTTTCGCGTTGGTATTCTCGTCGCGGCCGTGGTGGCCGTGCTGCCGGCAGACCGCCAGCAGCAGGCTCACCTCTACGATCGCGCCGCCTCCGCCGTGCACTGGACGGCGACCTTCTGCGACCGCAACGGGCAGACCTGCGCGCAGGCCGCCTCGCTGTGGTCGGCGTTCCTGACCAAAGCGCAGTTCGGCGCGCAGATGGCCTACGAGCTGGCGCAGAAGTATTCCAAGCCTGAGCCGGGATATGCGGCGGCGCCGTCAGCGCTTTCGCCGGCGATCGACACGCTGTCGCCTGAAGACCTCGAGCCGGCGTGGCGCGGCACCGGCTCGCGGCGCGGCGTTTAAGGGCCGTCCGATCGCGCGGGGCGCTGCTCCCGGCGCGTGCGCCGGCGCATGAATGCCCGTGCTTATTCGTCCCTTGCATACCCTCCCGGCCGCAACCTATGTGTTAGGTGTGCCGACGCTCTCCGAGATCCGCTCCGATTTTGCCGTCCTCGACGACTGGGAGGACCGCTATCGCTACGTGATCGAGCTCGGGCGCACGCTCACCCCGCTTCCCGAGGCCCTGCGCACCGATGCAAATAAAGTGCGCGGCTGCGCGAGCCAGGTCTGGCTCGCGACGCACGTCGATCCCGCAGGCGCCGCCCCGCGCCTGACCTTCGATGCCGACAGCGACGCCCACATCGTGCGCGGGCTCATTGCGATCCTGCTCTCGATCTACGACGGCAAGCGCGCCGACGAAATCCTGGCCATCGACGCCATTCCCATCTTCGATGCGCTCGGCCTCCGGGAACATTTGACGCCGCAGCGCTCCAACGGCTTCGCCGCGATGGTTGCCCGCATCAAGGCCGACGCCAAGGCGGCGATGACCTCGAGCGCGCCGGCATAAGCGGCAATCACTCGGCGGGAATGTCGAACGGCGGGCGATAGTCGTCGCTGCCCCAATGCCGCACGGCCCCCGCGCGCGGAGAGGCGCCCGTGGCCGGCCCGATGCCGTAGTGGCGCGCGAGCCGCGTCAGCGCAAGCTGCAGCACGACCTTGCCCGCCCGCTGCGGCCAGCCGGCCGCGCGCTCGGCCTCCTCCAGACCCTTCAGGTGGCAGCACACGTCAATCAGCACGCCCGCAAGCTCCGGCCCGACCGCTGCGAGCGCACGGCGCACGCGCTCGCGCGCTCCGGCAATGTTCTCCTGCAGGTCGCCGTCGGAGGCGAGTGTCATGCCGGCGCGGCGACGCCGCTGCGCGGGCGCCATGGCCGACCAGCTCATGGTGACGCGCGGCGTCATCTGCGCAAACCAGAAATCCGCGCGCAGCCGCTCGCCTGCATCGAACTGGGCCTGCGAGATCAGCGCCTCGCCGTCGCGGTCCTTGCGCCGGCGCAGCCACGCGAGTGGGCTCTCGGCGGGATTGACGCTGGCGCTGGTGCACGGCGACGCGGCCATGGGCTTTGAGCTTGCAGGCGGCATGCGGGGTGGACTCACGAGAAGGGGTGCTGGTTGGCACGGCCGAGGTCACGTTGTCCTTCCGATGCATCATACGCCCATGTACTGAAATCCGATTTCCAAACTAGTCCGGGAGTGAACGAGGGGGATAAGTCGAGGCGAAGCGTGCTCGCTTCACGCCAGGCGCCGCTTATCCGCGAGGCCGAAGAGCGGTGAGAGACTGACCGGCTCAACCAAGCCGGAGCAGCTCCCCATGTCGCAACCCCGATCCGCCCGCCGCAGCGGCGCGAACGCAGCCGCGCATCTCAAGCCCGAGCTCGTCGTGGCGCCTTTCGGCTACGAGCGGGCACGCGATCTGCCGAAGCTGCTGCCTCTCTGGGAGTGGGAGCTCGCCACGCCGAGCGAAGCCGAGCACGCGCGACTGCTCGCGCGACTGAGACGCGCGCTGCGCGCGGAGCGCCTCCGCGGCTTAAGCGGTCATTGGACGTACGACCTCGCACGCCACGCTCAGCTCTTGAGGGCATACCGGGCGGAGGTTGCGGTGTGTTTGCGCGTGCGGGCCTCGCAAGCGCCCGCGCACTGTCGGTAAACGAAAGGTTGACGACCTGAGCGAGGAGCGGTGCGCGGCTTATTTCTCGCGCCGCGTGCCGAGGCCCATCTTCTTGGCGAGGTCGGAGCGCGCGCGCGCGTAGTTGGGAGCGACCATCGGATAGTCATGGGGCAACCCCCACTTCTCCCGGTACTCTTCCGGCGACAGGTTGTAATGGGTGCGCAGGTGGCGCTTCAGCGACTTGAACTTCTTGCCGTCCTCGAGACAAACGATGTGATCGGGCATCACCGATTTCTTGACCGGAACTTTCGGTTTCTGCTCTTCGCGCTCGATGGGAGCTGAGTTTCCAGTCGCCCGGGAGAGCGCCGCGTGCGTTTCACTGATGAGGTGGGGCAGATCCGTGGCAACGACCGTGTTGTTGCTCACGTAGGCGGAGACGATTTTGGCCGTCAACTCGACCAGCTCCGGGTCGGTAGGATCTTCCACTTCAACTTCCCTCCCTCGAAAGGCGCGAGCGCTGAAGAGCAAGGCCACGCACCGCATAGTCAAATCTAAACCAAGCGTCGGCGAGACCTCGGCTGATTTCGACTTGGTTGGTATTTGATCTCATCGGGAAACACAGCGCCGATTATCGCTGCGGAGCTTTGTTTCGCACCACCCTGAAGTAAAGTCAACAACAACGCCTGAGCATACACTTGGTAAGCCTAATCAAACAGGCGTTCAGGGTGCCAGGCACTTGCCCGACATTTCCCTACAACCATATGAGCTAAGACGAAATGTGACACAATCCGATTGACCCGTGTTCACCTATCGCGGACGCCCCGCGAATGCCTCTCGGTAGGGGGACCGCCGGCAAGCTTGGCTCACATCCATTGCACAAGATCTACGGGACATGCGCGCTTTGCCCAATGCGCATGGCTCAAGACTTTGGCCCCGGCGCCCCGCCAAAAAAGGCGGCTCGAGTTGCCTGTTCATATGGTTGACAACGCCAGTCACGAGCAATCTGATTGCGCCCGCCGCCCCGCGAAACGCATCTGGCAGCGCCCCCTGAGATACCCAAATTGGCCTGACGCAGAAGCGGCGTCTGCCCTTCCATCACTCCGGTAGCGTGGAGAGTAGAATGCACGGCCCAGCCCACCGACACGCGCTTGCCAAGCCCCCACTCGCACCCCGCCGCCCCCACACCACGACGTGGCACGGGGTCGAGCTCGTCGACGACTACGCGTGGCTGAGGGACGACAACTGGCAGGAGGTGATGCGCGACCCCAAGCGGCTCGCACCGGAGATCCGCGCCTACCTCGAGGCCGAGAATGCCTATTGCGACGCCCAGCTTTCAGACACCAATCTCCTGCAGGCCGACCTCTTCACCGAGATGAAGGGGCGCCTCAAGGAGAACGACAGCACCGTGCCGGCGCCCGACGGGCCCTACGCCTACTACTCGAGCTTCGTTGCCGGCGGCCAATATCCGCTGCTCGCTCGGCGCCCGCGCGACGGCGGGGCCGAGACCGTTCTTCTCGACGGCAACGCCGAGGCCAAGGGCAAGCGCTACTGGGACCTCGGCATCTCCCACCACAGCCCCGATCACACGCTGCTCGCCTACTCCAGCGACGACCGCGGCTCCGAGCTCTACACCGTCCGCATCCGCGATCTGCGCACCGGCAGAGACCTGGCCGACGAGATCCCCGACACGCGCGGCGGCCTCGTCTGGGCCAACGACAGCCGCACGCTGTTTTACGTGCGGCTCGACGAGCACCACCGCCCGCTCCAGGTCTACCGCCACGTTGTCGGCACGCCGGTGACCGATGACGTCCTCGTGTACGAGGAGAAGGACACCGGCTTCTACGTTGCATTGGGCTCGACGCAGTCGGGCAAGTTCGTCCTCATCGATGCGCACGACCACCAGACGAGCGAGGTCTACCTCATCGACGCCGACGCGCCGACGGCGCCCATGCGCCTGGTCGAGCCGCGCCAGCACGGGCATGAGTACTCGGTCGAGCACAACGGCGACCGGCTGTTCGTTACGACGAACTCGGCGGGTGCGGAGGACTTCCGCATCTGCGAGGCGCCGCTAGCGTCCCCGACCATGGCCAACTGGCGCGAACTCATCGCCCATCGCCCCGGGCGCCTTATCCTCGATACCGTCCTCTTCCGCGACCACATGGTCCGGCTGGAGCGCGAGGACGGCCTGCCGCGCATCATCGTCCACCGTCTCAAGGACGGCGCGGAGCACACAATCGCATTCCCCGAGGAAGCCTACGCGCTCGGCATGGCGCCCGGCTACGAGTTCGACACGACGACGCTGCGCTTCGTCTACTCGTCGATGACGACGCCCGCCGAGACCTACGACTATGACATGGAGACCCGCGCGCGCACGCTGCGCAAGCGCCAGGAGGTGCCGAGCGGGCACAACGCGGCCGACTACGTGACGCGCCGCGTCTATGCGCCGGCGCCCGACGGCGAGACGGTGCCGGTCTCCATCCTCTACCGCCGCGACACTCCGCTCGACGGCTCCGCGCCGCTGTTCCTCTACGGCTACGGCGCCTACGGCATCTCGATCCCGGCCTCGTTCTCGACGACGCGGCTGTCGCTCGTCGACCGCGGCTTCATCTATGCGATCGCGCACGTGCGCGGCGGCAAGGACAAGGGCTACCGCTGGTACACGGGCGGCAAGCTCACCAACAAGGTGCACACCTTCACCGACTTCATCGCGGCTGGCGACTATCTCGTGGCCCAAGGCTTCACCCAGCGCGGACGCATCGTCGCGAACGGCGGCTCGGCCGGCGGCATGCTGATGGGCGTCATCGCCAACATGGCGCCCGAGCTGTTCCTCGGCATCATCGCGGATGTGCCCTTCGTCGACGTGCTGAACACCATGCTCGACAAGGACCTGCCGCTGACGCCGCCGGAGTGGCCCGAGTGGGGTAATCCGATCGCCAGCAAAGAGGACTTCGAGACGATCCTCAGCTACAGCCCGTGCGAGAACGTGGTGGCCAAGCCCTATCCGCACATCTTCGCCTACGGCGGGCTAACCGACCCGCGCGTCACCTACTGGGAGCCGGCGAAGTGGATCGCGCGTCTGCGCGAGCTCAACACCAGCGACAACCTGATCCTGCTCAAGATCAACATGGAGGCGGGCCACGGCGGCGCCTCAGGTCGCTATGAGCAGCTGAAGGAGATCGCGGCGGACTATGCGTTCGCGCTGAAGATCACCGGCAAGGCCGCGGCACCCGCAGCGGGCGAGGCGGAAAAGGCGGCATGAGCCGGACCTGACTTCGCGACGCCGCGCCATGACGGGAATGCGAAACTGCGGTTGCCGGGCCGAATCGGCTACTCATCCGATTCGCGGGCTACTGGCTCGCCGTCAATCAGCGCAGCATGAACTCGATCCGCCCGAGCATATGTGCCCTACACATGGTCGCCTCGTGCGGCGTCCTTCTCTTTGCATGTGCCGCCAGTGGCGAGGAGAAGCCCAAGGGCTATGAGGTAATTACCGGGTTCGATGCCGCCCCGCAGTCCCTCTACTGGTATGACGAGGCGATCGTCGCGCTGAACCACGACATGGCGAAAGACGGTTTCCTGTTTCGCATGTACGGCAGCCTGGCCGTTTACAACTATGCCAGCTCGGACGTCCCCGGCGGCAACGTCGACGGCAAGCTTTGGCAGCTCGACCTGATGCCTGGCTACCAAATCGTACGCGGAGGCGCGACCTTCGGCGGCTACGTCGGCCTCGACTATCAGGACTCGCAGCTCACGCCGAACGATCCGACCAACAAACTCAGGGGAACTCAAACAGGTATCAAAGTAGCGGGAAGCTTCGACTTTGAGGACGAGAAGCAGCCCATCGCCACGAGTCTTGCCGCTGAATATTCGACGGCTTTCGACACCTACTTTGCCGAGCTGCGTGTGGGCGCGCGGGTCTGCAAGAATCTCTTCATCGGTCCCGATGGGTCGGTAGACGGGGACACCGGCTACAACGCACAGCGTCTCGGCGGATTTGCCAAGTACACCTTCGCATTGACCAAAGACGTGCCTCTCAAGCTGACCCTCGTGGCCGGGCACCAATTCGTCAGCGGCTCAGGCGACAGCAGCGGAGACAGTGGCGGGGGGTTCGGCGGCGGCGCCGGCACCTATGGTACGATAGATCTCGACGCCAGCTTTTGAGAGTTGAACTAGAGCACCCTAGCGCAGAGCGTCGAGCCGCTTTCGCACTTGGAGCAGGCGCTTGGCGATGGAGCGCCTGAAGTGTAAAGAGGGCCGTGTGGCAGCGGTCCTCTACATCATCTCCGAAATAGCGAATTAGTGCCCGAGCGTCGTCCCCGGGCCATTTCGCTCCTAAATCTCGACCCGATCATGTAGCGTGGCTGCGAGACGACGCAAAAATCCTACAGAGCGAGGACGACATGGCCCAGGGCCCGAATTTTGAAATCCCGCCGCATGTGCGCGAGCTGGCCGAGAAGAATGTAGAGCAGGCAAGCGCAGCCTACGGTCAATTCATGGACGCCATGAGCCAAGCGATGGGCATGTGGTGGCAGGCGATGCCGCCGAACGAGATGACATCCGGGCTCAAAGCGGTCCAGGAGCGAGCGGTTCGGTTCGCCAAGCAGAATGCCGATGCCGGCTTCGCGCTGGCAAGCTCGCTTGCGAACGCGAAGGATTTCCAGGACGTGCTCGCGCTCCAGAGCCACTACGCCCAAACCCAAATGCACACCTATGCCCTTCAGGCGCAGGAGCTCGGCAGGCTCATGGCAGAGTCACTGCAGAATCCGATGACTTCGGCAGAGGCGTGGTCGGTGCCCCGGCGTCGATAGACGCGTCGTCCGCCGAGACGGTCGGGTCAAACCATTTTGCCGAGCGTCTTCTTCATGTCGTCGACCGAGAAGGCGCGCAGCGTCTCGGAGCGGACGTTGCCCAGAGACGAGACGCTCATCACGAGCGCTGCCGCTGTCTCATCGTCGGGAGCCTCGAAACACCACGACAGTGTCGTGGCTGCCGAGCGTCCAGTACATATCCTTGACGGTGGCACCACGCTTCTTGGCCATCTCCTTGAAGGCCTCCGCTCGATTTATCGGTCTCTTTGACGTTGCGAATGCCCTGCTCGGTGAAGCTCGAAAGCACGATGAACGTAGCCATGGGATCCTCCTTGCGCCAGGGGCCTGCCTAGGTGCGCCGCAACAGATCTATATAAGAGCTGTAAATAAGAGCTGTCGCCCGGCGGATCATTTTCAAATCCTATTCTCTTCTGCGGGCGCTGATTGAGACTTCCGGCGGGTCCGCCGATCCGCAGCTCCTCTACCTCATGAGATTGGAGAAACACCGCGACCCGACTGCGGCAGGAGGGCGTCCGCTTCCTGTACCGTCGGGAACAGCCGCCGAGTGTCGATCTGCTGAATAAGCCGCCGCAAGGACGCACGATCAACGCAAGCGGCATGAGGCCTACGGATGCAGATCAATCGGCGGGATGCGGTAAAGGCATTCCTTTCAGGCGTGGCGGCAAGCTCACTTGCCCCCATCGGCACGGCGCAGGCTGTCAACATTCTTCCGGGCCATCGAAGCATCACGTTGGACAACGGCTTTCGCGCCCACTGTATGCCCAATGCCTCGGGGTATGTGGCAGCGACGCTCGTTCTGCGCAGCAAGGAAATTTCCAACAATGGCCTGGCGCACATTTGCGAGCACACCTCGTTCTCGGGCGCTGCGGGAACGATGTCGGCGGCCGAGGTCGCAGGTATGTATAAGTCCTGCATTCAGGAGAGCAATGCGTCGACGGAAGTGGGCGCGATCCAATGGCACGCGTCGTTCCTGCCGCAGTATCTTCCGCAGGCGACGGGTCTCTTGGCCGCAACCGCGCTTGACCAGAAATTCGATCTTGCAACGGTCGGGGCGCAAGCCCGCGTGGTTTTGGAGGAGCTTTATCTCGACAAATACAGCCCCGACAAACTCGCGGAGTACAAAATGGATCGCGAGCTGCTCGGCCAATTCCATCCATACGCCAAGGACACGATGGAAGAGGAAGTTGCGCGATGCAAGATCCCACCGGCCGAGCTTGCCGCACAGCTGCGCGACTTCGCCGCCTCCGTTCGCCTGCCGGCGAACATGGACCTCTTTCTGGTGGGCTCAATCGACCCTGACGTCGCCGCGAAGCTGGTGCAGGAGCATTTCGGGAAATATGCGTTTGCCGAGGGGCCCCGGCTCGAGATTCCGCGTGTGGGAGTCACCCGCGCCTACAAGGGCCTCACGGAGGCATCGCACGAGTTGGAACGCCCGATGACCGATTTGCGCATTGCGTGGAACACGGACGTGTGTGTCACCAGCGCCGATGCGAGAGTTCTGATGGCCTTGAGCCAGTACTTGAGCACCGCGCTTTTCGACGACCTGCGCGAGAAAGACGGGGACACCTACACCCCCGAGGTGACCTACGAGCCGGATGCCTGCAGCGGCATCGTCAAGATTTCGGTCTCAAGCAGCAAGGACCCAGAAAGGACGGAGAAAAAGGTCTTCGACATCATCGACAAGATGAAGGCCGACATCGACGGTAGGGAGCTCTCCCGCTTGCGGGACCGTATTGCGCTGAAGCGCCGCAAAGAGGCCTACGAGAACGAGACGCTGGTCGATTGCATGGTGGCGAGGACGTTGGACGGCGCTTCGTGCCATGATTTGGCGGTCGAGACGGTGACGCGCGAAGAGGTGCTGGCAGCCGCGCGCAAGTACATGCCCTCCTACCAGCAGGGCTACGTCCGCCTCGCGTTGAAGGGGCAGTAGGTGCATCGCTCTGCAGGCCGGCGCGCTCGGCTGCGGAGCGCTGAAACGCAAACGCACAGTGGTCCTGTACAGCGAAGCAAGCGTTGCAGGTTGTCAGCTTCATGTAAGCTAGTTTCCTGCAAGTGGCCGCTGGCGATGATGAGGTGCTCGAACTGCCGCGGCATCAGGGCAGCGCAGCGTGCGTCGAATCTTGCTGCGCCCCGAACACAAATCTGGCAGGCACCCGTCCGGCGCAACTCAATTGTGATCCATCCCCATGGCCGTCAGGTGGACCAGTCTCGCATCGCTGACCAGACGGGCCTCCCCTAACTATTGGGACGTCATCGCGTTCACGATGATCGTCGCCGTCTTTGTCGTGATCGCGAACGGCTCTCGCGGCATGGTCGCGGCGTTGCCGCCGCCCGGTGCCACCACTGTCTCCCTCGACTACGGCAACCTGCCCTACTACGCGCTGCGCACGGTCCTGCGCATGTTTATCGCGCTTGGCTTCTCGTTCCTCTTCACCTTCACCTATGCGACGCTCGCGGCCAAGAGCCGCCGCGCCGAGATGGTGCTCATTCCCATTCTCGACGTGCTGCAATCGGTGCCCGTGCTGGGCTTTCTGTCTTTCACCGTCACCGTCTTCACCGGCGCGTTTCCCGGCAGCACACTTGGGCCCGAGTGCGCTGCGATCTTCGCGATCTTCACCAGCCAGGCCTGGAACATGGCCTTCTCGTTCTATCAATCGCTGCGCACCGTGCCGCGCGACCTCGATGAGGTTGCGCGAGGCTTCCGGCTGACGCCGTGGCAGCGCTTTTGGTCTCTTGAGGTTCCGTTTGCCATCCCGGGACTGCTCTGGAACACGATGATGTCGATGTCCGGGGGATGGTTCTTTGTCGTGGCTTCGGAGGCCATCTCCGTCGGGAACACGACCATCAAGCTGCCGGGCATCGGCTCTTACCTGGCGCTTGCCATTGAAGGGCGACGCGTCGACGCGGTCATCGCGGCCGTTGCCGCCATGTCCGTTGTCATTCTCCTCTATGACCAGCTTCTCTTCCGTCCTGTGGTGGCCTGGGCAAGCAAGTTTCGCGTCGAGCTGTCGGCCTCGCAGATCGTCGAGGAGTCGTGGGTCCTGCGCATCTTTCAGCGCGCCCGCGGATTTCGCTTCATGGCACGCTACATCAGCCGACGGCTGATGGGCTACGCCTTCTGGCGCATGGAGCTTCCGGTGATATTTCAAGGCCGAGAAACCGGTGGTTCTCGAGCGTCCCGCATCATGGATGTCGTCTGGTTTACCGCGATTGGGCTGGCGACGGCATGGTCAGCCTGGAAGATCGCCGCTTTCGTTAGCACCGAGCTGTCCTGGTCTGACCTGCTCGAAACGATCGGCTTGACCTCGCTGACCCTGCTGCGCGTGGTGACGCTGCTTGCGCTCGCGACAGTATTTTGGGTTCCCGTCAGCGTCTGGATCGGCTTGCGCCCACGTGTCGCCGAGCGTGTTCAACCCGTGGCCCAGTTCCTTGCGGCCTTTCCTGCCAATGTCCTGTTCCCCATAGCCGTGATGGCCATCGTACGTTTTCAGCTCAATCCCGATATCTGGCTCAGTCCCCTCATCATCTTCGGCACGCAATGGTACATCGTCTTCAATGTGATCGCCGGTGCCTCAGCCTTTCCGAATGATCTCAAGGAAGCCGCACTAACGTTCCGATCCAAAGGCTGGCAATGGTGGCGCGAGGTCATTCTGCCGGGCATCTTCCCTTACTACGTCACCGGAGCCCTGACGGCTTCCGGCGGCTCGTGGAATGCCAGCATCGTCGCCGAGTACGTGCGTTGGGGCCAGGACAAGGTTGCCGCCCATGGCATCGGAGCTTACATCGCGCAAGCGACGGAGGCAGGCGACTACCCGCAGATCGTTCTCGGCGTGACCGTCATGTCCGTGTTCGTCATTCTCTTCAATCGGCTCTTCTGGCGCCCGCTCTTTGCCTACGCCGGGCGGAGATTGCGTCTGGACTGAAGGAGCGCTCCATGCTGACCGCTACAGCCACTCCGTTGCTCGACGTCCGTCACTTGAACCAGTGCTATCGCAAGGGCTCGGGCGAGAGCGGAGCGCCCATTCTCGATGACGTGAGCCTCACCCTCAAAGAAGGGGAGATCGTGGGGCTGCTCGGGCGCTCTGGCTGCGGCAAATCCTCGCTTTTGCGCATCGTATCAGGCCTCATTCGGCCGACCGCGGGAGAGGTGCTTTTTCAGGGGCATGACGTTACGGGCCCGTCTGAAGGCATCGCCATGGTGTTCCAGAGCTTCGCGCTGTTCCCCTGGCTGACCGTGCTTGAAAACGTGAAGTTTGGCTTGCGCGCCATGTCCGTACCCGAGCCACAGGCACACCGCCGCGCCCTCGCTGCAATCGATCTGATCGGTCTCGACGGCTTCGAGTCCGCCTATCCAAAGGAGCTGTCGGGCGGCATGCGCCAGCGCGTCGGCTTTGCGCGTGCGCTCGTCGTCAATCCCAAGCTTCTCCTGATGGACGAGCCGTTCTCTGCCCTTGACGTGCTGACCGCCGAAACGCTGCGCACCGATCTTCTCGATCTGTGGGTGGAAGGACGGATGCCGATCAAATCCATCCTCATGGTCACCCACAATATCGAGGAAGCGGTGCTGATGTGCGATCGCATCCTCGTCCTGGCCTCGGCGCCGGGACGGATCGCCGCCGAGCTCAAAGTTACCCTGAAGCATCCCCGCAGCCGGCTCGATCCAGAGTTCCGCCAACTCGTCGACAACATCTACGCCCTCATGACCCAACGGTCGGACTCTAAGGAGAAGAGCCGCGACGGCAACTTCCCGGGGCTCGGCTTCGGCATGATCTTGCCGCGCGTCTCGACCAACTCCTTTGCCGGCCTTCTGGAGGCGCTCGCTAGCCCTCCCTATCTTGGGAAGGCCGAGCTGCCCGAATTGGCCGGCACGCTTCAGCTGGAGATCGATGAGCTCTTTCCCATTGCCGAGACCCTGCAGCTTTTGCGTTTTGCCGAGGTCGACTCGGGCGAAATCCGCCTCACCCCCGCCGGGCGAAAGTTCGCCGAAGCGGCAGTCGACGCGCGCAAGAAGATGTTTGGCGATCACTTGCTCGCCTATGTGCCGCTCGCCGCGCGCGTTCGCCGCGTTCTCGACGAGCGCGCCAATCACCAGGCCCCGGCGCAGCGGTTCATGCAGGAGCTCGAAGACTACATGAGCGATGATGCGGCGGAGACGACGTTGCGCACGGTCACCAACTGGGGCCGCTACGGCGAGTTGTTCGCCTACGATGAAACGGCACAAATCTTCAGTCTCGAAAATCCCCAATGAGGATGGCGATCCGGAGAGCATCCGGCGCCGAGATATCCGCTGACCCGCACAAACAAAAAGGGCCGCTTGAGAGCGGCCCTCTTCGTTATGAGCTTCTGAAAATGAGAAAGGCCGCTTTCGCGGCCTTTCGTCGAGACCTATTGCTAGGCGGCCTGGGCTCCTAAGGCCGTCAGCTTCTTATCCTCCTCGAGCTCGCCGGCGGACTTCAGCGCAATGCCGATGTACCGCACCCTGCCTGCTATGCGTGCTTTCTGAACTCCGAGCTCGCCGAACTCTCTTCCGAATGTCGGAAGCGCCAGCGGCTCCTTCTGCTGTTCTTCACACCACGCACAGTAGTCCTCGTACAACGAAGTTGCAGTCAAGCTCGAACCATCTTGTGTCTCGATTCTCTCCTTGTAGAAGCGCTCCACGTCCGTTTCGGGAGCAATCAGTCTCTGGGCCGGCGCCGACCTGTTGTCGTTCGCGCCGGAACGCGGCTTTGCTATCGCAACGGCCTTTTGAGGGGCCGCCACCGCTGCCGCAGCGGTGCTGACCGGCACCATGCGTGGTGCGGCCGGCGTGTGGCGTTCATAGAGGCGCCACTGACTGAAAGCGATATACATACCGAACGCCGAGCCGACTTCGAGCAACAGTGCGATGAAGACCGTAAGCGCGGTCTGCACGTCCTCGACTTTTACGTTCGGCGCGATGAGTGCGGCGAGCTTGGCGAGAACCGCAGCCTGCGGGTCCGCTTCCGACATCACCGTCGCGCCGTTCTGCTCGCCGATCTTCGCCTGGATGTCAGCGACGCGCGCTTCGAGCGCGATCGACTGCTCGGCGGAAGCAAGCTCCGCCGCCAGAGCGTGGTAGTTCTGACAGTACGTCCGGCCCTTGCTGCCGGTCACCTCCGTGCATTCCTTGGTCCAGACCCAGGCCCGATCGCTTTTCAGCGAATCGATCTCGGCCTGCACCGTCTGAGCAGGACGATGCTGCGGGATCCAGGTCAGTTGCTCCTCTGCTCGCGCGAGATCCGCGCGATGGTCCTTGTAGGCCGCAACGGTTGCGGCGCGATGGCCCGCCGTGTCGAACCGGTTCAACGCCGCGTGACCGAGTGCCGAGGTCAGCGAATAGGCTGTGACCACGACCCAGACGAGCGCCGAGGCGGCTGCCTGCGACCACATCCGGTTGCGAATTGCGGCGAAGAAGAAGAACGGCACGAGTGCCTTCATGCAGTCCGCGGCCGCGCTGGCCGCACCGTAGATTTGGCCGTCGAGCTCGGTGCGTCCGAGACTGAAGCCAAATCGCCAGTTCATCGCGGCCGAAACGGCGAGTAGAACGCCGGCCGCAAGAACCCCTAACACGCCTAGAGCATGCCTCATGTTTGCCCTCTCTCTTTTGGTCGCCGGAGCACACGCTGAACGGCCGGCGCTTTTCCCGTCGCTGCCTGCGAGAAGGCGGTGGCAGACAGAGTCCCTCCAGCTCACACGAAAACTCGGGCACGCCCCGAAATCGGCGATGCGGCCGCTTCGGACTGTGAGCTCCGGCGCCATCCCCAATGGCATCCGGCAGGCCGAAAACCGCGCGCCTTTAGAGGTGCGCCGAGAGCTGGAGCCTTCGCCGGAAGATGCTTAGACACGGGCGGTTATCGCCGCTCGATCCCCGCTGTGCAAAAAGCACTCTTCGCGTGCGAAGGCGACAAGGATACGAACGCAATACAGCCCCCTCAGTTGCCTTTACTACGGCGATTCTGGGGGACGGCGCTAACCTTTTGTTAACGGATTCAGCCAGCTAGCCGAGGTGGCTCGCGGACAGCCTGCGGCGGGCAATTTTGTGGCACCGGCTGCCGGCTCGCAGCGCACTCCCCGAAGTCTCCACAGCATATCCCCAGGGGGACTCCTCCAAGAGAGTTCTAAGGGGACCGGACAGTTGCGCCGACGACCCCTCCCGCCCTGGTGGAGAAACTGTTTTGCTGTTGCACGTGACGGAACCTGGATTTATTGTTTCTTAACAGGTCCAAAGCTCGAAATTATCGTTTTTGCCGGATGCCTTAAGGTCATTGTCATCGCTTCCCAATAGCATCGCACTACGACCTTCAGGGATGTTGCTTAACGATGCGGGCATCCCTGCCGTATCGGCGCCTGGGGGCCTGAGGAGTGAAGTTTGATGCGTAGCCTCGGCGGTTTCGTACTGCTTGCAGGGATCGGCGTCGGGCTGTTCGTGTATCTGCCCGCGCCCGTCGACAGCGGGACTTCGCTCGATCACGTGCAGCGCGTCGCAGCCACACGCGCCGCCGAGCTGCCACTCACGAAATTCACTCCCGTCTCGCGCCTCGCATCATTTTCGCCCGCGATCGCTTTGACGACGCCGCCACGCCGCGGCACGCGCAACTTCGCCAAGGTCGAGCCCAAGGTCGCTCCGGCGCCCGTACCGACACCCGATCCCGTCGTGTCGCAAGGGCAGTCTGGCTGGCAGACGGTCGTCGCTGTGGCGACACCGGTTGCACCCGCCGCGCCGCAACCGACGAAGCTTGCGCCGAACGATCCCGAAGCGCGCTACAAGCTCGTCCTCGATATCCAACAGCAGTTGCGCCGCGTCGGCTGCTACTGGGGCCGCACGGATGGCTCGTGGGGCATCGGCACCAAGGACGCGCTGAAAGAGTTCACCGATCGCGTCAACGCGACGCTGCCGCTCGACGAGCCCGACTACGTGCAGCTCACGCTTATCCAATCGCACAGCGAGAAGGCGTGCGGCACGTGCCCCGCCGGCCAGTCGTTGTCGGCCTCGGGCCGTTGCGTCGGATTGCCGATCACGGCGCAAGCAAAGCAACCCAGTACGCAGCAGGTCGCTTCGACGCAGCAGAAGGAAGTGCTGCCGTGGAGGGCGACGTCGGCCCCTGGCGTTGCGGGCGGACAGCCGCTGTTCAAGCCGGTGGCTACCACAGTCGTCTCGAGCGAGCCGCTCCCGGGTCGCATGGCGATCGGCGGGCCGATCCCGACCACGGTTGACGCGCAGAGCGCGCCGGCTGCCACGACGGGCGTGGTGATTGCGCCGACAGGCATGGCGACCGCCGCGCTCGATCCGAATGCGGCTGCGGCCAAGCCTGTTACGGCACCAACGCCGCGAGCCGAGCACCGTTCGAGCGGCAATCGCGGCTACTCACGGCGCGAGGGCCCCGGCACCCCTCGCTACAATCTACTGCTGAGCCTCGGCGGCGCCTACTGAGCCGCGTGCTGGGCCTCACTCCGTCACCGTCTCCTGCATGAGCCAACCCAGATAATCGGGCGAGCCCCCTTCCACCGGAATGACGAGGAACGCCGGGTTGGTATAGGGATGGCGCTGGCGCGCCGCGGCTATGGCGGCTTCTGCTAGGCTACGGCGCGTCTTGATGACCATGACCGCCTCGCTGTCGCGGGCGATCTTGCCTTCCCAGCGATAGATCGACGTCATGCCGGGGATGATGTTCACGCACGCGGCAAGCCGCGCCTCGACCAGCTCGTTGCCGACCGCCGCTGCGGCCTCCGGCGTCGGGAAGGTCGCGTAGATGAGAACGGGCTTGTCGTTTTCCTGCACTTAAGCGAGCCTCCACGCTTCGCGCGTACGCTGCCACCATGCCAAAGCCAAAAAGAAAATTCGAGAAAATTGCCTTCGTGGCGAGCGACATGCCCGAGGCAGTCGAGGCCAAGGAGCGGCTCATTGCGCGCTATGGCGACGCCGACCCGGCGGAGGCGGACGCCATCGTGACGCTCGGCGGCGACGGGCACATGCTGCAGACGCTGCATCGCTTCATGAACGACGGCATCCCGATCTATGGCATGAACCGCGGCTCCGTCGGCTTCCTGATGAACGACTACAGCGAGGACAATCTGCGCGCACGCCTCGCAGCCGCCGACGTCAGCCGCATCCATCCGCTGTCGATGATTGCCTATGACCGCGACGGCAAGGCGCACAAGGCGCTCGCCATCAACGAGGTGTCGCTTTTCCGCGAGCGCTATCAGGCGGCCAAGCTCAAGATCCTCGTCGACGATACCGTGCGTTTGGAGGAGCTGATCTGCGACGGCGTGCTCGTCTGCACGCCCGCCGGGTCGACGGCCTACAATCTCTCCGCGCACGGGCCGATCCTACCGATCAATGCGCCGCTGCTGGCGCTCACCCCGATCAGCCCGTTCCGGCCGCGGCGCTGGCGCGGAGCGCTGCTTCCCAACAAGGTGCGCATCTCCATCCACGTGCTCGAGCCGGAGAAGCGGCCCGTGAGCGCGGTCGCCGATCACCACGAGACGCGCGGCGTATTGCGGGTGGACGTCGAGAAGGCGCGCAACGTCGAGCTCTACATGATGTTTGACGCCGACCACAGCCTCGACGAGCGCGTGCTCGCCGAGCAATTCCGCTACTGAGGCAGGATCGCGTTGTCGGGGCTGATTTCGGCGTGCCACGCGAGCGGCCGTCGGGCGCGGGCGACGTCGCCTCCGCAATCGTCGGCTTCAAGTCCAGTGCGGCAGCCTGCTCGCGAGCACGCAGAGCGGCCTGCGCGGCCGCGCCGCGAGAGAACTTGCGCAGGGGGTCCGTCAAGCGGTTGTAGAGCTGCGCCAGTGTCAGCGGCGGGGTGCCCGATTCCGACTCGGGCTCGGACGGGACGAGGTCCGGGGCCTGCCGGGCCGCGGGATCGTTCGGCGTGGCCTCGGCCTGCCGGATGAAGGCGATCGCTGCCTCGGGTCCGAACACGTGAGCGATATAGAGGTCGCCCGCCGTCGCTGGCCGACGCAGGGCAATCCGCAGGCGTGAGGCATTGTGGGCGGCGAACGCTTGCGCAGCGCGAGCCGCGAGATCCGCATTTGCACGTGCCGCGAGGATCGGACGGCGCTCCGCCGCGGCCGGCACGTAATACCGCCCGCTGCTCGTCTTGAAGATTCGCCCCGAGTAGGCGGGGAGCGCGGCCTCGGCGGGCAGGTCCTCGCGCAACGCGCGCAGCCAGTTGCTCTCGCTGAAGCGATAGGGGCCTTCGAGTTGCCTGAAGTCGAGGAGAACTTGCGTCGGCGCGACGGCAGCCGTCTCGACCGGCGGCGGCGCGGCACGCGTGCCCTCGCCCGGCCCGGAGGCCGCAAGCGTCAGCACGAGCGCAAGCTGAGCGGGGACTTCGAAGAGGGAACTCAAGAGCTTCACTCCGCAACGGAACCGAAACGGACGAACGCTTGAGCCCACGAACAAAGAGCCCCACGCCAAGCTAGCGGCAAAGGGTGAACGCGCGGTTAACCGGCGTCCCGAAGCGGAGCAGCGGTCGAGTTGCTAGTGTCCCCAGCGCGAGACGATGTCGGCAAGCGCGGGACGGTCTCGCTCCTGCGGGGCTTCGGCCGGCGTGCCGATATAGACGAACCCCGCAATGCGCTCGTTGTCGGCAAGCTGCAGAGCCTCCCGCACCCGCGGGCTGTAGGCGATCCACTCGGTCAGCCACGAGGTGCCGTAGCCCAGCGCGTTGGCGGCTAGGCACAGGTTGAGGCAGGCGGCTCCCGCCGACAGGATCTGCTCCCACTCCGGCGCACTGCGATGGGGCGTCACGCGCGAGATGACGGCGACGACGAGCGGGGCGCGCGTCAGCCGCCCCCGCTCCATGGCTAGGCGCACGTCCGATGGCCGCTCCGGCTCCTCGGCGATGCAGGCATCCGCGATGACGTCGCCCAGCTTGGCGCGCGCGTCGCCCTCCAGGACGATGAAGCGCCAGGGTGCGAGCTTCTTGTGATCGGGGACACGCGAGGCGATCCGCAGCATGGTTTCGAGCTCCGGCGGCTGCGGGCCGGGCGCCAGCAGGCGGTCAGGCTTCACCGAGCGGCGGGAGGAGAGCAGGGCAATGACGGGATTGTCGACGGGATTTTTCATGTAATTCTCGTAGCGGCAGCGAGGCCCGACCGCCAATCCAAATTCGTCGCAGGCTTGCGCCGTCTTTCCGCAAGCTTCCCGTGCTGGGGTGGCGCGGGCGGCCGGATGAGCTATCTTCCGGGCCGAATCTTACGGGGCCAAAATCCGAGGGCCAATTCCGAGGTCTGAACCGAATGCTGCTTCGCCTCAGGACCATCGCTTTGAGCTTGCTTGCGCTGCTTGTGCTCGGCGGGGCTGGCGCGGTGCGCGCCGCCGACGATGCGCCGACCGTGATGTTCCTGCTCGACGGCTCGGGCTCCATGTGGGGGCCCTTCGGCAACGAGCGGCGCTCGAAGTTCGAGATCGGCCGAGAGACGCTGGCGCAGACGCTCGCGCGCATCCGGCCCGACGCACGCATGGGCCTCTCGTCATTCGGACACCGGCGGCGCGGCTACTGCGGCGACGTCGAGGTGATCGTGCCGCCCGATGCCAACAACCTCGAGAAGATCACCACCCCGCTGCCCAAGCTCAACGCCAACGGCATGGGCCCTGTCGCGCTCGGGCTGCGCGAGACGGCGAAGGCCATCGCGACCGCGGTGCCGGCGACCATCGTGATGATCCACGACGACGTCGACAACTGCAGCCCGGATACTTGCGTAGCGGCGGCGGAGATCGCCAAGGCCAATCCCAACCTCGCCATCTACTCCATCGGTCTCGGCATCGGCCCGCAGAAGCTGCAGCAGATGAGTTGCGTCGCCAATGCCACGCACGGCCGCGCCTACGACGCACAGGATACGGCCGGCCTCAACTCCGCCCTCGATGAGATCTTGAAGCTCGCCAATCTCGAGCCCAACGCCGCGCCGGCGACCGCGCAGGAGCAGACGAGCAAGAAAGAGCCTGCAGCCGCGCCTCCTCCCGCAGGGCCGCCCGGCCTCTATCTCACCGCAGGGCTCGGACCCGACAGCGCCACGCTCGAGAGCCCGGTGCGCTGGCGCATCACGAAGGCCGGACCGGACGGCGAGGTGATCCGCGAGACGCGCGCCGCCGCCCTGGTCGAGAAATTGCCGCCCGGCACCTACGAGGTCGAAGCGCGCCTCGGGCTGGCCAACGCGCACCAGTCGGTCGATGTGAGCGCGGACGCGCCGACGTCCGTTCGGCTCAATCTCAACGCCGGCGTCCTGAAGATGCTCGCGCGCGCCGCCAAGACGGCGCAGCCGCTGCCAACGCCCGTATTCACCGTCACGCCGGTCGATGGTGGCGACGGCAAGAAGAGTGCGGCTCCACTGTGGATCGGCCGCGAAACGCAGCCCGAGATCGTGCTGCCGGCCGGCGACTACAAGGTCAGCGCCGAGGACGGGCTCGCCCGTCAGGAGCAGACCGTCAAGATCGCGCCGGCGACCGGGACGACGTTCGACGCCATGCTGGCGACGGGGCGGCTCGAGCTGACGGCAGCGCGCGGCAACGGCAGCGACCCGGCTGACGTCTCCGCTCCGGGCGTGACCTTCATCGTCTACGAGGACGATCCGGACTCTCCGCAAGGGAGGCGCGAGGTGACGCGGTCGGCGGCCCCCTCCCCCACCTTCACGCTGCCGGCCGGCACCTATTACGTGACCGCGCGCATGGGCGGCTCGGAGCTGAAAGAGCAGCTCGCCCTCGGAGCCGGAGATGCGGTCAAGAGGACGTTCGCGTTCAACCTTGCGCACTTGAAACTCTCGGCCAAGATCGACGGCGCACCCTCGCTCGACGCCCTGCCGCTCACCTACACGGTCTTCCGTCTCGACGGCGAGCCACGCGAGGTCGTGCGCACGCAAGCGAAGGAGCCCGATCTCGAGCTCTCCGCGGGGCGCTACCGCGTCGAGGCCGCCCTCGGCGCAACGAACGTGCGCGCCGCTGCCGAGGTCACGCTGACGGCGGGGCAGGCGCAGAAGATCGCCCTGAAGCTCGACGCGGGGCGCGTCACGCTGCGCCTTGCCAGCGAGCAGGCAGCGAGCGGGGGCGACGTGTTCTGGGAGGTGCGCGACGACAAGAAGCAGTTCGTCCTGCGCTCCAGCGAGCCGCAGCCGACGGCGCTGCTCGCGCCCGGCCGCTACATCGTGACCTCGGAGACGCGCGACAAGCAGCTGCGCAGCGCCTTTGAATTGAAGGCCGGGGAGACACGGACATTCGACGTCGGCGGTTGATCGCGCGCCGTCAGCCATATTTCGAACATTCTCGTTGTCCGTGTTGGGTAAAAGCGTATCACCGGCCGAGTGAAGCTTTGGACCAACCCGTGATGACACTACCCTTGAACCGCCTCGTGCACGCAATCGCGCGCTCTGCGCCGGCGATCCTGCTGTCGTTTGCGCTTCCCTTAGCGGCGCTGGCGCAGGACCAAGGGCAATGGCAGCCCGGAGTCACGCTACGCGGAGGGTTGCCGCCGTCGAGCGATGAAGCGGGGCCGGGCGACCCGCCCGCAACCGTCACGGTGCCGGCCAACACGACCGTCGTTCCGCGAACCGCGGGCGAAGCGGCACCGGAATCGAACGCGCCCGCGCAGGTCAATCTCGTCGCGCTGCTGACGGTCGATGGCCAGCGCATCGATCAGGGGCTGGCGTGGCGGATCTACCAGCCGATACCCGGCAAGAAGAACGAGACGAAGCTGTTGATGACCAAGAGCGACGCGAGCCCGACGGTCAGCCTCAAGCCCGGCGACTACATCGTCAATGCCGCCTTCGGGCGTGCCGACGTCACGCGCAGGATCACGGTCGCCCCCGGCGCGACTATGAGCGAGAGGTTCGTGCTCAACGCCGGCGGCCTCCGCGTCAAGGTGCTGGTCGACGGCGCCGCGCCCGCTGCTAACGCCGTCAGCTACGACATCTATTCCGGTGAGCGCGATCAATCCGACAACCGCACCAAGGTCGTCGGTGCCGTGAAGCCGGACGTCGTCATCCGGCTCAACGCCGGCATCTACCGCATCGTGTCGACCTACGGCGATGCCAATGCCCAAGTGGAGGCGGACGTGACGGTCGAGGCCGGCAAGCTGTCGGAGGCCACCGTCTCGCACTCGGCCGCGCGCGTGACCTTCAAGCTCGTCGCCCGCGAGGGCGGCGAGGCGCTGCCCGATACGCAGTGGACGGTACAGACGGCCGATGGCGAGGTCGTCAAACGCAGCGTCGGCGCGTTGCCCACTCACATTATCGCACCCGGCAGCTATACGGTCATCGCCAAATCCGGCACGCGCGCGTTCAAGCGCGACTTCACGGTTGCGGACGGCGAGGCGACGCAGGTCGAGGTGCTGATGCGCTGAGCGCACGGCCCCTTCCCTCAAAAGTCGGTAAGCACCCAATCGGTCGGGCAGCCGTTGCGCAGCATGCGCTGCTCGGCCTCCGCGTGGTCCTCTACCTGCCTCAATTCATGGAACAGTGCGCGCGCGATCTGCCAGTGCTCGCAGGCGGTGGTTGGATCACCGCCGGCGTGAGCGAGGTCGCCCAGCGCGAGCCGCGCCTTGGCATGTGTGGCCTTGTGGCGCGCGGCTCCGGCGCCGAGGATGCATTTGCGCAAGAGCTCCTCGGCCTCCGAGCTGCCCCCCGCCTCAAATCGACATTGCGCAAGCGACAGATAGAGGCCCGGCAAGCGGTCGCGCTGACCCATCGCCTCGGCTTCATGTATGGCGGCAAGTAGAGCGGCAGGGTCGACCTTCGCCTTCGGCGTTGGGGCCGCAGGCGCCGCCGCGGTCGCGGGTCGTGCGACGGGCTGCTGCTTGCGGGCGCTTCGCCGCCGCGCGCTCGCGAACAAGAGTACCAGCAGCACCAGGGCCGCAAGCCCGGCAAGCGCCACGGCGAGGCCAACCTGCTGCGCGAGCAGCTCCTTCATCCGGGCAACCTCTGCGCTCTATGACCTAGCCTCGGGCGAAGGCATGCGCGCGCCTCATCGGAACGGCATCGCATACATCAGACCGCCCTTGGTCCATAGGTTGTTGAGACCACGGGCGATCTTCAAGTTGGATTTGGCGCCCAGCGTGCGGTCGAAGATCTCGCCGTAGTTGCCGACGTTCTTGACGACCTGGTAGGCCCAGTCGCGCGGCAATCCGAGCGCCTGTCCGAGGTTCGCCTCCAGGCCAAGGAAGCGGCGCACCTCGGGCGCATTGGAGGCGCGCATGGCATCGACGTTGGCGCTGGTGATGCCGAGCTCCTCCGCCTCGATGAGCGCCATCAGCGTCCAGCGCACCACGGCGAACCATTGCGCGTCGTCCTGGCGCACGGCAGGTCCCGCCGGCTCCTTGGTGATGAGCTCGGGCAGGATCATGTGATCGGCCGGCTGCTTCATCTTCGCGCGCGCAACCGCCAGCATCGAGACGTCGCCCGACAGCACCGTGCAGTCCCCCGCCGCGTAGGCCTTGACCACATCGTCCCAATGCGCCTGCGTCACCATCTGGTAGCGCATGCGCTGCGCACTGAAGAAATCCGCAACCCCCTGCTCGCCCATCGGACCTGGAAGCGCGCAGATGGAAGCGCCCGACAGCTCCAGCACGCTCGCGACCGCGTTGCCGCGCCGCGTCAGGAAACCCTGGCCGTCATAGTAGAGAACGCCGGCAAAGCGGGCCCCGAGCTCGGTGTCGCGGCTCAGGGTCCAGGTCGCGCCGCGCGAGAGCACATCGACATCGCCCGACTGTAGCGCCTTGAAACGGTCGTTGGGGGACAACGGCCAGTACTTCACGGCGTCCTTGGAGCCGAAGACGGCGGCAGCGAGCGCGGTGCAAAACTCCACGTCGAGCCCCGACCGCACCCGTGCTTCGTTGATCTCGGAGAAGCCCGGCTCCGGCTCGCTGATCCCGCACAGGACGTTCCCGCGCGCCCGGATCGTGTCCAGCGTCGTACCGGGTCCGGCGGCGGCGCCTGCCGGCCTGGACGCCGGGAGAAGCATGCCCGCCACCAAAACAGCGGATATTAGCCAGCGGGACTGGTAGTGCTTTGTCATCACATCGCAATCAGTCTGGAACCGCGGCGAGCGGGGTGCAAGCGACACCCGCTGCAAGTCGCGCGGAGGGTAAAGGCTGAGGGAGCGCGCCAAGTGAGGCGCACCAATCCCGCGTAAACGCCGTCGGGTCAAGACCTTGACCGAAGGGCAAAGTTGCGTCACACGGGCCACCTGCCGCGGCGATCAGGATCCGCCCGATGTCACCCTCAGACAAGAAACCGTCGCGCCGGCGCAAACCGGCCACCGAGGTCGTTCACTCGGGCCGCGATCCGCATGCCTGCCACGGCTTCGTGAACCCGCCCGTCTATCGCGGCTCGACCGTGCTTTTTCCAACCGTCGAGAAGCTTCTGAAGCGCGATCAGGCGTACACGTACGGACGCTCCGGCACACCTACCGTGCGCGCGCTCGAGGAGGCGATCGCCACGGTCGCAGGCGGAGCGGCAACCGTGCTCACGGCATCGGGCTATCAGGCGGTGAGCACGTCGATCTTCGCCTTCGTCGAGTTTGGCGATCACATCCTCGTCTCCGACAGCGTCTACGCACCGACACGCAACTTCTGCGACCGGCTCTTGGCAAAGCTCGGCGTGGAGACAACCTACTACGACCCGCTCGTCGGCGCCGGCATCGAGAAGCTCGTGCGGAAGAACACGCGGCTCATCTTCACTGAGAGCCCCGGTTCGCAAACCTTCGAGGTGCAGGACATCCCGGCCATCTCCAAGGTCGCCAAGAAGCACGAGCTGTGGCTCCTGCTCGACAACACCTGGGCTACGCCGCTCTACTTCCGCCCCTTCGACCACGGCGTCGACGTGGCGATCGACGCGGCGACGAAGTACATCGTGGGGCATGCCGACGCGATGCTCGGCGCCATCACATCGAATGAGCGCGCGCAAAAGCACGTCGCTCGCGCCAAGGAGCTGCTGGGCGTCTGCCCCGGCTCGGAGGAGACCTATCTCGGCATGCGCGGCCTGCGCACGCTCGCAACCCGTCTGGCGCAGCACCAGCGCGCGGGGTTCGAGATCGCGCGCTGGCTCGAGGGGCGCCCCGAGGTCGCACGCGTCTTGCACCCCGGCCTGCCGAGCCACCCGCAGCACGCGATCTGGAAGCGCGATTTTCTAGGCGCGAGCGGGCTCTTCTCGGTGATCCTAAAACCGGTCGGCCAGCCGGCGCTGGCGGCCATGCTCAATGGCTTGGAACTCTTCGGCATGGGCTTTTCGTGGGGCGGATATGAAAGCCTCGTCATCCCCTTCGATCCGAGCGGCTACCGCTCGGCCACGCGCTGGCAGGCCGAGGGCCCCGCGCTGCGCCTGCACATCGGGCTCGAGGACGTCGACGACCTGAAAGCCGATCTCGCGGCCGGATTTCAGCGCCTCGCCGCCGCCGGCTGAGGTCGGCGTCCTGTATGGTTAAGGACCTCTCCGCGGCGCTCGCTTGAGCAGACGCGGCATGGCCAAACGCGCGCGCCGAGAGTGGCCGCGACTTCCTAACCGCACTCGATAGAGCCCGCTAACGCAGGGCTCCCCGCCCCTTATCAGCGGGGCGAATATAGAAATCACATCTTCGTGGTTCGCCCCGAGCAGAGGCCTCATTAGGTTCCGACCGCTAACCATAAGCGAGCCGTCGATGCCGATCACGCGTCGACGCGCCCCGTTGCGGCTGGCATCCGACCGTGTCGCTTCGGCCCAAGTCTCTTGACGCAAGCAGCGTGGTCCATCCGGGGTGGTGATGAGGCGCGCCATGCAGCGGACGAAAGTGCGCAGGGTACTTCCGGGCTTCGGCCTGTCGATGGGGGTCACGCTCGGCTACCTGTCGCTCATCGTGCTGATCCCGCTTTCGGCGGTGTTCTTCAAAGCCTCCACGCTGGGGCCGGAGGGCTTCTGGCACGCTGCCACGTCCGCGCGCGTAGTCGCCTCCTATAAGCTAAGCTTTGGTGCCTCTCTGCTGGCGGCCGCCATCAACGTCGTGTTCGGGCTGATGCTGGCCTGGACGCTCGTGCGCTACAGCTTTCCCGGCCGGCGCATCGTCGATGCGCTGATCGACCTGCCTTTTGCGCTGCCGACCGCCGTCGCCGGTATCGCGCTCACCGCGCTCTACGCCAAGAACGGCTGGCTCGGCCAATACCTCACGCAGATCGGCATCGACGTCGCCTTCACACCGCTCGGCGTGCTCGTGGCGCTCATTTTCATCGGCGTGCCGTTCGTCGTGCGCACGGTGCAGCCGGTGCTGGAAGACCTCGACCTCGAGTTCGAGGAGGCCGCCGCAAGTCTCGGCGCGACGCGGGTGCAGACGTTCCGCCGCGTGGTGCTGCCGATGCTGGCCCCGGCCCTGCTCACGGGCTTTGCGCTCGCGTTCGCACGCGCGGTCGGCGAGTACGGCTCGGTCATCTTCATCGCCGGCAATATTCCGATGGTGTCGGAGATCACGCCGCTCATCATCATCACCAAGCTCGAGCAGTACGACTATGCCGGCGCCACCGCGGTCGCGGCCGTCATGCTGATCATCTCGTTCATCCTGCTGCTCATCATCAACGGCCTGCAGGCCTGGAGCGCGCGCTCGAGCGAGAGGGCGCGCTAGATGGCTTCCGTCGCACCCACCTTCGCTGCCGCCCGCTCGCGCAACACGCGCTTTGAGGAGAGCGCGGCCGCGCGCGAGCCGGTCCTCGTAAAGTGGATCATCATCGCAGTGTCGCTCACGTTCTTCGTGACCTTCCTGGTGCTACCCCTCCTCGCCGTGTTCTCCGAGGCTTTGCGCAAGGGATGGGCCGCCTACATCGCAGCGATCACGCAGCCGGATGCGCTCTCCTCCATCCGCCTGACGCTGCTCGCGGCGGCAATCGCCGTCCCGCTCAACGTGCTGTTCGGCATCGCCGCCGCATGGGCGGTCGCCAAGCACGATTTCCGCGGCAAGCAGCTGCTGATCACGCTGATCGATCTGCCCTTCTCCGTCTCGCCCGTCATCGCCGGCCTCGTCTACGTGCTCGTATTCGGCGCGCAAGGCTGGTTTGGTCCATGGCTCTATGAGCACGACATAAAGATCATCTTCGCCGTTCCCGGCATCGTGCTGGCCACCATCTTCGTGACTGTGCCGTTCGTCGCCCGCGAGCTCATCCCGCTCATGCAGGCACAGGGACGCGACGAGGAGGAAGCAGCACTCGTGCTCGGCGCCTCCGGCTGGCAGACGTTCACCCGGGTGACGCTCCCCAACATCAAATGGGGCCTGCTTTACGGCGTGATACTCTGCAACGCTCGCGCCATGGGCGAGTTCGGCGCCGTCTCGGTCGTTTCCGGCCATATCCGCGGCCTGACCAATACGATGCCCTTGCACGTCGAGATCCTTTACAACGAGTATAATTTCGCCGCCGCCTTCGCGGTCGCGTCGCTCTTGGCACTCCTCGCCTTGGTGACGCTCGTGATCAAGACTATGATCGAGTGGCGAGCCGGCAGCAGCGTCGTCGAGATAGAAGAAGCCGCATGACCATCGAAGTTCAAAACATCCGCAAGTCCTTCGGCCGCTTCGTCGCGCTCGACGGGGTGAGCATCGACATCCCCACGGGCCAGCTCGTGGCGCTGCTCGGCCCTTCGGGGTGCGGAAAGACGACGCTCCTGCGCATCATCGCCGGGCTCGACTTTGCGGATTCGGGCAAGATCATCGTCGATGGCGAGGACACCTCGGACAAGCATGTGCGCCAGCGCCAGGTCGGCTTCGTGTTCCAGCACTACGCCCTCTTCCGCCATCTCACCGTGTTCGAGAACGTCGCCTTCGGGTTGCGTGTCAAAAGCGGACGGGAGCGGCCGCCCGAGGCCGAAATTCGCCGCCGAGTGCACCAACTCCTGGAACTCGTGCAGCTCGATTGGCAGGCCGAGCGTTACCCCTCGCAGCTCTCCGGTGGCCAGCGCCAGCGCATTGCGCTTGCGCGCGCGCTCGCGGTCGAGCCGCGCGTGCTGCTGCTCGACGAGCCGTTCGGCGCGCTCGATGCCAAGGTGCGCAAGGAGCTGCGCCGCTGGCTCCGCCGCCTGCACGAGGAGCTGCACATCACCTCCCTGTTCGTCACCCACGATCAGGAGGAAGCGCTCGAGCTTGCCGACCAGCTCGTGCTCATGAACAAGGGCAAGGTGGAACAGGCCGGCAGCGTCCGCGACGTCTACGCCAACCCGGCAACGCCGTTCGTCTATTCCTTCCTCGGCGCCGTCAACGAGTTCAGCGGCCGCGTAGAGGGCTCGCACCTGCGCATCGGCAACGACGTGCTCCCCAATGCCAACGGAGCCTTGGTCGAAGGCAAGGAGGTCGTTGCCTTCGCACGTCCGCACGAGATCGACATCATCCCGGAGCAGGTGGGCTCTCCCGTTGGCATCGCCGCGAAGGTGCAGCGCATCATGCGGCTCGGCGCGGTCGCGCGCGTGGAGCTTGCCGCTCTCAACGGCGCGAGCCCGCCGCATGCGCCCCAGTATTTCGAGGTGGAGCTGACGCCGCAGAAGCTCACCGAGCTAAACCTCGCGACGGGCCAGCCCGTGCGCCTCGTCAGTGGGCGCCTGCGCGTGTTTGAACGCGGAGCGCGCTCGTGAACTTCCAGCAGCTTCGGATTATTCGCGAAACCGTTCGCCGCAACTTCAATTTAACCGAGGTCGCCAACGCGCTCTACACGTCGCAGTCGGGCGTGAGCAAGCACATCAAGGACCTCGAGGACGAACTCGGCGTGGAGCTGTTCGTCCGCCGCGGCAAGCGTCTCCTCGGCATGACCGAGCCCGGCCAGGAGCTCGTCGTCATCGTCGAGCGCATGCTGCTCGACGCCAAGAACATCAAGCGCCTCGCCGAGCAGTTCTCAAAAAGCGACCAGGGCGAGCTCATCGTCGCGACCACGCACACACAGGCGCGCTACGCGCTGCCGCCGGCAATCGCGAAATTCAAGAAGGCGTTTCCGAAGGTGCGCCTCGTGCTGCACCAGTCGAGCCCGAAGGAAATCGCCAGCATGCTGCTCGACGGGCAGGCCGACATCGGCGTCGCCACCGAGGCGCTGATCGAGACACCCGATCTCGTGGCCTTTCCCTATTATTCCTGGCACCACGCCGTGGTCGTCCCGCGCGGCCACGCGCTGGAGAGCACGCAGCAGCTGACGCTCGAGGCGCTCGCCGAGTACCCGCTCATTACCTATAACGAGGGTTTCACGGGGCGCGGCAAGATCGATGCAGCCTTCGCCGCCGCGGGGCTTGCACCCGACATCGTCATGTCTGCGCTCGATGCCGATGTGATCAAGTCCTACGTGGAGCTGGGGCTCGGCGTCGGCATCATCGCCTCGATGGCGTTCGAGCCCGAACGTGACACGGGCCTGCGGCTGCTCGATGCCACCGGGCTGTTTCCGCTCACGACCTCGCGCATCGCCGTGCGCCAGGGCCGCTACCTGCGCGGCTACGCCTATCGCTTCCTCGAGCTGTGCTCGCCCGAGTTGACGGAAGCCCACATCCGCTCGAGCGTGACGCCGAAGAGCGAGCCGGAAGTCGGCTAGCGCGGAAAATTTCGTCGTGGCACGACGAAAAGGACGGCTCCGCGAATGGACGGAGCTTTCCCATTTCCTACCCCCCGATGCCACAGGCTCTGACGCCGTTAGCCGACCCTATCGAAGCGACGGGCCTGAAGGTTTTTGCTCAAATCCTACTCGAGCGCGCCAAGGGAAAAGGCTGGGAGGATCGCATAAAGTCGCAATCCTCCGCACTCAAACCGACCAGTAGGACTGTCTTGGATCTCGCTACTTCGTTGATGATCACGGGATTCGCCTTGGCGGTCGCCGGGGGGTTGCTGCTGCTATCGTGGCTGCAGCACCGCAGCATCCCGGCGCTCGCCATGTGGGGGATAGCCTTCGTCTTGGCGGCGATCGCGACCGGACTCATCGCAGCCCGCGGGCATATCCCGGACCTATGGTCCATCATCTTTGCGAACACGCTGCTGTCGGCCGGCTACGGCACCCTTTGGTCCGGCATGCGCAATTTCGAAGGTCGCTCGCCGCAAATCGGCGTGGCGTTGCTCGGCACGCTGACCTGGCTTCTCGCCTGCACCTTCCCTGCGTTCTACGACAACCCCGTCGCGCGCGCGGAATTGATGGCCGTGATCGGCGTCACCTATACGCTCCTCACGGTGCGTGAGCTTTGGCGCGGACGCCGCGAGCTGCTGATCTCCCGTTGGCCGATCATTCTCGTGCTGATCGCGCACGCAGCCGCGATCCCAGCGCGCATCCCGCTGGTGGGAGCGCTCGTCTCCGGACAGCCTCCCGCGACCGCTTTGCTCACGTTCGTCCTGCTGGAGTCGCTGGTGATCAGCATGTGCGGGGCCTATCTGTTCGGGAACCTCGCGAGCGAGCGCCTCATCCATTGGCACCGCAAAGAATCCCTGGTGGACCCGCTCACCGGCGTACCCAATCGCCGCGCCTTCATGGCCCAGGGCGCGCGGCTGATGCATCGCTTGGCGATCGACGAACGCCCGGCCGCCCTGCTCCTCCTCGACCTCGACCGGTTCAAGGATATCAATGACAACTTCGGACATTCCGCGGGCGATCGAGTCCTCGCCGAATTCTGCCGCATAGCAACGGCGCAGCTGAGGCCCACCGATTTCTTTGCGCGCATGGGCGGAGAGGAATTCGCCTGTCTGTTGCCGGATACGGCACATCAGCATGCCATCGCCATCGGCGAGCGCGTGCGTGCGGCCTTCGCGGCGACACCGCACGTCGTGGGCGGGGAAACGATCACGGCGAGCGTCAGCATCGGTGTAGCGGTGTCCGGCGGCCTCCGTCGACGATCTGACCTCGCTCATGCTCCTGGCCGATCGCGCCCTCTACGCCGCCAAATCCGGCGGCCGCAACCGGGTCGCGGCCGATGAACCGCGTGCTCCACGGCTGACGCCGGTGCCGCGTTCGGCTTGAGGCTGGCAGTCGATCCCGCGCGCGCGGAGAGCCTAGATCATGCGGTCTGCCAAAAGACGAGGAGGCACAGGGCATATATGCCGACGACCAGTGCCGCTCCGCTCAACTCAATCTTGGGCTCGTTGCCCGCAGCGCGTAGCCACCAATCGAGGCGGCGGCTTGCCCACGGCACGATCAAACTCAACAAGGTCACACTCACCGCGTTGCCGATAAACAGAGCGACCAAGGGTGGGAATTTCCAGTGCTGAATTAGCAGAGGCGTTTGCACCAGCAGATTGAAAAGAACGACCACGGGGAAAAGTATCATCAGCACGACCATGTTCTGCTTCCAGGCCGGTGCCGATGGAACTCTCGGGATTGCCGACCTGAAACCACTGGTCGAAGCCCGTGTGAACGATCCGCGCGTGATATTCTTCGGTGAAGGCGCCGGCTTCCTCCAGAAGCTTCTCGCGCTCCGACGAGGCGAGCCATGCCTGCAGGTTCGCTTCTGAATCGAACCGGAGGATCGCCAGCCAATCGTCCTGAACGCCCGCAACCGGCGGTTCGAACCTGTAGCCCTGAAATCCGGGTGCGCGTGCCTGGGCGGCAGCGATGCGGCGCTCCCACTCGCGGTAGGCATTTTCTTGGCCCGGCCTGATGCGCGTCGAGATCACGGCGGAAGCGGGAGCGGGGAGCACTCCAGTCTCTTTTTCATTGAGCAGATGCACGTCGTCCTGCCCGACGAGCAGCGGCTGGGCTTGCGCCACGAGGCGTGCCCTCTCATCCGAACGGAGCCAAGCTACGGCGTTTTCGCTCCTCGCAAACCGCTGCAAGATCACCCAGTCCAGCTGGGTCGGCGGGTTTGGCGGCAGGATCGTCTGCTCGATGAAACCGGGCTGCGCGGCGACGATCGCGCTCACATCCCGCTGCCAGCTTGCGAATGCCTCGGCCATATCCTGTGCGACGCGGGTCTGGGTGACGATGGTCACGCCCGCTGTCGATGGCTGCGCTGCGTTGGAAGCCGACGTCATAGGTTATCCTTGCCGCGAGAGCTTCGAAGCCCGGTCATGCCGGCGACCGAGCCGCTCGAAGATCCGATCCGGAGTCAGAGGCAGGTCGGTGAAGCGCACGCCGGTCGCATCGGCGACAGCGTTGGCGATCGCTGGCGCCACGGCGTTGATCGCGCACTCGCCCTGGGCCTTCGCTCCCAGCGGTCCCACGCTGTCGTACGTGTCAGCAAAATAAATCTCGCTGCGCGGAACGTCTGCGAAGGTGGGAATGCGATAGTCGCGCAGCGCCGGGTTCACCATGGTCCCGTTGCCGTCGTAGACCATCTTCTCGTAGAGCGCCCAGCCGAAACCCATGGCGATCGCACCGTCGATCTGCCCGCGGCACTGCATGGGATTTATCAGCTTGCCGATATCTGCGGCGTGTACGCTCTGCAATATGGCGACCTCACCCGTGACGCGATGAACAGCGACGCGGACACCCTGGACATTGAAGCCGACCGTGCGAGGTGACAGATAAGCCTTTCGCCGGACCTCGAAACGATCACCCACCTTGGCGCCGGCGGCATGCAATTCGGCGAGCGGAATTTTCCGGTTCGCGCATATGATCGAGTCGTCCTGCAAACAGCAGTCGGCCGGCTCGCGGCCGAACGTGCGGCTCGCGAAGTCAATGAGGACGTCGCGCAACGCAGCCGCTGTCTTCTCGACGGCCTGGCCGGCCACGACAGTGCCGGTGCTGGCAAAGGTGCCGGTGTCATACGGCGTGCGGTCCGTATCGCCGTTGACGATGGCAATCCTGTTGGCCCGCGTGTTGAGCACGGCGGCTGCGAGCTGGCAATGGGAGGTCGTCGAGCCATTGCCCATCTCCGTGGAACCTACGGCAAGGTGGTAGCTGCCGTCGGCCAACAACCGCATCTCGGCGCCTGAGCGGTGCTCTGTGGGAGGCCCGGATTCCAGCATGGAGAGTGCGACGCCAGTCCCCTCGACCCAATCGTCGCCTTCGGGCTTGGACAAGCCCCGGCCGCTCGCGAGCGCCTTTTCGACGAGATCCAGACATTGGTTGATCCCGAAGCTGCCGAACACCACGTCGGAAGGATCCTTCCAAATCGACTCGATCCGGTCGGTCTCCCGGATCATGTTCTTGCGCCGGATCTCGAACGGGCTCACGCCCAGCGACCTTGCGAGATCGTCCATCGCGCATTCGATGGCGAAGGTCGTCTGCGAGGCGCCGTATCCGCGAAACCCGCCCGCGGGAACCATGTTGGTATAAACGGCGTAGCCATCGGCCTTCTTGTTGATGCAGCGATAGGCGGCGATCGGGCTGCCGAGCGCGGCTGCAAGCGTCTCGCCTCCGTGGCCACCATAGGCACCGGTGTTGGACACCACACGCACTTGGATTGCGGTCAGGGTACCATCGCGCTTTGCACCAAGCTTCACGTGGGTGGTCATGGGATGACGCGTGGTGGCGCCGACGAACTGTTCCTCGCGGGTGAACTCCCACATGACCGGGCGCCCGGTCCTCAGCGCCGCCAGCGTGCACAGATCCTCGGAAATCATCTCCTGCTTGCCGCCGAACCCGCCGCCGATGCGTTCCGTGAACACATGCACGTCGCGATCGAAGAGCCCGAACAAATAGCAGAGCTTCTGCTTGGCGATGAAGGGTGCCTGCGAGCTGGTGCGCACGTGCAGCCGATGATCGTCACCCCTCCAGGCGACCGAGCCGTGCGTCTCCAGATGCACGTGCTGCACGCGCGAGGTCGAGTAGGTCTTCTCGTGGATGACGTCGGCCTCTTCGAAGCCCTCCTCGACGCTGCCGAGCTCGCCGTGGATGTCGACATAGATGTTGTCGTGAAACGCGATGCTCCTATCGTGGAGGACCGGCGCCCCGGGCGCCATGGCCGCCTCCGCATCGAATACCGCGGGAAGAAGCTCGTAATCGACCTCGAGCAGCCGGCACGCTTCTTCCGCGGCGCCCTCGGTTTCAGCCACAACGGCTGCAACGCGTTGCCCGACGAAACGGACGACATTGTCGAGAATGTAGGTATCGTCGGGATCGACGAGGTGATCCTCATGCGTCGCCGTGCTGTAGAGCCGGCGCGGAACGTCCTCCCAAGTGAATATGCCGGCAACGCCGGGAACCGCCGCCGCCGTATCCCGCTTGATGGACTTGATGCGCGCATGGGGATGCGGCGAGCGCAGCACCTTGAGATGCAGCATGCCCTCCATCGGCGGCAGATCGAGCGTGTAGTGCGCCTGGCCCGTTACGATCGCCTCGGCGAACGGACTTTTCAGGCTCGCTCCACACGCCTGCCCTGCGATGTCCTCTTCGACGGACTTGATCCCGTGCAGGGCGTCGTCGATGCTTTGATAGCCCGTGCAACGGCAGAGGTTACCCTTGAGCATGCGCGGCAGGTTCGCGAGCGCCTGCTCGTCGAAGGTCGCGGCCGTCATGATCATGCCGGCGGTACAGAACCCGCACTGAAACGCTTGCGCATCGAGAAATGCCTGCTGCATCGGATGCAGCCGGCCGTCTTTCTCGAGCCCTTCGATCGTTGTGATTGCGCGCCCGGCGGCGCGAAATGCGGGCATCAGGCAACTGTGGAACGGCGTGCCATCGAGCCAAACTGTGCAGGCCCCGCAGTCGCCCGCATCGCAACCTTTCTTGACGCCGAAGCATCCCTGGTCGCGCAGAAAGGTGCGCAGGCACTGGCCAGGGGCCGGCTCGGCCGAGATTGTTTTGCCATTGATGGAGTAGTTCATCCCTCCGCTCCTTGCCCGAGCTCGGCGCGGATCTGCTCGGCGAAGTAGTAGGTGAGATGGCGCTTGTAGTGGGCGGCCCCGTGCACGTCGTCGAAGTAATCCGCCTCGGGGATCGCGGCATCGAGCACCTCGCGCATGGCGCTCGTGCTGGGAACGCGGTCGAAATGAAGCTGCACAGGTCTCACCGTCGCCGCCGTGACGGTGAGGACGAGATCGCAGGCGCCGGGGCCTTGTGTGCCGATGACGATGATCGCCGAGCGCCCCAAATGGGTAAGCGAGGCTCGGCGGAACGCGAAGCGCTTGCAAAGCGCCTTCGCCGGGAGATGGATGCTGCGGAGCAGCTCACCGGGCCGCAACACGTTCTGGTGGTTGCCGGTCACGAAATCGATCGCGGCAACTTTGCGCGGCTCGGCGTCCCGGGGCCACAGCGTATAGACACCCTCCAACGCCGTGGTCAGTGAAATCAACGAGCCCGCCGGCAATGACATGCAGATGTTGCCGCCGACCGTCGCAGCATTCCAGACCTTGAACGATGCCAGCAACGCTTCGCAGCACATCCTGAATAGAGGTGCGGCCTTCCAGTTCGCCGGGGCATTGAAGTGGGTCAGTTGCGCCAGCGTGCACGTCGCGGCGATATTAAGGCCGTCGGGGGAGACCTGCAGAGGCGGCCAACGGAGCGACTGGAGATCGATCAGAGTGTCGGTGTGAACTTGCGGCGTCGAGAACAGCCATGTTCCGCCCGCGAGCCAAGCGTAACCGGCGCGCCACTCTCCAATCTCGGAAGCCGAGGAGGGACGCTTGACCGAGGTGATCGTGTTCAAATTCAAGGCACGGGCCCTATCAGCAAGCTGCTCAAAATCAATCGTCGGCGGTGAAGCGAGCCGGCGTCGACGGCTCTAATCTCCGCCCAGGACACTCGGATCAGAACCCGCATCGGAGCTGACCTGGCCGAGTTGCTTCACATCCAGCATGCGAGCCTCGGCACTTGGACTTAACAACTGGTATTTGCGAACCTGCACGGTTCGGTCTTGCTGCGAGACGCCGCTGACGAGGAGGTCTGCCCCGACCGTCGTGCTGGTCGTGGCCACCTTCACTCCGGTCTCCCCGCCGAATGGGACGAAGCTGGCGGCCTCGGTAAAGCGCACGCTGGGGCTGTGCGCCATAAAGCTTTCCAAGTACATCGCTGGGCCACCCTGCAGGGCGGAGCCGCTCGAGTAGATTTTCACCGTGCCGGGACCACTCAACTGGCCGACGACGATCGCCTCGGCGCCCCCCTCAGCTCCGGTAACCCATCCGGTTGCCAAGGAGACGCCGTCTCGGTAGCCGAGGCCAAACGGCATGAATGCGGAGGTAATTGCCTGCTCCTTGGGGCCAGGACATTTATTGTTCGCCGCGCTGCTGGCGGTGGGCTTACGGAGCGGAGTCATTAGCGAGAAGCTGAAGACCTTCACTTGCGTCGGGGCGCCGGGTCCCGGGGCAGTGACGATGCTGTTGCGGCCCGAGGCGAAGTCGACAAAGCCCGAAGCCAAGGTCACGCCCGAGAGATCGTTTGGGTAGGGGCTGAAGGTCGCAAAGAGCGCCGGCGCCGAGCCCGCCGCCGGAAGCTCCGTGCTGAAGACCTTAACCTCGCTTGGGATGCCCGGGCCCGAGCCTACAATGATGTTGTCGGCGGTCGTTCCGTCGATCTGCGTCGACGTAACGTTGACGCCCGCGCGGGTGGTTGGATCGAATGCGGCGAACCGTGCGAGCTCCGTCTCGAAAACGCCTTTGCCGCTAACCGCCTTCCCGGAATAAGCGACCACGTCGGGCGCGTGGTCCTTCCCCGCGCCGACGATCAAATCGAGCACATTGTCGTCGTCAACGTCGCCCATGGCCACGCTGACATTGCCCTCATAGCCTGGAAACGGTGTCACCGTGGCGAGCAACCGGTCGCCGTTGCCGTCATAGACCTTCACTTGAGCCGCATGCCCGGCGGATCCCGGAACAGCGACCGCATAGGACGAGACCGCCGGGATCACGTTGACCAGCGTCATGAGGCCGTTGTCTTCGTGATTGAGGCGATGGCAATGCTGCACGAAGAGGCCGGTGTAGTCCTCGAACTTGCTTCGTAACGACAAGTTGCCGGTCTGGATCACTTGCTCATTTGGACCCAACGTCGGCGCCGGCACGTTGGCATTGTCTATTCCCCACATGTCGGGCCCGGTCTTGAGACCGGTCGTGGGATCGAAATAGCTCATGACCTGGAAGTCGTTTACGTGGATATGGATCGGATGCTCGTCGTTGTTCTTGTTGATGAAGCTCCACTCCTCGACCGAACCGAGCCGCGGCTGCAGGAGCGGAACGTTGGGAAATGCGGTGCCCTCGAACGCATAGACGAACGCCTTGGGGTCGGATGTGCTTGCAAGGTCGTTGAGGAATCCGCCGGTGATGACGAGCTGCCGCTTGAAGTCCGGCGTGACCTTGGAGAGGTCCTCGAAGGCGGTGTAGGCGCCGAGAGGCTGTCCCTCTTTGAATGCAATCGTGACACCGCGGCCGCCGGACGGCTTTGCACGCGCCAGCACTTGCGTCGGGAAAAAGAAGAACCCGTCGAAGTAGCTGACGGCCGACGGCAGGATGCTCAAGGTTCCGAGCGTTGCCGGCGGGTTGTCGGTGCCGTCGTTGGTATAGAGAATGCCGGGCGAACTCCACGTCCTGGCGCCGGCGCCGGTTGGCGGCATTTCCAGCACAAGGTCGCCACGAGCCGGCATCGTCACCGCGATCGCGTAGCGCGTGGCGGGCGGGATGACGAGCCGCGTTCCGTCTTCAAAGGGAGGATAGTGAACCGCCGGAGCCGGATTGCCGTCTTGGCCGACGATGGCGATCTTCGGATGTCTGCCCGTCGCCGTCTCGGCGAGCTGGACGCTCATATAGGCAATATCGCTCATATTCGCGAGCACCCAGATCTCGGTCTGTCCCGGCTTAGTCTTGATCACCGGTTGGAAGAGACCGTTGACCGTGAACTGCACGTCGCGCTGATAATCGGGAAGCGAGGGATTGTCCGGCACATCGCCGCCGGAATCTGCCGGCCCAGCCGTGAAGCGCTGCAAGTTGCTCGGAATGAACTCGAAGCGTCCGCGCATATTTTCAATCGCCAGCGGCCCGGCGAACCAAACCGTTGGGTACTTCGTTCCTTTCTTGGAGTTCCGGAAATTGACAGGCGCGAGCAGCGGGCGATACGTGCCCTTTGCCAGCTCATCGCCTTCCGGCGGCTTGACCGTGTTGACCCATTGCGGCCAACTCACATTGTTGATCTGTGCCTGTCCCCCCGCGCGATCGAAGACAGCGTTGTACTGGAGCACCATGTTCCGGATCGGGATACGGCGCTTTGTGACGAGCGGAATGTTGCCGTCGGTCCGCCCGATCGCGAGCAGACCCGCCAGGCCGTAGTAAACATGCGGCGTCGTCAGCCCATGCAGATGACTATGATACCAGTAGGCGCCCTGCGGCATGTTCTTCGGGATACGGTACGTGTACGTGTTCGACATCCCGGGCGGGATGTGCAGCATGACATTGTCAGCGTTGCCCTTGGGGCTGATGTGCACGCCATGAATGTGCAGGTTGATCGGCGACGAGGTCATCATCGGGGGATAGAGCGGCGCATCCTCGCCCTTCGCCGAGTACCTCGGATCGAAGAAATCCTGGATCGTGAGGCTCTCGAGCGCGTTCTCGAAATGGACGATCAGCGTCTCGCCCGGAAATACTTGCAATGTCGGCGCGGGATATAAGTTGTCTCCCGAAATTTGTCCGTCTGACGCGGTGCCACGAGCCAGCTTGTAGGCGAAGACGAGAAGGTTCTGGACCGGCTCCGCGACGGTATCGAACCGAGCCTGACCCTGATGCGCGGTGAGCGTAACCTCCAGGATGCCATCTTTGCTGGCGAGCGTTACGGGCTCGTGGAATTCAGGCCTGATCGCCGGATCGAATTTCGCGCCTGCATCTTGCGCCTGAGCTTGTGACGAATGCCATCCTGCAGCGAGCACAAACGCAACGGCGATGCCGCTCATTGCGAGCGCCCGTAAACGTGGCTCCGTGTCTGATCCTTCCGCGGGCATCGGCCTCCCAGGAAAATTCCCGTCCCAGCATAGATGTTAGTTTCCCAACATCACAAAGGGTCGGCACGCTGCATCCACTGTTGGACGGTCAACCGATGCGTGGGGAGCCGCGATCTTGAATACATTTAGCCATATGTTCTTTACGAATGGCTCAAACCGCTTCCTGGCTCGACGCGCGCTAAATTAAGGAGTGGAAAGCTAGGCTTGCTGCAGGAGTCCCGAAATGTTGCAGCGCCTCCTCCTGTTCTTGTGGCCGCTAGCGCTGGTCCCGAGCCTCGTCCTTGCTCAGTCGCTGTCGCCGAACGGCGTCAAGAACTCTCGATCCCGCCGGGGCCATCAAAGCAAAAGGGACCTGGAGCCTTGGCGCCAGGGCCGGCGACTTCATCTTTGTCGCCGGCATGCAGGGCGTCGATCCAGCCACCAACAAATTAGTGGAGGATCCCCAAGCCAGGATCCTTCGCGCCTTCCTGAACATCAAGCTGATTGCCCAATCGGAGGGCGCCGGCCTGCGCGATTGCGTGCGGCTGACGGTCTATGTCAGCGATCTGCCCCGGTTCGCACCCATGGTGGACATGGCGCAGGCGGAGCTCTGGGGCAAGCCGCCGTATCCGCCTCGAACGATGGTCGAGGTCAAGCGGCTCTTCGACGATGACATCGTGGAAATCGACAGCGTGTTTTACGCGCCGGCGAAAAAGTGAGCCGGCGCGACTGGCAACGCGACCAGATCATTCTTAGTGGAGTGCGCGAATCAACGGCATAGCACCCCGGAGGCTCGGCAACGATGGAACGAGTACGCGCTGATTACTGCGTGGTCGGTGCGGGGTTCGCCGGCCTTGCGGCTGCGCGGCGGCTGCGGGATCGCGGAAAATCGGTCGCGGTGCTCGAGGCGCGAGATCGCGTGGGCGGACGCGTCTGGAACCGGACCGCGGCAGATGGCAGCGTGGTCTCCGTGGGTGGCACGTGGCTTGGCAAGCGGCAGGATCGCATGTTCGAGCTGTGCCGCGAGTGCGGTCTGGAGGTCTATCCGCAGTACGATCGAGGCGACACCGTCATCCACATCGACGGTACGAACCGGCGCTACCAAGGCTATCCGAAAGTCGATCTCTTCGCGCTGCTGAGCCTTGGTCTCGCGTTCTGGCAACTCGATCGCATGGTGAAACGCCTGCCGATCGAGGAGCCTTGGAAGGCAAGCGGCGCGGAAGCGCTGGATTCGCAGACGCTCGGCGCGTGGTTTGGTTCGCGCTGGCACGTGCCTTCAGCCACGGCGCGAAAACTGATCAACACGACGATGACGACGCTGTTCTGCGTCGATCCGAGCGAGGTTTCGCTGCTTGGTTCAATGGTGCTCGCCCGCGGTGGCGGGAACTTCGAATACTTCGTCGACTCCACGATAACCGAGACGCACCTGGTCGACGGCGGAGCTCCGGAGCTCGCTGTTCGCCTGGCCGCGAAGCTTGGCGATGCAGTGCACCTTTCGTCGCCGGTTCGGCGGATCAAGCAGAGCAGCGCCGGAGTGGAAGTTTTCTCCGATCGGCTGACGGTCGAGGCGCAGCGGGTCATTGTTGCGACGCCGCCCCTGCTGGCCAGCCGGATTGAATATGATCCGGCACTCCCGGCCCCGCAGACGCAACTGCTTCGTCGCTTGCTGAGCGGATCGGCGCTGCGCGGCATCACGATCTATGATGAGCCGTTTTGGCGCAACGACGGGCTGAGCGGCATGAGCGTCGCTCCTGACTTGCCCGTTCCGGTCGCGCTCGATCAATCGCCTCGTTCAGCAAAAACCGGTATTCTCAGCAGTTACATGTTCGGACCCCAAGCAGTCAGGGCGGCCGCTCTCGACCCTGCAGAACGACGCCACATCTGGCTGCGCGCATTGGCAGTGCGGTACGGACCCAAAGCCTTGTCGCCAAGGGCGCATCTGGAAACCGATTGGGCCGCGGAAGAATGGTCGCTCGGCGGCATGATCGCCCACTTTGCCCCGGGCGTTCTAACTAACTTCGGACCAGCGCTGCGCGAACCGGCGGGACGCATTCACTGGGCCGGCACAGAACGCGCGACCGAGATGCACGGACTGATGGAGGGAGCTGTACGCTCCGGCGAAAGTGCGGCGGACCAGGTCATAGCCTGTGCGGCGTAGTAATTGAGATCCGTTGACGGTCCACCGTCGTCGTGGACCGACCGATCTTGGGGCGCTCAGATGGGGTTTGACCCTCAGCGGACACTATGAACACCTCAAAGCGCCGCATGTCGCATACCGGCGCGGCGGACAATCGCTTCGCCCTCGAATCGCGCTACCGAGTCCAGGGGTTTGGCAGCAGAGCGTTTGAGGACGATGTCTCGCACCGCAGCGCGCAAGGTCATGGATTCCGCTGGCTCCCTCGATCGCGCGCAGCAGGTGCTCGCCGACGTGTTCGGGTTTCGCCAGTTCCGCTCGCATCAGGCGGACATCATCGCGACGGTGATCGCGGGCGGCGATGTGCTGGCGCTGATGCCCACGGGCGGCGGCAAGTCGCTGTGCTATCAGATCCCCGCCCTCGTGCGGCCCGGCACGGGCATCGTCGTCTCGCCGCTAATCGCGCTCATGCAGGATCAGGTCGAGGCGCTGACGCAAGCCGGCGTGAAGGCCGCATTTCTAAACTCGACGCTCGACTATCGGGAGCAGACGGCGCTTGAGGCCCGCATCGCCGCGGGCGAGCTCGATGTCCTCTATGTGTCCCCCGAAAGGCTGCTGCAGGAGCGCACGCTCTCGCTGCTGGCGCGCACCGAGCTGTCGCTGATCGCCATCGACGAAGCACACTGCGTCTCCCAGTGGGGACACGACTTCCGGCCCGAATACCGCCAGCTCAAGGTGCTCGCGGAGCGGTTTCCGGCCGTCCCCCGCATCGCGCTGACCGCGACGGCTGACGAGCGCACGCGCGAAGAGATCGTGACCGAGCTCAAGCTCGAGACTGCACGGCGCTTCATCGCCAGCTTCGACCGGCCCAACATCCGCTACACCATCTCCACGATGGGCTCGATGGGCGGGCGCGAGCGGCTCTGGCGGTTCATCGAGGCGGAGCATCCCGAGGACGCCGGCATCATCTATTGCCTGTCGCGCAAATCGGTCGACGAGACTGCGGCCTGGCTTTCCGGCAAGGGCCGGACGGCGCTCGCCTATCATGCCGGTCTCGAAGCGCACGTGCGCCGCGGCGTGCTCGAGAAATTCCGCAAGGACAACGGCGTCATCGTCGTCGCCACCATCGCCTTCGGCATGGGCATCGACAAGCCGGACGTGCGCTTCGTCGCGCATCTCAATCTGCCGAAGTCGATCGAGGCCTATTACCAGGAGACCGGGCGTGCCGGCCGCGACGGCTTGCCCGCCAATGCCTGGCTCGCCTACGGCCTGCAGGATCTCATGCAATTGCGCCAATGGATCGCGCAGAGCGACGGCTCTGAGGCCTACAAGCAAGCGCAACGCCAAAAGCTCGGCGCACTGATCGGGCTCTGCGAGCTACCAAGCTGCCGGCGGCAGTCGTTGCTTGCCTATTTCGGCGAGCGGCAGGCGGAGCCCTGCGGCAACTGCGATAACTGCATCAGCCCGCCGGAGACGATCGACGGCACGGTGCTGGCGCAGAAGGCGCTGTCCGCGGTGTACCGCACCGGTCAGCGCTTCGGCGCTACCTACCTCATCGACGTGCTGATGGGGCGCTCGAACGATCGCGTGGTGCGGGCCGGGCACGACAAATTGCCGGTCTTCGGCATCGGCAAGGACACCGACGAGACGGCATGGAAGGGGGTGTTTCGGCAGCTGGCGGCGGCGGGACACCTGGCGGGCGACGACGACGGCTACGGCACGCTGGCGCTCACCGCGGCGGCGCGTCCTCTGCTGCGGGGCGAAGAACGTTTTCTTGTGCGTGTCGCGATGAAGGAGGCGCGCTCCAAGTCAAAACGCCAAAGCAAGAGCTCGATTGCCGTTGCAGATGCAGATCGCCCGCTTTTTGAGGCGCTGCGCGCCCTGCGCCTGCGGCTTGCCGCCGAGGCGAAGCTGCCGCCCTACATCATCTGCACGGACGTCACGCTCGCGGAGCTTGCCGCCGCGCGGCCTGCCGATGCGCAAGCGCTGCACGGTATCAACGGCCTCGGGAACAGCAAGATCGCGCGCTATGGCGCCGCGTTGCTTGCAACCATCGCCGAGCACACCGCGTAGGCAGTCGACCTAAAGTGGAGCCGCCCGAACCGGCCAAGACAATGGCTGGTTCGGGCGGCGAAACGTCCGGCAAAGAGTCGGAAAAAAACTAGTCGTCGAGGCCCAGCAACTCGCCAGCCGCTTCGGCTGCCTGCGCGAGCGTCTCGGCGGGATCCGCGGGCTGATCGCCGGAGTCCTGCATGCTGGCGAGCAACGCGGCATCGAGGCCCGCGGTATCGCCTCCTGCCTGTGCCTGGGTGCCGGCGATGACAAACAGCGTCGCAGCGGCGATGAAAAGCGTGGTCTTGAGATTGGACTGCATTTTTCTCTCCTAATGAAAGGCGGCTGCGATCCCCGTTGTGGGTCCGGCTGCGCTCGACGCGATTAGGTAGCCCTGCGGGAGGGATTTGCGGTGTTCCCCACGGAACACGTGCGACATTGAGTGACGAAGGGCTTGCGTTCGGCTGCCGTTCGCCAATCAGGGTTCGATGCGGCAATCACCCGGCGCGGGCGCCTTCTCCCAGTTTGGCTCATGAACCCGTCAATCTGTTTCCAATGAACCACGGCCTCCCGAGTGTGGAGCCGATTGTGCATGCTCAAGGAAGAAGCGGAGCATCTCTTTCGTGGCGTCGGGCCCCGTCGGATCTGTGAACGACCCCGCAAGATTGCCACCCGACCACGCATGACCGGCCCCGTGCAGCTCCCATTGCTCGAGCACGCTGCGTCCGCCTGCGTCGCGTTGGATTGAACGCGTGTATCTGCGGCCCGAGGAAACCATCTCGCGTTCCACCGAGGCATCCGAATGCTCACCGGTATTGGCGCGCGCGATGACTTCCGTCCCGTTGCGGGGATGCACGGTTGTATCCTGGTCGCCGTGGAAAACGATCGTGGGCAACGCCTGCCGTCGTCTCGTGTGGACGCCGCCCGGGTGTCCGCGAGCCGGACCGTGCCCCCTCATTGCGGCAAACGCAGACGGGAGGTCGCGAGCCGCTCCGCACGCCAGTCCCGAATGCACTCCCACGGCCGCGTAGAGATCGGGATAGGTCTCTCCCATTGTGGCTGCGGCCGCACCGCCGGCAGATAGTCCCGCGATATAGACGCGACGGGCATCGATCCCGTAGTCCTTCATGACCTGGCGCGTGATGCCCGCGATGAGCGCGGGCTCACCGCGACCACGCAGCTGGTCGCTTTGCTTGAACCAGTTCCAACACTTGGAGGCATTGGCTGCTGCAGGTTGCTCGGGATAGACGACGAAACACGAGCTCTCTTCGGCAGCGAAGTTCATCCGCGTGCCGGCCGAAAAGTCATCGGCCGTCTGCAGGCACCCGTGCAGCATGACGATCAGCGGGCGCGGCTCACTATGCCGGCTGGGAACGTAGAGCTTGTAGGCCCGAGTGCCGGCCTCGTTGCTGAACGACCCGGTGATGAACTTTCCTGCTGCCGGAGCTAAATCCGAGGCGCGCGGCGGTCCGCGTCGACGCAGACCGGGCAAGCCGGGCAGGGTCAAGTCGATACGATCGAAGCCGCCGCGCAACGCGACCTCGGGCAGCGAGCCCGCCGCCTCTTTGACGTCGCCGAGGGGAGCGCTCGTGGCGAGAAGCTCCAAGGCGAGGCCCGGAAGCGCGCTCCCCGCGGTTGAAGCATTGGACTTCCGGCTGTTGCCGGCACGGGTACCGCGCAGCAGGTTCTGCAGCAGCGCCACGGCTTCGTGCAGCCGGCCGGTTCGCGTCAATCGCGTCGCCTCGATCATGTCGCCGGGAAGCAGTGGTTTCATCTCGGATCTTTCCTGCCGAAGCGGTTATCGGAAATGTTCGGGCAATCGCGGTGTCAGATCGCAACTACCGCATGCGGTCTGCCAACGCGGTCTTGACCTCCGGGCTCGCGTGCAGCGCTCCCAGCACCGAAAGCGAGGCAATGGCCGCGCGCGCCAGCTCCGGCGAAACGTCGGCGGCGATGCTCAGAAGACCTAGGACATGAAGGTGAAGCGGTTGCCGGCTGGCGCGCACGGCCTCGAGGTCCTCGCGCGTGTAGTGCCTCAAGCCGAGATCCAGCGTGTTGCGCGCCACGCTTTGCTTGACCACGTCGGCATGGCGATCGAGCTGGTTGCGGATGGCGGTGCGAATGAAATCGGTACGGTTCGAATAGAACCCCTCATGCACCATCAGGTCGATTTGACCGAGGTCGACATACCCGAGATTGATCGTGACCTTCTCGGAGTCGCCGGGTTTGGGCCGCAGCTCCCGTACGTTGCTCACCATCCGTATGGCCATCCATGCTACCATCCATGTAGATGGCAAATAGGCCGAGTCGGACGTCATTGCAAGGGCTATTGCCGAGAAGTTTCGCCGCTGGGCGGTAATCGGGACCATGGACCATCGCGAGTGCGTCGTGGATCTCCAAGCCGCTGTCAGTCGCGCCCCCATCCGCTTCGAGGATTGAAACGCCCAGTTCAGACGCCCGCTTGCTCTGCTATCGCCGATGATCTTCAGCCTGAGCATTTCCGGCATCGGCTTCTTCGCGAAGTTGCCGGGCTTGCTGACGAACGTCGTTCTCACTTTACGAAGACGTAAAGAGATCGACACGTGGCTGCCAAGATCGGAGACCAGCGTCCGGCCACCTGGGCATCGTCAAGACCCAGGGTATCAAGGAGCATAGCCATGATTGGTAGGATCGTGAACGTCGCCATAATTTCCGGTCTTCTGTTGGCCACCGCGGCTCCGGCATTCGCCGCCGACGAGCCCAAGACCAAGGCCGATTGCGACAAGGCCAAGGGCAAATGGGACGACAAGACGAGCAAGTGCACTGTGAAAAAGTAGTGGTGCGCCGTTTGAAGCCCCGCCAGATCGTTCCCTGGCGGGGTTTCTTACTGCATCCACTATCTTAGACGCCGCATCCACCTTCTTACCGATCCGTAAGGCGGTAGACATCCGCCCGCAAAAGGCGGAGCGCAACGTTACTTGGACGACGGCGGACAGCCTGGGAGGAAGCACAATGTCGAAAATTCTGAGCACGGCGGTTGTTGCGGGACTTTTGTTTGCTCTTGCGGCTCCGGCGATCGCAGCGGATGCGCCGAAGACGAAGACGGAGTGCGACAAGCTGACCGACATGAAGTGGGATTCCAAGACCAAGACCTGCGTGAAGAAATGAAGCCGTTCGGCCCGGGACGTCAGCCTTGCATCGTGGCTCTCGTCGGTTTCATCACTCGCGCCTTCTTCACATACGCTGATCCACTGCCCAGGTTCATGTGACCCGCCCTCCCGTCTTCTTCGATCCCACCAAGCGCCGCTCGGTCATCCTCGGCTCGCTCGGCTGGATCGTGTCCGTTGTCAGCACGATCGTGCTCCTGGCATTCGTGGCGAGCCTGCTCTTCCTTCCGAACGTCTCCGTCCTTCGCCTCGACCCGCCGCGCAAGCGCTCTGCGCTGGCGGACACGAAGGATATCGCCCAGCGACGTGAATTGCTGCCGGCGGCGACGGCGTCTTGGAGACGCCGCGCGGTCAAGAACGACTCTCCCGAAATGGGCCGTCAAGCAGACGATGCCTACGGCCTCCGCAAAGCAGCTCACGGCGGCGCGCGAACGCGGGGACAGCCGGCCTTTGACGATTGGTTTCTACGTGACGTGGGACGACAGCAGCTTTGCATCGCTGGAGACGGCGCTGCCGAAGCTCGACTGGGTGGTGCCGAGCTGGCTCGAGCTTACCGGCCCCGACATGGAGTTGAAGGGGGTCGTCGATCAGAAATCGGTAGACCTCCTGCATAAGCAAAAGCAGCCGCCCAGCGTTCTGCCCATGCTGCAAAACGCGAGCGACGGCAAATGGGATGGTCCCGGGCTTGCGCGCCTTCTGGCCGACCCTGTCAAGCGCCAAGCACGCCGTGAGGAGCTCGTGACATTCCTGCAGGGCAACTCCGCGCAAGGCCTCGTGATCGATTTCGAGGAGGTACCCAAAGACGCGCACAAGGATGTTCTGACGTTCTTGCATGAGCTCAAGGCGGCGTTCATATCGCACGGATGGCTACTGGCCATCGCGGCTCCCTTCGACGATCCGGAGTGGACGTACCGCAGCTATGCCGCGGCGACCGACTATCAAATACTCATGGCCTACGACGAGCACTTCGAGGAGGGCGCGCCCGGCGCCATCGCCTCGCAATCGTGGTTCGTCGACAAGCTCAGCCGCAGAATGAAGGAGCTGGACCCGGCCAAGACGATCATCGCTCTTGGAAACTACGGCTACGACTGGGCCGAAAAACCGCCCGCCATCGACATGACCTTCCAGGAAACGGTCCTCACCTCGAAGGAGTCAGACGCGCCGATCGTGTTCGATCCCCTCACCCTCAATCCCCACTTCGACTATCAGGAGGACGACGGCAGCATTCACCACGTCTGGTTCTTGGACGCCGTGACTGCGCACAATCAACTGCGGGCCGCCGACGTGTTTCGTCCCCGAGGCTACGCGTTGTGGCGGCTAGGATCGGAGGATCCGTCGATCTGGTCGCTTCTCGGCCGGCCGTATAATGCAGAGATCCCCGCAGAGCTCGGCACGATCGTTCCGGGCAGTGACATCGACATCGAGGGTCAGGGCGAAATCCTAAATATCGCCGCCGAACCCGCAAACGGCGCCCGAACCTTCGAGACCGACGCCACGCATCGAGTGATCGTGTCGGAGGCGTTCACGAAGATCCCATCGACCTATGTCATCCGCCGCTCCGGCTGGGTGCCGGGCAAGGTGGCGCTCACATTCGACGACGGCCCGAGCTCCGAGTGGACGCCTAAAATTCTCGACATCCTGAAGCAGAAGGGCGTCAAGGCGACGTTCTTCATCGCCGGCACCAACGGGGAAACGAATCCCAGCCTCGTCCAGCGCATCCTTGCCGAGGGTCATGAGATCGGCAATCACACCTTCACCCACCCAAATCTGGGAGAAGTGCCTCCCGAGGTGGCCCGGCTCGAGATCAACGCGACCCAGCGGCTGGTCGAGGCGCTGACGGGGCGGTCGATGCGCCTCTTCAGGCCGCCGTTCTTTGGGGACGCGGAACCGACCACTCCGAGCGAGATCGCGCCGGTCAAACTGGCTCAGTCGCTCGGCTACGTGACAGTCGGGCTGAGGGTAGACCCGGACGATTGGCAAGGGCCGTCCGCGGACCTGATCGTGCAGCGCATCCTGGACCGCATGGCCGACACCAACCCGGAAACGCGCGGCCAGATCGTGCTGCTGCACGATGCCGGAGGTGACAGATCTCACACGGTCGCGGCATTGCCTCGCGTCATCGATGCACTGCGCGCCAAGGGTCTGGAGATCGTGCCGGTATCGGCGCTGGCCGGCTGGACATTCGACCAGGTGATGCCATCCCTTCCGTCGGAGGACCACTCTGCAATCGTCAACTGGTACGTGTTCATCACCGCTAGCTGGTTGCAAGCTGCGATGCATTGGCTGTTTGCGCTCGCAATCGCCCTTGGGCTCGCACGCCTCGTCGCGCTATGCGGTTTGGCTATCTGGAGCAGCCGGAAAGCCATTCCTCCACCGCCACTTTCGGCGAGCGACGGCCTCACCGTTTCCGTCTTGATTCCCGCATTCAACGAAGCCAAGGTTATCGCCGCCTCGGTGGAAGGAATTCTTGAGAGCTGCCACGCAAACCTGGAGGTGATCGTCATCGATGACGGGTCGACCGACGGCACCAGCGATGTCGTGCGCGACCGCTTCGGGAGCGATCCACGAGTGACGCTCATCACAGTCCGCAACGGAGGCAAGGCGAGAGCCGTCAATATGGGATTGGCTTCTTCGCACGGCGAGGTTGTCGTCGCTCTCGACGCCGATACCCATTTTGAACCCGACACCATTGCGCGCCTCACACGGTGGTTCGGCGACAAATCGATCGGCGCCGTCGCCGGCAACGCCAAGGTCGGCAACCGGATCAATCTGCTGACCCGTTGGCAGGCGCTCGAATACATTACCGCGCAGAATCTGGAGCGGCGGGCGTTGGGAGCTTTGGATTGCATAACGGTCGTCCCGGGTGCGGTCGGCGCTTGGCGCAGGTCCGCATTGGTCGAGCTCGGCGGTTTCCCGACGGACACCCTTGCCGAGGATCAGGACTTGACCATTGGCATACAGAAAGCCGGCTACCGGGCGATCTTCGATCCGGATGCCGTGGCTTGGACAGAGGCGCCGGACACAGTCGCCGGGCTTGCGAAGCAGCGTTTCCGCTGGGCATTCGGGACGTTGCAATGCCTGTGGAAGCACGCGGACGTCACGCTGCGTCCTCGGTATGGCGCGCTCGGTCTCGTCGCGCTTCCTCAAGCGTGGCTGTTCCAGATCTTCCTGGCGCTCATCTCACCGTTCGTCGATCTGCTGCTCATCGTGCAGCTCGTCGCCGCTGCCTCCGACTATGTGCAGCACGGCGCGCAATTCGATCCGACGAACCTCAAGGTCACGCTTTTCTACTACGCCATCTTCATTACGGTCGACATTGCAACGGCCGCGGTCGCGTTCCTGTTTGAGAGGCGCGAGAACTGGCAACTTCTTTGGTGGCTCGTTCTGCAGCGGTTTGGCTATCGGCAGCTTCTCTATTACGTGCTGGCAAAATCCGTCAGCACGGCCGCCAAGGGCCATCTCGTGGGTTGGGGCAAGCTTGATCGCAAAGCGACTGTGACCCCTGGAAATATCTAACAGAGCCCGGCTGCACGCGCGGCGCTACAGAACGACCACGTCGACGTCGGCATTGGCGACCTTGATCGGCGGCACCAGATCCGGATTGTTGTCGAGCAAATGCAGCAATGCGTCCACGCGACGTGCGGAGGCGCGCCAGACTTCCCTTGTGTCGCGGTTGGCCGGCTCGCGCAGCACCGCCTTGCGAATTGCGAGAAACTCTCTCAGGAATTCCTTTTCGGAACGGACGCCGATACCGCCGGTCGCACCCTGGGTGCGTTTGAGGATCGCGGACAGGGAGTCCGGATCGCTGCTCGCGCCGTGCTGCAACCAGGTATCGTAGAAGATCGATTTGCCGATGGCTGAGGTGACGCCAACCGAAGCGGCCGCTTTCAGCGCAGGTCGGAAGTAGAGCTTGTCGGCTTCCTCATCGCAGGCGATGCCGAGATATTCGGAGGCGTCGACTTCCTTCTGCCACGCGGCAGGGAAGCCGGCCAGCGCCTGCCTTCCCGTCGCGACGGGCGGCAGCTGAACCAGAAAGCGCTTCAGGTCTGTGCCCGGCACAAACTGGGCGTAGCGCTCGATGACCTGGGCAACCTCATTGTTATAGGTGCAGAAGCCATATTGCGTGACCGTGTAGCCCCGACCGTCGCCCAGATTCTCGACATAAGCGTAGTCGGGGTCGGGCCCGCCGACCTCGAACACGTTCGTGATCGCTTTGATCCTGCGCACGAGATCTGCGTCGGATGCGGGTTCAGTGTTATGAGGCATTGGCATGCCGATCGCGTTGAGGGGAGTGGCAACTGGATCGTGGCCGGGTCCGACAGCAAGAGCGCGAACGCCCTTCGCGCCAGCAAGAACGGCAATCAGGCCAGTCCGCCCTGCCAGACGCAAGAAATCCCGGCGGCTCTTATGCATGACGACTTTCTAGCCACTCAAGCTTTCTGCGCCCGAAGTCCGATGGCCGGTCTTGGACCAAATTGATGGCTGCAACGAGACCAGCCATGCCCGCGGCCTGCCATCGCCCATGGTTGCTCCATATACGTGTATGAAATGCGAATAATCGCCTCGGAACCGGGATCGACCTAGAAGCCGTGCAATCCTATTTCGATCGCGAGTCGCTGAGCGCCGAGGTCGGCAAGGCTCCGGTCGCAGATTCCTTAAACACGATTTTGCATCGTATCCCGGCGGGCAGCAGAAGCTCGGGGTTGGGGAGGGCCAAGCGGACGCCGAAGGTACCGCTCGCAGCATCGAGCACGCGATCGACCGCGGTGACGGTCGCCGCATAGGTGCCTCCGATGGGCGGTTCGGGCCTGACCTCAGCTACGCTGCCGACGCGAATTTCTCCGTAACGGGAGGTAGGGACGAACACCTCGACACGAAGCTGATCGATTTGGGCAAGCCTCAGGATCGGGCTCTGCTCATTTTGATATTCGCCCGGAACGAGGAGCCGCTCGAGAACGATGCCGTCGATTGGACTTTGCAGCGTCCGCTGCCTGACGATCTCCTCGTAATGCCGCACCTCGAGACGCGCGATTTCCCTATTCAGTTGCGCCTCCTTGAGCTGCTGCTCGGCGACATTTGCTTCCGCTTCCGATTCTTGAAGCGCGGCCAAAGTGCTGATCGCCTTGTCGTGCAAGGCATCGATCCGCTTGAATTTGCTCTCCAGAAACTGCAGGCGGGCCTGTGCCGATTTGATGGGAGATTCGTTCTCGGCCCGAGCGCGCGCCAGCGCGAGTGTCGCGACCTCCACGTCGTCCGCCAATTTGCCGAGGACTTGCCCCTTGCGAACGATATCTCCCCGATCGACGTCGAGACGGGCGATGACGCCGACGACGGGACTTGCCAGCTTGACCACCTGCTCGGGCTCGATGATGCAATCGCTTTCATAGCCGGGCGCCTCTGAATCGCGGCTGCGGCTCCGCCATCGCGAAGCAACCTGCGAACAGACTGGCGGCGGATACGAGAAGGAGCCGGATCAGCCCGCGTCCATCTCCTCGGTTGACGGTCGACATAGGCTGACACCTGAGATCCTTGCGAGCCGACGCAGCATACGACTATTGTAGTCTGAAAAATATGCCAGCATCATAGCTACTTGTTACATTATCTTCAGTGCTGGTCTGAGAGCGAACATGTTGGAGCCGAACCGCGATCGACCGGGAAAATCCTACCAAGCGCCGCAGGTGCAGGCGGTCCCCGCAGACCCACCGGCTCCTCTGCTGTGGAGCGCCCTGGCGGACGCCAGCAGTGAAGCGGCATTCTGTTCCGCCTGGTTGTCCATCCAGTGCGCGCGCATCAGCGGAGTGACGGCGGGGCTGATTATGCTCCCCCAGCGGCAACAGCCGTCGCCTTCCGTAACAGCATGCTGGCCACCACGGGATCTGGCTGGTCTCGCGGATCTCTCCAAGCTTGCGACACGCGCTTACCTCGAACGGCGCACTCTCCACTCTGGACCCTCTCCCGATAGCCCGGTCGCATCCTTGCTCGAGCCTATGGTGGCGGTTCCGCTCGGGGCGGCGGGACAGATCATCGCGGTCGCCGCCGTCAAGCTGGCCGCATCGCACGGCTGCGCGCCGGA
>CAWFOR010000026.1:0-281354 GCA_963817485.1 uncultured Alphaproteobacteria bacterium | reverse complement strand
GGTTTGCCCTACGCGGTGAGACGAGAGGCTTGAGCGCGGCGACTCGATACGCGCGTCGCCCGATGACGGAGTGGGAGAGGTCTGAGAAGCCGTACGAATACCGCAACGGCCCCGCCTCTGCCGCTATTCGCTCGGAGGCGGAAAACTTTCGCCGCGCTGACGAAGCTGCTCGAACGCGGCGAGCACAGCCGGCCTCGCACTCGGTTCAGGAGGCATCTCGTCGAACATTTCCCAGCCTCCGCCGAGAGCCTTGTACAGGGCGATGAAGTCGACAGCCGCCGCGGTACGGGCGGTGGCGTATTGAAGATTTAAAACATCCTCCTCCCGCTGCGCGTCGAGTACGTTCAGGAAGTCAGTGACACCGCGTTCATAGCGTTGCGTTGCCAGCTGCACCGCTTGTCCTGCGTCTGCCCCCGCCTTGTTGAGCATCTGAATGGTAGCCATCTGAGCGCGATAACGTGTCATGGCGAGATTTGCCTCTTCGACAGCGGAGAGGACAGTGTCCTTGAAGTGAACGTACTGCGCATGGCTGCGGAACGTCTGCGCTTGCACCAGCGCGTCGAGCGTTCCGAAATCGAGGAGGGGCCAGTAAAGCGTGGGGCCGACCGAATAGATGCTCTTCCACGCAACCGGATTGACCCCAAGACCTTGGTTCTGCGCGCCTCCGCCAGCCGTGATCGCCACCCGTGGGAAAAGATCGGCGGCAGCGACCCCGATCTCAGCGGTGGCGACGGCCAGCTCTCGCTCAGCCGCCCTCACGTCTGGCCGCCTCCGGATGATATCAGCCGGCATGCCGGTCTTCAGGCGTTCGGGTGTGAGAGGGATGCGCCGTGGTTGCTTCAATTCACCGGCGATCATTCCTGACGGAACATCGAGAAGTACCGCGATGCGTTCAAATTGTGCGTAGCTGTCTGCGGTCAGAAGCGGTATCTGCGCTCGATAGGTGGCGTACTGCCGGGACGCCAGCGTCACATCAAGCTCGTTGGTCAGCCCGCGCTGATAGCGTTCGCGCACGAGCTTTAGCGTTTCCTGTGCTCGATCAGTAGTCTCTTCGACCACCTTCAATCTCTGTTGAGCGCCTCGCGCTTCGACATACGCGCGGGCCACCTCAGCGACCACAGAGACCAACGCATCCCGCCTCTGCTCAACTGCGAGGTCGGTTGCATACTGCGCAGCTTCCATCGCCCGCCTGTGCTTACCGAAGAGGTCAAGCTCCCACCCGGCATCGAAACCTGCGACATCGGTGATCTCTTTCAATCCCGATGTGTTGGTTGCGGCATTCATCGGCGGAGCCACACGGCCCCGCGTCGAGTTCGAGCCGGTCCCGCGACCCGCCCCGGCGCTTGCATCTACTTCGGGCAGGGCGGCGCCGCGCACGGCAATCTCGTTGGCCCGAGCGATGCTGATACGGGTCAACGCGATCTCCACGCTTGGATTGGATCGAACAGCCCGATCGATCAAAGAATCGAGCTCTGGGTCCCCCAACATCGTCCACCAGTGCGCGATAGCAGGCGATGGCGCCTGGTCAGGGTTAGTGACGTTCGCGGCTGTGCTGAAGGGAGGCAGATAATCGGGCCCCATTGCGCAACCCGACAACAGTGATATGGCGCTGATCAGCCCCAATGCTAGGAGGCGCCCCGATACCATCACTCGGCCGCCTCCGCCGTCTTCTCGACCTCGACCTTTTGACCGCTGGTGATCCGGCTGCTGATGTTAAGGGCGACACGCTCGCCCTCTGCCACCCCGGAAGAAATCTCAACGGAATTACCATCGTCGCTTGCGATCACGACGTTGCGAAATTCGATCATGTTGTCTTTCCCGACAACGGCGATCTGGGGTTCATCACTTCGGAAGATCAGAGCGCTGGCTGGGAGTTCCATGCTCGCATGCCGGGTGAACTGGATCTCCGTGCGCACGTACATGCCGGGCGCGAGCGCGTAATCGGGATTGGGAAGGTCGGCTTCGACACGCATGGTGCGGGCCCGGGGATCGAGTGAGCCTGTCGTTCTTACGATCTGCCCTTCATAAGCTCGACCAGAACCGCCTGCCGTGAGAACCCTCACGGGCGATCCGACCTTTAGCTTCTCTGCGACGTCCTGGGGAACGCTGGTAAAGACGCGAATCCGGTCGGCTTGTTCGATAACAAACAACGGCGTGGTGCTGGCTGTGCTGCCAGCCGTTACCAGGTCGCCGGGATCGATGCGGCGCTCGGCGACGACGCCATCGAAGGGGGCACTTACGCTCTTAAACGCAGCGAGGGAGATCAGGCCGTTCACTTTGGCGCGGTCTACGTTGACGCGTGCACGTGCGGCGTTGAGCTGAGCGACGCTGCTGTCGAAGGCGGCTTTTTTCGCCTCGCGCTCCTGAACCGAGACGACGCCGGCCGGTGAATCCCGCCAGCGATCGTAGCTCGTCCTTGCGAATTCGGCCTCCGATTCCTTGACCTTGGTTTCTGCTTCGGCGGCATTGAGTTCCGCTTTGGCGGCATCGAGCTGAGAGTCAAGGTCAGGTGTGTCGATGGTAGCGAGAACCTGTCCTTTCTTCACGCGATCACCGATGTCGACGTACCATTTGTCGAGGTATCCGCTCACGCGCGAGTATATTGTCGTCCGATACCAGGCGGAGGTTTCGCCAGGCAGCGTCAGTGTCTGGCTTTTTGGGGCTGGCTTGACGGCCATCACGTCGACACGCGGTAGGGCGGACGCGCTACTCGCGGTTTCCTGATCGAGCTCAAATTTTTCCCGTGCCCGAATGTTGCTGACTGTGAAAAACGCCGCGCCGAGCACGATGGCGGTCACAACTCCGAAAGCGCTGACCCAGCGACCGGTTTGCCTGCCGTAGCCGCTCGGCACAGCGTGATGGCCGTAGTGCGATAAGGCGTCCTGCTCGCGCTCGTCGTCAAAGGCATCAAACGCGGGTTCCGTCTTGTCGCCAGGGACGCGCAATTCTTCAGGACGCTGCAAGGGCGGCACTCCTCTTATGAAGTTGCGAAGGACTAGTACGCCGCAAGGTCCGATACAGCGCAGGCACCAGCACGAGGGTGGCGAACGTCGCAAACAGCAGGCCCCCGATAACGGCGCGCGCCAATGGTGCGTTCTGCTCTCCCCCTTCGCCGACGCCGAGCGCCATCGGGATCATGCCGAGAATCATCGCCCCCGCCGTCATGAGAACCGGTCTCAGGCGGGTGTAGCCGGCCTCGATCGCGGCTTGCAGCGGTTGAATGCCTTCCTCGGCGCGCTGGTTGGCAAACGTGACGACGAGAATGCCGTTGGCTGTGGTGAGGCCGATGCACATCAATGTGCCCATGAGCGCCGGCACGCTGACGTGGGTGCCTGTCGCAAACAGCATCCAGACGACGCCGCAGAGTGCGAACGGGATGGCGCCCAACACAATGAGGGGATCGATCCAGCTTTGGAAGTTGATGACTAGAAGCAGGAACACCAGAATGACGGCGAATGCGATGCCACCAAAAAGTCCGGCGAAACTTTCCCGCATCGTTTCGATCTGACCGCTGAGCGTGATCGTAATGCCGCTGACGGCATCCGGCCGGTCCTTCGCGATCACGGCGTCAATGGCTTTGGCCGCGGATGCGAGATCGCGACCCTGGATGTCGGCGTGAACGTCGAAGACAGGCCGAAGATTGACCTGCGACACAATCATCGGAACCTTCGTGCGCCCGAATTTCGCGACGTTCATCAACACTTGGTGCCCTTCTTCGCCAGGAGAGGTCACAGGGACAGTCCAGACGTCCTTCATCGAGTTCACCCGGTAAGTCGGCGTCTGCACGACCAGCGGATAGCTCACGCTGTTGCTCGGGTTGATCCAGAAGTTGGGTGAGACCTGAGCGCTCGAATTCAGGGTGACGAGCAGATCATTGGCGATGCCATGCTGGTCGAGGCGCAGCTCCCGCGCCTTGGCGCGATCGACGTCGATCTTAATGGCCGGCGCATCCGGCACCTGGAACACGTGGGAATCGACGACGCCCGGCACGCCGCGTAGGTCGGCGGTCAGCTTCGAGGCGGCGGCGAAGGCTGCCTCGCTGTCGCGTCCCGATACGCGGATGTCGACGGGTGCCGGCTGCCCGAAGTTCAAAACCTGATTGACGATGTCGGCCGGCTGAAAGAAGAACGTCAGCTCTGGAAACAGCTTCGGCAGTTCGCGGCGGAGCCGCGCCACATGTTCGGCCGTGGGCGTATGCCGCTCTTTCAGTGCGATGAGAACCTCGCCATCCATCGGGCCCACGGTTGCGCTGTCGCTGAGCGCGACGTTGATGCCGCTGTAGGGCAGGCCGATATTGTCCAGGATGACGTCGATCTGATCGTTCCCGACTATGCGCCTGACCGCCTCCTCGACCTTGGCGAAATAGCTCTGGGTCTGCTCAAGACGCGTCCCCGGCGGAGCGCGCACATGAAGACGCATCTGGCCGGCGTCGATCTGCCGGAAAGAAGTCCATGCCAAGTGTCTGCAGCGGGAACCAGGTCCCAATCGCCAGAAGCGAAAAGAATACGCACGGCGCGAAGGGCCGATTGACGATCCAGGCCAAGGAACTGCGATAACCTTCGCGAAAACGCACTGAAACCGTGCTCGAAGCCGTGGTGAATCGCGGAGAAGGGATTTCGGGTCTTGCGAGCGATTGGGCTTTCGGGCTCGTGCGTCGGGTGGGGCTTGATCAAGTACTTGAAGAGCACGGGAACGAGCGTGAAGGACAACACCAGGCTCGCGAACAGCGAAAGGATCACCGAGAGCGAAAGCGGCGAAAAGAGATACTTGGCCGTCCCCGTGAGCAGGAAAACAGGAACAAACACCACGCTGATCGCAAGTGTCGACAAAAGAGTTGGAACTCCGACCTCGGCCGTGCCCGAGAGGATCGCTTCCTCGACGCCCTCTCCAAGTCCGATATGCCGCTCGATGTTCTCGATAACGACGGTCGAATTGTCCACGAGAATGCCGACGGCGAGCGCAAAGCCGCCGAGCGTCATCGTGTTCAATGTTTGGCCTCCTATGTAGAGCAAGAGGAGGGCTGTTATGATCGAGAGCGGTATCGAGGCAAGAATGATGAGGGTGAGCCGCCAATTGCCGAGAAACAGAAGGATCATGAGCGCGGTCAGACCGGCGGCCATCAGTCCGCCCATGATGACGCTGTTGAGTGCGGCCTTGACGAAAATGGACTGATCGAAGATCGGCTTGATGGAAACGCCGGCCGGCATCAGCCTGCGAAGATCCGGCAGCGCGGCCTTGACGCCATTGATGACATCGAGCGTGGACGAGCTTCCAGTCTTACGGACAAGCATAAGGGCCCCCGCGACGCCGTCCTGGCTGACGGAGTTCGTCTGGACCTGACTGCCGTCGTGAACGTGGGCGACGTCTCTCACAAAGATGGTCTTTCCATCGATCTGCTTGATCGGAAAATCTTCGATGGCTGACAAAAGATGCGGTGTGTTGTTGATGGCGACGGCGTAGTCCTTTTGCCCGACCTTCACGTCGCCGGCGGGAACGATGACGTTTTGCAACTGCAGCGCGTCGGCCACCTCCGAGGGAGTCAAGCCGCGCGCTTGGAGCGCCTGCTGATCGAGGTCGACCATGATCAGCCTCGGCTTGCCGCCGTAGGGATAGGGCACCTGCGCTCCGTGGACGACGGCAAGGTTTGGACGCAGAATTTGCTGTCCGATGTCAGTCAGCCGTTGATCAGGCAAATACCGGCTGGCGAGGCTCAGCTGGATGACTGACACGTCGGTGGCGCTGTAGCGGACGATCAGTGGCGGCGTAATATTGCGCGGCATGCTCTTCAGCACGGTCTGGGCGCAGCTCGCGAGCTGCGAGACGGCCCGGCTGACGTCGGCCCCTTCGTGCAGAAAGACTTTGATCACACCTACGCCAGTGTAGCTGTTGGCTTCTATGCGCCCGATGTCGTCTACGAGCGAAGCCATCTGCCGCTCGTGCTTGATGAGGATCCTGTCCTGCATCTCCTCGGCGCTCATGCCGTTGTAGGTCCACACGACGCTGACGACCGGAATATCGATCGACGGAAAGATATCGACCGGCATGCGCCAGACGGCGCCCAGTCCAAGCAGGCAGACCAGGACGATGACCGCCGCAATCGTGTGAGGATGGCCGAGCGAAAAGCGCGGTAGCGACATCAGCGTTTGTCTTTCTTGCCGGTCTGCGGCTGAATAGCGTGGCCTACGGCGCCGCAGGAGCGGCACGAGTGCTGCGCATGCGAGAGCCCCCGCAAACCAATGTGCCGCAACCCCCTATGATCAAAGGCACATTGCCCCTGTTAGCTCAGCCGATATAGCAGTCAGAGCACGCACTAGAATTCCGGCCGTGTGCCTGCGGAAGGGCCACCCGGTACATAACCCTCCGTACCCGTGCGGAGTGGCAGAGCCCCGTCGAGTGGAAAGATATGAAGTATCGGGTGGCCGCAACATCAGAAGCGATTGCAAATCGAATGCCGGATATGCAGTCGCAACCGCTATGGCTTGTGGGACCGGCCTACGTGATGGCCTACGTCGCGATGGTCTGGCTCAGCCTCGCCTTTGCTGCCACGCCTTATGGAATTGTCCCCTGGGGCCCGGAAACCGGTCTCAGCTTCGCGGCCTTTTTTTTGCTCGGCAAGCGCATCTGGCCCTTTATGCTGTTGGCTGTGGCTGCTGCAGACATCATTGTGCGCGGCAACGACTTTCCGATCGCCGCCCAGATGTTCGCGCCCATCATCATCGGTGGCGGATACGCTCTCGCTCTCACATCGCTCGCCAATCCGAAGTTGCGGTTCGATGCACGCCTCTCCACCTTCCGCGACGTAAGGCTGCTGGAAGCCACGGCTATAATCAGTTCGTCCTTGATAGCGTGCGGCTACGCAGCTTTGCTCGTCGCCACCGGGATTCTTCCAGGTGCGGAAGCGGGCGCTGCGATCTTCCAGTTCGCGACGGCTGACCTCATCGGCATTTCAGTCATAGCGCCCTTCCTGTTGCTGCTGCGCTCCGCGGGGAGGCTTCCGCGTCCCACGTTTGAGAATTTCATGCAGGCTGCATCGATCCTCGCCGCTCTGGTGCTTGCCTTCGGATTTCCATCGCTCCCACACTTCCGGCTCTTCAACGTCGTGTTTTTTCCGGTTATTTGGATTGCCTTGCGGCACGGTCTCCAAGGAACGACCTACGGACTTTTGCTGACCCAGATTGGCCTGATTGCCGCACTGTCGAGACTGGGCGACCAATCCGGCAACCTTGCTGCTTTCCAGGGGCTGATGCTCGTGCTCGCATTCACGGGCTTGGCGATAGGCGGTCTTGTGTCAGAGCGCCGGCGCGTCGAGCAGCAGCTGCGCCGCAATCAGGAATCCGGGGCCGAGATCTTCCGCCTCGGTAGCGCTGGTGAACTTGCTACCGCCATCGCGCATGAAATCAACCAGCCACTGACAGCGATCGCGAATTACAACCGGCTCATTCAGCAATACTTGGAAGACGGCAAAGGCGACCGCGCCATGGCCATCGAGGCGGCGACCAAGGTGGCCGCCCAAGTTGAAAGAACCGATGCCGTGGTCAAGAGTTTCCGCGACCTTGTGAGACGGGGGCGTCCGCAGATCAGGTCCGAAAGCGTACACGAAGTATTTCGCGAAACACTAGGGTTAATCTCCCCAACCCTGCAGCGCGAAGGGGTCGACGTGACAGTGTCGATCGAGCGCGATACACGCCGCATCATGATCGACAAGCTGCAGATCGAGCAGGTGCTCATCAATCTGATTTCGAACGCGGCGGAAGCCATGTCGGCTAACACGTCTGGACACAAGTATCTGTCATTGCACGCTCGCAATGCCAAGCACGGCAGCGAGGTCGAGATCACGGTCTCTGACAATGGCCCCGGCTTTCCACCGGAATTTGACATCAGGCGGCCGGCGCTACTCGCTTCGGCCAAGGAAGACGGCTTGGGTGTTGGGTTATCGTTCAGCAGAACCATCGTTGAGAGCCACGGAGGGGAGCTGATGATTGGTGGAGGCCCGGACGGCGCCCAGGTCTCTCTGCGGTTACGGTCAGGAGCCTCGTCATGAACGATGGTTTGATGGTGGCTGTTATCGACGATGACGAGGCCGTGCTCGACTCACTACGCATGATGCTGAGCCGCTACGACTTTGAGGTGCGTACGTTCACGTCGGCAGAGGATTTTCTTGCGCACAGAGACCGTGAAAACGCTTGCTGTGTCGTTTGCGACGTTCGCCTTCCGGACATGTCCGGTCTCGAGCTCCAGGCTGAGCTGCAAAAACGCAAGTCAGTCGTGCCAGTTATTCTGATCACAGGACACGGCGACATCAGCATGGCTGTCTCCGCCGTGAAGGCGGGAGCACATGACTTTCTGGAGAAACCGTTTTCTCCGGATCGTCTCATTGAGACAATCAAGGCAGCAATCGACAAGGCGCACAACAGGCTCGCCGAGGACCGGGAACTTCAACGCCTAGCATCTCGCGTCAACGAGCTTTCCGACCGCCAGAGGCAGGTCATGGATTTGGCCGTCAAAGGGCTTTCCAACAAGGAGATCGCGCAGAACCTCCAGATCAGCCCCCGCACCGTTGAGACCTACCGCGCCTGGGTCATGGAGAAGACGGGAGCGCGCAACATCGCCGAACTGGTGCGGCTGGCGATGCGCCTTCAGGAATCTCGTGATCCATCTTGAGCACCGCCGTTCGCCGGCATTCTAGTCTTTGTAGGGGGCGCATGCGGTGGTGAACCGGATGTCGGCATTACCGCGGCAAAACTCGTCCATAGCTGCGGGGCTATTGTGCAGTTGCGCGGCCGAGTAGCCCCACCTGCTTTTGCGGGAGACTTGTGCGGCCAGTTCCTCCTGACACCATTGACTGGAAATCCATTGGCCGTGCACGAGCGCGAAGCCTCCGTCGTCGCAATGGGGGCGCGCCATCGCGCTTCCGCATTGAGCGACGACACAAAACGAGATCAAGCCCAGAGTTTTGATTGTCATGACCGTTTCCTCAGCCACTTGCTGACGTTGCGACGGACAGACGTTAGGGCTGTGAGGAAAGGACCGAAATTCCGGTCGAAATCGTCGGCGGGACGGCGGAGGTTACGCACCCTCGGTAGTGATACGGAATGAAAGCTGCGGACGTCGTAATGCGTCGGCGGCGGCACTCTCTCACCGAGAAGCCGCCGCCACGCGAGAGTCAACCGAAGCGGTTCTGATCAACTGCTGGGGAGTGCTTCCCACCAGGGTGCCGACTTTTGGGTAGTAGAGGAACGACAGCATCGCTGCGAAGCTTCTGGCGCGCAGCCTTTGTTCACAACGGAGGCCTGGTCAACGGTATGCGAATTGAGGCGGCACAAGATCGGTTTGAGAGGCTCGGAGCAGCGGAAACGCATTGTTCTGAAGCGACGCGGAGCCGGCTCTAAGCCAACTCCGCTCGCCCTGCCTGATGGGAGTAAGCGGACAGGGTGACTATTCGCACGTTACGGATTGGTTCCAATCAGAGTCCCATATTTGGGATAGTAGCGGAACGACGACATGACGACGTTCATATCGGCATGGGCCGCACCACCCTTGGCCGGGCCGAAGTCCGGGGTCGTGTCCACTGTGAAGGAGTCCGACAGGCCCCATGCGACTACGCCCTTATCCCCGTCATACAACCTATGCCAGAAGCCTCCGGTGACCTGCCACACGTCTTGGATCTGGCCCAGGCCGAGGGTGGTAGAGCCGTTAAAGGCGGAGGTGGTGCCGGCACACGCTCCCCCTAAAATACCGCATCCGACATTGGTGAAACTTGATGCCGGATTACCAAATCCGAATGCGCCCGAAATGTGATTAAACACATGGTTTTCGCCAGCATAGGCGTAGAGGTCTACGTCCTTTATGGCATTATGCGAAGTTAGGCCCGCCATGATGGAAAACCCCGTCAGCGGGGCCACTGATCCATCTGCATTGAAGGTGAAGTCAGCCAACTGGGCTGCGTCATAGCGGCCGATACCCTGGCCGTACAATACATTCCCTTGCAACTGAAGCTTGTCGCCCCAGATCGGCAAGATCATACCGCCACCACCCGAGAAACCGACAGCTTCATCATTACGGGCGCTCGTTCCTGAGGTCGTTGCGGTGCTTCCTCCGGGAATGATGCGATCGCGGAACCCCCGCGCCAACCCGAATATCTCATAGTGACCCCAACTCGGATCGACGGCCAACTTCACAGTGACATCCGGCATGAAGTCCAAAGAACAGCTTGTCTGGGGGTCCAACTGCGAGTTGCAATTGAAGGTGCTGAGGACGCCCCCCGCCCCGAAAGGCGCGGCGCCCGTAGAGACCGCTTGCGGACTTGCGGCTTCGATGCCGAGCCAGACCTTCTTATCCCAGTCCTTGACGATGCGGATTTCCGGATTGCGCAACCAATCAAAGCCCGGAACGTACTGGGCATCGATCGTCAACGGAACGTTTTCCTGGCGAGGTATCAGACCCGACTTGAACAGCGTGACCAGGCTCCACGATTGGCCGGCCAAGAAGTGCCACCCGTCGCGGGTGTTATCATAAGTGCCGTAAAACTGGCGCAGCCGCGGCGTGTAGCTGTTGGACTCGACTGAATTCGCAGTCCCGGCAGCACCGAGAAAGTCCGAACTCTATGAAGCCGGCATATTTCTCATGGTCGTTGATGCTCCCCTCGGCAAGGAGTGTGAGGCGGCTTTGCTGCGCCGTGGCCCGCAACTCGTTGACGTGGGCTTGCTGCAGGTTGTCAAATGGGATCTTCTGGAATGCCGATCCGATGGAAGTTGCCTGGTCCTTGTCCCTGAACACACCTTCCAGCGCCGCGTAGCCCCCGAACGTGATCTTAACGCCAAAGGGCTTCCACGGATCTCCGCCGTCTTTTCCCGAAGTCAGGGTCTCGTAGGAGCGCACTGCCGCCTGTTCTTGTGCGTGGTTTACTTCGACCTGCTTTTCCAACACGTTCAGTTTTTTTTGCAGCGCGGCCATTTCTTGCTTCAATTGCTGGACATCCGCATCTTCAGCGTTAGCTGGCAGTCCCAGCATAGCTAAAGTCGAGCTTACGCCGACGATGATCGCGAAGCTTTTAAGCAACATCGGACCCCCCTAAATCTACTGAGACACGCCCAACACCGACCGGATGCTGATCCTTCGGCGAAGACGAGGGGCACCGGAACAGGCGCGTTTAACAAACGTGTTACTATTTGCCTCCGTCTCCTTGCCTCCGTAATCGTACGGAGGGGAGACAAATATCCTCGATAGCAGTTTGATTAATCGACAGATCAATGGATCGTCGAAATATTGGGCAGCACGACTCCTCAAAACATTTTGGGGAATGGTGCCGAGGATGCAACAGTGGTTGGCTGGGACCGGCAAACAGCTGAGAACAGTTCGCGGAGACTTGCCGTCGATGGCGCTGCCTGCCGCAGAAGGTTAGTGCATCCCTTCGGTCGAGACGCCCTCCGTAGAAGTACTGTATTGCCACATTTTCCGTCTTGCGTAGGCTATGGATAGCGGCGGCGACAACCTCTTGCTTGAAGGGCGAGATGATCATTCGCGGGTTGCCTCAGACGCTCGTTCTTACGGTCTGCATCTCTGTGCCTGCTTTCGCCGAAAGCGATCCAAGTCTCGATGCGGTCAATCGAACTACCGTCGAGTTTTATGCCGCTGGTCGCTATGCGGCAGGACTGCCCGTGGCAGCCTACGCGGTTCAACTTGCTGAGCGGATGAAAGGGGCAACGGACCCCGCCGTCGCAACGGCCCTGAATAACTATGGCCAATATCTCGTTCGCGCCAATCGCGCTCAAGAGGCCGAAGCTGCCTTTCGTCGTGCGCTCGCTATCGATGAAACTGGTGCCGCTGACAGCGGCGACGTGGCGCGCCATCTCAACAATCTTGCGAGCCTGCTGCAATCCTCTCAAAGGGGCGCTGAAGCCGAGAAGCTTTATGTGCGCGCTCTCGCCATCGACGAGCGCATGCTTGGGCCACAGCATCGTGATGTTGCCCGCGATCTGAACAACATCGCGGTCCTGCTCAGGGACCAAGGCAAGGCCGATGACGCCGAGACCTTGCAACGTCGTGCCATCGCAATCCTTGAGGACCTTCGCCGTGAAAATCCAGGTGGGTCAAATTCTGATCTGGCAAGCGCCCTCAGCAATCTCGCGGCCGGGCTGCCGCGGGATGGCGCAACCGAAGCCGAAACCCTCTACCGGCACGCGCTCGAGCTCAACGAAAAAGAACTCGGCCGCGAGCATCCAAGCGTCGCGGTCAATCTCAATAATCTCGCCGAGTCTTTGCGATTATCTGGAAAGCACGAAGAAGCCGAAGCTCTTTTTCGCCGGGCGCTAGACATCGATGAGCGAGTGTTGGGAGCCCAGAACCCGAACGTGGCGACCGTGCTCAACAACCTTGCGAAAGTCTTGAGGGACACAAATCGTCCGGCTGAGGCCGAGTCCCTGATCAACCGTGCATTGGCCATCGATCAAACCAGCTTTGGGCCAGTGCATCCCACTGTGGCCCGCGATCTCAAAAATCTCGCTAAATTCTTTAAAGTGTGGCACCGCAGCGCCGATGCGGAACCGCTCATGCAGCGTGTCATCGACATCCTGGAAGACATGCAGCATCAAACCGGACGCGCCGTCCTCGAGATCGGCCCTGCACTTAACTTCCAGGCGCAGATCCTCGTGGAAACCAGCCACCTGGCGGATGCCGAGACGTGCTACCGTAAAGCTCTCGCTCTCGATGAAAAGAACTACGGAATTCAGAGCATGCAGGTAGCGAGAGATCTGGCTGGTTTAGGGCAAGTTTTGAATGCGACGCAACGCTCGGCGGAGGCTACGGAGTTTTTACGACGTGCCGACGACATAAAGGCATCTGCAAAGAGTACAAAGGCTGCGTCCGCGTCGCGTGAGGCAAAGCGGTGTCAAGGTTATACGTGCGGAATTGACGGCGAGGATGGAATTTAACCTTCAGAAATTGATCCTTACTCCTGCAATGACCTCCCTGAATTTATCCAAGCTCGTCGTCCCGTTGGGGGCGGCACCCGATGCGGCGGTGACCGCATTACCTGTGATCTCGCCGCCACCCTGCTGATAGAGCAAATAGGCATACGCGTCGGCAGCGTCTATCTTCTGCACCACGCCGCCCTGCCAAAAGTTGACTCTTGCGTCAACGGTTTTGCCGGGGTTCGAGCCCGGATCGTCTTGCCGATATTCGCCAAAGAGGGTGGTTTTGCCGAGGGGCAGCCAATCGCGCTCGATGCCCGGCTGGATAATCCAGAAATCGCTCGTATGCTCAAAAACGGTTCCCGGCACGAATGCATGATCTGAGACAGTGAACTGCTCTCCTCGCCCGCCGTACACGTACAAACCCGTCGGGCTATGCAGGAGGGTGGCCGCCGCACCGCCCCATGCACAATGGAAACCGGGCAACGACGTGAAGTTCGAAGTTGTTGAAATGCACGGCGAGCCACCTGCCACGTAGGCGGCGACTACGCCTGGAGATGCGCCGCCTACAGTGGTGCCCGGATTGCCGCTTGAACCATATCCGGCCCTCGCAACAAGGTGGAAGTCACCCAAAACATCATCGTAGCCCAAAGCGACGTCCCCCAGAGACTTCTCACCCCAAGACGCGCTCGCGACGAACCCGTTCAGCTTCGGAGAATCATAACGAATCACGTCGCGAAGGTCGCCCTGTCCCGGCGTGGAGTTCTTCCACCCGCGTAGGACATCCGTCCATTTGAGTGCAGGAGTGCCGACGAGATTTCCTCCGCTCCGAATAAAGAAAGCCGACATGTAAACGCCGATGGCGTCGGCGTCTGAGGCATAGCGCGTTTGCGAGGCGTCTGCGTCGTCGAGCAGATGGTAAGTCGCCATGGCGTTCAGACCAACGGCGAGTTGCCCGAACCCACTGCTCCTGAGAAACCAGCTGCTCTTCTTAACCGCTGTGGCGCCGTCCTGCTTTGTCGGATCGGCATTTTGCGACACGTCGGTATTCTGGTTCCATTGATTGGATGGCGTGCCCTCGATGCCGACTTCGAGAAGGTAACCGGCGAACAGTTCGTGAGCGATCTGCACGTCACCGGTGAAGCGAAACCGAGGCTGTTCAATGAGGTTGGTACCCTCGTAAAGCCCTCGCTGGATGCCATCATCCCACGCAAACAACGCTTCGTTGATCCAACCCGAGACGCTGAGGCGCACTTTGCTGTTGCCTTTGGCCGCTACGGTGCTCTCAAGTTCTGAAACAACGTCCTCGAGATCGTGGCAACATGCCGTCCTCAGGTCATGGGATAGCGCAGGCGTGGCCCAGACGAGGAGCATGGCAGTCCATTTCAGTGCTGAATCCCTGCTGCTCAAGAGCCGCCAGCCTCGCGCATCTCTCGGATATCTGGCCGACGGAGTACGCCGCATCCGCTCCACGCCGAATCCGCTGGAGGCTTAGTCATCGCTCAAGTGCGATTGTGGACGTATCGCAACCATTACCTCAGTATTGCTACCGAGGGACCTAATAGGAGGGCCGGCGCGATGATCGATCCGGCACGAGTAGCGTGCCTTCGGCACAAAACGCGCTGCGGGTCGGGAGGGGAGGCCGGAAGACGAGGGAGACCGCCCATATGCCGCGCTTAGGTCGCGCGAAGCAAAGTGGCGCTCGGAGTCGGTACAACGCGGAAATTGATGGTCGTGTCAGCCGAATACTGAGATGATTTTTCGGCGTGGGATTACGGCCCGTTGACGAAATTGTCAGTGCGCCGAGCTAGCTTTTACCTGAAGCGATCAACAAACGGAGCAAACGCCGAAAGACAGAACAGACGAAGGCACCCACCACCACTAAAAACGAGCGAGCCCCGGAAGCGTTGGAAGCGCGACCGAGGCTCTTGATCTCAATCCTCCTTAGAAGGACTGAAACCCATGCTCAATCAGAGCACCACGAACGTTAGTTGTAAAGACTCCAGAATTGGCGCGAGTCGCCTCAAGCGCTTAGTTGGCGCGACTTCATCCAAGCCCTTAGCTCCTGCACTCGCAAAACTCGCTGCGTCGGCGCTGATCATCGCGTCGGCCGGCTTCGGCGCGTACTACGCTGGCTCCCTCGGTGCCGAGCAAGGAACGCTTCTCGCCGTCCTCAGCATCGCAATGGCGATCGGTCTGCGAGCTGGCTAAGCCGTTCAGCGTCGCAGCGGCATTCGACGCTTTTCGATCGTCGCGCATCTGCCAAGGAGTTGCGGTTGCACTCTTAGGCGTCGTTGCAATCTCCTACTCGCTCTCAGCCGAATTGAGCTTGTGGGCGAGTATGCGCAGTGACAGAATTGCAGTGCGTGCGGCGGAGTCCAACGTCGCAAACAGTGCTCGCGACCAGTACCAGCGGGCCAAGCTTGAGCTAGACGGACTACCGCCCGCACGCCCTTCCGCAGAGCTGCAATCCCTCATCGATGGTGTGCTGATCGATCCGCGCGCTGGCGGGTGTATGACCATCGACGGCAAGTTCACGCGGGAGCAGTGCCCGAAGGTCGTCGAGTGGAAGGCGGAGCAAGCGCGCAGTCAGCGACGTGGCCAGCTCGAACAAGCCATTCGCGAAGCTGAAGCAGCGATGGCGAGCGGGCCCGTTGCGAAGACTGCGGATCCCGGCGCAACCGCCCTGGCAACCTACCTCGCCATCTTCGGAGTGAAGGTCGAGCCGAGCCTGCTGACCGAGCTTCTCATCCTGGTCGGCGTGCTCGCATTGGAGCTGGGTAGCGCACTTAGCCTCGTGCTGGTTCAGGCCGTCTCGGGAAGCGCGACTGAAAGCCATATCGCCGGCAAGCCGACAGACGCTTAACAGGGAGCCCGAGGAAGACCCTGTGGTTCAGGTGGTTCAGGCCCAAACTACGGACGATGCAGCGACCCGTGAGAAGGTAAAAGCGGCCATCGGAGCGGTTGGCAGCTGCTAATCCTTATCTTGTGCGGGTTATTGCCCAAATGAGTCAACTGAAATGAGGAGCGGCTTTGATCATCGACCATCGTGGGAACGACGGTCGAACGTATCGTCACGGGCAGTGGAGGTCTGCGTCAGGTCTGCTTTGGCCAGATTGTTCAAGTTCACTGCCATCCTCCGTTGTGCGCTCGGCCCTCAGAGGATAAGAAACCGGCGAAATCAACTTACGAGCCTCAGCATAGTCCCGTTCCGCGAAGCCTCAGCTGCGATCAAACCGGCAATGACCAAACCATTGATTGCTCGCCGGACCGTTGGTCGCGAAGCTCCGATTAGGGCCGCAATCCCACGCTCGGATTTTCCAAGTGAACCACCCTTCTGCTCAAGCTGGTTCAGGATGTGAGCCCAGGTCACGACCGCCGGGGGCGTCACCGCCACATCGCTCGAAATCAGGCGAAGATCGCGGCTCTCGCGTGGGCGAAGCATCAATCGATGCGGTCCGAGGCTCACCGGTAGACGGTAGCGATAGGTTGTCCTGTGATGGATTCTGAGCGCGGTCAACGGGAGCTCCATGTGATCGACCGCGCGAGGTCGTCGACGGCCCACCACTTAGCGTCGCTCGATCAGATCGGACTCAAGGCTCAGGCGGGAAGAACACTCGGTGTCGAGTTCGCGTGACTAATGGAGACGGTGGTGCCGTATTGGTCGCTGGCCATTTCGACCTTAGCATCGAGTTCGTTTGCCAACGCTTGCACAATGCTCGTGCCAAGGCCCGACTTTGCGTCGGCCGCGCCCTCGTGCGGCTTTCCGACGCCGTTATCGGCAATCGACAGTGTCCAGCCAGACCCGCTGGTATCGTAAGCCACAACGATACGCCCGTCGGTCTTGTCCACAGGAAACGCGTGCTTCAGCGAGTTGATGACGCTTTCGATGACGATGAGACCAAGGCTCACCGCCTCGCTGGACACGACCGATCCTCCGTTGACTTTGGTTTCAAGCGCTACCGGGCGGGTTTCGCCGATCATCGATTGCGCGAGTGTCTCGCATAGTTTCGACAGATAGGGACCGACCGCTATAGCCTCACCGCGGCCGGATGCCTGCAAGTGCTGCTGGACGGCCGCAACCGACATTACCCGCTTGTGAGCGTCTTGCAGGTGGCCCCGCGTCTCCTCCGATTGAACGGTTCTTGCCTTCATAAGGAGAATGCTTGCGATGATCTGCAGGCTATTTGCAATGCGATGCTGCATCTCTTCAAGCAGCAGTTCCTTCTGACGCAAAAGATGCTGTAACTCACGCTCCGTCTCGCGGCGCTCGCTGATATCCTCGATGGCTAGCAAGAGCGCCGTATGCGCGTTGGATTGGGAGATAACCGTCCGCGCATTGAGTAGCATGATGCGACGACCAACCTTGGGGAACTCGTGTTCGACCTCGAAGGCCTCAAGCACCGATCCATCCGGGACGATCTTCCCCAGCAACGACCGCAGCGCCGGGATATCCCATTGGCCGTCGCCCAATGTGTAGAGTAGCCGTCCCTGGGTTTCTTGGCGGTCCACCTGGAACGTCTCGTAGAAGGAACGGCTGGCGGCGATGACGCGTAGCTCCTTGTCGAGCACCAGCAGCGGCTCGCGCACCGTATCCACGATGGCCTGCGCGAGCGCATCTCCGATTGCGGCGAATGGGACGAGATCATTGATGAGTGCATCCGGCGTAATAGCGTCCCGCCGCTGGCTGGTGCGCATACTCGTCATCCAAGATGTCATGACGCTGACCCCTTCTGAGCTAGTTGTAGACGGCGGAGACGTAGGTTCCGTTTGACAGCTTCTCCAGCCGCTTGCGGTCGATAATCACGATGGACCCGCGCTGTCTTTCAATCAGTCCCTTTCGCTCCAGCAGTTGCACGGCCACGGTGACGCCGGGCCTTCTCACACCAAGCATCATGGCGAGAAACTCCTGCGTCAGGGGCAACTCGTCCTCCTCGATCCGGTCGTCGGCCATAAGCAGCCAGCGGGCAAGGCGCTCTTCGATGGTGCTGCGGCCGTTAGCGAGTGCTGTCATCGCGGCCTGGTCGAGGAAGTAGTTGACGTAACGGAGCAGCGAACGATGCAAGGTCGCGCGTTTCTCGATGGCTTTGCGCAGGACGCTGGTTTTGAGCCTGCGCCCGTTGCCCGCCGCCTGCATGTAAGTTTGGTGCTTCGGACGTTGGTGGCCGAGCAGAACCGCGAGCCCGGTCATGCCCTCACGGCCGATGATGCCAACCTCGATAGGCTCCTTCTCCCCTCCATTGACGACGACGGAGGCAAAGCCACGCTCGGGAAAATAGACGCTGTCGATCCGCCGGTGCGGCTGCTCCAGGATCTTGCGGACCGGCAGGTCCACGTCCTCGAGGTCGGCTTCTATGAGTTTGAAATCGCTGTCGGTCAGGCGCGACAGAATGAGATTGGTTTGGCTGGGTACCATTGCTCTTCCCTCGTAGGGGCAAGAGCGCTGCGCATCTCCTAGCCGTCCGCGCCCTGAACAGTGGCGGACGATCAAGCACAGTAACACGAAAACACCGACCGAACGTGACAAATGTCCGATTCTGGACATTTGCATGGAACCTGCTTGCGAACAGTGCTGTTTACCGGGTCTGGCCGTCCGTGTTTGAAGCAACAAGCATAAGAAACACCCCGGATTGGCCTCCCTGCAGCCCTGGAACAGGAGGCACGATGCGTGCCTACCCGACGACACGGGTCGCCCTCGTCGTTGAGGACGAGTGGCTCGTGCGTAATAACATTGTCAATGAACTTAAAGAGAGCGGGTGGACGGTGGTCGAGACCGCGACTGGAGAGGAAGCTCTCGCTCTTCTGGCTGATCGGGAAGTGGATGTCGTCCTTACCGATATCCAGCTCGCGGGCCCCATGACCGGGTGGGACGTTGCTCATGCTGCCCGCGCGGCCAAGCCCAACTTGCCCGTTATCTATGCCTCTGCCAACGCATCCGACCCCTTGCGGCGCGTTGAAGGAAGCTTGTTTTTCGGCAAACCATATAATCCGGAACAGATTGTGGAAGCCTGCCAAAGACTCGACGCCCAGGTACGACGCACCGATTGAAAAGAGCAAGATTCGGGGGAGGTCGTCGGCTCATTGAGTGAGTGATTAGTCTGCGGCCACCACAGCTATCGTTGAACTAGGCTCAATCTCTGTGAACGATCTGGAGAGCGGCGCGCGTCCCGCAGAGGGGTGGGGGATGTCCGCTTATGGCCCAACGCAGATGTTAAGAGTCGCCTCAACATTCGTCCGCTGAGCGGCGTGAAGCGGACGTGCAGCAGACATGCGCGCATCTTTCGAATTTGACCCTAAGCGGGCTTTCATAGTCAATGTCGCTGCCCCTTAGGACTTCACCATTACCCTGATGCATCGGCGCGATAGGCGGCTTTGAAATCTTGGTGGTGAAGCGCTACGAAAGAGCCCCGGCGCGATGGCCGGGGCTCTCTAGTCTCAGTAGTCCATGCCGCCCATGCCGCCGCCGGGCATCGGAGGATGTGCGGACTCCTTCTTCGGCAGCTCGGCCACCATCGCTTCAGTGGTGACCAGAAGACCGGCGACTGAAGCCGCACCTTGCAATGCTGAGCGCACGACCTTCGTTGGATCGATGACGCCCTCGGCGACGAGATCGCCGTAGGCGAGCGTCTGGGCGTTGTAGCCGTAACCGTACTTGGGGTTCTCGAGGATCTTGCCGACGATCACCGATCCGTCCTCGCCGGAGTTCTGGAAGATCTGTCGGGCCGGCGTCTGCAGTGCCTTCTTGACGATATTGATGCCGACCTTCTGATCATCATTTTCGACCTTCAATCCCTCGAGCGACTTGATAGCGCGGAGTAGTGCCACGCCACCACCCGGGACGACGCCTTCCTCGACGGCGGCACGGGTAGCGTGCAGCGCGTCGTCGACGCGGTCCTTGCGCTCCTTGACCTCGACCTCGGTCGCGCCGCCGACCTTGATGACGGCAACGCCGCCGGCGAGCTTCGCCAGCCGCTCCTGCAGCTTCTCCTTGTCGTAGTCGGAGGTCGTCTCCTCGATCTGCGCCTTGATCTGCTTCACGCGCGCCTCGATGTCCTTCTTGGCGCCCGCGCCATCGATGATTGTCGTGTCGTCCTTATCGATTTTGACCCGCTTGGCGCGTCCCAGCATGTTGAGCGTGACGTTCTCGAGCTTGATGCCGAGGTCCTCGCAGACGACGGTGCCGCCGCTTACGACGGCTAGGTCTTCGAGCATCGCCTTGCGGCGATCGCCGAAGCCCGGAGCCTTCACGGCCGCGACCTTCAGGCCGCCGCGCAGCTTGTTGACGACGAGCGTGGCGAGTGCCTCGCCCTCGACGTCCTCGGCGATGATGAGCAGCGGCTTGCCCGTCTGCACCACGGCCTCGAGCAGCGGCAGCATGGCCTGCAGGCCGGAGAGCTTCTTCTCGTGGATCAGGATGTAGGCGTCTTCGAGCTCGGCCGTCATCTTCTCGGCGTTGGTGATGAAGTAGGGCGAGAGGTAGCCGCGGTCGAACTGCATGCCTTCGACCACGTCGAGCTCGGTCTCGAGGCTCTTCGATTCCTCGACCGTGATCACGCCCTCGTTGCCGACCTTCTTCATGGCCTCAGCGATCTTGGCGCCGACCTCGGTGTCGCCGTTGGCGGAGATGGTGCCGACCTGGGCGATCTCGTCGTTGGAGGTGACCTTCTTGGCGTTCTTCTTGAGCTCGGCGACGACGGCTGCGACGGCGAGATCGATGCCGCGCTTGAGGTCCATCGGGTTGGCGCCGGCCGCGACCGACTTGGCGCCTTCCTTGACGATCGCCTGAGCGAGAACGGTCGCCGTGGTGGAGCTTCCCCGCGCGAGCTTACGCCGACGTTACGTCTCACAACACGGCGATCGCCACGTAATCACGTTGTAAGCCGAACGTGGTCACGGTTGCGCTTGATGACCAGGTTTCGGGGGACGTCTAATGCGATCATTGGTGAAGTACGGGTCAGTTGCGCTCGTGCTCAAGCTCCTCGTGGCGAGTGCGCAGGCGGCGAGCCTCTTGCCAAGCTCGGACGACGAGCTAAATCCGATCAGCTGGAGCGGATTTATCATCGCCCCCTATTTCGGGTACGAGACGCTCAACCTGAACGGCGCCGGATCCGCCGGGCTCGGGGACCCCAAAGGGTGGCGCGTCGGCGGCGAGCTCGACTACGACTACCAGATCGGCAACTTCGTCGTCGGCATCGCCGGGGACGCGTTCTACACCTGGTACGACAGCAACGGGTCGGGCCCGCAGAACGGGATCAACACGCGCCTCTCAGATTATGAAACCGTGCGCGCACGGCTCGGCTACACGTTCGGCCGCTGGATGCTCTTTGGCACGGGCGGCGTGGCCTTCGGCAATCTCGAAATCAAGAACGCGCTGAGCGGAGTCTCGCAGAGCCAGATGCTTACGGGATGGACCGCCGGCGGCGGCGCCGAATGGGTCTGGAGCAACAACCTCACGCTGCGGGGCGAGGTCGCACACATAGATTTGGGCTCCGCAAAGTTCGACAGCTTGCCGACGCCAAATCGGGATGTTGGTGCCACCCTCGACCTCTTCAAAATCGACTTCGTTACTCGTTTTTGAAAACCGAGTCGGGAGATGGCCCGAGCCCAAGCTTGACCGCGCACGCAGGTATTTCGACCAGACCGCCGCGCTCGCCGGAAAGCGTTCTCGTGGCGCGCTTGTGGCCCAAGCGCAACAACCGCCGGAATGCAGTGTGGTACTTCGTTGGGGAGTAAGCTTTCGGGGGATGCGCCGCGCACAAAGGCAATGCGGTGATCGCAAGCGTGGCGTTTCATGAGCTTTGTTGGGAAAAGCGCCGGCATCACCTTCGTGTTCGCGAGCACGGCGCTTTTCAGCCCGGTCAGCAGCGCGCAAAGCACCGCGCCCAACCCTTATCCGGGTGGCTTCGTCATTGCAAAAAGCCGGTTTAATAACGGGACGATGCGGGGCCAGGTGCGCCGCGCGGCACTCGGCTGGAGGGTCCAGCTCCCCAACGGCCGGTGGGTGTATTGCCGGCGAAGCTGCTCGGAGACATTGCGCGTCGAGACCATCGACTTTTTCGAGTCGAATGCCGCGGGCTCGGGGCAGCTAACCAACGAGTGCGGCATTTTCGGCTGTCTCGATTTGAAGTACCCCCATTGACCCGCATCAATCCCGACATTCAGCACGCCACGTAATGTTCCTGTAATCGGAGCGCCGCAATCAGCACTCCGCCCCGTCGCAAAGCCGGCTGAATTCCCGTCGTACGCGGCAGAATGAACGGGGGAACATATCCAAATTGCAAGAGCCTCGCTGACGTCTCCCCGCGCAACGCAAACGCGCGCTCGGCGTCGCGATTGAGGACAGCGTTCGTGCGCCTGCTGGTCATCGACGACAACCGACGGCTTTCGGAGTACGTGGGCGTAGCGTTGCGCGGCCAGGGGTTCGCCGTCGATTCCGTGGAAACCGGCGCGGACGCGGAAGCGGCAATCTCCACCACCTCCTATGACGCCATCATTCTCGATCTGGGACTGCCGGACATCGACGGTCTTGCCTGGCTGACGGACGTACGCCGGCGTCTCGACCAAACGCCCGTTCTCATCCTGACCGCGCGCGACGGCGTGCAGGATCTCGTGCTGGGCTTGAACTCCGGCGCCGACGACTACTTGCGCAAACCGTTTGAAATCGACGAGCTCGTCGCCCGCATACGTGCGCTGCTGCGGCGTCCCGGCGCCGCACTCGGCATCGAGCTCACGCAGGGCAACGTCTCGCTCAACACCAACACGCGCGAGCTCACCATCAACGGCCTCCCCGTCGAGCTGGGCCGGCGCGAGTGCGGAGCGCTCGAGCTGCTTTTGCGCCGGGCCGACCGTGTCGTGCCCAAGTCGGCAATCGAGGAGGCCATCTACGCCTTCGGCGAGGAGCTTGCCTCGAACGCGATCGAAGTTTTGATCCACCGCTTGCGCAAGCGCATGCAGGAGGCGCACGCTGACGTTTATATTCATACGCTGCGCGGTGTCGGATACATGCTCACGCTAGCCCCAACGTAACGCCATGCCGGCTGCCAACCCACCTGCGGCCAAGTCCCGTGCCCAATCGATCTGGGTCCGCCTGATCGTGGGGCTCGTGGCGGTCTCGCTGCTGGCGGCGGCGGCGACGAGTCTACTGATCTACGAACGCTTCGTGGCGACCAACTCCGCATTCCGGGATCGGACCTTGCAGAACGACGCCCGCGTCATCAGCAAGCTCCTGCGCCGCGCCGCCGAAGGACGACCTCTGCAGCTTCCCGACTTTCTTGCTGACGGCTTTCAGCAGGGCAAAGGAAAGTTCGCGATTGTCAGCGAACACGGCGTGCTGCTCGCAGGCTCGGCGGGAGTCACCGGCGCGTTGGCGCCGATTGACGATGCAGACCAGCGCGACTTCTTTCTGACCGATGGGGGCAGCGACGGCCCGAAGCTTTACGGTTTCACGCTGCACGGCACCTACGGCTCCAAGCCCGTGTGGATTCAGGTCGCGGTCCCGCAGGGCGAGATCGCCTTCGATTCCGTGCTCGAAGAGTTCATCAAGGACATCGGCTGGATCTGGGTGCCCTTCATCATCGGCTTGCTTGGCACTAATCTCCTGGTTGCGAGAATTGGGTTGCGGCCGCTGCAGCGTGCCGCCGCACAAGCCGAGGCGATCGGTCCCGGCGCGGTGTCGGCCCGGCTGCCGGAGGAGGGATTGCCGCGCGAGGTCCACGCGCTCGTCGGCGCGGTCAACCGGGCACTGGACCGGCTCGAAATTGCGTTCCAATCGCAACAGAGATTCATCGCGGACGCGGCGCATGAGCTGCGTACCCCCGTGGCCGTGCTCAAGGCGCATGCGCACATCCTGCCTGAGCACGATGGTCTCGTGGCGTGGAAGCAGGAGATCGACGCCATGCAGCGGCTCGTCAACCAGCTTCTCGATTCTGCGCGCCTCGACGTCGTTGCGCTGGAAAAGGGCCAGGTGGTCGAGCTCAACGAGGTCGCACGAGCGGTAGCAGCTCAGCTTGCCCCGATCGCGGTCGGCGCCGGCAAGTCGATCGAGGTCGCCCCCTCGAGCGGGCCCGTGATCATCAACGGGTCCACCGATCTGCTCGCGGGCGCATTACGCAACCTTGTCGAAAACGCCATAAGGCACACGGCACCGGGAACAGCCGTTCTAATCGAAATTTTGCTGCCCGCGACCCTGCGCGTTAGCGACCATGGACCCGGCATCGCCCCGCAGGAGCGCGAGCTGATCTTCAAGCGCTTCTGGCAGGGGGGCCGCGATCGCGGTGGCGGCGCCGGGCTCGGCATGGATATCGTTGCGCGTTCAGTCGCGGCACTCGGCGGCTCGATCTCGATCTCGGACGCTCCCGGCGGAGCCGTCTTCACTCTCGAGTTTCAGCCAACTAGCCCTACGGAACCCGCGTCGAGGGAGATTGAGCACCCCGTACGGGAGCGTCACCCGGATCAGCAGGCGCCACATTTTCGCGCGCTTCCCCGGGAGCGAGCCGTGGAGTCCTGACACACCGCCACGCGGGACGGCCCCGACCTTTTCACTCGTCTTGCTTGGCGGCGCCTATTTCGACGGCCCTCTTTGCGCTCATCACACCGTCGCGAAGGGGCGCTGCCGAAATCAACATTCTGAATGAAGTATCGAGCGTCACGCCCGGCGATCCCACCTGTATCCCGCATGATCGAGATCGAGCGCGCTGACCGCAAGCGTAATGTTGCGGTAAGTCGCCGGCTTCAGGGTACCCCTCAATTGGGGAAGCGACATTCGCGTCGCTCGGCTGTTCGCAGCCTCATCGGAATCGAGACGGGGAACCGTGGAGCGGATCGGCACAGACCGAAACAGCGGATTGCCAAAGAAGCCGGTCGCGGAAAGCGGCTGGGAGCGGACTTGCGCGTCAATTCGCGTCGCGACACGGCGGGCGGAGGACATTTCCCACATTCGACAGTCGCTGGACGGCGTGCGGCCGTCGCCCACCCTCACAGTCGTTGTGCCAACCTTCAACGAATCCGCCAACGTGCCTGTCCTGGTCGAACGGGTTGCCGCCGCGCTCGAGGGCATCGCGTGGGAGCTCGTCTTCGTCGACGACAACTCACCCGACGCGACATCTGCAGTCGCCAAGGAGCTTGGTCGCCGCGACAGCCGGGTGCGCTGCATTCGACGAGTTGGCCGGCGCGGCCTTTCCGGCGCCTGCCTCGAGGGCGCGCTTTCCAGCCAGGCCGAGTTCGTCGCGGTTATGGACGCCGATCTCCAGCACGACGAACAGCTCTTGTCGGAGATGCTAAGCGTGCTCCAGCTCGGCAAAGCCGACCTTGTGATCGGAAGCCGCTATGCGAGCGGCGGCGCGGCAAATGGATTTTCGGCGCTGCGCCAATCGATCAGCCGCGTCGCTACCCAGTGGGGACGCCGCCTCACCGGGATCGCCGTGCACGACCCCATGAGCGGCTTCTTCATGATGCGTCGCGACCTCCTCGACCAGATTGCGCCGGAACTGTCGAGCGAGGGCTTCAAGATCCTGTTCGACATTCTCACCACGGCCGGACGGCGGAAGCTCTCAATTGTGGAAATCCCGTACGGCTTTCGCGCGCGGCTCAACGGGAGCAGCAAGTTCGATCTGCGTATCGCGCTCGAGTTCGTCGCGCTCGTTCTTGCGAAGCTAACGCATCAGACCGTCCCGCAGCGCTTCTTCAGCTTCCTCGCCGTCGGAGGCTCGGGCGTGGTGGTGCAGCTCCTCTGCCTCAGCGAAGGGCTAAATGCGGGACTGACGTTCGCGGGCGCGCAATCTGTCGCAACGCTCGCGGCGATGACAAGCAACTTTCTCCTGAACAATATGCTGACCTACCGGGATCAGCGCGTGACCGGCTGGCGCATGCTTCCCGCTCTCCTGAGCTTCTACGCCGTGTGCTCGGTCGGCGCCTTGAGCAACGTCGGCGTTTCATCTTGGCTTTATTCGAAGGGTCCCGTCTGGTGGCTTGCCGGCATCGCCGGCTCCCTCGTCGGCGCCGTCTGGAACTATGCGGGGTCATCGGCACTGGTGTGGAACCGTCCGTGAGATCGCCGGACGCCAGCGCACAGAGAAGCCGCGTATCGGTCCTGATCGGACTGACGGTGGCGCTGCTGGTCGTGCGGCTGTGGCTCGATGCCCACATCGAGCTCATGTTCGACGAGGCCTACTACGCACTCTGGGCGAAGCACCTGGCATGGTGCTACCTCGATCATCCGCCGCTGGTGGCGCTTTGGATCCGCCTGTCGACGTGGTGCTTCGGCGGCAATGCGTTCGGCGTGCGCGCGCTTGGCACCTTGGCTGCTGCTGCGGGCACCGGTGTGGTTTACCTGCTGTCCTGGCACCTCTTCGCCAATCGCGCCGCCGCGACGTTGGCGGGCTTGCTCTATTGCTCGATGCTGCTGATCGCGGCAGGGGCGATCATCGTGACGCCCGACACGCCCCTAGTGTTCTTCTGGTCGATCGCGCTTTATGCGCTCGCCCAAATTTACCGCGGCAACGACGCACGCTGGTGGCTGGTTGTCGGCATCGCGATGGGCCTCGCCCTGCAGTCAAAGTACACGGCGCTGTTGCTTGGAGCAGGGATTCCCTGCGCCATGCTCACGGTTCCGAGAATGCGCGTCTGGTGGCGGCGCCCCGAGCCATATCTCGCTGGAATCCTCGCCTTTGCGATATTTCTTCCGGTCGTCGTCTGGAATTATCGCCACGGTTGGGCATCGTTCGCTAAGCAATTCAGCCGAGCCGATGTCGATGGTCTGGGCATCCGCTACGTTGCCGAGTTTGCCGCGAGCCAGATCGGGCTGCTGACACCGCTCGTATTCGTGCTAGCCGCCGCCGGTTGTTGGCTCGCGCTCAGCCGACGCGGCAACGAGGGTCGTGACGCTGAATTATTCCTGGTGTCGCTCATCGCCCCTATGATGCTCTACTTCATCTTTCACAGCCTTCACGCGAGAGTGCACGGCAACTGGATCGCGCCCGCGTATCCCGTACTTGCCGTTCTCGGCGCCCAAGCAGCATATCGTGTATCCGAGTTCGGGGAACGGATGCGCTCGACGATCGCGTTCTGCCGTAAGTGGGCCGTGCCGACCGGGGTTGGCATCGCTGCGATTGCATACTTGCAAGCCATTGCTGCCCCGCTGCCGCTCGATGCGGCCAAAGACCCGACCTCGTTGATGGCGGGATGGTCGCGCTTGGCGCAAGAGGTCGAAGGCGTCGCTCGGCGGGAAGGAGCCTTCTACATACTCACGTCGAGCTATGCGCTCACAAGCGAGCTAGACGTGCACTCGGATGGCGCGATTCCCATACTCCAGTTCGACGAGCCCATGCGTTGGCTGTCGTTCGAGCGCCCTCAGGAATCCCTCTTTTCCAGTCCGGGCCTGTACGTGACGGAGGATGCTCGGGACCGGTCGGATGAGCTTGTGTCTCGGTTCCGGGAGATGAGACGGGTCGGAGAAGTCGCACGGACTCGCGATGGCAGGCTTATTGCGCGATACGTCATCTACCTGGTCGCAAAGCCAAGCCGCGCAGTTCTCGACGCAGCTGAATAGCGCTTGAGCATTGATGGTGTTGGGGATCATCGTTCGCGAGCGCGGAGCGTTACACGGCGGTCCCGAAAAGGGCACCGATGCCGGCCGTCGCGGCCATGGCGAGAGCGCCCCAAAAAGTCACCCGCACCGTAGCGCGCACAACATCTGCGCCGCCGGCGTTAGCGCCAATTGCGCCGAGCAGAGCCAAGAAGATCAGCGAAGCAGCGGCGACAACCGGCGTCACGTAAGCGGCCGGCGCCAGGACGACCATAAGCAGCGGCATGGCCGCTCCGGTGGCGAAAGTCACGGCGGAAGTCAGAGCCGCCTGCACGGGTCGCGCGGTGGTGATTTCCGAAATGCCAAGCTCGTCGCGAGCATGCGCCCCAAGGGCATCCTTGGCCATGAGCTGCTGGGCCACTTTCTTTGCGAGCTCCGGGTCGACACCGCGCTTAACGTAGATGTCGGCAAGCTCCTGCCGCTCGAACGTCACGTTCTCCGATAACTCTTCGCGCTCCCGGGCGAGATCGGCCCTCTCGGTGTCGGATTGGGAGCTCACCGACACGTATTCGCCGGCCGCCATCGACATCGCGCCGGCCACCAGCCCCGCAACTCCGGCCAGCAGGATGTCGCTCTGCTTCGATGCAGCCGCGGCCACGCCGACAATGAGGCTCGCAGTCGAAACGATACCGTCATTGGCGCCGAGAACGGCAGCTCTCAACCAGCCTATCCGCCGCACCAGGTGATTTTCGGAATGCGTGCGCAGCCTGCTCATGGTGCCCTCTCATGCTAAGGCGTCGAGTATGATCCGGCCGATGGCGATGGCAAGCCATGCGGAGCATGATGGCCTTCGTTCGTGAGGATAAGCGATGTCGTCTAAGAGGGTGATAGCAACTATCCCGACGATACTTGCCGCCCCTTCACCTTCTCCGGGCCTGGCCCTTCTCTCGGCCGCCGCCTTCGTCGGCGCGGGTGGCCAGCGACGGCAGAAATGCTAGAACCGGTGCCCGTCCGCCGCATCGAGCACTCATGGCGCTTCCCCTGACGATCCCGGCAGCACTGCCCATCCCTACCGCAACCGCGCGCGCGCCGACACGCGTCGGCGGAGTGCGCCGCGCGCTTGACGCCTGGATGTCGCGCCACGCGCAGCCCTCGCAGGCCGCTCTCGACGCCGCTGCCGTGCTGCGGCCCGCCGTGGTCGTCACGGGCGCCTCGCGCGGCATCGGGCGTGCGATCGCCCGCCGTTTCGCCAAAGCCGGCTGCGACGTCGCGCTCATTGCGCGCACTCCCGGCCCGCTGCAGGAGGCCTCCGCCGCAATCGAGCGCGACTTTGCCGTCAATGCGCTGGCCATCCCCCTCGACATCACAGAGCCAGATGCCCCGCAGATGATCGACGCGCGGCTTGCCGAGCGCGGCTACTACACCGACATCCTCGTCAACGACGCCGGGATCGGCCTTGCCGGTCCGTTCGCGGAGCACGGGCCAGCGGACATCCAGTATCTCCTCGACCTCAACGTCGCCGCGCTGACGCGCCTGATGCACCATGCGCTGCCGGGCATGCTCGCGCGCGCCCGCGGCGGCATCCTCAACCTGGCTTCGCTCGGAGGCCTCGTGCCCGGCCCCTACCAGGCGGTCTACTACGCGAGCAAGGCCTACGTCGTCTCGCTCACCGAGGCCGTTGCTGCGGAGAACGCCGGCAAAGGCGTGCGCTTCACGGCGGTCGCGCCCGGGCCGGTCAACACCGGCTTTCACGCGGCGATGGGATCGGAGATGTCGTTCTACCGCCAGCTCCTCTTCTCGCTCAATCCTGAGCGCGTCGCCAATTCCGCCTACCGCGGCTACGTGCTGGGCTTCCGCGTGGTCGTACCGGGCTTGCTGAGCAAGCTGATGTGGCCGGCCCTGCGCGTGCTGCCGCATCGGCTCCTGCTGCCGCTGATCGGCTGGCTCCTGCGTCCGCGTACGGAGCGCTTCCTGGGCGACGCTGTCGACAGCGAGTGAGCTCGCGGGCGCTCACTTTGTAGCAACACTTTTCCGCTTAAGTGACGGGATGCGCCGCGAGTCTGGTCTTGCGTATCACGGCGCCCGGCGCGGCAGCGCACCGGCGAATCCAACAAATTCGCTACCGTGTGCGCGCCGCGCCGGCCCGACCTTCAGCTCTCATCAATACTGGTGTTCAAAAAGGTAACGGCGCCGCGCGCTTTCCGCGTGCATGCTGGTGATGCGCCGGTCGAATTTCAACCTGTCGTGCGCCTGTGCGAAAATAAATTTCCGCACCTGATGCAGCACTGTCCGGCCCCAGAAGAAGAGGCTGACGGCGCACTCTCGTTCCGATAAGACTCCCGGACTTTTGGGGATGCACGGGCGCGACCGTCCGTGCACGTCAGGGACAGCGATGATCAAGCGTTTCATCATAGCCGTCGTCATCATCGGCGCCTTCCTGGGCGGGCTTGCCTGGTTCCAGCTGCAGTTCAAGCCTGCGATGATCAAGGGCTTCCTGTCGAAGCAGCAGCCGCCGCCGGCAACGATCACGGCGGAGGCCGCGCGCACCGACGACTGGATCGAGCGGCTTCCCGCCATCGGCACGCTGATTGCCTCGCAGGGCGTCGACGTGGCGCCTCAGGTCGCGGGCATCGTCACCGGGCTCGGCTTCGAGAGCGACCAGGATGTGGAGAAGGGCGCCAAGCTCGTGCAGCTCGACATCTCGGTGGAGCTGGCGGACCAGGCGAGCGCCGAAGCGATCCTGAAGGAGGCCGACGTCTCCTACAAGCGGCAGGCGGATCTCCTGGTCAAGAACGTCACGTCCGAGGCGACGGTCGACACGGCGCTGGCGAAGCGCGACTCGGCGGCCGCGGCCTTGAACCGCATCAAGGCGCTGATCGCGCAAAAGACGATCCTGGCACCGTTCGCGGGCCGGCTCGGCATCCGCCACGTGGAGCTGGGGCAGTACGTCTCGCCCGGCCTCTCCATGGTGACGCTGCAGGCGCAGGATCCGATCTGGGTCGACTTCCCCATGCCTGAGCAGAACATCGGCAAGCTGAAGCGCGACCAGGTGATCGAGCTCACGGTCGACGCTTACCCGGGCCAGGTGTTCAAGGGCAAAATCTCCTCGCTCGATGCGCGCGTCGCGCAGGATACCCGCACGCTGCTCGTGCGCGGCACTCTCGACAATCCGGAGCGCAAGCTGCTGCCCGGCATGTTCGCCAACGTGTCCGTGCTTGCGGGCGCCGCGCGCCAGGTCCTCTCGATTCCGCGCACCGCCCTCACCTACAGTCTCTATGGCGATAGCGTTTACGTGGTGAAGCCGCCGGAGGGCGGGGGTGCCGTGCCGGCGCAACCGCCGGCAGACGCCGTGTTCTCGGTCGAGCGGCGCTTCGTCAAGCCGGGCCAGGTGCGCGAGGACCGCGTGGCGATCGAAACCGGACTGCAACCCGGCGAGCAGGTCGTCACCACGGGCCAGATCAAGCTCATCAACGGCAGCCACGTGAAGATCGACAACAGCCAAGCGCTTGTGCCGCCGGCCGAGCGGCCAAAGCAATAGGCGGGGCCCATGTCGTTCACGGACATCTTCATCCGACGCCCCGTCCTAGCCTCGGTCGTGAGCCTGCTCATCTTGCTCATCGGCTTGAGCGCGGCATTCAACCTGCCGGTGCGCCAGTATCCCGAGCTGTCCAACACTACGATCACGATCACGACCACCTACCCAGGCGCCAACGCCGACGTGATCAAGGGCTTCATCACGGTGCCAATCCAGCAGGCAGTCGCCAGCGCCGAAGGCATCGACACGCTCACCTCGTCCTCGCGCCAGAACGTCTCGACCGTCACGCTCAACCTGCGGCTCAATGCCAACCCGGATCGCGCAGTCACCGACGTACTCGCCAAGGTCAACCAGGTGAAGAGCATCCTGCCGCGCGAATCGCAGGACCCGGTCGTCGTCAAGCAGACGGGCGAGTCGACCGCGCTGATGTACCTTTCGTTCAACAGCGACGTGCTGACGAGCTCGCAGATCACCGACTATCTGACGCGCGTCGTGCAGCCGAAGCTGCAGACGGTCAACGGCGTCGCCAACGCGCAGATCCTCGGCGGGCAGACATTCGCCATGCGCATCTGGCTCAACCCGGAGAAGATGGCGGCCCTCGGTGTCACGCCGACCGACGTGCGCACAGCGCTCGCCGCCAACAACTTCACGTCCGCTGCCGGTCAGATCAAAGGCGACTTCGTGCAGACGACGATCAACGCGCAGACCTCGCTCGACAACGCTTCCGCGTTCGGGCAGCTCATCGTGTCGGCGCGCGGGGACGCGCTCGTCCGCCTATCCGACATCTCCGACATAACGCTCGGCGCCGAGAACGCAGACTCGTCCTCGGTGTTCAACGGACTGAAGGCCGTGTTCGTCGGCATTTATTCGACGCCGACCGCCAACCCGCTGACCGTCATCGCTGACGTGCGCAAGACCTTCCCCGACATCAAGGCCCAGCTCCCGCCCGGCATGACCGCGGATATCGCCTACGATTCGACCAAGTTCATCGATGCCTCCATCAGAGAGGTGGAGAAGACGCTTATCGAGGCCGCCGTCATCGTCATCGTCGTCATCTTCCTGTTCCTCGGCAGCCTACGCTCGACGCTCATTCCGATGGTCACGATCCCGCTGTCGCTCATCGGCGTGATGTTCGCGCTACTCGCGCTCGGCTATTCGATCAACCTCTTGACGCTGCTAGCGCTCGTGCTCGCCATCGGTCTCGTCGTCGACGACGCCATCGTCGTGGTCGAGAACGTGCACCGTCACATCGAGAACGGTTCCACCGCGTTCGACGCGGCGCTGCTCGGCGCCCGCGAGATTTCCGTGCCGATCATCTCCATGACGATCACGCTCGCCGCGGTCTACGCGCCGATCGGCTTCGTCTCGGGCCTCACGGGCGCACTGTTCCGCGAGTTCGCCTTCACGCTCGCGGGTGCCGTCATCGTATCGGGCGTCATCGCGCTGACGCTGTCGCCGATGATGTGCTCCAAGCTGCTCTCAGCGCATCTCTCGATCAGGCCGCTTCGTGCGCTTCCTCGACCGCGCCTTCGAGGGGCTCAAACATCGGTATCAACGCCGGCTATCGCGCACGCTCAACTACCGGCCCGTCACCGTGCTCGTGGTGCTCGGCACCATCGCCGCGACGGGGCTCATGTACACAACCGCGCAGAAGGAGCTGGCGCCCGAGGAAGACCAGGGCATCCTGTTCAACCTCATCAAGACGCCGCAGGGCGCCAACCTCGACTACCTCGAGCAGGTCACCGAGCACCTCGACAAGGTGTTCAACACGGTGCCCGAGAAGGAGCACGTGTTCGCCATCAACGGCATGGGAGGGGACGTGAACCAGGCGTTCACGGGCATACTGTTCAAGCCGTGGGACGAGCGCCACCGCACGCAGCAGCAGATCCTGCAGGAGCTGCAGCCGAAGGTCGCGAGCATCGCCGGCGGACAGATCTTCACCTTCGGCCCGCCCTCGCTGCCGGGCTCGACCGGCGGCCCGCCGGTGCAGTTCGTCATCACCACGACGGCCGACTACGAGCAGCTCGCGCAGGTGCTCGCCAACATGCAGCAGGAAGCCCTGAAAAGCGGCCTCTTCATCTTCTCCGACACCGACCTGAAGTTCGATACGCCGCAGGTCGAGGTGAAGATCGACCACGACAAGGCCAACCGCCTCGGCATCACCATGCAGGACATCGGCAGCTCGCTGGCGACGCTGCTCGGCGGCAACTGGATCAACCGCTTCAACCTTTATGGCCGCAGCTACCAGGTGATCCCGCAGGTGCCGCGCGACTTCCGCCTGGCGCCGGACTGGATCAACCGCTACCAGGTCAAGACGACCTCGGGCAAGCTCGTGCCGCTCGCCAACGTGGTCGACATACGCCAGTCGGTGCAGCCCAACGCGCTCACGAGCTTCCAGCAGCTCAACTCGGCGATTCTGCAGGGCGTGCCGTTTCCGGGCCGCACCGTCGGCGAGGTCATCGACTTCCTGAAGGCCAAGTCGGCCGAGGTCTTCCCCGAAGGCTTCACCTACGACTTCCAGGGCGAAAGCCGGCAGTACGAGCAGGAGGGCAGCCGGCTCGTCGTCACCTTCGTGTTCGCGCTGATCGTCATCTACCTGGTGCTCGCCGCCCAGTACGAGAGCTTCCGCGATCCGCTCATCATCCTCATCGCGCTGCCGACGTCGATATTCGGGGCGCTGTTGCCGCTCACGGCCGGCCTCGGCACCGTCAACATTTATACGCAGATCGGACTCGTGACGCTGATCGGGCTCATTTCCAAGCACGGCATCCTGATGGTCGATTACGCGAACCACCTGCAGGCCAACGAAGGGTTGGGACGGCGCGAGGCGATCGAGCAGGCAGCCGCCATCCGGCTACGGCCGATCCTGATGACCACGGCCGCCATGGTCATCGCCATGGTGCCGCTGATCTTCGCTTCCGGAGCCGGTGCCGCGAGCCGCTTCGCCATCGGCGTCGTCATCGCCGCCGGCATGACCATCGGCACGCTGTTCACGCTGTTCGTGACGCCGGCGATGTACACCTACATCGCGCGCGAGCATCAGCACGACGCCGACGCCGCGCAGGCGCCGTCCGCCGCGCGGCCAGAACCCGCCGAATAGGCCGGCGGAATAAGCTAGCCGAGCAAGAGATCGGAGATGATCTTGGCGTTGAGCGCGATCACGACGACCGCGACCAGCACCGCCAGCGCCGTCACCCAGCGTGGCGCGACGAGCACGCCCATCTTGCGCTTGTCTGCGGTGAACATGACGAGCGGCACGATCGCGAACGGGAGCTGCATGCTGAGGATGACCTGGCTCAGAATGATTAGCCTGCCGGTGCCCGCTGCCCCATAAAGCGCAATGCCGATGACCGCCGGGATGATGGCGAGCGAGCGCGTGGCGAGCCGGCGCGCCCAGGCGGGCAGGCGCACGTTGATGAAGCCCTCCATGACGATCTGGCCGGAGAGCGTCGCCGTCACGGTCGAGTTCAGGCCGCAGCACAAGAGCGCGATCCCGAATGCGGTCGCCGCGGCGGCCGAGCCGAGCAGCGGCGTCAGCAGCTTCTGCGCATCGCCGAGATCGGCGACGTTGTACTCCCCGGCCTTGTGGAACGTGGCGGCGGCGAGGATCAGGATCGAGGCGTTGACGAGCAGGGCAAGCATCAGCGCGATCGTGGAATCGATGGTCGCGAACTTGATCGCCTCACGCTTGGCCGGAATCGTGTCGGCGACCATGCGCGTCTGCACGATCGAGGAATGCAGGTAGAGATTGTGCGGCATGACGGTCGCGCCGAGGATGCCCATCGCCAGATAGAGCATCTCTGGGTTGCGCACGATCTCGACCGTCGGGGCGAAACCGAGGATCACCTCGCGGATGTCGGGCCGCGCCATGCCGACCTGGATGGCAAAGCATGCGGCGATGACGAGCAGCGTCGTGACGACGAACGCCTCGATCCAGCGGAAGCCGAGGTTCTGCAGATAGAGGATCAGGAATACGTCGAGCGCCGTGATGAACACGCCGAGCTCGAGCGGAATGCCGAACAGGAGATTGAGGCCGATGGCGGTGCCGATGACCTCGGCGAGGTCGGTCGCACAAATGGCGACCTCGGCCATCAGCCAGAGGACGACGGCTACGGGCTTGGAAAACGAGTCGCGGCAGGCCTGCGCCAGATCGCGCCCCGTTGCGAAGCCAAGGCGCGCGCACAGCGCCTGCAAGAGGATCGCCATGAGGTTCGACAGAAGCGCGATCGAGAGCAGCGCGTACCCGAACTTCGACCCGCCGGCGAGCGAGGTCGCCCAGTTGCCGGGGTCCATGTAGCCGACGGAGACGAGGTAGCCCGGCCCCAGGAAGGCCAGGAGCCGGCGCCATCCGGTGCCGCTGACGGGGATCGAGCCCCAAACCTCGCGCAGCGACGGCTGGCCCCGCTGGCGGCGCCAACCCTCTGCGGGCAGCGCCTCGGCAGGGCGATCGATCACGTCGTGCATGAAGGCAGCGTCCAAGTTACTTGCAAATGATTTGCAACTGCAAATTAAGGTAAGCGAGCCGTCACAGTCAATGGTCGACGTTCAACCTGCTGAATAAGCGGTATTTTTCTTGGTGAGTCGCTGCCCCGGTAGCCCCCGGGCAGGAATGCGAATCGGGGAGCGGCGGGTTTCATGCCGCGCGGCGGCGGCTCGCGAGGTCCGCCGGAGGCACGGACGAGCGGTCGGATGGGGTCTGAAAGCGCCCGTAGCGCAGCGCGAGCGTCGGCAGCACCAGGAGATTTAGCGCCATCGAGGTCAGGAGCCCGCCGACGATGACGAGCGCCATCGGCCCTTCGATCTCGCGGCCGGGCTCGTTCATGCCGAGAGCGAGCGGCAGCAGGCCGAGGGCGGTCACGATCGAGGTCATCAGGATTGGCGCCAGCCGGTCGCCCGCGCCCTTGACCGCCGCTTCCGGGCCCCAGGCCACGCCTTCCTCGCCGACGAGATGCTCGAAGTGCGAGATCATCATGATCGAGTTGCGCAGCGTGATGCCGAACAGCGTGACGAAGCCGACCATCGAGCCGAGCGTCAGCACGCCGCCTGTGGCGAACACGGCCAGCACGCCGCCAACGAGCGCAAACGGCATGTTTGCGAGCACCAAGAGCACGTTGCGCCAGCTTCCGGTGACGACGGCCAACAGCATGATGATGCCGAGACCGGCAACGACCGAGTTCATGAGCAGATTGCGCCGCGCCTCCGCCTGCGCTTCCGCCGAGCCGGCGAACTCAAGATGCACGCCGTGGGGAAGCTGCACGTGCGCCATCTCCTCGCGCGCCTGCTGCACGAAGGAGGCGACGTCGCGGCCGATGACGTTGGCGGTGACCGCCTGCACGCGCTGGCCACCTAGATGCTGCACCTGGTAGCGGCCGGCGGTCTGGTACACGTCGGCGATCTGGTGCAGCGCCACGAACGTGCCCGCCGGCGTGCGCAGCGGCAGGTCGGCGACCTTGGAGACGCTGTTGCGGCTCTCCTCGTCAAGCATCGTGATGACGTTGAAGACGCGATTGCCCTCGTAGCTTTGGCCCACGATGTCGCCCTGGTAGGCGGCGCGCAGCATGTTCAGCACGTCGACCGAATCGAGCCCCCAGCGCTCGAGGTCCGCCTTGCGCTGGCGGATGGTGAGCTGCGGCATGCCCGGCGGCGATTGCAGCTGGACCTCGGTCGCGCCCTGGACCTCGCTCAACTCGCGGGCGACCGAGCGCGCCGCCTCGTCGAGCGCATCGAGATCGTTGCCGTAGATGTTGACGATGACGGACGCCGTGTAGCCCGACAGCGATTCCTCGACCCGCTCGGTGAGGAACGGCTTCAACGCGAAGTTCACGCCCGGAAAGGTCGCGAGCACCTTGCGCATCGCCGCCTGCGCCTCATCCGATTCCGCTCCCGAAAGATCGCGCTTCAGGTCGACCTCGAACTCGCTGTAGTGCGTGCCCCAGGTGTCGTCGGCCTTCTCCGCGCGCCCGATGCGCTGCGAGACGACGCGCACGAACGGCAGCTCCAGCAGCGCGTTGGTGACGAGCGTGCCGATGCGCTGCGATTCCGCGATCGAGGTGCCGGGCACGGCCGCCATGTGCAGGGTGAAGTGGCCCTCTTTGAGCTCCGGCAGGAAGCCCGCGCCGAAGAACGGCAGCGCCGCCAAACCCACCACCGTAAAAGCGAGCGCCCCCGCGATCGTCGTGCGCGGGCGCGCGACGATCCCCCGTAGCATGCGCTCGTAGCCTTTGCGCAGCCAGCGGGTGACGGGCGGGTCGTCGGAAGCGCGCGCCGTACCCTCGGCCTCCGTGGTCTTGGGCGCCAGCAGCATGCAAAGAGCCGGCGTCACCACGAGCGCAACGACGAGCGAGGCGAGGATCGCCAGCACGTAGGCGAGGCCGAGCGGGGCGAAGAAGCGTCCGGCGAGCCCGGGCAGCATCACCACCGGCAGGAACACGAGAATGACGGCGAAGGTGGCGTAGACGACGGCGCCGCGCACCTCGAGCGAAGCGTTGAGGATCACGTCCTCCGTCGGCAGCGGTACGGCCCTGCGCCGGTTCTCGCGCAGGCGCCGCGCGATGTTCTCCACATCGATGACGGCGTCATCGACAACCTCGCCGATGGCGATGGCGAGGCCACCGAGCGTCATGGCGTTCAAGGTGGCGCCGAGCGAGTTCAGCACCACGATCGCCGCCAGCAGCGACAGCGGAATCGCCATGCACGAAATGGTCGCCGTGCGCAAATCGAACAGGAAGAGGATCAGCACGACCACGACCAGCACGCCGCCGAGCAGCAGTGACTTCTGCACGTTGCGCGTCGAGATGCCGATGAAATCCGCCGGTCGGAACAGGTCGGCCCGAAGCTCCACGCCTTCCTTCTGGATCACGGGCTTCAGGTCGGCGAGCGCATCCTCTATGCGGTCGCTGACGTCGATCGTATTGGCCCCGAGCTGGCCCGACACGAGCAGCACCACGCCGGGCTTGCCCTGCACGGCAGCGCCGCCGATCGCCGGCTCAGGCGCGTTCACGACATCGGCCACGTCCTTCAGAAGCACACTCGAGCCGCCCGAGCTCGCCACCACCGTTCGCGCCACATCCTCCGGATCGATCGACTGGCCCTCGGACTGGAACACGATGCGCTGGTTGTTGGTCTCGATAAAGCCGGCGCCCGTCACGGCGGTCGCCTTCTTTGCGGCTGCCAGCACGTCATCGAAAGCGAGGTTGTAGCGCACCAGCTCGTCGGGGTGGACCTGCACCTGGATCGAGCGCACGTCGCCGCCGAATACGGCAACCTTGGCGACGCCCGGCACCGCGAGCAGCCGCAGCCGCAGGGTCCAGTCGGCAAGCGTGCGCAGGTCCATGAGCGAGCGCTTCTCGGAGGTGAGGCCGAGCACCAGCACGGTCGATGAGGAGGAGGTCAGCGGCGTCATGGTCGGCGCGGCGACGTTGGAGGGAAGCTGGCGCGCGGCCTCGGCGAGGCGCTCGCCCACCACCTGGCGGTCGCGATAGATGTCGCTCTCGGGACGGAAGATGATGGTGATGACGGAGAGGCCCTGGATCGAGGAGGAGCGCAGCGATTGCACGGCGGGCACGCCGTTGATGGCGTTCTCGATCGGCTGCGTCACCAGGATCTCGACCTGCTCGGCCGTCAGTCCCGGCGCCTCCGTCTGGATGCCGACCTGCGGCGGGGCGAACTCCGGAAACACATCGTACTTGGCGCGCATGACCGACAGCGTGCCGTAGCCGAGCAGCACGAGTGCGAGCGCCACGATGACGCCGCGGAAGCGGATGGCAAAGCCGATGACCGCGGCTTGGAGGCCGCCCGGAGGGGCTGCAGGCGGTGCGGACGACGGCATCAATCGTTATCTCCGCCGACCTGGATCTGCGCGCGGAACTCCTCCGAAAGGAGAAGCTGCGCCGCCTTGGTGACGATCTGCGGCGGATCGTCGGCCTCGCCGAACGCGTGCACGGGAACGACGAAGCCGTTGCCGTCTCGCGTCGGCGTATCGGTCGGGATCTCGCGGCGCGAGAAGGAATCCTCATCCAGCCGCAGATAGACCCAGGCGCGCCCCGACCACCACACGACCGCCGCGGTGGGGACGATGTAGCCCTCGACGGAGTGGCCCGAGGCAAGATAGGCGCGCACGTTCATGCCGGGCAGCACGCCCGAGTTGGCGGCGGCGGCATAAAAGAAGCTCAGGCCCTGGATCTTCGGATCGGTCCGCGTCGCTGGCGAGATGTAGCGCACGTCGATGCGGCGCGAGCTGCCTCCGACCTCGACCGACGCCGTCGGCGGCGGATCGATCGACACGCTAGGGGGGAGCGTGATCTGCAGCAGAAACTCCTCCCGCTCGATCAGTCGATTGACCAATCCAGCGCTGGCGACCAGCGCCCGCCCGATGACCGGACCCCACTCCTGCAGCGCGGTCGCCGCCAGCGTGCGCACCTGCAACTCCGCCGCCGAGACCGAGGCCTTGTCGCCGAGAACCGCCGCCTCCGTCGTCTGCATCTGCGCCAGCGAGCCGACGTCCTTGGCGTAAAGCGCCTGGGCGCGAGCGTAGGCCGGCTGCGAAGCGGCAAGCTTCGCCTGCGCCGTATTGAGCTGGGAGACGGCTGAAACGTAGGTGGTGTTGAGCGTCGTCAGATTGGCGAGGTCGAGCACGGTGCCGTAGGCGCGTACATGGTCCTCGTAGGGCGCCGCGCTCGGCGTCATCAACTCCAGCCCGATCGTCTTCTGCGTCGCCGCGTCGAACGTGACGATGGGCTCGCCGCGGGCGGGAAGCTTCACCCGCAACGGCGGCTTGATCGGGCCCTCGCGCTCGGCCTCGACCGCCGCTTCCTGCCGGCCTTCGACAAATCCCGATATGACAAACACGCCGAGGCCGCCCAGCAGGGCCAGGGCGATCCCTAAGCCGAGCAGACGGGAGAGCGTACGCTTTGCGCTACCACTCACCTTAGAGACGCTTCCCTTGCCCAGTGGCCTTGATGCCGCGGCCGGTCCGGACTTTTTATCCTTGGCCGCCAAGCACCGTCAGCGACCCGTTGAGCCGTATTTAAGAATGTTTAGCGGGCCTTAGGCAAGCCGTTTAGCCCCGTTGGGGAACCCGAGGGGCCGGAGCCCGCCCCAGGGCGCCAAAGCACAAGACCATACTACGGCCCGTCATCCTTCCGCCGTGGTCGTGGCCTCACGAGACGTCGGCGTGAGGCGCCGGCGGAAACCATCCCGAACCGGCCAACTTAGACCGGTTGAATGGCTTTGCTAGACGTGGTGCATATTACCGACGTTCCGGGGGAAATCGTGCCGATACCCGCTTGTGCCGCGAGCTTTTGGGCCGCGCTCCGCGCTTTTGCGCGTTCGAGCGTCGCAATGCTTGTGGCCTGCCTCCTCGCTCTCGCCGCCGTGTCGACGCCGGCGGCGGCGGACGAGGCAGAGGCTTCCGGCCGCCCGGTAACGGTCAAGGTCCTGCTGAGCTCGCGATCGGATGCCTGCTACGACCCTGGGGACACCCTCGCGATCAAGCGGCTCACACGCATCGAGCAGCAGCGTGTCAACGAAAGCGGCGGCATCGCCGGCCGCAAGCTGCAGGTAGAGTTCCTCGACGATCAGCGCGACAACGAGCGCGCGGTCGGGAACGTTCACTCGGCCCTCTCCGATCCCGACACCATTGCCGTGATCGGTCTCTCCAACGCGGAGCGCGCCAAGGCCGCTTTCGCTTCGCTCGACCGCGAGATCGCGGCAACGCAGATTCCGTTCCTGTCGGACATCTCGATCAACAGCCTGTTCGCGAAGTACCCGAACGTCTATACGACACGGCCCTCGCAGGACGACGAGCGCCTCCCAGTCCTGATCCAGTTCGTGCGCCAGTCGGGAGCGGCGAAGACGGCGTTCGTCGGCCTCAAGGACAACCTGTTCTCGAGCTCGCTCGCCGACGGCCTGAAGCAGCCGGCGAGCGGCACCACGCTCGTCGCCGATCACCGACTAGCCGTAAAGGACGACAAGCTCGATCCGGCGGAGGTCGCGGCGGCCGTCGCCAACCTGAAGCAGCAGAACCCGGACCTTATCTACTTGAGCCTGGGCGGCAATCGGCTTGGCGGCGTGCTCAAGGAGCTGATCGCAGCCAAGGTCACGCCGCCGCTCTTCATCGGCTCGCGCATCGACGCCATACCGGCCGAGATCGCGCGCGCCTATCCGAGCGACATCTACCAGATCGCCTGGGAAGATCTGCCCGGCGTCTACAACGACCGCGTGCGCCGGATGATCTCGATGCAGAGTCCGCTGAAGTGGGTGTTTGAGGGCGACCGCAACTCGTCTGCCCCCGGCTGGGCCTCGGGCGAGTGCAAGCCGCGGCCCGACGACTACGAGCCCGACCCGCTGTCGACCGAAAACCTGCGGGCGATCCGGGTCGGCGGCCAGTATGCCGACATGATCGGCCTCCTCGTCGCTGCGGCGCGCAGCGCGACCCTGCCGACCGACGTCGGCCAACTGCGCGCGCATATCCTCGCGCAACTGCAGACCACCTATGCGACCGGGCGCGGCAGCTTCAAGGGCCGCTTCGACGACTGGTCGTTCCGCCCGCAGACACGCGCCGCCGCGCGCACGCCGTTCATCCTGCGCCTCGTGCACAACCTGGGCGTTATTCAGCTTGCGCCGACGCAGTTCGTGCGGCTGCGCGACGAGAGTCTGCGCGCCGTCAACACGCTCTATCTCGACATCAATCTGATCCGCACCTTCAACATCGACGACAACGACAAGTCGTTCTTCGCCGAATTTTATCTGTCGATCCACGACGACGGCCAAGGCGCCTCCATCGACCAGCTCGATTTCTCAAACGCTTATCTCGATCCCAAGACCAATGACCGCCAGCTCACCATTCGCGTGCTGAACGATGGCGGCAAGAGCACGGCCTACCCCGACGACATCAAGGTATACCAGGTCTCCGGGCGCTTTGCGTTCGCGCCCGACCTCGCCAACTATCCCTTCGACACCCAGCGCTTCCACATCGACTTGCGCCCGCGCCGCGCCGACCTTCCGTTCATCATCCAGCCGCCGCCGCAGACGCTGCGGAGCCAGACCGTCGACGCCGACGGCTGGCTGCCGACGGAGCAGTACGTCGGCTTCGACGAGGATTTCGTGCCCACGGTGGACGCCCGCAGCCACGATCAGAGCGTGGTGCCGTTCTACAAGACGACCTTCGTGTGGCAGATGACGCGGCAGACGACCGACTACTACCTGCGCGTCGTGGTGCCGCTCGGGTTCATTCTGATCGTCGCCTACATGTCGATCTTCATTCCGCGCGGGCACTTCGAGGCGATCGTCACCATTCAGGTCACGGCGCTCCTGTCTGCCGTTGCGCTCTACCTAGCGCTGCCGAAGATCGACGCCGATACCGCGACCCTGTCGGACCGCATCTTCCTCTTCATCTACATGGCCGTCAGCCTCATGATCGGCATCTCGATCGTGCGCATCAGCCCCTTCATTGCCCACCGCCCGCGCGTGCAAAGCGCGCTCGGCATCGTCCATATCGTGCTGATCCCGATCATGGCGATCCTGATGGCGAGCTATGTGGCGCATGCGAACATGCCGGTCTAGATCGCAAGGGAAGGTCGGCGGGCTTTAGGTATTCCCGGCGGAACTTCCGCCACGGGATCGCCCTGTAGGATGGTTCGAGCGCAGCGGCGCCCGGTTTGCAAGGCGCCGCGCGCGGAGGAGCGCAATGGCATCGCTTGGCCGAATGATCATCCTTGCTGCCGCCGTTTGCGCCGCATTTTCCGTCGCGGCTTTTGCAGCGTCGAAGCGGTACTGGCCCGGCCCCGTGCTGGCCGCGGAGGGCAAGTCGCAGGCGCTGTGTGAATCCGTCCCCAATCGCATCTTCGTCGTCACCACCGTTGGCAGCGAGTGCATCGCCTACTGGACGACGAAGGGCAACGAGCAGCGCCGCCAGGCCGTATTCTTCATCGACGGCGACCTGCCCCCGGTCGCAGACCAGGCGGCCTTCCAAGAGCACATGCACAAGACCGAGGACGGCATCGAGAAGCTCATGCAGAAGTGGGCGGACAAGCTGCACGTGCGCTACGTCTATCTCGCGCGACCCGGCTTGCACGGCTCGTCGGGCAACCACAAGGACCGCATGAAGGCGCGCGAGACGATGATCCTCGGCGGCGCCGCCAAGCTCCTGGAGGACAGGCTCGGCGTCGACTCCATCGCGCTTGCCGGCCAGTCGCGCGGCTCGACCATCGCGGCCTCGCTGCTGACTTTGAAGCTGCATGGCGTCAAATGCGCGGTCCTCGGCTCCGGAGCCTTTGAGATCGTCAACCTCGAGTACGACGTGCGCGCAAATGGCCACCACTCAGTGGAAAAAGCCGCGCTGCGCAAGATCATGTACGACCCCTCCGCGCATATCGACGGCATCGAGCCGGACGCGGCGAGGCGCATCTTCGTCATCGGCGACCGCGAAGACCCCAAGGCGGCATTCCCGCAGCAGACGCACTTCGTCGAGAGCCTGAAGGCTGCCGGAAACCACGCCGTCCAGATCGAGGTCGAGGCCTATCACCACCACGGCGCGGCGCGCTACGCGGTGCCGACCGCCGGCGCCTGTCTCAACGGTCTGCCGGACAACAAGATCGTCACCGCCGTCGCCAAGATGCAGCAAGAGCATAAGCAACTCCGCGTCTCCGACAGCGTGGAAGACGACGCGGAGGGCGGCCCCACGGCACAGGCGCCGGTCACGCTCGACCCCGAGGATCCCAACACGACCGAGTGAGTGGACACGCTTGCTCGCGATGGCGCGTGCGTACACTCGATTGTCGAATGCGCGCGCCCCCGCGACAAAAAAGCGCCGCGGATCTGTCGCAAGTTTCCGCCGAGCCATGCCGACGACGGGGGTCGTTTCGGGCAGCCAGCACAGCCCCGGCGATAGGCTCACGAGGAGGAAATCATGGTGATGTTGGGAGAGGCATTATCGGTTGAGCGGGAGAAGCGGCAGCGCGAGGCGGCGGATGCCGCGACACGGCTCGAAGTCGGGCGCGCGGTGCTGCGGGCCTTGGCGCAGCGGTTGACCGCCGAGCCGTTGCCGACCTGGTTCTTTATGCTGAGCGGCGACGAGATCGTCGTTGCGCATACGCGCAACGGCGCCAGCTCACGCCATCGCGTCGGATCGTGGACCGTGGACCGGCAGATGCGGCTCGTCTTCGGCGACCAGACGACGGAATGGATCACGGCCGAGAGCTGCTCGCGCGTCGTCGACGAGGCGGTACGCATCACGGCGCAGGTGATCGTCGAGGCGGAGGCGCGGGCGGGCGGCCTGATCGACCTGCCCTCCGAGCACTCGGCTGCGGGGTAGCTGCCTAAGGGCTCAAGTTTTTTTAGTTGGCTGAATTGCGCATCTTACGAAAGGTGGCGCGCCCGAAGAGATTCGAACTCCTGACCCCCAGATTCGTAGTCTGGTGCTCTATCCAGCTGAGCTACGGGCGCTTATCTGCGTTTGATGCGGCCCGCAGAGGGCCAAACGGGGCAAATCCCATCCCGAAGGCCGAAACTACTAATGGGTAGCGCTTCCGCGCGCAAGGGGTGCCGGAGCCCCGCCCATCCTAGCACCGTTGCCCACCGGGCCTCGCCGCCTTACCCGCCGCCGTCCACCGTCCCGTCATCGCGGTCGTCCCGCGTCGCCGGGGCCTCGAGGCTTGCATGATGCGTGCCGCGATCCGGGATCTCGAACCGGAAGGCCGCGCCCTTCTCAGAATCGACAAGCTGCAGGTGCCCGCCGTGCACGCCGACGATCTCCGCGGCGATCGCAAGCCCGAGTCCGGTCCCACCTTTGCGCTGCGAGCCGGTGAACGCCTCGAACAGATGGTCACGCGCCTTTTGCGGCACGCCGGGGCCGTTGTCGCGTACCTCAACGAGCACGCGCCGTCCCTCACGCCACGCCTTGATGCGGATCTCGCCGTGCGGAACGTGACCGGGGGCAGCGTGCTCGCGTTGGCCCTCCAGCGCTTCAAGCGCGTTGCGCACGAGGTTGCTCAAGATGCGAAACAGGTGGTCGCGGTCGGCATCGATGCGCAGCGTGTCGCCGACGTCGAGCACCCAGTCGATGCTGCCCTCGCGCGGCAGTCCGAGCGCGTCTCCCACCTCCTCGGCGAGCGGCTTCAGGAGCAGCAGCTCGCGACGGGGAGCCGCCTCCTCCGCGCGCCCGTAGCGCAGCGTGTCGTTGCAGAAATTGATAGCACGGTCGAGCGAGGCGATGAGCTTGGGCGCAAAGCGCTGCACCGTCGGATCGGGGATGACGGTGAGGCGGTCCGACAAGAGCTGCGCGTTCGCGAGCATGCCGCGCAGGTCGTGGTTGATCTTGCTCACGGCGAGTCCGAGCTGGGCGAGCCGCGTCTTCTGCAAGAGCAAGCCCGAAAGCTGGCTCTGCATCTCGCTCAGCTCGTGCTCGGCGGTGCCGATCTCGTCGCGCCGGCCCGAGGGCACCATGACCCGCGAGGGATCCTCGGGATCCTGGCGGAAGTTGACCATGTTGCGCGTGATCCGCATCATCGGCCGCACCAAGAGCCGGCTCAGCGCGAAATAGACGAGCGCGGCGGTGCCGAGCGAGATGACGATCGACACGCCGAGGATGCTCAGCGCGTAATCCTCCATTGCCTGCTTCAACGGAGCTTCCGGCATCACGATCTCGATGAGGTCGTCGGGGTCGTCGCCGTTGCTGCCGACGACGCGGATGGTGCGCCCGTCGGGCGCGAAGAACACCGCGATGGCGTCGCCGATCTGCTCGAGCCGCAGGCCGATGTCGCCGAACGCGCTCGCGGGCCGGTGGCGCAGATCATAGAAGGCGTCGATGTGCATCTGCGGATCGACGGGCAGCACGAGACGGCGCACGCCGTTGCGGCGCGCGGCGACCGCCTTCACCTGGGCTGAGCGCAGCATCTCGGCGCGCAGCCCCGAGGGGACATCGCCGCCCGGAAACCCTTCGGCTGCAAGCGTTGCAAGCTGGGCAGCCGTCAGCCGCTCGTCGAGCCAGCTCAAGCGGAAGTTGGCGACCGACGGCAGGAAGATGAGGATTTCCGCCAGCATCACGAAGGCGGCGGTTAGCAGCAGCAGCTTCGCCGGCAGCCCCACGTCACCCCAGCGGAAGCGCTGCAGCCGCGACCAGCCGGGCAGTGCCAGGCGCCGCAACTCCGCAACCGACAGTAAATGCCGCGCTTCCTTATTGTTATCGCGGAGCACGCGTTTCCTCTCGCAGCCGGGCTCCTAGCCGAGGCGGGCGAGGAAACCGATGACCTTGCGCACCGTGGGATCGCTGGGTGCGGTCGCATAATAGCGCTCGGCGACGCTTTTGTTTATCTCACTCAGCGTGGGGAAGGGCGAAATCCAGGTCGTCATCGCCTTGATGTTGAGCTTCTGCGAGATCGCCAGGGCCCACATCTGGATGAGCTCGCCCGCTTGCGCCCCCACGATGGTCGCGCCGAGGATGCGACCGCTCTTGGCCGTCACGACCTTGATGTGGCCGACGGTCTGGTGCTCGGCCTGGGCCCGATCGTTCTCGTGATAGGGCCAGCGCAGCACGTTAATCTTGCCAGCCGACTTCGCCGCCTCGGTCTCCGACAGGCCGGCGTGGGCCAGCTCGGGATCGGTGAATGTCACGCGCGGCAGGAGGCTCGGGTCGACCTTCACCGGTTGCCGGAACAGGATGCGGCGCATGACGATCCCGGCGTGATAGTCGGCAACGTGGGTGAACTGGGCGCCGCCGGTGCAGTCGCCGATGGCGAATACGCGGCGGTTCGACGTCTTGAGGCCGGCGTTCACTTTGATCCCGCGGTTGTCGTAGCGGATGCGGGCGGCCTCGAGCCCGAGGTCCGACGTCGTGGGCTTGCGGCCGGCTGCGAGCAGGAGGTGACTGCCTTCGACGACGTGCTTCTGGCCGTTGAGGCTTACGTGGACGCGGACGCGCCCGAGGCTCGATTCGATGCGATCGACCGTAGTGCCCTCGTGGATGTTGATGCCCTCGGCCGCGAGCTGATCGAGCACGACCTTGCTCAGCTCAGGGTCCTCGTTGGCGAGCGCCTTCGCCGCTTCGAGCACGGTGACGCGCGAGCCGAGCCGGTGATGCGCCTGCGCCAGCTCGAGCCCGATCGGGCCCGCGCCGATGACGATGAGATCGTGCAGCCGCTGCTGGTTGTCGAAGATCGTTTCATTGGTGAAGTAGGGGACGCTGTCGAGGCCGGGGATCGGCGGCACCAACGGGGCAGAGCCTGTCGCCAGCACGAAGCGACGCGCCTTGATGCGGTATTCGCCGGCAACGACCGTCGACTTGTCGATGAAGCGGGCGGCTGCCGGGATCACGCGCACGCCGAGCCCGGTGAAGCGCTCGGCCGAGTCGTTCGGCGCTATCGCCGCGATGACGCCGTGCACGTGGTTGTGCACCGCGCGCGGATCGATCTCGGGATCGATGCCGGATATGCCGAACATGGCCGCGGTGCGCATGGCGTGCGCCCGCTTGCCGGCGGCGAGCAGGGCCTTCGAGGGGATGCAGCCGTAGTTGAGGCAGTCGCCGCCCATCTTGTGGCGCTCGACGAGCACGACCTTGCGTCCGAAGGCGGCGCCAGCGGCGGCAACCGAAAGGCCGCCCGGGCCACCGCCGATGACGCAAATATCGGCAACGATGGTCTCGGTTTCGGGGCTCGCGGCGGCGCCGGGCGCCTCCGTCTTGGGGCCGTTGGTTTGCCTTTTGACTTGCATAGGGCGCGATCACCTCGTCCTGAACGGCACGGTGGCAGGTCTGCCATTTCCGGTGGAAGGTCACATCAGAGATTTGGCGGGAAGGCGTTGATTAAAGGGGAAAGGCCGCTCGTTGACTTGCATGAAACCACCCCGTATAAGCGCCGGCAATCCTGGAAACGTGGGCCTATTGCCGACGGCGACCGTGACGCTCGACAATCTTCGCGTCGGGCAATGGAGTTGTGACGTGAAGCGCACTTATCAACCGAGCCGGCTCGTCCGCAAGCGGCGGCACGGCTTCCGCAAGCGGATGCTCACCAAGGGCGGGATGCGGGTTATTACGCGGCGGCGGGCCAAGGGCCGCAAGCGGCTGTCGGCTTGAGCGCGTGATCAATTCCGGCCGGCGAGCCTGTTCCGCCGCGGAGCGTAGCCTTCGGTGGGCGGGAGCCTTGCGTCTTGGCACTCTCAACCCTCAAGAAGCGCTCCGAATTTTTGGCGGTCCGGAACGGCCGGCGCTGGAGCAACTCATCTTTCGTGCTCGAGGCCCGCTTGCGGCCCCAGGACGCGGCCGGCCCCTCTGGAGCCCGGTTCGGGTTCACCGTATCGAAGAAGATTGGCGGCGCCGTGGTGCGCAATCGCGTACGCCGGCGCCTGCGCGCGCTCGTCGCAGCGCTGGCCCCCGACCAGGTTCGGCAGGGCTACGACTACGTCCTGATCGCGCGTCCGGGCGCGGTGGAGCGCGCCTATGGCGACCTGAAGGCCGACCTGGAGCAGGCGCTCGCCCGCGTGCATCAACCACAATCTGCGAAAGGCCGAGCGCGGAAGCCCGAATAAGGGCCCAAATGGCGCTTCCCAAGAGTTTCCGATTTGCGAAGCCCGCCTCATCCGCTATTGCCACGGGCGCACGGGCGCACGATTTGACCTTGCGCGCCGCGTGCGATGCACATCGCTGGCCTGCGGCGAGAGCTCACGACGGACAAGGACGGCTGTAGGCCGGCAAGGGATGCAGCAAGACCCCGATCAATACAAAAACCTGATCCTCGCCGTGGTGCTGTCGATGGCGGTGCTGGTCGCGTGGGAATACTTCTATGCGCGGCCGCAGGAAGCCAAGCGGCGGGCGCAGGAGCAGTCGCAGCAGGTGACGCCCCCGACGGCGACGCCGGACAGTGGCGTCCCATCGCCCAACGCCACGCCGCAGGGAACGGTGCCGGCCGCGGGGCCGGCTGCCGCGACGGCGCAGACGCGCGAGGAGGCGATCGCAGCCTCGCCCCGCATCCCGGTCGAGACGCCCTCGCTCAGAGGCTCGATCGCGCTGAAGGGCGGGCGCATCGACGACCTCGTGCTCGTGCGCTACCACGAGACCGTCGACCCCAAGAGCCCCAACGTCACGCTGTTCTCGCCGACCAACAGCCCGCAGCCCTATTTCGCCGAGTACGGCTGGGTGCCGCAGGGCGGTGCGCAGACGAAGCTCCCCGATCGCGACACGCTGTGGACGGTCGAGGGTCAGCCGACACTGACGCCCGCGACGCCGGTGACGCTGCAGTGGGACAACGGCCAGGGTCTCGTCTTCAAGCGTGCGCTCTCCATCGACGACAAGTACATGTTCAAGATTGTCGATGCGGTCGAGAACAAGGGCACCACCGAGGTGTCGCTCGCGCCTTACGCACGTATCCGCCGCGAAGGCACGCCGCACGTCCAGGGCAACTGGATCATGCACGAGGGCCTCATCGGCGTCATCGGCGAGCAAGGCGAGCAGAAGAGCAAGTATACGGCTGCGGTGGATGACGGGACCCGCACCTTCGAGCCGGCAACCGCCGGCTGGCTCGGCTTCACCGACAAGTATTGGGCCTCCGCCCTCGTCCCCGACCAGAAGGCCGTCTATCACGCCCAGTTCAAAGGCTGGCCGGAGAAGCCGGGCGAGCTGGCTGCCTACCAGACCGACTACCTGCGCGACGCCGTCGCTATTCCTCCGGGGCAAACCGTCGCCGTCGAGGACAAGCTCTTCGCGGGCGCCAAGGAAGTGAAGGTCCTGCAGGCCTACGAGGTGAACGAGGGCATCAAGCAGTTCGATCTCCTGATCGACTGGGGCTGGTTCTTCTTCATTACGAAGCCGCTCTTCTACCTGATGGAAGCCATCAACTCGGTCGTGCACAACTTCGGCGTGACCATCCTCATCCTGACGGTGCTCGTGCGGCTCGCGTTCTTCCCGCTTGCGAGCAAGCAGTACGCCTCGATGGCGAAGATGAAGAAGCTGCAGCCGCAGATCGAGGCGCTGCGCGAGCGCTACAAGGACGACAAGACGAAGCTGCAGCAAGCGCAGATGGACCTTTATCGCGACGCGAAGGTCAATCCGATCGCCGGCTGCATGCCGGTGCTCTTGCAGTTGCCGGTGTTCTTCGCTCTCTACAAGGTGCTGTTCATCACGCTCGACATGCGGCATGCGCCGTTCTTCGGCTGGATCAAGGACCTGTCGGCGCCCGATCCCACGTCGCTGTTCAACCTGTTCGGGCTCCTGCCCTATCACGTGCCGGAGTTCCTCCACATCGGCGTGTGGCCGCTGCTCATGGGCATCACCATGTGGCTGCAAATGCAGCTCAACCCGCAGCAGGCCGATCCCGTTCAGCAGCAGATCTTCAGTTGGATGCCCGTGATGTTCACGTTCATGCTCGCCTCGTTCCCGGCGGGTCTCGTGATCTACTGGGCCTGGAGCAACACGCTGTCGCTCGCGCAGCAGTCCTACATCATGAAGAAGCACGGCGCCGAGATCCACCTCATCGCCAACCTGAAGAGCAAGCTCGCCGCGCTAACCAGTGCGGGCGGCCTCGTCGGCTCGGCGGCAAAGCAAATGATGCCGCGCAAGAACGGGGGCGGGAGCACGTCCGACCACAAGCCAGGCACGGACGGCAAGCCGCCGGCCAAGGACAAACACCGCACCTAGCGGTTGCGCAGAGGCGCGAGGTCTTCATGGCGGAGCCGGACCCATCCTTGCTCGCGGCCGGCGACCGCCTGTTCGAGCGGCCGTGGGAGATATTGAAAAGCGCGCCCGGTCTTGAGTTCCTCCCTCCCGCCGACCGCATCGAGATCGCCTTTGCCGGCCGCTCCAACGTCGGCAAATCGAGCCTCTTGAACGCGCTCGTGCGCCAGGGCGGCCTCGCGCGCACCTCCAACACGCCGGGGCGCACGCAGGAGCTCAATTTCTTCCAGGCCGCCGACGCGCCGCTCTTTCTCGTCGACATGCCGGGCTACGGCTTCGCCAAGGCGCCGAAGGAAAAGGTCGCGGCGTGGACGGCGCTCGTCTCCGACTACCTGCGTGGCCGCGTCACGCTCGCGCGCGTGTTCCTGCTCATCGACGCGCGCCATGGCCTCAAGCCGCCCGACCTCGAGGTCATGAAAATGCTCGATACCGCGGCGGTGTCCTACCAGGTGGTGCTGACGAAGGCCGACAAGATCGGCGCACACGAACTCGAGAAGGTCGTCGAATCCACGACCGGGGCACTGAAGACGCACGCGGCTGCCTATCCGGGCCTGATCGTCACATCGTCAGAGAAGGCCCTCGGCGTCGGAGACCTGCGCGCAGCGATTGCCGGTATCGTGGCCGAGCGCAGCTAGCGCCCGCGGTGGTTCACTTGTGGATGAAGTGCGAGAGGATCTGCCAGCCGGCGTCGAAGGCGCCCTCGCCGAACCTCGCTATCAGGCCGCCGGCTACGGCGGCGACGACCCAGCCGAAGCCGCGCGCGAAGGAGCGCCCGTAGTTGGTCCTTACGCGCACGCTGATGACCTGATCGGGCAGCGCGGTCTCCGCGATGATCCCATCGGCGACAGCGCGCCCCGAGATCACGAGCTGCAGCCGCTTCTTGCCTTTCTCGCGCGGCGTCACGTGCCAGCGCCAGCTCGCGAAATCGTCCGCCGAAAGCGAGTGCGTCCCGTCGATGAACTGCGTCTCGGGCGAAGCGCTCTCGATGAAGAAGCCGCCGTCCGGCGCACGCAAGCTCACCGACATCACGCGTGTGATCTTGATCTCGTGCTGCTGGGCGGCACCTCCACCCCGCATGCCTTCCGATAGGTTTTGCACGTCGGCACGGGCGATGCGGGCCTCGACCAGCACCGGCACAGCGACGCGCATTGAGCGCGGGATGTTCTCGACGAGCTGACCAACCTCGGCGCGCACACGTGCCCCCGCGGGACGCGCACCCTGTGGCACTGAAGGCGTCCGGCTCGCGCCCAGAGGCGGGGGCGGGGGAGGCGCGCGGTCACCGCCTTGCTCGAACCGGCGCGCGCGCTCGGCAAGCGTGGGGCGATGATCGGCGGCGGCTCCGATGCCCTCGACACGAGGACGCCGCGTGTCGCTGGAGCCTACCCCCGGCAGCTCGGGCATGACATCCGGCCAGGGCACCGAGGAAGGTTGGCGCGCGGACGGAACCGGCGGCAGGCTAGGTGGTCCAAACGCGGGAGCAGCGAGCTTCCGATCGAAGTCGCGCAGGGCAGGCGCTGGCGAAAAATCCGGCGCGTCCGGGAAGCGGAAGCGGCGGCGGAAAGGGAGCGGACGCCGGCATCTGTGGAGGCTCGTCCTCGTAGCCCGCTTCTTCGGCGGGCTGTGCCTCGTCGAGCCCCTCGTGGTCTGGTTGGTTGTGCTGTTCGTTGCTGACGTTCCATTCAGAGCCGCCCGCGCCTGGCGCGAAGGCCGCAGGCTGTGCCTCCTCCACCTCTTCGATCGGCTCGCCGATCTCGGCGTAAACCTCATCGAGGTCCGGCTCGGGCTCAGGCTCCGGGGGTGACGGCGGCGCCGGTACGGCATCGGCCTGCGGTGCGGGGTACACCGGCCCTCGCGTCCGCGCCTGCACGCGCTCTCGCGCGTTGGCGAGGATGTCACCGGCGGTCGCCGGTGCCGGAGCGGTAGCCTGCCGGCTCGTCTGCAGGGCGCGGATCGCGCCTTCGAACGTCAGTCCTTGCGCGCGCATGAAGTGCGCCGCGGGGCTCTTGCCGTCGCCGACGATGGCCGCGAGCACGATCGCGCCGTTGATTTCCCGTCGCTTTCCACCGCGCGCAGCAGCGGCCGCCGCCTCCAGGATGCGCAGCAGGTCCGTCGACACCACCGGATCGAACGTCTGCCCGTGCGGGGCCACGCGCCGTTCGACGCCAGCCAAGTAGTCCGCCACGTCCGCACGCAAACGCGCCACGTCGATGTTGCTGGCAGCCAGCACCAGGGCTGCGTCCGGGTCGTCGCACAGCGCCATCAACATGTGCTCGAGCAATACGTCTTGGTGGCCCTGTCCACGCGCATAGTCGACGGCCCGCGATACGGTGGTCGCGAGGCCGGCCGACATGGAGATGCGGCTCAGGTCGTCGGCAATCATTCAAACCTCTCCCCGCGGCAACCGATCGCCGCCCAGCCTACCTCCTGCCGGGTGTTAACGTATCGGCACCGCCATGGCAGGTATACGGGCGCGCAAGCGCGTTGCGCTAGCACCCGATTGTGGGGGAAATCCGTTGAGGTCGCGCGCCTTGGCGGTATAAGAGCGGTCAATCGGTTGCGGGGACATCCATTTTGTCGCGCAGCCCGGGTTACGGCAGCGGAAGCGCAAGGCCTGAGCATTGAGCATGAAGACGAAATCGCAGCCGCAGGGCGGGGCGGCAGAGGCCGAGCTTTCGCCGCACGTGCAGGCGCGCATCCTGGCGGAGGCGCTGCCGCACCTCATCCGCTACGACGACCAGACCGTGGTCATCAAGTTCGGCGGCCACGCCATGGTCGATGCCGCGCTGGCCGACGCCTTCGCGCAGGACGTCGTCTACCTGAAGCAGTCGGGCGTGAACCCCATCGTCGTGCACGGCGGCGGGCCGCAGATCGCGGCCATGCTCAAGAAACTGCACATCACATCGGACTTCGTGCACGGGCTGCGCGTCACCGACAAGACGACGGTCGAGGTCGTCGAGATGGTGCTCGCCGGCCAGATCAACAAGGACATCGTGTCGGCCATCAACCGGCAGGGCGGCAAGGCCGTCGGCATCTGCGGCAAGGATGCCAACCTGATGATCGCCCGCAAGATCACCGAGATGCCGGACCCGGAGTCGAACGTCGTCAAGGCGGTCGACATCGGCTACGTGGGTGAACCCGTCGAGGTCAACCCGCACATTGTGGAGGTGATCTCCGGCTCCGACCTCATCCCCGTGATCGCGCCGATCGGCGTGAGCCGGGAGGGCGAGACGCTGAACATCAACGCCGACACGTTCGCGAGCGCGCTCGCCGCCCGCATGAAGGCGAAGCGGCTCCTGCTGCTCACGGACGTCGAGGGCGTGCTCGACAAGAACAAGGAGCTCGTGCACGAGCTTTCGATCGAGGAAGCGCGCGCACTCATCAAGAGCGGCGCCATCTCGGGCGGCATGATCCCCAAGATCGAAGGTTGCATAGAGGTGGTCGAAGCCGGCGTCGAAGGCGTCGTCATCATCGACGGGCGCGTCCCCCACTGCGTGCTGCTCGAGCTGTTCACCACCCACGGCGTCGGCACGCTCGTGTGCAGTGCGCGGCAGAAAGCGCGGGCGCGGCTCAAATGACTGTGTCGGGACAGCGCCGAGCCCTGCAAGGCACGGAGCAATCCGTGGCCGCCAAATCAAAGCGCGGCTTTGCCGATACCGCCACCTGGATCTTCGACCTCGACAACACGCTCTACCCCGCGCAGTGCAACCTCTTCGCCGAGGTCGACCGGCGCATGGGCAAGTTCATCGCCGAGTATCTGGACGTGCCCTTCGAGCACGCCCGCTACCTGCAGAAGACCTACTACCGCCAGTTCGGCACGACGCTTACGGGCCTCATGCAGGTGCACAAGCTCGAGCCGCAAGGCTTCCTCGACTACGTGCACGACATCGACCTCTCCCCCGTGCCGCAGCTGCCGGAGCTGGCGGCCGCGGTGGAGGCGCTGCCCGGCCGCAGGCTCATTTTCACCAACGGCTCGCGCCGCCACGCCGAGCGCGTCGCCGAGAAGCTCGGCGTCCTCCACCTGTTCGAGGACATCTGCGACATCGCCGCCTGCGAGTACGTGGCAAAGCCCTCCGCCGACGCCTTCGACCGCATGGTTAAGCGCCATGGCGTGGCCGTGCGCGAGGCGGCCATGTTCGAGGACATGCCGCATAACCTCGAGGCCCCGCACGCGCTCGGCATGACGACCGTGCTCGTCCATTCCGATTATGTCGACCACCCGGCGCAGCTGCAGATGCGCAACTGGCGCGAACTGCCCGACCATATTCACTACGCAACCGATTGCCTGACCACGTTCCTGCGCTCGGTCCGGGGTGCCCCGGCGCCCTGAAACCGATACGGCCGGCATCCGTATCCTGAATTGTGATCACGATGACAAAGCCGCCTGCCGCCGATCTTTCCGACCTGCTGGCCCGCGTCGCCGCGCGCGACCGCGAGGCGTTTGCCGCGGTCTACAAGGCGACGTCGGCCAAGCTGTGGGGCATCGTCGTGCGCATCCTGCCGCGCCGCGCCATGGCCGAGGACGTGCTGCAGGACGTCTACGTGCGCATCTGGGAGCGAGCGGCAACCTTCGACCCCGCCAAGGCGTCGCCCATCACCTGGATGGCAACCATTGCCCGCAACCGCGCCATCGACGAGGTGCGGCGGCGGACACCGGTCTCGATCGAGGACGCGCCGGAAGCGCTCGAGGTCGTGGAGGAGGGTTTGAATCCGCTACAAGGTGCCGAGCTGAGCCAGGACCTGCGCCGCCTGCAGGAGTGTCTGCAGGGGCTCGACCCGGAGCGCCGCGAGATCGTGCTGCTCGCCTACTACAACGGGCTCAGCCGCGACGAGCTGGCGAAGCGCTTCGCCCACCCCGTGGCAACCATCAAGACCTGGCTGCACCGCAGCCTGGCGCAACTGAGGAAGTGCCTCGGCTCATGACGAACGGTGAGGACATCGACCTGATCGCCGCGGAGTACGTGCTGGGCACGCTCCCCGCGGGCGAGCGCGCGGCCGTGACCCTGCGCGCGCACAGCGAGCCTCGGCTTGCCGGCGCGATAGAGGCGTGGGGCCGCAGGCTTGCTCCGCTCGTCGAAGTGATCCCGCCGCGCGAAGCGCCAGCGACCATCTGGCCCGAGATCGAAGCCCGGGTCGATGCGCTCGAGGAAGTGCTGCTGACGGGGGAGCAAGCTCACCGCTCAAATCGTCGGCATCAAGCGCAGGCTAAGCCGCTGGCGAGCGGCGGCGGTCACGGCCACCGCTCTGGCGGCTTCTCTGCTGCTCTTCGTCGGCTATCGCGAAATCGTCCATCCGCCGGAGCGGACGCTCGTCGCCGTGCTGCAGAAGGACGCCCAATCGCCGGCGTTCCTCGTGTCCGTCGATCTCGACAGGCGCCTCCTGACCATCCGCGCCGTCGCCGCCGAGCCGCAGCGCGGCAAGAGCTACGAGCTGTGGCTCGTCAACGACGAGCTGAAGACGCCGCGCTCGCTCGGCATCGTCGGGGACAAGCCGTTCACCGTGGTGGGGCCGCAGCTCGCGGGCTATTCGCCGAAGGTCATCGAGGACGCGACGCTCGCCGTCAGTCTCGAGCCCGAAGGCGGCTCGCCCACCGGACAACCGACCGGTCCGGTGCTGTTTGCGGGCAAGCTGCTGCAGGCGACCAAGTAAGGTTTCACTTCCGCGCAAAAATAATTGGCCGACGCAGCGCGAAACCGGCCCTCGCACCCTCCGTAACTTGGCCAGCTCCCACACGGAGCACCAAACCCAGATCGGAGGACTACGCCGTGCACTATCTCAAAACACTCGCATCCTCGGCGCTGTTTCGCGCTACAGCGATCGCGTTCGTCGTCACCATGGGCGCCGTCGCCGCGACCCCGAGCTTCGCCGAGAGAACCGTGACCGTCGGCGGCGCGCCGATGTATCCCTCGAAGAACATCATCGAGAACGCGGTCAACTCGAAGGAGCACACGACGCTCGTCGCTGCCGTGAAGGCGGCCGGTCTCGTCGACACGCTGTCGGGCAAAGGTCCCTTCACCGTGTTTGCTCCTGTCAACGAGGCCTTCGACAAGCTGCCGCCCGGCACCGTGCCGATGCTCTTGAAGCCGGAGAACAAGGGCAAGCTCACCGACATCCTCACCTATCACGTCGTGCCTGGGCGGCTGACGGCGCAGGACCTCTGGTCCATGGTCGACAAGGCGGGCGGAACGGCTGAGCTCAAGACCGCCAACGGCCAGTCGCTGTGGATCAAGCGCGTCAACGACAAGCACCTCGCGGTTTGGGATGCGCACGGTCACGCCGGCCGCATCACGATCTCGGACGTCATGCAGTCGAACGGCGTCATCCACGTCATCGACAATGTCGTGCAGCCGAACTGAGCCTACGCGTCGAAACGGGGAGCGGCCTTGCGCGGCTCCCCGTTTGCCTTTTCAGAAGACGAGCTTCGCGTGCCTGCCGGCCCCGTCTGCCGCGGATCAAACCCCGTCAGAACATCGGCAGCGCGCGGGGAGAACCGGCGGGAGGGCTACTGCCACGGGCCCATCCCGTCCGGTCTCGCGCGTTTGCCGCTTGACATGCGGTGCCGCCTCGTAATACTTAACCATATGGTTAGCTATCAACCGGCAAAGCTCGATCGCACATTCTCGGCGCTGGCGGACGCAACGCGACGCGCGATCCTGCTGCGGCTGTCGGAAACCCCGGAGCTGACCGTCAGCGAGCTCGCCAAGCCGTTTCCCGTCTCGCTGCCCAACATCATGAAGCACATCGGCGTGCTCGCCGACGCCGGCCTCCTGACGCGCGACAAGACAGGCCGCAGCGTGCGCTGCCGGCTCAGCGCCGCGCCGCTGGAGGAAGCCACGCAGTGGCTCCATCGCTACGAGAAGTTCTGGACCGAGCGGCTCGATGCACTGGGCCGCTATTTGGAGAGTGACACATGGCAGCAACCCTCGAAAAGCCGAGCCTCAGGTTCAAACGCCACTACGCCGTCCCGGTCGAAAAAGTCTTCCGCGCGTGGACGGACCCGCAAGCGCTGAAGCAGTGGTTCGGACCCAGCAACGATAGTCAGATCCTCGTCTCGGAAACCGATCTCAAGGTTGGTGGCCGCTACCGTATCGTCATGCAGATGCCGAGCGGCGAGCAGCACCGCGTCGGCGGCGTCTATCGCGAGATCGTTCCCAACGAGAAGCTCGTCTTCACCTGGGCGTGGGAGAGCACGCCGGAGCGGGAATCGGTGGTCACGGTGCAAATGAAGAGCGCCGGGGGCGGCACCGACATGACGCTCACGCACGAGCACTTCTTCGACGAGGCTGCCCGCGACCGCCACCAGCACGGCTGGGACGGGACGATGGAGCGGTTGGGGACATACCTTTCCCGATAAGATCAGTCGACACGATAGGCAGAGGAGATTGTCATGAAGCTCTATGGATTTTCCGCCTCTCCGCGAACCTGGAAGGTACGGGCGGTAGCGGCCCACCTCGGCATTCCGCTGGAATACCAACAGCTCGATGCCTTCAAGGGCGAGAACCGTACGCCGCAATATCTCGCGCTCAATCCCGCCGGTCGCACGCCGACGCTTGTCGACGGCGATTTCGTGCTGTGGGAGTCCGACGCGATTCTGCAGTACCTCGCCAGCAAGACGCCCAACACGCTGTGGCCCGACGACCCGCGCACGCGCGCCGACATCATGCGCTGGCAGAACTGGCAGAGTGCGCATTGGGGCAGCGACGCCTGCGTGCCGCTCACCTTCCAGAACCTGGTCAAGGGCATCTTCGGCCTCGGCGGCCCCGATGCGGCCGTCGTATCGAAGGCGACGGAGGCCTTCAACAAGGAGGCGTCCGTCCTCGACCAGCATCTCGCCAAACGCGAGTGGCTTGTGGGATCCGGCCCCACGCTCGCGGACTTCACCGTCGGCTCGTATCTGTTCTACGCCAACGAGGCCAAGCTGCCGGTTGCCGCCTACAAGAACGTTGCCCGCTGGTTCGAGCGGCTGTCGGCGCTGCCCTGCTGGGCGGAGACCGCTCCACCGCCGCGCCCGGCCGTTGCGGCCTGATCCGCAGGGGGGAGCGTCATGCAGCATAAGGTCGTTTCACAATCGGAATGGCTGCGCGCACGCGAGGCGCTTCTTCTCCAGGAGAAGGAGTTCACGAGGGCACGCGATGAACTGAGCCGGCTGCGGCGTGAGCTGCCCTGGACCAAAGTAGATAAGAGCTACGTATTCGAGGGTGCTGACGGCAAACGGACGCTTGCCGAGCTGTTCGATGGCCGCAGCCAGCTCGTCGTCTACCATTTCATGTTCGGGCCGGACTGGAACGCGGGCTGTCCGCACTGTTCACGCTGGGCTGACAACTTCAATTCGATAATCGTGCATCTCAATCAGCGTGACGTAACGATGATCGCTGTCTCCCGGGCACCCTACGCAAAGCTCGCTGCCTACCGGAAACGCATGGGCTGGACCTTCGATTGGTTCTCCTCACACGGGTCCGATTTCAACTTCGACTATCACGTCTCGTTCACGCCGGACGAAATCGACGCAAAACGCGCGATATACAATTTCAAACGTCAGGATCCAGAAGCCTCCGAACGTGAAGGCATCAGCATCTTCTTCAAGGATGACGCCGGGAATTCCTTTCACACCTATTCCGCCTACGCCCGCGGCATCGATCTGCTGAGCACGGACTATAACTACCTGGACCTGGTCCCGAAGGGACGCGACGAAAATGGCCGCGGCCCGTACTGGGTTCGCCGGCACGACGAATACGGCAAATAAGCCCCCTAGCGCGTCGGCACCGGCTTCTCGCCGCGATAGTCGTAGAAGCCGCGCTGCGTCTTGCGGCCGAGCCAACCCGCCTCGACGTATTTCACGAGCAGCGGGCACGGCCGGTATTTCGAATCCGACAGGCCCTCGTAGAGCACCTGCATCACCGACAGGCACACGTCGAGCCCGATGAAGTCGGCCAGCTCGAGCGGCCCCATGGGATGGTGCGCGCCGAGCCGCATCGCCTTGTCGATGGCCTCGACCGTGCCGACACCCTCATAGAGCGTGTAGATCGCTTCGTTGATCATCGGCAGCAGGATGCGGTTGACGATGAAAGCGGGGAAATCCTCGCTAACCGCCACCGTCTTGTTGAGGCTTTCGACGAAGCGCCGCGTCGCCGCGAACATCTCGTCTTCCGTGGCGATGCCGCGGATCAGCTCGACCAGCTCCATCAGCGGCACCGGGTTCATGAAGTGCATGCCGATGAAGTGCTCGGGCCGGTCGGTGGTGGAGGCGAGCCGCGTGATCGAGATGGAGGAGGTGTTGGTGGCGATCAGCGCCCGGTCGTTCAAATGCGGGCAAAGCTCGGCGAAGATCTTGCGCTTGACCGCCTCGTCCTCGGTCGCCGCCTCGATGACGAGGTCGCAATCGCCGAAAGCGGCGAAGTCGGGAGCGTAGCTGATGCGCTTCAAGGCCGGCTTCACGTCGCCTTCCTTGATGACGCCCTTCGAAGCCTGCCGCCCCATGTTCCGCTCGATCGCGGCCACGGCGTCCTCGACGGCCGTCTTCTTCAAGTCGTTGAGCGCGACGGAATAGCCGCCGAGCGCGATCACATGGGCGATGCCTGTCCCCATCTGACCGGCGCCGATGACCCCTATCTTCTTGATGACCTGGGGAAGCTTCACTTCCCCCTTTGGCTTTTCAGCCGATTTGACCGCAACGTTCATGACCGCACGTCCTTCTGTCCCCGAGCTATTATTTTTTCCCCGCTCTACTCAGCCGCTCTTCTTCAACTCCGCCTCTAGCTCCGGCAGCGCCTGAAAAAGATCGGCGACGAGTCCGTAGTCCGCGACCTGAAAGATCGGCGCCTCGCTGTCCTTGTTGATCGCGACGATGATCTTTGAATCCTTCATGCCGGCGAGATGCTGGATCGCGCCGGAGATGCCGACCGCCATGTAGAGGTCGGGCGCGACCACCTTGCCGGTCTGGCCCACCTGCATGTCGTTGGGCACGTAGCCCGCATCGACCGCGGCGCGCGAAGCCCCGACCGCGGCGCCGAGCGCGTCGGCGACAGGCTCGAGCAGCTTCTTGAAGTTCTCACCCGACTGCAGGCCGCGGCCGCCGGACACGATGATGCGCGCGGAAGCAAGCTCGGGCCGGTCCGAGGTCGTGAGTTCCGCCTTCGAGAACTTTGAAAGCCCGACGGGAGCGGGGGCGACAATGGTCTCGACCGCGGCCGATCCGCCCTCGGGTGCGGACGGAAACGCCGCGATGCGCACCGTGATGACCTTCTTGCCGTCCGACGACTGCACGGTCTGGATGGCGTTGCCGGCGTAGATCGGCCGTTCGAAGGTGTCCTTCGACAAAACCTTGGTGATATCGGAGATCTGCATCACATCGAGCGCAGCGGCGACACGCGGGGCGATGTTCTTGCCCGACGACGTCGCCGGTGCGACGAGCGCATCGTAATTGGCCATCAGCGGCACGATGAGCGCCGCCACCTCTTCCGCGAGCCCATGCTCGAACTGAGGGGCATCGGCGAGCAAAACCTTGCCGATGCCCGTGAGCTTGGCGGCGGCCTCGGCCGCCGGCTTGGCGCCGGAGCCCGCGACAAGCACGTCGATCGTGTCGCCCAGCGCTGCGGCTGCCGAGAGCGCCTTGCCCGTCGCCGGGTTCAGCGCGCCATTGGTGTGCTCCGCCAGCAGAAGGATCGCCATCGTCAGAGCACCCCGGCTTCGGTCTTGAGCTTGGCGACGAGCTCGGCGACGCTGCCAACCTTGACGCCGGCCTTGCGGCTCGCGGGCTCGGCGATCTTCAAAACCTTGAGCCGCGGCGCGATGTCGACGCCGAGGTCCGCGGGCTTCTTCACGTCGAGGGGCTTCTTCTTCGCCTTCATGATGTTCGGGAGCGATGGGTAGCGCGGCTCGTTGAGGCGCAGGTCGGTGGTCACCACTGCAGGCATCTTGAGCTGCACCGTCTCGAGGCCGCCGTCGACCTCGCGCGTAACCGAGATGCTGCCGCTCTCAATCGCGAGTTTGGAGGCGAAGGTGCCCTGCGGCCAGCCGAGAAGAGCTGCCAGCATCTGTCCGGTCTGATTGCAGTCGTCGTCGATCGCCTGCTTGCCGAGGATGACGAGCTCGGGCTTCTCCGCGTCGACGATGGCCTTCAGGAGCTTGGCGACGGCGAGCGGCTCTACGATCGCGCCCTCCGGCGTCTCGACGAGGATGCCGCGGTCGGCGCCGATCGCTTGCGCGGCGCGGATCGTCTCCTGCGCCTTCGGCGGCCCGACGGAGACGACGACGATCTCGGTCGCCGTACCCTTCTCCTTCAAACGCACCGCCTCCTCGACGGCGATCTCGTCGAAGGGGTTCATCGACATCTTGACGTTGGCGAGGTCGATTCCCGATCCGTCGGGCTTCACCCGAATCTTGACGTTGTAATCGACGACCCGCTTGACCGGCACCAACACCTTCATGCCGTCCTGCTCCCGACCGCGCGGCGCTATGCTGACCCGGACTGGAGCGGTTGTGCAGCGCGATGAATCGTCGCCATTTCCGCGCGAAAAGCCCCAGGTCGCAGCGCTTATTGCCTATTCGCAAGTGCGAAGGCAACGTACGAGTGCGGCCGGGGCAAGTCAATTGGCGCCGCCGGTTAACCCTGTCCGGCAAATGTGCGCATGTAAGGCCGGCTCACCAAGCCCCTGCATGGCTCAGGCGAGCCGCGTGCCCTTGTCGAACAGCGGCACGCCCGGGCGACGCAGCACCAGGATCAGCGCCGCCCCGGCGAGAAGCCCGCCGATATGAGCCCACCAAGCGGTGGGGCCGGCGTCCGATACGGCCACCATCACGATCTGCAGCACGATCCACAGGCCGAGCACGAGCCCGGCCGAGATGCGCAGGGGGATGAACTTGAAGGCCAATATCCACACCCCGACGCGGGGGTGCAGCATGAGGTAGGCCGCAATCACGCCGGCGACGGCACCGCTGGCGCCGATCAGCGGCAGGTCGGAGTCCGGAACCATCCACGCGTGGAAAAGGCCCGCGAACACGCCGCACGCGAGGTAGAAAAAGAGAAACTTGGCGTGTCCCATGGCGTCCTCGACGTTGTCGCCGAATACCCACAGAAAAAGCATGTTGCCGAGCAGGTGGAAGATGTCGGCGTGGAAGAACATGTAGGTGAGCAGCGTCGCGCCCTCGACAATGGGGACGCTATCCTCCGCGGTCGGGCAGCGGCGTCGAGAACAGACTGCCGGCCATCAGCGCGCGCGGCGTGACCCCGAAGCTGCGGATCGCGCCGTCGTCGAGCCCCGAGACCTCGAAGATGTAGACGAGCACGTTGACGGCGATGAGGGAGATCGTGACGTACTGATAGCGGATCGATTTCAGCGCGTTGTCGTCGCGGAGGGGGATGAACACTGGGGCCCTGCTGCGCTCTAGATTACTGACCGCTACCGGTTCTGTCCCGGCACCCACAAGACATCGCTCTTGCCGCGGTCATTGGCGTAACGGCCGGCGACGAACAGAAAATCCGACAGGCGGTTCACGTACTTCAGCGCTGGCTCGGCGACGACCTCGCCCGGCTGCGCCGCAAGCTCGACCATCAGGCGCTCGGCCCGGCGACACACCGTGCGCGCAACATGCAGCGCGGCGGAAGCCGGCGAGCCGCCCGGCAGCACGAAGGAGCGCAGAGGCTGCAGCTCGGTGTTCATCTCGTCGATCTCGTCCTCGAGCCGCTGCACCTGCGCTTCGCTGACGCGCAGCGGGTTCTGCTTTCCCTTGCGGCCGTCGCCGTCGGGCACGCAGAGGTCGGCGCCGAGATCGAACAGGTCGTTCTGGATGCGGATGAGCTTGCCGTCGAGACCGGGCAGCGCGTTGCCGAGGTGCACGCGCGCCATGCCGATCGAAGCGTTGGTCTCGTCGACGGTGCCGTAGGCGGCAATGCGCAGCGCGTGCTTGGGGACGCGCTCGCCGCTGCCGAGAGCGGTCGTGCCTGCGTCGCCGGTGCGGGTGTAGATCTTGTTCAGAACGACCATGCGCGGCCTATGAGATCGTCATGCTCTGCCAGCATAGCGCAAATTGGGGCGCTCGCATGCCGGAAGGGCAAGCCCTCGCGATCAGCGGTAGTGGACGAAAACGAAGAGCATGATGATGACGATCGCCACTGCCTGCAGACCGACGCGCCAGCGCATCAGCGTCTGGCTGCGGCTCGAGTTGTTGCCGCGCGTGAGGTTCCACAGGCCCAACAGCAGCACGATGACGACGGCCGCGACAGCGACCGTGACAAGGTGGTAAAGGACGAATTCCATACGCGTTCGATCTCCGTTCCATGATTGCTTAGAGCTTTCCCGCGGCCCCCGCAAACCGTATCTCTAAACCATGTCGGCACGCGTCCCGGCGCCGCAAGGGATTGGCAAGGCGCCCGGCGCCATAATTGCCGCAATCGTCGCTTCTGTTGCCCGCATCGCCAAATCGTCGGGGCCAAATCGTCGGGGAAAGACCGCCTTTGAACCGAGCGAGACTTGCGAAGCGGACCCAGTCCCTGCTCGCCGCCGCGGCCCCCGGCGCAGCCTTGGCTGCCGTCATGCTGCTGTCGGGCGGTGCGTTCGCCGAGACGGCGTCGACCGCCGAGGAAGCCAAGAAGAAGCTCGAGAGCCGGCGCATCGAGCTCGAGAGCGTCAAGAGCAAGGCCAAGGCGCTCGAAACCGACGTCGACGCCATCACGGCGGAACGTGAGAAGCTCAACAAGCGCCTCGTCGAGACGGCCGACCTCGTCAAGAAGAGTGAGGGCCAGCTCACGTCCATCGAGGGACGCCTGGGCGAGCTCGGCGCGCAGGAGAAGATTCTCAGGGGCTCGCTCAACGAGCGCCAGGACCAGATCGCGAAGCTCCTCTCGGCGTTGCAGCGCATGGGCCGCAACCCGCCTCCCGTGCTGATCACACAGCGGGAGGACGCGCTCAAGATGGTGCGCAGCGCCATGCTGCTCGCCGCCGCTTTCCCGCAGCTCGGCAATCAGGCCCGCGCGCTCGCCGCCCGCCTCACCGAGCTTTTGCGTGTGATGACGGAGATGCGCGCGCAGAGCGAGCAGTTGCGCACGGAGACCACGCGGCTCAACGATGCGAAGACGCGTCTCGCCGGGTTGCTCGACGCCAAGAAGACCTCGCTCGATGAACGCCAGGGCGAGCTGAAGCGCATGCGGATGGTCTCGGCCGAGATCTCCGAGAGCGTCACCGATCTCAATGAATTGATCTCGAAGCTCGATCAGGCCGTTAAGGAAAACACCGGGCTTGGCGCCTACGAGAAAGAAAACAAGGATAAGACCGCCGCCGCGCCGCCATCGGCTGCACCTGACACCAAGCCGCAGCCGGGCGCCGCGCCCGCCACGGCGCCGGCTACTGCGGCCGACGCGAAGCCGCAGCTACCGGCCGCCGCACCCTCCACGGCCGGCAAATCGACCGACGTCGTGGAGCTATCTCCCGGGACGGCGCTCGGCAGTCCGGGCCGCATCAAGCCCGAGATTGCGTTTGCAGACGCCAAGGGCCGCCTCACTATGCCCGCACAAGGCCGGCAGGTATTGGGCTTCGGCGAAAAGACGCAGTACGGCGGACAATCGAAGGGTCTTGTGCTCGAAACCCGGCAGGGCGCCCAAGTCACGTCACCTTGTGATGGCTGGATCGTTTACGCTGGCGAGTTTCGCAGCTATGGGCAGCTCTTGATCATCAACGCGGGTGGTGGCTATCATGTGCTGCTTGCGGGATTATCTCAGATTGACGTACAACCGGGACAGTTTGTGCTTGGCGCAGAGCCGGTTGGCACGATGAATGGCTGGACGCAGCAAGCTCAGCCGGCGGCCACAAATAGCGCCCCAGTCCTATATATTGAATTTCGCAAGGATGGCACGCCCATCGACCCAGACCCATGGTGGGTTCAAGGTCATCAGAAGGTGCAAGGATGATGCGCAAGACGGAATTCGCGTTTTGGACGTTCCTGCTCATGACCGGCCTGGCGGCCGCGACCACGCTGCTGAACGTGACGCGATCGTTCTCGGCGACCTCGTCTAACTCCGAGCTCTACCGACAGCTCGATCTCTTCGGCGACGTCTTGGAGCGCGTGCGCTCCGACTACGTCGACAAGCCGGACGATCCGATGCTGATCGAGAGCGCGATCAACGGCATGCTGTCGTCGCTCGATCCGCACTCCTCGTACCTCAGCCCGAAGAACTACCACGACATGCAGGTGCAGACCCGCGGTGAGTTCGGCGGTCTCGGCATCGAGGTCACGATGGAGAACGGCGTCGTCAAGGTCGTGTCACCTATCGACGACACGCCCGCTGCCAAGGCCGGCCTGCAGGCGAACGACCTCATCACGCACCTCGACAACGAGCAGATCGTCGGGCTCACGCTCGAGCAGGCGGTCGAGAAGATGCGCGGCCCCGTCAACTCGCCGATCACGCTGACGATCGTGCGCAAGGGGGTTGACGATCCCTTCGACGTGAAGGTGATGCGCGACATCATCCGCATCAACGCGGTCAAGGCCCACAACGAGGGCGACGTCGCCTACATCAAGGTGACGACCTTCAACGAGCAGACCCACGCCAACCTCGTCAAGGCGATCGATGAAGCCAAGAAGACGATCGGCAAGGATCTGAAGGGTTACGTCATCGACCTGCGCAACAACCCCGGCGGCTTGCTGGATCAGGCGATCGCGGTGTCCGACGACTTCCTCGAGCAGGGCGCCATCGTGCTGACGAAGGGTCGCAACAATGAGGAGACGCAGCGGGCGCAGGCGCATCCCGGCGACGAGACCGACGGCAAGAAGGTCGTCGTGCTCATCAACGGCGGCTCCGCTTCGGCCTCCGAGATCGTCGCCGGCGCGCTGCAGGACCACAAGCGCGCGACCGTCATCGGCACGCGCTCGTTCGGCAAGGGCTCGGTGCAGACGATCATCCCGCTCGGCAGCAACGGCGCGATCCGGCTGACGACGGCACGCTACTACACGCCGTCCAACCGCTCGATCCAGGCGAAGGGCATCGACCCCGACATCCTCATCGAGGAGGAGCTGCCCGAGGATCTCAAAGCCAAGGCCGCCGCCGAGAAGACGCGCGGCGAGGCGAGCCTGCGCGGGCACTTGAAGAACCCCGACAAGGAGGAGACCGACGAAGAGGCGCAGAAGGAGCTCAAGGAGAACTCCGGTTCGTCGGCCTACGTCGCCAAGGAGCCCGAGAAGGACACCCAGCTCCAGTACGCTCTCTCCTTCCTGCGCGGCACCGCCAAGGACGCCAAGACCGCCGGCGCCAGCATCGAGGCCACCCAGCCCGACGCCGCCAAGGACGCCAAGGAAAAGGCGAAGAACTAAGGGCGGTTCCTTTCGCCCGACGCGACAGCAGACGAAATGGGCGCCCGCTGCGGCGCCCATTTCTTTACAGGGACCTCAACCAGCAGGGGTGTAGGCCCAGCACATGAGCCGCGACATAGATCCCAGCAAGCTCGGCTACCGCCCCTGCGTCGGCATCATGGTGCTCAACGCCCAGGGCCTCGTCTGGCTCGGCCGCCGTGCGGATGCTCCCGGAGAGCCGGAGGGGCCAGGCTCCTGGTGGCAGATGCCGCAAGGGGGCATCGACAAGGGCGAGGACCCGCGCAAAGCGGCCCTGCGCGAGCTCCACGAGGAGACCGGCATCCGCAGCGTCTCCATCATTGCCGAGACGTCCTGGCTGGCTGCGCTACGAGCTGCCGCGCGACCTCCTCGGCAACGCCTGGGGCGGCAAGTACCGGGGCCAGGAGCAGAAGTGGTTTGCCGCGCGCTTCCTCGGCTCCGACAGCGAGGTGGTGATCACCCCGCCCGCCGGCCACCAGGTCGAGTTCGACGCTTGGCGGTGGGTGCCGCTCAGCGAGCTGGTGGACCTGATCGTGCCCTTCAAGCGCGACGTCTACCGGCAGGTGGTCGAGGCCTTTGCCCCCTATGCCGTCCCCAGCACGACATTTCGGTGACAGGCCCATCCTAATTTAACAAATCAACGACATAGAATTGTTGGATTTTCGGCCTATTGTTGTATTTGATTCGTCTGTGGATAACCTGTGAACAACCTGCGTCCGAGCCCTATGACACTATCCGTGTCACTGACACAAACGTCCGGAGCCCGGCTGCCGCTGCGCCCGTGCGCCGGCATCGTGCTCTTCAACGCAGAGGGCCACGTGTGGCTCGGACGTCGCTGCCCCAAGTGGGCTAGATACCCACAGGACTACGTCGACGGCCACATCTGGCAGCTCCCGCAAGGCGGCATCTCCAAGGGCGAGCGCCCGCTCGCGGCCGCGTTCCGCGAGCTGCGCGAGGAGACGGGCGTGTCGAGCGCCAGCCTCATCGCCGAGTTTCCCGGCTGGCTCTCCTACGAGCTGCCGCGCGATCTGATGGGCGTCGCGCTCAAGGGCAAGTTCGCCGGCCAGAAGCTGCGCTGGTTCGCCATGCGCTTCACCGGCAGCGACGACGAGATCGACATCGCGGCCAATGGCATGGGCAAGCCCGAGTTCGATGACTGGCGGTGGGCGAGCCTCGAGGAGATGCCGCGGCTGGCGGTGGCGTTCAAGCGGCCGGTGTATGACGCCGTGGCGGAACAGTTCGCCGAGTATGCTCAGCCCGTCGGCGCCCGGACCGCGGCCTTAGTCGGCGCCTGACCTCAAATCACTGAACCATCACCAGGAAAATCAGGCGGCCTTCGCCTGCAGCCGCTTCAGCACGTCGATCAGCATCTCGGCCATGCGCTTGGACTGATCGTCCTTGGCTTCGGCGAGCTCGGCTTCCGCGGTGCGCAGCTCGGCCGATAGCCGCGCCGCATCGAGCTCGTCGACGGCGACCGCGGTCTGCGCCAGCACGGTCAGCCGCTCGGGGTCCGCCTCGGCAACGCCCTTCTTGACGAAGATCCGCTGCTTGCCCTGCGCCAGCGTGATCTCGAGCACACCCGGCCTCAGCGTGGAAATGACCGGCGCATGCCCGGCGAGCACGGCGAAATCGCCTTCCGAGCCCGGCACCACCACCTGCTCGGCCGCGGCCGACAGAAGCAGACGCTCAGGCGTCACCAGCTCGAAATTGAACGTCGCAGCCATTGTCCCTTACGCCTCGTCGTCATCAACGCCGTTGTCGCCGCCGGTCTTGGCGCGCACTTCTTCCACCGTCTGCTGCTGCTTGCCGCAGAACGGGCAGAAGAACATCGGGTGGTCGACCATCCCCGGCTCGTCCTCCTGCTCCAGATCGATGAGGCCGACGGACATGTAGAGCACGCCGTCGTCGCCCACCGTGAGCAGGGGCTCGAACTCCTCGCCGCTCATGGCGTCCTTCAGCTCGGCGCAGCATGAGCCGAAGCTCGTGCCGGCCACGCCCTTGCCTGTCTGCTCCCCAGCCATCTGGGTGTCCTTTCGTGGATGCGCCCGGCGCGTCCGCTCGATGCAGTTACGCCGCCTCGGCGAGCTTCTCCGCCTTGGCGATCGCTTCGTCGATGGTGCCTACCATGTAGAAGGCCTGCTCGGGCAAATGATCGTAGTCGCCGTTGCAGAGGCCCTTGAAGCCCTTGATCGTGTCGGCGAGGCTGACGAGCTTGCCGGGCGAGCCGGTGAACACCTCGGCGACGTGGAACGGCTGCGACAGGAAGCGCTCGATCTTGCGGGCGCGCGCCACGATCATCTTGTCGTCCTCGGACAGCTCGTCCATGCCGAGAATGGCGATGATGTCCTGCAGCGACTTGTACCTCTGCAGGATCTGCTGCACCTGGCGGGCGACCTGATAGTGCTCCTCGCCGACGATGCGCGGATCGAGCATGCGCGAGGTGGAGCCGAGCGGGTCCACGGCCGGATAGATGCCCTTGGCGGCAATATCGCGGTCGAGCACGGTGGTGGCGTCGAGGTGGGCGAACGATGTCGCCGGCGCCGGGTCGGTCAAGTCGTCGGCCGGCACGTAGATCGCCTGCACGGAAGTGATCGAGCCCTTCTGCGTCGTGGTGATGCGCTCCTGCAGGGCGCCCATATCGGTCGCGAGCGTCGGCTGGTAGCCGACCGCGGAGGGGATGCGGCCCAGCAGCGCCGACACTTCGGAACCCGCCTGCGTGAAGCGGAAGATGTTGTCGACGAAGAACAGCACGTCCTGGCCCTGGTCGCGGAAGTACTCGGCGACCGTGAGGCCCGACAGCGCGACGCGCATGCGCGCGCCCGGCGGCTCGTTCATCTGCCCGTAGACGAGCGCGCACTTTGAGCCCTTGGTCGAGCCGTTGTTCTTCTTGGGGTCCATGTTGACCTTGGAATTCGATCATCTCGTGATAGAGGTCGTTGCCCTCGCGCGTGCGCTCGCCGACGCCGGCAAACACCGAGTAGCCGCCGTGCGCCTTGGCGACGTTGTTGATCAGCTCCATGATGAGCACGGTCTTGCCGACGCCGGCACCGCCGAAGAGGCCGATCTTGCCGCCCTTGGCGTAGGGCGCCAGCAGGTCGACGACCTTGATGCCGGTGACGAGGATCTGCGCTTCCGATCGCCTGGTCGGCGAAGGTCGGGGCGGGAGCGTGGATTGGCCGCCTGGCGTTCGTCTTGACGGGGCCCGCCTCATCCACCGGCTCGCCGATGACGTTGATGATGCGCCCCAGCGTCTCGTCGCCGACCGGCACGGTGATCGCGGTGCCGGTGTCGGTCACCTGCTGGCCGCGCACCAGGCCCTCGGTCGAATCCATGGCGATGGTGCGCACGGTGTTCTCACCGAGGTGCTGGGCGACCTCGAGCACGAGCTTCGAGCCATGATTCTTGGTCTCGAGCGCATTGAGGATCGCCGGCAGGTGATCGTCGAACTGCACGTCGACGACGGCGCCCGTCACCTGGCTGATGCGACCAACGTTATTTGCCATTTTCGTCTCCAGTAGATGAGTTTCAGCCGACCGACAGCGTGACGGGGATGTTTCCGCGCGTCGCCTTCGAGTACGGGCAGATTTCGTGGGCGTCCTTCAGTAGAGCTTCGAGCTTGTCCTTATCGGCGCCGGGCAGCGACAGCTTGATGTCGGCCTGCAGCGCGAAGCTCGTTGCATCCTTGTCGATGGTGATGCCGCAGGTGACCTTCGCGGCCTGGCCGTCGAGACCGTGCTTCTTGGCGAGCAGCAGCACCGCCTGACCGAAGCACGACGACCAGCCCAAGGCGAGAAGCTGCTCGGGGTTATGTCCCTCGCCCGAGCCGCCCATGTCCTTCGGCAACGCCATCGCGAGCGCCAGCTTGCCGTCCTGCAGGACAGCGCGGCCGTCGCGGCCACCCTTCGTCGTCGCTGTCGCCGTATAAGCCATTCGGCCTCCTAGAGCGCGTCAGCGCCCGAAATAATCTCGATCAGCTCTTTGGTGATCATTGGCCTGGCGCGTGCGGTTGTACTTCAACGTCAGCTTGTCGATCATCTCGCCGGCGTTGCGGGTAGCGTTGTCCATGGCGCTCATCTGCGCGCCGTAGAACGAGGCGCCGTTCTCCAGAAGCCCGCGGAAGATCTGCGTCGAGATGTTGCGCTTGACGAGGTAGCCGAGAACGTCCTCTTCCGACGGCTCGTACTCGTGGATGGCGACGGCGCCGCTGGCCTTTTCCGCCTTGGCCGCCGGGATCTTGGCCGGGATGAGCTGCAGCGCGGTCGGCATCTGGGTGATGACCGACTTGAACTGCGAGAAATAGAGCGTCGCGACGTCGAACTCGCCGGCTTCGAACAGCGCCAGGATCTTCTGGGCGATGCCGTCCGCGTGGCTGAACATGAGCTGGCGCACGCCACGCAGATCGACGCGATCGACGATATGCGGTTACCGTAGTCGCGGCGCATCGCCTCGGCGCCCTTGCGGCCGACCATCAGGATCTTGACCGTCTTGCCCGCGGCGATCAGCCGTGCGTGCGTCGTTGCGGGCGAGCTTGGCGATGTTGGAGTTGAAGCCGCCGGCAGAGACCGCGCTCGCCCGTCATGACGATGAGCAGGTGCACGTCGTCCTTGCCGGTGCCGACGAGCAGCGGCGACATGCCGGCGCGGTCGGTGACGCGGGCGCCGAGGCTCGCCATCATCTGATCCATGCGGTCGGCGTAGGGGCGCGCGGCCGTAGCAGCCTCCTGCGCGCGGCGCAGCTTCGCCGCGGCGACCATCTGCATCGCCTTGGTGATCTTGCGCGTCGCCTTCACCGACGCGATGCGGTTGCGGAGATCTTTTAAGCTCGCCATCAGGCCTGCTCGCTCTAACTTCCACCTGTCATCCCGGCCAGAGCGCGTCAGCGCGAAGAGCCGGGACCCAGGACAACAACTTCCAGGTCAAGCCGTCGGGCCCCTGGGTCCCGGACGGCCGTCACGCCGATCCGGGATGACAACTTCAAGCTAAGCCGCGAACCCCTTCGCGAAATTGTCGAGGAAGGCGACAAGCTTCTTCTCCGTCGCCTCCGAAAGCGCCTTCTCGGAGCGGATCGCTTCGAGGATGTCCTTGCCCTGGTCGCGCAGGAGCCGCAGCAGGTCCTGCTCGAACTTGGCGATCGCCGAGACCGGCAGCGGATCGAGGTAGCCGCGCGTGCCGGCGAAGATCACGCAGACCTGCTCCTCCATCTTGAGAGGAGAGAACTGCGGCTGCTTCAGGAGCTCGGTCAGGCGCGCGCCGCGCGCGAGCATCTTCTGCGTCGCCGCATCGAGGTCGGAGCCGAACTGCGCGAACGCCGCCATCTCGCGGTACTGCGCGAGCTCGCCTTTGATCTTGCCCGCGACCTGCTTCATCGCCTTGGTCTGCGCGGCCGAGCCGACGCGCGACACCGACAGGCCGACGTTCACGGCCGGGCGGATGCCCTGATAGAAGAGGTCGGTCTCGAGGAAGATCTGCCCGTCGGTGATCGAGATCACGTTGGTCGGGATGTAGGCCGACACGTCGTTCGCCTGCGTCTCGATGACGGGCAGCGCGGTCAGCGAGCCGGCGCCGTGGGCGTCGTTGAGCTTCGCGGCGCGCTCCAGCAGGCGCGAGTGGAGATAGAACACGTCGCCCGGATAGGCTTCGCGGCCGGGCGGACGGCGCAGCAGCAGCGACATCTGGCGGTAGGCGACGGCCTGCTTGGAAAGGTCGTCATAGGCGATCACGGCGTGCATGCCGTTGTCGCGGAAGTATTCGCCCATGGTGCAGCCGGTGAACGGCGCGAGGTACTGCAGCGGCGCCGGCTCGGATGCGGTCGCGGCGACGACGATCGAGTAGTCGAGCGCGCCGTTCTCCTCCAGCACCTTCACGAACTGGGCAACCGTCGACCGCTTCTGGCCGACGGCGACGTAGACGCAGTAGAGCTTGGCCTTCTCGTCGCCGCCGGCGTTGATCGCCTTCTGGTTGAGGAAGGTGTCGAGGATGATCGCCGTCTTGCCGGTCTGGCGATCGCCGATGATGAGCTCGCGCTGGCCGCGGCCGATGGGGATCAACGCATCGACCGCCTTGAGGCCGGTCGCCATCGGCTCGTGCACCGACTTGCGCGGCAGGATGCCCGGCGCCTTGACGTCGACGCGCATCTTCTTGTCGGACTTGATCGGGCCCTTGCCGTCGATGGGGTTGCCGAGCGCGTCGACGACGCGGCCGAGGAGGCCCTTGCCGACCGGCACCTCGACGATGGCGCCCGTGCGCTTGACGGTGTCGCCTTCCTTGATGGTGCGGTCGTCGCCGAAGATCACGACGCCGACGTTGTCGGCCTCGAGGTTCAGCGCCATGCCGCGGATGCCGCCGGGGAACTCGACCATCTCGCCCGCCTGCACGTTGTCGAGGCCGTAGACGCGCGCGATGCCGTCGCCGACCGACAGCACCTGGCCGATCTCGGAGACCTCGGCCTCCTTGCCGAAGTTCTTGATCTGCTCCTTGAGGATCGAGGAGATCTCTGCGGCGCGGATTTCCATAACTTGCCTCTTCCCTTACAGCGCTTGGCCGCGCGCGTCGGTGACGCCTGCCGGCCGGTTGCCTTGAAAAAAACGGCCGCGGGGAGAGCCCCTTGCGGCCGCGATTGCCTTATGAGCCGTTGCCCTTCAGCACGACCTTCAAGTTGCTGAGCTTGGTGCGCAGCGATGAGTCGAACATGCGGCTGCCGATCTTGACCACCAGGCCGCCGAGCAGCGAGGGGTCGACCTTGGCGTCGAGCCGCACGTCCTTGCCGAATGTGGATTTGAGCCGGGCCTTGAGCGCCGAAAGCTGCTCGTCGCTGAGCGCGATCGCCGACCTCACCTCACCGGCGACCTCGCCGCGGTGAAGGGCGAGCTGGCTGCGGAAGGACTTGATCATGTCCTCGGCCGCGAACAGGCGGCGATTGCGGGCGACGACCTTGAGGAAGTTGCCCGTGGTCGCGCCGATCGAGGCCCAGTCCATCACGGCGCCGAGCGCACGCTGCTGCTCCTCGGCCGCGAACGCCGGGCTGTGCACGAGACGCTTCAAGTCGCTGCTCTGATCGAGGAGGGCCTGGAACGTGCCGAGGTCACGATCGACCTCGTCCAGGCGGTTCTGCTCTTGGGCGAGCTCAAAAAGCGCAGACGCGTACCGCCCCGCCACGCCCGCTGTCACTGGATTGTCCGTTGCCACGTCAAACGCTCTCGCCGGCCGGCCGCCAAGGGCCCAAAGGGCACCCGGGATAAGCCCGAAGGCTTTGCCCGCTCTGAGGAAATTTGTTCACACAAAAGGAGGGCGTGAGCACCCGTGCCTAGCGCCCCCCTCCAAGTTCGCCGGTTGTCTAACACGCAAGGCCCGGGCCTTCAACCATCGGATGGCAGCCGAGATGCCGCATTTTTCAAGGCGCTCCGATGGCGAGGAGGCGGCCGGAACCTGAATGCAAGCTGCACACACCCTTCAGAGCGCATTCAGCGCGACTATCGCTTTATGGGTCCCATCGCCGGAGAGGCCCGGCAGACACCGAGCTACCGGGTAGGGGACCAAAAATGAACATCAAGCGCAAACTGACTTCGCTCACGGCCGCCGTGGCGCTCGCCGCCACCGCGCTGGTGCCGATCGCCACTTCCGCCAGCGCCGAGCCATGGAACGGCGGCCACCGCTACGGGGGCTACGCCAACAATTACCGCAGCGGTGACTATGACCGCGGTGGCGACTATGGCCGCGGCGGAGACTACGGCCGTGGCCGCGACGGCGGCCGGCACGACTTCTACGCCTACCGCCGTCACAAGCATCACGACACCGGCAAGTACATCGCGCTCGGCGTCGGCGCCCTGATGCTCGGCATCATAGCCTCGGAGGCCGGTCGCTACTGACGCAACGAGTTTGACTGAGCGCACCCCCCCTCGCGCGCCAGTCGGGCCGGACCTTTCCCCCGGGGTCCGGCCCTTTTTATTTCCCCAAGCAAGGGTCGAGAGCACGACGATGCAAACGACACTACCCACTGCGGATACGGCGGAAGCCTTGCTCAGCCTGTTCGCGTCCGAGTTTCCGGAAGGCTCCAAGCCGTCGCTCCTTCCCAAATACGACGATCAGTTCCGCGCCCGCATCGAGGCGCCGGCCGGGCCGGTGACCATTCTCATCCCGCGGCGGACGCTTGCCGCATTCGCGTCCTCGCAGTTCGACCATGAAGCTGTTTTGATCCGGCTCCGGCGTTTCATCCGCGAGCGGCTCAGCGCCTCGCACCTGCGTCCCGACGTGGTGACCGTCTGGGACTACGCCGAAGCCTTCTGATCGCTCACAAAGAAGCTCTGGTGCCCAGCCCGTTGGCGAGGTCATGGGCAACGCTCTCCGGCGTCATTCCCGCAGAGGCGGGAACCCAGGGCATTTTCAATTCATGCTTCCAGCGCCATGACCTCCCAGCGCCATGGCTCGCGCACGTTTGTCTGGCTCCCCGCCTGCGCGGGGATGACGGAAATGGAGGGCACGCGGGTGCCCTTGCTTGCGCGCGCGAACCCTGATCCTCCCCCCGAACCCGTCTTCCAAGTTCAGCACAATACCATGATTTACATCGCTTTTATTCAACAGCACCGGCGGTAAAGATATATCTTGCGATAGGTCTCGATAAGATATATCTTACAACATGTCTTATAGGAGAAAAGCAATGCATGGATTTAGACACGAGGATGGACGAGGCCTTTGGGCGGCGCCGCGCTTTGGTCGACCGGGCCGAGGCCACGGATGGGGACCGGGCCCAGGCGGTGGCGGCGGCGACTGGTTTCGCATCGGACGCATGCTCGCCCAGGGCGATCTGAAGCTGCTCGCTCTCGCGCTCATCGCTGAGAAGCCACGACATGGGTATGAGCTCATCAAACTGCTCGAGGAGCAGACGAGCGGCTCCTACAGCCCTAGCCCCGGCGTGGTTTATCCGACGCTGACGTTTCTGGAGGAGGCCGGCTACGTAACGGCAGAGATCGAAGGCGCAAAGAAGCTGTATACGATCACCAAAGAGGGCCGAGACTACCTCGAGGAGAACCGCGACATCGCGGACGAAATTCTTGAGCGGCTGGCGGCCGTCGGCAAGAAGCTCGCACGCCGGCGGCGCGCCTGGGAGCAGCGCAACGGCGACGAAGTGAAGGGCGTACCGCAGCTTGTCGGCGCGGCAATTGAAAACTTGCGCGCCGCCGCATCAAAGCGGCTCAATGCCGATGAGAATTTAGAGGCACGAATCGTGGAGATACTCGCCCGCGCAGCGCAGGAAATCCGCAACGCCTGAGAAGGCGCGCGGATTTGCTACAAAAAGCTGTAGGGGTCGACGTCGACCGTCAGGCGGATGTCGCCCTTCAGGGGCGGCAGCGCCGCGAGCCAAGCCCGCAGATAATCCTGCACGTCGATCTCGCGCGGCGCCTTGACCAAGAGCCGCCAGCGATGGCGCCCGCGGATCACCGCGATCGGCGCCTCCGCCGGGCCCAAGATCTCGATGCGATCGGCCGGCGGCGCGCGATTGAGAATGTCGCGCGCGACGAGCTGCGTCGATCTCCTTGTCGCGGGCCGACACGATGAGCGCGACGAGCCTCCCGAACGGCGGCAAGAGGCCTGCTCGGCGCACCGCGATCTCGCGCTCGATGAAGGCCTCGCGGTCGCCGGCGATGATCGCTGCCATGACCGGGTGCTCGGGCATGTACGTCTGCACGAAGCCGCGACCCTCGGCGAGCGCGCGGCCGGCGCGGCCCGTCACCTGGTGCAGGAGCTGGAACGTGCGCTCGCCCGCGCGCGGGTCGGCGCCCATGGCGAGCCCGAGGTCGCCGTCGACGATGCCGACCGTCGCGAGCAGCGGGAAATGATGCCCCTTGGCGACGATCTGCGTGCCGATGACAATGTCGATGCCGCCGGCCTCGATTGAGCGAATAACCTCGCGCATCTCGGTCAGGCCCGGGATCAGGTCGGACGACAACAGCGCGACGCGCGCTTCGGGAAAGCGCTCCGCCACCTCCTCGGCGACGCGCTCCACGCCCGGCCCGCAGGCAACGAGCGAGCCAGCTTCCCCGCAGCTCGGGCACTTCTCGGGGTGCGGGATCGAGAAACCACAATGGTGGCAGTGCAGGCGACCGCGGAAGCGGTGCTCGACCAGCCACGCGGTGCATTGCGGGCACTGGATGCGGTGGCCGCAGCTCCGGCACAGCGTCAGCGGCGCATATCCGCGCCGATTGAGGAACAGCAGCGTCTGCTGCTTGGCGGCAAGCGTCTCGGTGACGGCATCGACGAGCGCCGGCGACAGCCACTTGCCGCGCTCGGGCGGATTGGTGCGCAGATCGATCGCCGTCACGTCGGGCAGCGCCGCGCCCGAGAAGCGCCCCGGCAGCACCACGTGGCGATAGCGGCCGGTGCGTGCATTCACGTGGCTCTCGATCGACGGCGTCGCCGACGACAGCACGACGGGGAAACCGCCGAGGTTGCCGCGCACGACGCTCATGTCGCGCGCCTGATAGTGCACGCGGTCGTCCTGCTTGAAGCCGGCGTCGTGCTCCTCGTCGACGACGATGAGGCCGAGCTCCTTGAACGGCAGGAACAACGCCGAGCGGGCGCCGACGATGACGCGTGCCTCGCCCGTTGCCGCGGCGCGCCATACGCGGCCGCGCTCGGGGCCCGACAGCGCCGAATGCCACTCGACCGGCGGGCAGCCGAAACGCCCGGTGAAGCGGCGCATGAACTGATCCGGTGAGCGCGATCTCGGGCAGCATGATCAGCGCCTGCTGCCCACGCAGAAGCGTGCGCGCGACTGCCTCGAAATAGACCTCCGTCTTGCCCGAGCCGGTGACGCCGTCGAGCAGCGTCACCGAGAAATTGCCGCCATCGACAGCCGACTGCAGCGCGTGCACGGCGCGCGCCTGCTCGGGGATGAACTCGGTCTCGCGATGGCGCGGATCGGGCTGCGGCAGGCGCTTTTCCGGGATCGCCACCTCGACGAGGGTGCCGGCCGCCACCAGCCCGTCGATGACGCCGGTCGAGCAATCGGCCTCGCCGGCAAGCGCCGACTTCGGCCGGATGGCGCCATCGGCCGCGATCTCGAGCGCGCGCTTGCGGGCGGGCGTCAGCCGCGGCGGCTCCGGCGCGCCCGCGACCACCGTCACGCCGAAGCGCGGCTTTGACGGCTCGAAGGCGGCGCGCGCGCTCATCATCATGCGCGCCACCATGCCGAGGGGCGCGAGCGTGTAGCGCGCGATCCATTCGGCAAAGCGCAGCGAGCTCAAGCGGCAGCGGCGGCACGTCGACGACGCCGGCAATCGTCTTGAGCTTCTTGGGATCGACGGCCTTGCCCGTGTCGCCGACGGCGCGGTCCCAAACCACGCCGATGCGGCTTTGCGGCCCGAACGGCACGAGCACGAAGGCGCCGGGCTCCAGCTCGACGCCATCCGGCACGAGGTAGTCGTAGCTCTGGTCGAGCGCGACCGCGAGCACGACGGGCGCGCGCAACGCGGCCCGGCGCTCACCGCGCTCCAAGGGTTCGAGCAGACTGTCCATCCGGGCCGTCATGGAGCTCCAGGCGAAGGCAAAGGGAATCGATCTCGCAGGCTAGCCCGGCGTCGCGGCGCGGCGAAGGCGGCGCCCGCACTCTAACGCCGCACTTTTGGCAGCGGCACGAAGCGACAATATTCCTTGCCGATACCACGGATTAACCGGGCGGGAGCGGCTTGGCGCTATGGTCCAGGCAACCGCCCTACCCGTCTCAGGACCGCCGTCCCCATGGAATATAAGGACTACTACAAGATCCTCGGCGTCGAGCGAAACGCCAGCCAGGACGACATCAAGCGCGCCTACCGCAAGCTCGCGCGCACCTATCATCCCGACGTCAACAAGGACGCTGGCGCGGAAGCAAAATTCAAGGAGGCGGGCGAAGCCTACGAGGTTCTCAAGGATCCCGAGAAGCGCGCGGCCTACAATGAGCTCGGCGCCAACTGGAAGCAGGGGCAGGACTTCCGTCCGCCGCCCAACTGGGACGCGGGCTTCGAATTTTCGGGCGGCGGCGACAATGCCGGAGCCGACTCCGCACAGTTCAGCGACTTTTTCGAGGGCCTGTTCGGCCGCATGCGCGGTGGCGCGGGCGGCGGCGCAGCGCGCGGATTTGGCGGAGCTCGCGGCGGCTTCTCCGGCACGCGCGAGTTCAACGCGCAAGGCCAGGACCATCACGCCAAGGTCGTTATCAACCTGCGCGATGCCTACAACGGTGCCAAGCGCTCGATCACGCTCCGCATGCCTGAGGTCGACGGCACGGGCCACGTCGCGGTCAAGGACCGCACGCTGAACGTCACGATCCCCAAGGGCGTGCGCGAAGGCCAGCACATCCGCCTCACCGGCCAGGGCGCCCCCGGCATCGGCAAGGGGCCGGCGGGCGACCTCTATCTCGAGGTCGCGTTCGCGCCCGACCCCATGTTCCGCGTCGAGGGCAAGGACGTCTACCTCGACCTGCCGATCGCGCCATGGGAAGCGGCACTCGGCGCTTCCATCAAAGCTCCGATGCCCGACACCTCGGTGATGCTCAAGGTCCCGCCCGGCTCGACCAAGGGCCGCACCATGCGGTTGAAGGGCCGCGGCATTCCCGGCTCGCCGCCCGGCGACTTCTACGCCGTGCTAAAGATCGTGACGCCGCCGGCAGATACCGAGAAGGCGAAGGAGCTGTACCAACAGATGGAGCGCGAGATCCCGTTCAATCCGCGCGCCGGACTGGGAGTATAGGCGATGCCCGCGAAATCCCCCGAACAGCCGGCAGTGCTCGTTCTCAACGAGGAGAACGAGATCACACTCGCGGAGCTGACGCGCTCTTGCCGCGTGCAGACCGAATGGGTGCTGGAGCTCGTCGAGGAGGGCGTGCTGGAGCCGCTCAAGCCGGGCGGTCCGCAATGGCGCTTTGCGGCGACGAGCGTTGTGCGCGTGCAGAAGGCACACCGTCTGCAGCGCGACCTCGGCGTCAACCTGCCCGGCATCGCTCTGGCGCTGCAGCTCCTGGAGCGCATCGATGCGCTGGAGGCCCGGCTGCGCTCCACCTCCGAACGGCCCGAGCCGCACGACGCGGAGTAGGTCCGAATCGGGTAACGTTAGGGTGGACGCGTGGGCGCTGCCGATCGGAGCCATCGTGCCCAGAACCGCCAATGAAAACATCGAGCTGCCGCTGGGCGCCGATCTCGACAGAGCCGTCGGCGACTGGCTCGCTTACCTGCGCCACGAGCGAGGGGCCGCAGAAAAGACGCTCGACGCCTACGCGCGCGATGTGCGCCAGTTCCTCTCCCACCTCGCTAGCGACCTCGGCCACGCGCCCTGCCTCGCCGACCTGCAGCGGCTCGAGCCCAAGACCTTCCGCGCCTTCCTCGCCTCGCGCCGCCGCACTGGCGCCGTCAGCCGCTCGCTTGCGCGCACGCTCTCGGCCCTGCGCCAGTTCTTCCGCTGGCTCGATGCGCAGGGGAAGGTGGCGAACCGCGCCGTGCTGCAGCTCGCGAGCCCGAAGGTGCCGCATTCGGTCCCCAAGCCCCTGACCATCGCCAAGGCCGCCGGGGTGGTCGAGGCCAGCGCCGGCGCCGAGCTCGAGTGGACGCTCGCGCGCGACGCTGCGGTGCTGCTGTTGCTCTACGGCGCGGGCCTGCGCATCGCGGAGGCGCTGTCGATCAAGCTGAAAGACGCACCCGTCGGCGACCGCGACGTGCTGCGCGTCACCGGCAAGGGCAGGCAAGGAGCGGCTGGTGCCGGTGCTGCCGGTGGTGCGCTCAGCGGTTGCGCGCTACCTCGCGCTCAACCCGTATCCGCTCGGGCCCGAGGAAGCGCTGTTCCGCGGCGCCAAGGGTGGACCCCTGTCGCCGCGCATCATCCAGCTCGCCATGGAGCGCATGCGGGCAGCGCTCGACCTGCCTGCGACGGCGACCCCCCACGCACTGCGGCACTCCTTCGCCACGCACCTCTTGTCGTCGGGCGGCGACCTGCGCCAGATCCAGGAATTGCTGGGACACGCCTCGCTGTCGACGACCCAGGCCTACACGGAAGTCGACCGGGAGCGGCTGCTGGCCGTTTATGACGCAGCCCACCCCAGATCGTGAAATATTGTAAATTCAACGTCTTAGCTAAAGTGCGGCAACCTTGACGTAATTTTGCCCCTTTCTTGCCCTGATGCCCAAGGAATAAGCTGCCCTATCCAGCCACAGTTCCGGGGTGTCACGTTTACATGCGTATTTGCTTGGCCAAAGCCGCCGCCGCGGCCGCTCTCGTTGCCGCAGCTCTGCTCGCTGCCCCGCTCCAAGCCTCGGCCGCCGACCCGGCTGACGCCGTCGCGGTCGCCGATAAGTGCCGCGGCATCAATATGCTCGCCGAGACGCAGGCGAAGGACCCCGAGACCTACGCCAAGATCATGGCCCAGGCGGCCGCGACCGAGAACTCCGGCCCGCTACTGTGGAAGATCGAGCGCGCCGGGCGCCCGACCTCCTACCTGTTCGGCACCGTGCACCTGACGGATGAGCGCGTGACCAAGCTGTCGCCCGCCGTCGAGCAGGCCCTCAGCCAGTCGAAGACCGTCGCGCTGGAGGTCTCCGACATCTCCGAGAAGGCGACCGCCAACGTCATCGCGCAGTCGGCGCCGCTCGTCATGTTCACCGACGGCCGCCGGCTCGACGGGCTGCTGTCGGGCACCGAGTACGACACGGTCAAGCGCATCATCTCGCGCTCCGGCATGCCATCGGACCTCGCGGCGCTGTTCAAGCCGTGGATCGTCACCATGATCATGTCGGTGTCGGACTGCGAGCGCACGAGCATCCAGCAGGGCGCCCGCGTGCTCGACATGAAGATCGCCGAGGTCGGCAAGGCGCGCGGCCTGCAGGTCGTTGGCCTCGAGACCATCCCCGAGCAGCTGCAGGCGCTTGCTGCGGTTCCGGAGCCCCAGCAGCTCGACATGCTGCGCGCGAGCCTGAAATTCGCCGACCGCACCAACGACATGATGGAGACGCTGGTGCAGCTCTATCTCGAGCGCAAGATCAGCGCTGCGCTCCCCTTCCAGATCGCGATCGCCAAGCAGGTCGGCATCGGCAACGAGGCCTTCGCCGGCTTCCAGGAGAAGCTCCTGACCGAGCGCAACATCAAGATGCGCACCACCGCCGAGCCGCTCTTGGAGCAGGGCGGCGTGTTCATCGCCATCGGCGCGCTGCATCTGCCGGGCAAGCAGGGCCTCGTCGCGCTCTTGCGCGAGGCCGGCTACACCGTCACCCCGATGGAGTAGCGGCGCGGCGCTCCACTCCACTCACATGTGGATCGCGCGCTTGTCGACCGCCATTGCGGCTTCCTTCACCGCCTCGGTGAGCGTCGGATGCGCGTGGCAAGTGCGAGCCAGATCCTCGGCCGAGCCGCCGAACTCCATGAGCACGGCCGCCTCCGCGATCATCTCGCTCGCGTTCGCCGAAACGATGTGCACGCCGAGCACGCGATCGGTCGTCTCATCCGCGAGGATCTTCACGAAGCCGTCGGTCGCGTGGTTGGCCTTGGCGCGCCCATTGGCCGTGAACGGGAACTTGCCGACCTTGTAGGCGATGCCGGCGGCCTTCAGCTCCTCCTCGGTCTTGCCCACGCTCGCCACCTCGGGCGCCGTATAGACCACGTTGGGGATCACGTCGTAGTTCACGTGGCCCGCCTGCCCGGCCAAAATCTCGGCGAGCGCGACGCCCTCGTCCTCGGCCTTGTGCGCAAGCATCGGCCCGGCGATCACGTCGCCGATGGCATAGATTCCGGGCACGTTCGTCTCGTAGTGCTCGTCGACGATGACGCGCCCGCGGTTGTCGAGCGCAACGCCCGCCTCAGCCAGCCCCAAGCCTTTCGTGTACGGCACGCGGCCGATGGCGACGAGCACGACGTCCGTCTCGATCGTCTCTGGCGCGCCGCCCGCAGCCGGCTCGGTCGTGACCTTCAGCAAGCCGGTCGTCTTCTCATCGACGTGCGTGACCTTGCGGCCGAGCTGAAACACTAGACCCTGCTTGGTCAGGATCCTCTGCATCTGCTTGGCCACCTCGCCGTCGAGTCCCGGCAGGATGCGGTCGAGGAACTCGACGACCGTGACCTCGGACCCGAGCCGCCGCCACACGGAGCCAAGCTCCAGCCCAATGATGCCGGCGCCGATGACGAGCAGCCGCTTTGGCACCTTGTCGAGCGACAGCGCGCCGGTCGATGAGACGACGGCCTTCTCGTCGATCTCGATCCCTGGGAGCTGTGCCGGCTCCGATCCGGTGGCGATGGCCGCAGCCTTGGTCTCGATGATCTGCGTCTCGCCGTTGATGAAGGTCACCTCGACCTTGCCGCCGCCGAGCACGCGGCCCGTGCCGTGGAAGTGGTCGACCTTGTTCTTGCGCAAGAGGAACGCAACGCCGTCGACGTTGCCCTTCACGCCCTCGTCCTTGAAGGTCATCATCTGCGCGAGATTGAGCTCCGTCGCGGCCTCAATGCCCATAGCGGAAAACGCATGGCGCGCCTCGTCGTAGAGCTCGGAGGCGTGCAGCAGCGCCTTCGAGGGGATGCAGCCCACGTTCAAGCAGGTGCCGCCGTGCGTCGCCCGCTTCTCGACGACGCCGACCTTCAGCCCAAGCTGGCTTGCGCGGATGGCGCACACATAGCCGCCGGGACCGGTTCCGATGACGATCAGATCGTAGGCGCTCACGGAAGCAAACTCCTTTGCGGGTCTAGAGCGGGAGGGGAGCGCCGAACGCCCACACATAGCCGTAGGGGTCGCGCAGCCGGCCGTAGCGCATGACCCAGAACGTATCCGTCGCCGGCATGGTCACGGTGGCGCCCGCAGCTTGCGCGCGCGCGATCGCCGCGTCGACCTCCTCCGGCGTCTGGAGGTTGATCTGCATGGCGACGCTGCCGTGCGCGTCGGGAGCGCGCGGCGCAACGTCGGTTATGTATTGAGGGAAGTAATCCGACAGCATGAAGTGTCCGCCGAAGGCCGCGAGCGAGGCGTGCATGACCTGCTGCTTGTCCTCCGTCAGCTCCTGGTACACCACCTGCGCCCCGAACGCCCGCTTGTAGAATTCGATGGCTTCCAGGCCATTCTTGACCGTGAGATAGACCTCGATCGCCGCTGGAATGGGTTCCTCCGCCATTTCCTAGCTCCGCAGGTTGTTCCTGCCTCAGAGCTCCAGGATAAACCGTTGCGGCTCTTCGAGACACTCCTTGACTCGCACGAGGAAGGCCACCGCCTCCTTGCCGTCGACGATGCGGTGGTCATAGCTCAAGGCCAGGTACATCATCGGGCGGGCCACCACCTGGCCATCGCGTACCACCGGCCGCTCCTCAATGCGGTGCATGCCGAGAATGGCCGACTGCGGCGCATTCAGGATCGGAGTCGACAGCAGCGAGCCGAAGACGCCGCCGTTGGTGATGGTGAAGGTGCCGCCCTGCATGTCGGCGATGCCGAGCTTGCCGTCGCGGGCGCGTTTGCCGTAATCGGAGATCTGCGCCTCGATCTCGGCGAGGCCCATGCGGTCGGCTTCGCGGACCACGGGCACGACGAGGCCTCGGTCGGTGCTGACCGCCACGCCGATGTGGTAGTAGTTCTTGTAGACGATCTCGTCGCCGTCGATCTCGGCGTTGACCGAGGGGATCTCCCTCAAAGCCTGCAGGCACGCCTTTACGAAGAAGCCCATGAAGCCGAGCTTCACCCCGTGGCGCTTCTCGAACAGGTCCTTGAACTCGCTCCTGAGCTTCATTACCGCGCTCATGTCGACGTCATTGAACGTCGTCAGGATGGCGGCGGTGTTCTGCGCGTCCTTCAGGCGCTGCGCGATGGTCTGGCGCAACTTGGTCATGCGCACGCGCTCCTCGCGCGCGGCATCGTTTGCGGCGGCCGGTAGCCGCAGGTTCTGCGCGGGCACGGGGACGGGCACCGAGCCCGCAAAGGAAGCCGCTGGCGCGGCGACCGCCGGCTCCTCGTCCTCGTGCGGCGCAGGCGGAGGCTCGGGAGCCTTGGCCGCCGGTGCTGCGGGCACGTCCTCCTTGAGGATCTGTCCGCGCTTGCCCGAGCCGGCGATGGCGGCGGCGTCGAGGCCCGCCTCGGCGAGCTTCTTGCGTGCCGCGGGACTCGGCGGCATCTCGCCGTTGGATTTGTCCGCAACAACAGGAGCGGACGCAGCCTTGGGCGGCGGCGGGGGAGCGGCTTTGGCAACCGGAGCCTGCGCAGCAGGCGCGGGCGACGCCTGAGCCGGCTTCGCCGCCACGACACCGGCGCCGTTGCCGATCGCACCCAGCACCGCGCCGACGGCAACCGTCGTTCCCTCGAGCGCCTTGATCTCGCCCAGCACGCCCGACGCCGGCGCGTTGACCTCCACCGTCACCTTGTCGGTCTCGAGCTCGACCAGCGGCTCGTCCGCGTTGACGCTGTCGCCGGCCGCCTTGAGCCACTTGCCGACGATCGCCTCGGTCACGCTCTCGCCCAGGGCCGGCACTCGAATTTCGGTCGCCATCTCGTCCTCACCTCGCCGCCAAGGTCACCCAAACGGTCCCGAAGCGTGGCCGCCCCGGGGACGCGCCTCTTCCTCAAATGCCGTCCGGACCGTTGAGCGCCTCTTCAACCAACGTCTTCTGCTCGTGCAGGTGCTTCGACAATTGCCCCGTCGCCGTCGACGCCGACGCCGGGCGCCCGGCGTAGGCCGGTCGGCGCACGCGCGCCTCGATGCGCTCCAGCACCCACCCGAGGTTGGGCTCAATGAAGCTCCAGGCGCCCATGTTCTTGGGCTCCTCCTGACACCACACGATGCCCGCCTGCTTGAAGCGCGAGAGCTCGTTCATCAGCGCGCGTGCCGGGAACGGATAGAGCTGCTCGACGCGCAGGAGATAGACGTCATCGATGCCGGCGGCTTCGCGCGCCTCATAGAGATCGTAATAGACCTTGCCGGTGCACAGCACCACGCGGCGGATCTTGTCGTCGGGCACGAGCTTGATCTTCTCGTCAGGCTTGTGCTCCGCGTCGTCCCACAACAGGCGATGGAACGTGGTGCCGGGCCCCATCTCGTCGAGGCGCGAGACGACGCGCTTGTGGCGTAAGAGCGACTTCGGCGTCATCAGGATCAGCGGCTTGCGGAACTTGCGGTGGAGCTGGCGCCGCAGGATGTGGAAATAGTTTGCCGGCGTCGTGCAATTGGCAACCTGCCAGTTGTCCTCGGCGCAGAGCTGCAGGTAGCGCTCGAGCCGGCCCGAGGAGTGCTCGGGCCCCTGGCCCTCGTAGCCGTGCGGCAAGAGGCACACGAGCGCCGACATGCGCAGCCACTTGCGCTCGCCCGAGGAGATGAACTGGTCGAACACGACCTGGGCGCCGTTGGCGAAGTCGCCGAACTGGGCCTCCCACATGACGAGCGCGTTCGGCTCGGCGAGCGAGTAGCCGTACTCGAAGCCCAGCACCGCCTCCTCCGACAGCATCGAATTGATGACCTCGAAGTGGGCCTGGTCGTTGGCGACATGCTTCAGTGGCGTCCAGCGGCGCTCGGTCTCCTGGTCGATCAGCACCGAGTGGCGCTGCGAGAAGGTGCCGCGCTCCGAGTCCTGGCCCGAGAGGCGCACGGGGAAGCCCTCGTTCAGCAGCGAGCCGAATGCCAGGTGCTCGCCCATCGACCAGTCGATGCCCTCACCCGTCTCGACCATCTCGCGACGGCGGTCGAGCAGGCGGCGGATGGTCTTGTGGGCATTGAAGTCGGGCGGGATGCTGGTGATGCGGCGCCCGATGATCTTCAGGCGCTCGAGGTCGACGCCGGTCTCGCCGCGGCGCGCGTCGTCCTCGGCAAAGCCCATTCCCGACCAGCGCCCATCGAGCCAATCGGCCTTGTTGGGGCGGAAGCAGTCGGCCGCGGCGAACTCGTTCTCGAGCTGCGCGCGAAAGCCCGACTTCATGCGCTCCGATTCCTGCGCCGTGACCACGCCTTCCTCGGCGAGGCGCTTGGAATAGATCTCGATCACGGTCGGATGCGACTTGATCGTCTTGTACATCAACGGCTGCGTGAACATCGGCTCGTCGGCCTCGTTGTGGCCGTAGCGCCGGTAGCAGAACATGTCGATGACGACGGGCTTCTGGAACTTCTGGCGGAACTCGGTCGCGATCTTGGCCACGTGCACGACCGCTTCCGGGTTGTCGCCGTTCACGTGGAAGATCGGCGCCTCGATGATCTTGGCCACGTCCGAGCAGTAGGGCGAGGAGCGCGAGTGGCGCGGGTTGGTCGTGAAGCCGATCTGGTTGTTGATGATGAAGTGGATCGAGCCGCCGGTGCGGTGGCCCTTGAGGCCCGAGAGGCCGAAGCATTCGGCCACCACGCCCTGGCCGGCGAAGGCCGCGTCACCGTGGATCAGCAGCGGCAGCACCGGCGTGCGCTCGCCCGCCGCGCATCCGAGCTGGTCCTGCTTGGCGCGCACTTTCCCGAGCACGACCGGATCGACGATCTCGAGGTGCGAGGGGTTCGCGGTCAGCGACAGGTGGACGTTGTTGCTGTCGAAGGCGCGGTCGGAGGAGGCGCCGAGATGGTACTTCACGTCGCCCGAGCCCTCGACGTCGTCGGGCTTGAAGGAGCCACCCTTGAACTCGTTGAAGATGGCGCGAAACGGCTTTTCCATCACGTTGGCGAGCACGTTGAGCCGCCCGCGGTGAGCCATGCCGATGACGATGCCTTTGACGCCGAGCTGGCCGCCGCGCTTGATGATCTGCTCCAGCGCCGGCACCATGGATTCCGCTCCGTCGATACCGAAGCGCTTGGTGCCGGTGTACTTCACCTCGCAGAACTTCTCGAACGCCTCCGTCTCGATCAGCTTGTTGAGGATCGCGCGCCGCCCCTCGGGCGTGAAGCGGATGTCCTTCTCCTCGCCCTCGATGCGCTCCTGGATCCACGCCTTCTGCGCCGGGCTCGGTAATGTGCATGAACTGCACACCGATGTGCCGGCAGTAGGTGCGGCGCAGGATGCGCAGGATCTGGCGCATGGTCGCCGTCTCGAGCCCCAGCATGCGGTCGATGAAGATCGGCCGGTCGAGGTCGGCATCCGTGAAGCCATAGGTCTCGGGCTTGAGCTCGCGGTGCACCTTGCGGTCGGCGAGGCCGAGCGGATCGAGATCGGCGGCGAGATGCCCCATCACGCGGTAGGCGCGGATCAGCATCAGCGCGCGGATCGAATCCTGCGTGGCGCGCAGCGAGGCGGCCGGCGACATCTCGAAGCCGAGCATGTGCGCACGCTGCTGCAGGTTGTCGCGCAGGTTGCGCTCCTCGGCGCCGTAGTCGCCGGTCGAGCGCCGCGACGAGCTCGCCGTTCTCGGTCTCGATGCTCGCGGCCCCAGCTCGGGCCGCGCCCGTCGCCGGGGACTTTCTCGCGTTCCTCGTTCAGGCTTTCGAAGAAGTGGCGCCACTCGTCGCCGACGGAGCCGGGGTTGCGCTCGTACTGCGCCTGCATCTCCTCGACGTAGGCTGCATTGGCGCCGCTCAAAAACGAGGTGCGCAGGAACCGATCATTGAGCGGTTGGCGAGTCATGGAAATACCTGTGCCTCAACGAAAGAATTGCGGCAGGAGAAGCGCTGCTGGCCGCCCCGGCTCAGGTCTGCCGGGGGCATCCAATACTTAGTGTGCGGCGCAGCATACGCCTACTTGGCCACTTTGGCATGCCGAGTTTGCCCTTTTAGGACGTCCATCAGCGTGGTCCCCAGCGAGGCCGGGCTTGACGCAATGGCGATACCGGCGGAGCGCATGGCGTCGAGCTTGTCGGAGGCTTTGCCCTTGCCGCCCGAGATGATGGCGCCGGCGTGCCCCATGCGCCGCCCCGGAGGCGCCGTGACACCGGCGATGAACCCGGCCATGGGCTTGGCGCGGCCCCGCTTTGCCTCGCTCTTGATGAACTCGGCGGCGTCCTCCTCGGCCGAGCCACCGATCTCGCCGATCATGATGATGGAATTGGTCTTCGGGTCGGCGAGGAACAGCTCCAGCACGTCGATGAACTCGGTGCCCTTCACCGGATCGCCGCCGATGCCGACCGCGGTCGACTGGCCGAGGCCGGCGTCAGAGGTCTGCTTGACGGCCTCGTAGGTGAGCGTGCCCGAGCGCGAGACGATGCCGACGCGGCCCGGCTTGAAGATGTTGCCCGGCATGATGCCGATCTTGCATTCGTTGGGCGTCAGAACGCCCGGGCAGTTGGGCCCGATGAGGCGCGACTTCGAGCCGTCGAGCGCGCGCTTCACCTTGACCATGTCGAGCACCGGAATGCCCTCGGTGATGGCGACGATCAGCGCGATGCCGGCGTCGATGGCTTCCAGGATGGCATCGGCCGCGAACGGCGGCGGCACGTAGATCGCGGTCGCGTTGGCGCCGGTCGCGGCCTTGGCCTGCGCGACGGTGTCGAACAGCGGCACGTCGGCGAGCTCGGCATCGGGGTGCTTGGAGCCGCCCTTGCCCGGCGTCACGCCGCCGACGATGGCGGTGCCGTAGGCCTTCGCCTGCTTGGTATGGAACGTGCCTTGGCTGCCGGTGATGCCTTGGCAGATCACCTTCGTGGACTTGTCGACGAGAATGGCCATTACCGCTGCCCGCTGCCCTTGAGGGCCCAACTCTTGGAGCCTTTTTTGCACTGCATCAAGCCGGAGAATGGTCGGGGCGGCGAAAAACCGCCCGGCCTTTGCCAAATGGCGCTGTATTGTGCGCTTGGGCCTCTTCCCGGCTGCAAAATTAGGCGGCCTTCTTCACCGCGTCGGTGATCTTCTCGGCCGCGTCGCCGAGGTTGTCGGCCGGCGTAATCTTCAGCCCGCTCTCGGCCAGGATCTTCTTGCCGAGGTCGACGTTGGTGCCCTCGAGCCGGACGACGAGGGGCACGCGGATCGCCATCTCGCGCGCTGCCGCCACCACGCCCTCGGCGATGATGTCACAGCGCATGATGCCGCCGAAGATGTTGACCAGGATGCCCTTCACAGCCGGATCGGAGAGGATGATCTTGAAGGCCGCCTGCACGCGCTCCTTGGGCGCGCCGCCGCCTACGTCGAGAAAGTTCGCCGGCTCCATGCCATAGAGCTTGATGATGTCCATCGTCGCCATGGCGAGGCCGGCGCCGTTGACCATGCAGCCGATGGTGCCGTCGAGCTTGACGTAGGAGAGATCGTGCTTGGAGGCCTCGACCTCCATCGGGTCCTCCTCGCCGAGATCGCGCATCTCGACGATGTCGGGATGACGGTAGAGGGCGTTGGAATCGAAGCTCATCTTGCAATCGAGGCAGGTGAGCGCACCATCCGGCGTGACGACCAGCGGATTGATCTCCAGCAGGCTCACGTCCTTCTCCAGCATCAGCCGGTAGAGGTCGCCGACGAGCTTCACGCAGGCGCCGACCTGCTTGCCCGTCAGCCCCAGCGCAAATGCGATTCTGCGGCCGTGGAACGGCTCGTAGCCGGACGCCGGGTCGATCGCGACGGATATGATCTTTTCCGGGGTCTCGGCCGCCACCTCCTCGATGTTCACGCCGCCCGCCTTGCTGGCAATGAAGGCGACGCGCGAGGTCGTGCGGTCGACGAGCGCGGAGAGATAGAGCTCGCGCGCGATCTCGGCGGCTTCCGAGACGAACACGCGGTTGACGACGCGGCCGTCGGGGCCCGTCTGCAGGGTGACGAGCGTCTTGCCCAGCATCTGCTCGGCGAAGGAGCGCACCTCATCGCGCGATTTCGCCAGCCGCACGCCGCCCTTCTCGCCGGCGGAGGCCTCCTTGAACTTGCCCTTGCCGCGGCCGCCGGCGTGGATCTGCGCCTTGACCACGAACATCGGGCCCGACAGCTGCTGCACCGCTTCGCCGGCCTCGCGCGCGGAGAACGCCGCCATGCCGCGCGGGGTCGGAACCCCGAATTGCCGGAGCAGCTCTTTTGCCTGGTACTCGTGGATGTTCATGCGACGTCCTCGTTACTCAACCTGGTCTCTGTCGGCCGCCCGGCACTTACGCGCCGAGCTGCGGCGCGATCTTGGTGCAGGCATCGACGAGACCCTTCACCGATTCCACCGACTTGATGAACATGTTGCGCTCGGCGGCGTTGAGGTCGATCTCGACGATGCGCTCCGCGCCGCCCGCGCCGACGATCACCGGCACGCCTACATAAAGCCCCTTCACCCCGTACTCGCCGTTGAGGTAGGCGGCGCAGGGAAGGATGCGCTTCTTGTCCTTCAGGTAGCTGTCGGTCATTTCCAGCGCGGAAGAAGCCGGCGCGTAGTAGGCCGAGCCCGTCTTCAGAAGCGCGACGATCTCGCCGCCGCCCTTGCGCGTGCGCTCGACGATCTCGTCGAGCCGCTCCTGCCGCATCCAGCCCATGCGCACGACGTCGGGCAGCGGGATGCCGGCGACGGTGGAATAGCGCACCAGCGGCACCATGTCGTCGCCGTGGCCGCCGAGCACGAAGGCCGAGACGTCCTCGACCGAGATGCCGAGCTCGGAAGCGAGGAAGTAGCGGAAGCGCGCGGTGTCGAGCACGCCCGCCATGCCGACCACCATGTTGCGCGGCAGGCCGGAAGCCTTCTGCAGCGCCCACACCATGGCGTCGAGCGGGTTGGTGATGCAGATGACGAAGGCGGACGGGGCGTATTTCTTGATGCCGGCGCCGACCTGCTCCATCACCTTGATGTTGATGCCGATGAGATCGTCGCGGCTCATGCCGGGCTTGCGCGGCACGCCGGCTGTCACGATGCAGACGTCGGCGCCCTCGATGTCGGCGTAGGCGTTGGTGCCCTTGAAGTGGCAGTCGAAGCCCTCGACCGAGCCCGATTGCGCGATGTCGAGCGCCTTGCCCTGGGGCAGGCCTTCGGCGATGTCGAAAATGACCACGTCGCCCAGCTCCTTGAGGCCGATGAGGTGCGCGAGCGTGCCGCCGATCATACCTCCGCCGACCAAGGCGATCTTCGTGCGCGCCATCGCTCCTCGCTCCTTTTGCTGGAATTTGAATGATTTTTCTGCGGCGAACGCCCGCACCCGTAGGGCTTGCCACAACTCCGACACGTCTAGCTTTAGACTACCGATCCGAGCAGGAAAAGCCCATCTCGGCCCCGCGCCGAGCCTTGCGCCTGCAGTCACGAGCGAGCTGTCGGCCTTACGGGTCTCGGCGGCAGGAGACACCGGGGGACCGCGCGCGGCGCGAGGACGGAGGGGGAGTGAGAGGGTACTTTCTCGCTGCATTGCTGCTGCTGACCGGCCTTGCCTCGGCGCACGATGCGACCTTCCTCGGCTTCCGCCTCCTCGATCTCGAGAACCAGACCGTCAAATGGCAGAGCCCGCACATGGGCGTGGGCGCAGCGCTCACCTACGCGTTCGCCACCGAGGCGGTCGACACTCCGGGCGCGCGCAACTGCGCCAAGCTCGTGCCGCCGGAGAACGCCTATCTGCCCTCGCACATCACCGCCGACCAGTTCCGCCATGAGGTGGCCGAGGCCTTCCGCATCTGGGAGGGGGTCGCCAACCTCACCTTCCGCGAGGCGCGTGACCCGCGTGAGGCCAACATCCTCATCGGCGCGCAGGGCGAGCCGACGGGACGCGCCTTCACCAACGTCACCCTGACGAAAGCAGGCGCGACCGGACAGAAGACGATCGAGCGCTCGCTCATCTGCCTCAACCCGCGCCAGCCGTGGAAGATCGGCTTCGACGGCCGGCTCGACGTGTACGACCTGCGCTACACCATCGCGCACGAGATCGGCCACGCTATTGGGCTCGATCACCCGAGCGCGGCGGGCGAGCTCATGTCCTACCGCTACGACGAGCGCCAGAAGGGCCTGCAGCCGGGCGACACCCAGGGCGTCGTGCTGCTGTACGGGCCGCGGCCCGGCACGTCGCCGTATGCGGACATCGAGACGGGATCGATCAAGACCGGATCGTTTGCGGGCCGCAGCGCGCAAGAAACCAAAACCACCCCGTCGTTCGCTCTCGGCGAGCCGCGCGACAAGGCCGCGCCACCCCGCTGATGCGCTCCCGAGGCGGATACAGCCTCGGCAGCCGACACCCTTTCATGCGATTGTCCGCCGGCTCCTGTTGAAGGAGGAGGACGGTGAAGTGGTGGCAGCAAGAAAGGACGGGGGCATCGATGGGCAAGAATGACGGAGGTGATCATGGGCTCCCCAACGTCTCCCACGAGCACCTTGAAATCCCGGCCTCCGGCAAGTTGGCGGTGGAAGCCCCCGCGACTCACAAGCCGCGCATTCTGCTGCTCTACGGCTCGTTGCGGGCGCGGTCATACAGCCGCTTCCTGGCCTTCGAGGCGGTGCGCTTGCTGGAAACCTTCGGGGCCGAAACGCGCATCTTCGACCCGCAGGGACTGCCGCTTCCCGACGGCGCCCCTGACACTCATCCGAAGGTGACCGAGCTGCGCGAGCTCGCCGCATGGTCGGAAGGTCAGGTCTGGTGCTCGCCCGAGCGCCACGGGGCGATGAGCGGCGTCATGAAGTCGATCATCGATTGGATCCCGCTCTCGGTCGGCGCCGTAAGACCGACGCAAGGAAAGACGCTGGCGCTAATGCAGGTTTGCGGCGGATCGCAGTCGTTCAACGCCGTCAATCAGATGCGCGTGCTCGGCCGGTGGATGCGGATGATCACCATTCCCAACCAATCGTCCGTCGCCAAGGCCTTCCAGGAGTTCGACGAGGAGGGCCGCATGAAGCCGTCGGCCTACTACGACCGCGTGGTGGACGTAATGGAGGAGCTGGTCAAGTTCACGTTGCTGACCAGGGACCGCGCCGGCTATCTCGTCGACCGTTACAGCGAGCGCAAGGAGAGCGCCGAGGAGCTGTCGCGCCGCGTAAACCTGCCCTCGGCAATCGCCCAGTGAAGCGGCAAGCTAAGACGTGCTTCGGCCCCGCACTTCGCCGTGCCGACTGCGCAGATAGCCCTCGCTGCGCATTTCCATCAGCCGCGACACCGTGCGCTGGAAAGCGTCCGTCTCGGTGCCGTCCGGATATAGCCCTACAGGCTCTGTCTCCGCCGAGGCGATGAGGCACACCCCGTTGTCGTAGAGGGTGTCGATCAGGTTCATGAAGCGCCGCGCGGTATCGCGCCGCTCCCGCGTCAGCACCGGGATGCGGTCGACGACAAGCGTGTGATAGGCGTGCGCCAGGTGCAGGTAGTCGAGCGAGCCGAGCGGCAGCTCGCACAAGTCCCGGAAGTCGAAGCGGGCGATGCCCATCGACGCCAACGGCACCCGCACCGACCGCCCCTTGACGTGCACGCTCTCCTCGCGGCCGGGATGGCGCCCCGTGAGGCGGTCCCAGTGGCGATCGAGCTCGGCCGTGGCGCGCGCGTCCGCCGGCGTGAAGTAGAGCGGCAGGCCGGCAAGCTTATCGAGCCGGTAGTCCTTGGCCGCGACGAGCTCGACCACGTCCATGTACGCCTCGAGCACGTCGACGAACGGCAGGAAGAGCTGGCGATTGAGCCCATCCTTGTAGAGCGCACGCGGATCCGAGTTGGAGGTCGCGACCACGACAACGCCGCGCTCGAACAGCTGCTTAAAGAGGCGCCCCAGGATCATGGCGTCCGCGATGTCGGTCACCTGCAGCTCATCGAAGCAGAGAAGACGCGCCTCCTGCGCAATTCCCTCGGCGACGAACGGGATAGGATCACCGTCGACCTTGTGGCGCGCCGTGCCGATGCGCTCGTGCACGTCCGCCATGAACTCGTGGAAGTGCCGCCGCAGCTTCGGCGCGAACGGGGCAAGCTCGAAGAACAAATCCGCCAGCATCGTCTTGCCGCGGCCGACGGCCCCGAAGATATAGAGACCGCGCGGCGCCGATTGGCCGCCGCGGCCCAGCAATGCGCGCAAGCCATTGCGGTTGGGTTGCCAGCGCTGCAGACGGGCCAGCAGATCATCGAGGCGCCCTGCAACATCGAGCTGCGCCAAATCTGCATCGAGCTCGGCCTGAGCGATCTGCGCGCGCAGATGCGCACACACGGGCCCGGTCACATTTTGAGTCATCGACGCAAAGATTCCCCGCCCACGTACGGTGCACTTCCCGCAGATCGCCTGCATGCACGCAAGTTGCCGCGACCGAATGTCTCGAACTCGCGTGCAATCCCGCCACCGTGCGGCGTTTAGTGCTGCTTACGGCCGCATGAGGTGGAACTTCTGCCACGTAGGTGGCATATTGTGCAGTGCAAAAGGGAGAGGGCGCTCGGCGCGTCCCAAACAACAAACAATCCCTGTCGCTGTTGGCGGCGTCACCGGTGTTCGGTTGCGCAAGTCAACGTCTGTTGCCCTGGAACGGAGGTTCTCGTCATGAATGAACGCCAGTTCTCGGGAGGAAACATACGAAAACTGTGGCCGACGGAGACCGACAAGTTCCGCGACCACCTTCTGCGGCTCGACAAGATGAGCCGGCGCCTGCGCTTTGCGCACGGCGTCTCGGACTCGTTCATCGAGGATTATGCCGGGCGCACGACCGAGATGGGTGCGCTCGTCTACGCCTATTTCGAGGGCGGCCAGGTGCGCGCCGCCGCCGAGCTGAAGAAGCTCGGAGACGTGTGGGGCCAGGAGGCGGAAGCCGCGTTCTCGGTCGAGCAAACCCTGCAGGATCAGGGCATCGGCAGCGAGCTCATGGGCCGCGTTATCCGGGCCGCGCGCAATCGCGGCGTGCAGCATCTGTGCGTCTCCTGCCTCGCCGAGAACGGCAAGATGCGCACGATCGCCCGCAAATACGAGGCGGAGCTGCGTTTCGAGTACGGCGAGGTCGTCGGCGAGATCGTGCCCGACCGCGCCAATTATTTCTCGCTGCTCGCCGAGGCGGTGGAAGATCGCTTCGGCTACATGATGGCGGTTCTCGATTTGCAAAGCCGCGTCGTGAAAGCCGCGTGATGCATTGCACCTAAAGCCGCGGCACCGCTCGACACGCATCCGCATTTCGCGCGCGCAACTCTCTCAATTGCGCTCGCGCGCTTTCGCGAAAAGCGGATGCGGAATATGCAGACAACGAGCCACTGCATTAGAAACACGAGAAAAATGATGATTTCGCGCAACAGGTTTGTTGGAATGCGCGGTGTTGCGACGTGTAAATAGCAATTTGATGTCAACAAAATCTTCGAACTTGCACATGATTTTTTTGTTCGAAGGTGATTCGAAACTTCGAACGAGAGAGATAGCAAACCAGAAAGAGGGATGACTCAAATGGCTAAGAGGGCAGTGAAACGGAAAGTGAAGAAGGCGCCGGCTCGTCGTGCCGCCGCCAAGAAGCCGGCCGCACGCAAGACCGCTCGCAAGAGCGTTCGCAAGACCGCCCGCAAGGCGGCGAAGAAGACGCGTCGGGCTGCCTAACGCAGCCGATCATGCGCAGTTAGCCTGGCTGAAGCGCGTGATGCAGGACGGCAAGCGGGCCTCATAGCACCCGCCGATACCATCTCCTTCAAGACCGGTGGCCGCGTATCGCGCCGCCGGTCTTTCTCTTTTTGGGGCCGGAATAGTGCCGGAATAGGCCACGCCGATTTCACTCGGGAAGGTGGTTCACGGCCTCAATGTTGTGCCCGTCGGGGTCGAGGATGAAGGCTCCATAGTAGTTCTCGTGGTAGTGCGGGCGCAGGCCCGGGGGCCCGTTGTCTATACCGCCGGCGGCAATCGCCGCCTCGTAGAACGCCCGCACCTCGGCCCGGGTCTTTGCCGCGAAGGCGACGTGCAGCCGCGATTGCAGCGGCTTTCCGGTGCCGATCCAGAAGTGCGGCCGGTCTTCGCCGAAGCCGGCATATCCGTCCTCGCCGTCCTCCGACAACGAAACCTGCATCACGAGCTTATAGCCGAGCGGGGCCAGCGCCTGGGTGTAGAACGCCTTGGAGCGTTTGAAGTCGGCGACCCCAAATCCGATGTGATCGAGCATGTTCCGCTAGCTCCGGACGTTGACGTTGATCCCCTGCCGCATGGCCGCGATGCTTCAGACGCGGCGCTCCACCATCAGCTTCTTCAGCTCGGCGATGGCCTTGGCCGGGTTGAGCCCCTTCGGGCAGGCCTTGGTGCAATTGAGGATTGTGTGGCAGCGGTAGAGGCGGAACGGGTCCTCCAGCGTATCGAGCCGCTCACCGGTCGCCTCGTCGCGCGAGTCGCTGACCCAGCGGAACGCCTGCAGCAGCGCCGCCGGGCCGAGGTAGCGGTCCTGGTTCCACCAGTAGCTCGGGCACGAGGTGGAGCAGCAGGCGCACAGGATGCACTCGTAGAGGCCGTCGAGCTTCTCGCGGTCGGCGTGCGACTGGCGCCACTCCTTCGGCGGGGCCGGCGTATCGGTCTTGAGCCAGGGCTCGATTAGGCGGTGCTGGGCGTAGAAGTTGGTCAGGTCGGGCACGAGGTCCTTGACCACCTGCATGTGCGGCAGCGGGTAGACCTTCACCGCCCCCTTGATGTCCTCAAAACCCTTGAGGCAGGCGAGCGTGTTGGTGCCGTCGATGTTCATGGAGCACGAGCCGCAGATGCCCTCGCGGCAGGAGCGGCGGAAGGTGAGCGTGGGGTCGATCTCGTTCTTGATCTTGATCAGCGCGTCGAGGACCATCGGCCCGCAACGGGCGGTGTCGACCCAATAGGTATCGAGGCGCGGGTTTCCCTCACCGTCCGGGTCCCAGCGGTAGATGCGAAACTCCTTCCAGTCGCCGCCGCCCTCGGGGCGGTTCCAGGTCTTGCCGGCTTCGACTTTGGAGTTGCGGGGAAGCGTGAAGTGAACCATCGGGCACTGGCTTTCTTCGCTGGGGCGGTTGGCGTGTGCGGCCCCACATGAAGCCCCGGCGTTGCCCCTGTCAACGGCCGCATCCGCCCGCAACCTCTGAGCAAAGCGTCCTACTCGACGCGGTGCTTCTTCAGGGCGCGCACGAGCTCGGTGAGCGCGACCGCCACCTCCGCTCCGGTATCGACGGAGGCCTTCAGCGTTGCGCGCGTCTGGATCAGCTTGTTCAAGCGCTCCTGCTGCTCGCCGAAGCCGAAAAACAGCTCCTCGGGCGGGTTGATCTCGCCATCCTCGACCGCGCTCATCACGTCGAAGGCGTTCTGGGAGGCGAGCACCAGCATCGAGGCGACGTCGTTCATGAGCTGCTGGAACAGGCGGGCGGCATCGCTGCCGACGCGCGGCCCATGCACGCCGAACTTCAACGGCGAGGAGGCCGGCGCGCCCTCGCCGGCAAACAGCTTGGGGTTGCGCTGGAAGCGGCGGAAAATCTCCTGCAGCCCGAGGCAGCAGGTCTCGAGGTCGCGCAGTGCCGTGCCGGCTTTGCGCTTCGACTTGGCGCGATCAGGCGTGCGCTCCTGCGCCGCCCAGTTGATGGTGGCGATGGAGGCGATGGCGCCGAGCGCGGCAAGTGCGGGCAGCACGGCGGTGAAGGGATCGGGCGCGAGCCGGGTCTCGCCCTCGGGTACGGGCTGGCGCGCGGCGGGTTTGCTCGCAGCCCCTGCCGGACCTCCCGCCCCTTTCGAAAACCGGCTTCGCATTCCGCCCCTCGCCCTACGGCCGCCCGCGATCTTACGTCATTTCGTCGGCCGCCATGTGCGCCCGCGGCGACGCAGCGCGACAAAGGCGTGTTGAAAACAATCTGGAGAAGCGCAATCCCGTCATATCGATGAGGGGACGGGCGGCAAGTGCCGTTCCGGTCGAGTGAAAGCGGCCTTCGCCGCCCGCCGCCGCATCCGGATGCACAACGACCACCGAGCCGGCGGGTTGCGCTCGGTCCAGCTGAAGGGCACCGAGTTCCAGTCTTTGCGGCCTCCGCCTCCGCAACCGCCCAGCTCGCGGCCGCATCCTCTTCTCGAGGCGGAACGCTCAAAGCTAGGCGCCGGCGCAGCCTGCGAGGATAAGTTTCTGCGCTCGGGGTCGACGCGAGAGACCCCGGCTCCAACCCGTCTTATGCTCAAGACGCACCTCGCCCCACCTGCATCCAGGATCCCGCCATGGCCCGACCCGAGACACCTGCGCTCACAGCCGACTGCGTCGTCTTTGACAGCCAGGACCGCGTGCTGCTCATCCGGCGCGGCCGTCCGCCGTTCGAGGGCGATTACGCACTACCAGGCGGGTTCGTCGAGGTCGGCGAGACGGTCGAGGATGCCTGCCGCCGCGAGCTCAAGGAAGAGACTGGGATCGATGTGCGCGAGCTGAAGCTCGTCGGCGTCTACTCCGATCCCAAGCGCGATCCCCGCGGGCATACCTGCTCGGTCGCCTATCTGGCGCAGGTCGCCACCGCCAAGCCGACCGCGGGCGACGACGCCGCGGCGGCCGAATGGGTCGAGGATTGGCGCCGCGAGAAGCTCGCGTTCGACCATGCCGACATCATCGCCGATGCCGTGACGCTCAGGGCCCGCGGCTAGAGCGCTAGCGGTGCCACTCCGGCACGCCGGCATCGAGGCAGGTGTCGGTCACGCGGATGTCCGTGAACACCCCGCGGCAAAGCTCTTTCTTGTAATTGGGGTTGTTGCGGATCTTCTCGAGCGAGGCCGCGTAGCCGCTCTCCCGCCCGACCTGAGCCAGCAGGGCATCCTGGCAATAGGGCGTCGCCATCCAGGTGCCCTGTATGAGCTGGGTGCCGCTGCGGCAGTTGATGGCCGCGGCCGGGCTTGCGAGGGCCAAGGTTGCGACGATGGCGGCCGTGCCCGTGATGGTTCCGAGTTGGATGGACATCAAACCTCCTTCAACGGCCAGACGCCTGTCGGCCCTTCCCGATTCGGGGGAACCTTACCGCTCGCGGCGGGTCGGCAGTATGGAGGCTGTGGGAGTTTTGCCCGCAAAAAATACGCGGAAGGGAGGCGGCCCTGAAGCTGCTTTTGCTCCCTTCCGCGTCAAGTGCGCGGCATCCGGACGCTAGGCGGAGAGAGCAACCGAGACCATGGGAGTTATTCCCGATCGAATTGGCAATCATTCCCCTGTCCGCGGGCGGCCTTAACCCGAGGGCCACCGGCACGAAGGCTCATACGTTGCGGAAAAGAATCCCTACTTCAGTTCCATCGAGAGGCGGATGAGGTCGGCGGTGCGTTCGACGCCGAGCTTGCTCTTGATGATGGAGCAGGTGTTGGCGACCGTCTTGTAGGCAACCCCGATCGCCTGCGCGATCTCGGTCAGGCTGTTGCCTTCGCCGAGCAGGCGCAGGATCTCGATCTCGCGCGTCGACAGCTGCTGCAGCGGGTCCTCCGAGGAAAGCTGCGCAAACGCCAATTCGCCCGCGATCTCGCGCTCGACGTAGCGGCCGCCCTCGGCAACGCGCTTCACCGCGGTCACGAGCTCATCCGCCCCGGCGCTCTTTGAGACGTAGCCGCGCGCCCCGAGCCGCAGCGCGCGCGCCGCGTACACGGGCTCGGCGTGCATGGAGAAGACGACGATGCGCACCTTCTCGTCCTCGGCGAGCAGCCGGCGCAAAAGCTCCAGCCCGCCGATGCCGGAGAGGTTCAAATCGAGCAGCACCAGCTCCGGCTTCTCCTTGCGGAAGAGGGCGAGCGCCTCCTGCCCGGTGGCGGCCTCGAAGATGGAAGCGCCCTGCATCCCCGACAGCAGCCGGCGCACGCCCTCCCGCACCACGATATGATCGTCGACCAGCAGGATCTTCATTGCAGCACGATCTCTTGTGGAGCCTCGGCGCGATCGGCGCGGGTGGCTGTGAGGGCCGGGAGGCGCGCCTCGACCACGACGCCGCGGCCGTCGGGACGGTTCTTGACTTCCAGCGTGCCGCCGAGGCTCGCGACCCGCTCGCTCATGCCGATGATGCCGTACCCGCCGCCCTGGCCAACCCCCGGGCTCCCTGGACTCCCTGGGCGCCCGCTGCCCTTGAGGCCGCCGCCGTCGTCGCTGACGCGGATGGCGATCGCGCGGTCAGCGCCGGCATCGACCGCGATGTCGATGCGCGCCGGGGTGCCGTGGCGCACGGCGTTCGACACGCTCTCCTGCACCACGCGATAGATGGTGCCGTCGACGGGCTCGCCGAAGCCTTCCTCCGGCACGTGCACGTCAAAGGCGAGGCCGGGCCGGTGCGTGGCCCAGAACGACACGAGATTGTCGATGGCATGCGCGAGCCCCACGTCGAGCAGCACGGCCGGGCGCAGGCGCCCGAGGATGTCGCGCACGTGGCGCTGCATCTGTCCGATGGCCGAGCGGATGATGCCGACGCGCTGCGCAATGCCGCCGTACTCGCCGCGCTCCGCGAGGCGCTCGATGGTGGCGGCATCGACGTCGGCGGCAAACAGCATGGGCCCGATCTCGTCGTGCAGGTCGCGGGCGAGGTCGGCGCGCTCCTCGTCCTGGACGGTGGCGAGCTGCTCCTGCAGGCGCTTGTTCTGGGCTTCGGCGAGCGCCAGGTCCTCCACCATCTGATTGAAGCCCTGGTAGAGGCGCACGAGCTCGTAGGGCCCGCGCTCGGGCACGCGCTCGCGGTAGTCGCGATCGCCGACGCGGGCGAAGGCCGCGGTCAGGTCGCGCAAGGGGTGGATGGCGCTCGACAGCGTGACGTAGACGAAGGCCAGCACCAGCGCGCAGAAGATCGTCAGCACGGTGAGCGTCAACCCGATGTCGCTCCACACCTCGGCGACCTCGTTGTTGGCGTCGGTCTGCAACACGACACTGCCGTAGCCGGCAAACACCGGCGGCAGCTCGACGTTCAGCACCTTCGGTTCGCCGGCAAGCAGGCGGTAGAACCACGCCGGCGCCGGGCTCTCGGGCTTGGCCAGATCCGACATGCCCACCACCTTGCCGCCGACGATCAGGGAAGCGCGCAGGTGGCGATCGCCGTCGAAGTCGGCGACGAGCAGGCGCAGGCGGCGCTCCGGCTTAATTGGCTCCTCGGCGTCGTCGACCGCGTTGTGCGCAAAACGTCCGCCGACCCCGATGGCGGCCTGCATCTCGGTCTCGATCTTCTTGACGGCGTGCCAATAGGTGAACGCGGCCCCGGCCGCGAGGCTCAGGAGCAGCGTACCGAAGATCGAGAAAAGCAGGCGGCTGCGCAATGACAAGGCCGCGCACTCCCAGGCGCAAGAGCTGATCTGGGTAACACTATTACCCGGCGCCCCTGCGAAGGCAAAGCCGGCCGCCTGAGGCTATTGCGTCACGGCCCCGAACTGCGCCTGCGACAGCGTCTCGACCGCTTGCTTCGCGCTGTTGACTGGCAGGCTGCGCATCGGCTGCCCGGCGGAGAAATCTACCGTCTTCAGGTCTAGCGACTTGAGGCCGGTGTCGTCGTAGCTGCGCCAGAAATAGACCTTGTTGGCGTGGTCGCGGAACACGGTCCACTGCGTGTAGTCGCCCATCGGCTTGCCGCCCTGCGAGTAGTCGCGCACGAGCCCCTTGGGGATGTCGACGCGGTCGATCAGGTGCTGAGCGAGCGTGAGCGCGGCGGTCGCGTCCTTCGGCTTGTCGGCGAGGTAGGACGTTGCCGCCGCCATGACGAAGCGCGAGGGCGGGGTGGGATCGCCGGGCAACCCGTGCAGGCCGGAGCCCTGGCCCGTGCCGGCGTAGGTCGTGTTGCCGAGCTTCACGGGCGCAGCGTTCTCGGCCGTCAGGTTGACGTAGTTGCGCAGGTTCTGCATGTGCCACTCGTAGGTCGGCGAGTTGGTCAACACGCCGATCTTGTTGTCGTAGACGTGCACGGTGCCGCCGACGTACTCGATGACGAGGCTTTTGCCCGAAGCGTCGTGGAACGAATAGTGCAGCGGCGAGAAGGAGCCGAGCTGCGGCACGAACTCGGCCCACACGCGGACGTCCTTCACCGCATCACGCACTTCGTCCACGGTTGCGAAGTTGCCCAGCGCCCAGGCCCCGAACTGGATGTTGGAGAGCGCGCGGCTTTCCTCGCCGGGCTTCACCGTCTCGTACTCAGTCTCGCCCGGCAGGTAGAGCGCGCCGAAGCCGAGACCCTTCTCGTTGAGCCCGTCGGTGACCGCCGGCTGGCCGTAGGCGCTCATAAACACGTAGCCGTACTTCGACGTCCAGGTGAGGCCGCTCGCCTTAGGGCCCGGCGAAGTGAATGAGCGCCCGCGCGGCATAATCACGGCATCGCTCTGGAGATCGGCGGCAAACTCCATGGTGCGCACCGTGAAGGGAGTGCCGTCGGCCGCGATGAGGCGTACGTCGGTGCAGGCCAGCGCCGGCACGGTCAGCAGCAGTCCGGCAGCGAGGCAGGCGGCGGCACGGCGGGTCGCGGGGCGCAGCATGGGGCGCGTCATGGAATCTCTCCGAAAAGCGTCTCGATCAGGTTCGGCGGCGCAGCTCTAAAGCCGGCGCCGCCACTTTCGAGGCCAGCCTGCTCAGTCCTTCTCGGGGAAGTAGCTGAGCGTCGTGCGGCAGCTCGCGGCCCATTCGGATTTCGACATCTGCGTCTGCGGGCTCCAGGCCTGCATGCAATTGTCGAAGTCCTGCTTAGTCACCGGCACGGACTTCTTGGAATCCTGCAGGATGGCCTCGGCTTCGTTCTTCGGCTTCGGCACGGCGCCGGAGTTTGCGGCGGGCGCGGGCAAGGCGGCATCGGGGATTATGTCTTGCACCGACGGAGCAGGGACCGACGGCTTGCCGTCGCTTGGCGTGACGGCCTCCTCCTCCTGGATCGCCCGCTTCTCGTCGTCGGTCAGCGCGCGATCGTAGTAGGCATTGGTCGGGACGTTGGTGCTTTCCGCGACGGCGGCCGCAGCGAAAAAGCCGAGCGCCGTCAAGGCCGCGGCGAGGACAAGCGCCTGTGAGGCGGTAGAGGTGTGCATGGAAAGGACCCGTTCGCTCGTTGCTGGACATGCCGGGTGCGAGGCCCCGTGCGTGAGCGCAACCCTAGGCGAATAAGGCTAAGCTTCGGCCAAGACCGAAGCTCAAATGCGAGATATTCGGCGTCGATGGGTGAAGGCGGATTGGTCCGCATGCGCCGCGCAAAGCGTCATCCACGGGACAAGCTCTGGGATGCAAAAAGCAGCCGTCACGGGGCTGCCAAGACTTATCGGGTCGATAAGCTTTCCTTATAATAACATCACGCGATTGCGATTTCTGTTTATCGAACCGCGCTGCTATTAAGATGGTTATTCGGCATTAGGTGGACCCCTGGTCCGCCATTGTTCTCCAGAGGAGGAAGCTATGAAGGTTTGGACAAAGCCCGCAGTTCGTGAGCAGGAAGTTGGCCTCGAGGTCACGTCCTATCTGCCGGCCGAGATCGACATCATCTAACGATCCGACGACGCAGTAACGAGAAGCGGCGGTCGATGATGTCGACCGCCGCTTTTTTGTGCCGTGTGCGGCAAGCCCTACTTGCAGGGTGTCCCGACGGCGATGCACTGCTGGCCGTCGCCGACCTTGTGGCAGTCGATGTCGGTGCCGCCGGCTTTATCCCACACCGCCCATTCCTTGCCGTATTTCTTGGAGGTGTCGATCTCCCAGCCGCTGATCGATTCCTTCTCGGCGGCCTTGTCGTCCTTCTTGGCCGCGCCGTAGGAGCTGAGCGGCTCGGCCTTGCAGTCGCCCTTCGCCGCTTTTGCCGCGCTGTCGAACACCTTGTGCAGAACGTCCTTACAGGGCTTCGCGGTGCGCGTGCAGATCCACTGCCTGTCGTTGCTCCGACGCAGTCCACCTTGGCGTCCTTGGCAGTAGCGCCAGGAGTTGTATTCCGAGCCGTACTTCTCCTTCACTGCGGAGCGCCACGACAACAGCGAGTTGGGATAGGCGCCGAGGTCGCGCAGCGAAGCGGGCTTTCCTTCGGCAACAACCGTGCTCTTGCAATCATCCTCCGCCATGGCGGCGGGCACCGCGGCCATGAAAAAGGCGGCTGCCGCGAAGGCGAGCCGCGTCAACGATCTCGTGTCCATCTGGTCGTTTCCTGTCTGGGTACTTGGGACGCGCCTCCCTTCAAATTCCCTGGAGGCAACTTTATCCTCGCACGGAATTTGGCGAGGATTGCGACTGCCGGGCAACTCATTGAGGGAAAAGCGCTATAGGCGCACGCGGCCGAGGCCGAGATAGCGGCCGACGATCCTGCGCAGGAGCGTGCTCGGCACCTTGCCGCGCAGGAAATGGGCGATGCGGGCGATCCGACCGACAGGATTGCGGAACGCCGGCCGCTGCGCCTCGAGCACGTCTGCGATAGCAACCGCCACGACCTGCGCGTCGCCGCCGCGCTTCTGCAGATGCGCCTCGCCGGCACGGAACACATACTGCACCCACGGTCGGTAGGCGCTGCCTTCGGGCGAGATGCGCGGGGAGTTCTGCCAGATGCCGGTGGGGTAAGGCCCGGGCTCGACCAGCACCACCTCGATGCCGAAGGGACCGAGCTCGTGGCAGATCGCCTCGGCCCAGCCCTCGATCGCCCACTTCGAGGCGCAGTAGATCGAGTTGGCCGGCTGGCCCATGAACGCCGCCTCGCTCGACACGATGAGGATGCGGCCGGTCCGCTGCGCGCGAAAGGTCGGCAGCAGCACGCGCGTCAGATCGAGGACGCCGAAGAAGTTCGTCTCCATGACGCGGCGCACGTCTTCGTCGGGAAGATCCTCGAAGGCGCCGCCCGCGGCGACACCAGCATTCTGCACCACCGCGTCAAGCCTGCCGCCGGTCGCAAGCAGCATCGCGGCGACCGCTTCGCGCACCGAAGCCGGCTGCGTCACGTCGAGCCGGCTGATCTCGACCGCGCTGCGCACGCCGGCCGCGTCGAGCGCCGCCAGCAGCGGCCCCTTGCGATCGAGATCGCGCATGGTGGCAAACACGCGCCAACCGCGCAGCGCCAGCTCCACCGTGGCGAGCAGCCCGAAGCCCGACGAGGTTCCGGTGATCAGGACTGTGCGCATGTGGCTTTCGCGATCACGCCGTCAGTACACGCGTGCCTTCGGCTCGATGTACTTGACCTCGTTCGTCATCGTGTGCGTGTGCACGGGGCGATAGTCGAGGCGCACGGTCTTTGAACCGTAATCGGCCCACGACAGCGTGTGCTTCATCCAGTTGGCGTCGTCGCGGTTGGGGAAGTCCTCGCGCGCGTGCGCGCCGCGGCTCTCCTTGCGGTTGTCCGCGCTCGTCACCGTCACCGCGGCCTGGGCGATGAGGTTGTCGTACTCCAGCGTCTCGACGAGGTCGGAGTTCCAGATCAGCGACCGGTCGGTGGTGCGGATGTCGTCTGAGCCTTTCCAGATCTCCTCGATCTTGCGCACGCCCTCCTCCAGCACGGGCCCGTCACGGAACACCGCGCAGTGCGCCTGCATCGTCTTCTGCATATTGAGGCGCAGGTCCGCCGTCGGCGTGCCGCCGTTGGCGTAACGGAAGCGGTCGAGACGGGCGAGCGCCTGCTCGGCCGCGTCCTTGGGCAGCTCCGTCGGCATGGCGCCGGCTTCGATCGTCGCCGCGCAGCGCAGGGCCGCCGCACGCCCGAACACCACGAGATCGATGAGCGAGTTCGAGCCGAGCCGGTTGGCGCCGTGCACGGAGACGCAGGCCGCCTCGCCGATCGCCATCAGCCCCGGCACCACCGTATCGGGGTTGCCGTCCTTCAGCGTCAGCACCTCGCCGTGGAAATTCGTGGGGATGCCGCCCATGTTGTAGTGCACCGTCGGCAGCACCGGGATCGGCGCGCGGCGCAGATCGACGCCGGCGAACACCTTGGCGCTCTCGGTGATGCCGGGCAGCCGCTCGGCCAGAACCTTCGGGTCGAGGTGGTCGAGGTGCAGGTAGATGTGGTCCTTGTCGGGGCCGTGCCCGCGGCCCTCGCGGATCTCGATCGTCATCGAGCGCGAGACGACGTCGCGCGAGGCCAGATCCTTCGCGTGCGGCGCGTAGCGCTCCATGAAGCGCTCACCCTCGCTGTTGGTGAGGTAGCCGCCCTCGCCGCGCGCGCCCTCGGTGATGAGCACGCCGGCGCCATAGACGCCGGTCGGGTGGAACTGCACGAACTCCATGTCCTGCAGCGGCAGGCCGGCGCGCAGCACCATGGCGTTGCCGTCGCCGGTGCAGGTGTGCGCGGACGTGCAGGAGAAATAGGTGCGCCCGTAGCCGCCCGTCGCCAGGATGGTCTTCTTGGCGCGGAACTGGTGGATCGAGCCGTCCTCCAGGCTGAGCGCGATGACGCCGCGGCAGGCGCCGTCCCGGTCCATGATGAGATCGATGGCGAAGTACTCGATGAAGAACTCCGCCGCGTGGCGCAGCGACTGCCCGTAAAGCGTGTGCAGCATGGCGTGCCCGGTGCGGTCGGCGGCGGCGCAGGTGCGCTGCGCGGGCGGGCCCTCGCCGAAGCGCGTGGTCATGCCGCCGAAGGGGCGCTGGTAGATCTTGCCGTCCTCGGTGCGGCTGAAGGGGAGGCCGTAGTGCTCGAGCTCGTACACGGCGGCGGGCGCGTGGCGGCAGAGGTATTCGATGGCGTCCTGGTCGCCGAGCCAGTCGGCGCCCTTCACGGTGTCGTACATGTGCCAGCGCCAGTCGTCGGGGCCCATGTTGCCGAGCGCCGCGGCGACGCCGCCCTGCGCCGCAACCGTGTGCGAGCGCGTCGGGAACACCTTCGTCACGCACGCCGTCTTGAGGCCGGCCTCCGCGCAGCCGAGCGTCGCGCGCAGGCCCGCGCCGCCCGCGCCGACGACAACGACGTCGTAGCTGTGATCGTGGATCGGGTAGGCCTTGCCGTTGACGGCGGGCGCCGCCGGCTTCTCCGCGCCGTTGCCCTTGTGGTCCGCCATTTGCGTCAAGCCCCGAAGCTCAGTTTCAGCACGGCGAAGATCGCTATGGCCGCGACGCCGAACGAAAACACGGTGTTCGCCAGCAGCAAGAGCATCTTGGCGCCCTCGTCGTGCACATAGTCCTCGACGATGACCTGCATGCCGATGCGCATGTGCACGGCCATCGAGACGATCAGCGCCACGAGCAGGATGGCGACGATCGGATGCGCGATCGTCGCCTTGACGGTGGCGAGATCGGCGCCGGCGAGCGTCGCGATGAGGCCGACGGCGAACGGCACCAGCACGAGGTTCAACGCGGCCGTGAGCCGCTGGCGCATGAAGTGCTCAGGGCCTTCCTTGGCGGAGCCCAACCCGCGCGCGCGCTTTAGGGGTGTTATCATTGCCATGCCGCGAGCCACCCTCTCGTCGAAGCGATGTAAAGCCACAGCGCAGCGGTCAGCAGCAGCGACAGGATGATCGTCGCCCACGACAGGACGTCGACGCTGACGATGTCGAGATTGGAGCCGGTGTCCCAGATGAAATGGCGCAGGCCGCCGAGCATGTGATGGATCAGCGCCCAGCTAAAGCCGACGAGGACGATCATGCCCGGCCAGGTGGCGAAGAGGCCGTTGACGAAGGCGAAGTAGTCCGGGCCCGTCGCCGCCGCAAACAGCCACCACGCGAGCAACAGCGAGCCGAAATAGAGCGCGGTGCCGGTGATCCGGTGGAACACCGACATCACCATGTTGATCTCGGGGCGGTAGATCTGCAGGTGCGGTGACAGCGGCCGCTCGCGCGCTGGCTGCCTGGAACTCGCTTCGGCCATGGGTTTCCCTGGGGTCTACCTTGGGTCGGCTCGCCGCGAGCTTGCCTCGCCGCCGCTCGTTGCTGGGTTTCGCTTGCGTTCTAGCGCGGCGCGCCGCTGCGGCAATTCGTCAATCGCCGCAGGGAGCCATCGTGCGGCCTAGCGATTTGCCCGGGACAACGCCTTGGCGACAAACTCGGGGTCGCTTCCGATTACCTTCAGATAAGCGAGAGCCGGCCGGTCCGGGTTGCTCCTACCCTGCTCCCAATCTCGAAGCGTACCGATCGGGATTTCGAAACGGAGCGCGAAATCCTCCTGTGACAGCCCCAGCTGCCAACGGATGCGCTTGATCGGCGCAACGCGCTTCAGTGCCCGCAGCTCGGCTGCGTTCAGCTCAGGATTGTCGAGATCGGAGACCTCCGTCTTAGTCCGGCTCGCCTTGCTCACGGTAGACTTCTTGCTCACGTTTGCTCGCCTTGCGTGCTGAGATGATCCGCACTCTATCGCGCGCTCGGTGTAAACCACCAAGAGGATGTCGGAGCCTGCCCACCCGAGAAGGCGCCATCGTTCCTCCTCAGTCGAGTTGTCAAGCAGCTCGACGGCCTGTAAGTCCGCGAAGACGGCCTGGGCCGCTTCGAAACTGACCCCGTGGCCACTCGAACTTCATGGCTGCCACAGCCTATACGGGTATCCCGTAGTCGTCAACTACCGTGGTAGCAACACCCAGGCGTCGAGGTCGAGCAGCACGCAATCCTCATACTGGCCGTCGGCCTTCTTGAGCGGGAACGCCGCGCAGTCCTGGTTCTTCACCGCGACGAGCCGGATGCGCAGCGCGCCGACGTCCTTGCGGCCCGGCAGCTCCGCCTTCTCCAAGACCTCCGACCACGCATAGACCGTGTCGCCGGCAAAGCAGGGCGACACGTGGCGTCCGCCGTTGATCGCCGCCAGGTGGAACGCGTTGTTCAAGCCGTTGAACGACAGCGCGCGCGCGAGCGAGATGACGACGCCGCCATACACGATGCGCTTGCCGAAGCGGCCCTTCGCCTCCGTGTGCTGGTTGAAGTGCACCTTGGCCGTGTTCTGGTAGAGCCGCGTCGCAATCTGGTGCTCGGCCTCCTCCAGCGTCATGCCGTCGACGTGGTCGATCTTCTCGCCCACCTCGTAGTCGCCCCAGCGGTAGGGCGAGCCGGCGAGCGCGAAGTCGTACTTGCCGATGTCGAGCTTGGGCACCGCGCTGCCGAGGCTCGCCGGATCGACGCGCGCCGGCAGCTCCGGCACCACCGCCTCGGGCGCGGGCGCATCCTTGTCGCGCTTCCTCACCATCACCCAGCGCACGTACTCCAGCACCACCTCGCCCTTCTGGTTGCGCCCGGTGGAGCGCACGTAGACGGTGCCCGTCTCGCGGTTGGAGTTCTCCTTTACGCCGATCACCTCCGACACCGACGACAGCGTGTCGCCGGGATAGGCCGGCTTCAGGAAGCGGCAGTTGGCGTAGCCGAGGTTGGCGATGGCGTTGAGCGAGATGTCGGGCGTCGGTCTTGCCGAACACGACGTGGAACGTGAGCAGATCGTCGAGCGGGGATTGCGGATAGCCGATAGCCTTGGCGAAGGCATCGGAGGATTGCACCGCAAAGCGCGTGCCGTAGAGGCTCGTATAGAGCGCGGCGTCGCCCACCGTGACCGTGCGCGGCGTCGCGTGCACGATCGTCTGCCCGAAACGGAAATCCTCGAAGAAGTTGCCGGGGTTGGTTTTGGTCGATGTCATCGGGCGGGATCTATGCCTCTCAGGCTGCGGTGCGTGGCCGCTGCCGATTAGTCCGAAACGTGCGGCCCTGTCGATGCTCTTTGTTGCCCGGCCTGAAGGCAGCACGCGCTCAGAACCACGGCTCCTCGACCTTGCGCATGGCCGCGATCGTCTCCGCGATGGCGACGGTGCGCCTTGCCTGCACCAGATGCAGCCGCTCCACCATCTTGCCTTCGACCACGATGACGCCCTTGTGCGCGTTCTCCGGCTCCTCGAAGGACGCGATGATCTTGCGCGCCCACGACGCCTCCTCCTCCGTGGGCGAGAAGATCTCGTTGCACGGCCCGACCTGCGAGGGATGGATCAGCGTCTTGCCGTCCATGCCGAGCGTGCGCCCGTGCTCGCACTCGGCGCCGAAGCCGGCCTCGTCGCGGAAGTCGTTGTAGACGCCGTCGAGGATGTCGAGGCCGTAGGCGCGCGCGGCGACGATGGTCATGGCCAGCCACGGCACCACGGCGATGCGGTTGTGGAGTGCGCGGGCGCGGCGATTCCTTCAACAGGTCGTTCGTCCCCATGACGAGGCAGGCGAGGCGGTTGGCCGGGTCGGCGCCGAGCGCCGCGATCTCGCGCGCGTTCAGCACCGAGCTCGGCGTCTCCATCATCGCCCACAGCCGCGTCTTCGCCGGCGCGCCGATGGAGCCCAGCACCTTGGCCACCGTCACGATGTCGCCCGGCTGCGCCACCTTCGGCACCAGGATCGCATCGGGTGCCACGCTCGCGGCCGCGCGCAGGTCGTCCATGCCCCAGGCGGTCTCGATGGCATTGGGCCGGATTACGAGCTCGCGCCGCCCGTACCCGCCGGCCTTGACCGCCGCGCACACGCCCGCGCGGGCCGCAGCCTTGCCTTCCGGGGCGACGGAATCCTCCAGATCGAGGATCAGCGAATCGGCCGGGATCGTCCGCGCCTTGTCGAGGGCGCGCTCGTTCAAGCCCGGCATGTAGAGCACGCTGCGGCGGGGGCGAACCTGCATCCCGCTTTCCTCCCTCGTTGTGCACCGCACCATAGCGCGCGCAGGAGGGAACACCAAGACCGCGGTGATTGGCCTTGGCGGCGGATGAGCGCTGCGGCAGAAACGGCGCACAGCTCTTCCACACCCGAGCCGGAGATCAGATGGCCCGCGTCCTCGCACTCTCCTCCCACGTCGCCTTCGGCTCGGTCGGCCTCGCGGCCATCGTCCCGGCGCTGCAGTCGCTCGGCCACGAGGTCATCGCGGTGCCGACGGTGGTGCTGTCGAACCACCCCGGCTACGGCCCATTCTCGGGCGAGCGCATCTCGGCGGCCATGCTCGGCCAGATGATGGACAGCCTCGACGCCAACGGCTGGCTCGAATCGATCGACGCAGTGCTGACCGGCTACCTGCCGGCAACCGAGCACGTCGCCGCCGCCAAGGCCGCGGTTGCGCGCGTGCGCGCCGAGAACCCAGCCGCCCTCTACGTCTGCGATCCCGTATTCGGCGACGAGCCGGGCGGCCTCTACCTCGACGAAGCGACCGCGGACGCCATCGGCCAGCACCTGATCCCGCTGTGCGACGTGGCGACGCCGAACCTGTTCGAGCTCGAGTGGCTCGCGGACGTGGAGGCGAGCGACCTCGATAGCGCCTTCGGGGCCGCCCGCCTGCTCGACGCCCCGCGGGTGCTCGCGACGTCCGTTCCGGCGCCCGACGAGCAGCTCGCGACGCTGCTCGTGCACGCGGACGCCGCGCATGCGTCCTTTGTGCCTCGGCGGTCGGCCGCTCCGCATGGTACGGGCGATATGATCGCCGCGCTTTACCTCGGCCACGTGCTGAACGGCGCCGTGCCGGAGTCGAGCCTCGGGCGCGCGGCGGCGGCGGTGGAGGCCTGCATCGCCGCGAGCCAGGGCCGCGAGGAGCTTGCACTTGCGGACAAGGCGTGGAGAGTGGCCCAGCCGCTGCCGACGACCGCGATCTGACCACCGGGGAGCCCAGCGCATGGCCACGAAAAAGCCCGCAAGCCAGCGCGTCGCCGGCGCGCTCGCCTTCTTCCAGCACGAGGCGGCGGGCGGCATCGTACTGCTGGCGGCGGCCATCCTTGCGCTGATCCTGCAGAACTCGCCGGCGAGCCATCTCTACGATGTCCTGCTCGAGACGCCGCTGATGCTGACGGTGGACGGCATCCAGATCGGCAAGCCGCTCTTGCACTGGATCAACGACGGCCTGATGGCGATCTTCTTTTTCCTGGTCGGGCTCGAGATCAAGCGCGAGCTGCTCGTGGGCGAGCTGTCGACGCGCCAGCAGGCGGCGCTCCCTGTCATCGCGGCAGCGGGCGGCATGGCGGTGCCGGCGCTCATCTACCTCGCGATCAACCGCGGCGACCCGGCGGCGCTGCACGGCTGGGCCATCCCCGCCGCGACCGACATCGCCTTCGCGGTCGGCGTGCTGGCGCTGCTCGGCCCGCGCATCCCCACCTCGCTCAAAGTGTTCCTGTTGGCGCTCGCCATCATCGACGACCTTGGCGCCATCCTCATCATCGCCGTGTTCTACACCTCGGAGCTGTCGTGGCTGGCGCTGGCGCTGGCTGCTGTCGGCGTCGCGGTGTTGGGGGTGCTCAATAGGAGAGGTGTGGGCAGCATCGCCGCTTACGCGCTCGTCGGGCTGTTCATCTGGGTGTGCGTCTTGAAATCCGGAGTGCACGCGACGCTGTCCGGCGTCGTCACTGCGCTCGCGATCCCGCTGGCGCCAAAGCCGGGCGAAAAGCAGGGCATGCTGGAGCGGCTGGAGGAGAGCCTGCACCCGTGGGTGACATTTGGCGTGCTGCCGGCCTTCGCCTTCGCCAATGCCGGCGTCTCGCTCGCCGGGCTAACGCTGGCAAAGCTCGCGGGCACCATCCCCATGGGCATCGCGCTCGGGCTGTTCCTCGGTAAGCCCATCGGCATCTTCGGCTGCTCGTTCGCGGCGATCGCCTTGAAGCTCGCCGGCAAGCCGGAGGGCGCGACGTGGCCGCAGCTCTTCGGTGTCGCCATCCTGGGCGGCATCGGCTTCACCATGAGCCTGTTCATCGGCATGCTGGCGTTTGCCGGCCCCGAGCACGCGGCCGAGATCCGCATCGGCGTGCTCGCCGGATCGGTCGCCTCCGCGCTCGCAGGGTATCTGTTCCTGCGCAGCGTGACGCGCGGCTAATTTCACCTCTCCCAGGGGAAGGTCGGCGGGCATGTCGCAGACGCGAGCCATCCGGGACCCAGTGTATCGTTGAAGCGTAGCGCCCCCACCGGCTTGCTGTCCCGCTCTGGGAGCGGCTGCCGGGATGCCGGCTACGTCGCGACGGCCTTCGCCTGCCGCGCCGCCTTCACGTTGGCCGAGCGCCGCTGGTGGTACTTCTTCGTCAGCTCGTCCCACTCGATCGTGAGCGTGCCACCGGTGCCGCTGTGCTGGCGGTCCCAGTTGGTCAAAAGGTCGAGGCAGGCGTGGTCGATGTAGTCGAGCTGATTGACATGCACGTGCACGTCCGCGCCGGGTTTCAGGCCCTCGAGCTCGGCCGCGAGCTTCGGCAGCCGCACGAGCGTCGCGGACCCTTCCAGATAAAGGTCGACGCGGTTCTCGGCTGGTGTCTCGACCTTGCGGATCTCCAGATGCGAGAACGCGTAGAGCAGCTTCAAGAGCGACAGCCCGAGCCCGACCAGCACGCCTTCCAAGAGGTTGGTCATCACGATCATCACGATGGTGACGACGTAGATGAAGACCTCGGTCTTGCCGAATTGCAGGAGCTTCGGCACCACCTTCGGATAGGCGAGCTTGTAGCCGGTGTAGACGAGGATCGCGGCCAGCGCCGAGGTCGGAATGTAGCGCAGCGAGAAGGGGATCACGCTGACGAACAGCAAGAGCCACACGCCGTGCATGATCGCGGAGGCGCGCGTCACGGCCCCCGCCTCCACGTTGGCGCCCGAGCGCACGATGACACCCGTCATCGGCAGCACGCCAAGTACGCCGCAGATGCTGTTGCCGACGCCCTGCGCGGCGAGCTCCCGGTCATACTTGGTGCGCGGGCCGCGGTGCATCTGATCGACGGCGGTCGCGCACAGCAGCGTCTCGGCGCTGGCGATGAACGCAATCGAGATGGCGCCGACGAGGACAGGCCACTCGGTGATGCGCATCAGCTTTTCCGGCGTCGGATAGACGGCGACCGACCAGAAGTTGTCCGGCACGTTGACGTAGTTGATCTCGCCGAGGCCCAGCACCGCGGCGGCGACGATCGCTACGATGGCGCCCACCAGCGGCGCGGGGAACAGGCGCCAGCTCTTCGGTGTCAGCAGGCTCCAGGCGATGATAGTGCCGATGGTCAGCGCGCCGATACCGGCGGCCTGCAGGTGGTGGTCGCCCGCGTTGATCGCGTTCATGATCGACGCCGGGATGCCGAGCAGGTTCTGAATGCCGGTGCCGATCGGCTTGTAGTCGAGCATCACGTGGAACTGTGAGGCGAAGATCAGCACGCCGATGCCGGCCAGCATGCCGTTGATGACGGCGGGAGAGACGGCGCGGAACCACTGCCCGAGCTTGCACAGTCCGGCGACGAGCTGGATGAGACCTGCAAAAAGCACGATGACACCCAGCATATCCACGCCGAACTGCTGCACGAGCTGCCACACGAGCACTGAAAGGCCGGCCGCCGGTCCGCTGACCTGCAAGGGCGCGCCGGAGATCGCGCCTACGATGATGCCGCCGATGATTCCGGTGACGATGCCCGCCGTCGGCGGCATGCCCGACGCGAGCGAGATGCCCATGCACAGGGGCAGGGCGACGAGGAACACGACGACGGAGGCGAGGAAATCGCGGCCGAAGGTTTCCGCCGTATAGGAGGACGAGGGGGTCATAACGCTCCGTGCCAACTGGACCAAGGTTCACGCTGGCAGACGCACCCTCGCAACAACGGTCGGAAATGCGCTACCCCCCAGCAGCGCCGGACGATAGCGGCTACCTCCCGCCCCGGCAAGCCTGCCCCGTCTTTAGAAGGGCGGTTCTGCCGCGTCGCAGGCGCGGGTAGCGGCAGGCTATGCCTTTGGGCAGTTGTCGAGAGGGCCGCCGAGGAATAGGAACCGGCCACATATAAAAGGATGAAAGCGCACGATGAGCAGCTTTCCTGAAAACCTGGCCGACCGCTTCCGCCGCTTCAAGCAGCGCCACTTCCTCCCCAACGCCGAGCAGTATGAGGAGCTGGCGACCTACGGGCAGACGCCCGAGGCGATGATCATCTCCTGCTCCGACAGCCGCGTCGACCCGGAGACGATCTTCGGCGCCATGCCGGGCGAGCTGTTCGTCGTGCGCAACGTGGCGAACCTGATCCCCCCCTACGAGACCGGCGGCAAGTTCCACGGCGTCAGCGCGGCGATCGAGTTTGCGGCGTTGAACCTGCGCATCAAGCACCTCATCGTGATGGGCCACTCGGGCTGCGGCGGCGTCAAGGCCGCGCTCGACCAGAGCGCCGCGATCCAGACCGAGTCTCAATTCATCTCGCGCTGGATGTCGATGCTGGATGAGGCGCGCTTGAGCGTGCTCGCCTCGCATCAGACGCGGCCGCACGCGGAAAAGCAGCGTGCGCTGGAGAAGGAAGGCGTGAAGACCGCGATCAAGAACCTGCGCACGTTCCCGTTCATCAGCCAGCTCGAGGACAAGGGGCGGCTGTCGCTGCACGGGGCCTACTTCGACATCGCGACGGGGACGCTGTCGGTCTTGAACCACTCGCGCAACGAGTTCTTCCCGCTTTAGGTCGCGACTCGAAGGAAGGGGCCCAACTTCACCTCTCCCAGAGGGAGAGGTGAAGTTAGCGCGCTCATCGTCTTTGCGGGTTTAGCTTCGTATCTATTTCGGCGGCGGCGCGGCGCGGGCCTCGGCGATGGCGGGGAGCAGCTTCGTCTCCAGGCTCTCGGGCGTGACGGCGCCGACGTGCTTAAAGGCGATCTCGCCCTTGGCGTTGATCACGAAGGTCTCCGGCATCCCGTAGACGCCCCACTCGATGGCGCTGCGCCCCGCCTTGTCGGTTCCGACCGCCTTGAACGGATTGCCGTAGCGGCCGAGGAAGCGGCGCGCGGCGACCGCGTCGTCCTTGTAGTTGACGCCGTAGATCGGCACGCCCGCGCGCGCTTTCAGGTCCAACAGCAGCTCCTGCTCGCCCGCGCATTCGGCGCACCATGCCGCCCAGAAATTCACGACGCTGACGCCGCCCTTGAGGTCGGCGCTGGTGAAGCCCGGCACCGGATGCCCGGCATCGAGCAGCCCCTCGAGCGCGGGAAACTCCATCGTCGGCACCGGCTTGCCGATTAGGGCCGAGGGCAGCCGCGAGGGGTCGCCCGAGGTCAGCGCGAAGGCAAACAGCGCGACGAGGCCCGCGAACGCGACGACCGGCATGATGACCCATGAGAGCCCGCGGGAAGCGCGTGGCGGCGCCTCCACCGCGCTCGTCGTGCCGCCCTGCTCGTCGACCGGCCTCTGCATTTCTATTCGCTCTTCTGTCGAGGATTTACGTGCGCTCGGAGCGGCGCTTGATGCCGCGCGCGGCGAAGTCCTTCAAGCGGCGCTCCTGCTCGCGGCCGTCGAGGATCAGCCACGCGATGAGCCCCGCGAGCACCAGCGTGACGAGCCCGTAGGCGGTCCAGATGAAAGCGGCGTGCGGTCCCAAATCCACAATGCTACTCCGCTGCTGCCAGCCGGCCGGCCTGCGCCCGCTCGACCTCGGCCATCTGCAGCGCCTTCACGCGCCGTCGCAAAATCTCGTTGCGCATGGCTTTGACGTGCAGCGCCGCAAACAGGAGCGTGAACCCCAGCGCCATGACGAGCAGCGGATGCAGGAGCGAGGGGTCCATGGTCGGGCCGCCGAGGCGCAGCACGCTCGCCTTCTGGTGCAGCGTCTTGCCGTACTCGACTGAGAACTTGATGATCGGCAGCATGACGATGCCGACGAGCGCCAGCACCGCCGTCAGCTTCGACGCGAGCGTCTCGTCCTCGATCGAGGAGCGCAACGCGATGAGCCCGAGGTAGAGGAAGAAGAGGATCAGCACCGAGGTGAGCCGCGCGTCCCACACCCAGTAGGTGCCCCAGGTGGGACGTCCCCACAGCGAGCCCGTGACGAGCGCCAGAAACGTGAAGGCGGCGCCGATCGGTGCGGCGGCCTTGGCCGAGACGTCCGCCAGCGGGTGGCGGAACACCAGGAGCCCGAAGGCGGAGATGGCGATCACCGTGTAGCCGGCCATCGACAGCCACGCCGACGGCACGTGCACGAACATGATGCGCGCGGTCTCGCCCTGCTGGTAGTCGGGCGGCGCCACGAAGAAGGCGAGGTAGAGCCCGTAGGCGATGACGGCGGCCGCCGCGCCCGCGAGCCACGGCAGCACGCGCGCGGACAGCTCCATGAACTGGGTGGGGTTGGCGAGCCGCTGGGTGATCGTCTGCATTGGAAATGATCTAAGGGGTTCAGCGCCTAAGCGCAATTGAGCCGGGTCAACATCGCTACTGCATCTGGATGCGGAGTGCTGCTGCAGCCGCGAAGGGCCCCAGCACCACCGCCGCCAGCGAGATTGCCGTGAGAATGAGGAAGGGCGACGACACGCCGCCGGGTCCCAGCAGCGCGCTGATCGAGGCGATGCCGAAAATCAGCGTCGGCACGTAGAACGGCAGCACAAGCAGCGCGATCAGGAGCCCGCCGCGGTGGGCGCGCAAGGTGAGCGCGGCCCCGACCGCACCGATGAAGCTCACCGCCGGCGTGCCGACCAGCATGGTCGCCACCAGGATGGGGTAGGCGTCGATCTCGAGGTTGAGCAGGATGCCGAGGACGGGAGCGAGTAGCGCCAGGGGAATGCTGGTGGAGATCCAGTGCGCCAGCGCCTTGGCAGCCGCCACCAGCTCCAGCGGGAGAGAGCCCGTTGCCAGAATGTCGAGCGAGCCGTCCTCGTAGTCGCTGGCAAACACGCGCGGCAGCGACAGCAGCGCGGACAACAGCAGCGCGATCCACAGCACGCCGGCGGCGATGCGCGACAGAAGGTTGAGGTCGGCGCCGAGCCCGAGCGGCAGCAGCGTGACGACCAGCATGTAGAAGCCGAGCGCGGTGCCGAGCGCGCCGCCCTGGCGCACGGCGAGGCGCAAGTCGCGCGCTACCAGCGTGAGGAACGGCCTCATCGCGGCGTCTCCGCGGCCGCCGCGATACCGAGGCGGATCTCGCGCACTCGCTCCAGCGCCATCGGCACGTGCGTGGCAATCACAGCGAGGCCGCCGTCCGCCACGTGCTCGGCGATTGCCTTGACCAGCAGCGAGACCGACGCGGTATCGAGCGAGACGGTCGGCTCGTCGAGCAGCCACACCGGTCGCTGCGCAACGCCGAGCCGCGCCAGCGCGAGGCGCCGTTTCTGCCCGGCCGAGAGGTAGCCTGCCGGGATGTCGGCCAGCGCCGCGAGATCGAAGGCATCGAGCGCCGCTTCGAGCCGCTCATCCGTTGGCCCGTCGTCGCCCTCGTCCAGGTAGGCTGCCCAGAAGCTCAGATTCTCCGCCACCGTAAGATGACCCTTGAGGCCGTCGAGGTGGCCGATGAAGTGGCTGAGCTCCGCACGCTCGCGCTCCTCTGGGCCACCCTGCACGAGGATCGCACCCGCAGCCGGCGCTAGAAATCCGGCGAGCGCGCGCAAAAGCGTCGTCTTGCCGGAGCCGTTCGGCCCCGTGAGCAGCAGGGCTTCCCCGCTCGCCAAACGGAACGAGAGACCGTCGACCACGGTGCGCCCGCCGCGCTGTAAGACCAGATTTTCAGCAACGAGCTGCACAGCTCTTCATCATCCGCGTGGCAGAATGCTCTGGCGAAGCGAAGGGGAAATCCCGCAAAATGCCTGGAGGAGGCCCACTGGCTCCGGGGGCCGACGGCTTATATAAGAGGCACGCTTCCGCCGGCGCCAGCGCAAATCCGCGCCATCCTCCGCTCTCATCGGGGAAGGTTAGCGCTCACAGCCAGCTACGACGGCCAGCCACATCGAGAGCAACTGGGGGAGGACGATTTGACCGACGTGCCGATGGTCTCGCTCGACAGCTTCAAATGCCGCAGCACACTCAGCTCCGGCGGCAAGACCTACGTCTACTATTCGCTCCCCGTCGCCGAGGCGAACGGCCTCAAGGGCATCTCGCGGCTGCCCTTCTCCATGAAGGTGCTGCTCGAGAACCTCTTGCGCCACGAGGACGGCCGCTCCGTCACCAAGGCCGACATCGAGGCGGTCGCGGCCTGGCTCGTCGACAAGGGCACCGCGGACAAGGAGATCGGCTTCCGGCCCGCGCGGGTGCTGATGCAGGACTTCACGGGCGTGCCGGCGGTCGTCGACCTCGCTGCCATGCGCGACGGCATGAAGGCGCTCGGCGGCGACCCGCAGAAGATCAATCCGCTCGTCCCCGTCGACCTCGTCATCGACCACTCGGTGATCGTCGACGAGTTCGGCACGCCACAGGCGATCGCGCGCAACGTCGAGCACGAGTACCAGCGCAACATCGAGCGCTACAACTTCCTGAAGTGGGGCCAGGGCGCCTTCGACAACTTCCGCGTGGTGCCGCCCGGCACCGGCATCTGCCACCAGGTCAACCTCGAGTTCCTGGCGCAGACGGTTTGGACCAAGCCGCTGCCCGACGGCACGACGCTCGCCTATCCCGACACCCTCGTCGGCACCGATAGCCACACCACCATGGTCAATGGGCTCGCCGTGCTCGGCTGGGGCGTCGGCGGCATCGAGGCGGAGGCGGCCATGCTGGGCCAGCCGCAGTCGATGCTCATTCCCGCAGGTCGTCGGCTTCAAGCTGACGGGCAAGCTCAAGGAGGGCGTGACCGCGACCGACCTCGTGCTCACCGTCACGCAGATGCTGCGCAAGAAGGGCGTGGTCAACAAGTTCGTGGAGTTCTTCGGTCCCGGCCTCGACACCATGCCACTCGCCGACCGCGCCACGATCGCCAACATGGCGCCCGAGTACGGCGCGACCTGCGGCTTCTTCCCCGTCGACCAGGAGACGCTCGCCTACCTGACAATGTCGGGCCGCGAGGCGCACCGCATCGCGCTCGTCGCCGACTATTCGAAGGCGCAGGGCCTCTACCGCGAGAGCGGCGATGCCGACCCCGTGTTCACCGACACGCTCGAGCTCGACCTCGCCTCCGTCGTGCCCTCGCTCGCCGGGCCGAAGCGCCCGGAGGGCCGCATCGCACTCTCCGATGTTGCCGCCGGCTTCGCCAAGGCGCTGGAGACCGAATACAAGAAGCCCGGGGAGCTCGACGAGCGCGTTCCCGTCGAAGGACGCCGCTTCGACATCGGCCACGGCGACGTCGTCATCGCCGCGATCACGAGCTGCACCAATACGTCGAACCCCAGCGTGCTCATCGCCGCCGGTCTGCTCGCCAAGAAGGCGGTCGAGAAGGGCCTGACCAGCAAGCCGTGGGTGAAGACCTCGCTGGCGCCCGGATCGCAGGTCGTCTCCGCCTACCTCGACAAGGCCGGCCTGCAGCCCTTCCTCGACAAGCTCGGGTTCAATCTTGTCGGCTTCGGCTGCACCACCTGCATCGGGAACTCGGGGCCCTTGGCGACCGAGATCTCCGCTGCGATCAACGAGAAGGGCATCGTCGCCGCCGCCGTGCTGTCGGGCAACCGCAACTTCGAGGGCCGCGTCAGCCCCGACGTGCAGGCGAACTACCTCGCCTCCCCGCCGCTCGTCGTCGCCTACGCGCTCGCGGGCTCGGTCAAGATCGACCTCACCAAGGAGCCGCTCGGTCTCGGCAGCGACGGCAATCCCGTCTTCCTCAAGGACATCTGGCCGACCTCGCAGGAGATCCAGGCTTTCATCGTGGAGAATGTCACGCGCTCGCTGTTCGTCGAGCGCTACGCCGACGTCTTCAACGGCGATGCGAGCTGGCGTTCCATCGATGCCGGTAGCGGCCTCACCTACAAGTGGGACGGACGGCTCGACCTACGTGCGCAACCCGCCCTACTTCGAGGGCATCACGAAGACGCCGCGGGCGATCACCGACATCGTCGGCGCGCGCATCCTCGGGCTCTTCGGCGACAAGATCACCACCGACCACATCTCGCCGGCCGGCTCCATCAAGGCCACCTCGCCCGCGGGCGAGTACCTCTTGCAGCACAACGTGGCTGTCGCCGACTTCAATCAGTACGGCACGCGGCGCGGCAACCACGAGGTGATGATGCGCGGCACCTTCGCCAACATCCGCATCAAGAACTTCATGGCCAAGGACGCTGCCGGCAACGTCAAGGAGGGTGGGCTCACGGTCCACTATCCTTCGGCTGAGCCGATGTCGATCTACGCCGCGGCCATGCGCTACAAGGCGGAAGGCGTGCCGCTCGTCGTCTTCGCCGGCATCGAGTACGGCAACGGCTCCTCGCGCGACTGGGCGGCGAAGGGCACGAGCCTCTTGGGCGTGCGCGCCGTCATCGCGCAGTCCTACGAGCGCATCCACCGCTCCAACCTCGTCGGCATGGGCATCGTGCCGTTCGTGTTCGAGGACGGGACGAGCTGGCAGACGCTTCAGCTCAAAGGTGACGAAACCGTAAGGATCGCCGGCCTCACGAGCATCAAGCCGCGCCAGATGATGACGGCCGAGATCACCTCGGCCGACGGCACCGTGCGCGCGGTGCCCATTCAATGCCGCATCGATACCGTCGATGAGATCGAGTACTTCAGGAACGGCGGCATTCTTCACCACGTTCTGCGCAACCTGGCGGCGGCGTAAGGGACAACTTCCCACTCCGGCGCCGGACTCACTCTTTCGTGACAGCCGTTGAAGGCGCGGTGAGCGCCAATTAGTCTATTGTTCGGCGTCGTCTTTCCAGGTAGTTCGCCCGCATGCGGCTTGCGTCCCTTCTCGCTTTGATCGTTGCCCTGCTCGTGCCTTCTGCGCGCATTTCCGCGCAGGAGCCGGGCATCAATCCGTCGTTCCCCGCGCCCAAGACCGTGCTCGAGCTGTTCACCAGCCAGGGCTGCGACACCTGCCCGCCGGCCGACTCCGTGCTCGCCTCCTTCGCCTCGCGCCCCGACGTCATCGCGCTGTCGCTGCCCGTCGACATCTGGGACTACCTCGGCTGGAAGGACACGCTGGCATCCGAGAAGAACAGCGAGCGCCAGAAGGCCTACGCACGCTCGCGCGGCGACGGCGCCATCTACACGCCGCAGGTCGTCGTCAACGGCATGATGGGCGTCAACGGCAGCGACGCCGGTGCCATCAACGCGGCGATCAAGGAGACGGACGAGAAACTCAATCCCATCCGCGTGCCGCTGCGCTTCTGGCACGAGCGCAACGCCATCATCATCGAGGCGGGCGCCGCCCCTCCCGGCACCGAGCCGAAGGAAGCGACGATCTGGTTTGCGGTGGTGCAGAAGGTGGCGACGGTCCCCAGTCCAGCGCGGCGAGAACAAGGGCAAGACGCTGACCTACACCAACATCGTGCGCGAGCTCCTGCCCGTCGGCACCTGGAGCGGCAAGGCGATGAACCTGCAGCTCGCCCGCAACGCCGTGATGCGCCCGGAGACGGAGGCGTGCATCGTGCTCCTGCAGCAGGGCAAGGCCGGCCCCATCCTCGGCTCCGCCTGGACCGGGCTCTGGTAGTCGGTCGCTAACCCGACACCCGTATCGGCGTACTGCCGATACGGGTGCGGCATACCCTAATCGTGGTGGATATGGGCAAAAAACAGAGTTTTTTGCCCATATCCTATGGACATGTTCGCCGCGTGCCCATATGCTCCGGATATGGTCAAAAAAGCTCAGAAATTACCCACATCAGGCCAATTCGATCCCGCCAAGCCCTATAACGCCCTTCCCCCGCTCCCTCCCGCCGAAATCCTGGAAACCGTGCCCGTGCTGCGCAAGTGCGTCGGGGCCAGCAGGGCGCTCTGGCCGGCCTCAAGGAGGCCGCCCGGCTCATCCCCAACCAGGACGTGCTGATCAACTCCATTCCCCTGCGCGAGGCCCGCGACAGCTCCGCCATCGAGAACATCGTCACCACCAACGACACCCTCTTCAAGTTCGCCAACGCCGATCCGGAGAAAGCCGACGACGCGACCAAGGAGGCCCTGCGCTACCGCACCGCTCTCATGCAGGGCTTCAAGGACGTGCAGGAAAGGCCGCTCAGCACGCGCACCGCCGTGCTCGTCTGCCGCGCCATCAAAAACGTCGACCTCGACGTTCGCCAGGTTCCCGGCACCGCTCTCGCCCAGCATCCCAGCGGCAAGATCGTCTACACGCCGCCCGAGGGGCAAGCGCTGCTGCGCGAGAAGCTCGCCGAGCCTCGAGAAGTTCCTGCACGACAACGACGACCTCGATCCGGTCATCCGCATGGCCGCCGCCCACTACCAGTTCGAGGCGATCCACCCCTTCACCGACGGCAACGGCCGCACGGGGCGCATCCTCAACACGCTCTTCCTGATCGACAAAGGTCTCCTCGACCTGCCGATCCTCTACCTGAGCCGCTACATCAACGAGCATCGCAGCGAATACTACGACCGCCTGCTCGCCGTGACGACCAAGGGCGCGTGGGAGGCGTGGCTGCTCTACATGCTGACAGCCGTGGAGGAGACGTCGCTGTGGACGACGGCGAAGATCCGCGCCATCCGCGACCTGATGGACGCAACCGTCGCGTACGTGAGCTCGCGCATCGCCCAAGATCTACAGCCGCGAGCTGATCGAGGTAATCTTCACCCAGCCCTACAGCCGCATCGGCGACATCGTCGAGGCGAAGCTCGGCAACCGAACAGACTGCGAGCAAGTACATGAAGGAGCTGGTAGCGAAGGGCGTGCTGCAGGAACGGCAGGAGGGCCGCGAGAACATCTACATCAACGTGCGCTTCCTGGAGCTGCTCACCTCCGACCGCAACGACTTCAAGCGCTTTGGCTGAAGTGCCCGCTCAAGCGTCCAGCCCGCGCTTCTTGAGCATGCCCGCGATCTCGGGCGCACGGCCGCGGAAGGCGACGTAAGCATCGAGCGGATCGCGCTGGTTGCCGCCCGAATAGATGTACTTCTTCAGCCGCTTCGCCGTCGCCGGATCGAAAGCGTCGCCCGCCTCCTCGAAGGCCTGGAACGCGTCGGCATCCATCACCTCCGACCACAGGTAGCTGTAGTAGCCCGCCGCGTAGCCGCCCATGATGTGCAGGAAATGCGGGATGCGGTGGCGCATGACGATCTCGCGCGGCATGCCGAGCCGCTTCAGCGTCGTGCGCTCGAAGGTGTCGACGTCGAGCCCCTCCACCTCCGGCAGCGCGTGCAGCTCCATGTCGACCAGCGCGGAAGCCACGTACTCGACGGTCGAGAAGCCCTGGTTGAAGTTGCGCGCCTTCTTGATGCGCTGAGCGAGCTTTGCCGGCATCGGCTTGCCCGTCTCGTGGTGGATCGCGAAGCGCTGCAGCACCTCCGGCACCATCAGCCAGTGCTCGTAGAGCTGTGAGGGCAGCTCGACGAAATCGCGCGACACGCTCGTGCCCGAGATCGACGGATAGGTGACGTCCGATAAGAGCCCGTGCAGGCCGTGGCCGAACTCGTGGAACAGCGTGCGTGCGTCATCGAGCGATAGCAACGTCTGCTCGCCTTCCTCTCCGCGTGCGAAGTTCATCACGTTGACGATGACGGGGCGCACGTTGCCGGCGACCTTCGACTGCGAGCGGAAGGCGCTCATCCACGCGCCCGAACGCTTTGATGGCCGCGCGAAGTAGTCGCCGAGGAAGAGCCCGACGTGGGCGCCGCGTTCGTCCGTCACGTCCCAGACGCGCACGTCCGGGTGATAGCGGGGAACGTCGGCGAGCTCCTCGAAGCGCAGGCCGAACAGCCGCCCAGCGGTGTCGAAGGCCGCGGCGATCACCGTCTCCAACGTGAAATAGGGCCGCGTCGCCGCCTCGTCCAAATCGTAGAGCGCCTTGCGCTCCTTCTCCGAATAGTAGCGCCAGTCCCACGCCGCGATCTCGAAGTTGCCGCCCTCGGCGCGCGCGCGCTCCTGCAGGGCTTCGCGCTCCTGCGCGGCGCGGCGCACGGCTGCCGGCCACACCGCGGTCAGCAGGTCGCGCACTGCGGCAGGAGTCTTCGCCATGGCGTCGTCGAGGCTGTAGTCGGCGTAGCTGTCGTAGCCGAGCAGCTTCGCAAGCTCCGCCCGCAGCGCCACGATCTCCGCGGTGATGGCACGGTTGTCGGTCGCCCCGCCCATCTCGCCGCGTTTGGTCCATGCGTTGAACGCCTGCTCGCGCAAATCGCGGCGCGAGGAGAACTGCAGGAACGGCTCGACGCTCGAGCGCGAGAGCGTGATGATGTGCTTGCCCTTGAGGCCGGCGTCGGCGGCAGCGCGGGCCGCGGACGCGCGCACCGTAGACGGCAGCCCCGCGAGATCGCGCTCGCCATCGAGCACCAGGCGCCAGGACTGCTCGTCCTTCAGGACGTTCTGAGCAAATTGCGTGGCAAGCGTCGCGAGACGCTCGTTGATCTCGGCGACGCGCGCTTTCGCCTTGCGGCCGAGCTTGGCGCCGGCGCGCACCAGCCAGGTATGGTGCAGCTCCACGACGCGCCGCTGCTCGTCGGTGAGGCGCAGGCGATCGCGGCGCTTATAGAGATCCTCCACGCGCGTGAAGATCTTGGGGTTGAGCATCACCGCCGTCTCGTGCGCGGCGAGCTGCGGCGCGATCTCGCGCTCCACGGCCTGCAGCTCCTCGCTCGTGTGCGCGCCCGTCAGATTGTAGAACACGCCGGCGACGCGGTTGAGCGTGCGCCCGGCGCGCTCGAGCGCCACGATGGTGTTGGCGAACGTCGGCCGCGATGTCTGCGCCGCGATCTTCGCGATCTCCGCCTTGTGGGCTTTCAGCGCCGCCGCGAATGCGGGTGCGAAATGCTTGGGCTCGATCGACTCGAAGGGCGGCAGCGCGAACGGCGTCGACCATTTGCCGAGCAGCGGATTGCCGGGCTCGGAGGATCGCCGTGCGGGCGACCGCTTGACCGTCTTCGCCTTGCTGAGGTTTTTGCCGCCGCTCCGCCTGCCCGCGCGTGTCGTCACCGCAATCGATCCTTCAAAGGAGTTGTCGCTCCTCTTCATATCAGCCGCTCGGGCGCCTGCAGCAAGCCGGCAAATCGTCCCGAAGCGGCAGCAGACAAAAAAAATGGGCCGGTGGGGAAACCGGCCCGATCATGCTCTGGGACTAGGAGTTCTGGGAAATGGTTGCTGCCTAATAAGACCCGATCCATCGAAGCAGCCCCGGGGGGCTGGGGGGCTGAGAACCGGAGGTGCTCCATCCGGATCGGGTCTAAAAGGCAACGATCAGCAAGGTCGCAATGCTTTGGGGCGGATCGTTGTCCGCGGCGGGACCTCAATTTGACCTATTCAGGGATTTTCCGTGCCGCGAATGCGCGCAACTGCCTCAAGACGCGGCGCCGGTCGCGCACAGCAGGGCCTTGAAATCGGACGCGAGCGGGGCGATCATATTTCTGTCACGACGGGGAGGCGCCATTGAGCGAAACCGAACCAATAATATTCAGCCCGCGCCAAGCGGGCGGCTTTCGCGGCGCCCTGCCGCACGCAAGCCCAACACCCGACCCCCAGCGAATCACCACCTTCAACCGCCAGGAGCTCAGCGCGATCCTCGCCGTCTACGGCCGCAAGGTCGCCGCGGGCGAGTGGCGCGACTACGCAATCGACCTCGGGCGCGACACGGCCGCGTTCTCGGTGTTCCGCCGCGCCAGCGAATGCCCGCTGTTTCGCATCGAGAAGACGCCGAAGCTCGCGCGCAAGCAGGGCGCCTACTCGGTCGTCGCGCCGGCGGGGCTGATCCTGAAGCGCGGGCACGATCTGCGCCGCGTCCTGCACGTGCTGGAAGACCGCGCTCGCCTCGTCAGCGGGTAGCATTCAGCCGTACGCCGTAACCCCTCACCCGGCTGCCGCGCCAAGCGCGTGCAGCCGATCTCTCCCGCTAGGACAGGTGACAGACATCGGCCCCACTGCACCTCTCCCTGAGGGAGAGGTCGGCTCGCCATGCGGAGCATGCGAGCCGGGTGAGGGGTTGGACCGTCGCAATTCGAGTACCGCGCAAAAGCAAAGAGCCCCGGAAACCGGGGCTCTTCACGTATTCGCGTCTCGACTGCGGCTCGCTCAGTTGCGGTTGCCGAAGAGGTTCAGCAGCATGATGAACATGTTGATGAAGTCGAGGTAGAGGCTCAGCGCACCCATGATCGCGCTCTTGGCCATCATGGCCGCATCGCCGCGCACCATCAGGTAGCCGTCCTTGATCCGCTGCGTGTCGTAGGCGGTGAGGCCCGCAAACACCAGCACACCGATCACCGAGATGGCGAACTGCATGCCGCTCGACTGCAGGAAGTAGTTGACCAGCGAGGCGAGGATAATGCCGACGAGGCCCATGAACAGGAAGGAGCCCCAGCCGGAGATGTCCCGCTTCGTGGTGTAGCCCCACAGCGAGAGCGCGCCGAAAGTCGCCGCGGTGATGAAGAAGATCTGCGTAATCGACTGGCCGGTGAAGACCAGGAAGATCGACGACAGCGAGACGCCCATGACGGCCGCGAAGGCCCAGAAGGCGATCTGCGCGGCGCCAACGCTCATCTGCTGCAGGCGGAAGCCGAGGTAGAGCACGAAGCCGAGCGGGGCGAGCATGACGACCCAGCGCAGCGGCGAGGTGTAGATCGCCTGGCCGAACGGCGTCAGGGCACCGTCCTGCACCGCAAACATGAATGTGAGGTAGGCCGCGACGCCCGTCAGAGCCACGCCGGCCGCCATGTAGTTGTAGACGCCGAGCATGTAGGAGCGCAGGCCCTCGTCCACCGCGACGCCCGCGCGGGCGCCAATCGGGGATTGCGCATACCTGTTGTCGAGCTGAGCCATTGAATCCTTCCTTGGCTGTCCCAAATCCGTGGCGAAGATCGCCAGAAAACACAGCTGGAATATGCGCTGTGCCCATGCCCCTTTCAAGGCGCGTGCATAGTGATATTTGAAGCCTTAAGTTCCGTTACAGGACAGAAATAACACGCCTTTTCAGAGGCTTCACTCCGACCGCAGGTAGGGCACGGCCGGCGCCCTCAACACGCCCCAGGTGCCCACCCCGCCGAAAGCGAGGACGAGCGCGACGGCAAGCGCGATCGCCATGGCGACGGCGGAGAGCGAAAACGTGAAGTCGATGCTCATGACACGCGTCACGGCGAGCCAGGCGGCCGCGGTGCCGAGAATCACGGCAAAGACCGCGGTCGCGCCCGCGAGCAGGAGGTACTCGAACGCGTGCGAGACGAGGATGCGCCGCCGGGTGGCGCCGAGGGTCTTCAGGATGACGGCCTCCAGGATGCGGCGGCGCTGCGCGGTCGCCAGCGCGCCGGCGAGCACGAGCGCCCCAGCGAGCAGCGTCACGCTGCCGGCGACGCGGACCGCGATCATCACCTTGGCGAACACCGAGCTGAAGGCGTCGAGCACATCGCGCACGCGGATCGCGGTCACCGACGGGTAGTCGCGCCCCAGCGTGCGGATCACCTGCGCCTCCGTCGCGGGCGGCGTGGCATCCGGCAGCGAGATCGTCACCAGCAGGTTGTGCGGCGCGCCCTTCAACGTGTTGGGCGAGAACACCATCACGAAGTTGATGGCGAGGCTCTCCCACTTCACCTCGCGCAGATTGGCGATGCGCGCCGTCACGTTGCGGCCGAGCACGTTGACGGTCACCGTGTCGCCGAGCTTCAAGCCGAGCTTGCCGGCGAGTTCAGTCTCGAAGGAGACGAGCGGCTCGCCCGCATAGTCCGCGGGCCACCACTCGCCCGCCACCACCTTGGAGCCCTTCGGCACCGTCTCCGCATACGATAGCCCGCGGTCGCCGTTCAGCACCCACTGCGCCTCGGGCGGCGCATTGATGTCCTCGACCGGCGTATCGTTGAAGCGCACGATGCGCCCGCGCAGCATCGGCGCCTCCTCCAGCGCCGCCGCAGGGATGTCGTGCTGCACCAACTCGGTGATGGCGGGGAAGTCGTCCTTGGTCACGTCGAGCACGAAGTAGTCGGGCGAGCGTGTCGGCAAGCGCTCCTGCAGCTCGCTGACGAGGGACGCGTTCGCGAGCGCCACCGCGACGAGCAGCGAGAGCCCGGCGCCGAGCGACAACACGACAGATCGCGTGAGTCCGCCCGGGGCGCCGAGGTTGCCGACCGCAAGCGCCAGCTCCGGCATCCGCGACCGCGGAGCCCGGCGTGCGAGCGCAGTCACCGCGGTCCCCAGCAGCCAGAACACGACGAAGATCACGGCCAGCGCGCCACAGAAGTAGAGCGCGATGCGCTTTGAATCCGAGGTCAGCACGGCAAAGCCGACGAGCACCACGGCGGTGAGCAGCGTCGCGCCAATGATCCACGCGCTCGGCCACACGCGCTCGGGCGCCACCTCGTCGCGGAATAGTACGCTGGCGCTGACGCGTTCGACGCGCCCGAGCGGCCACAGCGTGAACAGCAGCGAGACGGTGAGCCCGTAGATCGCAGCCGAGAGGATGCTCAACGGCGACACCGTGATCTCGGCCTGGATCGGCACCATGTCGCCATAGAGAGCGCCGAGCACGAGCGGCAGCACCGTACCCAGAACGAGCCCGATGACGATGCCGATGACGGCGACAATGGTCACCTGCGCGAGGAAGATGCCGAGCACCGTGCGGCTGGTCGCGCCGACGCTCTTCATGGTGGCGATGACCTTGCGCCGCTTGTCGATGAAGGTCGCGACCGCGTTGGCGACGCCGACGCCGCCGACGAGCAGTGCCGTCAAACCGATGAGCGTCAGGAACTGCCGCAGCCGGTCGAGCGTGCGCGTCACCTGGGGCGAGGGATCGCGGCGGTCGGTGATGGTGAAGCCCGCCTCGGGCAGCTCCGCCGTCACGCGGGCGCGCAGGTCCTTGATCTCCTGCTCGCTCGCCTGTTTGCCATCGGCGAGCTTCACGGCATAGCGCCAGCGCACCAGCGTGCCCGGCTTGATGATGCCGGTCTTGTCGAGCACCGCCTGCGAGACGAAGATGCGCGGCCCGTAGGTGAGGCGGTCGGACAGCGCATCGGGCTCCGATTTCAGCACGGCCGCGACCGGCACCTGCTCGGTGCCGAGCATGACCGTGTCGCCGACCTTCAGCCCCAGCCGCCGCAGCAAAGCCGGATCGACGACGGCGCCGCGCGTGAGCGCCTCCTGCAGCGAGCCTCCGTCAGCGAGCGCCACCTTGCCGGCGAGCGGATAGGCGGCGTCGACACCCTTCAATTCGGCGAGCGCCTGGTCGGAGCCGTCGAGGTTGCGCGCCATCGTGCGCAGCGTGGCCGTCTCCGAGAGCCGCCCGAGCTTCTCGAGCGCCGCGCGTTCGCTCCCCACCGCGCGCACGTGCATGCGCGACACCGTCATGTCGCCGCCGAGGATCGCCTCGCCCTGGCGCTCGAAGCCCGCTCGGAGCGCGTCCGACACGGCGCCGACGCCGGTGATGACGGTGACGCCGAGCGCCACGCAGGCGATGAAGATGCGGAAGCCCGCAATGCCGCTGCGCAGCTCGCGCAGCGCAATCGACAGCACCACCGGCAGGCGCCAGTCGCGATCCTGCGGGGCGGCGGCGACCGTATCGGCTGCGGTCATGCGACAAGCTCCGCCGCGCGCTCGATGCGGCCGTCCGCCATGCGGATCGTGCGCTCGCAGGCGCCGGCGAGTGCCGCGTCGTGCGTCACGAGCACGAGCGTCGCCTGCCGCCGCCGCTGCAGCCCGAACAACAGATCGATCACCTGGCGGCCGGTCTTGCCGTCGAGGTTGCCGGTCGGCTCATCCGCGAGAATGAGCTTCGGCGACCGGCTCAGCGCACGCGCAATCGCAACGCGCTGCTGCTCGCCGCCGGAAAGCTGCGCGGGGAAGTGATCGACGCGCGGGGCGAGGCCGACCTCGTGCAGCAGCTCGCGCGCAATCGCAAACGCGTTCGGCGCACCGGCAAACTCCAGAGGCAGCGCCACGTTCTCGAGCGCCGTCATCGTCGGCACGAGATGGAACGATTGGAAAACGATGCCGATCTCGGCGCCGCGCATGAGCGCAAGCTCGTCCTCGCCGAGTCTGGTGAGATCGTGCCCGGCGACCTCGACGCGGCCGCTCGTTGCACGCTCCAAGCCGGCGACCACCATCAGCAAGGATGTCTTGCCCGAGCCCGATGGCCCGACGACGGCAAGCGATTGCCCCGGCTCGACCTTGAGGCTCACGTCGCGCAGGATCTCGACCGGGCCGGCCCGGCTCGTCAGCGTGAGTTGCACGTCCTGCAGGGCTACGATGGACTGGCTCACGTTGCGGAGGGCTCCGTTGTGGTTGGAATTGAGGCCGTCTGATTGTGGCGGGCTCGTGCCGTTCCCGTTGCGGCTTAGTCGCGGCTTGGTCGTGTTCTGGCCCTTGCCTCACGGCGACCACGTCTTTACCTCACGCTTTAGCCCTTCTCTGATCGGTGAGGCAGAAACATGAAGCCAAGCACGGCACGAGCGAAAGCTGGCGTCCTTGCACAGGTGGTGGGGATACTCTTCCTCGTCAACGCTTTAGCGGTTGCGGTGAATTTGTCCACCGCGGCGGCCGAGCCGAAGTCGGTCCACATCGTGGCCTTCGGCGACAGCCTCTCGGCCGGCTACGGCCTCAGGCCGAAGGATGCGTTTCCGGCGCAGTTGCAGAAGCAGTTGAAGGCCGACGGCCGCAATGTCGTCGTCACCAACGGCGCCGTTTCCGGCGACACGACCGCCGACGGCCTGCAGCGGCTCGAATGGGCGGTGCCGGACGGAACCGACGCCGTCATTCTCGAGCTCGGCGCCAACGACGCGCTGCGCGGGATCGACCCGAAGGTGACGCGCGCCAACCTCGAGAAGATCATCGCCGCCTTGAAGAAGCGCAACGTCCAGGTGCTGCTCGCTGGGCATGCTGTCGCCCGCCAACTGGGGCGACAACTACTCCGACGACTTCGACAAGATCTTCCCCGACCTCGCGAAGGAGCATGGGCTCGTGTTCTATCCCTTCTTCCTCGAAGGTGTGGCCCTCGACACCAAGCTCAACCAGGACGACGGAATGCACCCGACCGGCAAAGGCGTCGCCGAGATCGTCAAACGCATCATGCCGAAGGTGGTGGAGCTGATCGCGCGCGCCGCACCGCAGGCGGCCACGGCACCCAAGACTTAGCTACAAGACCCTCAGCCTCAAGAGCCGCGTGCCATGCCTCGCCTCTTCACCGGCATCGAGATCCCCGCCGAGCAGCGCGAGGATCTCTTCCGGCTGCGCATGCCGCTACCGGGCGGCGGCAGGTGGACCGAGCCCGACAACTATCATCTGACGCTGCGCTTCTGCGGCGACATCGAGAAGGCGCAGGCGGACGAGCTCATCGACCGCCTCGCCGGCGTCTCGATGGACGCCTTCGAAATCCGGCTCGCCGGCATCGGGGTTTTTGGCGGCAATGACCCTAATTCGATCTGGGCCGGGGTCGGGCCCTCCCCCGAGCTCGAGGCGCTGGCGCGGGCGAACGAGCGCGCGGCGCGCGCCGTAGGTCTCGCGCCCGAAGCCCGACCCTTCAAGCCACACGTGACGCTGGCGCGGCTCCGATCGGCAAGCCCCGATCAAGTCGCACGCATCCTGGGGCGCATCGGCGCCTTCCGCTCGGAGCCGTTTCTCGTCGGCCGCTTCGTGCTGTTCTCCTCGCGGCCCAAGGTGGGCGGCGGCCCCTACGTGGTGGAGGAGGCGTTTCCCCTGCGCGGCGGCGAGTTCGCCGACATCGCCGACCTCGAAGGCGGGTGGTAAACGTATTGACGATGTAATTACATTCGCGTATATACGTTAGCATCACAACTATGAGCTATTCGTCATGAGCACTCCCGCGGCAACGCCCAGAGTAAAGCGAAATCGCAAGGCGGAAGCCTCGTCGGCGAAGGCCGAGCCTCTAAGCCTGCGCATTGACCCGCAAACACGACTTCTGATCGATCGTGCTGCCGATGCGCTCGGCCAAACTCGAACCGAGTTCATGTTGGCTACGGCACGGGATCGGGCCGCTCAGGTTCTGTTGAGCCAGCGGATCTTTGTGCTGAATGATGCCGATTGGGCAGACTTCGCGAACGCGCTCGACGCGCCGGTGCCCTCTAATTCGAAACTGAAGGGCCTGCTCGCCCGCAAACCCTTATGGGACCGCTCCTAGCCAATGTCGAAGGACGTCGGGCGGCTCGCCAAGCCCGTTGCTCTTGGGTCCCGGCACGATCTCAGCACCTTCGATTGCGGGCGCGAACCCATAACCGGGTGGCTCCGAGCCAGAGCGCGCGACGCTATTGAAGCTGACACTGCGCGAGTTTACGTAGTGTGCCGCGGCGCGAGGAAGGTCGTTGCCTTCTACGCCCTCGCCGCCGGCGGCGTTGCGCGAAGCGAAGCGCCGGGTGCACTCAGGCGCAATAGCCCCGATCCGATACCCGTTATCATCCTCGCAGTGCTTGGGGTCGACAAGTCCGAGCAGGGGCAAGGTCTTGGCCAGGACCTCTTGAGCGATGCCATGCGCCGTGCGCTGCAGGCTTCAAAGATTATCGGCGCCCGGGCGCTCCTCGTGCATGCGCTCGACGCGCGAACGTCGAATTTCTATCTGCAGCACGGTTTCAGTCGGTTCGGCGGCGAGGCGGAAACCCTATTTGTGCCGATGAAGGTCATTCGCCAGCATCTCTAGGCCGCCTCAGTCGTGGTCCCAGCCGTAGGAGGGGCGCGGCTCGCGCCCGTCGCCGCCCCGCCCGATCTTGGGGACGATCCCACGGCGACTGCGGCCCGCGCCCATAGGTGCGCGAAGGCTCGCTGTCGTAAGGGCTTGGCCCGCGCGAGGCCTGCCACGCGAGGCCTGGGCCTGCGCGGTCGAGCGCCAGCCGTCGGTCGGCGTGCTTTCCGCTCCATGCTGCGCCGCCTCGGCCGCGTAGCGCTCGTGCCGCGCTGCCGACTCCTGCGACCACGGCGCCGGCTTGCACGTGCAGCCGTTGACGAGCGCCTTGCGGTACCGGAACGCGTTCGGCAGGTCGGCGTAGCGGTGGCCGGCGAGATCGATCATCGTCTCGGGGCTGCCGCCGGTGGTCGGATAGTAGAACAGCCGCGCCTCGCCGTCGCAGCGCTGCGAGCACTGGTGACTGTCGCTGTAGAGCCGCTCGCGGCGCACGCCGTCGCTGATGGGGAAATAGAACCCGTCGCAGAGGCGCACGCACAGCGTCCGGTAGGTGCCGTAGTCCTCCTCATAGCCGCCGTTGTCATACGGGCTGTCGCCGCCGTAGCCGGGCGGAGGCGGCCCCATGCGGCCGAAGTTGAAGCGGTACTCAGGCATGCGGGCGACGAAGCCGCCAAACAGGCGGCGCAAGAACCCCTCCGCGAACGACGGCTGGGCCGCGGCGACAAGCGCGCCCAACAGCACCGTTCCTGCGATGAGAAGCTTGACGCCGCGCATAGGCACTCGACCCGCCCCCGGCCGAGACGGTCCCGACTGGAAGGCTCAGAGCATCGCGGCAGGTGGCAAAGAAATCCTGAAGAAGCGTGTCAAAATCCCGTCAAATCGTCAGCACGACCTTGCCGACGGCCTCGCGCCGGTCGAGCACGGCGATGGCGTCCGCCGTGCGCTCGAGCGGAAACGTCGCGTGGATGCGCGGGTGCAACTTGCCCTCCGCGACCCAGCGCAGGACGTCCTCCATGTTGCGGCGGTGCCCGTCGGGATCGCGCTTCACGGCTTCGCCCCAGAACACGCCGATCGCCGCCACGCCCTTGAGCAGCAACAGGTTCAGCGGGATCTTCGGGATCTCGCCCGACGCAAAGCCGACGACAAGGAGCCGCCCCTGCCAGCCAAGCGCGCGCAGCGCCGCCTCCGAGGACGGCCCGCCCACGCAATCGTAGACGACATCGACGCCGGCCTCGCCGGTCAGCGCGCGCAAGCCCGCCTTGAGGTCGTCCGCGCCGTAGTTCACGGCCTCGTCGGCGCCGTGCGCTCTGGTGACGGCGAGCTTCTCCTCCGAGGACGCGACCGCGATCACGCGCGCGCCCATCAGCTTGGCGATCTCGACGGCGGCAAGCCCGGCTCCGCCCGCGGCGCCGAGCACGGCGACGGTCTCGCCGGGCTTGAGTTGCGCGCGGTCCTTGAGCCCGTGGATCGCGGTGCCGTAGGTCACGCTGAGCCCCGCCGCGATCTCGTCGCTCACGCCGCCGGGAATCCGCACCAGCGCATCCGCCGCGACCGCGACCTTCTCGCGCGCGCCGCCGTAGCCGACGCACGCCAGCACCCGGTCACCGACGGCGAAGCCCTCGACACCGAGCCCAAGGCTCTCCACCACGCCCGCGACCTCGCCCGAAGGCGAGAACGGCAGCTCCGGCTTCACCTGGTACTTGCCGCGCGTGATGAGGGTGTCGAAGAAGTTGAGGGCCGCCGCCTTGACCGCGATCACCGCCTGCCCAGGGCCGGCCTTGGGCGGGGCGATGTCCTCGATCACGATGCCCGCCGGCCCGTCGAGGGTCTTGCAAAGCGCGGCCTTCATGTGAAACCTCCGGGCGTGCGGCGGGGCAACCGGCTGCCCTTCCACCATGCGCCGCCGCTCCGGGCAAGGACCGAGGCGTCGAAACTCCTCAAGGTCCCATCGAATGCCGCAGACGCCCGCAGCTCCTCCCGCCCACTGGCCACCCAGCCCGAAAGGCTACTTCGCCATCGGCGCGGAGCGCATGTCGAAGGCGCTGAACCTCGGCAACCTCATGCGCTCGGCGCACGCCTTCGGGGCGAGCTTCACCTTCACCGTGGGCGCGACCTACCAGGCGCTGGAAGCGCGCGCCGACACCTCCAAGGGCCAGTGGCACATCCCGCACTACAACTGGGCATCGGCCGCGGAGATGGCGCTTCCGCAGGGGTGCAAGCTCGTCGGCGTGGAGCTCACCCAGGATGCGATCGACCTGCCGAGCTTTCGCCACCCGCTGCGCGCGGCCTATATCCTCGGGCCGGAGCAGGGATCGCTGTCGGAGGAGCTCACGGGGAGGTGCGCCTACGTCGTCCGCATCCCCACGAGCTTCTGCGTGAATGTGGCGATGGCCGGAGCTATCGTCATGTACGACCGCGTAAAAAGCCTCGCGCGCTTCGCCGACCGGCCGCTGCGCGAGGGCGGCCCCAAGCACCCACTAACCGGTGGTAAGTCCGGCCGCGGCGGGTGACAGCGGCCGGGCGCCCGGCCTATTCTTCCCCGATCAATGCCTTTCTTAGGGGAGGGAGGCCGCATGAGCACCATCCGCAGCATCGCCGCCACGGCGATCGCGTCGAGCCTGTTGTTGGCATCGGGGGCGAGCGCGCAGACCGTCAGCCTCGTTGAGCATCAGGGCACCTGGAGCCTCTATGCCGACACCGCGGACCCTAAGCAGGTCTGCTTCGTCGCCGCGCAGCCGCAGGCGGTCGAGCCGATCGGCGCCAACCGCGGCCCGATCTATTTCTACATCTCCGCCTGGCCCAAGGACGGCATCAAGCTCGAGCCGAGCATCAAGGCCGGCTATCCGGTGAAGGCCGACAAGGACATGACGGTGACCATCGGCTCCGACACCTTCAAGCTGTTCGGCAAGGGCGACCGCGGTTTCGTCAACGACCCGACCGAGGAATTGAAGCTGATCGAGTCGATGAAGAAGGGCTCGAGCGCGGTGGTGCGGGGCGTTTCCGTCAAGGGCACCGGCACGACCGACACCTACTCGCTGTCGGGCCTTGCTCAAGCGCTCGACAAGATGGCCGCCGCCTGCCCTTAGGCGCTCGCGCCGCGTGGTGAGCGGGTGAGGCAGACCGCTCACTCAGGCCGGTCGCGGCGGCGCAGCTGCACGTAGAGCGCGCCCTCGCCGCCATGCCGGATCGCGGCCGTGGTGAACCCCACGACGATAGACCGCAGCTCCGGCTCGGCAAGCCAGCGCGGTACATTGCGCTTCAACACCCCGCGCTCGTGATCGCGCACGCCGACGAGCCCTTCGTCGTCCTCGCCCCGGCGTAGCGGCGCGCCCTTGCCGGTGATGACGAGCAGCCAGCGCCGCCCTTCGGCGTAAGCGCGCGTTAAAAACCGCCGCAGCGCCGCGTGCGCCTCGGCCTGGCGCATGCCATGCAGGTCGATGCGCCCGTCGATCTCGACCTTGCCCGTGCCGATCTTGCGCGCCTTGCGGCGGTCGAGGTCGGACAGTGGCGGAGCCGCGGGCGGGGGCGCCAGCGGTGCGGCTCTAGCCGCCACGCGGGGAGGCGCCGCGCTCGGGCGATGCACAGGAGCCTTCTCGGCCTTTTCGTGCGCGTGCGGGCGTGGCGGAGCGGTAGGCGCATCCGTCTCCTGCGCGGCGTGCACGCGGCCCTTTCGCTTGATCGGCTTCAATGTCCGCGCGGCGTGCTCCCAAAGCGCACGCTCCTCAGCCGAAAGCTGGCCTGCTCCGCGCTTGCCCGGCTTCTTCAGCGGCCGGTCTTGTCGGTCGTCTGCCATGGCAGGGCTGGATGATCTTGCACGGACACGGGAACGAGCACGAAGAAATTGCCCGGATGCTTGGTCACGCCGGCGATCTTACCGGCCTTCTCGCCGGAGCCGAAATAGATGTCGCCGCGCTCCGGCCCCTTGATGGCCGAGCCGACGTCCTGCGCGACCATCAGCCGATTGAAGCCATCGCCCTTTTTGCCGCTGATGGGCGGTAAGGTCGGCGCGCTCACGTAGACGGGCGAGCCGAGCGGGGCATACGTGGGATCGACGGCGAGGCTGCGCCCCGGCGTCAGCGACACCGACAGCGCACCCATCGGACCTGCGTCTGCCTCGACGTCCTTGAGCTCGCGGAAGAAGATGAAGGATGCGTTCTGCCACATCACCTGCTTGCCGCGCTCGGGATCGTCGCGCAGCCATTTGCAGAGCTTCTGCATCGATACCTTGTTGGCGTCGAGCAGGCCCTTCTCCACGAGATAGCGCCCGATCGACGTATAGGGGTGGCCGTTCTTGCCGTCGTAGTTGATGCGCGTCGTCGTCCCGTCGGTGAGATGGATGCGGGCCGAGCCCTGGATGTGCATGAAGAACACGTCGACGGGATCGGCGAGGTAGAGAAGCTCGAGCCCCTTGTTGGCGAGCGCTCCCTGCTCGATCTCCGCGCGCGTGAAGTAGGGCTGGGTGCCGGTGTCGGTCTTGCGTACATGCGTGAGGCTGTCGCTCTTCACCGCGCGCTGCGTCTCGGCGACGACGTTGAGGAGATCGGGCGGGCGCCGGTAGATTGGCGTCTGGTAGGGCCCGGCGCGTGTGCGCGAGCCTTCGAGCACCGGCTCGTAGTAGCCGGTCAGCAGACCGCAGCTCTCCTTGTGGATCACGCGGTTCGGCACGAAGCGGGATTCGAAGAACGCTTTCGCGGAGGCCTTGGTCGGCGATTTGATCGCGATTGCCGCACGGCAGGCATCGGCGAGCGCGACCGATGCCGCATCGTCCGGCGCGCCGGGGATGCCCTTGATGACCTTGTCGCAGGATTTGACGAACGTCTTCAGCGCGGCGAGGTGGTCGTCCGCCTGCCAGCCCGGCAGATCGGCGAAGGCGGCGGCCTGCAGCGTTACGGGTTGCGGCGCCGCCGGCTTCGGCGCGGCGAGTTGCGGCGTGACTGGCTTCGATGGCGTCGGCGGCGGGCTCGTGGGCTTGGCCATAGGGGGCTTGGTCAGGGATTTTGCGGGCGGTTTGACGGGCGACTTCGTCGTGGCTTGCGGCGCCGGCGTGCCGGGGGCGTCCCGGCGGCGTGATGGACTGCGTGGTGATGATCGGCTCGGCGCGCGACTGTGTCACGACGCCTGACAGCCCGGCAACCGCCAAGGCGACGGTCAATGCACCCGCCATTGCGATCGCCCTCACCGCCGACGTTGCGGTGCGCTTACCTTTCCCCCCTGTCAGCATCATGTGCCGTTTCCCTCGCATCCCTGCCCCCCGGCAGTCGCGACCGGCCTGCTAGGCCGGCGCTTGCGTGGCGATCAACTTCCAGTTCGGGTTCTCGCGCGCCTTCGGCGTCGAGACGTCGCGCTGGAACGTCCAGATGTCGGTCACTTCCTTGACCTTCTGCGGATCGCCGGAGAGCACGGCGCCGGCCTTGTCGCGCGTCGCCGAGATGAGCTGGCTCACGAAGCGCACGGCAACGTGGGCCTTGCCGTCCTTCAGGCCGGACTCGAGGATATCGGCCTTGCTGATGCCGACGAAGCTCTGGTCGACCTGCTCGCCGCGCGTCTCACGCTCGGTGATGGCGTTGTCGAAGTCGCGATAGGCATCGGTGTCGAGAAGACCCTTCAGGATCTTGCGGTTGCCTTCGGCGAAAGCCGTCACGATCATCTCATAAGCCTGGCGCGCGCCGCGGATAAAGGCATCGGTGTCGAAGCCCGGGTCCACCTTGACGATGTCGAGCAGGCCGCGGCGCACGTCCTCTTTGAGGCCGGGATAGTCCTTGATACGGGTCTCCGCATCGGGCGCGACGGCGGCCTCGGCTACGGGGGCCGGTGCCGGCTGCTCGCGGCGCGGAACCGTGATGACGTTATTGTCGGCTGCCGGCGGCGGCGTGGCGGGTGCACTCTGCTGGCGCCGCTCGGCGCGGTAGCGCTCAAGCCGCGCCTCCTCGTCGCCCGTGCGCCGGCCGAGCACGCTCCTCAGCTTCAGGATCACGACCACCGCAACGATGAGCAAGACGAGGGTCAAAAGGTCGATCTTCTCCATTGCGGTGCCTTCCTGGCCATCAACGGCGTGACTGGATACGAAAGCTATATATGATCGCGCGCAACGCGCGGCCCAACCCTGCTGCCGAAGTTCGCAGCAAACTTGACAGATGGGCCAATGGATCCGATCCGCCAGCACGGATTCTTAACGACGATAGCTCCCTGCAAAGTAAGGCACAAACGCGTCAAAGCCAACCACATTGCACAGCCGCCGCTGGCATCCGTTCAGATTTGAAACGCGGCAGAACTCGAAGAGGTCGCCCATGCTGTCCTACCTGCGCGGGGCTTTTGTGCTCCTCTTCGTCGCCTTTCCGCTGATCGAGATCGCCGTTCTCATCAAGGTCGGGCAGGCGATCGGCTTCTGGCCGACGATGCTTTTGCTCATCGCGGCCGCGGTCCTAGGCGCGAGCGTCATCCGCGAGCAGGGCCTTTCCGCGGCCTCCCGCGCCTTCGAGGTCATGCGCGAGGGCCGCATCCCGATCGCGCCGATGCTCGACAGCTACGTCATCATCATGGCCGGGCTGTTGCTGATTATTCCGGGTCTAATCACCGACGTGATCGGGCTTCTGCTGCTCGTGCCCCCGGTGCGGCGCTGGTGCATCCGCCGCGTGGTGCCGGAGCTCTACGATCATCCCCTTGTCTCCGGGCGCGACCGCCGCGTTGAGCCGCGCCAGCCGACCGTGATCGACGGGACCTACGAGCGCCGCGACCCCGATCCGGGCGATGGGCACGGCGATCGTTGAGCCCGGCCTGTCGTTTCACATTGCCGCCGTTCCCATCGGCGTGGTAGCCCACCGCTCGGCACCACCGAGTTCAAGTGGAAAGAAGAGCAAAGAAAACCATGACTGAAGGCGACGGAAAGAATGGTGGATCGGGCGCGCACGACAAGCCGGCGGGGCCGCCGGTGCAGGTCAACGTCGTCGGGCAGTACGTGAAGGACCTGTCGTTCGAGAACCCGAACATCGGCAAGCTGCTGAAGGAGCCGGGCGACAACCCCAACCTGCATCTGTCGATCAACGTCAACGCGCACGGCGTCGGCCAAGACCTCTACGAGAGCGCCATCGACTTCAACGCGCAGGCGTCAAACCAGCACGGCACCGTCTACGAGCTCGAGATCGTGTACGCCGGCCTGTTCAAGATCCAGAACATCCCGGCGCAGGCGCTTGAGCCGTTCCTGCTCGTCAACTGCCCTTCGATCCTGTTTCCGTTCCTGCGCCGCCTCGTCGCCGACATCTCGCGCGAGGGCGGCTTCCCGCCGCTGCTGCTCGACCCGTTCGATTTCGCGGCGCTCTATATCCGCCGGCAGCAGGAGCTCGCCGCCAAGGCCGCGCCCAAGTCCAACTGAGCGCTCGCTGCTTACATATCCATTACAGAGAGGGTCCAACCCCTCACCCGGCTGTCGCGCTTTCAGCGCGTCCAGCCGACCTCTCCCGCTGGGAGAGGTGAACGACGTCGATACTTACCTCTCCCTGTGGGAGAGGTCGGCGCGCAATGCGAGAGCATGCGCGGCGGGTGAGGGGTTAGTGCTTTGAGGTTGGGCCGGCAACGAGCGGGGCGTCAAACTTTCTCGGGGGGCGGTAGAGCGCTCGAAGCAAACGCGAGGTAGCGGCGCCACAGCGCCTTCACCCCCAGCGTCTCGATGAACGCGCGATGCTCGGCCTCGGCCTCGGCCGTCAACCGCGAGGGCAACGGCGCGGGCCGCTGCGCCGCCTTGCGCTTGTGGAACGCGCCCGTCTCGCCGTTGAGCGGCGCAGTGCCCTCCATCGCGAGCCCAAGCGCCGCCTGGCGCACGCCGAGGAGCTCGATGTAGACCTCGGCGAGCAGCACCGAGTCCATCAGCGCGCCGTGCTTGGTGCGTTTGGAATTGTCGATGCCGTAGCGCTTGCACAGCGCGTCCAGGCTGTTGGGGCCGGCCGGATGCCGCCGCCGCGCGAGCTGCAGCGTGCACGTCACGCGCTCCATGGTGAGCTCGGGACCCGAGACGCGCGCGAGCTCGGCGTTGAGGAAGCCGATGTCGAACGCGGCGTTGTGAATCACGAGGCCGTCGTCGCCGATGAAGCCGAGGAATTCCTCGGCCACGGCGGAGAACAGCGGTTTGTCCTTCAAGAAATCCGCCGATAGCCCGTGCACGGCGACGGCTTCGGCCGGCACGTCGCGCTCAGGGTTCACGTAGCGGTGGAACTCGCGCCCCGTAGGGATGCGGTTCAGAAGCTCCACGCAGGCGATCTCGATCAGGCGGTCGCCGCCCTGCGGGTTGAGGCCTGTGGTTTCGGTGTCGAGCACGATCTCGCGCATGGGATCGTAATTCCAGAGTCGGGGCCTCGTATCAAGCCCAGCAACGCTGATATGCCGTCCCGCGCCACGTGCGCAGCCGCGCGAGTATGGCGTCGAGCGCGGCGTTGCTCGCCTCGATGCTGACGCCGGTGTCCACAACGAAATCGGCGCGGCGCCGCTTTTCGGCATCCGGCAGCTGGCGCGCAAGCAGGCTGTCGATCTTCTTCTCGTCCAGATCGGCCCGCTGCAGCAGCCGCTGCCGCTGCACCTTCGCCGGTGCACTGACGACGATCGTCGCATCGACCAGATCGTTGGCGTTCGTCTCGAACAGCAGTGGGATCTCGAGCACGGCAATGGCGGTTCCGCTTGCCGCCTCACCCTGCAGGAACGCGCGCTCGGAGGCGCGCACCAGCGGATGCACGATTTTCTCGAGCTCGGGGAAACGCCGGGGTGCCGCGAGCAGCGCGGCCGACAGCGCATTGCGGTCGACCTTGCCCTCGCGCGTCGTGCCCGGAAACGCCGCCTCGATCAGCGGAACGGCGGTCGTGGCATAGAGCCGATGCACCTCGGCGTCGGCGTCGAACACGGGCAGGCCTAGCTCGCGCAGATGCGCTGCGGCGGTGGACTTGCCCATGCCGAGCGAGCCGGTGAGGCCGAGGATCAGCATGTGGTTGCCTCGATGTCGGCGACCAGCAGGTCGCGCAGCTCGCGCGTCACCTCGGGGCGCACGCCGAACCATTTTTCGAAGCCCGGCACCGCCTGATGCAGCAGCATGCCGAGCCCATCGACGGTGCGCAGGCCGCGGCCGAGCGCGCGCACGATCAGCTCGGTTTCCAGCGGCACGTAGACAATATCGCACACGACGCAGGTCGGATCGAAGGTGTGGAAATCGATGTCGAGGCTGCCGACGCCGTTCATGCCGATGGTCGTGGTGTTGACCAGCACCGCGGCCTTGCGCGAGCGGCGCCCGCGCTCGCGCCAGTCGAAGGCTTTGACGCGCGGGCCGAAGTGCTCAGCCAGCGCATCGGCGCGGCCGCGCGTGCGGTTGAACACGCGCACCTCGGGCACATCGGCCTCGAGGAAGCCATGGATGATCGCGCGTGCCGCGCCGCCCGCGCCGAGGATCGACACCGGCAGGTCGTTTGCATCCCAGCCGGGCGCACGCTCCTTGAGATAGGTCATGAAGCCGTAGGTGTCGGTGTTGGCCGCATGCAGTTTTCCACCTTCGATCCACAAGGTATTCGCCGCCGAGACCGCGAGCGCGGAGGCGTCCCTTACATCGGCGGCCGCGAACGCCGCCTCCTTGTGCGGCACGGTGACGTTGCAGCCGACGAAACCGTTCTGCGCGAGCGAGCGCAGGAATTGCGTGACGGCCTCGGGCGGCACAGCCTCCTTCGTATAGGCGCCGTCGATGCCGTATTTCTTCAGCCAGTAGCTGTGGATGAGCGGCGAGCGCGAGTGCTCGATGGGCCAGCCGATGACGCAGGCGCGCTTCATGCCGCGATCATCCCCTGCGCACGCAGCTCCGCCAGCAGCGGCAGGAGCGGCAGGCCCAGTATCGTGAAGTAGTCGCCCTCGATCTTGTCGAAGAGCTGTACGCCCAGACCCTCGAGCTCGTAGGCGCCGACCGACTGGCCGATGCGGTCGCCGGCGCGCGTGAGATACTCCTCGAGAAACGCATCCGAGAAATCGCGCATCTTGAGCCGCGCGGTGCCGGTGTGCGTCCACAGGACGCGGCCATCCACGGCGAGCGCGACGGCCGAGTGCAGCTCGTGCGTCATACCCCTGAGCTTCTTCAAGGTCGCCCGCGCGGCCGCTTCGTCCTTAGCCTTGGTCAAGAGCTCCGTCCCCAGTGCCAGCACTTGGTCGCCGCCGATGACGAGCGAGCCCTTGTGCCGCTGGCTCACGTCCTCGGCCTTGGCGCGCGCGAGCGCATCCGCAATCTGCGGCGGGGTTGCCGCCGACTTGGCCGCGAGCAGCGTCTTGCGGATCGCCGGCTCGTCGACGTCGGCCGCCTCCACCGTGAAAGCGACGCCGGCGGCGGCCAGCATCTCGCGGCGCGCGCGGCTCGTCGAGGCGAGGATGATCTGGCTCAGGCTAGACTTCGGCGTCATCTTCGATCTCGCCCTGCCGCGCGCTCTTGTCGTGCAAGAGCTTCAAAATCGTCGCAGCCGATTCTTCCACCGAGCGCCGCGTCACGTCGATCACCGGCCAGCGGTTCTTGGCGCAGATGCGGCGCGAGTAGGCGATCTCCGCCGAGATACGCTCGCGGTCGACGTAGTCGTCGAGGTTGCGGTCCGACAGCAGCATGGCGCGGTTGCGCCGGATCTCGGCGATGCGGTCCGGGCTCGCGATCAGGCACACGATGAAAGCCGTGTGCGGCTTCGTCAGCGATTCGGCCAGCGGCAGCTCGGGCACCAGCGGCACGTTCGCGGTCTTGTAGCCGCGCTGCGCCAGATAGATGCTCGTCGGCGTCTTCGAGGTGCGCGAGATGCCGAGAATGATGATGTCGGCGTCGTTGAGGTTGTCGGGCAGATGGCCGTCGTCGTGCGCCATGGTGAAATTGAGCGCGTCGATGCGCCGGAAGTAGTCGGCGTCGAGCACGTGCTGGCCGGCAACCGTCGGCGTGCGCGGGGCGCCGAGATAGCTCTCGAAGATGCCCATGATCGGCTGTAGCACGGCAAGGCACGGCAGCTTCAATTCCGCGCAGCGGCGCTCGAGCTGCTCGGAAAGATCCTTGTTGGTGACGGTATAGAGGACGATGCCGGGCGCCTGCTCGATCTCCTGCATTACGCGCTTCAACTGCCGCGCGGTGCGCACGAGGGGATGCACATGCTCGATGGGGCGCACCATCGCATACTGCACGGATGCCGCCTTCGCGATCGTGGTCAGCGTCTCGCCCGTCGAGTCGGAGACGAGATGCAGGTGAAAGAAGCTCGGCAGGGCGTGCGTCATCGGCGAAGGATTCCAGCGGGACGGCGTGTTGAAAAGTGGCCTAGTTATTAAGAGGGCCGATGCAACGCCACCCCGCCCTCCCGGCGCGCTGCTCGTTTGTCCACGCGAATGCCCACAAACGAGCGCGCGCGAACTCCGCTACCCATTAAGCGGCTGTCCTTGAGGATTGGTGGCTTGTCGGATGCTCATCCTTCTTTTGTCTACAGGCGAGCGCTTTCAGTTGCAGCGACCCGAGCTCGCTCATGCTCTTGAAAGAGGGTGCCTTTAACTACCCTAGTAGGTCGGTGCGTGAGCGCCCACGAGATGCGGCATGCTGCGGGCGCCCCTGTGCGCAACCTTGGGAATGGGCTAGGACAAGCGGGATATCCTCGCAACCCAAAGCCCTAACAAGAGAAACAAAAAGAGTCTGAGAAGTCTATTCTCAAGTTAAGAGAGCACATGCACAAAGCCGCGGTTGCCAAGACGAAGCCCAGCTCCAAGCGGCTGCTGCAGGTGCTCAGTGGCGAAGCCCTCTCGCCGCCTCCCATGTGGCTCATGCGCCAGGCCGGCCGCTACCTCGCCGAGTATCGTGCGGTGCGGGAGAAAGCGGGCGGCTTCCTCGATCTCTGCTACACGCCTGAGCTCGCCGCCGAGGTGACGCTGCAGCCGATCCGCCGTTTCGGCTTCGATGCGGCGATCCTGTTTTCGGACATCCTCGTCGTTCCGGATGCGCTCGGCCAGCACGTCGCGTTTCGCGAGGGCGAGGGCCCGTCGCTCGAGCCCATCACGTCGGAGCGCGAGCTGTCGCGACTCGACGCGGTGATGATGGGCGAGAAATTTTCCAAGGTGTTCGAGACCGTGGCACGCGTGCGCGAAGGCCTACCGCGCGAGACGGCGCTGATCGGGTTTTGCGGCGCGCCGTGGACGGTCGCGACCTACATGGTCGCCGGCGAGGGCTCGGCCGATCAGGCGGCCGCGCGGCTGTGGGCCTACCGCGATCGCACAGGTTTTTCCAAGCTCATCGACATCGTCGTCGAGACCTCGATCGCGTACCTCGATGGTCAGGTGCGCGCTGGCGCCGACGCGCTGCAGATCTTCGACAGTTGGGCCGGTAGCTTGCCGGAGCCGGAGTTCGACGCCTGGGTGGTGGCGCCGACCAAGCGAATCGTGACAGAGCTGAAGGCGCGGCATCCGGGCGTTCCGATCATCGGCTTTCCGCGCGGCGCGGGTGAGAACGCGAAGCGCTACGTCGAGACGACGCACGTCGATGGCATCGGCTGCGACACGACCGAGCCTTTGAGCGCGATGCGCGCGCTCGGCAAAAGCGGTATCGCGGTGCAGGGCAATCTCGATCCTCTGCTGCTCGTTGCCGGCGGCGAAGCGATGGAGCGGCGCGTGAGGGAGATTCTCGCCACGATGCGCGGGCTGCCATTCATCTTCAACCTGGGCCACGGCATCGTCCCGCAAACGCCGCCCGAGAACGTCGCGCGCCTCGTCGCGCTTGTGCGCGGAGAGGCCGGCTAGCCCCGATGCTCTGGCTCAAGGCCCTGCATGTGATCGCGGTGATCGCCTGGTTCGCCGGGCTGTTCTATCTGCCGCGCCTCTACGTCTATCACGCCGCCGCGGAGCCCGGCTCGGAGCTCTCCGCCACCTTCAAGGTCATGGAGCGCCGGCTCCTGCGCGTCATCATGAACCCGGCGATGATCGTCGTTTGGATCACGGGGCCGACCCTCGCCTGGTGGGAGGGCGTCTACATGGACGGCTGGCTGCAGGCCAAATTCGTCCTGGTGCTGGCGCTGAGTTGGTTCCACCACGACCTTGGCCGCTGGCGGAAGGCTTTCGCCGAGGACCGCAACACCCGCTCGGTGAAGTTTTACCGCATCGCCAACGAGGTACCGACGGTTCTGCTGATCGGGATCGTTATATTGGTGATTGTAAAGCCTTTTTGACGAGAATAGTTGCGAAGGCGGCTTTTCGTGGGCCGTTTCCTCTGCTATACAAAATCGAATTCCGCATCAACTCGGGGCCTCTCAGGCCTATGGGTTGGTCGCCGTAGCCCTCTCTCAAAAGGGCAAGGCTGACCGCGCCGTGGCGTTGGCCACGACTGCGAATTCTCCCACCTACCACCCAGGCCCGGCACCCCCTTTCTTCCCGCCCCACCTGCCGAGGCCGTTCGGAGCCTTTTCATGACGGAAATGAAACTCGAAGACCTCAAGCTCAAGTCTCCTACGGAGATGTTGAGCTTTGCGGAAGAGCACGGCGTCGAGAACGCCAGCACCATGCGCAAGCAGGAGCTGATGTTCGCCACGCTGAAGCAACTCGCATCCAAAGAGGTCGAAATTACCGGCACCGGCGTCGTCGAGGTGCTGCAGGACGGCTTCGGCTTCCTGCGCTCGCCCGACGCCAACTATCTTCCCGGTCCCGACGACATCTACGTCTCGCCCTCGCAGATCCGCCGCTTCGCGCTGCGCTCGGGCGACACCGTCGAAGGCCAGATCCGCTCACCCAAGGAGGGCGAGCGCTACTTCGCGTTGCTGAAGGTCAGCAAGATCAACTTCGAGGACCCGGAAGCGACGAAGCACAAGATCCACTTCGACAACCTCACGCCGCTCTATCCCACGAAGTGGCTGAAGCTCGAGATCGAAGATCCGACCATCAAGGATCTCTCCGCCCGCGTCATCGACATCGTGGCGCCGATGGGCAAAGGCCAGCGCGCTCTCATCGTCTCGCCGCCGCGCACGGGAAAAACGGTGCTGTTGCAGAACATCGCCCACGCGATCACGGCCAACCACCCCGAGTGCTACCTCATCGTGCTCTTGATCGACGAGCGGCCCGAGGAGGTCACCGACATGCAGCGCTCGGTCAAAGGCGAAGTCATCTCCTCGACCTTCGACGAGCCGCCCACGCGTCACGTGCAGGTTTCCGAGATGGTGATCGAGAAGGCCAAGCGCCTCGTCGAGCACAAGCGCGACGTGGTGATCCTCTTGGATTCGATCACGCGCCTCGGCCGCGCCTACAACACCGTGGTGCCGTCCTCCGGCAAGGTGCTGACGGGCGGCGTCGATTCCAACGCCCTGCAGCGGCCAAAGCGCTTCTTCGGCGCGGCGCGCAACATCGAGGAAGGCGGCTCGCTGACGATCATCGCGACCGCGCTCATCGACACCGGCTCGCGCATGGACGAGGTGATCTTCGAAGAGTTCAAGGGCACCGGCAACGCCGAGATCATTCTCGACCGCAAGGTCTCCGACAAGCGCATCTTCCCCGCGATCGACGTGTCGCGGTCCGGCACGCGCAAGGAAGAGCTGCTCATTCCCAAGGACCAGCTCAAGAAGGTCTACGTTCTGCGCCGCATCCTCAACCCGATGGGCACCATGGACGCGATCGAGTTCCTCATCGACAAGCTGAAGTCGACGAAGACCAACGGCGAGTTCTTCTCGTCGATGAACACCTAAAGGCGCCTCGCGCCAGCACCGAAACGCGAAAGGGCCGCAACACCAGCGGCCCTTTTTTCGTGTGAGCGGTTCGCGGAACTTCACCTCTCCCGCTGAGGGAGAGGTGAAGTGAGACTATCTCGCGTAGAAGCCGCTACTCCGCGGCGTCGACGATGCGGCGCGCTTCCTGCGCCGGCGTCGCGGGCTCGGCTGCCTTGCGATAGCGCTCGGGCTCGCCTTGGCCGGGCTTGTAGTGGATCGGCAGGAACAACTGATCCCAATAGCTCTTGGGGAAGTTCGGCAGCTCGTCGACGCCGAGGTCGGACGCCGTGATCGGCCGCGACGGCGTCTCCTGGAAGGTGCCGAGCATGCGGTCCCACACGGTCAGCAGCAGCCCGAAATTGCAGTCGCCCTCGGTGCCCCAGTTGACGTGATGCAGATGGTGGATGCGCCCGATCGACAGGTGCTTCTGCAGCGGCCCGAGCCGCGCATCCACGTTCGAGTGCTGCACGATCAGCGTCATCGAGATGAGGAAGCCCAGCACGACCGCGACCGGCACCGGCATGCCCATGATGACCAGCGGCGCGTTGCCGACGATCATGTCGATGATCTGATGCAGCGGATGGCGCAATACGCCGTTCATGCCGTAGAGGCGCCCGACACCGTGATGCACCGCATGCAGCCGCCACAGCGGCGCGTAGCGGTGGGAAAGGTAGTGCATCATCATGAAGGCGAAGTCGGCGGCGATAAACGCGATCAGCACTTGCCCCCACATCGGCCACTGCGTCGGCCAGATGCCCTGGAAGGGGAACAGCCAGCAGATCACCGGGATCAGCAGCACCGCAACCGTCGCCTGATACTCGTAGACGATGATGTGCAGGAAGTTTGAGGTGTTGTCGCCGTGTGCCTCGTGATCGTTCCAGTTCTCGAAGAACGGAGCGATCTTCTCCGCCTGGAACGCAATCGCGTAGGCGAGCACGAGCAGCGGCACGAGCAGCAGGTAGGCCCAGGTGTGCCCGCGGGCGACGACGAGATCCGAGACCACCCAATAGGCAGCACCCGTCATGCCGAACATCATGAACGGTGCGTAGCCGTAGCGCACGATGGAGCGCAGGGATGGCATCAACCGGTCTCCGAACAAGTTAGTCAGACAACCTGCAAACGGGCTTTGGGGTTTCGCCTCGAAGCTGGTGCGGCGGCGCTTTCCTCAAAGTAGGAGCAGACCCTCGGCGCTTCCAGGCAGGTTGTTGCGATTGCGATTCTTATAGACTTCGTTGTGCTTTCAAGGTCCTAGCGAATTCGGCCGGATCGGTCAAAGGCAGCGAGCACTGCGGCCCCAGACATGCGTAAGCTGAGCCTCGTTGGTTAACAGGCTCTTTAGCACGAAGAGCCGGCAGCTCCGAGCTCGTCCCACTATTCAAGCCGTATTGGAGGGCTCCGGGCAAAGAAATACTTCTGATGACCTCTATAAGGTCTTGCCCGCCCGGAAGCTTATTGCCTGCGATGACTACGAGCTGCGGCGCGATGAGATCAATCGAGGCCGCGAGCAGCCCCGTATGTGCGACAACGTTACGCCCGAACTCGGCGGCGAACGCGGCCTGGATGGCCTGTGCGCGATCGAAGTATTTGCTGACCTCGGTCAGCATGCCGAGCGCGACCAGATTGGCGAGCTGGATCGCGTTGGCGTTGGGCGTCGCGTCGTCGCGTGCCCGGGCGCAGGCGCACGATCACGTCGCGCGTGTCGTCGGCAGAGGTTGCATATCCGCCCTCGGCGTCGATCCAGTAGTGGCGGTCGAGCGTCTCGGTCCACGCGCGCGCCTGGTCGAAGTAACGCTGCTCGCCCGTCGCCTCGTGCAGGCGCAGTGCGCCCCAGATCATGTTGGCGTAGTCGCTCGCCGTTGCCGGCGCCTTAGCGATGCCGGCGCGCCAGGCGTGCTGCAGCCGGCCGTCCCGCGTCATGCGCGTCACGACGAAATCGAACGCGCGCCGGGCGAGCTCGAGCCATTGCGGCTTGTCGAAGATGAGCGAGGCGCGCGCGAGCGCGGCGATCATCAGCCCGTTCCAGTCGGCGAGCACCTTGTCGTCCCAGCCGGGGCGCACGCGCTTTGACCGTGCCTCGAGCAGCTTGGTGCGCGCGGCGGCGAGGCGCCTGCTCGTCGGCGACCGAGCGCAGCGGCAGCGACGACAGCCGGTTGAGGATCGTGTGGCCCTCGAAGTTGCCATCCGGCGTGACGTCGTACACGTCGGCGAAAAAGCGCCCCTCCTCGGGGCCGAGCACGGCGAGGATCTCATCCAGGCTCCAGACGTAGAACTTGCCTTCCTCGCCTTCGCTATCGGCATCGAGCGAGGCGGCAAAGCCGCCGCCGTCGGCGATCATCTCGCGCTCGATCCAGCCGACCGTCTCGGCGACGCGCGCCGCAAACAGCGGCTCTTGCGTCTCGCGCCACACCTCGGTCAAGAGATCGAGCAGCAGCGCGTTGTCGTAGAGCATCTTCTCGAAGTGCGGGACGAGCCACTCCTCGTCGACGGAGTAGCGCGCGAAGCCGCCGCCGAGGTGATCGTAGATGCCGCCCTGACAGATGCGCGTGAGCGTGGTGATCGACTGCCTCGCGCGCGGCCGCCACGTCGTAGCGGATGCCGCCGCGCCAGAGCATCCAGAAGAAGCTCCACTGCGGGAACTTGGGCGCGCCGCGGATGCCGCCGTGGATCGGATCGACGGCGGGCGCCATGCGCGTCGTCAGATCCCTGAGCAGGCGATCATCGATCGTAGCGATCGCGGTGCCGTTCGCCGGCGCGCGCCAGACCTTCGGTCAGCAGGCGCGCGTTGTTGGCGACCTTCTCGGGCTCCTCGCGGAACACCTGCGCGACGCGGCCGAGCACGTCGACGAAGGCCGGCCGGCCGAAGCGGGTCTCCTTCGGGAAGTACGTGCCGCCCCACACGGGCCGCGCGTCGGGGTCGAGGAACATCGTGAGCGGCCAGCCGCCCTGCTCGCCCAACGCGTGCAGCGCGCCCATGTAGATCGCGTCGATGTCGGGGCGCTCCTCGCGGTCGACCTTGATGGGGACGAACAGCTCGTTCATGACCGCGGCGGTGGCCGCGTCCTCGAAGCTCTCGTGCGCCATCACGTGGCACCAGTGGCAGGCCGCGTAGCCGACCGACAGCAGGATCGGCTTGCCCGTGCGCTTGGCTTCGGCGAGTGCTTCCGGCCCCCATGCCCACCAGTGGACCGGGTTGTCCTTGTGCTGGAGCAGGTAGGGGCTCGTCTCGCGCCCCAGGCGGTTCTCGCTCATGCCGTTTCCCGGATCGGAGGCTCCGGACGTCTGCCGAATGGACGCCGCGCATGCGTACGAGTAGTCCAAAAGCATGGATGAGGCACCGACGATCTTTGCGCTGTCGAGCGCGCCCGGGCGGGCGGGCGTCGCGGTCGTGCGCGTATCGGGCCCGCGGGCCGGGGACGTGATCGACGCATTGGCGCCGCCACGACCGAAGAAGCGCATGGCCGCGTTGCGCAACATCCGCGACCCCGCGAGCGGCGAAACGCTCGACGAGGGGCTCGTCCTTTGGTTCGCCGCGCCGCGTAGCGAGACCGGCGAAGACATGGCCGAATTCCACCTCCACGGCGGCTGCGGCGATCGTCAAGGCCGTGCTCGCCGCGCTCGCGCGCCAGCCCGGATGCCGTCTGGCCGAGCCGGGAGAATTCGCCAGCCGCGCCTTTGCCAACGGCAAGATCGATCTCGCCGAAGCCGAGGGCCTCGCCGATCTCATCGACGCCGAGACCGACGCTCAGCGGCGCCAGGCGCTGAGCCAGATGGGCGGCGCCTTGTCCGAGCTCTATGAGGGCTGGCGGACCGAGATCATCCGCGCCAGCGCCCTCGTCGAGGCGGTCATCGACTTCTCCGATGAGGCGGATGTCGCGAGCGAGGCTTTCGGGCTCGCGCGCGGGATCGTCGGGCGGCTGCAGGAGGCCATCGCTCAGCATCTCGACGACGGCAACCGCGGCGAGATCCTGCGCGAGGGCTTCCGCGTCGTGCTCGCGGGCCCGCCCAACGTGGGCAAGTCGAGCCTGCTCAACGCGCTCGCTAGGCGCGAGGCTGCGATCGTCTCGGAGGAGGCCGGGACGACGCGCGACGTGATCGAGGTGCGGCTCGACCTCGGCGGCTATCCGGTGATCGTGTCCGACACCGCCGGCATCCGCGAGCCGCAAGGGTCGATCGAGCGCGAGGGCATCCGGCGAACGCTGGCGCATGCGCGCGAAGCCGACCTCGTCGTCTGGCTGAGCGATGCGAGCGCCGCCGACGCGGCCCCTCCCCCGCCCGAGCTCGCGGCGCGCGGGGATAAGTTTCTTCTCCGCGCCTCCAACAAAATAGATCTCCCCGGGGCCAAGGCCACCCCCGAGGTGCTCGCCGTTTCGGCCAAGACGGGCGCGGGGATAGATGTCCTCACCCGCCGCCTCGGGGATATCGCGCGTGACCGCATTGGGGTTGGCGCGTCCCCCGCCATCACGCGTACGCGCTATAGGCAGCAATTGCAGGCGTGTTTGGTGGATTTGCAGGCCTTTTTGAGCGGTGTTTCGAGTGATTTTGAGCTTCGTGCAGAGGACTTGCGTCGGGCGGCGCATGCGCTCGGGCGCATCACCGGCCGGGTCGATGTGGAGGACGTGCTGGGCGAGATTTTCGGCCGCTTCTGCATCGGCAAATAAGCCCGCGATGTTTCACGTGAAACCCGTCGAAAGGGGTATCGGGCGGGGAATGCCAGTCAGGTTGGCGTAAGCCGCTGCTGATAATTCTGAGGTCGCGAAAGCGCTTGCACACTGAGCGCCCTAGCCCCAAACGCAGCCCGGTTGCCCCTCCCGGCAACCGGGTTTTTTGCTGCCGGTCACGCGGGACCAATTCGCGGCATCGCTTTGACGGGCCGAGCCGGCTACGGGTACAAGCGCCCGGTTGAAGCCCTGCAGGCCTGCTGATGACTGAGCTGACATTCGATGTGATCGTGGTGGGTGGCGGCCATGCCGGCTGCGAGGCCGCGGCCGCGGCTGCCCGCATGGGCGCCCGCACGGCCCTCGTCACCCATACCTTCGCGACCATCGGCGAGATGTCCTGCAACCCCGCCATCGGCGGGCTCGGCAAGGGCCACCTGGTGCGCGAGATCGATGCGCTCGACGGCCTCATGGGCCGTGTGGCCGATGCCGCCGGCATCCAGTTCCGGCTCCTGAACCGCTCCAAGGGCCCAGCGGTCCAGGGCCCGCGCGCCCAGGCCGACCGCAAGTTGTACCGGCAGGCCATGCAGGCGGCGATCCGGGAGACCGCCAGCCTCGAGGTGGTCGAGGGCGGCGGTCGAGGACCTGATCGTGGCCGACGGCCGGGTTTGTGGCGTGGCTCTAACCGATGGCCGCCAGCTTGGCGCGGGCGCCGTCGTGCTCACCACCGGCACCTTCCTCAACGGCCTCATCCACCTCGGGGAGCAGAAGATCCCCGCCGGCCGTGTGGGCGAAGCCCCCGCGCTTCGCCTGTCCGAGCGCCTCTATGGCTTGGGTCTGCAACTCGGCCGCCTCAAGACCGGCACCCCGCCACGCCTGCTGGCCTCCTCCATCGACTGGGGCGCCCTTGAGAAGCAGGCCGGCGATGACCCGCCGGTGCCGTTCTCGTTCCTCACGACGCGGATTTCGACGCCGCAGATCGCCTGCGCCATCACGCGCACGACGCGCCGCGACGCACGCCCTGATCCGCGAGAATCTGCACCGATCGGCCATGTATTCCGGCCAGATCGCCTCGACCGGGCCCGCGCTATTGCCCTTCGATCGAGGACAAGATCGTGCGCTTTGCCGACCGCGCCGCGCACCAGGTCTTCCTCGAGCCGGAGGGCCTCGACGCCGACACCGTTTATCCGAACGGAGTGTCGACCTCGCTCCCGGCCGATGTGCAGGAGGCCTTTATCCGCACGATGCCCGGGCTGGAAAAGGCCGTCATCAAGCGGCCGGGCTACGCCATCGAGTACGACTACGTCGATCCGCGCGAGCTCTCGGCCGCGTTCCACGTGAAACGCCTGCCGGGGCTGTTTCTCGCCGGACAGATCAACGGCACCACAGGCTACGAGGAGGCGGGCGCACAGGGGATCGCCGCCGGCATCAACGCGGCGCTGCTCGCGGGCGGCGCCGAGCCGGGCTTCGTCGTCTCGCGCGCCGACGGCTATCTCGGCGTCATGGTCGACGATCTCGTGACGCGCGGGGTCACCGAGCCCTATCGCATGTTCACCTCGCGCGCCGAGTACCGGCTGCGGCTCAGGGCCGACAACGCCGACCAGCGGCTGACGCCTATCGGCATCGCCCTGGGTTGTGTCGGCACCGTCCGCAGCCGGGCCTTAGCCGCCAAGACGGCAGCTCTGGAGGCTGCCGCCGCGATGCTGCGTTCCCTGTCGCTGACCCCGACCGAGGCCGCCCGCCACGGTCTCGAGGTCAACAAGGATGGCCGCCGCCGCTCGGCCTTCGACCTGCTGGCGCTGCCGGAGGTCGATCTCGCGCGCCTCGCCGGCATCTGGCCACAGATCGGCGGCATCGCCCCGGCCATCGCGGCCCAGGTCGCCGTCGATGCCCGCTATGCCTCCTACGTCACGCGCCAGGAGCTGGACGTCGCCACGCTGCGCAAAGATGAGGCGCTCGGCATTCCCGCCGGCTTCGATTTCGCCGCCATAGCCGGGCTCTCGACCGAGGTGCGCCAGAAGCTCGAGCGCCATCGTCCCGGCACGCTTGCGCAGGCCGGGCGCATCGACGGCATCACCCCGGCGGCGCTGCTGCTTCTGCTCGCGCACCTGAAGAGGCAGCCGGCGCGGAAGTCGGCCTGATGGGGCGCCCCGCGGCCATCGCGACGCCCGAGGACTTCGCGCGCGCCTTCGGCGTTTCACGTGAAACGATTGACCGGCTCGAAACTTACGACTGCGCTGCTGCGGCAGTGGCAGAAGACCATCAATCTCGTCGCCCCAAGCACGCTTACCGAAATCTGGCACCGCCACTTTGCCGATTCGGCTCAGCTCCTTGCGCTCGCCCCGCCGGGCGCCAAGCGCTGGCTCGACCTCGGCTCCGGCGCCGGCTTTCCCGGCCTCGTGCTGGCAATTCTTCTCGCCGAGCGCGGGCACGCCCACATGACCCTCGTCGAAAGCGATACCCGCAAGGCCGCCTTCCTCGCCGAAGTGGCCCGCCGGACGGGGGTCACTGTGGACATCCTGGGGGCAAGAATCGAAAAAACCGCGACTCAGGCTAAGCTTGACCCTGTGGATGTCGTTTCGGCGCGCGCTCTGGCCCCGCTGCCCCGGCTCCTCGAGTTGTCCGCGCCCTTCTTTTCCGGCCCCACAATCGGGCTGTTTCTCAAGGGCCGTGAGGCGGAAGCCGAGGTCGCGGCGGCTAGTAAGCTTTGGAATTTCGAGGCCGAGCTGCACCCGAGCCTGACCGACACCAGCGGCCGAATCGTCGTAATCCGCGCGTTGAACGCCAAGACGGAGGGTCATTCGCGATGAGCGCGAAGATGGGAGCCGGCGAGCCGCGCACGCTTGCGGTCGCCAACCAGAAGGGCGGCGTCGGCAAGACGACGACCGCGATCAATTTGGGCACCGCGCTCGCCTCGATCGGTGAGCGGGTGCTGGTCATCGACCTCGATTCGCAGGGCAACGCCTCGACCGGCCTCGGCATCGCCGCCGACAACCGCACGCGCACCTCGTTCGACGTGCTCTCAGGCACCTGCAGCGTCATGGAGGCGGCGCTGCCGACCGCGGTGCCGGGCCTGCACATCGTGCCGGCGAACGCCGATCTCGTGGGGATCGATACAACTCTGACCGACACCAACCGCGCCTTCAAGCTGCGCGACGCCATGAGCGGGCTTGCCGCGCATCAACGCAGCCTCCCGCCGGACAAGACCTTCAAATTCGTTCTCATCGACTGCCCGCCGTCGCTGAACCTGCTGACGCTCAACGCCATGACGGCCGCGCATGCGGTGCTGGTGCCGGTGCAGTGCGAGTTCTTCGCGCTGGAAGGCATCTCGCAGTTGAAGGAGACGATCGACCAGATCCGCTCCACGCTCAACCCGCGGCTCGAGATCCAGGGTGTCGTCCTCACCATGCACGACGCGCGCACCGCGCTCTCGCGCGAGGTCGCCGACAACGTGCGCGCCTTCTTCGGGCCGAAGGTCTACGAGACCATCATCCCGCGCAACATCCGCGTCGCCGAGGCGCCCTCGCACGGCAAGCCGATCCTGCTCTACGATTTCGACTGCGCCGGCAGCCAAGCCTACATCAAGCTCGCGACCGAGATCATCGCGCGCGAAAACCAGCACAAAGCCGCTTAAGTCAGAGAGGCTCGAAGACCCATGAACGCACCACTGCCGAAAAGCCGTCTCGGGCGCGGGCTCGCCTCCCTCATCGGCGAGCCGGTGCAGGGGCAAGCTTCGCTGCCGCCGGAGGGCGAGCAGCGCCTGGTGCCGACCGCCGAGCTCAGGGCGGGCCGGCTCAATCCGCGCAAGGACTTCCGCGACGAGGAGCTGGCCGAGCTCGCCGAGTCGATCCGCTCCAAGGGCCTCGTGCAGCCGATCATCGTGCGCCCTGTCGCCGGCGGCTACGAGATCGTCGCCGGCGAGCGCCGCTGGCGCGCGGCGCAGAAGGCCGGGCTGCACACGGTGCCCGTCATCGCTCGCGACCTCAACGACAAGGAGGTGCTCGAGCTCGCGATCATCGAGAACGTGCAGCGCGCCGACCTCAACGCGATCGAGGAGGCGACCGGCTATCGCGATCTGGTCGAGCGCTTCTCCTACAGCCAGGAGCAACTCTCCGAGATCATCGGCAAGAGCCGCAGCCACGTAGCGAACACGCTGCGCCTGCTGAAGCTGCCCGAGACCGTGCAGGCGATGGTGCAGGATGGCCGCCTCACGGCCGGGCACGCGCGCGCGCTCATCGGGCGCGCCGACGCCGAGACGCTTGCGCACCGCATCCTCGATGAGAGCCTCAACGTGCGCCAGGTCGAGGCGCTGGTGCAGGACGGTGGCGCGACGGAGAAGGACGCTTCCGGCGGTACGCCGCAGCCCGCGCGACAAGGATGCCGACACGCGCGCCTTCGAGAACGAGCTGTCGTCGCTCCTGGGGCTCAAGGTCGAGATCAAGCGCGGCTCGGGCGAGAGCGGCAACCTCGTCATCCGCTTCGGCAACTTCGACCAGCTCGACTACATCCGCATGCGGCTCGTGCATGGCGCCAGCAGCTAAGCTCACGCGCGTCGGCTTGACGGGAAGCCCCGCTTGCGGCATGTGCCAGCGCGACAAGTCCTTGTGGGCGCTTGAGGTTTAGCCATGACCGACGACGTGCTGGCACAACTCGCGGCGACCATTCATGGCCGCCGTACCGCTTCCGCCGACGCTTCCTATACGCGCCAGCTCCTCGATGCCGGCCCGGCGAAGTGCGCCAAGAAGCTCGGCGAGGAGGCGGTCGAGACGGTGATGGCAGGCGCCGGCGAGAGCGCCGAACGTCTAAAGGAGGAGGCAGCCGATCTCCTCTATCATCTGCTCGTGCTGCTGGAATCGCGCGATGTCGCCATCGCCGATGTGCTGGCGGTGCTCGAGGCGCGCATGGGCACCTCGGGGCTGAAAGAGAAGGCCGAGCGCGGCAAGCGCTGATACATTTGCCGACAATGTGCAGTCCTGTGTAGCCCCGGCGCGGCTCGATCGCGATGTCCTATCCCGCCAACCTGCAGTACTCGCCGTATCGCGTATTCAGCCGCGAGGAGTGGGCACGCCTGCGCGCCGATACGCCGATGACGCTCGAGGAGAGCGAGCTTCAGCAGCTCTCGGGCCTCATCGAGGAGCTGTCGGTGGAGGAGGTGGAGCAGATCTATCTGCCCATGTCACGGCTCCTGAACCTCTACGTCGCCGCCTCCCAGCAGCTCCATTCGGTGACGTCGAAGTTCCTCGGCCGCACCGACGGCAAGGTTCCCTTCATCATCGGTGTCGGCGGCTCGGTCGCGGTCGGCAAGAGCACCACCGCGCGCGTTCTCAAGGCGCTGCTCGCGCGCTGGCCCGATCATCCGCGCGTCGACCAGATCACGACCGACGGCTTCCTGCTTCCCAACGCCGAGCTCGAGCAGCGCAAGCTCATGGACCGCAAGGGCTTCCCCGAGAGCTTCGACACCGCGCGGCTGTTGAACTTCCTCGCCGACGTGAAGTCAGGCGTGGCGCACGTAGAGGCGCCCGTCTATTCGCACTTCCACTACGACATCCTGCCCGACCAGCGCTCGATCGTTGAATCGCCCGACATCCTCATCGTCGAGGGCCTCAACGTGCTGCAACCGGCGCGCATGCCGCGCGGCGGCGAGGCGATCCCGTTCGTGTCGGATTTCTTCGATTTCTCGATCTATCTCGATGCCGAGCCTGAGATCATCGAGGACTGGTATGTCGCGCGCTTCATGCGCCTGCGCACCACGGCCTTCCGCGATCCCGGCGCCTACTTCCATCAATACGCCCATCTGTCGCCGGAGGCCGCGCACGAGCGCGCGCTCGCGATCTGGCGCACGATCAACCTGAAGAATCTCGAGGAGAACATTCTCCCGACGCGGCAGCGTGCGCGCCTGATCCTGCGCAAGGAAGCCGATCACCACGTCGCGTCGGTCGCGCTGCGCAAGCTGTGACGCAAAAAAAGGCCGCCTGGGGCGGCGGCCGTACAGTTACGCATTGGTGCTCAGGGCGTCAGGGCATTTCAGTTGAGGCAGGCTTTGCGGCCTTTGCTCCGCGTGTACATGGCAACCGCGACCGCGTTGAGAGTGAGCTGACCCCTCATCGCCATCGAGACCGCCGGAAGGCGCAGCCAGTAGTCGGCCAGGATCGATTGGCCTTGGACCGCGGTGCTGAGCGCGCACACTCCCAAGTCGAAGCAACCCACAAGCAGCGAACTCTGCGGGACTATCGAGAGAGACGGCAACGGACTCGATTTCGGTGCGGGCAGCGCGTTGGCGATCGCGCTGGGCTTGATGACAGGCTCGATGTCGATCCCGGACTGGGCGAGCTGCGCCAATTTGGCGACCTCGCGCTGTGTGCCCGAAGACTTTGCGCGCGCGGCACGGCGGGCCTCCGCCATGAGCTTCCCGTACTCGAGATTGAACTTGTCGCGCAGGCGGCGGATGGTCGAAGGGTCATCAATGCCCAGAGCGCGGATCGCCGTAGTCGGTTTCAATTTGGGGTCCGCGACGAGCGCCGCGGCAATGCTCTCGAGCCGCTTGCGGTCGTCTAATCCGGTGCCTTTGGGCCGCCCGTAACGTGCGCTCGCCGTTTGCATCGAAAGGTCCCGTGCCGCGATTCGTTGGCATTGGATTTTCTCGATCCGGCAGTGCGTTACCAGGGAGATTAAATGTCTTGTAGGAGCTAGTCCGTGCAATCGCCAGTTATAGTGGCGAAAATGCCTCCGGCTGAGGTGTATCGCGCACTCGTGTCGGCAGGCGCTCGCGGCATCGGGCTCAGCGCAGCAGGCCCTCGGCGCGTGCGAGTTGCTTCAACGGCTGCTCGGGGCGGGCGCCGATGTGCCCGATCACCTCGGCGGCGGCGAGGCTGCCCAGGCGTCCGCAGTCGGCGAGCGAAAGCCCGCGTGTGAGGCCGTAGAGAAACCCCGCCGCGTAGAGGTCGCCCGCGCCGGTCACGTCGACGACCTGGGCGACCGGCTCGGGCCGGATGTCGATCGTTGCGCGATCCGTGACGATCACCGAGCCGAGCGCGGAGCGCGTCAGCACCGCGATCTCGCAATCGCCGCGCACGGCGGCCAGGGCGTCCTCGAAGGAGTTCACCTCGTAGAGGGCGGTGATCTCCCTCTCGTTGGCGAACAGGATGTCGATGCCGTGATGCACGAGCTTGCGGAAATCCTCGCGGTGGCGATCGACGCAGAAGGCGTCCGACAGCGTGAGCGCGGTCTTGCGCCCGGCTTTGCCGGCAATGGCGGCCGCGGTGCGAAACGCCTCCTTCGCCTCCGGCTTGTCGAACAGGTAGCCCTCGAGATACGTGACCTGCGCCGAGGCGATCAGCTCCTCGTCGACCTCCTGCGGCCCGAGCTCGGTGCTGGCGCCGAGGAAGGTGTTCATGGTGCGCTCGCCGTCGGGCGTGACGAAGATGATGCACAGCGCGGTCGGCGCGCCGCTCGTCGCCGGCGCCGTGTCGTAGGCGACGCCGATGGTGCGGATGTCGCGGGCGAAAACCTGCCCGAGCTTATCGTCGGCGACGAGGCCGATGAAGGCTGACCGCGCGCCGAACGAGGCAAGCCCCGCAATCGTGTTGGCGGCCGATCCGCCCGAGCGCTCGAGCCCCCCTTCCAGCAGCGCGTAGAGGTGCTCCGCCTCTTGCGCATCGACTAAGCGCATATAGCCCTTGCGCATCTCGTGCTTGGTCAGGAAGGCATTGTCGCAGCGTCCGATGATGTCGACGATGGCATTGCCAATCCCGACAACATCGTAGCGAGAGTCCGCCATTTAAGGCCCCCAATTCGTACCCCGGATCGCCGAATGCGGCGCACTATAGGCAGCGCGCCGACGCGGGCAAGCGGGGGGCGTTAACACGCTTAGCGCTGAGGAGCCGGGCGGGCGGCCGCCGCGAGACCGATCAGCAGCTCCTCGGCGATGGCTTCCTCCAGCGGTGCCGACAACCGCGCGGCCTTTGCCGCGGCGGAAGCTCGCGCCAGCGCCTCCGACAGCCGCGCCGTTGTCCACAGGCGGCACTGCAGGCCGATAGCGTCCTTCTGCTTGAAGTGGATCGGCGGGCGCAACTGCCGCACCGCGTCCTCGAACGAGCGGCCCTGGTCGATGTCGGAGCGGATCTTGTGCAGTTTTTCGAGGTGACGCTGCGCGGCGAGGATGATCGTCTGTGCGCTCTCGCCGGCGGCAAGCGCGCGCGCATATTCCGCGACGGCGCGCTTGGCGTCGCCCCCGGCGGCGCCGTCGAGCACGCGGTCGATCGCGAGTTGGGAGGCATCCCCGACGATCGCCTCGACGTCGCTAACGTCGATCTCGGACTTGCCGGCGGCATAGAGCGCGAGCTTGTCGATCTCGCCCCGCGACAGTGCGCGGTCGGCGCCGACGCGCGTCAACAGGAGATCGCGCGCTTCGGGCGAGATGGCGAGCCCGTGGCCCTTCAGGATGTCGCGTACGAGCATCTCCAGGTCGTGCCCCTCGTCCGGGTAGCAGGCGACGGCCGCCGCCTTGGGGGCCTTCTCGAACAGCGTGCGCAGGGTATCCGTCGGGCGCAGGTTTCCGCCTTCCACGATCAGCGTGGCGGCGAGCCTGTCGCCGGCGATGAATGGCTCCAGCGCCGCAGCCGTGATGCGCCGCCCGGCGGTCGCGCGCACGACCTTGGAGCCGCCGAACATCGGAATCGTCTGCAGCTCGATCGCGAGCCGATCAGGATCGTTGTCGAGATCGGCATCCTCCATGCGGATGATCTCGCCCGGTGGATTATCGCGCGCGGCAACGATCGCGGCGAGCTTTGCGGCGCGCTCGCTGACGAGGCCGGCGTCGGTTCCGTAGAACAGCACCGCGGGCATGCTGGGCCCGGGGGCTTTGAGGAACGCTTCGGCTTGATGAGCCTTTACGGCGACCATGGGCGATCGGCGAAGTTGCGAGGAGGAGGAGCTGGCGAAGCGAGGTGCGAGGCGGCTCAGGCCGCGTTCGACAGGAAGGCCGCGAGGCGCGACTTCAGGTCTTCGGCAATGGTGGTTGCCGCGCGATCCTCGGCCTCTTTGCGTGCGCGCACGTTGGAATAAACCGACTCGAAGCGCTGGAACATGATGCGCCCGTTGCTCTCACCCTGCAGCGCGACCGTCTTGTCGGCGATGCGGATGAGCTTGAACTTGGCGTTGAGGTTATAGACGCTGCCGCTCGAGTTGCCGTCGGTCTGGACGAGAGTCGCCGAGATCGATTCCGTCACCGCGATCTCCAGCCGGTAAGCCGGGTTCAGCGCCTCCGCGCCTCCGCCCGTCGCCTCGAAGATCATCTCGTTGCGCAGGCGCTGGCCGACGCGGCCGGGGATGGGTGCGATCTCGAGGCTCGCGAGCTTGGCGGCAGTCGCGCTCCCGCCAAGGAGCGGGGAGGTGGCGTAAAGCGGGTGGAATCCGGAATCGCCGCAGCCGGCCACGAGCATGGGCATCGTGGCGCAGACAAACGCAATGCAGATTGCCGATCGGCGGCTAACGCTCCGCATCGATCGCCCCCTGTTCCGACCTACCCGACGACATTCACGATTCTCTGCGGCACAACGATGACCTTCTTAACCGGCCGGCCTTCGAGGGCGCGCTGAACCGGCTCAAGCCTCAAGGCCGCAGCCTCGATTTCGTCAGAACCGGCCGTTCGAGCAATCGTGAGCTCGTCCCGTCGCTTACCGTTCACCTGTACGGCAATGGTGATCGTATCGTCAACGAGCAAGCCCGGATCGGCCTCGGGCCAGGGCTGATTGGCCAGCAATGTGTTGTATCCGAGCCGCGCCCAGCCTTCCTCGGCCAGATGCGGCATCATCGGGCCTATCATCTGCACAAGAAATTCGAGCGCCTCGCGCAGCGCCCAGGGGTAGCCGTCCCCGGTTTTCCCCAGGGCAGAGCCCAGAACATTTGCGAACTCATAGACGTAGGCCACGGCCACGTTGAAGCGCAGGTTCTCGATCGCGCGGGCAACCTGGTCTAATGCCTTATGCGCGGAGCGGCGCAAAGCCGTAGCCTCGGGCCCGAACGAGGCCGGCTTGGCCGCGTCCTTCTTGGCGGCGGCCGCCGCGCCCTGGTCGACGAGACGCCAGATCCGCTGCGTGAAGCGCCGCGCGCCATCGACGCCCACGTCCGTGTAGATGACGTCGCGCTCGGGCGGGCTATCGGAAAGCACGAACCAGCGCGCGACGTCGGCGCCGTGCTCGCTGACGAAGGCGTCGAGGTCGACGGTGTTCTTGCGCGACTTCGACATCTTCTCCACCGAGCCGATGGTGACCGGCTCGCCCGACGTCGCCTCGAACGCGCGTCGCTTGTCGCCCTCGCCCTCGATGCGCACCTGCGTCGGCAGCAGCCATCCGCCGCGCTTCGACTTGTAGGTCTCGTGCGTGACCATGCCTTGCGTGAACAGCGCCGCGAACGGCTCGCGCACGTTGCTCTTCAATTTCAGATGCCCGGTGTCGCACATCGCGCGCGTGAAGAAGCGCGAGTAGAGCAGGTGCAGGATCGCGTGCTCGATGCCGCCGATGTACTGGTCGACGGGCAGCCAGTAGTCGGCCGCGGCCTTGTCGACGGGCTTCGGCATGGAGGGATCGGTGAAGCGGACAAAGTACCAGGAGCTGTCGACGAAGGTATCCATGGTGTCGGTCTCGCGCACCGCTTCCTCGCCGCACGTGGGACACTTGACGTGCTTCCAGGTCGGGTGGCGGTCGAGCGGGTTGCCGGGCTTGTCGAAGGTGGCATCCGACGGCAGCTCGACGGGGAGGTCCTTGTCCGGCACCGGCACGACGCCGCAGGTCTTGCAGTGGATGACGGGGATCGGACAGCCCCAGTAGCGCTGGCGCGAGATGCCCCAGTCGCGCAGGCGGTAGTTCACCTTGCGCTTGCCGACCGCCTTCTTGCCGAGCTTCTGGGCATCGAGCCGCTTCGCCGTCTCCTCGAACGCGGCCTTGGTATCGAGCCCGTCGAGGAAGCTCGAGTTGATCATCGTGCCCTCGCCGTCGAAGGCTTTGTCGGTGATGGCGAAGGTCGCGGCGTCCTCGCCCGGCGGCAGCACCACCGGCACGAAGGGCAGCGAATATTTGCGCGCGAAATCGAGGTCGCGCTGATCGCCCGAGGGGCAGCCGAAGATGGCGCCGGTGCCGTACTCCATCAGGATGAAGTTTGCCACGTAGACCGGCAGCTTCCAGTTCTTGTCGAACGGGTGCACCGCGCGGATGCCGGTGTCGAAGCCCTGCTTCTCGGCGGTCTCGAGCTCGGCGACGGAGGTGCCCATGTGGCGGCACTCCTCGCAGAAGGCGGCGAGCTTCGGGTTGTCTTTGGCCGCGGCCTTTGCAAGCGGATGATCGGGTGCGAGCGCGATGAACGCAGCGCCAAACAGCGTGTCGGGTCGCGTCGTATAGACCTCGACCTCGCTCTGGCCCTTGGGTGCGGTCTCCTTGTCGAGCGCGAAGCGCACGAGCAGGCCTTCGGAGCGGCCGATCCAGTTCGCCTGCATCAGGCGCACCTTCTCCGGCCACTTGTCGAGCGTCTCCAGAGCTTCCAGCAGCTCATCGGCGTACTCGGTGATCTTGAAGAACCACTGCGTCAGCTCGCGCTGCTCCACGAGCGCGCCCGAGCGCCAGCCGCGGCCGTCGATCACCTGCTCGTTGGCGAGCACCGTGTGGTCGACCGGGTCCCAGTTGACCTTGGAGGACTTGCGGTAGGCGAGGCCCTTCTTCAGCATGTCGAGGAAGAGCTTCTGCTGGTGGCGGTAGTAGTCGGGCGAGCAAGTCGCGATCTCGCGCGACCAGTCGAGCGACAGGCCCATGGACTTGAGCTGGCGCCGCATCGTCTCGATGTTCTGGTAGGTCCATACGGCCGGGTCGACCTTGTTCTCCATGGCGGCGTTCTCCGCCGGCATGCCGAACGCGTCCCACCCCATGGGATGCAGCACGTTCATGCCCTTGGCGCGCTTGTAGCGGGCGAAGACGTCGCCCATGGTGTAGTTGCGGGAGTGGCCGACGTGGATGCGTCCCGACGGATAGGGAAACATCTCGAGCACGTAGCACTTCGGGCGCGGGTCGTCGTTGGAGGCGCGGAAAATGTCCGCCTTCTCCCAGACCTCCTGCCAGTGCTTCTCGCGAGTGGGCGCGTCGTAGCTGTCGTTGGCCATACGGCGTCAATCTCTTCCCATGTTTTTTGGGTTTAGCGCGGCGTAATGAGCCTTAAAGCTACAAACGGGTCAAGGCGGCATTGAGCATGGGCGAGGCGCTGCAGATGACGGATGACGCCGCAGGCCGGCTCCGGGAGGTCGAAACGCGGCTTGCCATTGCCGCGCGCGGGGCAAAGCGCGATCCCGCCGACGTGAAGCTGATCGCGGTCTCCAAGACCTTCGAAGCCCCGGCGATCGTTCCCGTTCTGCAAGCCGGCCAGCGCCGCTTCGGCGAGAACCGCGTGCAGGAGGCGAAGGCCAAATGGCCGGCGCTGAAGGCCGAATTTCCCGAGGTCGAATTGCATCTCATCGGCCCGCTGCAATCCAACAAGACCAAAGAGGCGGTGGAGCTGTTCGACGCCATCCACTCGATCGACCGGGAAAAGATCGCGCGCGCCGTCGCCGAGGAGATGCAGCGCCAGGGCAAGCGGCTCTCCCTCTTCATCCAGGTCAACACCGGAGCGGAGCCGCAGAAGGCCGGCGTGCTGCCCCGGGAGGCGCCTGCGCTCGTGGCGCTCTGCCGCGATGAGCTCAAGCTCGATGTGGCCGGCTTGATGTGCATCCCCCCGCTCGAGGAGGAAGCCGCGGTGCACTTCGCTTTCCTGGCGAAGCTTGCGGCCGAGCTCGGCCTAAAGGGTCTCAGCATGGGCATGAGCGACGACTTCGAAACGGCGATCGCGTTCGGCGCGACGCACGTGCGCGTCGGCAGTGCGATCTTCGGATCGCGCGGGCAGGCCTAGGTTTTTCCTGAGAGTTTTCCTGGGAGAATTCCTCGCCAGTCATCTTGTGCGGCGGGCCGCGGTGTAGGCTCTGGTCAAATTGATTCGCGCCGAATTCTGCTTGCAACGCCGGAGGCCACGATGACCGCAGCCGCAGCCCGCAAGGAATCCAATGCGGCCGACGCCGCCGCGAGCGACGCGGCGCGCGACGCGCGCGCCGAGGCGATGGAGCAGACCGCAGCGACAAAGGTCGCCGGCGTCTCGAAGGCCGTCTCCAACAAGGCGCTCCAGAACGGCTGGTACCACTTCGTCGTCGACATCTGGGTGACGAACTTCAACCGCTTCGAGTTCGGCATCTACAGGCGCTCGCGCAACCGCGCCAAGTCGCGGCAGTTCACCTCCGACATGGACATGTTCGCGGAGGTGCTCGAGGGCGGCGAGCGCACCGGCCTCATCGGCTACCGCGAGGAGCTGTGGGAGAAGGCGCAAGGGATGGACAAGCGCCTCGTCTTCAAGCTCTTCAGCGAGTCGCTGAACTGGCGCGCGACCATGGACCTGATGATCGGTAGGTCGTTGCAGCAGACGATCGCCGCGCGCGGGCTGCCGGTGATGACCTACTCGATCAACACCGACGACGACAACTTCATCGTCTATTTGGAGCGCTCGGCCAACAAATGGCCGCTGCTGCCGGAGAATTTCTCGTTCTTCATTATGCGCGACGGGGAGCCGCACTTCTACCGGCTGCGGCGCGACCTGATCAACCTCGGCGGCGACTACACGCTCTATGATCAGCAGGACAAGCCGGTTGGTACGCTCGACGGCAAGATCTTCTCCATCGGCGGCAAGTGGAAGTGCAAGGTGCGCCAGGACCACGCCGACCGGCGCCTCTTGACGGTGCTGCAGATGTTCGCTGCGATGCAGATCTTCAACCGCGAGTGCCGCCGGCACATGCGGCGCCTGTGGAAGGACATCCGCCGCGGCAAGGTGAAGCCGCAGATCGAGCGCCAGGAAGCCGATCTCTACATGAACCCGCGCCGCATCCGCTGACGGGTTGTCCGACCTCGCGTCGCACTATCGTCCGCTAGCCCGGACAGCAACGCCTTGCCGCAATGCTCCCGAACGGGAGCACGCGTCAGATCGTCGTGGAAGCTATTGAGACGACTATACGTTCTCCCATCAACCCATCCTTAACCAAAAATCTTCACCCTGCCGGTAGCCGCCGACGCCAATGTCCGCTGCCGGAGATAGCTATGTATCGGGTTCTCTTTGCCATCATCCTCCTCACGCTCGCGCTGGAAATGTCCGGCTGCACCGGGTCACTCCGCCTCGGCGGCGACATCCCGGCCATGACCTACTTCCGCTAGGTAGCCCTGCGAGCAAACGAGTTCGGGCGCCCAAACGATGCCGCGCGCCCTCTAGAGACACTCACACACCGCGCCTTCCTGAGTGAAGAGAGCATTGCCGAGCGTCCGCTGCGCGGGCGAAGCGACGATGTAGACGCGCCGCCGTGCGGCCGCTAAGGCCTCTCGCGGAGCGCCGCGGCGCTAAAACTTCGTCCCAGGAACGTCCATGGCTTCGCAATCCGGATTGGCGGCGCTCGCCGAGGGCGCAATCCTGTCGCCGTTCACGCAGCTCCGCCGTCTGCTCGACGGCATAGAGCCCGGACACGCCAAGCCCATCGACCTGACCATCGGCGAGCCGCGCGAGGCGATGCCGACATTTGTCGCGGCAAAGCTCACGGAGGCCATGGCGGACTACGGCCGCTATCCGCCGATCCGCGGCACGCAGGAGCTGCGCGCGGCGATCGCAGCCTGGGCGGGGCGCCGCTACGGCGCTGCCGCCGCCCCCGACGCCGCGCGCGAGGTGCTGCCGCTCAACGGCTCCCGCGAGGGGCTGTTTCTCGCCGCATTGCCCGCCGCGGGACGCAAGCAGGTCAAGGGCCGCCCCGCCGTGCTCATGTGCAATCCCTACTACAGCGCCTACATCGGGGGTGCCCTCGCGGTCGACGCCGAGCCGGTCTATCTCAACGCCACCGCGGCGACGGGGCACTTGCCCGACCTCGACGCGATTGCCTCGGACAAAGCCCTGCTCGATCGCACCGTCGCGCTCTACTTGTGCTCGCCCGCGAACCCGCAGGGCGCGGTTGCCAGCCGGGCCTACATCGCGCGTGCGCTGCAGCTCGCGCGCGCCCACGACTTCATGCTGTTCTTCGACGAGTGCTACTCCGAGATCTATACGAGCGAGCCGCCAACGGGCGCGCTCGCCGTCGCCGCCGCGACGCCGGAGCGCTTCCGCAATCTCGTCGTCTTCAACTCGCTGTCGAAGCGCTCCAACCTTCCCGGCCTGCGCTCGGGCTTCTGCGCCGGCGACGCGCGTTTCATCGAGACGTTCGCCGAGATCCGCAACATGGTGGCGCCGCAGGTGCCGGGGCCGACGCAGCACGTCTCCGCCGCCGTGTGGGCGGACGAGGCCCACGTCGTGGCCAACCGCGACGCCTACCGCGCCAAGTTCGACGTCTGCGACCGGGTGCTGGGCACCGGCTACGGCTATCGCCGCCCGGCCGGCGGGTTCTGCCTCTGGCTCGATGTTTCCAACTTCGGCGGCGGCAGTGACGCAGCGGTAACCTTATGGAAACGTGGCGGTGTCAAGGTTTTGCCTGGTGCCTTTCTGGCGCAGGCCGGGCGCGACGGGACCAATCCGGGCACGAACTACGTGCGGCTCGCATTGGTGCATGACGCGACGACCATCGCCGAGGCGCTCGAACGCTTAGTAGTAGTATTTGCGTAAAGAGTACGTTCGCCGTCATGTCGCTCGAGTCACATGGTGACCCGAGACGCCTGCTCTCCGTCGACATGGAGGACAGGCTTCTGGGTTGGCTAAGCCGCGCCGGAGGAGCTCTCCTCCTTGCGGGCGTCGCGGCCGCGTGGGCAAGCCTCCTCACCTGGTCGAAATCGGATCCGAGCCTCACGCACGCGGCGGGCGGCGCGCCAACGAACATGTTCGGGGCGGGCGGCGCCATCTTCGCCGACGTGATGCTCAATACGCTCGGCTTCGCCTCCGTCTTCCTGCTGCTTGCACCCATGTTCTGGGGCATCGAGCTGATGATCGCGGAGCGCATATTTGCCAACCGCAAGAAGACCAGCATCTTCCCGCTGTCGGTATTCCTGCTCGCCGGCGGCTTTGCAGCCCTCCCCGTGACCGCGAGCTGGCCCTTTGCGCACAGCTTCGGTGGCATCGTCGGCGACTGGCTCTTCCGCCTGACGGCGACGCTCTTCTCGCTGGCCGGGATGGAGCGCGCACTGCCGCTCGCGGGGCTCGCCTACTTCCTCTCTGGATTTGCCGCGCTTGGCTACAGCATCGGGCTCGAGCGCGACGACCTGAGCCGCCTGCTCAAGAATAGCCGGCAGCTCGCGCGCCGCCGCGAGTCACTCTTCTCTCGACTGGTGCCGCAATGGCTTTCGGGGCGCGAGTGGATGGCACGGCTGACCCCGGCCTTTGCAGGTCCGGGCGGCGAACATCGGCCGGCGATTGCGGCCGGCGCTGGTGCCTTTGCGTTTGCCGGCACGGGCAGTCGGAGCCGCGGCCACGAGCTTCCGGGCCTCGATGGGCGCCGCGAGCCCTATCTGCCCGAGCTTCCGCACGAGGAAGAGCCGGAGCCGCCAGAGCCCTCGATATTTGACGTTCCAACGACGATGCCGCGCATCCTGCGGCGCGCTCAGGCGGCTGTCGCCGCCGAGGCGCGCACGCCGTGGCCGACCGGCGGCATGGGCACGGACCGTGAGCACGGTTTCGACGAGAGCACGGATGCCGAAAGCCGCGCCATCGCCGAGCGCTTCGCGCCGAATTCGGCTGAGCGTCCTACACCCGAGCCTGCCGCATCCGCCGTGGACGACGAGAACGACGCGCCGCGATCGCGCAAGACTGCGCTGTTTGGCGGCCTCACGGGAAAGCGCGCCACGCCGGCCTATCGCCCGCCGCCGATGAACCTCCTGCGCCGGCCCGCACCCGGCAAGGCGGGCAGCGAGCTGTCGCAGACGGTGCTGCGCGGTACCGCGCGCCTCCTGGAAGAGGTGCTCGCCGACTTCTCGATCAAGGGCGAGGTGCGCGAGATCAAGCCCGGCCCCGTCGTCACGCTGTTCGAGCTCGAGCCCGCGCGCGGCACCAAGTCGTCGCGCGTCGTCGCACTCGCCGAGGACATCGCGCGCTCCATGAGTGTCACGTCCGCGCGCGCCGCGATCATTCCGGGCCGCAACGTCATCGGCATCGAGCTGCCGAATGTGCGGCGTGAAACGGTCTATCTGCGGGACATCTTCGAATCGCCGCCGTTTCGCTCTTCCGACGCGATCCTGCCGCTCGCACTCGGCAAGTCGATCGGCGGTGAGCCGATCGTGGTGGATCTTGCGCGCATGCCGCACCTGCTCGTCGCCGGCACGACCGGCTCGGGCAAGTCCGTCGGCGTCAATGCCATGGTGCTTTCGCTGCTCTACCGCCGCTCGCCGCTCGACTGCCGTCTCCTGATGATCGACCCCAAGATGCTGGAGCTGTCGGTGTACAACGGCATCCCGCACCTGCTGACGCCAGTCGTGACCGATGCGCAGAAAGCGGTGGCCGCGCTCAACTGGGCCGTCGCCGAGATGGAGGAGCGCTACAAGCGCATGGCGAGCCTCTCGGTGCGCAACATCGAGGCCTTCAATGCGCGCGTGCGCAAGGCGCAGAGCCGCGGCGAAACGCTCGCGCGCACCGTGCAGACGGGCTTCGACGAGCGCACGGGCGAGGCGGTCTACGAGCAGCAGCCGATGCAGGCCGAGACGATGCCCTACATCGTCGTGGTCGTCGACGAGTTCGCGGACCTCATGACGGTCGCCGGCAAGGAGATCGAGACGGCGGTGCAGCGGCTCGCTCAGATGGCCCGCGCGGCCGGCATCCATCTCATCATGGCGACACAGCGTCCCTCCGTCGACATCGTGACCGGGACCATCAAGGCGAACTTCCCCGCACGCATCAGCTTCAAGGTTGCCTCCAAGATCGACAGCCGCACCATCCTCAACGAGCAGGGCGCCGAGGCGCTCCTCGGCCAGGGCGACATGCTCTACTCGCTGGGCTCCGGCCAGACCGTCCGCGCACATGGGCCGTTCGTGTCGGACGACGAGGTCGAGCGCATCGCGGAAGCGCTGCGCCGGCAGGGACCTCCGATCTATGTCGAAGGCATCACCGACACCCCGGCTCCCGCCGAAGGGGGAGATGGCGCGCCGCGCACGGCAAGCGAGGACGACCTCTACGACATGGCGGTCGCCGTCGTGCTGCGTGACCGCAAGGCTTCGACGAGCTACCTGCAGCGCCGCCTGTCGATCGGCTACAACCGTGCCGCCGACGTCATCGAGCGCATGGAGCGCGAGGGGCTGATCGGCCCCCCGACCGGCGTCGGCAAGCGCGAGATCCTCATCACGGGGCGTGACGGGGATGCGGGACGCGCATCCGCGCGCTAGCGCTCCGCGCAGCTATTCCGCCAACGCATCGCCCACATCTCGTCGCAATGTTCGGGAAAGTCGGGTGCGCCAGGTCTTTTCCGGCCATCCGGGGGCATTTATCAAAGATCAGCGGCAACCGAATTCGATTCGCGGAGGCTCGGGGCGACCGATGCATCACATGAGATCTATGGCGTTGGCAGCAACGTCGTGCTTCGGACTCCTGCTCGTTTCCTTCGCAGCCCAAGGCGAGGATGTGCCCAAGCCCGTCGAGGCCAAGAGGCCCGCCGAAGCCACACCCGCTGCGAAGCCGGCGGACCCGGCGACAAAGCCGGCCGATGCCGCGGCCAAGCCCGGCGAACCCTCCAACGCCGGCAATGCCGCGTGGAATGCCGAGGTCGCGCCCACCAACTCCGCCGACGGCATCGCGCTCGACGGGCACCAGAAGGACGTCGTCAACAAGGTCAGCGGCTATTTCAGCGCCATCAATACGTTGCAGGGCAGCTTCCTGCAGACCGGGGCCGACAACCGCCGCATGAAGGGCAAGTTCTACCTGTCCCGGCCGGGGCGCTTCCGCTTCGACTATGCGCGCCCGTCGCGGCAGATCGTCGTCTCCGATGGCCGCTACCTGGCCATCCAGGACCTCGACCTCAACAATGAGGACCGGGTGGCCCTCGACCAGACGCCCTTCCGCCTTTTGCTCAGAACGGATGTTAACCTTGTCCGTGACGCCCGCATCACCGAGTTGCAGGAATCGGACGACATGCTGGTGCTGGGGTTGGAGGACAAGGACCCTAATACCACAGGTCGCATCAAGCTTTACCTTGCAACCAAGCCCAACCTCGAGCTGAAGGAATGGGTGACGCGCGACGCGCAGGGATTGGACACCCGCGTGGAGGTCTCCGATCTCGCCAAGAGCGTCCAATTGGACGCGGATTTGTTCACTATAAAAGCCGTCGGGAAGCCCATGGCTACTCCCTGACGCTGCCAGCACGGCCTTGGGCCGGTGTGGCTGTTCGGACTCGTGGCAACCGCTGAGCTGGGGAAAACCCCAGCCGGGCGGTAACATTTTTGTGAGAACGGCCTCCGGGCTCTATTGAACTCCGCTCGCTTGCGCTTAAGTCAAGCTGGTCAGGTGATGTCACCCTGTATCGGTAGTGCCCCCCGTCTAGCCGAAAGACATCACCTGCGGTGCCGGCTTCCCTCCCGGCACCACGCGCGAAAGCGCTCTCGACGCCCAACCCCTCCCCCCGGGGTTGGGCGTTTTTTCATGCCCTCGCGATCGAAATTTACCTAAACGGCCCGGCTAGCCGGGCCTAGTGGACCGGAGCCGGGAAAAGCACCGCCGGCGGTACATGCTGTGGAAGCGCCCCAGACACAGTCTGCGCGCGCTCCAGCGACGCGTCGACCTGGCGCAATTTTTCAGCCATGCGGATCAGCCGCATCGAGATATTGTGGATGAGCGTCTCGGCGATCGAGGGATCTTCGAGCATCTGCGCGCGAAGCCCGTCGCGCGTCACCTGCAGGGCGCGCACTTCTCCGCGTGCCACTACGGTTGAGCCATAGGTGGTCTCGATCAGCATCGAGGCCTCCCCGACGAGTGAACCGGGGGCGACGGGTTCGACGCGTACGTGCAGCTCCGGGCCGGAGACACGCGCGGCCTCGCCCGAGACGATCAGGATCGCCGCGTCGCCTTCGGCATTCTCCTCGATGATGACGCTGCCGGGATGATAGATCGCGCGTTGCGCCCTAGCGCCGATCTCGCGGATCTGCGCCGACGTGAGGCCTTCAAAGATCGGGAGCCGCGCAAGCGCGTCGATAATGGTGTCGGCTGCCATTGTTTGACTCTTTTCCAGCATATGCCCGCGCAACGCGAGCTATGCCGGCAGGGTCGGATGATTCGCCAAGCCGGGTCCAGTGGCGGGTCGCCGCTGTCAAGATGATGTGGATCGCGCGGCGGTTTCGCTGGCGAATCATCAGGGAACGAGCTTGTAGCCGCCGGTTTCGGTGACGAGGAGCTCGGCGCTCGATGGGTCTTTCTCGATCTTCTGGCGCAGCCGGTAGATGTGCGTCTCGAGCGTGTGCGTGGTGACGCCGGCATTGTAGCCCCACACCTCGTGCAGAAGCGTCTCGCGCGAGACGACCTTGTCGCCGGAGCGGTAGAGATACTTGAGGATCGAGGTTTCCTTCTCGGTCAAGCGGATCTTCGCGCCCCTCTCGTCGAGCAGAAGCTTGGAGGCCGGCTTGAACGTGTAGGGCCCGATTGCAAAGACGGCATCCTCGCTCTGCTCATGCTGACGAAGTTGCGCGCGTATGCGGGCGAGCAGCACCGCGAACTTGAACGGCTTCGTGATGTAGTCGTTGGCGCCGGCATCGAGGCCGAGGATCTGGTCGGCGTCGGAGACATTCCCCGTCAGCATGACGATCGGCGTCTTGAAACCGCCCTTACGCAGGAGCCGCACCGCCTCGCGGCCATCCATGTCGGGAAGCGAAACGTCGTATACGAGCAGGTCGAAATGATCTCCCTTCGCCAGCTCCATTCCCTTCGACGCGGTGCCGGCGGTCAGCACCTCGAATTCGTCGTGGAGGACGAGCTGATCTTTAAGGGTCTCGCGAAGCTCCTCATCGTCGTCCACGATGAGAATCCTGCGGGCAGTCGTCATGCTGGATGGCTCCGGTAGAGACAGGGCCCAAGCCGGCCGGTATGAGCCTTGGTCGGTGGCATTTTCTTGTGGGATGCGAATAGCACGGTCGCCGGGAAGCTCCAATGAACTCACGACGCAGTGGTCCACAGGCGGGCGCGCAACTCATCGTGAGGGGCCTTGCGGCCGGCGCGCAGCGGGGGATTCTGGCCTCTGGGGCCTTGCGTTTTCCCTGTGCGCTGGGTCGAGCCGGGCGGCGGGTCGGCAAGCGCGAGGGCGATGGGGCAACGCCCGTCGGCCGCTTTGCGTTGCGCGAGGTTTTCTATCGCGGCGACCGGCTTGTGCGGCCGCGCACGCGGCTCCCGATCGCCGCGCTCGATCGGCATGACGGCTGGTGCGACGATCCCGCTGACCGGAACTACAATCGGCGCGTGCGCCATCCCTACCCGGCCGGTGCCGAGCACCTTTGGCGGCACGATCATCTCTACGATGTAATCGTCGTCCTCGGCTACAACGAGACCCCGCGCGTCAAAGGCCGCGGCAGCGCGATCTTCATGCACGTCGCAGGCCCCGGCATGAAGCCCTACGGAGGGTTGCATCGCGCTTTCGCGCGAGCATCTGCTGCGGCTCATCGCGTGCGCACGCCGCGGAGCGACGATAACCATCCTGCCCTAGCGGTCGCCTTGATGTGGGCCGGAACAAAAAAACGGCCCGGAGGCACGAGGCGACCGGGCCGAGTTTGGAGCACGCCTAGGGGAAGGCGCACGCTCGGGAGCTTGTGAGGAGCGACCGGGGTTGATCCCCGGCCGCCTCGTTGACCTATTGGACCGTCTCGCCGTGCAGCGCGAGATCCAAACCTTCGACCTCGGCCGCCTCGGGAACCCGGACGCCGATGGTGAGGCGCAGCAGGACCATGAGAATGAAGCTCACGGCACCGCTCCAGATCAGGGTGGCCATCACGCCGTAAGCCTGGATCGGAAGCTGGGCGAAGTTGCCCTCGAGCACGCCGGCCGTACCGCCGATCGCCTGCACCGCGAACACGCCCGTCAGGAGCGCGCCGATGATGCCGCCGATGCAGTGGACGCCGAACACGTCGAGGCTGTCGTCGTAGCCAAGAAGCCGCTTCAGTCCGGTGGCGGAGATGTAGCAGCCGACGCCGGCAGCCGCGCCGATGACAAGGGCACCCTTGCAATCAACGAAGCCCGAAGCAGGCGTGATGGCGACGAGACCGGCAACGGCGCCGGACGCGATGCCGAGCACGCTCGGCTTGCCGTGCACCAGCCATTCCGCGAACATCCAGGCAAGCGCCGCCATAGCGGTGGCGACCTGGGTGACGGTCATGGCCATGCCGGCAGCGCCGTTGGCCGCGACAGCCGAGCCGGCGTTGAAGCCGAACCAGCCGACCCACAGCAGCGAAGCGCCGATCACCGTCAGGACGAGGTTGAAGGGCGCCATATTCTCCGTGCGGTAGCCCGTGCGCCGGCCAAGTACGAGGCAGGCCATGAGGCCAGCGATGCCGGCGTTGATGTGAACGACCGTGCCACCCGCGAAGTCGAGCACACCCGACTTTGCAAGGAAGCCGCCGCCCCACACCCAATGGCAGATCGGAGCGTAGACGAGGATCAGCCACGCCGACATGAAGATGATGAGCGCAGAGAACTTCATGCGATCGACGATCGATCCGATGATGAGCGCCGGAGTGATGATGGCGAACGTCATCTGGAAGCACATGAACACCGACTCAGGGATGGTTCCCTGCAGGGTGTCCTTGCCCATGCCGGCGAGCAGCACGCGGTCGAAGCCGCCGAAGTAGGCGTTGTAGAAGTCGTCGGGGTTGGTTCTGAAGGCCAGCGAATAGGCCACCACGACCCAGAGCACCGTCACCAAGCACGTGGTGACGAAGGTCTGCATGAGGACTGACAGCACGTTCTTTTTGCGGACCATGCCGCCGTAGAACAATGCAAGTCCCGGGATCGTCATCATCAGAACGAGCGCCATGGATGTGAGCATCCAGGCGGTGTCGCCGGAATTGAGCTTCGGCGGCGGAGCAGCGGGGGCTGCGTCCTGCGCAAAAGCCGGCAGTGCCGTCCATGCATAGAGTGCCGCGGTGGCGGCACCCGTTGCAGCGGTGCGTATCAGTCCGTTTAATTTCATCGTGAGAACTCCCCTTTCCCTTCGTGCGACTTTGAGCGATCAGGCCAATCGTCGGTTGCAACTAGAGTGCGTTGTCGTCTGCCTCACCGGTGCGGATGCGCACCGTATGTTCGATCGGCGAAACGAAGATCTTGCCGTCGCCGATCTGCCCGGTCTTGGCGGCGCGCTGGATTGCCTCGAGCGCCTTGTCGACCTGAGCGGACGGAACGACGATCTCCATTTTGATTTTGGGCAAAAAGCTCACGGCGTATTCAGCGCCGCGGTAGATCTCCGTGTGGCCCTTCTGCCGGCCGTAACCTTTGACTTCAGTGACCGTCATGCCCTGCAAGCCCAGATCGGTCAGCGCTGTGCGGACCTCCTCAAGCTTGAAAGGTTTGATGATTGCCGTGATCAACTTCATTTAAGCACCCCTCTTCTCCCCAATGCTCGCCTTGCGGTCGTTGACAACGGCAAGGTCATTTTTCAGGGGCCACGGCGTGCTCTGCGATGGCCACCGGGATAGGATGGAGTCAAGACGCGTGCCAGTTTGGCGGTGCCTCAGCAACTCATTGGATTCGTTGAATAAGCAGCAGGCAACGGGGCGCCCCGAAGCGGCTGGCAATTGGCCATTTGCCTAGTTGGTGAGCAATGAACGTCGATTGCCTATTAGTTGGGCACAAACTTCGTGCTGCGCAGCCGCATCAAGCCCTCCTGCGCCGCCGACGCGATCAGCGCGCCCTCGCGGGTATAGATGCTTCCCCGGCTGAAACCGCGCGCGCCATGCGCATTCGGGCTGTCCTGCACGTAAAGCATCCACTCGTCGGCGCGGAATGGGCGGTGGTACCAAAGCGAATGGTCGAGGCTTGCGAGCTGGATGTCGGCGTCGAACAGGAGCTTGCCGTGCGCGATGAGGGCCGTGTCCAGGAGCGTGAAGTCGGAGGCATAGGCGAGGACCGCCTGATGCACGGCCGGATCGTCGGGCAGCCGCCCCGCCGCGCGGAACCAGATTTGCTGGACGGGGACCTTCTTCTCGCGCCCGAGATAGCGCGAGATATCGACGACGCGCATGTCGATCGGCCGGTCGCGCTCCCAGTAGCTCCGCATCGCCGCAGGCAGCTTGTCGATGAGGCCGGCGATGAGGTCCTTTGGGTTGGGCAAGGACTTGGGGGCCGGCACCTCCGGCATGGCGCTCTGGTGCTCGAGCCCCTCCTCGAGCTTGTGGAACGAGGCGCTCATGGTGAAGATCGCCGCGCCGTGCTGGATCGCCTTGACGCGGCGCGTGGTGAAGCTGCCGCCGTCGCGGGTGCGCTCGACGTCGTAGACGATGGGCAGCGAGGGATCGCCGGCGAGGAGGAAGTCTCCATGCAAGGAGTGCACGCTGCGCGCCGGATCGACCGTGCGCAGCGCCGCCATCAGGGCCTGCCCCAGCACCTGGCCGCCGTAGACCCGCTGCCAGCCTTCGCTGCCGCGCGCGCCCCGGAACAGGTTGTCCTCGATCTGCTCGAGATCGAGCACGGCGAGCAAAGCTTTGAGCGCGGTGGAGGGCGCGTCTGCGGTCATGTGGCCTCGCGATCTCTGCTAGTCTTTAAGGGCAAGCGGCGTAATGGGGGCGAAGGGCGCGGGCCTGTCAACCAGGCAAGCCGCGTCCCTGACCCTGGGCCGGCACATGGCTGATGCAGCGACGACCGACCGTTACGCGGTCACGATCTCGGGCGCGAGCTTCGCCGGCCTCGCGCTCGCGTGCGGACTTGAACAGGCGCTGGGACAGGAGCTGCGCATTGCGCTCGTCGACCGCAGCGCCGGCCCCGGCACTGCAAAGCGTGACAGCCGCGCCTCCGCACTCTCGGCCGGCTCCAAGCGAATGCTCGAGGCGCTCGGCGTGTGGACCGCGCTTGCGGATGAGGCGCAGCCGGTCGCGGGCATCGAGATCACGGACTCGAGTCTCGAAGCCGGCGTGCGGCCCGTCCTCCTCACCTACGACAACGTCACCGATGCGCACGACCCTGCGACCTACATCGTGCCCAACGCCGCGCTCTACGATGCGCTCTACGCGGCGGCAAAGCGCGCTCCTTCGGTCGAGTGGATCGTACCGGGAGAAGCGCGCGACTTTGCCGCGAGCGAGACCGGCGTACGCGTGCGCCTGGCCGACGGGCGCGAGATCGACGCCTCGCTTCTCGTTGCCGCCGAGGGGCGCGACTCCATGCTGCGCGAAGCAGCCGGCATCGGCATCGTCGGCTGGAGCTACCCGCAGATCGGCATCGTCACGACCGTGCGCCATGAGCGTTCGCACGAAGCGCGCGCGGTGCAGCACTTCTTGCCCGCGGGCCCGTTCGCGATCCTGCCGCTCAAGGGCAACCGCTCCTGCATCACCTGGACCGAGGACGAGGCGAACGGGGCGCGCATCATGGCGCTCGACGACGCAGGCTTTCTCGCCGAGGTCGAGCGGCGCTTCGGCGGCAAGCTCGGCGCGATCGCGCTCGACGGCCCGCGCCAGTCGTGGCCGCTGAAGACGCATCTCGCCCGCCGCTACGTCGGTGACCGCTTCGCGCTCATCGGCGATGCCGCGCACGGCGTGCATCCCCTCGCAGGGCAGGGCCTCAACCTCGCCTTCCGCGACGTCGCCGCGCTGGTCGAGGTCATCGCCGACGCGGTGCGGCTCGGCTTTGAGCCAGGGAGCGCGCAGGCGCTCGCGCGCTACGAGCGCTGGCGGCGCTTTGATTCCGCGGTGTCGGCGGCGGCGTTCGACGGGCTCAACCGGCTGTTCTCGGGCGACGCGACGCTGCTGCGCTCGGTGCGCGAGCTCGGGCTCGGACTTGTCGACCGCACACCCTTGCTCAAGCGCTTCTTCGTCGGCGAGGCAGCGGGCCTGACGGGCGAGCTGCCGCGTCTCATGAAGGGCGAGCCGGTCTGATGTGCGAGCAGGTCTGGCTCACTCCCCCTCTTTCGCCTCCACGACGACCGGCAGGACAATGGTGATCGTGCCAGCGCCGAGATCGACGGCGGGCACGTACGCGTCGGCAAAGGGGACGAGCTCGGTCTCGCGCGTACCCTCGAGGCGCAGCTCCAGGATGTCGCCGGCGCCGTAGTTGTCGACGCCGACGACGCTGCCGAGCGTGCGCCCGTCGGGATCGACGGCGCGCAGGCCGATGAGATCGGTGCGGTAGAACTCGCCCTCGGCCGCGGCCGGAAGCCGCGAGCGCTCGACGTAGAGCGCAAGACCCTTCAACGCTTCCACGCCGTTGCGGTCGTCGATGCCGGCGATGCGCGCGACGATGCCCTTCGCCGTCACGCGCACGATCTTCAGCTCGACGCGGCGCTTCCCGTCCTCGGTCTCGAGCGGTCCGTAGGAAGCGATCGCCCGCGGGTCCTCCGCATAGCTTTGGATCGTCACCTCGCCGCGTACGCCGTGGGGCGGTCCGATGCGGCCTATGAGAACCCGCTGTCTGTCGTTCATGCCCACTCGGCTGCCAAATGCGGATCAACTTGTCCGGTCTCAGGCCGGCAGCGGCCCGAGATAGGTGAGCTCGACCCGCACCGGCGCGCCTGCGACCTCGACCATCGTCGCGATCTTCGGCGCCCTGCCTTCGAACGCGCAGACGATATCGAGGCTGGCGCCGGCTGGGCCAGCCGAAAATCCGGTGATCAACCGGCCATCGGGTGGCACCTCGAGGCGGAGTTCAACCGTGTTGAGGCGCTTTTACGGCATCGAACCGGCAGGAGCCGGAGAAGACCCCGCCCCAGGGGTCGGAACCGAGGATGCGGCCGTCCCGCAGCGTGGCGAGCGCGCTGCCCTCGGTCGGCATGCGCTCGCCCTCGGCGGCATAGGCAAGGCCGTAGATCCCGTCCCGCAGCATCGGCAAGCTTCCCCCATCCGCAGGGCAAGATTACGCAACCTTCGGTTGAATAATGTTTACCCGGAGGCTGCGGGCGCCGATCAGGCCGCCGGCTCGGCCGGAGCTGCTGCTGCCGCCTCGGCTGCCTTGGCCGCCTTGTCGGCCTGTGCCGCCTCGCGCTCCAGGCGCTTCTTCTTCGGCTTCGCCTTGTCGGGGTTGTTGGAGGCCGTCCGCTTCATGAGGCCGGCGGCGTCCAGAAGCCGCGCGACGCGGTCGGTCGGCTGCGCGCCCACCGACAGCCAGTACTTGCAGCGGTCGAGGTTGAGCTTGACGCGGTTGGTGTCGTCCTTCTTGAGCATCGGGTCGAAGGTGCCGATCTGCTCGATGTAGCGGCCGTCGCGGGGCGAGGCCGTGGTGGCGACGACGACGTAGTAGTAGGGGCGCTTCTTGGCGCCGCCGCGCGAAAGGCGGATCTTTACGGACATCTGTCGTCTTCCTTCATCGCTGGTTGATGTTGCTACTTCTTCTTTCCCGGCAAGCCGGGGAATTTGGGTAAGCCGCCGCCGAGGCCGGGCAGGCCGCCACCGAGGCCGGGAAGCCTCGGCATCCCGCCGCCGAGACCCGGGAGGCCCTTGGGCAGCCCTTGGGGCAATCCGCCTTTGGACGCTCCCTGCTGAAGCGCGTCCTTGAGGTCGGGCGCGAGCTGCTCGAGCGCCTTGGGGTCGAGCTTGGCCAGCTCCTCCTGCATGGCGGCCATCTCGGCCTCGCTCGGCGCTGAGCCGCGTCCGCCGCCTCCGACGAGCCGATTGAGCATGCCCTTGTTGCGGCCCATGGACTTCATCATGTCCGCCATCTGCCGGTGCATCTTCACGAGGCGATTGACGTCCTCGACCTTGGTGCCGGAGCCGGCCGCGATGCGTCGCTTGCGGCGCGCGTCGAGCACCTTGGGGTTGCGCCGCTCGGACGGCGTCATCGAGGTGATGATCGCGTGCTGGCGCTTCAGGATCTTGTCGTCGAGGTTGGCGTCGGCGATCTGCGATTTGATCTTGCCCATGCCGGGCATCATGCCGAGCACGCCCGACATGCCGCCGATGCGCTGCATCTGCTTCAGCTGCTCGGCCATGTCGTCGAGATCGAAGACGCCCTGCTTCATCTTCTGGGCGATTTTCTGGGCCTTCTCGACGTCGATCGTCTGCGCCGCCTTCTCGACGAGCGAGACGACGTCGCCCATGCCGAGGATGCGGGAAGCGACGCGCGAGGGATGGAAATCCTCCAGCGCATCCCACTTCTCGCCGACGCCCATGAGCTTGATCGGCTTGCCGGTGACGGCGCGCATCGACAGCGCCGCGCCGCCGCGCGCATCGCCGTCGGCGCGCGTCAGCACGATGCCGGTGATGCCGACGCGACTGTCGAACGATTTGGCGACGTTGACCGCGTCCTGGCCGGTGAGGCTGTCGGCGACGAGCAGCGTCTCGTGCGGATGCGCTATGTCGCGGATCTCGACCGTCTCCGCCATCAGCGCTTCGTCGATGTGGGTGCGGCCCGCCGTGTCGAGCATGACGACGTCGTAGCCGCCGAGACGCGCGGCATCGAGTGCGCGCCGCGCGATTTGCTGCGGTGTCTGGCCCGCGATGATGGGGAGCGTGGCGACCTGCGTCTGCTCGCCCAGCACGCGGAGCTGCTCCTGCGCCGCCGGCCTGCGCGTATCGAGCGAGGCCATCAGCACTTTCTTCTTGTCGCGGTCGGTGAGGCGCTTGGCGATCTTCGCCGTCGTCGTCGTCTTGCCGGAGCCCTGCAGGCCGACCAGCATGATCGCGACCGGCGGGGCGGCGGCGATGTCGATTGGCGCGGCGTCCGAGCCGAGCATCGCGACGAGCTCGTCGTGCACGACCTTGACGACCATCTGCCCCGGCGTGACCGAGCGCACCACATCCTGGCCGATGGCCTTCGCCTTCACCTTCTCGACGAAGTCCTTGACCACATCGAGCGAGACGTCCGCCTCGATGAGCGCGCGCCGCACCTCGCGCATGGCTTCGCTGACGTCGCTCTCGGTGAGCGCGCCGCGCCGCGTCAGCTTGTCGAGAATGCCGGACAGGCGATCTGACAGCGATTGGAACATGCTCGTCCTTCGACCACGCGCCGGCGAGTGATCCGCCTGCGCAAACGAAAATCGCACCCACGGGCGCAACGCGCTGGCGGGTGTTGACCTCCCCGCCTCACGCCATTGGCGCGGACGGGGCGGCGGCTCTGAGGTCAGGGCCGTCTTGAGTGGCGCGGACAATGCCCTCGCGCCCGTTCGGCTGTCAACCCTGGGAAGTGGCGGGCCTGGCGGTCAGCCCTGCAGGGCCTGGGCGTGCGCCCGCGCCAACATGCGCTCGCGGCGGCGGACCCGGTGCCTCCACTGGCGCACGATCCGGCCTACCCGCCGCAGCGTCCGCCGCTCCGGCAGCGTCAGGCAGATGCAGTTGGGCCCCCACGGGCAGGGGCGCGGCGTGCCGAGCGAGAGCTTCAGCAGCCGCCGGCTCGCCTTGGTCAGGGGCGCGTCGTGCGGATCGTGGGCAGAGCCGGGTGCGGGCTGACTGTTTGGCATCGGATTGGCCTTAAGGAGCGTTGGTGGGAATACTATGCCCGCGGCAAGAGGCGGTCATTTGATAACGATCAAAGGGTGCCGCGGGTTCGCTCAGTCGGCTGGTGATATCCGCAAAATCTCGCCGTCGGCCTCGTCGGTGAGCACCCACAGCGCGCCGTCCGGGCCCTGACGGATGTCGCGGATGCGCTTGCCCAGGTCCGTCAGAAGCTTCTCGGCGGCCACGACGTTGTCGCCGTCGAAGACCAGCCGCTCGATGTGCTGGCCAGCCAGGCCGCCGACGAAAGCGTTGCCTTTCCAGCCGGGGAAGAGGTCGCCGGTGTAGAAGGCGAGCCCGCTCGTCGCGATCGACGGCTTCCAGTAGTAGACCGCCGGCTCCATGCCGGGCTTCTCCGAGCCCTCGCCGATCTTTGAGCCGTCGTAGTCGATGCCGTAGGTGATGATCGGCCAGCCGTAGTTCTTGCCCTTCTCGGGGTGATTGAGCTCGTCGCCGCCGCGGGCTCCGTGCTCGACCGTATAGAGCGTGCCGGTGTCGGGCCGGATCGCGGCGCCCTGCACGTTGCGATGCCCGATGGACCAGACCTCGGGCGCCCAGCCGGGCAGCCGCGGATTGTCCGCCGGCACGGTGCCGTCGGGATTGATGCGGATGATCTTGCCGATGTCGTTTGCCGGGTTCTGCGCTTCCGCGCGCAGCTTGTTGCGCTCGCCGGTCGTCACGAACAGCGTGCCGTCGCGCGCCCACACGAGACGCGAGCCGAAGTGAAACACGCTGTTGGCGGCAGGCTGCTGCCGGAAGATGACCTTCACGTCTTCGAGGTGGGCGCCGCCATCGCGGTCCGTGACGAGCCTGGCGCGCGCGACGCTCGTTCCGTTCTCCGACGATCCGCGCGGCTCGCTGTAGGAGAAGTAGATCGTCCCGCTCTTGGCGAAGTCGGGCGCGAGCAGAACGTCGAGGAGGCCGCCCTGGCCAACGGCAGCCACCGCGGGCAGACCCTCCAATATCGCAGGCGAAAGTTTGCCATCCTTGGAAACGAGGCGTATCCGCCCCGCGCGCTCGGTGACGAGCATGCGCCCGTCGGGGAGGAACTGCAGACCCCAGGGGTGCTCGAGCCCCCTGGCGAAGCTTTCGACCTTGATCTTGCTGGGCTCTGCCGGCGCCGGGGCGTTGGTGATGACCGCGGCGGCGGGTGCGGCGAGGATGGCGAGCGCCCCGGCCAGGGCCACAGCGATCCCGCCAATTCGATGGAACATCGAGATCGAGCCTCAGTTCGATTGTCTTTTAAAGCCCTGGCGCCATATATGGGTTCATGTCCGCCTCCGCCACCATACCCTTCCGCAAGATGAACGGGCTCGGCAACGATTTCGTGGTGCTCGATGCGCGCCGCCAATCGATCGCGATTGCACCCGATGACGCCCGCCGCCTCAGCGACCGCGCGCAGGGACCAGGATGCGATCAGGTGATCGTGCTCGAGCCTTCGAAGAAGGCCGACCTCTTCATGCGCATCTTCAATGCGGATGGCTCGGAGGTCGAGGCCTGCGGAAACGCCACGCGCTGCATCGCGCTCATCTTTGCGGAGGAGAGCGGGCGCTCCGACGTGACGGTTGAGACGCGCGCCGGCCTGCTCAAGGCGCACGTCGATAATGCCGACAGCGTCGTCATCGATATGGGTGAGCCGCGCTTTGGCTGGGAGGACATCCCGCTCGCCGAGCCCTTCGCCGACACCACCGGCATCGAGCTGCAGATCGGGCCGATCGACGCGCCGGTCCTGCACTCACCCTCGGTCGTCAACGTCGGTAACCCGCACGCGATCTTCTGGGTCGACGACGTCGACGCCTACGACCTCGGGCGCTTCGGGCCGCTGCTCGAGAACCATCCCGTATTTCCGCAGCGCGCCAACATCTCGCTGGCGCACGTGACCTCACGCAATGCGCTGACGCTACGCACCTGGGAGCGTGGGGCGGGCCTGACCAAGGCTTGCGGCACCGCAGCGTGCGCGGCTGCAGTGGCCGCGGCGCGCAAGGGTTTCACCGACCGTCAAGTGACTGTCACACTTCCCGGCGGGAAATTGGTTATCGATTGGATTGCTAACGGCCACATCCTCATGTGTGGCCCTGCGGAGCTCGAATTCGAGGGTACGATACCGGCGGAAACTCTGTCGCGCGCGCCGGTCTAGCGGCCGTCAAAGTTGTCGAGTATGACCCACTTGCAGATGGTCTCCGCTCCGTCCTGCCTCGACTGACCTCCACGCACGTGGAGCGTTGAGCTTTGTTTGCGTCGCTGCTGCTAGCCGCTGGTATCATAAGGAACGATGGCAGACCCTTTGATCATAACGCTCGGCTGCCGGCTCAACGCGTACGAGTCGGAGGTGATGCGCAGATGCGCCGCCGATGCCGGCATGGACGACGCCATCATCGTCAACACCTGCGCCGTCACGGGCGAGGCCGTGCGCCAGGCGACGCAGACGATCCGCAAGCTGCGCCGCGAGCACCCCGAAGCGCGCATCGTCGTGACGGGCTGTGCGGCGCAAGTAGAGCCTGAGCGCTTCGCCGCCCTGCCCGAGGTCGATCACGTCATCGGCAACGCCGAGAAGTTGAAGCCCCAGACCTTTGCCGGGCTCTCCACCGTGGGCAGCGAGCGCGTGCAGGTCGACGACATCATGAGCGTGCGCGAGACGGCGCATCACCTGATCGACGGCTTCGGCTCGCGCACGCGCGCTTACGTGCAGGTGCAGAACGGCTGCGACCACCGTTGCACCTTCTGCATCATTCCGTTCGGGCGCGGTCCATCGCGCTCGGTGCCGGCGGGCGAGGTCGTCGCGCAGGTCCGTCGTCTCGTCGAAGGCGGCTGCCGCGAGGTCGTGCTGACCGGGGTCGACCTCACCGACTACGGCGGCGATCTGCCGGGCGACGCGACGCTTGGCAGCCTCGTGCGCCAGATCCTGCGGCTCGTCCCCGAGCTCGAGCGGCTGCGGCTCTCCTCCATCGACCAGGTCGAAGCGGACGATTACCTGCTGCAGGCGATCGCCGAAGAGGAGCGGCTGATGCCGCACCTGCATCTCTCCATGCAGGCGGGCGACGACATGGTCTTGAAGCGCATGAAGCGCCGCCACAGCCGCGCCGATGCCGTAGCGTTCTGCGAGAAAGTGCGCCGGCTGCGCCCGGACGTTGTCTTTGGCGCCGATCTCATCGCCGGCTTCCCGACCGAGACCGACGAGATGTTTGCGGGCTCGATGAGCATCGTCGACGACTGCGGGCTTACCTATCTGCACGTTTTCCCCTTCTCGCCGCGCAACGGCACGCCGGCGGCACGCATGCCGCAGGTCGCGCGCTCCCTCGTCAAGGAGCGGGCCGCGCATTTGCGGCGCAAGGGCAACGAAGCCCTTTCCCGCTATCTCGCCGCGCAAGCGGGCTCGGAGGTCGAAGTGCTGCTCGAGCGCGACGGTCTCGGGCGCACGCGCCACTACGCCGAGATCGAGCTTTCCGCCTCGGCTTCTGCCGGAGCGCTGCTGCGCGCCCGCGTCAACGGCCACGATGGCCAGCGGCTGTCGGGCGAGGTGGTGGCGTGAGCGAGCGAGGCGCCAAAGGTGCGCTCGGCCGCCTCTGGGGGTCGAAGCCTGCGAGCGAGGCGCCCGCACCCGACGCAGCCGCGGCGACGCCCGCCAAGCCCGGCGGCTTTTTCGCCCGCCTCAAGCAGGGCCTGGGCAAGACCTCATCGAAGCTCTCCGACGGCATCGGCGGGCTCTTCACCAAGCGCAAGCTGTCGGGCGAGACGCTCGACGACCTCGAGGATGTGCTGGTCGAAGCCGACCTCGGTCTCGACACGGCCGAGCGCATCATCGCGACGCTGCGCAAGGGCCGCTACGAGAAGGGCATCGGCGAAGACGACGTGCGCGCGGTCTTGAAGGCGGAGGTCGAGCGCGCACTCGCCCCCGTCGCACGCCCGCTCGAGGTCGACGCGGCGGTGAAGCCGTTCGTCATCCTCGTCGTCGGCGTCAACGGCACCGGCAAGACCACGACGATCGGCAAGCTCGCAGCTCGTTTCCGTCGCGAGGGCAGAAGCGTGATGCTCGCGGCCGGCGACACCTTCCGCGCCGCCGCCATCGATCAGTTGAAGATCTGGGGGGAGCGCACCGGCTCCGAGGTGGTCGCGGGTGCGGTCGGTGCAGATGCGGCCGGTCTCGTGTTCGATGCCGTGAGCCGGGCGCGCGACGGCGGCGCCGATGTGCTGCTCGTCGATACGGCCGGACGGCTGCAGAACAAAGAAGGTCTGATGGAGGAGCTGGCGAAGGTCATTCGCGTGATGCGCAAGGTCGAGCCCACCGCCCCGCACGCCGTGCTCCTGGTGCTCGATGCCACCACGGGCCAGAACGCGCTCTCCCAGGTCGACGTCTTCCGCGACCGCGCCGGCGTCACCGGCCTCGTCATGACCAAGCTCGACGGCACCGCCCGCGGCGGCATCCTGGTCGCCATCTCCGCCAAGCACGGGCTGCCGGTGCATGCCATCGGGGTGGGGGAGGGCGTTGACGATCTTCAAGCTTTCGATGCGGGGGATTTCGCCGAAGCCATCGCTTCGTCCAACTGAGGCACCATAGGCAAACTCCGGATGGACCCATGGGCAATCAAGAATTGTTAGGAAAAGAAGGATGATCTCGGGCACATGAGCGCACTGAAGCGATTGATGCCTTTCAATGCCGAGCAGACGGTTAACATCCTGAGCGAGTTCGGGCCGCTCGTGCTGATGTTCGTCGTCAATGCCATGAGCGGCATTTTAGCGGGCACGTGGGCGCTCATCATCTCGACGGGCTTCGCGATCGTGGCCATGCGCATCGTGCTGCGGCGCCTACCCGTGTTCCCGCTGATCGCCTCCACCGTGACGGTGGTGTTCGGCGGCCTGACGATCATCACCAAGGACCCGATGTGGGTGCAGATCAAGGTGACGATCTTCAACCTGATGTTCGCGGCCTTCCTGTTCGGCGGCCTTTGGTTCAATCGCAACTTCTTCAAGTACGTCTTCGAGAAGACGTTCCACTACAGCAAGGAGGGCTGGGACAAGTTCACCTGGAACTTCGCCTGGTTCTTCGTCTTCACCGCGTTCGCCAACGAGTTCGTGCGCCTTACCTTCCATGACGAGCAGGTCTACAACCTCCTCGGCATGGAGACGAACGGCATCGGCATCTGGATCGCGTTCAAGGTTGCGCTCATCATGCCGCTGTCGGCGGCCTATGCCTGGTATCTGACGCGCCTGATGCAGCGCTACCGCATCCCTGAGGGAAAGCACGTACCCGTGCTGGTAGCCTCCAATACGCCGTCCAATTTGGGCGCTCCGGCGCAATCGGCCCCGGGATCCGCCCCCGGCTCCGGCCCGGACGAGGGGCCGGCGGCAACGCGTCCCAAGCCGCGCGAGACCAAGCTCGGATAATGCTGTAAATCCGCTCCGAGCCACGCCTCGCCAAAGAGGTGGAACTGGGGCGCCAATCGACGATCGCCTCACGGCGACTTTTGGGGGAAGAGGTAACGAGATGGCAGACGACACCGACACCAAGGCCACGGAGCCCGCGCTGAAAGACCAGCTGCTGAAGCTCGCCGTCGAGGTCGGTCCGCTGGTCGTGTTCTTCGTGGTCAACGCACGCGCCGGCATCTTCTGGGGCACGGGCGTTTTCATGGGGGCGACCGTCCTCTCCCTCATTGCCTCGCGCATCCTGTTCGGGCGCATTCCTGTGATGCCGCTCGTGACCGGCGTCTGCGTCATGGTCTTCGGCGGGCTCACGCTGTGGCTGCAGGACGATCATTTCATCAAGATCAAGCCGACGATCGTGAACGCGCTGTTTGCCGGGGCGCTCTTCATCGGCCTGCTCGCCGGCCAGTCGCTGCTGCGCGTCATCTTCGGCGAGGTCTTTCGGCTGACCGACGAGGGCTGGCGCAAGCTGACGCTGCGCTGGGCCTTCTTCTTCACATTCCTCGCCGTGCTGAACGAGATCGTATGGCGCTCGTTCACGACGGATACGTGGGTGAGCTTCAAGGTCTTCGGCGTCATGCCGTTGACGATGGCATTCGCAGTCGCGCAGGTCGGCCTTCTGCGGCAACACGAGCTGCCCGCGAAGTAAAAGCGGCCGTCGCCCGGCGGATCGTCGCTATACGGATACTCCGCCTTCGCAATAACTCGCGCTAATATCTTGCGAATTGTTCTTCGCCCGCGTTGGTTTTGCTCTAGACGAATGGCGAAATCTGGTATTTTCTCCAAATCGAACGCCAACCTATTCCATAAAGGCAAAGGTGGGGGCATACGGGGGTCGATGAGCCGCGCCAAGCGGCGGTTCGACGTTGCCTCACCTGACCAGCGAAAATCATGGCACGGCAAAAGGCACGCGAGATGGCGGTCGTCAGGCTGGAGCGATCACCGATTCACTTGCTGCATCGAGCTAGCCAATGCGCCAGCGATGCCTTCCAGGGTGGAGGTGGGCGAAGGCGATCTCACGCCGCGGCAATACGCGGTGCTGGTCGCCGTCTCGCAAAATGAGGGTCTGAGCCAAACTCAGCTCGTCGACAAGACGGGCGTGGATCGCTCGACGCTCGCCGACATCGTGCGCCGCATGCTCAAGAAGGGCCTGCTGCAGCGCCGCCGCACCAAGGACGATGCCCGCGCCTATGCGGTCAAGCTCACCGAGGAGGGCTGGCGCATCCTCAAGGCGGCCGATCCGTTGGCAAAGCGCGTCGACGACAAGATACTCGCGGCCCTTCCCGGCCAGCAGCGCGAGCGCTTCCTGCAGGATCTCGCGCTCATCGTCGAGGCACTCGGCAAGCTCGAGAGCGAGACCAGCAAGAGCTAGCGCCGCCGCAACGCCGCGCTTCAGGCGGCGTTGGGCATAAGCTTGCGGTTGATGATCGTCTCGGCGATCTGCACCGTGTTGAGCGCCGCCCCCTTCAGGAGGTTGTCCGACACGATCCACAGGGACAGGCCGTTTTCGACGGTTGCGTCCTCGCGGATGCGCGAGACGTAGGTCGCGAACTCGCCGGCCGCCTCGACGGGTGTGACGTAGCCGCCCGGCTCGCGCTTATCGACCACCATGACGCCCGGCGCCGAGCGCAGGATCTTGCGCGCCTCCTCGGGCGAGAGCGGCTTCTCGAACTCGATGTTGACCGCCTCCGAATGCCCCACGAACACCGGCACGCGCACGCACGTCGCCGTCAGCCTGATCTTCGGGTCGAGGATCTTCTTGGTCTCGACCAACATCTTCCATTCCTCTTTCGTGTAGCCGTCCTCCATGAAGACGTCGATTTGAGGAATGCAGTTAAAGGCGATCTGCTTGGGAAACTTCTGAGGCTCGACCTCCTGGCCCGGGACGTACATGCCCTTGGTCTGTTGCCACAGCTCGTCCATCGCCTCCTTGCCGGCGCCCGACACCGACTGATAGGTGGCGACGACGACGCGTTTGATCTTCGCGGCGTCGTGCAGCGGCTTCAGGACCACGACGAGCTGCGCGGTGGAGCAGTTCGGGTTGGCGATAATGTTCTTCTTGGTGTAGCCGGCCACCGCGTCGGCGTTGACCTCCGGTACGATGAGCGGCACATCCTGGTCGTAGCGCCAAGCGGAGGAATTATCGATGACGATGCAGCCCTTGGCGCCGATCTTGGGCGACCACTCCTTCGACACGGCGGAGCCGGCCGACATCAGGCACAGGTCGACCTTGGAGAAATCGAACTGCTCGAGGTCGCGGCATTTGAGGGTGCGGTCGCCGTAGGAGACCTCGAGGCCAAGCGAGCGGCGCGAGGCGATGGCGTAGACCTCGTCGGCCGGAAACTTGCGCTCGTCCAGCACCTTCAGCATTTCGCGGCCCACGTTCCCCGTGGCGCCGACTACGGCAACCTTATAGCCCATCGTCCGTCCCGAATTTGGCCCTGTTTCAGCGGGGCGGCGCCGGCCGTACGATAGCCGATCGCTCCCGCGGGCGTTCACTTACGCACGGTCGCGGCTCGTTGCAAGGTTCTTGCTGGGTCTGGGGAGGGGAGTCCGATCTTCCGTGCCCACGGCGTTGGCAGAGGCAGCTCTCTCAGGCCGAGCGGGCGACGGGCTTTTCCGTAGGGGTCTCGTCCGACAGCGCCTTTACGCGTGCGGTGAACGTTGCCTTGAGGGCCCCGTCGATCTCGCGCAGATCATCGGTTACGATGGAGCCGATCGGGATCGGGAAGATGAACGTATGGGAGCCGTCGGTGCCCTCGATGAAGTCGAACAAGCGCCCCTTGTTCTCCTTGCGGTAGTAGACCTTCAGCTTGCCGATGTAGTCCTTGTAGCGCACGCCATCGATGGCGTCGAAGAGCGCATCGTCCTTGACGAGGAAAGCTAATCTCCGGCGCACGTAGTCGAAGACCTCGATCTCGCGGTCGGTCGTAAAGATGCGCTGATCGAATGTGCTCACGGGATCGATCGCGCCCTTCGGCTCGGGGGCGGGCTCGGCGCGCAGCTCGCCGAGCGCCTTCTGGATCATGGGCCCATAGTGCCGATTGATGGCCGCGGAGGAGCCCTTCATGCCGAGCGACTTCAGCAAGATGCGGCAGAAGTCCTCGGACGGATTTGCGAGCTCGCTTGCAAGCGCGGCCCGCAGGCGCTTCTGCACCAGGCGCAGGTGAGCCGTCTCGGCGATGTCGGCGGGATCGAATTCCGCCTTTGTCACGCAGAGCAGCGTTTCGAGCACCTCGGCCGTTACGGCTCCGCGCGCGGCCGTCTCCAGGTCGAGCGTGAGAAACGGGTCTTCGTCCATGATGTTCGGCTCGATCGAGTCGACGAAGAACTCGTAGACGATGCCGTCGGTTAGAACGCCGAGCTTCGTGTCCACGAGGGCGTTGAAGTAGCTTCGGAGCTGCCCTCGATTGTCCACGAGGTCGGCTCCGACCTTCTTGCACTCGATGGCGACGATCGGCACGCCGTCACGCAGGATGGCGAAATCGACCTTGTTGAGGGGATCGGAGCCGAAGTCGGCGATGTGCTCGGGATGGACCTCGAGGGGCGTCGTGTAGTCGTAGCCGAGGAAGCCCAAGAAGGGCATGACGAGAAAGAATTTGGTGCTTTGCTCGTTCGTGCAGCCACTCTTGATGCCGACGGCGCGGGTGGCAAACTCCACCAGCTTGCTCCGCAGGTCGGCAACCGAGTTCGTCTCATCCATAGGCGTCACCTGATTTGGCGTGACGAAAAACGAATCAGCGCAGTCTCCCACGGAGCATTAGCTGCGCGAAGCTGCAATCCACAGTTGATTCGACTGCTTACGCGGCGAGCTTCGCGAGCTCGGTGACGATGGCGGAGCCCATCTCGGCGGTGCCGACCTTGCGCATTCCCGGCTGCATGATGTCGGGTGTGCGCAAGCCGGCGGCGAGCGTGTTCGCGATCGCCTTGTCGAGCAGGTCGGCCTCGTTGCCCATGTCGAAGGAGTAGCGCAGCGCCATGCCGAACGAGGCGATCGTCGCGATCGGATTGGCGAGCCCCTTGCCGGCGATGTCGGGCGCGGAGCCGTGCACCGGCTCATAGAGCGCCTTGGGCCGTCCCGTCTTGGCGTCGGGCGCGCCGAGCGAGGCCGAAGCCAGCATGCCGAGCGAGCCCGTCGCCATCGCCGCCTCGTCGGAGAGCACGTCGCCGAACAGGTTGTCGGTCACGATGACGTCGAACTGCTTGGGGTTGCGGATGAGCTGCATGGCGCAGTTGTCGGCGAGGATGTGCTCGAGCTTCACGTCCGGCGCGTAGGCCTTGTGCGTCGCCGTCACGACCTCGTTCCACAGCACGCCGGTCTTCATCACGTTGCGCTTCTCGGCGGAGTGGACCCTGTTCCCCCGCTTGCGCGCGAGGTCGAAGGCGACGCGGGCGATGCGCTCGATCTCGTGCGTCGTATAGACCTGGGTATCGACGGCGCGCTTCTCGCCATTCTCGAGGGTGACGATCTCCTTGGGCTCGCCGAAATAGACCCCGCCCGTCAGCTCGCGCACGATCATGATGTCGAGGCCTTCGACCAGCTCGCGCTTCAGCGAGGAGGCGTCGGCCAGCGCCGGATAGCAGATGGCGGGGCGCAGGTTGGCGAAGAGCCCGAGGTCCTTCCGGAGCCGCAGCAGCCCGGCCTCGGGGCGCACCGCATAGGGCACCTTGTCCCACTTGGGACCGCCGACGGCGCCGAAGATCACTGCGTCGGCGTTCTGCGCCTTCTCCATCACGGCGTCGGTGACGGCAACGCCGTGCTTGTCGTAGGCCGCCCCGCCGACGAGGTCGCTTTCGGTCTCGAACCTGCTGCCCTTGGCGCTCTTGTTGAGGAACGCGATGACACGCTCGACCTCGGCGACGGTTTCGACGCCGATCCCGTCTCCGGGCAGCAGCAGCAGGTGAAAGGTGGTCATTCTCGTTGTCTCGTTGATGCGGGTTGGAACTCAGCCGATGAAAGGCAAGCTGTAGAGCAGCATGAAGCCGTTCAGCATGGAAATAAGGCCGCCGGTCGCGAGCACGGCGCTCAGCACGAGCAGGATCGACCCGCCGGTGATGATCGCCACCGAGGCGAGCACGATCGCGATCTGCAGAAGCGCCTGCCCGTAGTCGAAGTAGGGGTCCTTGCGCATGGCTCGGTCGCGCTGCGTCTCGAGCGCCTTGCCCTTGGCCATGAGCTCCTTCACGCCCTCGCCCGTCTCGGGTTCGGAGGTGAGACGCGCTTCCTGGTCGCGGTACTGCTTCAGCTTGTCGCTCGATGGCCGTCTTGGCCGCATCCGAAAGGGTCGGCTCGGTTGCAAGCCGCAATTCGAGATCGCCGATCTCGATGCGCACGTCGTTGCGGCGGATGTTCTTGGCTTGAAAGAACGCCCACGCATTCGAGGCTTCGATGTTGCGGGCGGTGGCGTCCTTGGTGGCGTTGCCGCCGCCGACGCTGCAGATCGACAGCGCGACCGCAAGGATGGCGATATAGACGGCGATCAGCCGTTCGCGCTGCTTGCTGCTGCCGTCGCCGGAGAGTTCGCCGAGACTTGCCATGATCCGCTCCTGCCCGGCTCCGCTTAGAGTACGTCCTCGGGAGGGGCTTCCATGCTGCGGCGGGGCAGCAAGTCCTTGCGCTCGATCACGCGGCCCGCGGCATCGAGCCGGTAGACGATCGGGGCGCCTGTTGCAAGCTCGCGGTCGAGGATCTCTTCCGCCGTCAGGCCCTCGAGCTCCATGATGAGCGCGCGCAGAGAGTTGCCGTGCGCGGAGACGATCACCCGCTTGCCGGATTTGATCTGCGGCCAGATCACATTCCGGTAGTAGGGGATCACGCGCTCGGCGGTGTCCTGCAGGCTTTCGCCCCCCGGCGGCGGCACGTCGTAGCTGCGGCGCCAGATGTTCACTTGCTGCTCCCCCCAGCGGGTGCGCGCCTCGTCCTTGTTGAGGCCGCACAGGTCGCCGTAGTGGCGCTCGTTCAAGGCTTCGCTGTAGGTGATCGGCAGATCGAGTTGGCCGATCTCCTCCAGGATGATCTCGAGCGTGCGCTGGGCCCGCTTCAGCACACTCGTGAAGGCGGCATCGAAGTGCATGCCGCCGGCCTTCAGAAGGCGGGCGGCGACGAGCGCCTCGATCAGCCCCTTCTCGGAGAGGTCGGGGTTGTGCCAGCCGGTGAAGAGGTTGCGGCGGTTCCACTCGCTCTCACCGTGCCGGATCAGCACGAGCATGTGATTGCCATCTTCCGTCGGGGCCACGCGGTCCGTCTCCAACTCTAGAGGCCCAGCACGTCGGACATCGAGTAGAGTCCCGGCGGCCGCCCTTTGCCCCACAGCAGCGCCTTCACCGCTCCGCGCGCAAAGATGCCGCGGTCCCAGGCGAGATGGGCGAGCTCGATGCGCTCGCCGGCGCCGGCGAAGATCACCCTATGGTCGCCGACGACGCTTCCCCCGCGCAGGCTGGCAAAGCCGATGTCGCCGCGCCGCCGCGGTCCTGTGATGCCGTTGCGGGCGCTCACCGAATGCTCGGCGAGGTGGACACCGCGCCCTTCCGCCGCTGCCGCGCCCAGCATGAGCGCGGTGCCGGAGGGAGCATCGACCTTGTTCCTGTGGTGCATCTCGACGATCTCGATGTCGAAGTCCTCGTCCAGCGCTTCCGCCACGCGGCGGGTGACGGCCACCAGCAGGTTGACGCCAAGGCTCATGTTGCCGGCCTTGATGATGGGGGCGTGGCGGGCGGCAGCCGCGATTTGCGCTTCGTCGGCTTCCTTGAGCCCCGTGGTGCCGATCACGTGGACGACGCGGGCATTGGCGGCGAGGCCCGCGAACTCGACGGTCGATTTGGGCGTCGTGAAGTCGAGGATGCCTTCGGAGCCGGCAATCACCTCGAGCGCGTCGGCGCTGACCGCGACGCCGAGCGGCCCGATGCCGGCGAGCACGCCGATGTCCTGCCCGATGGCGGGCGAATCCGGCCGTTCGACCGCGCCCGAGATCGTGCAGCCCTCCACCGCGTTGACCGCGCGCACGAGCTCCTGGCCCATGCGGCCGGCAACGCCCATCACGGCGATCTTCATCGGAGACCTCGAGTTCGAACGGCGAGAGTGGGGCGGGGTATAGCAACGCCCTCCGCCGATAGGAAGAGCGCCGCCCCGCTTGGCCGCGCTGCAGCAGGAGCAATCCTCAGCCGAAGCCAAGCCGGAGTTTTAGGGAGGGGATGGTGCCGGCGCCGGTCAGTCCCCGGTCAGTCCCACGCGTAGGCGATCTTCTTGAGCTTGCGCGGTCCGAAGCGCTCGAAGCCGACGCCGACCGGGCGACCGCCACGCCGCCAGTAGAAGTCGGCGGCAGTGGTGTTGTCGGCCAGCGCCCAGACGATGAGGCCGCACATCTGCCGAGTGTCGAGCTGATGGCGGCAGGCCTCGAACAGCCGCTCGCCGAAGCCCAGGCCCTGATGCGTCGGCGTGATGTAGATCTCGTAGATCTCGCCCTCGTACTCGCCCCGCACCCGCGCCGCGCCGAGCGTCGCGTAGCCGGCGACCTCGCCGCCCACCTGCAGCACGAGCACGCCGTTTCCGGATTTGATCGTCGTCGTCCACCAGTCCGCGCCGCGGCGGCGGATCATGCTCTCGAGGTGCGCTTGCGGAATAATGCCGAGGTAGGCCTGACTCCACGTCTGGCGGAACACCTCGCTCAGTGCCGGCGCGTCCGTGAGGTTGCCCCGGCGGATCTCGCAATGTGCGCTCGCGCCCAGCATCGAAAGACTTTGCGTTGGGCGGACCAGCCGAGCGGCCGGCCCGGATTTCGTATCCCCTATCGGGACCTAACAGTTTGCCGAAAGTCGGGCCACAGTAAACAAAAAAGGAGCCCGCCATAATGCGGGCCCCTCTAGCGTGCGGCATTGAGAGTGTCGATCGTCGGAGGCGTTAGCCGACGTTCTTTATCTGGTCGAAGGTCTTGCTGGCGACGGCATTCATGCTTTCCAGCGTCTGCCGGCCGATCTTGTTCGACAGCTCGAAGAACTCCTTCGTCTGCGCGCTGGCCGTGGCGAGCTGCTGCTGGATGTAGGTGGCCTGCAGGCGCGCCATCTCGGGAACGGTCTTGGCCTTGGCCATGGCTTCGGCGGCGTCGAATGCCGCCTCGGCGTTCACGGTGGCGGTATGCAGCATCTTCTCGCCGAAGGTCTTGGCGCCGGCCTGCGCGGCGAGCACGATCTCCTGCATCGCCTTGACGCTATCCTTGGTGGCGGCGCTCATCTTGGAATAGGCCTCGCGGGTCTTGGCGACGCTATCCTCGGCGAAGGCCTGGACGTTCTCGGGGATGCGTGCCTCTTTGGCGGCCGCCAGCATGTCTTGTGCCTGGCGGGTGAATTGGTCGGTCATGACGGTCTCCATATGAAAGGGCGTAGTACGCGACGGGGCGGCTCGTCAGGCGCAGAATTGATTTCGCTCGAGGGAGCCATGAGACCCCGACTTTATACGCGAGGTTTTTGTGCAGCGCAACATTTATTTATTGCGATGCAATATAACCGGTTGCTTAGAGCTTAATCCCGTGTGCTCCTGCTAGCCGAGCCTTGCGCTTGGTGCATTGACCCGGCGCAATCAGAGGCGCGGGAATTTGTCGCGGTAGCCCATCGCCGACCGGTCGAAAAGGATGTCCGATGGCCGGAGCGGCCGCGCGAGGGCGAGACCTTCGAGTGATCGGCACCGCGATAAAGCGACATACGCCTGTCCGTGCGCAAAGGTTCCCCGCCCGAGATCGATGTAGACGCGGTCGAGCGTGAGCCCCTGCGACTTGTGGATGGTGAGCGCCCAGGCGTGGCGCAGCGGGAACTGCCGGAACGTGCCCGTCACCTTCTCCTCGATCTTCTCCGCCGCCTGGTCGAATGCGTAGCGCCGCGCTTCCCACGACGCGGGCTCGATCTCGTGCACCTTGCCGTCGATCTCGATCCACACGCGCGACTTCTCCAGCCGCGCGAACTCTTGCGATCGAGCCATTGACCCATCGCCGGTCCGGGTCGTTGCGCAGGAGGATCACCTTCGCGCCGACCTTGAGCAGCAGCGTGGCATCCGTCGGGTGCGCACTGTCGCCGAACTCGCCGGAGATGCCGGCCTCGTAGGTCGTCACGTTGCCGGGAAGCGCTTCGAGGTAGGCCATGTTGATGCGCTGCGCGGCGGCATTCGTGGGCGTGAGGATCACGTAGGCGTCCCCTTCGCCGAGCGTGCGGATGGCGTGCGCGCGCTCGTTGAGGACGGCCAGATCCTCCTCGGTCGCCTCGCCGTCGCGCACGCGGTTCAAGACGCGCAAGAGTGTCTCGTCGCTCTGACGGAACACGCGCTCGAGCTCGATCAGCGACACTCCGGCGCCTTCCATCAAGGCGGGCACCTGGAAGAAGAACGGCCCGCCGTGCGCGCTTTCTAGGTGCTCGGCCACCTCGGCACCCTGCACGACCGGGGGCAACTGATGCAAATCGCCGAACAGGATGAGCCGAACGCCGCCGAAGGCTTCGCGCGGGCGCCCGCGGTTCATGCGCAGCGATTGGTCGATGGCCCACATCAGGTCGGAGCGCACCATCGACACCTCGTCGATGATGATGGCCTTGAGCTTGCGCATGAGCCGGCCGTTGCGGCTGCGGCGGATATCGTCGGGGCGGATGAGCCGCGGCGGAAAGCCGAAGAAGGAGTGGATGGTCTGGCCGCCGACGTTCACTGCCGCGAGCCCCGTCGGCGCCAGCACGACGGCCTCCTGCGTGATCATCTCGCGCATGGCGCGCAGGAGCGTCGATTTTCCGGTGCCGGCGCGTCCGGTGACGAAGAGGTGGCCCTCGTCGTCGCGCGCGAAATCGACTGCGGTCTGGAACTCGGGCGGCGGCGTGACGCCCACCGGCCATTTCAGGTCGGCAGAGACGCTCAGGCGCCCTTGGTCGGATTTTCGGAATGCCACGCGCGGGCCTCGCAATGCCTGAGGCGTGCTTAGCAGGTGCAGGGGACCGCTCAAAGCATTGCGCCGGCCGATGGGTCGACCGGCGCACGAAATTCGTCGAGCGAGCTATTCGCTACGCTTTCAGTCGCGCGTGATGTTGATGATCTTGAACGCGCTGTCGAGCTTGATGTCGTACTGGGCGCCCTTGCACTTGGCGTCGTCCACCTCGAACACGCCGCTGGCCTCGGTCTCTTTTTCGATCGTGCCGCCTTCGCAGCCCCATTCGGTGAGCGTTGCTTTCACCTTCGTCGCCTCGTCGGCGGACGGCTTGGAATCGGCCAGCGCAGCGGTGCTGCACAGCGCGGCGGCGGCGATGGCCAGGATCAACGGCTTACGCATTGTGGTCTCCTCTGGAATGCGGCGATAACCAGCAACGCTATAACAATAACATCTCAAGCGAACAACGGCGCAGAGGGTAATTTTCACTCACGCCACTTCGCGATCGCGTGAGCGCTCCATCTTCTTGCGCATGTTGGGATCGAGCCAGCGCTTGCGCAGCCGAATAGACTTCGGCGTCACCTCGACGAGCTCGTCGTCGGTGATGTAGGCCATCGCCTTTTCCAGCGTGAGCTTCATCGGAGGCGTCAGCAGCACGTTCTCGTCCTTGCCGGAAGCGCGCACGTTGGTGAGCTTTTTTCCTTTCACGACATTGACTTCGAGATCGTTGTCGCGCGTGTGCTCACCGACGATCATGCCCTCGTAGACGCGCGTCTGCGCGCCGATCATGAAGGGCCCGCGATCCTGCAGGTTGAAGATGGCGTAGGCCGCCGCCTCGCCGGCAGAGTTGGAGATGAGCACGCCCGTACGGCGCGACGGCGATCTCGCCCTTGAACGGCGCATAGGCGTGGAACAGCTTGTTCAACACGGCCGTGCCGCGCGTGTCCGACAGAAGCTCGCTCTGGTAGCCCAGGAGCCCGCGCGTCGGCACATGGAACACCATGCGCTGGCGTCCGCCGCCCGAGGGGCGCATCTCCAACAGCTCGCCCTTGCGCTCCGACAGCTTCTGCACGACGACGCCGGTGAAGCCCTCGTCGACGTCGATGATGACCTCCTCGACCGGCTCGAGCTTCTCGCCGCTGGCTGCGTCCGTCTTGAACACGACCTTCGGCCGCGAAACCGTGAGCTCGAAGCCTTCGCGGCGCATGTTCTCGATCAGAATGCCGAGCTGGAGCTCGCCGCGGCCGGCGACGTCGAAGGCATCCTTGTCCTCCGACACCGTGACCTTGATGGCGATGTTGCGCTCGGCTTCCTTCATCAGGCGCTCGAGGATGACGCGGCTCTGCACCTTATCGCCTTCCTGGCCGGCGAACGGGCCGTCGTTGATGCGGAAGGTCATCGACAAGGTCGGCGGGTCGACCGGCTGTGCCGGCAGCGGGGTATCGATCGAAGGGTCGCACAGCGTGTCGGCAACGGTCGCCTCGCTCATGCCGGCGACGGCGACGATCTCGCCCGCCTCGGCCTGCTCGACCGGCGTGCGCTCGAGCCCGCGGAAGGCCAGCACCTTCTGCACGCGGAAATTCTCGACGAGCTCGCCGTTGCGGTTGAGCGCTTTCAAGGGCTGCCCGGCCTTGAGCACGCCCGAGGAGATGCGGCAGGTGAGGATGCGGCCGAGGAACGGATCGGCTTCGAGCGTCGTCGCCAGCATGCGCAGGGGCCCCGCCTCCACCTTGGGTGCAGGGACGTGGGAGACGACGAGATCGAACAGCGGATCGAGATTGTCCTTGGGCCCCTCGGGCGAGGTGGCCATCCAACCGTCGCGGCCGGAGCCGTAGAGCACGGGGAAGTCGAGCTGCAGGTCGGTGGCGTCGAGGTTGGCGAAGAGATCGAAGATCTCGTTCAGCACATCGAGATGGCGCTCGTCGGGGCGGTCGATCTTGTTGATGACGACGATGGGGCGGAGCCCGCGCTTCAAGGCCTTGGAGACCACGAACTTGGTCTGCGGCAGCGGGCCCTCGGAAGCGTCGACCAGCACCACAACGCCATCGACCATGTTCAGGATGCGCTCGACCTCGCCGCCGAAATCGGCGTGGCCCGGCGTGTCGACGATATTGATGCGCGTGCCCTTCCACAGGACCGAGGTGCACTTGGCGAGGATGGTGATGCCGCGCTCGCGTTCCAGGTCGTTGGAATCCATCGCCCGCTCAGCCACGCGCTGGCCCTCGCGGAACGAGCCGGATTGCTTCAGGAGCTCGTCGACAAGCGTCGTCTTGCCATGGTCGACGTGGGCGATAATCGCGATGTTTCTCAGGTTCATCAGAGGCTTTGTGCAGCGCAAAAGATGCGCGGACCTAGCACATCGCGCTCCCGCCCGCCAGCCCGCGGCTTTTACCCTGATCGCTCCATGGCGCTGTGACGACGCGTGTCGCGCATGAGCGCATAAACCGTCAGCGAGACGAAAATGCACCCCGTCACATACCAGTAGAACGCCCGCGCGTGGCCGATCTCCTTCAAATAGAGCGCCACGTACTCGGCCGAGCCTCCGAACAGGGCAACCGTGACGGCGTAGGGAAAGCCGACGCCGATGGCGCGCACCCGCGTCGGGAACAGCTCGGCCTTTACGATGGCGTTGATCGCGGTGTAGCCGCTCACGATGACAAGCGCGGCCATGATGAGCAGGAAGGCGGTCCAGGCGTCCTTCGTGCCCTCCAGCGCCGTGAGGATCGGCACCGTTAGCAGCGTCCCGAGAACGCCGAACGACAAGAGCACCGGGCGCCGCCCGACCACGTCGGAGATTGCGCCGACCACCGGCTGCAGGCACATGTAGCAGAAGAGGCTCGCCGCCGAGATGACGGTCGAGGTGTCCTTCGAGAGCCCCGACGAGTTCACCAGGAACTTCTGCATGTAGGTCGTGTAGGTATAGAAGGCGATGGTGCCGCCGAGCGTGAGGCCGACCACGATTGCCACCTCGCGCGGGTGCTGCATGAGCTCTCGCAGCGGGTTGGAAAAGTCGCCAAGCTCGCGCGCATCCAGGAACGCATCCGTCTCGTCCATGTCGCGGCGCATGAAATAGACGACGACCGCGAGCCCCGCCCCGATCGCGAACGGGATGCGCCAGCCCCAGTCCTCGAGCTGGTCGGGCGTGAGCAGAAGCCGCTGCAGCACCAGCAGCACCAGCATGGCGATGAGCTGCCCGCCGATCAGCGTCACGTACTGAAAGCTCGAATAGAAGCCGCGGTGATCGGGGTGTGCCATCTCGGACAGATACGTGGCGCTGCAGCCGTACTCGCCGCCGAGGCTCAGTCCCTGGATGAGGCGGGCAACCAGCAGCACGATGGGCGCGGCAAGGCCGATCGTGTCGTAGGTCGGCATGACCGCGATCATGAGCGAGCCAAAGCACATCAGGAGGACGGAGACCGTGAGCGACAGCCGGCGTCCGTGGCGGTCGGCGAAATGCCCGAACAGCCATCCGCCGATGGGCCGCATGAGGAAGCCGACCGCGAAGATCGCCGCGGTGTTGAGGAGCTGCGCTGTCTGGCTGCCCTGCGGGAAGAAGGCGGAAGCGAAATAGAGCGCGAAGGCGGAGTAGGTGTAGAAGTCGTACCACTCGACGAGGTTGCCGGACGAGCCGATGACGATGGCCTTGAGGCGGCGCGCGGCGTCGGCGAGGTCCGTCGTCGGCGGGCTTGATGCGCTGGCGCCCGTGCGGTCATCCATGTGCGCCCCACCCCCGGTTTTGCACGGCTCCGCTCAGGCGCGTTTCAGCATCGATTTCAGCTCTTCCAGCCGGGCGCGTGTCTGCATGTCGATGGCGTCCTTGATGGAGCCCATCTGCTTTTCGAGGATGGGTGCCAGCTCGCCTCCGAGCTTCTCGCGCGCGGACGCGCTCATCGTCGCGCAGGCCTCGCGGATGTGCGCAAGGCCAAGGTCGCGCTCCAGATGCGTATCGAGCTTCATCAGGAAGTCGCGGGCGAAGTGCGGCACCTCGAGCTTAGCCATGGCGGCGAGTGCGCGCTTGCGCACGAGCGTATCGGGGTGTGTCAACGCCGAGGTCATGAGGTGGCTATTTAGAGTCGTGGGTACGCGCACCAGCCGCTTCTTCACGCCCTCCGCGCTCACCGTACCGCTCTCCAACCCGTGCGCCATGGCGATCTGCTGGCTCCATTGCTGGAAGCGTAGAAGCAGCGCGCGCACGACGATCACGCTGACGGTGGTGACGATGAGCAGGCGCACGCCGTTGCCGGTCCAGCCGTTGTAGACGATCTGTGCCGTCACGTTGTCGGAGTACTTCGCGAGGTTGGCGGCCATGTTGACGATCGAGTTGACGATCGGGACCTCGTTGAGGACGCAGGCGAGGTACTCGTTGTACTCGCTGTTGAGCGTGGGTCTGTGGCGCAGGATCGTCGCCATGCCGGAACGTTCGATCGCCTCGATCAGCGCCGCGAGGCCGGCCACATAGAAGACGACCGAGGACGCCAGAATCGACATGTCGTTGACCGCATCAAGTGCGGAGAAGCGCATGGCCTCCGCCTTCATCGAACCTTCCATGACGCGCTTCTCCTCGTACATGATGCGCAAGCTGCTCATCATGATGAGGATGTGGATGACGAGAAACACGACGAGCGCCCAGAACAGATTGCGCCAGTCGAGCTGCGTCACCGCGAAGGACAGCAGCGCGGTGTTGACGACAACCCAGCCTGCGATTCTCCACCAGGCAACCGCGCCTGTCTCCGGGTCGGGACGGAAGATCAGGTTGAGGAACGCGATCAGCGGAAAACAGGATGCCGTCCACGCGCGATCGAAAACCCCGTATGCCGCCGACGTGGCCCTGCCCATGACGCTCGACATGTCAAAACCCCCAAACGGTCCTTCGCTCCCCATAACAAGCTACCGTACCCAGCGAAAAAGGCCCAATGATTTGGGGAGATCGGGCGCGGCCGATTTCTTCCACGCAAAGCCTAATTCCGCGCATTGACCATGGGACTTGCACAGCCTTAAGTGGCGCCCAATCTTAAGCGCCGCAGGGCTTAAAATCCGCGGCGTTCGGGGGCAGGAGAAGCATCGCGATGACCGAAACCAGGCACGCCAAGGTGCTCATCCTCGGCTCCGGACCGGCCGGCTACACGGCCGCCATCTACGCCGCGCGCGCCATGCTCAATCCGCTCCTGATCCAGGGCTCACAGCCCGGCGGCCAGCTAACCATAACTACAGATGTCGAGAACTACCCCGGGTTCGCCGACGTGATCCAGGGCCCCTGGCTCATGGAGCAGATGCAGGCGCAGGCCGAGCACGTCGGCACCGAGGTCGTGCTCGACCAGATCTTCCAAGGTCGATCTGCAGAAGCGCCCGTTCCGGCTCGAGGGCGAGAGCGGCACGGTCTACACCTGCGACGTGCTCATCATCTGCACGGGTGCGCAGGCGCGCTGGCTCGGCATCCCGTCGGAAGAGAAGTTCAAGGGCCACGGCGTGTCCGCATGCGCCACCTGCGATGGCTTTTTCTACAAGGGCAAGGACGTGGTCGTCGTGGGCGGCGGCAACACCGCCGTCGAGGAGGCGATCTTCCTCACCAACTTCGCCCGGCGCGTCACCGTCGTGCACCGCCGCGACCACTTCCGCGCCGAGAAGATCCTGCAGCAGCGGCTGCTCAAGAATACGAAGATCAACGTGATCTGGGACAGCGCCGTCGACGAGATTCTCGGACATGAGGATCCCAAGTCGGTGACGGGCGTGCGCTTGAAGAACACCAAGACCGGCAAGACGAGCGAGATCCCGGCCGACGGCGTCTTCATCGCCATCGGGCACGCGCCGGCGACCGAGCTGTTCAAGGGCCAGCTCGAGCTGACGCACTCGGGCTACCTCAAGAGCAAGCCCGACTCCACCGCGACCGCCATCCCTGGCGTCTACGCAGCCGGCGACGTGAAGGACGAGGTCTACCGTCAGGCCGTGACCGCAGCGGCCATGGGTTGCATGGCCGCGCTCGAAGCCGAGCGCTACTTCGCGACGCTGGAGATCGAGCACGACGCCGAGGCGGCGGAATAACCCGCACGCGCGCTTCGACGCAGGGACACCCTGAAACTTGAGAAGGTGCCCGCGGCTTATAGCCGTGCGGCAGGTATGCATCTGCCGCGCCCTATCCATGCGCTTCAGGCTGGTTTAAGTTGCACTGCACAATAAGTGGCCGTCTCAGCAGTAGCGCTCATTTGCGGATGCAACTTGTCCGAGCGCCGTTGCTTGCGCCCGTACCACCGAGCCGGCGACTTCGCGACGTCCAAAGGGCCTGATCCATGGACTGGGACAAGCTGAGAATCTTTCATGCGGCGGCGGAGGCGGGCAGCTTCACGCACGCCGGTGATGCGCTGCACATGAGCCAGTCGGCGGTGAGCCGACAGGTCTCGGCCTTGGAACGCGACTTGAAGGTCGTGCTGTTCCACCGCCACGCCCGCGGCCTCGTGCTCACCGAGCAGGGCGAGCTCCTGCACCGGGCGACCTCCGACGTCATCAGCAAGCTGCACACGGCCGAGACGCTGCTCTCCGACACGACCTCCAAGCCCACGGGGGAGCTGCGCATCACGGCTCCCGTCGGCTTCGGCACGGTGTGGCTCACGCAGCGGTTGCGCGAGTTCCACGAGCTCTACCCGGAGATCCGGGTCGAGCTCTTGCTCAACGACGACCAGATGGACATCGGCATGCGCGCAGCCGACGTGGCGATCTGGACGCGCGAGCCGGGACAGACCGACCTGATCCGGCGCGCGCTCTTCACGAGCCGGGTGCGCGCCTACGCTTCGACGCAATACGTCCGCCGCTTCGGCGCGCCCAAGACGCTGGAGGAGCTCGACCAGCACAGCATCGTCTCCTATGCGGGCCAGCCGGCGCAGCACCTGTCCGCCATCACGTGGATCGAGACGGTGGGGCGCGACGGCAAGGGGCCGCGCGAGCCGGCGTTCCGGGCCAACAGCGTGGTCGCGCTGCGCTACGCCATCCGCTCCGGCATCGGCATCGGCATGATCCCCGACTACATGACCGACAACGAGGCCGACCTGGTGCCGGTGCTGACCGAGATCGACCCGCCGACGCTGCCGATCCTGTTCGTCTATCCGGAGGAGCTCAAATCCTCCAAGAAGGTGCAGGTTCTGCGCGACTTCCTCGTCGCCAAGGCGCGGCAGTGGAAAGATTGAGAAACCCGGGGCTTTGGCGGCAATTGCGGCCTGGCGGTCGAGACGCTATCTAAGCCCACGGTTTCTCTTAGCAGCGGGCTAGGGATTCCTCGAATTACGCCTATGTCCATCGGCGCGGGCGTTCGGCCGATGCCGGACGGTCCTTAGCTGCGCGAGCCAATAGAGAAGGCGCGGAATGCCTGAGACGTTGTACGACAAGATCTTCGAGGACCATGTCGTCGAGCGGCAGCCGGACGGCACGTGCCTCCTCTATATCGACCGCCACCTCATCCACGAGGTGACGAGCCCGCAGGCCTTCGAGGGCCTGCGCATGTCGAACCGCAAGGTGCGCGCGCCCGAGAAGACGCTCGCCGTCGTCGACCACAATGTGCCGACGTCCGACCGCAGCCACGGCATCGACGACGAGCAGAGCCGCGTGCAGGTCGAAACGCTCGCCAACAACGCCAAGGAGTTCGGCGTCGAGTATTTCAACGAGCTCGATATGCGTCAGGGTATCGTGCACGTGGTCGGCCCCGAGCAGGGGTTCACGCTTGCCGGGCACCACGATAGTCTGCGGCGACAGCCATACCTCGACGCACGGCGCCTTCGGCGCGCTTGCGCACGGCATCGGCACGTCCGAGGTCGAGCACGTGCTCGCGACCCAGACGCTGATCCAGAACAAGGCCAAGAACATGCGCGTTGTCGTCGACGGCAAGCTGCCGGCCGGCGTCACCGCCAAGGACATCATCCTCGCCATCATCGGCGAGATCGGCACTGCCGGCGGCACCGGCCACGTCATCGAGTACGCGGGCGAGGCGATCCGCTCGCTGTCGATGGAAGGCCGCATGACCGTCTGCAACATGTCGATCGAGGGCGGCGCGCGCGCCGGCATGATCGCGCCGGACGAGACGACCTACGCCTTCATCAAGGGCCGCCCCAAGGCGCCCAAGGGTGCGGCTTGGGACATCGCCATGCGTCACTGGGAGACGCTGCATACCGACGAAGGCGCGCACTTCGACACCGAGGTTAGGCTCGACGCCGCCAAGCTGCCGCCGATCGTCACCTGGGGCACGAGCCCGGAGGACGTCACCGCCATCACCGGCGTGGTGCCGGATCCGGCGAAGGTCGAGAACGAGAACAAGCGCGCCTCCATGCAGCGCGCGCTCGAGTACATGGGTCTGAAGCCCGGCACCAAGATGACGGACATCCCGCTCGACGTCGTCTGGATCGGCTCGTGCACCAACGGCCGCATCGAGGACTTGCGCGCGGTGGCCAAGCTCGTCGAGGGCAAGAAGATCTCCAGCCGGCTCGCCTACGCGATGATCGTGCCCGGCTCCGGCCTCGTCAAAGCGCAGGCGGAGGCGGAAGGGCTCGACAAGATCTTCAAGGATGCGGGCTTTGAATGGCGCGAGCCCGGCTGCTCCATGTGCCTCGGCATGAACCCCGACCAGTTGAAGCCGCAGCAGCGCTGCGCCTCGACTTCGAACCGCAACTTCGAGGGCCGCCAGGGGCGGCTCGGGCGCACGCATCTGTTGTCGCCGATCATGGCGGCGGCTGCCGCCATCGAAGGCCATTTCGTCGACATCCGGAGCTGGGGCTAGGCGTCCCGCGGGTCATCCATGGCAGGCTCACTCGTCCAGCAGAAATTCGGCGCGGCGGCCGCCGACTATGCCGCCTCGACCGTGCACGCGAAGGGCGAAAGCCTCGCGCGCCTCGTTGCGCTTGTCGCCCCGCAGCGCCATTGGCGCGTGCTCGATGTGGCGACCGGTGCGGGCCACACGGCGCTCGCGCTTGCCCCGCACGTGGAGCACGTCGTCGCCAGCGACATCACCGCCGAGATGTTGGCCGAAGCGGGCAAACTCGCGGCGCAACGCGGGCTCGGCAACGTCGAGACCATGCACGCCGAAGCGGCAGCGCTTCCTTTCCCCGACGAGAGCTTCGATCTGGTGACGTGCCGGCTTGCGGCGCATCACTTTCCCGATCCCGCCGGCTTCGTGTCCCAATCCTGGCGCGTGCTGAAGCCGGGTGGCGTCTTCGCGCTCGTCGACAACATCAGCCCTGACACCGACATCCTTCCCGGCGCCTCGCGCGAGGAGGCCGACCGGACCGCAGCCGACTACAACGACTACGAGAAGCTGCGCGACCCAAGCCACGGCCGCTGTCTCAGCCTCGCCGAGTGGTCGGCGTTGCTCACGCGCAGAGGCTTTGCCGACATCCGCTCCGAGCGCATGGATCAGGACGTCGCGTTTGAGCCGTGGACGCAGCGCATGCGATGCGACGCGGCCACCGTGGTCCGGCTCGAGGGCATGCTCGCCGAGCCGCGGCTCGCGACGTTCCTGCGCCCGCGCACGACCGACGGCGGCCTCACGTTTACGTTGCAGGAGGCGATCGTCGTGGCCAAGAAGCCGGCCGGACCTCGATGAAGCCGGCTCAATGGGAAAGCGCGACCGCGCCGACGCTCGCCGACTTCGAGGTGCTCGCGGCGGATGCCTGGAAGCGTCTTCCCGAGGAGTTCCGTGCCAAGGCCACCGACCTGCTGATTCGCGTGGAGGACTTCGCCACCGACGAGGTGCTCGATTCGCTCGGCATCGAGAGCCCGTTCGACCTCATGGGCCTCTATCACGGCGTCAGCCTCGATCATAAGAGTGTGATGGATCTGCCACTCCAGCCGGACATGGTGTTCCTCTACCGGCGCGCGATCCTGGAGGAATGGGCCGAGGGCGAGGAAACGCTTGGCCGTCTCGTCGCCCACATCTTGGTGCACGAGATCGGCCATCACTTCGGCTTTTCCGACGACGACATGGAACGCATCGAAGCGGCAGCGGGCACGTGAAGCGGGCGTCCTTTCGACACACCACAACAAGTTAAGGCAACCGCGGGCGGCATGCTTGTGCGGCGCTTGAAAGCACGCCATGTTGACGCAACACAGTTCGGGGCACTCTCAAGAGTTCGATCATGCGGATTCGCCGCGGTTCATCCCGCCTGGCTGCAGGGCTCGTCGTTTTGCTGGCATTGTCGGTGTCCGCGGCCACGCAGGAGAATACGTCTCCAACGCCTGAGGAATACATCCAGCACACGGGCGGCGAGGCGACGCTCGTGCCCTCCGGCGAGTTCGTGCTCGACGGCATCAAGCTCTTCTGCGGCATGCGGCCGACGATCATCGACAACAAGCTCGACGACTACGGCGCCGCCTATCCCGGCTTCCTCATCATGAACATGCGGCTGCTGTCCAAGGTGACGACGCCGGTAAAGCTGTGGATCTACTCGCACGAGTGCGGGCACCAGTTCCGCGGGCCGGACGAGGAGACTGCCGACTGCTTTGCCGTGCAGCGCGGGCGCCGGCAGGGATGGCTGTCCCCCGGCGGCGTCGAGGAGATCTGCCAGTTCATCTCGCCGGCGAAAGGCGACAGCATGCATTTCTCCGGCTCGCACCGCTGCGAGTACATGCGCCAGTGCTTCATGGAAGACCGCATCCGCTAGCCGGCACAGCCAGCGCTCCGGTTATCCCCGCCTCCAGCGCCGCGCCTATCCTCGTGGGCTCAGCGCTCCGCCCCCGCGAGGCCGGCTGCCTTGCCGCTCACCGACTACGCCCTCCAGCTCCTCCGTCTCGCCGAGACCGTGCACGGCTGGCTCGGCGCGCTCACCGCGCTCGACCGCAAGCGGCGCTTGCGCGTTGCGGCCTATGCCGATGAGATCGCCGCGACTCTCGCCCGCGCCGGCGACGCACTGCAGTGTCTCGAAGCGGGGCCACAGGACAAGCCGGCCGCGACAGCCGCGATCCGGGAGCTCGGCCGCATTAGCGGCTATATAGAGACCCTCGTCGGCGTGCTCGAGCATCACCTTGACGGACGCAAGCTCGCAGGCGTTAAAAGGCGGCTCGAACAGTTGCGGCCGGGCGAGCTGCGCCAATGCGTGGTTTGCGGCCGCAAGCCGATCCACATCGACCGCCTGGCTTCGGCGGAGGGTTATTTCCGGGCGCTCGCCGATGGCCTGCGGACCTGAAGCGCCAACGAGGAGACGATGGAGAAATTCACCAAGCTGACCGGGGTCGCCGCGCCGCTCCCCATGCGCAACGTCGACACCGACATGATCATCCCGAAGCAATTTCTGAAGACGATCAAGCGCACTGGGCTCGGCAAGAGCCTGTTCTTCGAGATGCGCTTCGACGAGGCCGGCAAGGAGATCCCTGGCTTCGTGCTGAATCAGCCCGCCTACCGCCGCGCGACGATCCTTGTCACCGGCGAGAATTTCGGCTGCGGATCGTCGCGCGAGCACGCGCCGTGGGCGCTTCTGGATTTCGGCATCCGCTGCATCATCGCGACGGACTTCGCCGACATCTTCTACAACAACTGCTTCCAGAACGGCATCCTGCCGATCAAGCTGCCGCAGGCCGACGTCGACAAGCTCATGGACGACGCGAGCCGCGGATCGAACGCGACGGTGACGGTCGATCTCGAGAGTCAGGAGATCCGCGGCCCCGACGGCGGCGTGATCAAGTTCGACATCGATCCCTTCCGCAAGCACTGCCTCTTGAACGGGCTCGATAACATCGGGCTGACGCTCGAGAAGCAGAAGGCGATCGACGCCTTCGAGGAAAAGACGCAGGTCGCGCGGCCCTGGCTCTAGAGCCGCGCCCATGCGAACCTGCGCAACGGGAGGAAAAAGATGGCGAAACCGATCCACATGATGGTGCGCGTCGCGGACGAGGCGCGCTCCGTCGATTTCTACAGCAAGGCCTTCGGGCTGAAGGTGGCCGACCGCGTCGACTTCCCCGATTTCACGCTCATCTACATGCGCGGTCCGCAAAACGACTTCGAGGTCGAGCTCACCGTCAACAAGGACCGCGCCGAGCCCTACAAGCTCGGCGACGGCTACGGGCACCTGGCCTTCGTCACCGACGATCTCGAATCCGAGCGTGCGCGCATGACCGCTGCGGGGCTCGCGCCGAAGGACATCAAGCAGATGACGCACGACGGCAAGCCGTTCGGGAAATTCTTCTTCATCGAGGACCCCGACGGCTACAAGATCGAGGTCCTGCAGAAGGGCGGCCGCTTCCACTGAGCGCCCAAAAACGCCAACGCCCCGGGCGATGCCGGGGCGTCACGACGTTCGCGCATCGAAGAGAACCTACCAGTCGGTGCCGCGCTGAGGGCGCTTGGCTTTCAGGCTGGGCGGGGTCTGCATGGGCCAGCCGGCGCCGATGTTGCGCATGTAGGAGGCTTCGTTGGCGGGCTGGCACCAGATGTTACCGTAAAAGCCGAAGGGCCCGGCCGTGGGCGTGCAATCGCGCTGAGGGCGAGCATACTGCCGGCTCTGGACCGTCACGACCACGCCGGCGGCGCGGTTAGCGACATGGGGAAAATCTGCCGCGCTCGCCGCCGGGGCTGCGACGGGCAAGCTCGCTCCAAGGATGAGAGCGCAGGCAAGCAAAGAACGCATGGGCTTCCTCGTGTTCGACGCCGTTGATCTGCAATGCGCCGGCCATTTCCGCCGGTCGCCTTAAGGTTACCGGTGCGGCATTGCGATTCCGGTCGCGCAAGCGATCGCCTTTTGCGCGTGTTCGTTTCGAATTGGAGGCAAATGGATAGGCACGGCTTTAGGAAAGCCTTTACGCCGCCTCGCGATGCGCGCGCTTACACGGACCCGAGCCGAGAGAGCTCGGTGGCAATCCGCGCCGAGGACCGGAGTGCGCCTCTACCAGTCGGAATTGTTCGTCGCCGGCTTTGGGTTTCTGAGCGACGGCGGCGTCTCCATAGGCCACCTCGATCCGAGGTTGCGCATGTAGGACTGCTCATTCGGCGGCTGGCACCAGACGTTGCCGTAGAAGCCGAACGGCCCGTTGTAGGGCGTGCAATCCCTTTGCGACCGCTGCTGCCGCTCTTGCACGGCAATGACTGCGCCGGCCGGACGGCTCACGGCTGGAACGCTTGCAGCGTGAGCGCTGGGCGCAATGGCAGGCAAAGCGGCGAGCACCGCGGCTGCGGCTACGAGACGATGCATGGCTTCCTCCATTTCGGCGCCATTGGTTGCAGCGCTTCGGTGATGGCGCCGCCTGCCCAATCGATGCTCGCACGCGGTTGCGATTCCGGTCGATTCCGGGTGCGGATTTTTCGCGTGTTCGCCTCGAATTGGCCTGGGCCGATCAACCGTACCCGGTCGGCGGAACGCAGAAAAGCTTCGGCCGTACGCTCGAGACAAGCAGACGGTCGAAGCGAGTTCGATGTTGGGGAGCTTAGGGCGATCAGCGCTTGATCGGCGGCTCGCGCTTGTCGGTCTGGCGCGGCATGTCCGCCGTCGGCCAAGCGGCCCCGAGGTTGCGTTGCCCGCCGGTCTGGCACCACGGATTGCCGTAGTACCCGAAGGGGCCGTTGTAGGGCGTGCAGTTCCGGGCGTCAGCCGAGGCGACGACGAGATTGGTCGGCGGGGTGGGAACGGCGACCGCGCGTGCGGCCACGACGGCCAAGGGAGTAAGGGCAGCCAGTCCGAGGATACATCCGATCAGAAAACGCATGTGATATTCTCCAGTCCCCGTCGTCCCTCGTTTGGCCGAGGCAGAGCTAGTCGCCGCCTCTTTTTGCGATCTTTCGCTTCATTGAAGTCTTTTGGGAGCAACTTTTCGGCTAGTTTCCGCCGAGTTAACGCAATTGCAGCCGCGTAAGTTCCGCGGCCGCCGTAAGCCGAATCGGGCTCTCAGAAACGGGGATTGCGCGCTGCCACCAGCGCACCCGAGAGCGCATCGGAGAACTCCCGCCGCTCGTCGTCGGTCAGGAACTGCCCGAACGCGAACTCGCGTCCGTGCAGGGCAAGGCGCAGCTCGGTGCGGCCATGCGGCGCCTGCGCCAGCAGCACGCGCACCCAGTAGGGATTGAAGTCGAAGCTCTCGCGTTTGCCCGAGGGATGGACGCGGGTGACCGTGAGCGTCTCGGGTGTGAGCTCCACCGTCTCGTAAAGGCGTCCTGCCCGGTAGTTGAGCCGGAACGCGAGATAGACGAGCGCGACGTCGAGGCCGAAGAAGCCGAACACCGGCCAAGCCCCCATGAGCAGGAACACCATTCCGGTCACGAAGCTGACCCCGCCGATCGCCAGCATCAGGACGAGGAAGCCGGTCGGTCCAAGCGAACGGTGTGGATGCAGTATGGCGCGAAAGGGCTGGTTCTGTTGCGCTTCCGGCTGCTTTGCGGTCATGTGCTCAACCCTATCCGGTGGGACAGCCAAAATGAAGAGCCTCGATCGGCCGCGCGCAAGCCGCAAAGATGTCGCGACCAGGCGTCGGCCGAAGAAGGCGCGCAGAGCGGCCCCAAAGCGGCGCGCCAAGCTGAGCGAAGCTGCTATCGCTGAAATGTTCCGCCGCTTCGCCGCCGCCAACCCTGAGCCAAAGAGCGAGCTCGAATACAAGAACCCGTTCACCTTGCTGGTGGCGGTCGTGCTCTCGGCCCAGGCGACCGACGCCGGCGTCAACAAGGCGACGCGCGCCCTATTCAAGATCGCCGATACGCCCGAGAAGATGCTGCGCCTCGGCGAGGATAAGCTGCGCGAGCAGATCAAGACGATCGGGCTCTACCGCAACAAGGCGCGCAACGTGATCCTGCTCTCGCGCCAGCTCATCGATACTCACGGCGGCAACGTCCCGCGCGAGCGCGCGGCGCTCGAGGCGCTGCCGGGTGTGGGGCGCAAGACGGCGAACGTCATCCTCAACGTCGCCTTTGGCGAGCCGACGCTGGCGGTCGACACGCACGTCTTTCGCGTGGCCAACCGGACCGGCCTTTCGGACGGCAAGACGCCGCTCGCGGTCGAGGAGGATCTGCTGCGCGTCATCCCGCCGAAATACGGCCTGCACGCGCATCACTGGCTCATTCTGCACGGGCGCTATGTGTGCAAGGCGCGGCGGCCGGAATGCCCGTCCTGCCTTATTCGTGATCTGTGCCTCTACGATGCCAAAACCCCCGGCATCGGAGTTTAGCGGCGCCAACGGAAATAATTATCACAATGTCCCCACGGGCCCGCCGCCGTTAATGGCTGTGTCGCGCGTCGCTTAACGAATGCCGCGGCTTTTGCGCCAACCACCACATTTTCGCGCCCCAAGGGGTTACGCTCTTTCCTCGTTTTTGCATGAAAGGCCCCGCAGCCACTTAATCCGGCGAACACTGATCATGGATATCGTTTCGGTCGGGTCGGAGGCACACGCTCAGGTTGTAGGGGTTGTAATTTAATGGTCGACAATCGGCAGGCTGGAGGCCAGTCCGGCCAGGGCGGGCGCAGGGATTCTGCGAATCAAAAGGCAGCTTTTGCGCCTGCCGCGCTTGATCCAATGGCTCTCCTGCTCGAGCAGAAAAAGAAGCTCGAGCAGCTCAATACCTGGTTCGATATCGCGCTCAACAACATGGTGCGCGGACTGTCGATGTTTGATGCCCAGCAGCGCCTGATCGTCTGCAATAACAGCTATCGTGAAATGTATGCGCTGCCCGCGGAGCTGACGCGCCCCGGCACACCGTTGGCGGACATCGTCCGCTACCATGTGAAGCGTGACACCGGGCGCGATGGCGCCGAAGAGGTGGCAAACCAGGCGAAGTGGCTCGCCGATCACATGGCCAAGCTCGCCAAGGGACGGCCCTTCTCGCACGTCCAGGATTTCACCGACGGGCGCAAGTTCCTGGTGACCTATCAACCGCTCGTCGACGGCGGCTGGGTCGACATACAGGAGGACATCACCGAGAAGCGCAGGGCCGAGGAAAAAATCGAGTGGCTCGCCCGCCACGATGCGCTGACCGGCGTCGCCAACCGCTTCTATTTCCGCGAGACGTTCGAGAACGCGCTCGGCGGCCTGCACAAGGGCACCTCGCTCGCCCTGCACTGGCTCGACCTCGACTGCTTCAAGGAGGTCAACGACAGGCTCGGTCATCCGATCGGGGATGCGCTTCTGAAGGCGGTCGCCCAGCGGTTGCGCGGCAGCGTGCGCAAGTCAGACTTCCTGGCCCGGCTCGGGGGCGATGAATTCGCGATCATTCAATCCGGCGCCCGCAAGCTCGATCAGTGCGAGCGATTGGCGCGCCGGGTGCTCCGCGACATCTCGAAGCCCTACCACATCTTCGGCAACACCATCTCGATTGGCGCCAGCATCGGCATCGTCAGAGCGCCCGAGAACGGCAAGACTGCGGACGAGCTGTTGAAGAATGCCGACGTCGCGCTTTACAGCGTCAAGTCGGCCGGGCGCCGCGGCTTTGAGGTGTTCCACAACAGCGACGGCCGCAAGATGGGCTGCCAGCGGAGGCTCGAGAGCGACATGCGCAGCGCGCTCTCGCTCAACCAGTTCGAGCTGCACTATCAGCCCGAACTCAGCTTACGCACGCGGCACGCGGTCGGCTGCGAAGCGCTGATCCGCTGGCGCCATCCGACCAACGGCGTGATGATGCCGGAAGACTTTCTCCCTATCGCCGAGCGCTCGGGGGCGATCCTCGACATCGGGCGCTGGGTGCTCGGCCAGGCTTGCGCGGACGCCGTGCGCTGGTCGAACGACATACGCGTTTCTGTCAACGTCTCCGCACTGCAGCTCCAGAGCACGGAATTCGTGCACGACGTGAAGGCGGCGCTCGCCCACGCCAAACTCGATCCGGCAAAGCTGCAGCTCGAGATTGGCGAGCAGCTCTTCGACCGCCATTCCTCGGGTACGCTCGAGAAGCTGCACCAGCTGCGCAAGCTCGGCATAAGCATCGCGCTCGACGATTTCGGCAAGGGGAGCGGCTCGCTCGGCAATCTCCGGGCTTATCCCTTCGACGAGGTCAAGATCGAGCGGAAGCTCATCAAGGACGCACCCAACCACGAGGACAGCGCGGCGATCGTTCAGTCGGCCGCCATGCTCGCGCAGGTCTTGTCGATGCACAGCGTCGCTGAGGGCGTCGAGACGGTCGAAGAGCTCAACGCGGCGGCGCGTGTCGGCTGCCGTCGGGTGCAGGGCTCCTACTTCAGCCGACCGGTGCCGGCCTCGCAGCTCGGCACAGTGCTATCGGAGTGTCAGCAGAAGCTCGCGGTCGCCGCCTAGCCTTCGCGGAGGCGTATCTCAATCGGGCGGCCGCACGGCGATGCCGGCCGAGGCCATGTGGCTCTTCGCCTGTCCGATCGAATACGTGCCGAAATGGAAGATCGAGGCGGCGAGCACGGCGCTCGCGTGGCCGCGCGTGATGCCCTCGACGAGATGATCGAGCGTGCCGACGCCACCCGAGGCGATGACGGGCACGCTGACCGCATCCGCGATGGCGCGCGTCAGCTCGAGGTCGAAACCGGCCTTGGTCCCATCGCGGTCCATGGACGTCAGCAGGATTTCGCCGGCGCCGAGCGCCACGACCTCGCGAGCGTAGTCGATAGCGTCGATGCCGGTCGGCGTGCGCCCGCCGTGCGTGAAGATCTCCCAGCGGTGGGGCTCGCCGGGCTGCGACACCTTCTTGGCGTCGATAGCAACCACGATGCATTGGGAGCCGAACTTCTCTGCCGCCTCCTTGACGAACTGGCGGTTGTTCACGGCGGCGGTGTTGATCGAGACCTTGTCGGCGCCCGCATTCAAGAGCCGGCCGATATCCTCGATGGTGCGCACGCCACCGCCGACGGTCAGCGGCATGAAGCAGCGCTCGGCCGTCCGCTCGACGATGTGAAAGATCGTGTCGCGGTTCTCGTGGCTCGCGGTGATGTCGAGGAAGCAGAGCTCGTCCGCGCCGGCGGCATCGTAGGCCGCGGCGGCTTCGACAGGGTCGCCGGCGTCGACGAGGTCAACGAAGTTGACGCCCTTGACCACGCGGCCGTCCTTCACGTCGAGGCAGGGGATGATGCGGATTTTGAGGGTCATAGCGGATTAGCTTGCGGTGGGATCTCGTTGCACTGAGCGTCTGCGTCTCCCTCCGGCCATTCACCGGGATCGAGCGTCGCCGGCTTCGGCAGCAGTCCGATTATTCGAGCGGCCACGACAGTGGTCAAAAAGAGCCCCAGGGCCGACTGTGCCGTAACCGTGCTCCACCCCAGCACGCTATCACGCAAATCGAGCAGTCCTGTGCTGTTGGTCACCATCAACGAAATGCTTTCTCTCAGCGGCGAGATCGAAACCGGTGCATGGGCGACGATTTGATTGGAACCATTCATGAGCGAGTAGAAGGTGGCAAACCAGAAGATGATCTCGCAGTAGTTCAGGAGCAGCAGAACGATCGATCGGCGATAGCTCCGTAGGCGGTAGTGCGACGTCGAGAAGCTGAGCAGCTCGGAGAAGTGAAAGACCATGATCTCCGCGACCCTCAGCACGCCGCAGAACACAATTGCCGGACTGAGCCATTGGCCAATTGGCGAGAGCGAAAGGACGTAGCTCGCAAGCGCGGCAAGCGTCCAAGACAGCACCCAAAGATCGACCACCCAAAAGGAGAAAATGCCCCACCTCTCCAACCACAATCCGGGCGAGAACAGCCTCAGCAGTCTCAGCACCGCTTGTGTCAACGGCAAGATGAAGGTCGACTGATTATCCATCACAGCGCTTCTCGACGATGGCTTGCAATCCCGTGTCCCATTGCCGTCGAGTTGTACCATGCTTTGCGGTGGACGACGGCCGGCGGCCTACGCAAAGGGTCGTGCAAGCACCGCGAGGGCTTCGCGTGCATCGAGGCGGCCGTCGTAAAGCGCGCGGCCGGTGATGGCACCTTCGAGCATAGCATACTCGGGCTTCAGCAAGGCTTTGACGTCGTCGATCGATGCTAGCCCACCCGAGGCGATGACCGGGATGCTGGTGGCGCGCGCGAGCCTGGCGGTGGCTTCCAGGTTCAGCCCCTTCAGCACGCCGTCGCGCTCGATATCGGTGTAGATGATCGCCGCTACGCCCGCGTCCTCGAAGCGCTTTGCGAGCTCATCGGCGGTGAGCTCGGAGGTTTCCGCCCAGCCTTCGACAGCGACCTTGCCCCCCTTGGCGTCGATGCCCACTGCGATGCGGTCCGGGTACTCGACGCAAGCGCGGCGCACGAGCTCGGGATCGCGCACTGCGACGGTGCCAAGGATGACGCGCGCGACGCCCTGGTCGAGCCAGGCTTCGATGGTCGCCATGTCGCGAATGCCGCCGCCGAGCTGCGCGGGGATGGTGATCGCCTCCAGAATGGCATCGACCGCCTCGCCATTGACCGGCTTGCCGGCGAAGGCGCCGTTCAAGTCGACGATGTGGAGGTACTTGAAGCCCTGCTCTTCGAAGGCGCGCGCCTGCGCGGCCGGGTCGTCGTTGAACACGGTCGCGCGGCTCATCTCGCCGTGCTGCAGGCGGACGCACTGGCCGTCTTTCAGGTCGATGGCGGGAAACAGGATCAACGGCGTCTCGGGGCTTGCTGGCGACGGCACGAGAGAGCCGCCGCGTTGGTCATCAGATCGCTCACTTTGCCGCCGATAGAGAAGCCCCGACCGGTGAAGTCAAGGCCGGCGGCATAGCGTCGATTGCGTGCCCATATGCTCACCATGTCTGTCGCACAGTCCTTTGCGTTACACGTGCCGCGCGCGAGCGCCCCGGAGCGGCGTCCGCTCACCGAGGCGGACGCGGTCGACATTTGGATTGCGCGCTGGCTCAGGATCCGCCGCCGCGACCTCATCTCCCGCTACGGCTGCGACCCGCGCCGCCTCTACGAGATCTGGGAGGAGGCCCGTTTTCCGGGTGCGCGCGCCCAGGCCGAGGAGCTGTTCGCCGCGCGCTACCCGTTCCTTATCGGCCGCATTGATTTCGGGCCCCACCGGCGCTTCCCGCGCGGGGTCCATCCGGACCAGCTCGCGCTCTTCGAGTAGCCCTTTGAACGTCGTTCGGGCTGCCCGATTTTTGCCTTAATAGCGAGAACGGTCAAGAACGAGATGAGAACAAACACTGGACAATCCCCATGATTCGTGGCATGTTCTCTTTACGTTCCGACGCCGCAAATGCAGCGCAATCGGGGGCAAGTCTGAGCGTCTCTCCCCCATAAGCCGCCAGCCAGAGAGACATCGCCATGCGCACCCTCATCATCTCCTACGACCTCGCCCAACCCCATCGTAACAAGCACGTCCTCGCGCAAGCGATCATGGCGCTTGGCTCCTCCTGGGCCCGCCCGCTCGAGCAGACGTGGTACGTCCGCACCGAGGCGACCGAGGACATGGTCGAGCACCAGCTCGCCGGCCACTTGGACCCTGACGACGGCCTCCTGATCCAGGCCGTGAAGGACGACGCGGTGCTGACCAATGCGGCGCTGCGCTGGTTCCGCCAGCGGCGCGCAGGCGTCGAGATCGGGGTTGAGTCCAACATCATCGCCTTCCCCGTCGTGCCGCCCTTCGCCCCCGACGAGCAGGCCGAGCTTCCGCTCGCTGCGGCCTGCTGACGACACCCCCCGTAAACCCCAGGCAGTGCGTACGCGGGGTCGGACCTTCCAGGTCCGGCCCCGCTGCCGTTTCTGGGGGTTAGCTGATAGGAGAGGCTAGGGCCGCCACTTCAGGAAGTTGGCGATGAGCATCAGCCCGAGCGTCTGGCTCTTCTCGGGGTGGAACTGCGTGCCTGCCATGTTGTCCTTCGCCACCATGGCGGTGACCGGGCCGCCGTAGTCGGTCTCGGCGACGATGGCGGCGCGGGCTTCCGGCACGAGCTGGAACGAGTGCACGAAATAGGCGTGCAGGCCCTGCGGCCCGGTCTTGATGCCCTCGAGCAGCGGGTGCGGGGTCACGACCTTCAACGTATTCCATCCCATGTGCGGGATCTTCAGGTTCGGATCGCCCGGCTCGATTGCCCGCACCTCGCCCGCGATCCAGTCGAGGCCGTCGGTGACCTCGAACTCGAGCCCGCGCGTCGCCATGAGCTGCATGCCGACGCAGATGCCGAGGAACGGGCGCCCCTGCTCGCGAACGGCGCGCTCCAGGCTCGCGCGCATACCCGGCACCGCCTCGAGCCCGCGCTTGCAATCGGCGAAGGCACCGACGCCAGGAAGCACGATGCGGTCGGCAACGGTGACGATTTTCGGATCGGCCGTGACGACGATCTCGGCGTCCGCGCCGCTCTCACGCGCCGCCCGCTCGAAGGCTTTGGCTGCGGAGTGGAGGTTGCCGGAGCCGTAATCGATGATGGCGACGCGCTGCATTGCTTGCGTTACGCCCCGGAGCCGATGCGCTGACGCCAGCGCGACGCTGCGTCGCGGGCGGTTTGCATGGCCGTCTCGGCGAGCCCGGAGATGGGCCCCTTCGGCATCGGGCCGGAAAATAGGTCTGGTGAGCGGGGTTGCGTCGTGTGCTGCGCGGGCAGCCAGTCGGTGAAGAAGCGGTACTCGCTTTCCGCGCGGTTGCGGCCCTCGATCCAGCCGACGCGCCGCCAGCCGCGCCGTTCCAGCGCCGCACTCTCGATCGTGCCCGCCTCGAACCCGAACAGGATCTGCGCGATGAGCACGAGCGTGCCGCTGACCGAATCGTGGGCGCCGAGGGCCTGGAGCCCCCAGGTCAACGCGCCGATGGCCACAACGAAGATGACGAGCTCTAGCCACAAGCCTTTGACGATCAGCCATAGCGCCGGGAAGATCGCAGCCCACCAGCGAAAGCCATCCTTGACGAAGACGAGGCGCTCGGCGCGCTCGATCGGATCGTCGGCTGCGTAGCGCGGTTCATAGACTGTGTATTCGACCAAGCGGAGCCTCGGGTGTTGGCGCGGTCAGCCGGCGAGCGTGCCCTTGGTCGAGGGCACCCGGCCTGCCTGCCGCGGATCGGCCTCGACCGCACGCCGCAACGCGCGGGCGAGCCCCTTATAGCAAGTCTCGGCGATGTGGTGGTTGTTCTCGCCGTAGAGGTTCTCGATGTGAAGCGTGATGCCGGCGTTCTGCGCGAAGGCCTGGAACCACTCGCGGAACAGCTCGGTGTCCATCTCGCCGACCTTGGGCTTGGAGAACTCCACCTTCCATACAAGGTAGGGGCGCCCCGATACGTCGATCGCGACGCGCGTCAAGGTGTCGTCCATCGGCAGGTGCACGTCCGCGTAGCGGGCGATGCCCTTCTTGTCGCCGAGCGCCTTCAGCACCGCCTGGCCGAGCACGATGCCGGAGTCTTCCGCCGTGTGGTGGAAGTCGATGTGCAGGTCGCCCTTCGCCTTCAAGGCGATGTCGATCATTGAATGACGCGCGAGCTGCTCCAACATGTGGTCGAGGAAGCCGATGCCGGTCGTTACGTCGCACTGGCCGGAGCCGTCGAGGTCGACGGTCGCCGTGATGTCGGTCTCCTTGGTCTTGCGCGAAATGGTGGCTTGCCGCTTCAAAGTCGTCCTCTTGGCCCCAGCTTCGGGCCCTAGCTTGCGCCGCCGGAACCGAGCGTTTATCAGCTTGAGCCCTGCGGTTAAAGACCCGCCAAGCCGCGCCCGGCTTCCCGTATCCAGTCAATTGGGGTGCAACTGCAATGCAAAGCGACGGCTCGCAACCGGCTCAACCCCAATCCTGGCACGCGACCACCATACTCACCATTCGTAAAGATGGCCGTGTGGTCATTGCCGGCGACGGCCAAGTGAGCCTCGGCGCCACCATCATCAAGGCGAACGCCCGCAAGGTGCGCACGCTCGGCAAGGGCGACGTCATCGGTGGCTTCGCCGGCGCCACGGCGGATGCGTTCACGTTGTTTGAGCGGCTAGAGACCAAGCTCGAGCAGTACCCGGGCCAGTTGACCCGCGCCTGCGTCGAGCTGGCCAAGGACTGGCGCACCGACCGCTACCTGCGCCGGCTCGAGGCGATGATGCTCGTCGCCGACCGCGAGACGACGCTCGTCCTCACCGGCACCGGTGACGTGCTCGAGCCCGAGCGTCACGTCATGGGCATCGGATCTGGCGGCAACTACGCGCTCGCCGCCGCCCGCGCGCTGCTGGATGAGCCGCTCGACGCGGAAAAGATCGCGCGCAAGGCGATGGGGATCGCGGCCGAGATCTGCGTCTACACCAACACCAACATCGTGATCGAAAGCCTGCCTTCGAGCCGCTAGGCAGCTCCCCCCCCTTCAAGGAGAAGCGTACATGGCGTGGTTCTATCTGTTTGTCGCGGGCGGGCTCGAGGTCGTCGCCACGACCGTGTTCCGCTACACGGATGGGCTCTCCCGCATCGTGCCGACAGTGTCGTTCTTCGCGATCGGCATTGCGAGCTTCTACTTCCTCAACCGCTCGCTCGAAGGCGTGTCGCTCGGCACGGCCTACGCCGTGTGGACCGGGATCGGTGCTGCCGGGACAGCGCTGCTCGGCGTCGCCCTCTACAACGAGGATGCGGCCCCGGCTCGCGTCCTGCTGCTCGTCGCGCTCATCGCCTGCATTGTCGGGCTCAAGTACGTCTCCGCCCACTAGGACCGCCAATCGATGACCCACTTCTCCCCGCGCGAGATCGTCTCCGAGCTCGACCGCTACATCGTCGGCCAGAACGACGCCAAACGCGCCGTCGCCATCGCATTGCGCAACCGCTGGCGCCGTCAGCAGCTGCAGGGCGATCTGAAGGAGGAGGTGCTGCCGAAGAACATCCTCATGATCGGGCCAACGGGCGTCGGCAAGACCGAGATCTCGCGGCGCCTCGCCAAGCTCGCGGGTGCGCCCTTCATCAAGGTCGAGGCGACGAAGTTCACCGAGGTCGGCTACGTCGGCCGCGATGTCGATTCGATCATCCGCGATCTCGTCGAGGTGGCGCTGGCCCTCGTCAAGGAGACGAAGCGCAAGGACGTGCGCGCCAAGGCCGAGAAGAACGCCGAGGAGCGCGTGCTCGACGCCCTCGTCGGCGCAACCTCCTCACCCGGAACGCGCGAGACCTTCCGCAAGCGGCTGCGCGCGGGGGAGCTCAACGACAAGGAAATCGAGATCCAAGTTGCCGAGACGACCTCGGGCTTGCCGATGTTCGACATCCCCGGCGCGCCGGGCGCCTCCATCGGTGCCATCAACATCGGCGACATGCTGGGGAAGGCGTTCGGCCAGCGTACCAAGCCCCGCCGCGTCACAGTCTCCGACAGCTACGACGTGCTGATCGCCGAAGAGAGCGACAAGCTCATCGACACCGAGCAGCTTACCGGTGAGGCGGTCAGCGCCGTCCAGGACAACGGCATCGTGTTCCTCGACGAGATCGACAAGATCTGCTCGCGCACGGACGGCACCCGCATCGGCGCGGACGTCTCGCGCGAGGGTGTGCAGCGCGATCTCCTGCCGCTGATCGAGGGCACGACCATCTCCACCAAGTACGGGCCGGTGAAGACCGACCACGTGCTGTTCATCGCGTCGGGCGCCTTCCACGTGGCGAAGCCCTCGGACCTCTTGCCGGAGCTGCAGGGGCGGCTGCCCATCCGCGTCGAGCTCAGCGCGCTGACGCGCGAGGATATGCGCCGCATCCTCACCGAGCCGGAGGCGAGCCTCATCAAGCAGTACGTGGCGCTGATGGCGACCGAGCAATTCACGCTCAACTTCGAGCCGAGCGCGATCGATGCGATCGCGGATGCGGCCGTTCTGGTCAACTCCACGGTCGAGAACATCGGTGCGCGCCGCCTGCAGACGGTGATGGAGCGCGTGCTGGACGAGATCTCGTTCAATGCCTCCGACCGTGCGGGGGAGGGGCTGGTCATCGACGCCGCCTACGTGAATGCACGCATCGGCGACCTCGCCAAGAACGCCGACCTCTCGAAGTTCATCCTCTGAGGCGGGCGCCGCGCCGCATTCGCGTCGAGTTGCTTCGTCTTCGGATACCCACGGTTAAATCCTCCTCACTAGGCTGACGAAACCTTCCGTCGTGCCCCGGGCCGATGTCGGCCGCCCGCACGAGACGCCGCTTGTCGTTTCTCGTAGCCGAATTCGGAGCCTGACCCATGTCCTCTACGCTCGCACGCGCGCTTCTTAGCGCGGCGCTGACGCTCGCTGCGACCTCGGCGCTGGCGCAGGAGAACATCCGCGGTGCAACGACGGGCCCGACGACGGCGCCGGGCTTCAGTCATCCCGAGCAGTACCTGCACCTGCAGGACGTGAAGCCTGCAGACAACATGTACCCGGTCGTCCTCCACCCCGAGCAGGACAAGGCGGCGCGCGACAAGCTTGCTGCGCTCGAGGCCAAGACCGGCAAGAAGCCCAACATCCTCATCTTCCTCATGGATGACGTCGGCTGGATGGACCCAGGTTTCAACGGCGGTGGCACGGCCGTCGGCAACGACACGCCGGTCATGGACCGGCTCGCCGCCGAGGGCCTGCTGCTCACGTCCGCCTATTCAACTCCGTCCTGCTCGCCGACGCGAGCGACGATCCACACCGGGCAGAACCCGCTGCACCATGGCATCCTGCGTCCGCCCATGTACGGCGAAGCGGGCGGTCTCGACGGCGCCACGACGATGCCGCTGCTCCTGAAGCAGCACGGCTACATCACGCAGGGCGTCGGCAAATGGCACATGGGCGAGAACCAGGGCTCCCTGCCGCAAAACGTCGGTTACGACGATTACGTCGGCTTCCTCGGCGTCTCCGACATGTACACCGAGTGGCGCGACGTCTACTTCAATCCGGAGGTCGCGCTCAGCCCCGAGCGCTTCAAGATGGTGGAGAACGACGACTTCAGTCACTACGAGGTGCACTGCACGCCGGGCGACAAGGAGAAGTGCGAGAATGGCAAGCTGATCGAGCTCAACTACATCAAGGAGCTGGACAAGCACTGGCTCGATACGAGCCTCGCGTTTCTCGACAAGATGAAGGGGTCCAAGCAGCCCTTCTTTCTCTACCACGCGACGCGTGGCTGCCATTTCGACAATTATCCGTCCGACGAATGGGCCGGAAAGTCGATGTCGCGCACCGTGTACGGCGACTGCATGGTGCAGATGGACTACACGCTGGGTCAGCTCGTCGACAGGCTCGCGGCCATCGGCGAGCTCGACAACACTCTGATCCTGCTGTCCTCCGACAACGGCCCCGAGTGCGAGGTGCCTCCCCACGGTCGCACGCCGTTCCGCGGCTGCAAGGGCTCGAGCTGGGAAGGCGGCGTGCGCGTGCCCACGTTTGTTTACTGGAAGGGCATGATTAGCCCGCGCAAGTCCGACGGCCTGTTCGACGACGCCGACATTCTGCCGACGATGCTATCGCTTGCGGGCGTCCGGGGCGCGGAGCTCGCCGATCTCTTCCCGAAGACCACCTACATCGACGGTGTCGACCAGGCTTCGTTTCTCGTCGCGGACAACGGACTATCGGCGCGTCGCAGCCGGCCCTACACGCTCAACCAATACTACGCCGCGCTGCGCATCGACGAGTTCAAGGGCGTGATGACGGCCGAGATCGAGAATGGGGTCGTGCAGAAGGGCGATTGGGGTGGCTTCTCAGGCCCGATCTTCACCGACTCGGGCGGCGGCATCGTCTTCAATCTCTATACCAACCCGCAGGAGGACGTGAGCGTCGGTATCCGCCACATCCCGGTCTCCGTGCCGATCATGGCGGCGTCGGGCTTCTATCTGAAGGAGCTCATCAAGTATCCACCGCAGTTCAAGATCGGGTTCATGTCGAACAATCCGCCCGTCTATGATCTCCTGCCGAAGATGCAGGAGCTGCGCAAGAAGGCGACGGAGGAGCAGGGCGTCGGAAGGCCGACGCCGTGAAGCGCCTCGTCCCTTGCCTCGTAGCTTGCGCAACTGCGATCGCGGCCCTGGCTGCGCCAAGCGCGGCCGAGGAGGCGACAGTCAGTGCTGTACAGAAGCTGTGCGCAGCCTATTCCGGTCTGCCCGATGGCAAGAACGCGACGCTCGGAATGGTGTCTATCCCCGGCGGTAGCTTCGTCATGGGCTCCGACCGCGAGCAGCCCGAGGAGCGCTTCACCCACATCGTGCGCGTCGATCCCTTCTGGATCGACCGCCACGAGGTGACGAACGCCCAGTTCGCCCGCTTCGTGGCGACAACGCACTACGTGACGCTCGCCGAGCGCGGGCTTGACCCGAGGACGCACCCCGGCGCCAGCGAGGACCTGCTGGCGCCCGGCTCAGCGCTGTTCGTGCAGCCGATGAAAGCCGACCGCAACGGCAGCAACGCGCAGTGGTGGCAGTACGTCAAAGGAGCCAACTGGCGTGAGCCCGAGGGCCCCGGCTCGACCATCGCCGGCCGGGAGAATCATCCCGTGGTGCACGTCGCCTACGAGGATGCGCTCGCCTACGCACGCTGGCTCGGCCGTGATCTGCCGACGGAAGCGCAGTGGGAGTTCGCCGCGCGCGGCGGCAAGATGGACGAGCAGGACTGGATGAGCGCCTACGCTCCGGACGGCACGCCCATCGCCAACACCTGGCAAGGCGTCTTCCCCGTCTACAACAGCGGCGAGGACCGCTATGTCGGCACCGCTCCGGTCGGCTGCTTTCCGGCGAACGGCTATGGACTCTTCGACATGATAGGCAACGTGTGGGAGTGGACGAGCGATTGGTACCGCGCCGGCCATTCCAAGGAGCCCGCGGTCAATCCCGTCGGGCCCGATCTCATGCAGGTAGGGCTTATCGCCGGCCAGGCACCGAGCAAGGTCATCAAGGGTGGATCGTATTTGTGCGCCCATAACTATTGCGCACGCTACCGCCCCACCTCACGTCAGCCGCAGGAGGTGGACTTGAGCGCCGGCCACGTCGGCTTCCGCACTGTGCTCAATGCCAGCCCGCGCGGCGGCGCACCTCTGGCGCCCTGAGCGCAGCGCTTGATCGCAAAAATCTGTTGCTATGCGCCTCGCGCGGGGCAGTTAAGCCCTTGCGCCAACGTCCACATTTATGTCGGCTTTGGCGGGCAGCAGAGAACGATTCCCGACATCCGAACGTGAGGTGCGATTATGAACACGCACGGACGAGGACGATTTGGGGCGGTGGTTGCGGCAGTGGCCGCGATCTCCGCCGCCGGCGGCACGGACGCGCTCGCAAGCGCCGGCTGCACCGCGGCCAACAGCGGTTCGCTCAATGTCGATCTCTCCGCGGGCGCCGCGGTGACGCGCGCGCTCGCACTTGATGCAGGCGATACGCTCGGCATCACCGCCAGCGGCGCCTCGGCCACGCTCATCTCGGGTGCAGGTGCTCCGCTCACCTTGATTGCCGCCGGCGGCGCCACCGCGGGCATCCTGCGCGCCCCGCAAGCCGACACCTTCGCGCTGCGCTTTGCCGCCGGAGCCGACGGCCCCGCGACGATCCGCATCTCCTGCACCTCGGCGCAGTCCGCGGCCGCAGATGCGGCCTTTCTCGCGCGCCGCAACGACCTGGTGAAGGCGCAGGAGCCTGATCGCATCCGCCTCGACCGCAGCCCCACCCCCATCGCCAACGCCGATAAGCCGCTCGCGAGCACCGTCGACGTCGACGAGGAGGGAAGACCGCGGCAGGTGGCGTTCTCCGTCAGCCTATCGGAGATCACCGCCGCCGCTGGGCAGAAGCCGCAGCCGGGCCTCGTCGATCTCTGGCTCGAAGGCCGCATGCAGAACTACGCGGCGACCGCAGCCGATCTCGGTCCCGGCAACGGCAACCTCGGCATCCTCTACTTCGGCACGCGTTCGATGATCGGCCCCGACATCCTCGTTGGCGCGTTGGCGCAGCTCGACCGCGGCGTCGAGACCGCCCGCTATGCGCCGGCGGAAATCGCGGCTTCGGGCTGGATGGCCGGCCCTTATCTCAGCATGCGGCTGCTGAGCGGCGTCACTTTCGACGGTCGCGCGGCTTGGGGCGAGACGGAGAACGCCGACCACGCCGTTGAGATGGGCGAAACGCTCACCAACCGACGGCTGATGCGCGCCAAGCTCACGGGCACGCGCGAGGTCGAAGGCTGGAAGGTGGCGCCGAGCGTGGGCCTCGTCTATCTCGAGGACGCGGTGCGCGACGACACGACGGGTGCCACCAAGGCTGCCGGCACGGGCCGCATCGAGGTTCTGCCCGAGGTCTCGCGCCGCTTCGCAGTCGACGGCGACACCTTCATCGAGCCGCGTGCGGCGGTCGGCGGCTTCGTCGGCTTCGATGAGTTCTCCGCACTCAAGGCCACGACCGTCACCACCGGCAACGCGGCCGACATGCATTTGAAAGCGGAAGCGGGGGTCGCGCTCAGCGTGAAGGAAGGCTCCAGCCTGCAGGCGACGGGCGGTGTCGAAAGCGCAAGCAGCGCTACGCCGGAGACGTGGACGGGACGGCTGCAGCTCAAGGTGCCGCTCGGAAATTGAGCGGCGCATGGTGCAGTGCATCTAATTTTGTCAACATTCTCCTTACCCCATCGTAACGGAATGTTATTTCGCGTGTCGCAATTGTCACGTATGGTGAGTGTTGTAGGTGGTTGGCAGTTTTAGGCGGGTGTCTGCCGGCATGGCAGGCGAGCAAGTCCCCCCGAGCTCATTTTCCCGCGCTGCCGCCCTCTGCAGGAGGTGACGCATGGCATGCCCGAAGATCGAGGTACGAGGTAAGCGGGTCATCCTGCTCAGCGGCTTTCACGGCTCCTATGACGGCGTTCGCTCGCCAGTCGAGGTGAAGGATGCCGACGTGAAAGCGGCCGAGGAACTGCGGCAGTCTGCGCGGCTGCACCCCGACGCGGTTGCTTTCGGCTATGTGGCGGGACGTTGGGTGCCGGCGGCCTGAACGCTGGCATGAGACGGGGCGCTATCGCGCCCGGCATGACAAAAGAAACGTCATTTCGACAGGCCCCGCCGCCGGCGAACCGGCGCGCGGGGTTTTGCAGTCTTTAAGGCGGCGGGAAGACACGTTAGATAAGGCGCAAGCAAACGCCGAACTGATCTTCGCAGCAGATTCCGCCATGGTCCTCGTCGCCGATCCGAGCCCGGCCCCAACGCTGAGCTCGCCGATAGCCTCGCACAAGCCTTCGCTCGCCGGCCTGAGCCGCGACGCGCTGCGCGCTGCGCTGACGCGCATTGGCGTCCCGGAGAAGCAGGGACGCATGCGTGTCAACCAGCTCTGGAGCTGGATCTACGTGCGCGGCGTCACGAGCTTCGATGCCATGTCGGACGTGTCCAAGGAGCTGCGCGCGACGCTCGAGCAGCACTACTCGCTGGCGCGGCCGGAGATCGTCACCGAGCAGGTCTCCGTCGACGGCACTCGTAAGTGGCTCCTGCGGCTTGCACGGCAGGAGAACGACGCCAGGGCCCCCGAGATCGAGACGGTCTACATCCCCGAGCCCGGCCGCGGCACCTTGTGCATCTCGAGCCAGGTCGGCTGCACGCTGACCTGCAGCTTCTGCCACACGGGCACGCAGCGGCTCGTGCGCAACCTCACGGCGCAGGAGATCGTCGGGCAGATCCTGCTCGCGCGCGACCGCATCGGCGACTGGAGCGGAGCGGCCGGCCCCGACGACGGGCGGCTCCTTCCCGAAGGCGAGCGCAAGATCACCAATATCGTGCTGATGGGCATGGGCGAGCCCCTCTTCAACTTCGACAACGTTAAAGAGGCGATCGAGGTCGCCGCCGACGGCGAAGGGCTCTCGGTCTCCAAGCGCCGCATCACGCTGTCGACCTCCGGCGTGGTCCCCGAAATCGAGCGCTGGGGCGCGGAGGCTGGCACCATGCTCGCGATCTCGCTGCACGCCACGCGCGATGAGCTGCGCGACGAGCTCGTGCCCATCAACCGCAAGTATCCGATCGCCGATCTGATGCAGGCTTGCCGCGACTACCCGGGCCTGTCGAATGCGCGCCGCATCACCTTCGAGTACGTGATGCTGAAGGGAATCAACGACAGCCTCGCCGACGCACGCGCGCTCGTGCGGCTCGTCGCCGGCATCCCGGCGAAGATCAACCTCATCCCGTTCAATCCGTGGCCCGGCGCGCCGTATGAGTGCTCCGACTGGGAGCAGATCGAGCGCTTCGCCGAGATCGTGAACAAGGCAGGCTACGCAAGCCCCGTGCGCACGCCGCGCGGCCGCGACATCAGCGCTGCCTGCGGGCAGCTCCGATCGGCAAGCGTTAAGCTGAAAGCGTCCGAGCGCGCCAACGCTCGCGTCGCGACCGGCGCCGACGGCAGCGGAGGCTAGCGCATCCCGTGGTGCTGAGGATCGTCGGCCGCATCATCGTCGTTGCGTTCGCATTCTTCCTGGCGACGCTTGCCGCGGGCTTCGTGTTGTTCACGCTCGGGCTCGAGCGCGTCACGGGGGAGTTGCACCGGCTGGGCCCGGACAACGACACCATTTCGACCTCGCTCTCGATGATGGACCAGGGTCTCGCGCTGGTCGCCGGCGTCTCGATCATCCCGACGCTGCTTGTGATCTTTACCGGCGAGATCGCCCGCATCCGCTCGCTGGTCTACTACGTGGCCGGTGGTGGCCTTGCGCTGGCGGCCGTCCCGCTGCTCGCCCGCGTCCAGCAGTCGGGGGGCTTTGTCATGCCCGAGCACGCCGTGTGGCAGGTGCTCGCCACGGCGGGCTTCGCCGGCGGCTTCGTTTATTGGCTGATCGCCGGCCGCAACGCGTGAACGCCGCCTGTTAGGGAGGCTTCAGGTTTTCCATTGAGAGGAGCGCGGGTTAGCTTGTAGTCTCGACCCCCGGGACGCTCAGTTTATCCAGAGGATGCGGGTATGATCGGCGGGCTCTTTCGAGTTCTCTTCGGCTTCATCGTGGCGTGCCTCGTGGCGGGGGCGGCAACGGTCGCCTTCGTGATCACGCCTGCCGACATCGCTACGTTGCCCGCCGACCTGCGTCCCGATCGCTTGAGCAGCGCCGGCACGCTGTCGCTGCTCGCGGCCACGCATTCGGCCATCTTCGCGGCGCCCTTCGCGCTCATCGCCCTCATCATCGCCGAGTGGCGCTGCATCCGCTCGTGGGTCTACTACGCCACCGTCGGCATCCTGATCGCGTTTGCCGGCTTCGGCGCCGAATACCTGAACGAGGTCGGCGGCCAGCCCTCGATCGTCAACAGCTACGCCATGCGCGCCTACCTCGCGGTGGGTTTCCTGGGCGGCATTGCCTACTGGCTTGCCGCGGGCAGGCGCAGTGGCGGCAAGCGCGGGGATGAGCGCGCCGCGCGCCGCCGCCGTCTGTCACCCGATCCGACGGGCGAGGAGAAAACCGCCGCGACCTGATAGTTGCGACTTGTTGCACCGCATTTGCGCGTCGATTTGCGCAAATTTCTGCGCCATATCGGCTAATTCGTATTGTTGCAGCGCACCTAAAAGCTTAGTGTTGCGTGGTGTGCGGCATTTCGTCCGCGGCCGATGAACGAGCCGGCTGCCTCCGGCTCCCCGAGGCGAGAGAGGCGACATCGCATGGTCGACCAACATCTCCAGGAGCGCTTCACGCGCCACTGCACCGACGCTGCCTTTGGCTACGCGACCGCCGCGACGGCCGCTTATGCGGCGTTCGCCGATCAGGTGCTGAGCTTCTGGGCGAGTGCGCTGCAACCTTCGGCGCGGCAAGAGCCGCAGCAGCCCACGTTTGCTTGGAGCTGGCCCGTCTCGGCTCCGCAGCCCGCGCCGCCGCCTGCGTGGAACCCGTTCGCGTGGGCCATGCCGCAGAGCTATGCCCCCTTCGCCCTACACCTTTGGCGGCTCCAGCGCGATCGCCAATCCTTTCACGGCGATGAACCCATTTGCCGCCAACCCCTTCGCGGCGTGGCTCGGCATGTTTCCCTTCGCGGCCAATCCCGCCGCCTGGCCTATGGCCAGCATGTTCATGGCCTCAGGCGTGCCGCGCTCGGTGGCGTGGCCTGCTGCAGAAGCCAACGTTGCCGCCATGGAGGCGGTCGATGTTGCGACCGTCACCGTGCGCAAGGCCTTCTCGAGCTACCGCACCGACGGCGGGCACGCGAGCGCGCAGCAAGGCTGGCCCGCGGCGCATCTGTTGATGCTCGCTGTCCTCACGCCGTTGAGCGTCGGGGCGATGTTTACGAACGGCCGCTGAGCGCTTATTGAGGCGGCGTGGTTGGGGTCGTCGTCTTCTTCTTCGGCGTCGACTTCTTCTGGCAATGCGCCTTCGTCACCGCGCCCGTCTTCGACTTGCCTTCCTTGTGCCAGGAACACAAGGTGTTGGCCTTGCAGGCTGTCTCGTCGAGACCCTTGCACGGTGAAGGTGTAGCCGTCGCCTTCTTGTCCGGCGCCGGTGTGGGCGCCGTTGTCGTCGCGGGTGCCGTCGTCGTCGCCGGCTTGGTGTCGGCCGGCTTCGCATCCTCGGCCTGAGCGACGCTGAACGTCACGCCAAACGCAAAAATTGCCGCGGCAATAGCGGCTACAGGCGCTGCTACACGCCCCAAAATGTCACCACGCATGGTCGTTTCCCTTCGTGTGCCCAAGTAGAACCGAAGGTGAACATAGACTTTCCGGAAGACGGGAGTAAGGCCGTTTCTGCTCAAAGAGAGCCCCTTACGAAAATGTATGGTGAGCGGGCCACAGCGGACCAAGTCGACAGTGAACGAACGTGGCCCACCCAGATCAGGATCACAGCCAGTCAAACTCTATACGGTGTCGGCCTGCATTGACGCACGCCGCCGTTGGGACAAAGCCTTTCACGGTAGCGGTTCGTGTGCTCGCCAAGGCTTGGCAATACACGCTTGTTGGCGTGGAAAAGCCCCCTCATTATCGATATCAACCGTCGACCGGCTCTTTGGCATCGCTATAGTCGCGAGAGGTACTGAGCGGGGCGGGTATGGCTTCGAACGCACATGAGGCACGTCTGCCGGCGCTTACGAGTCTTAGATTCTTTGCCGCCCTCTATGTACTCACTTTTCATTCCGGCGCTTCCTTGATGCGGGAGCATCTCGGCGATAACCCTTTGACGACGTTTTTGGTCAATGGCCACCTGGGCGTCAGTTTCTTTTTCATTCTATCCGGCTTTATGCTCACCTATTCCGGTGAGCGACGCAACGCGCAGGGATTTGACCTGAGCGCATATGCGTTAGCGCGTTTTGCCCGCATCTACCCCCTTTATCTATTGTCGCTTTTGATTGCAGCTCCCATCCGTTGGCCGGATTTGCTTAGCTCCCCGCTCGCGTCCCTTGAGACACTTCTGATGGTGCAGTCATGGGGGCCCGCCTCATCGGACCGTGGATGGTTTTGGAACATGCCGGCCTGGACGCTTTCAATTGAGGCGTTCTTCTACGCTCTATTCCCAGTGTTTCTCTGGCTTATAGCCCGCACCAGGGTGACGACCGCCGCCGCTATCGCTGCTGTCGCCGGGCTACTCATCACAGTGTTTGCGCTTCCCGACATCACGCCGGGATCGAAGGAAGGCTCACTTCGCTTTGGGATCATGTCCGCTTTCCCGCTTCCGGTCCTGCGGTTGCCAGAATTTATTATGGGCATGGCGCTGGCCCACATTGTGTGGTTGCGACCACATTTGGTGAGGGAAAGACTAGCCGGCTCTGGGCTATTGGCGACAGCTATTGCCAGCGTCGGGCTGTTGTCGTTCCACGGTGAAAGGTCGCTTACCGCGCTCGCGAGTCTCGGATTTGGAGTCATTATTTTTTTAGCCTGCTACAATAGATCGGGCTGCAGATCCGGCTCGCAACTATTGGCGGCAGAAGGGCTGGTACTTCTCGGCGGTGCGAGCTATGCGATATATCTGTTGGAGGCACCCTTTCGTGATTGGATACGCGTTCTACTCACCGGGCCGTTTGAGTGGACGGGGCGCGTCGTTTATCAGCCAGCCCTAATAGCGCTCGGGGTGTTCACCTACCTGTATTTTAAGTCGCCGCTTCGCCGGCTTCTCACCAGAAGCGCTTCCCCCACGCCACCGAAACAGCCTTATGAGGAAGAGGCTGATGACCTTTTGGGCGTGCGCATGAAAAAATCCGCCTAGGAAGAGGTCCGCGAACTCAAAGCGTGGTTCGTTAGGCGTGGCGCGGGCATCGGTGCTCCAATTGTGTGGTCGTCGGCGGGCACGCAGCCTTGCGAGTGGGCGGGCGATTCCTATAGTGCGCGACTGTACGAAATTCTGTACAGGCTGCTGCGACCTCCGTCCAAAAGAGCCCCAATGACCTCGAAACAAAAGCCCATCAAGAAAGTGGTCCTCGCCTACTCGGGCGGCCTCGATACCTCGATCATCCTCAAGTGGCTGCAGGAGACCTACGGCGCCGAGGTAGTGACGTTCACCGCCGATCTCGGCCAGGGCGGCGAGCTGGAGCCCGCGCGCCAGAAGGCGCTCATGCTCGGCATCAAGCCGGCCAACATCTACGTCGAGGATCTGCGCGAGGAGTTCGTGCGCGACTATGTGTTCCCGATGTTCCGGGCGAACGCCCTCTATGAGGGCATCTACCTGCTCGGCACCTCGATTGCGCGGCCGCTCATAGCCAAAAAGCAGATCGACATCGCGCGCGCCACGGGCGCCGATGCCGTGTGCCACGGTGCGACCGGCAAGGGCAACGACCAGGTGCGTTTCGAGCTGAGCTACTACGCGCTGGAGCCGGCTATCCGGATCATCGCGCCGTGGCGGGATTGGGAGTTCAAGAGCCGCGAGGATCTGATCGCGTTCGCCGAAAAGAACCAGATCCCCATCGCCAAGGACAAGCGCGGCGAGTCGCCATTCTCGGTCGACGCCAACCTGTTGCACTCTTCCTCCGAGGGCAAGGTGCTGGAGGACCCGGCCATCGAGCCGCCGCCTTACGTTTTCCAGCGCACCATCTCGCCCGAGGAAGCGCCGGACAAGGCCACCGTCATCACCGTCGGCTTCAAGAAGGGCGATGCCGTCTCCGTCAACGGCAATCCGTTGAGCCCAGCGAACCTGCTCGCCACGCTCAACGACTACGGTCGCGACAACGGCATCGGCCGCGTTGATCTGGTCGAGAACCGCTTCGTCGGCATGAAGTCGCGCGGCATCTACGAGACGCCCGGCGGCACCATCCTCTGGCACGCGCACCGGGCGATCGAATCGATCACGCTCGACCGCGGGGCGATGCACCTCAAAGACGAGCTGATGCCGCGCTATGCGGAGCTGATCTATTACGGCTTCTGGTTCTCGCCTGAGCGCGAGATGCTGCAGGCGGCGATCGACAAGAGCCAGGAGCACGTCGAGGGCGAGGTGCGCCTCAAGCTCTACAAGGGCAACGTCATCGTCACCGGCCGCGAGAGCGCGAAGTCGCTCTACTCCTCGACGCTCGTCACCTTCGAGGACGACAAGGGCGCCTACGATCAGAAGGATGCGGCCGGCTTCATCAAGCTCAACGCCCTGCGTTTGCGCACGCTTGCCATGCGCAACAAGAGGTAAGCGGCCACCGCGAACAGAAGCGAGAGCAAGCCGACTTCATAGACGCGGTATACGTTGAGGACGTAACGGCGCACGCTGAAGGTGCTTGCGAACTCGGGTGCAGCAAAGTCTAGGACGGTCTTGATCGCCGGCATGACCACGGGGATCTTGGTCCAATTCGTGTATCGCACGCCCGCGTATTTGTACTTCATGTCGTAGCCCGGTGGCGTGAGCGCTTTATAGGTATCCCAGTTGCGCCCGACCTCCGCGGCGCTGACGGGGAATACGACGTTGTAGAGCGGATCGACTGCGATCCATTTGCCATCGGCATAGGCTTCGATGGTGGCGTGGCAGCCCCACGTGTTGGAGTCCGCGCAATACATCTGGACGCCTCGAAAATCGATGCTGGCTCGGTCAAGCAGACGCCCCAGCACATGCGCATGCGACCCGCATGCGCCGCGTCCGTCCATGAGCTGCACGTCGCCGGACGGGAACAACCAATCGCGGAAGCTCACGTAGCTCTTGTCGGAGAATACCTTCAATCGGTCTTCGAGCAGTACGTGGGTCGCGGCAGTCAGAGCGACGACTTTCTGCGTCTCTGAAGAGAGAGGTTGAACGACCGAGGCGACGATCTGATCGTATAGGGCGTCCTCGTAGTCGGCCATAACGTGCAAGACGGCGAGGACGACAGCCAGTGAGCCGAGCACCGCGCCGACAAATAGTGATTTGATGGAAAGGCCGCCGGAACGCTGCACGAGCATCACTCATGAGTCCTTGAGCGGCGGAAGCCGTCAATCGTGGAGACACGACTGTCCACAGGTAGAAAAATCAGACTTGGGATTGTTTCGGCGGGCGGATCAGGCTGCCGGGCGCGCGACTTGCGGAGCCGGCGACTGATTGGGCAGCTCGCACAGCCCGCCGCTGATGTAGAGATGGTGCCAGAGCTGCGTCGCGACGACGCCGCTCAAGCCCAGCCGTTTGAACACGCCGACCTTGTTTGCCTGACCTGACGCGATGAGCGCGTAATCGCGCCCCACGGTCTCGGGATCGAAGTAGCCGGTCTTGCGCAGGGCCTCGGGGCTCATGAGCTGGCGCACGAACGGCGGCGCATTGGCAAGGAACGTCTCGGCGAGTGGCGCGCGGAACATGGCCTTGCGCCGGAACGCCGCCTCGCGCGGCAGCACGCGAGCGGCCGCATGCCGGAGCAGATACTTGTCGCGCAGGCCGCGCAACTTCCAGCGCGGAGCGAGCCGCGAGGTGAAGGCGATGACGTCCTCGTCGAGGTAGGGGTAGCGTGTCTCCACGCTGTTGGCCATCGCCACGCGGTCGCCCTTGTAGTTCAGGAGCTGTCCCGCGAGATGGACCTTGTAGCCGTAATAGAGCGACTGGTTCAGCGGCGACCAGCGATGCATGCGCTCGCGATCGAGCGGCACGTCGTCGTAAGGCGTGTGGTCGCCGATACGGTCCTTAATGTCGCGGCTGAAATAGCGGTCGCGGGCGATCGAGACGAGCTGGTAGAGCGCGGCCTGCGCGTGTGCACCGCCGACCGTGTCGTCGATGCGCTTGAGCTCCTTGAAGCTCTTGAAGGGCGGCAGGAAGCGGCGGGTGAACCGATCGAACCGATCGCTTTGGCCGGGAGAGAGTTTGTTTTGCCAGTAGCTCATGGCGCGCAGCTTGAACCAGACATAGCCGCCGAAGGCTTCGTCCGACCCTTCGCCCGTGAGTGCGACCTTGTAGCCCTGGTCGTGCACCTCCCGCGACAGGCACCAAAGCGCGGCGCAGGAAGTATCCGGCACCGGGCAGTCGGCCGCGGCGATGAGATTGGCGTAGGTGTCGGAGATGACTTTGGCATCGCTGGTTAAAATCGTCTGGCGGCTGCCAACGTGACGGGCAATTTGCGACGCCTGTTGGGTTTCGTCGAAGCCCTTGCCGGGAACCTGGATAGTGAAGCTCGGAATCGCGCGCTCCCGCAGGCGCGAGGCGGTTGCGACCACGTAGGCGGAATCGACGCCGCCGGAGAGGTAGCCGACGACCGGCACGTCGGCCCGCAGCCGGACCTCGACCGCGCGCTGGAACGTCGCCTCGAACTCGTCGATCAGCCGCTCCTGGTCGGCGGGATCGTCCTCGTCTCCGGCGTCGGGGAAGTCGAAGTCCCAATAGCGGTGCTCGCTCACCTCGGTGCGCTTGCCGTCGCGGCGGAACGCGATCTTGAGGTAGTGGCCCGGCAGGACCGACTGCACGCCCTGAAACATCGTGCGCCGTGTGCCCATTGCGAAGAACGTGAAGATGTGGTCGAGCCCGCGCGGATCGGCGATGGCGGGAACGCCGCCGGAGGCCAGCAGCGCCTTGATCTCGGAGCCGAAGTAAACCCAGTCGCCCTGCTGCGACCAGTGTAGCGGGCAGATGCCGACGCGGTCGCGGGCGAGGAAAATCGTGCGCCTGGAAAAGTCGACCAACGCCAGCGCGAATTGCCCTTTGAGTTCGGTGAACACCGCCTCACCGTGCTCCTCGTAGAGGTGCACGATCAGCTCGGTGTCGGTGTGGGTGCGAAAGACGTGGCCCCTGGCCTGCAGCGCGGCCTTGCGCTCAGGGTAGTCGAAGAGTTCGCCGTTGAAGACGACGGCAACGGACCCGTCCTCGTTGAAGATCGGCTGGCGGCCGTCGCCGAGGCCAACGATGGAGAGCCGGCGGTTGGCGAAGCCGAAGCCCTGGCGGATCAAGAAGCCGTCGTCATCGGGCCCGCGGTGCCAGAGCGAGCGGGCCATTTCCTGCAGCACGGCGGGATCGGGCTGGCGCCGGCCGGTCAGGTCGATAATTCCCGCAATGCCGCACATGAACCCTCTTACGCTCGCTCTTCTTACTCACATTTTAATCGTAAAAGCCGGGTTATCGCCGTGCCGGATAACACGCCTTCTGAGCATGGATACCACGTACCCGTCTAATCCGGCGGGTGCAACCGGCCTCAAATGAGGCGTAAAGACTTGAGGCTGGCGTGGCCGTCGCGGCCGACAATAATGTGGTCATGCACCGCGATCCCCAGCGATCCCGCCGCTGCGACGATTTGCTTCGTCATGTCAATGTCCACGCGGGAGGGGGTGGGGTCGCCGGAGGGGTGATTGTGCACCAGCACAATCGCCGTCGCGGACAACTCCAGCGCGCGCTTTACGACCTCGCGGCGCGTAAACGGGCGTGTGATCGACGGTGCCCTGCTGCTGCACCTCATCCGCGATGAGCTGGTTCTTCTTATCGAGGAACAGGACCCGGAACTGCTCGCGGTGCTCATAGCTTTGGGCCGCGCGCAGGTATTCGAGCACTTCTTTCCACGACGAGAGTGCCGGCCGCTTCATGATGTTTGAGCGCATGAGCCGCAGGGCGGCAGCGCGGATCAGCCTCAGCTCGGTGATGACGCTGTCGCCGACCCCGTCGACCTCCTTCAGGCGCTGGTCGGGGGCGTTGACGACCTCGGCGAAAGAGCCGAAGCGGGCGATGAGCTGTTTTGCGAGCTCCTTGGTGTCGCGCCGCGGCAGCGCCCGGAACAGTACCAGCTCCAGAAGCTCGTAGTCCGGCATCGCGTCCGAGCCGCCCTTCCGGAAGCGCTCGCGCAGACGCTGGCGGTGACCCGCGTAGTGCGGCGCCGGTGCTTCGAGAAACGATTGCTGGTCCCCATTGCCCCCGTCGCCGGTCTTTCCGCGGGTGGGCATGGGGAAGCCGATCAGGTGAGCTCGAAGACGGGGCAGTCGATGCCCTTGGGCGAGAAGGTGAAGACCTCGCAGCCGGTCTCGGTTACGCCGACGGTGTGCTCGAACTGGGCGGAGAGCTCACGGTCGCGCGTCACTGCGGTCCAGCCATCGGGCAGCACTTTGACGTGCGGGCGCCCGAGATTGATCATCGGCTCGATCGTGAACAGCATGCCGGCTTCCAGCGTCACGCCCTCACCCGGCTCGCCGTAATGCAGGATATTGGGGCGGTCGTGGAATACGCGGCCGAGCCCGTGCCCGCAGAAGTCGCGCACGACGCTGCAGCGCTCGGCCTCTGCGTAGGACTGGATGGCCGCGCCGATGTGCCCCGTGGTGGCGCCGGGCTTCACCGCCGAAATGCCGCGCTTGAGCGCCTCATAGGTCACGTAGATCAGCCGTTCCGCCCGCCGCGAGATGCGCCCCACCGGATACATGCGGCTCGTGTCGCCGTGCCAGCCGTCGTGGATGAGCGTCACGTCGATGTTGACGATGTCGCCGTCGCGCAAGGGTTTCGGCCCAGGGATGCCGTGGCAGACGACGTGGTTGATCGAGGTGCAGATCGACTTCGGAAAGCCGCGGTAATTCAGAGGTGCCGGGATTGCCCCGTGATCGAGGGCGAACTCCAGCACGAGCGCGTCGAGCGTTTCCGTGGCGACGCCCGGCTTGACGTAGGGGGTGAGCATGTCGAGCGCTTCGGCCGCGAGCTGGCCGGCCTTGCGCATGCCCTCGAAGGCATCGGGCCCGTGCAGCTTGATCTTGCCGTCGCGGTCGGGCGCGCGCGTAACTTCGACGTTCGACATATGCGGGTCCCTGAGCGTGCCCGAAGTCGGGTCACCTCGGAAATGTAGTGAAATTTGCCCGCCGCGCAATGCGCACCTCGGCCCCAGCAACTTTGGCGAGGAGCCTAGGGTTCAATATGACGGAGCAAACGCAGGCTCGCGTTAGGCCTTCTTGTCGTCCTCGGCCGGCACCTCGGCGGCTGCGGCCTCGGCAACGAGGCGCTGTGCCTGTCCGACCCAGTCGTCCTTCTCGATGCGGCCGTCGAGCTGCAGGGCCTCGTCGAGGTTGGCGATGTCGTCGTCGGAAAGGTTGGCGATCTGCTCGAGCTTGATGGCGTTGAGCTGACGCAGCCGGCCCGCGAGGTCGGCGTCGATGCCCTTGATCTGCGTCAGATCCTCGGGCTCGCCCTTCGGCTTCTTGAAGCCCTTCCACTGCGCATTCAGGCGGCGGGCGCGGGCGTCCGAGCGCTCGGCGATACGGGCCGACTTGCCGCGGCGGCCGCGCAGGTAATAGAGCTTCGCACGGCGGACTTTGCCGCGGCGTAGGACCTCGATCTCGGCGATGTAGGGCGAGTAGACCGGGAACACGCGCTCCACGCCCTCACCGTAGGAAATTTTGCGCACGGTGAAGTTCTCGTTGATGCCGGCGCCGGAGCGGCCGATCACCACGCCCTCGTAGGCCTGGGTGCGGACGCTGTCGCCCTCGATCACCTTCACCATCACCTTGACGGTATCGCCGGGGCCGAACTCGGGCACGCCGCGCTTTGCCGTCACGGCGCTCATCTGCTCGCGCTCGAGCTCCTGGATGATATTCATGGGCCACCTTGAATAAAAACAACCGAGCGGCTCGGCACGACAGGCCGGCACCCCGCTACGGCAAGCCTTGGGGAATTAGGCGGCGGTCATAGCCGAATTGGCCGCTATTGTCGATACGCAGTTTCCCGGGGCCTCCGGGCGTCATTTTAGGCTTTACCCGGGTTTGTCTGGACCTTTGCGCCGGGCAAGATCCGGCCGGCGCTCGGCGGTGAGACGCTCCGCCTCCCTGCGGCGCCACTCCTCGACCTTCTTATGGTCGCCGGACAGGAGGACGTCGGGGATTGCCCGGCCCTCCCATTCCCGCGGCTTGGTGAACTGCGGATACTCTAACAGGCCCTCCTCAAAGCTCTCATGCCGGAGCGATTCCTCCGCGCCGACGACGCCGGGGAGCAGGCGCACGCAGGCGTCGAGCGCCACCATTGCCGCAAGCTCGCCACCCGAGAGCACGTAGTCTCCAATCGAGACCTCGCGCATCCGACGGCCCGCGATGACGCGCTCGTCGATACCCTCGAAGCGGCCGGCGAGCAGCATCACGCCGGGGCCGGCCGCAAGCTCGCGCGCCAGCGTCTGGTCGAAGGGCTGTCCGCGCGGCGACAGGTAGATGAGCGGCGCATCCGGCTCGCTCGCACGCGCGTGGTCGATGGCGGCGGCGAGCACGTCAGCGCGCAGGACCATGCCGGCGCCGCCGCCGGCCGGCGCGTCATCGACGGCGCGGTGCTTGCCGAGGCCGAAGTCGCGGATGGCGACGGTCGCAAGCGACCAGATGCCGGCCTCCAGCGCCTGGCCCGAGAGCGAGACGCCCGAGCGGGCCGGGGAACATCTCGGGAAAGAGGGTGAGCACGGTTGCGCGCCAGGTCGGCCGTCCGCTGCTCGTGGGGATGTGAGGCATGGCGCCTTCTACTACCTCTCACCGGCTGCCGGGAGAGGGGTCGTCGGAAGCATCGGCACGACCTCACCTCTTCCAGGGGGAGAGGTGAGGTGTTCAGCTTGCCTCGGCGGGGGCCTCAGATCTCCCTCGACGATGGTCATGTCCATGGTGCCGGCGCCCTGGCGCGCCTTCTTCGCCTCCGCATACTCGGGCGAGGTGGCATAGCCCAATGCCGCCTCGTAGCTCGGGAACTCGAGCACCACGTTGCGCGGGCGCCCGGTGCCTTCCATGACCTCGCTCTTGCCACCGCGCACGATCGGCGTGCCGCCGAACTTCTCGAGCGCGATCTTCGACTTGGCGACGTACTCGGCCCACTTCGCCGGGTCGGTAACCTCAGCGCGCACGACGACGTATCCCTTGGGCATCGCTTTCCCTCCAACGTTTCTTCAGCCGGCCTTGGTGGCTGCGATTTCAGCTTCTCGGATGTGATGGATGAACGCCTGCGCGATCGCGACGGGATCGTCGGCCTGCGTGATCGGGCGCCCCACCACGATGTAGTCGGCGCCGGCCGCGATCGCGTGATCGGGGGTGGTGATGCGCTCCTGGTCGTCGGTAGCGCTGCCGGTGAGCCGGATGCCGGGTGTCACGATGAGGAACCCAGGACCCACCGCCGCGCGGATGCGCGCCGCCTCCTGGCCCGAGCCGATGACCCCGTCGAAGCCCGATTCGTGCGCGAGCTTGGCGCGCATCAGCACGAGATCGGCGGGTGCATGCAATGAGCTCTGCTGCTTCAGGTCGTCGGCCGTCAGGTTGGTGAGCACGGTGACCGCAAGCAGCTTCAACTGGCTCTTGCCACGCCCGGTTACCGCCGCGCGCAGCGTCTTCAGGTCGTGCCCGTGCACGGTGAGGAAATCGACGCCGAGCTCGGTCGCATTCGCCACCGCCCGCTCGACCGTGTTGCCGATGTCCAAGAGCTTCATGTCGAGGAAGACGCGCTTGCCCTCGGTCTTCAGCGCGCGGGCGAGCTCAAGGCCGCCGGAAAACAACAGCTCGAGCCCAACCTTGTAGAACGTCACCTCAGGTCCGAGCTTGACGACGAGGCGCTGCGCCTCCTCCACCGTCGGCATGTCGAGCGCGACGATCAGGCGGTCCTTGGCGGTAACGTGGCTCATGGGGAATTGGCCGGGGCTGCGACGGCCCTAGCCATGCAGCACATGCGCGGCGCGCGCAAGCTTCTGAATGAGCTGCTTGAAAGCTTCCTGCGAGTCCTTGTTCTTGAGGTGCCCGTGCTCATCGAATGCTTCGCTGGCGCGTGGCACCGCAAACTGGTCGGGCAACACGAGGGCGAACAGGCCAAGCTCCAGCACTGTGCGCACCGTGATGAGGCTGCGCAGGCCCCCCATGCCGCCGGGAGAAGCCGAGCCCAGGGCAAAGACGCGCGTCTTGAACACCTGCAGAGGCTCCTCGCCTTCCTCGCGCGTGTGGCTGATCCAGTCGAGTGTGTTCTTGAGCAGCGGCGTGATCGAGGCGTTGTACTCGGGGCTCGCGATGAAGATGCCGCTATGGGCCTGCATCAGCGCTTTGAGCTTGCGCGCGTTCTCGGGCGGGCCCTCGGCCGCTTCGAGGTCGCCGTTGTAGAGCGGCATCGGGTAGTCGCCGAGGTCGGCGAAGGTCGCTGGGATGCCGTTCGCGTCGGCGATCATGGCACCAAGACGGGCGAGCTTCTTGTTGTAGGAGGCTAAGCGGGAAGAGCCCGCGAAGAAGAGCAGCCTAGCGGGCGTGGTCATGGAAGCGCGTTCCGGGGGTTGTCTCGCCTGCTCGGACGGCGGCGGCCCTTACGAGCCCTTGCCTTCGAAGAAATCCTTGACGCGCGCGAAGAAGCCGGCGCTCTCCGGGCTCGTCTCCTTGTGGCTCTCTTTTTCGAATTCTTCGAGCAGCTCGCGCTGGCGCTTGGTCAGGCTCTTCGGTGTCTCCACCTCGACCTGGATGTACATGTCGCCCGAGACCTTGGAGCGCAGCACGGGCATGCCCTTGCCCTTCAGGCGGAACTGCTTGCCGCTCTCCGAGCCTTCGGGAACCTTGACGCGCGTTGCCGCGCCATCGACGGTCGGCACCTCGATCTGCCCGCCGAGAGCCGCCGTCGTCATCGAGATCGGCACCTTGCAGAAGAGGTCTGCGCCGTCGCGCTGGAAGAACTCGTGCGGCTTGATCGAGAGGAAGATGTAGAGGTCGCCCGCCGGTCCGCCGCGCAGGCCCGCCTCGCCCTCGCCCGCGAGCCTGATGCGCGTGCCGTCCTCGACGCCCGCCGGGATGTTGACCGAGAGCGTGCGCTCCTTGGTGGTGCGGCCCGAGCCGCGGCAGCCCTGGCAGGGGTCCTCGATCGTCTCTCCGCGCCCCTGGCAGCTCGGGCAGGTCCGCTCGATGGTGAAGAAGCCCTGGCTCGCGCGCACTTTGCCTTGGCCGCCACACATCGAGCACGTCGTCGGCTTGGTGCCGGCCTTGGCTCCGGTGCCCGAGCATGTTTCACAGGAAACGCTGGTCGGCACGCAGATCTGCGCGGTCTTGCCGGCGAAGGCTTCGGTGAGCGAGATTTCCAGGTTGTAGCGCAGGTCGGCGCCGCGCTCGCGCGAGGAGCGTGGGCGCTGGCCGCGCCGGCCGCCCATGAACTCGCCGAACAGGTCGTCGAAAATGTCCGACATCGAGGAGGCGAAGTCGGGCCCGAAGCCGCGCGCTCCGCCCGCCCCGCCGTCGAACGCGGCATGGCCGAAATGGTCGTAGGCTGCGCGCTTCTGCGGGTCCTTCAGAACCTCATAGGCCTCGCTAACCTCCCTGAAGCGCAGCTCGGCGCGGTTGTCGTTCGGATTGCAGTCGGGATGGAATTCCTTGGCGAGGCGCCGGTAAGCCGACTTGAGCTCCTGCTCGTTGGCACCTCGCGCAATTCCGAGGGTCTCGTAATAGCAGCGCTTGGCCATATCGACCGCGGGTCCTTCGGATTTGCTCATGAGCCGAAAAAGTCCTCTGATTGGGAGATAGCGATGTTTGGTCGGCGGGGGAAGATCAGGCGGCGACTAAATTCGACAACACTGATTGGGTGTTGCAGCGGTCCCCATGGCGGGACGATCTGCCTCAAAATGCATCCGCCGAAACAATAGAGCCCGGCCGCGAAGCCGGGCTCGTTTTGCATGTCTGATCAATCTTCAAACCCAGCGTTGGGGCGCTCAGGCCGACTTCTTCTTGTCGTCCTTCACTTCCTCGAAGTCGGCGTCGACCACGTTCTCCTCGCCTGCGGACCCCCCGGCGGGCTCTCCTTCGCCCGGGGTGGCACCGGCGCCGGCGCCCTGCTGGGCCGAGTATATGGCCTCGCCAATCTTCATGGCGGCCTGCGCAAGCTCGGTCGTCGACTGCTTGATGCGGTCGGTGTCCTCGGAGGATAGCGCCGACTTGAGATCGGCGATGGCCTTCTCGACTGCAGGCTTGGCGGAAGCAACGGCCGCGTTCAACTCGTTCTCCTTGAGCTGCTTCTCGGTCGAGTGGATCAGTGCCTCGGCGTGGTTCTTGGCCTCGACGACCTCACGCTTCTTCTTGTCCTCGGCCGCGTGCGACTCGGCGTCCTTGACCATGCGCTCGATCTCGCTGTCGGAGAGGCCGCCCGACGCCTGGATGCGGATCGATTGCTCCTTGCCGGTCGCCTTATCCTTAGCGCCGACGTGCACGATGCCGTTGGCATCGATGTCGAACGTCACCTCGACCTGAGGGACGCCGCGCGGCGCCGGCGGGATGCCGACGAGATCGAACTGACCAAGCAGCTTGTTGTCGGCCGCCATCTCGCGCTCGCCCTGGCTGACACGGATGGTGACGGCGCTCTGGCCGTCCTCGGCGGTCGAGAAGGTCTGGCTCTTCTTGGTCGGGATCGTGGTGTTACGGTCGATGAGGCGCGTGAACACGCCGCCCAGCGTCTCGATGCCGAGCGACAGCGGCGTCACGTCGAGCAACAGGACGTCCTTGACCTCGCCCTGCAGCACGCCCGCCTGGATGGCGGCGCCGACGGCGACGACCTCGTCCGGGTTGACGCCCTTGTGCGGCTCCTTGCCGAACAGCTGTTTCACAACCTCCTGCACCTTCGGCATGCGCGTCATGCCGCCGACGAGCACGACCTCGTCGATGTCGGCTGCCTTCAGGCCGGCGTCCTTGATGGCCTTCTCGCACGGGCCTTTGGTGCGCGCGATGAGGTCATCGACCAGGCTCTCCAGCTTGGCGCGCGTGAGCTTCAGCGTGAGATGCTTCGGGCCCGAGGCGTCAGCCGTGATGAAGGGCAGGTTGATCTCGGTCTGCGTGGCGCTCGACAGCTCGATCTTGGCCTTCTCGGCGGCCTCTTTCAGGCGCTGGAGGGCGAGCTTGTCGTTGCGCAGGTCGATGCCCTGCTCCTTCTTGAACTCGTCGGCGAGGTAGTTGACGAGCTTCATGTCGAAGTCTTCGCCGCCGAGGAACGTGTCGCCGTTCGTCGACTTCACCTCGAACACGCCGTCGCCGATCTCGAGGATCGAAATATCGAAGGTGCCGCCGCCGAGGTCGTAGACGGCGATGGTCTTGGCTTGGGTCTTCTTTTCGAGGCCGTAGGCGAGCGCCGCCGCGGTCGGCTCGTTGATGATGCGCAATACCTCCAGACCCGCAATCTTGCCAGCGTCCTTGGTCGCCTGGCGCTGCGCGTCGTTGAAGTAAGCGGGGACGGTGATGACGGCCTGGGTGATGGTCTCGCCGAGCTTGGCTTCGGCGGTCTCCTTCATCTTCTGCAGGATGAAGGCTGAAATCTGCTGGGGCGAATACTGCTTGCCGTGGGCTTGGACCCAGGCGTCGCCCGTCGGTCCTTTGACGATCTCATAGGGAACGAGCTTCTTGTCCTTCTCGACCATCGGGTCGTCGTAGCGCCGGCCGATGAGGCGCTTGATGGCGAAGAACGTGTTGAGCGGATTGGTCACCGCCTGGCGCTTGGCTGGCAGGCCGACGAGCTTTTCTCCGTCGGCGGTGAACGCCACGATCGATGGCGTCGTATTCATGCCCTCGGCGTTCTCCAGAACCCTCGGCTTCCCGCCCTCCATCACTGCCACGCAAGAGTTCGTGGTTCCGAGGTCGATGCCGATTACTTTTGCCATGTGTCTATTCCTCATCTTGAGCGGCGGACCGGTCGGACCCGAGCTTCGGCATCCGGAGCTTCCGGCGCTGCAGCTTATGTAAGCTCATGCGCGCCGGCTTCGGCCCCCTATGGAGCATCCAAACGGTAAACGCCGCTTATATAAGGTCGCTTTTGGGGCGCGCAACCGCAGCGGAACTTGTGCGGCGATCAATTTTGCCCACGTTTCCTGCGTTTCCTCGCCGTTGTTTGGAGGTCGCCGCGATGTTCTGCGCGCCCGCCTCTCAGTTCGCGTCGCTTGCGCTGCCGGGAGCGGAGCCCTCGCCCGAAGCACTATCGGGCTTGTCGGGTTTTGCGCCGCCCTTGGCGACGACGACCATCGCGGGCCGCAGCACGCGGTCCTCCAGCACATAGCCTGGCTGATACACCTGAACCACCGTGCCGGGTGCTACCTCGCGGTTCTCCACTTCGATCATCGCCTGGTGCTGGTGCGGATTGAACGGCTGTCCCTCGGGCAGGATGCGCTTTACGCCGTTGCGTTCCAGGATGTTGAGGAACTCGCGCTCGGTCAGGGAGACGCCGTCGACGAGCACTTTCAGCGCGGGGTCGGCGTCGGCGGCTCCGGGAGGGACCGCGGCGATCGCACGCTGCAGGTTGTCGCCGATGCTCAGCACTTCGCGCGCGAACTTGGTGATGGCGTATTTCGCCGTCTCCTCCTTGTCGCGCTCGGTGCGTTTCCTCAGGTTCTCCATATCGGCGTGTGCGCGTAGAAGTCGGTCGGTAAGCTCCGCGATGCGCCCCTCGAGCGTCGCGATATCGGGCGACTGCTCGCCGACGCCTTCCCTTGCAGCTGCATCCGCGGGGGTGGCCGCCGTCTGGTCCTGGGCGGGCTTTCCGTTTTCGTCGGCCATCTTTTCTCCGCGCGTCTCGCGGGTCCTCATCTCAAAGTGCCGGGCGGTAGGCGCGGCCTCCAGAGGACCGGATCAATCGGTTGGTGGAATTGGTGCCCGATATCAGACGAGGCGTCCCAAAAATCAAGTCAACAGTCGACTAACCAGCTTGGCGGTGTAGTCCACCATGGGAATTATGCGCGCGTAATTGATGCGGGTGGGGCCGATGACGCCCAGGACGCCCACGATCTTGCGCTGATCGTCGTGGAACGGCGCCACGATGAGCGAGGATCCCGACAGCGAGAAAAGCTTGTTCTCCGAACCGATGAAAATGCGCACGCCGTCGGCGTTCTCCGACAGCCCCAAGAGCTGCACGAGGTCGCGCTTGCGCTCCAGATCGTCGAACAGGCGGCGGATGCGCTCCAGATCCGCTTCGGCAGTCAGGTCCTTCAGCAGATTGGCCTGGCCGCGCACGATGAGGCTCTTGCGGTCGTCGAGCGAGCCAGACCACTCCGCAAGCCCCGCCTGGATGACCTTCTGGGTGAGCTCATCGAGCTCGGCGCGGGAACTTTGCTGCTCGGCCTCGATGCGCGCCCGCGCCTCCGCGATGGTCGAGCCACGCACGCGCGTGTTGAGGTAGTTCGCGGCCTCTGCCAGCGCCGACGGCGGCAGCCCCGCGGGCAGCGAGATGATGCGGTTCTCAACTGTCTGGTCCTCGCCGACCAGGATCACCAGCGCCTTGCCGGGCTCCAGAAGCACGAACTCGATGTGCTTCAGCCGCGCGACCTGCTGCTCGGCGAGCACCACGCCGGCGCAATGCGAGAGCCCCGACATCATCTCACCGGCCTCGTGTAGCACATCGTCGATCGACTTGGAGCGCTTGCCGGTGATGTGCTGCTCGATCTGGCGGCGCTCGCGCGCGCTCAGGTCGCCGATCTCCAGGAGCCCGTCGACGAAGAGGCGCAGGCCGAGCTGGGTCGGCAGCCGCCCGGCCGAGGTATGCGGCGCCGCGATGAGACCAAGCTGCTCCAGGTCCGACATCACATTGCGTATGGAGGCGGGCGATAGCGTCATCGGCAGGGCGCGCGACAGGTTGCGCGATCCCACGGGCTCGCCCGTTTCGAGGTACGTCTCTACGATCTGCCGAAGAATGGTGCGGGAGCGGTCGCTGAGTTTTGTGAGCTCGCTGACGACTTCGGTCATCGAATCGGGGTTGGGCTTCACGGTTTGGTTGGGCTCACCTGCCATAAGCGCCGATCATTAGGGCGCGCACAAGATTAGGGAAGCCTTCCGCCTTTCGTCAAATTCGCCATCAGTTTTGGTTGAAGGGCCTGTGGGCCTCTCGTAGGGTCTGCCGCATCTTCGGCAACAGAAGCAGGACATATCCCAAAAACATGCGCCCCTCCAAACGCCAGCCCGACGAGCTACGCCGCGTATCGATCGAGCGCGCGGTCTCCAAGCACGCGGAAGGCTCCTGCCTCATCAAGTTCGGGGATACCCAGGTTCTATGCACGGCGAGCCTGGAAGAACGGGTGCCGCCCTGGCTCAAGGGGCAGGGGCGCGGGTGGGTGACGGCCGAGTATGGAATGTTGCCGCGTGCCACCACAGAGCGAACCCGGCGCGAGGTGACTGTCGGGCATGCCTCGGGCCGCACGCAGGAGATTCAGCGCCTCATCGGACGGGCGCTGCGGGCGATCGTCGACCTCACCAAGCTTGGCGAGCGGCAGATCTCAATCGACTGCGACGTGCTGCAGGCCGACGGCGGCACGCGCACGGCCTCGATCACCGGGGCCTGGGTGGCGCTGCACGACTGCATCCAGTGGATGAAGCTGCGCGACATGGTGAAGGACGGCGTCCTGCGCGACCAGGTGGCCGCCGTGAGCTGCGGTCTCTACAAGGGCGCGGCAGTGCTCGACCTCGATTACGCGGAGGACAGCGCGGCGGAGGCCGACTCCAACTTCGTCATGACGGGAGCCGGCGGCATCGTCGAGGTGCAGGGCACGGCGGAGACCGTCGCCTTCAGCCAGGAGAGTTTCGATCAGCTCATGGTGCTCGCCAAGAAGGGCATCGGCGAGCTGGTGGCGCTGCAGAAGCTCACGGTCGCCTAGGTCGTTGCATGCTTGCTGGTCATCTCGCTCTGACTGTCGCAGCCATGTTCACGGGCGCCGCGTTCTACGTCGGCTTTGCTGAGCACCCGGCGCGCCTGCAGCTCGATGACCGTGCGCAACTCGCTCAATGGAAGCCGAGCTATACGCGCGGATTTGCCATGCAGGGGACGCTCGCCGTCGCCGGCTTCCTCCTCGGCGCGCTGCAATGGTGGCAAAGCGGCGACGGTTTATGGCTCCTCGGCGCATTGCTGCTTGTGGTGAACTGGCCCTTCACCCTTTTTGTCATCATGCCGACCAACAAGGCGCTGATGGCAACTCCGACCGATGCGGCGGGCGCGGGGTCCCGCTTGCTAGTGGTAAAATGGGGCCGTCTGCACTCGGTTCGAACAGCGCTCGGAGCAGCGGCGACGCTCGTCTTCCTGTGGGCAGCGACGTGACGACCCCCAGCTCGCCGAAAGGAATTCTCGAGGCCGTCCTCTACGCCAAGGACCTGCGCGCTATCGAGGCCTTCTATCGGCGCGCGTTGGGGCTCGAGCCCTATGGCAAGCCTGACGAGCGGCAGGTGTTCTTTCGCTGCGGCGACCAGATGCTGCTGATCTTCAATCCCGACGTGACCGAGCGCCCGCCGACCCAGGACGGCAAGCTCCCGGTGCCGACGCACGGCGCCCGCGGCGAAGGACACGTCTGCTTCCGCGCCAGCGCCGATGAAATCAGGGCGTGGCGCGCGCATCTGGAAGAAGAGGGGATCGAGATCGAGGCCGATTTCGAATGGCCGGGCGGCGGCCGCTCCATCTACTTCCGGGATCCCGCTGGCAACTCGATCGAGTTCGCCGAGCCCCGCATCTGGGGAATCGCATGACACGGCGCCTGCAGCGTGGCGACCGCCTCGTCGTCGCGAGCCACAACCCCGGCAAGGTATGGGAGATCAATCAGCTCATCGCGCCCTATGGCCTCGATGCCGTCTCCGCGGGTGCGCTCGGCCTCGCCGTTCCGGAGGAGCCGGAGCCGACGTTCGAGGGGAACGCGAAGATCAAGGCGCTGTTCGCGGCGAAAGGCTCGGGGTTGCCGGCATTAGCCGACGACTCGGGGATAGAGATCGACGCGCTCGATGGGGCGCCTGGCGTGCACACGGCCGACTGGGCCGGCCCGAAGCGGGATTTCACGATCGCCATGCAACGCGTACATGAGGAGATGTCGGCGCGGCGCGCATGGAAAGGCGAGCCCGCTCGGGCGAACTTCATCTCCGTGCTGTGCCTGGCCTGGCCCGACGGCCAAACGCAGCTTTTCGAGGGCAAAGTTTACGGTCACGTCGTCTGGCCGCCGCGCGGAGACAACGGTTTCGGCTATGATCCAATCTTCGTCGCCGACGGTGAGACGCTCACCTTCGGCGAGATGGAGCCCAAAAAGAAGTATGCGATCTCCCACCGCACCCGCTCTTTCGAGCACTTCAAGCGCGCCTGCCTCGAGCCGGCGGGCGCCTGACGACGTGGGCTTCGGCATCTACGTCCACTGGCCGTTCTGCGCCCAGAAGTGCCCTTACTGCGACTTCAACAGTCACGTGCGCTTCGGCGGCATCGACGAGGCCCGTTTCCTCCCAGCCTACCTGCGTGAGCTCGAGCACACCGCGGCACTCATCGGGTCGCGCGAGGTTGCCAGCATTTTCTTCGGCGGCGGCACGCCCTCGCTGATGCAGCCGCGCACGGTCGCTGCGATCCTCGACCGCATCGCGGAGCTTTGGTCGATAACGCCCGGCGCCGAGATCACGCTCGAAGCGAACCCGGGCAGCGTCGAGGCGGAGCGCTTCGCCGGCTACGCGCATGCAGGAGTAAATCGCGTGTCGCTCGGCGTGCAGTCGCTGCGCGACCACATTCTGAAGTCGCTCGGACGCATCCATACCGCCGCTGAAGCACTCGCCGCACTCAAGGTGGCAAGCGCACACTTCGACCGCGTCTCCTTCGACCTCATCTACGCGCGACCGCGCCAGACGGTCGAGGACTGGCGGCGCGAGCTTGGTGAAGCGCTGGCGCTCGCGCGCGGCCACCTCTCGCTCTACCAGCTCACCATCGAGCCGGAGACGCCGTTCGCCGCGCTGCACGCCGCCGGCAAGCTGGTCATCCCAGAGAGCGAGGAAGCGCTCGCGCTCTACGAGGTCACGCAGGAGCTGACGAGTGCGGCCGGGCTGCCCGCCTACGAAATCTCCAACCACGCCGCGCCGGGCGAGGAGAGCCGCCACAACCTCCTTTATTGGCGTTATGGCGAATACGCCGGCTGCGGACCGGGCGCGCACGGGCGGCTCGTCTTCGGCGGTGCGCGGCACGCGACCTCCACCGAGCGCACGCCCGAGCGCTGGGCGGAGCTGGTCGAGCGACAGGGCCACGGTTGGGTTGAGCAGATGCCAGTCAGCCTCGCCGAGCAGGCAGACGAGATGCTGCTCATGGGCCTGCGGCTCTCCGAAGGGATCGATCTTGATCGCCTCGCGGCGGCGAGCGGTCAGAGCCCGCGGGCGCCCGTTCTGGCCGCGCTTGAGCACGACGGGCTGATCGAGCGCATCGCGAAGCATGATGTTTCGCCGGCGCAGTCCTCGTGGCCCGACGAGATCAAAGCCTGCGTCGGCCCGGGCATGCGGCCGGCGGCGCACGTTGCACGGCCGTTCGGGCGCATCCGCGCGACGAAGCAGGGACGCTTCGTGCTGAACGAGATCGTGCTGCGGATTTCGGCGAGTTTCATTCCCGTCACGATAGCACCCGCGGCGGCTGCGGCGCGCTGACCGCATTGCGACAAGCTTCCGCGATGGACATTCCCCCGAGCCCCGACTAAGCACGCATCCGCATGATGCGACGCCTCTACGATTGGATGATGCGCATGGCGGCGAGCAGGCGCGCGCCGTGGGCGCTTGCGCTCGTGTCGTTCATCGAAAGCTCGTTCTTCCCCATCCCGCCCGACGTCATGCTGATCCCGATGATCTTGAGCCGGCGCGAGCAGGCCTGGTGGTACGCGAGCATCGCCACCGTCGCCTCGGTCGTCGGCGGCCTGCTCGGCTACGCCATCGGCTACTACTTCTACGACACGGTCGGGCTGCCGATCCTGAAATTCTACGGCCGCGAGCACGCGCTCGACAGCTTCATCGCCTTCGTGCACACCTACGGAGTGCCGGCCGTCATCATCAAAGGCATGACGCCGATCCCGTTCAAGGTCGTGACCATCGCGGCGGGCGTAGCCAAGATGGATCTCCCCGCGTTCATCGGCGCCAGCATCATCGCGCGCGCCATGCGCTTCTATCTCGTGGCGGGGCTGCTATATTTCTTCGGGGAGCCGATCCGCGAGTTCATCGAACGGCGGCTGATGCTCGTTACCACGGTGTTCGTCGTGCTCTTGGTCGGCGGCTTCGTCGCCATTAGGTATCTTGTCTAGATCGTCTGCAGGCGCGCGATGACCCTTGCCCTCCCCGATCCGACCGTCCATTCGGCCTATAAGGCCGGAGCGTGGGCGCTGCTTCTCGCGGCGGCGTCGATCCTCGGCGCGCTCGGGTTCCAGCACATTGGCGGCATCCAGCCGTGCGAACTCTGCCTCGAGCAGCGCTACGCCTATTACGCCGGAGTGCCGCTGCTGTTTATCGCGCTCGTGCTGTTGAGTTCGGGCCAACGCCGGCTCGCGACGCTCCTGTTCGTTCTCGTCGCGCTCGCGTTTCTCGCCAACGCCGCGCTCGGCGTCTATCACGCGGGCGTCGAGTGGCACTTCTGGCCGGGGCCGGCCGCCTGCACCGGCGCGCAGCCGATCTCAACCTCCGTCGGCGGCCTGCTCAACTCGCTTCCCTCGACGAGCGTCGTTCGCTGCGATGACGCGGCGTGGCGGCTGGCGGGAATCTCGCTCGCGGGATGGAACGTCGTCGTGTCGCTGCTTGTGCTTGCGATGAGCCTGCGTGCCGCCGCCGAGTCTGTGCGCTCGCGCTAAAAGATCAACCGCTTCCACGGCTTGCATCACGTGCATGGAAATTGCGCGTCTGCGTGAGCATATCTCGTTCAGCACCTGTCAAGCGAAATACCGTGGGTCGAACACATGCGCGCCATGCCGTGGTCAAAAAGTGACTGTTAAGTCCACCTCGTTCGCGGAACGCGTGCCGAACTCGTCGCGTTAGGGGCACGACACAGTGAAGAGCGTGAAGCGTCACTGCCGTCCACCGGCACTTGAGTTTGCGTCAGAGTTTGCGTCCTCCGCAGCGTAGCGCGGAAGTTTGCGTCTCAGTGTTGCGTCTGTTCCGCCGGTAACCCCCGCGTATGCGTTCGTTGCGTTATACGCCCCGCGTCTCAGTGAAGTTCAGCGTCATCGTTCGAGTTTGTTGCGTAGCGTAAGGGTTGCGTACGGTCGCGTCTGCGTATCGGCACTCCCCCCACGACACGCTGCAACGCGTGTTGTCCATATCGAGACGAACCGCTCGGAGGAAAACGTAGCCGCGTATTTCCGAGCGGTTCGTCGAAAAGTTCGAAAGTCCGCGGTCCAGCAAGCCGCTTCAGTCAGAGTTGAGGTGTGGTGTGGCGTCAGACCAAAGTCAGTGGCGTTCGCTTTCGGAGGCAATCGATCAAGTGCTGGTCTCGCTAAGCAGTGCGCCGTACGCGCCGAGTGAGACCGCAGAGACGACCCTTCGGACAGCAGAACCAGCAGAATTCGGAAGGGCGAACAGCCCTTCCAACGAGTTGGCAAGCATATGGAGCGTTGGAGCCGAGAGGTCTCCGCCAGGCATCGCGTTACAAGGTCCCGCGTAGTGATGCCATTGCGCTCTGTGTGCTTGCCGCCCTCAAGATGCCGGGCCCTAAGCCGGCTACGTTGCGACTAACAGGAGGTGTTCGATGACCCCCCAACACGTCAACCCGCTGCAGTGGCACCAGGCGGTCGGAGTGGCGCGCCAATCGTGCGCCCGCTTCTTCCGCGACGGAGGCAGCCCGGCCGACGCACTGGCCGCATTCGGTGTTCCGGCCGATGCGCGGGCAGCCGGCGGCGACTGGGGCAAGGCGGTCGACGCCATCGCCGAGGTTCTCTGCGCGCCGCCCGCTAAGCGCGCTGCCTAAAGACGCAGTCCTTCCGTGAGCCGAACTCGAGCCCCGGCAGCAATGCCGGGGCTTTTTTGCGCGCACTTTCCGAATTGCAGATCGAGCGGCCTTACGGATCCAGCTCGGTATCCCAGTAGAGGTAGTCGAGCCAGCTCTGGTGCAGATAGTTCGGCGGGAACAGCCGCCCGTTGCGGTGCAGCTCGAACACCGTCGGCCGGTAGGGTGCCTGCGAGGGATGCATCCCGACCTCAGCCGGCATGGCGCCGCCCTTATCGAGATTGCATGGCGCGCACGCGGCGACGACGTTGTCCCACCGGGTCTGCCCGCCGCGTGAGCGCGGCACGAGATGGTCGAATGTCAGGTCCTCCTTCGACCCGCAATACTGGCATGTGAAGCGGTCGCGCAGGAACACGTTGAAGCGCGTGAACGCCGGGTAGAGCGCGGGCTTAACGTAAGTCTTGAGGGAGACGACGCTCGGCAGCTTCATCTCGAAGGAGGGGCTGCGTACGAAGCGGTCGTATTCGGAGACGATATTGACGCGATCGAGAAAAACGGCCTTCACCGACTCTTGCCAGCTCCAGAGCGACAAAGGGTAGTAGCTCAGTGGCCGGAAGTCGGCGTTCAAGACAAGGGCCGGAAAGGAGTCCGGAATGGCCGCATGCGCATTCACGTTCTAGCGTCCTGTCGGTTCTCTTTCGCGAATCGCGTTCTCCTCGTATTGCGGCCGGGATACTAGCCGCGCGTATCAGGTCTGTGAAGCACTCCGATGACGCCTGTGGCGCCCCGGCTACGGACCTGATCACGGGCCGCCAAGTCGCAGAAAATCTAGGCCTTTTTTCGATCCAGCGGGTCGGGTGGCACCTTGTAGTAGGCCCACAGCATGTGCGCCGCTACGCCGCGCCACGGCCGCCAGCGCTCGGCGATCGCCAGAAGCTCCTCGCGCGAAGGCCGCTGGGGCAGCTGCATCGCATTGGCGGCGGCGGTCTGCAGGGCAAGGTCGCCCGCGGCGAAGGCGTCCGCCCGGCCGAGGCAGAAAAGCAGGAAGATGTCGGCGCTCCAGGGGCCGATGCCGGGCAGCGCGGTCAGCGTCTCGTGCACGACCTCCTCGGGTGCTTCGGCGAGTTGCTTGAGATCGAGCCCCGCCTCGATCGCCTCGCTCATGGCGCGCAGCGTCTTCACTTTGCCGCGCGACAGCCCCGCTTGGCGCAGCTCATCGTCGCTCAGTTTGAGAAACGCCCTGGCGCTCATCGGCTTTACCGCCGCCTGCACGCGGCCCCAGATCGCCTCCGCGCTCGCGATCGAGAGCTGTTGGCCGACGACGATGCGCGCGAGGCCCGCAAAGCCCGGAGCATGCCGCCGCAGCGGCGGGTCGCCTGCACGGTCGTGTGCACGGCGCAGATGCGGGCACTTGCGCCGCAGCGCGCGGATGCCAGCGCGCAGGTCGGCGTCGGTCTCGATGATGTGCGCAGGGCCAGACCGATTCATGTGAGCAGCACGCGACGGCTCTTTCGTCCTCAGGTGGCGGAGAGTAAATTCAACGCTTACGTACGCAAAGCAGCTCCTTTTGTCAGGGTTGGTGGAGTGCGAGGCGATGGTGTGCGGAGAGGTAAGGCGTTTTTTGCTCGCTGCAGCGGCCGTCGTGGCCGTGCTGTTCTTCGGCGGTCGTCACAGGCGCCGCCGACTGGCGTCAGGACTGGGCCACGCTCCACAACGATCGACACGGCTTCCTGATCGCCTACCCCATCCAGGTCTTTGAGCCGAAGGCCGATCCCGCCACCGACGAGGGCCGGATCCTCTATTCGCGCGACGGCAAGGCGCAGCTTCTCATCGGCGCGTTCGAGAACGATGAGCAGACGACGATCGCCGCCTACCGCGACTACGTTCTGCGGGAGAACTACCCAGGCGCCGCCCTCGATTACGCGCCAGTGCACGACCGCTGGTTCGTCCTTTCGGGCACCATCGGCGACAAGGAATTCTACGAGCGCGTCAGCTTCACTTGCGGAGGCCGGCTGATCAATAGCTGGGCCATGATCTATCCCAAGGCCGAGAACCAATTCTACGACCGCGTCGTGGAAGCGGTGTCGCGCACCTACTCACCCGGCGCCGGACGCTCTGGCAATTGCGACTGAGAGCAGGCATTCATCCCGGGCTATGCCAGAGCCTCCCGTCCTCCGCTTCGCCCCGAGCCCCAACGGCCCCCTGCATCTCGGCCACGCGCTCTCGGCGCTGACCGGCTTCGAGATGGCGCGCCGGCTCGGCGGGCGCTTCCTCCTGCGCATCGAGGACATCGACGTCGTGCGCAGCCGCGAGGAGTATGTCGCTGCCATCGTCGAGGATCTCGCGTGGCTCGGCATCGCCTGGGAGGAGCCCGTCCTGCGTCAGTCGCAGCGCTTTGCCGTCTACGTGCAGGCCGCGCAGCTGCTCGAGGCGCAAGGCCTGCTCTATCCATGCTTTGCCACACGGTCGGAGATCGCCGCAGCCGCGGTCGGCGATGCCGTCGATCCGGAAGGCATGCCGCTCTACCCGGGCCTGCACAAGGGCCTGAACCAGAGCGATATCGAGAAGCGAATTGCGGCGGGTGAGCGGTACGCCCTGCGCCTGCACATCGACCGCGCCCTGGAAGCCGCAAAGCGCCGGTTGGACGGACGGCCGCTCACGTTCACGGAGCTCGACGAGAACGGCTCGCCCCAGGTCGTGGCGGCCGCTCCCGAACGGTGGGGCGATACGGTCATCCTGCGTAAGGACGTGCCGGCGAGCTATCATCTGGCCGTTGTCGTGGATGATGCGCTGCAAGGCGTCACCCACGTCGTGCGCGGCCGCGATCTCTACGCTGCCACCGATCTCCAGCGCCTGCTGCAGGTCGTTCTGGGCCTTCCCGAGCCCGTTTACCATCATCACCGGTTGGTTAACGACGAGCAGGGCCGCAAGCTATCGAAGAGCGCCGGGGACACAGCGCTGGGAAGTCTTCGATCGAACGGCGTGTCGCAGGAAGACATCCGTAGGCAAGTCGGTTTACCCTGATGCCCAAAAGGCCGCAGTTCGGCCCCCATTGAAGGTCTGTTTAAGTCCTTGGCTGGACTGCCAGATCAATATGCCGGGGGTCCAGCAAGGGCCGGGAGTTGGGGCACGACGCGTGAAGAAGCCCGCCAAGGCTAGGCAGAAGTCCGCAGACCGCTCTAAGCCGACGCGCGCCGCCGCGCGTGCGCCGAGTACACGGTCCCCCCGTCCGCGCGCGAGTAGGCCAGCCGCCGCCACGCCTGTCGCTCACCCCACTCCGTCGCCGCGTGCGGCCCCGACCACCTCAGCGAGCCCCCCCTCACGCGATGACCGCCTTTCGCTCGCGCTGCTGGTTTTGCCGGTCATCATCCTGACGCTCGCGCTCGGCGCGGTGCAATCGCTGGCGCCGAACGATTCCGCGCGGCGCCAGCTCGCACTTCTACCTCCCGCATCGACAGTAGCTTCCGCGACCCCGCAACTCGCCGTATCGGCGACCGAACGCGTTGCCGTCGAGAAGACCCTTGCGCCGCTATCCGTGAAACCGAGCGTGGTCGCGTCTGTCGCGGCTGCGCCCGTTGCGACGCTGGCCGTCGATGACAGTACACCCGTCATTCCAACCGGGACGCAACTCGCCGAGCTGCCGCCGGCAGACGGCATCGTTGCCCGGATCGCCTCGCTTGGACATCCCGACAAATGCGTAGCGGCGGTGCCTGCTGGCAAGCTCGTCCCCGCCGTCGCGTCCGCAGCGCCAAGCCCGGAAGTGTTCGGCCGCATGCTCGCCGCCGCGGCCCGCCACGAGACCGAGGACCTCATCGTTTACACCGACAAGTACCGCGATATGCGCTTCCCCATGGGCGACGTGCCGGCGCTCTACGGGGTCTGCACCGACGTCGTTGTCCGCGCCTATCGTGCGCTCGGCATCGACCTGCAGGTCCTCGTGCACAACGCTAAGCTCGGCACCGGCGACCCCAGCATCGACCATCGCCGGGTCGAAACGCTGCGCCGCTTCTTCACCAAGTACGGGACCTCCATTCCGGTGAGCGACTTCGTGGAGGAGTTCCTGCCGGGCGATATCGTGACCTATCGCCGTCCGGAGGGACGGGGCTCACAGACCCACATCGGCATTGTGTCGGATGTGATTGCTCCGTCGGGCCGACCGATGATCGTGCACAATCGCGGCTGGGGCCCGCAGCTCGAGGACGCGCTCCTCGCCAATCCCATGACCGGGCACTACCGGTTCATGAGTGCGAGCCCGGCCGAGCAGGCAGTCTCTCGCCCGCCGCCGGCGGCCGCCCACCACGCGGCGCAGACGCCGTGGCCGGATGCGCAGCGCCCCAGCGTCGACACGGCCGACGCGCGCTAGCACCCGATCGCAACCAAGCAGATGCGTGGGAGCGCTCTCGCACGCCGCGTGGTCGTGTGCGCCTATTCTTGGTAAGCCGATCTTTAATGATTGTGCGGAAAAATAACAATTGAGCCGCAGCTTAGCTGTGGCGCGTGAAGCTCAATTACCAACGGATTTGCTCAGTGCCTTGTCTTTGCTTGCGAATAAGCTCAGCCTCACTCGCCATCGGGGGATGACAGCCGTGTCCTATGCAACTCAGAATGCCTTCGGGGCCGCAGCGGCGGATGCGCTCTATTTTTGCCGGCAGGCGGCGCTTGGGCTAGCGACTGCGGCGCGCGCCCGCGCGGTGGACGCCGTCGCCGGTTGCGCCAGTCTGATCGAGCACCGGCGCGCACGGACGGCCCCGCCTCGAGTTGTGCCGCGGGAGCCGGCTGTCATCGGCATCGAGGGTCAGTGGGTGCGCGCGACCGGCATCATCCGGTCGGCCCTCGCGAGCTTCCGCGACATTGAGGCGTTTCAGGCCGCGGCCGCCCGTCAGATCGACGCTGCCGATTATGCCCTCCAGCTCCTCATTCAGGATCTCGGCGCCGCCATGCCGATCCCGGCCGATGGCCGTGCGCTTCGTGCCGTGCTGGCAGAGGCGGCCAAGAGCCCGACGCCTGCGGCTCGTCCCAAGAAGGCGCTCGCCGCCTGATACGGCTTGGCTCTCGCTAATGAACCGTGTGCTCGACGGCCGACAACTTCGTCGGCTGGAACGAGCTCGGTGCCGGATCGACCACGGCTGAACCGAACTTCTGCACCTCGAGCACTGCCAGCGCGTGCTCGCTCAATCCGTTATCGTTGAAGCGGACGATGCCGTCGACGCCCGAGAAGCCATTGGGCCGCATCAGCTCGGCCGGTGTGTAGCGTTGACCCGGCGGGTTCGACGCCAGCGAAATCGCCATGCCGACGGCGTCATAGGTTATGCTGGCGATGCGCGGCGGCGCATTGCCGAAGGCCTTGCCGAAGCGCTCCGCAAAGGCGCGCCACGTGGCCGGATCGGGGCTCGGATACCAGCCGCCGACGAAAGCCTCGTCCCTGCCGATGGACGGGAAGTCCCAGGCGCCGGTGCCGAGCAGCTTCACCTTGCGCGTATCGAGGCCAGAATAGGCGATGACCGGGCCGATCCGCGGCAGCGCATCCTGGCCGCCCGGCAGGAAGAGTGCGTCGACGGGGGTCATCTCCTCCTCGCCGCGCTTGATCGCCTCGACGACGCGCTTTGCCGGCCCCAGCATGCCGTTGGCGGCGGGCTGATACTTCTCGATGATCGCGACCGTGCCGCCGGCGCGTTCCACCGCGCGGCGGAACACGGGTTCGACGACGTTGCCGTAGGCATTGTCGGGAATGAGCGCCGCGAAGCGTTTCTTGCCCTGCGACGCGGCGAAGCCGACGATGCGGTTGACCTCCTCCTCAGCGAGGAAGCTCATGAGATAGACGCCCTTGCCGGCGATCTGCGCGTCGTTGGAGAAGGCGATGATCGGCACGTTGGCCTGGCGCGCCACGGGCGCTGCTCCGGCAACCGCCTGCGAGAACAGGGGCCCGAGGATGATCTCGGCACCCTCCTTGACGGCGGCATCGGCCGCGGCGCGCGCGCCCGCGGTCGTTCCCCCGTCGTCCTTGGTCACGAGCTGCACGGAAGGATCGTTGACCTCAAACAACGCCATCTCGGCCGCCTGCTTCATGCTCTTTGCCACGGCCGCGGTCTCGCCCATGCCGCCGAGCGGCAGGAGCAGCGCGATCTTGACGGGTGCGCGTGTGGAAGCGGTCGTGGGCGGAGTGGCAATCTGCGCCGTCGGAGCGGGCACGGGCCCCATCGAGGTGGAGCAGGCTTGGACAAGTCCGGCGAGCACCCCGAGCGCAAGAGCGCGCAGCGCGAGCGCGCGGCCCCGTCCGGGCTCCATAGTCCTTCGCATCCGGCCGACTTCCCCCAGAGACCGCGACACCGCCCCCGCGCGCCACGGCCATGGCCTCTCCGGCGCGAACAGTGTAACGAATCTCTTCTCAGCTGGTTAGACTTTGTTTGCGCACGCGAAAAGTGCGAGCGCGCCACAATAGTTAACAATCGGCACAAAGCCGCAAACCGGGCCTGCACCATGGTCGGTTCGGACATGAAATCGAGCTCTGTCGCGGCCGCCGCGGCCGTCGAGATGCAGCGGCATCTCGATCGCGAGCTGCCGCCGGGGCTTTATCTCGTCGCGACGCCCATCGGCAATCTCGCCGACATCACCCTGCGCGCTCTCTCGGTGCTCGCCCGCGCCGATATCATCCTGTGCGAGGACACCCGCCACAGCCGCACGCTGCTTTCGCACTTCGGCATCGAGGCGACGACGCGGCCCTACCACGACCACAACGCCGCGCGTGAGCGCCCGCGCGTCTTAGCCGATCTCGCGGCGGGGCGCCGCGTGGCGCTGATCTCGGACGCCGGTACGCCGCTCGTCTCCGACCCCGGCTACAAGCTCGTGCGCGCGAGCCTCGAGGCCGGGCACCGGGTCGAGTCGCTCCCCGGGCCATCGGCAGCGCTTGCGGGCTTGAGCGTTGCCGGGCTGCCGACGGATGCGTTCTACTTTGTTGGGTTTCTGCCGCCGAGGAGCGCGGCGCGGCGCTCGCGCATCGCCGAGCTCAAATCCGTTGCGGCAACGCTCGTCTTCTTTGAAGCGCCATCGCGCGTAGCCGAGACGCTGGCCGATCTTGCCGCGGAGCTGGGGGCGCGTCCCGCCGCACTCGCGCGCGAGCTGACGAAGCTGCACGAGGAGGTGCTGCGGGCAAGCCTACCGCAGCTCGCCGAGCAGCTCGGCGCAAGACCCATCAAGGGCGAGGCCGTCATCGTCGTTGGCCCTCCGCAGGCGGGCGAGGTCACCGACGAGGAGATCGCCGCGAAGCTCGACACGGCTCTGCGCGAGATGAGCCTGCGCGACGCCGCCAAGGTGGTGGCGGACGCGCTGGGTGTGCCCAAGACGCGCGTCTACGATCTGGGCCTGGCGCGGGAGCGCACGAGCGAATGACCGCGCCTCTCCGCGGTAAGCCGCTTGCCTCCGGCGCCGCCGAACGGCGCATGCGGCTGCGGCGCGGCCGGGTGTCGGAGGCGTTCGCCGCGGCGGTGCTGATCGCCAAGGGCTATCGCATCCTTGGCCGGCGCGTGAAGACGCGGGCAGGCGAGATCGACATTATCGCGGTGCGGGGAAAGCGCCTCGCCTTCGTGGAGGTGAAGCGACGGCTGACGCGCGAGGATGCCGAGGCCGCGGTCTCGGCGCGCCAGGCGGCACGCATCCGCCGCGCGTCCGATCTCTGGCTCGCGCGCCGCCCGCGCTATCACGGGCACGTCTTTGCCTTCGACGTGATCCTCTTGGTGCCGGGCCGTCTGCCGCGCCACATCCCCGATGGTATGTAGGCTGTCGTCCGATTGGCATTGACACCTCTCGCTTGGAGCGGTTTGCCTACGCGGCCCTAACCCTCCCGAGGAGTCCGCCTCTTGCCCTTGCGCGTCGCCTGCCAGATGGACCCGATCGAGCGGATCGACATCCGCGGCGACTCCACATTCGCGCTGCTGCTCGAGGCGCAGAGGCGAGGGCACGCGCTCTTCTACTACACGCCGCCCAACCTTGCGCTCCACGGCAACAAGCTGCTCGCGCGCGGCGAGACCCTGAAGGTCGAGGACAAGGTGGGCGCGCACTACAAGCTCAGCGAGCCGCGCGTCGAGGACCTGTCGCAGCAGGACGTGGTGCTGCTGCGGCAGGACCCGCCCTTCGACATGGCCTACATCACGACGACGCACTTGCTGGAGCGCATCCATCCCAAGACGCTCGTCGTCAACGACCCCGCGCACGTGCGCAACGCGCCGGAAAAGATCTTCGTCCTCGACTTCCTCGACCTGATGCCGCCGACCATCGTCACGCGCTCGCTTGCCGACGTGCAGGCATTTCGCGCCGAGATGAAGGACATCATCCTGAAGCCGCTCTACGGCAACGGCGGCGCCGCAATCTTCCGCATCGCGCCGGACGACACCAACGTCGGCTCGCTGGTCGAGCTGTTCCAGACCGTGTTCCGCGAGCCGTTCATGGTGCAGCAGTACCGGCCCGAGGTGCGCGACGGCGACAAGCGCATCATCCTCGTCGACGGCAAGGCCGTGGGCGCCATCAACCGCGTGCCGTTGCTGACGGAGACGCGCTCCAACCTGCACGTCGGCGGCACGGCGAAGCCGACGGAGCTCACCGCGCGCGATCGGGAGATTTGCGAGCGGCTGGGGCCGGAGCTGAAACGGCGCGGGCTGCTCTTTGCCGGCATCGACGTGATCGGGCCGTACCTCACCGAGATCAACGTGACCTCGCCGACCGGGATCCGTCAGGTGAAGGATTTTGGCGGGGCTGATATCGCTGCGCTTATCTGGGACGCAATCGAGGAAAAAGCCGGCAAGCCGTCGGGGCGCTGGGTCTGAGCGCGCCGGTCACTCGTTGCGCGCGTGGCGACGCTTCCTGCTGCCGCTCGAGCGCGCCTGCCGCTGCACCGGCTTCTTGGTCTCGGCGACGCTCGCCTGCTGCTTCTTGGCGTCCTTGCCATCCTTGGCGTCAGCGACGACAGGCGGCGGCAAATCCTGGCAGCCCTTCCAGTGCTCGAGCATGGTCGCGTTGGGCTCGAAGCCGGCGCCGACGATATCGCTGGGATAGTTCTCCACCCGCGCGGTGGGCACGAGCCCCTTCCATTCGAGCGTCTTGAAGCCGTGCTCGAGCAGCGCGGCGGCGCGCGCGTTGCGGGCGGCGCTCGTCTCGTCGCCGAGCACGACCGCGACGAGACGGTGTCCGTCGCGCGTAGCGCTGGCGACGAGGTTGTAGCCCGAGGCGCAGGTGTAGCCCGTCTTGATACCGTCGGCGCCCTGGAAGCTGCCGAGCAGCGCGTTGTGGGTCGAGATGCTGACCTTCCCGATCATCGCCTGCGTGTCGGAGAACATGGCGCCGTGCTCGGGGAAGTCGCGCACCAGCGCTTGCGCCAGGAGCGCCATGTCGCGCGGGGTCGTCACCTGCTGCTCGGCGGGCAAGCCGTTGGGGTTGATGAAGTGGGTGTGCAGCATGCCGAGCTGCGCCGCCGTCTGGTTCATGGTCTTGACGAACGAGGCCTCGTCGCCGCCGACCGTCTCGGCAATCGCGATGGCGAGGTCATTGGCCGAGCGCATGATGAGTGCGCGCAGCGCGTCCACCAGCGGAAGGTCCTTGCCCGCCTTGAGGCCGAGGCGCGTCGGTGGCTGCGCCTGTGCGTGCGGCGAGATGAAGATCTTGGTATCGAGCGTGATCTTGTGATCGCGCACCGCCTGGAAGGCGACGTAGGCCGTCATCATCTTTGTGAGCGAGGCGGGATACCAGCCGGTATCCACGTCCTCGGCATAGAGGACGTGCCCGTCGGTGGTGTCGAACAGGATCGCCCCGGCCGCGAGCGCGGGCCCCGCGCCGAACGCGCAGGAAAGGCCCCAGGCAAGGGCGCCGGCCAACACGATCTTCGCGTCTTTTGCCAAGACGTTCCGCCCCTTCGCGGCTCGAAACTGATTCCCCCGCCACGGATTATGCCGCAGCTTGCAGGCAAATGTCAGCCCACAAGCGAAACGGCATTGTAACCCCGCAATTGGCAGTATTCGCGGCAACTTGGCGCCACCGCTTGCCAGCAGACGCACCCTTGGCAAGCATTGGTGTGCTCCTCGGTGTCCTGGAGGCCACAATGTCCACGATCCGCCGCGTCGTCCTAGCTTCCGTGTCGATGGCCCTTCCTTTGGCCGTTCTGTCGCCCTCCGCCGGGGCCCAGGGCTTCGACCTCGCCGCCGCGAAGGTCGTCGACCTCACGCACCCGATCGACGCGAGCACCATCTTCTGGCCGACGGAGGCAAAGACCTTCGAGCTTACCGAGGAGCACAAGGGGATGACGGAGCGGGGGTTCTTCTACGCGGCGAACCGGTTTTGCACGCCAGAGCACGGCGGCACGCACATCGATGCGCCGTATCATTTTGCCGAGAAGGGCGAGCCCGCCGCCGACATCCCCGTCGACCGTCTGATTGGGCGCGCGGTGGTCATCGACATTTCAGCGAAGGCGGCGGTCGATCCGGACTACACGCTGACGCCGGAAGACGTTACCGCGTGGGAGGCTATCAACGGGACAATCGCGCGCGGATCGATCGTGCTCTTGCGTACCGGCTGGAGCAGCCGCTGGCCCGACAAGCGTGCTTACCTTGGCGATGACACGCCTGGCGATGCGAGCCACCTGCACTTTCCCTCCTACGGCGCCGATGCAGCGCGGCTGCTCGTCGAGCGCGGCGCCGCAGTGCTCGGCGTCGATACCGCCAGCGTGGACAACGGGCCGTCGAAGGATTTCTTCGTGCACCGCGTTCTGGGCGCAGCCAACGTCGTCGGCCTGGAGAACCTGATGAGCCTCGACCAACTGCCGCCGACGGGGGCCTGGGTGGTGGCGCTGCCGATCAAGCTAGCGCACGGCTCGGGCGCGCCTGCGCGTGTCGTCGCGCTGCTTCCCTAGTCGCCTCCGTCGCGCCGTTGGGGCAAATGCGGACGGCTACTTATAGTGCCCGCCGCCCTGATGGCCGCCACCGCCGCCAATGCCGATGCCGATGGTGATGTTCGGCACCACGGGAGTGTAGCGGGGCGTACGGTGGTAGCGCGGCCGCGCATATGTTTGCCGCGACCGGCGCGGGGTATAGCTCTTCGGCTTCGCCGGCTTCTCGTCGGGCTCGTAGTCGACCTTGCGCACCTTCGGCTCGGGACAGCGGCCGAGCTCGATGTCCTCGCGCGAGAAGATCGGCTTGGGATCGATGCTGGGCGGCTTCACGACGAATGGGAACGCCGTATCGAAGCTCACGCTGCGCGCGTAGGGGAGCGCGTTCCACGTGCCGGGATCGGGCATGGCGCCGCCGGGGCCGATGCGTACGACCCGGCAGGGATCGTTGAGCTCGCGGCATTTGCCGCTGCTGTTGCAGACCGTAACGGCACCTTCGTGCAGCAGGATCCAGACGGCCTCGTTCCCCTCGACGAAGACATCGAACACAGTGCCGCGCACGGTAATCGAGACGACGGGCGTGCGGATCGAGTAGGTCGGCTTGGCGGCAATCCCGGTGATGAAGCGGAAGCCGCCCTGCATCAGGTTGAGCACGATTGAGCCGGTGGTCCGGTTGGGATCGTAGATGAAGCGGTCGAGCGTGAGCCGCGCGCCAGGCCCCAACGCTACCTTGGTCTGGTCGCGCAGCATCAACTCGCCGAGGGCGTCGTCGGCAACCGCAATGATCTCCTCCTGGCGCACGTTGTCGCCGGTCTCGAGATTCCTCAGGTTGCGGTTGAACTCGCCGGTGACGTGGTTGACGATCGTCACCGCCGCGCCGATGGCGTCGCCCGGCTCAGCCGAGGCCGGCGCGAAGGGGGCTGCTAAACAGAGGCAAATGATAAGACGCGAATACAGCATACAGGCCACAATATCTCTGTGAGCTGAGGAAAGCTAACGCGGGCCGCGGCCGGGCACAATCACGGACGCTGGCACGGAGACCGGTGCGACAGGGTTTATTTCAGCATGCAAATGATTTCTTTCCGGCCTCGATACGGACCCCGAAAATTCCTTTACAATTTGCGGTATGCTGGACCGTCCGATACGGGTGCAGCGAGGCTAGAACCGACGTGACCGGCTGCGACACGGCACATCATGATGCGGCGGCAAGAGCGGCGTTTGTTGCCGCGGCGCTGATGCTCGCCATGCCCGATTTCTCGCCCCATGCCTGGGCGCGTGGGCGCGTCAGCCAGGACGACGTCGCCAGCTGTGCCGACTCGCCGAAAGCGGAGGCCGCGGTGGCAGCTTGCACGCGGCTCTTCGAGGATGGCGGCCTTGATGCGCGCAACAAGGCGATCGCGCTCGGCAACCGCGGCGCGGCCTACAAACTCATGGGCCGCTACGACGCAGCAATCGCCGACTTCGACATCGCCATCGGGCTCGATCCGAAAAACCCGCAGTATTGGTGCCAGCGCGGCGACGCGCGAGCCAAGAAGCAGCAGTTCGCCGAGGCAATCGCCGACTACACGGCCGCGCTCGACAAGGTGCCGAGCTACGCTTGGGCATTCCGCGGGCGCGGGCAGGCCTACCTCAGCCAGGGCAACGCGAAGCTCGCGCTTGCCGACCTCAACGAGGCGCTGCGCGCCAAGCCCGGTGACTTCAATATCACGCACCTGCGCGGGCGCGCCAACAGCCAGGCGCAGAATTGGGACGCGGCGATCGTCGATTTCTCCTCGGCCTTGAACTCCAAGGGCGCGTCGACCCTGCTGCCGAGCGAGCGTGCCATCATCCTGAGCCAGCGCGGCTTTGCCCGGCTGAAGCTCGGCCGCACCGCCGACGCGAAGGTCGACGTCGACGAGGCGCTGCGCATCGCGCCCAAGAGCGCGTTCTCGCTCGCGGTCTCGGGGCTGATCGAGGAGGAGCTCGGCCACAAGCCCGACGCCGCTTCGCTCTATTCGCGTGCGCTCGCGCTCGACTCCGATATCGAGTTCGCGCGCCGCGGACTGGAGCGGACGAAAGAGACAGAGGCCGCGGCAACGCCACCCCCACCTATACCTCCACCTGCCACTCCCTCGACCACGACGCCGAGCCCGCCGGTTGCCGCAAAAACTGATGCCGCATCGAAGCCGGTGATGGAGCAAGGCAAGGGGCCCGCGGAAGAGCTATGCGCGCGTTATGTCCCCGGCGTCGGCAAGACCGTGCTTGTCGCCTGCGCGAAATAGCGACGCTTCATAGTCGACATCGCCGCGCTCAGATCGGCCGCAACGCGTAGGCGCATACCTCAAGCGAGGTCAGGCCGCGCTGCATCAGCCGTGGACTTTGCTCGAGCGCCGACTGGCACGCGAGCTCTTCGATCTTGTAGCGATCCGCAAAGAGGCTGTGCACCTGGCTGCGCGGCGTGGCAAACGGTGGCCCCGTCATCTGCTTTTGATCGTAGTCGAGAGTGATGAGCAGGAGCCGGGCTTCCGGCGGGGCCAGCTCCTTCAGCTTTGCGGCGTAGCGCCCCTGCATGGCAGCAGGGAATGCGATGAGCGAGGCGCGATCGTAAATGCCAGCCACACGGGCAGTGGCGCTAGACGGGAGGTCGAAGAAATCGCCGCACCAGATCTCGAAGGGGCCGGCCGACTTCACATTGAAGCTTGCATTCGTCGAAGTGGCGGGCGTCAAGCCGCGCTCGGCGAAGAACTCATCGATTGCGATCTGGCTCAGCTCCGCGCCGATGACGCGATGCCCTTGATCGGCAAGCCAGACCATGTCGAGGCTCCTGCCGCAGAGCGGCACGAAGACCTCGCTCCCTGCCTCGAGGCCGAGCCGGGGCCAGTAGAGCTGCAACAGATCGTTGACGGCGGGCTGATGGAAGCCCGTCTCCTTCTTCTGCCAGCGCTCATGCCAGAAATTGGGATCCATCGAGGTCCTGGCGCTCAGCTGCGATAGGAGGCATTGATATCGATGTAGCCGTGCGTCAGATCGCACGTCCACACGGTGGCGCGACCCTTGCCGATGCCGACGTCGACGCGCACGACGATGGCGGCGCCCTTCATATAGCGTGCGACGGTCGCTTCGTCGTAGCTCGCCGCGCGCTCGCCGTTCTCGGCGACGAGGATGTCCCCGAACCAGATCGACAGCCGGTCGCGGTCGGCCGCTTCACCCGCCTTGCCGACCGCCATGACGATGCGGCCCCAGTTGGGGTCCTCGCCGGCGATCGCCGTTTTGACCAACGGCGAGTTGGCGATCGAGAGCGCTATGCGCCGGGCGGCCAAGTCGCTCTCGGCGCCCTCGACCTCGACGGTGACGAACTTGGTGATGCCCTCGCCGTCCTTGGCGATGAGGATCGCCAGCTCGCGCAGGAGATCGTGCAGCGCGGCCGCGAACGCGGCAACGCGCGGATCGGCCGCATCGGCGATGCGCGGCGCGCCGCGCGCTCCGCCGCGCCTGTGGCGAACGCAATCAGCGTGTCGCTGGTCGAGGTGTCGCCGTCGATGGTCACGCAATTGAAGGTGCGGTCGGCGGCATGCGAAACGATCGCTTGCAGCGCCGGCGCCGCGATGGCCGCGTCGGTGAAGACGAAGCACAGCATGGTCGCCATGTCGGGCTGGATCATGCCGGCGCCCTTGCAGAAGCCGTTGATGACGACCTCCGTGCCGGCGATCTTGGCGTGCCGCGTGGCGAGCTTGGGGAAGGTGTCCGTGGTCATGATCGCGTGCGCCGCGGCATCCCAAGCATCCGGGGCGGCTTCGCCGGCGAGCCCGCCGAGTAGGTGCGCGAACTTGCCTGCATCCATCGGCTCGCCGATGACGCCGGTCGAGGCGATGAAGACCTCGCTGGCAGGCAGCCCACCGCCTTGGCGGCCGCCTCCGCCGTGATCTCGACCGCCTCGCGCCCCTTCTTGCCGGTGAAGGCGTTGGCGTTGCCGGAATTGACGACGAGCGCGCGGGCGCGGCCGTCGTGCAGGGCTTGCGCGCACCACTCGACCGGGGCCGAGCACGTCTTGGAGCGGGTCAGCACGCCGGCCACCGTCGTGCCGGGATCGAGCACGGCCAGCGATAGGTCGGTGCGGCCCTTATAGCGGATGCCGGCCTCGGCGGTCGCGAAGCGCACGCCGTCGACTGCCGGCATCTCGGGCAGCATTTCGGGGCGAAGGGGGAGACGGGTGCTGCCTTGGCCATGGCGGATCCCAAAGTGTCGGCGAGCCCGCACCTAGAAACAGATCGGGCCGCTGAGATCAAGCGGCCCGATGCAGTCGTGCTGGTATTTGAGCTCAGGGCTTCGCGCTGGCGGAGCCGCCGGATCTGCGGCGCAGCGGGCGCCTCGGCCGGCTTCTTGGCGTCCTGCTCTTTCTTCAGTTTCTGCTCCTCGACCTGCTTCTTGATGCCGGCGTCGACGTACTCGATCTGAGCCTTGCCCCGCAACTCCGTCGCCGTGTCCTGCGCCTTCTGCACGACCAGCGACCCGGATCGTGTCCTTCACGGCCTCGAAGGAGGGCGGCTCCTTCTGGCGGCGGTCGTCGACCCTGATGATATGCCAGCCGAACTGGGTCTCGAACGGCTCGCTGACCTCGCCCTTCTTCAGCTTGAAGGCCACCGCCTCGAACTGCGGCACCATTTGCCCGTGTACGAAGAAGCCGAGCTCGCCGCCCTGGTCCTTGGAGCCCGGTTCGGTCGAATTCTCCTTGGCGAGTTGTGCGAAGTCGGCGCCCGGCGGACGATCTTCCGTGCAGATCCTTCGCCTTGTCCTCGCTGTCGACCAGGATGTGGCGCGCACGCATCTCCTCCTCCGGCTTCAGCTGCGCCCATCTTCTCGGATAGATTTTCCTGGCCTCGTCATCGCTGATCTTCCCGAACGTCTTGTCGAAATAGGCTCGCGCAGGGCGCGGCGCCGCAGTACCGCATCTGCTCCTCGTACTCCGGCCTGGCCGCAAGCTTGGCCCCTCGGCCGCGTCGGCGAACAGCTGGTTCTCGATCAGGAACTCCACCAGCACGCGGCGTTTCGCTTCGGGCGCAAGTGGGCCAGGTCGTTGCCGATCTCGGCTTCGGCGAGCTTCATGTCCGTATCGGTGATGGTCTTGCCGTTGACTTTGGCCGATCGCTCGCCCGGTTTGCCTCGCGCCCGCGGCGGAGGAAGCCGCCGGCCGAGATGGCGGCAACAACGGCGGCGACCGGAGGACGCGCCGCTCAGGATGACGTTCGCGATGTCAGGCTCTGAGGTTCCGGCGGGCGCGCGATTGAGTGCAAGCCCGCGGTGCTGCTGAATCGTTCGGACGGCATGGAGGTTGCCGGCCCATGGATAGTGGGCGGGGCGGCACCAAGTTACGACTTGCGTAATGGCCGAAGTCTGTGGCCTCCGGCGACCCCGCCGGCTCGTTCGTTGACAATGCGGGTGCGGTCCTTATCTCATGGCCCGGCGGGACCGGCCGTTCGCAAGGCGCGTCTTCGCGCGGGTTCACGGCGGCCCCTTCAGGCGCCGCTCCGGCGGACGGCGGCTTATTGCGAGGGCGACGCACCGCTTGGGGCCCGTGTCCGCGGCGACACGTTGGCAGGTTAGGAACCCTTCGCATGCTGTCCCTATCGGCGCATTTGCGGCCAAGGTCTTCGGAACGTCGAACGATCGCAGGCTCAAGGCCTATCGGCCCCACGTCGAGGCCATCAATGCGCTCGAGCGCGAGCTCGAGCGCCTCTCGGACGCCGAGCTGAGGGCGCGCACCGAGGCCTTCCGCAAGCAGCTGCAGGACGGCGCCGAGCTCGACGATCTGCTGGTGCCGGCCTTCGCCACCGTGCGCGAGGCGGCCAAGCGCACGCTGGGCCAGCGGCATTTCGACGTGCAGCTGATCGGCGGCATGGTGCTGCACGAGGGCAAGATCTCCGAGATGAAGACCGGCGAGGGCAAGACGCTGGTCGCCACGCTGCCGGTCTATCTCAACGCGCTCGCCGGCAAGGGCGTGCACGTCGTCACGGTCAACGACTACCTGGCCAAGCGCGACTCGGAGTGGATGGGCCGCGTCTACAAGTTCCTCGGCCTCACCGTCGGCTGCATCGTGCACGAGCTCAACGACGAGCAGCGCGGCCCAGTACGCCTGCGACGTCACCTACGCCACCAACAACGAGCTGGGCTTCGACTACCTGCGCGACAACATGAAGATGCGCGCCCCCGAGATGGTGCAGCGCGGGCACGCCTACGCCATCGTCGACGAGGTCGACTCGATCCTGATCGACGAGGCGCGCACCCCGCTGATCATCTCCGGCCCCGTCGAGGACCGCGCCGATCTCTACATCGCCGTCGACGAGCTGATGAAGCCGTGGTGGCGGAGCACGACACGATCGAGAAGGAGCTCGAGACGCCCACCCCAAGGAGGAGCTGAAGGAGCTGCTCAAGACCAAGGGCCTGATGGAGGTCGACGAGAAGCAGCGCCAGGTCTCCTTCACCGAGGCCGGCAACGAGCGCCTGGAGCAGATGCTGAACGAGAAGGACCTGCTCAAGGGCGGCTCGCTCTACGACATCGAGAGCGTCACCGTCGTGCACCACGCCAGCCAGGCGCTGAAGGCCCACAAGCTGTTCCTGCGCGACCGCGACTACATCGTGAAGGGCGGCGAGGTCATCATCATCGACGAGTTCACCGGCCGCATGATGCAGGGCCGGCGCTATTCGGAGGGCCTGCACCAGGCGCTGGAGGCCAAGGAGCACGTCAAGATCCAGCCCGAGAACCAGACGCTCGCCTCCATCACCTTCCAGAACTACTTCCGCCTCTACCAGAAGCTCGCCGGCATGACCGGCACGGCGCTGACGGAGGCCAACGAGTTCATGGACATCTACAAGCTCGACGTGCTCGAGATCCCGACCAACCGGCCGGTCGACCGCACGACGAGCACGACGAGGTCTACCGCACCGTGAAGGAGAAGAGCCGCGCCATCGTGGCCGAGATCGCCGACTGCCATCGCCGCGGCCAGCCCATCCTCGTCGGCACGGTATCGATCGAGAAGTCGGAGATCCTGTCGGGGCTGCTGAAGGACCGCAAGTACATCCGCGAGCTCGGCCTCTACCTCAAGAAGCAGACGGAGGCCCTCAAGCCCGGCAAGGAGGACGAGCTCATCGCCCAGCTCAACGAGGTCGGCGACTACCTGGTCGATATCGCCAAGAAGAACAGCGGCGATTCGATCCCCCACCAGGTGCTCAACGCCCGCTACCACGAGCAGGAGGCGCACATCATCGCCCAGGCCGGCGTTCCGGGCGCGGTGACGATCGCCACCAACATGGCCGGCCGCGGCACCGACATCCAGCTCGGCGGCAACGCCCGCTACGGCCCGTCGACTGGCTCAAGGAGGAGATCGGCGGGCCGCATGCGCGCCGTCCACGACGAGGGCGACAGTCTCGAGGCGCTCCGGCAGTGGATCGACGACAGCCTCGCGACGGCGACGAGTGGATCGACAGCCGCCTCAAGGAGCGGATCGGAGATCAGTAGCGCGCGAGTGGGCCGCCGAGCAGGCCGGCAAGGGTCGCCCGCCGGCCCCCAAGGATGTCGCCAAGAAGCGCGCCCGCATCCAGGCCGAGCGCCGCCCGGTGGCGCAGAAGCGGGCGGAGGTCGCCAAGGAGCACGCCAGGCCCAGAGCCGGCCGGCAGCAGCGGTCACGCCGGCGATGCGATCGAGGGCTGCTCGGATCGGATCGGCGAGCGAAGCGCGCCAATGGCAGCGCGGCGGCAACGGCGAGGCGCATCTGGGGGGCCGTGACCGAGACGCCGTTCCGCTTCATGCACGGGCAACTGGCGCCTGCGCCGATCGCGAGGAGTTGCTCGGGCGCAGGCCCGGCCCCGACCGAGGTGGCCGCCAAGCGCACCCAGCTTCAAGGCCATCCACGAGTCGAGGCCAAGTCCGCCGAGACCTGCAGGCCGACGTGGCCGAGAAGAACAGAGGCGCTGGAGGCGGGCGGCCTCTACGTGCTCGGCACCGAGCGGCACGAGAGCCGGCGCATCGACAACCAGCTGCGCGGCCGCTCGGGCCGCCAGGGCGACCCCGGGCCGCTCCAAGTTCTACCTGTCGCTCGAAGACGACCTGATGCGCATCTTCGGCTCCGACCGCATGGACGGCATGCTGCAGAAGCTGGGCCTGCAGGAAGGCGAGGCCATCACCCATCCCTGGATCAACAAGGCGCTGGAGAAGGCGCAGCAGAAGGTCGAGGCGCGCAACTTCGACTCCCGCAAGTACGTCCTCAAGTACGACGACGTGATGAACGATCAGCGCAAGGTGATCTTCGAGCACCGCATCGACATCATGGGCCGCGAGGACGTCAGCGACACCGTCGACGACCTGCGCAGCAGGTGGTGCAGGAGCTGGTCGCGGAGTGCATCCCGCCCAATGCCTACGCCGAGCAATGGAACACCGAGCGCTGAAGGAGGAGGATCGGCCGCATCTTCGGCCTCGACCTGCCCATCGACCATTGGGCCGACGAGGAAGGCATCGCCGACCAGGAGATCGCCGAGCGGCTCACTCAAGGAGATCAACGAGAAGGCGCAGGCCAAAGAGCGCCGAGATCGGGCCCCAGACCTTCCGCCAGATCGAGAAGATGATCCTGCTTGCAGACGCTGGACCATCTGTGGCGCGAGCATCTCGTCACGCTGGAGCACCTGCGCCAGGTGATCGGCTTCCGCGCTACGGGCAGCGCGATCCGCTCAACGAGTACAAGAGCGAGGCGTTCGTCCTGTTCGAGGGCATGCTGGCGCGCCTGCGCGAGGACGTGACCGGCCAACTCATGCACGTGGAGCTGGCGCCGCCCGAGGAGCAGCCGGCGCTGCAGCCGGCCGAGCTGCCGCCGATGGAGGCGCATCACATCGACCCCTTCTCGGGCTATGACGAGCTGGCGCTCGCCGACGCGGCCATTGCGGCGGAGGCCGGCCGCGCCCGGCGCCGAGCGGCGCCCGCCCCTGCAGACGCGCAGGAAGTCGGACGCCGTCGATCCCAAGGACCCGGCGACCTGGGGCAAGACCGCCCGCAACGCGGTGTGCCCGTGCGGCTCGAACAAGTACAAGCACTGCCACGGCAAGCACGACTGAGGCGTGAGTTTGCGCTATCGGCGCTGAACGCTGAACGTAATGTCGAGGTCCGAGACCTCGGCGGCGAAATCGGCGGGCGTGAAGAGCGCAAAGCACGGTTGCGCTCCGGGCTGCGGGCCGCCGCCGGCGGCTGGCCGTTTCCGCCAGGATCGCCGAAGCGGTCGCCGGCACGTACGGGCCATCGCCAGAGCGTGCGATCAACGTCCAATCGATCGAGCGCGGCTCGCCCTGCGCGTCGCGGCCGTGGAGTGCGACGAACATGCCGCCTGCATCGCCGCCGAGAAACCGCAGTCGCCGCTTGGCGCCAAGCAGTGGCGCGGCGAGCCTTCCCCGGATCGCGGAGGACGCCGGCGCGCACGAGGCACGACAGCCCCCAGCCGGCGCGAGATCGAACATTCCGACCTCGACGCCGGCGGAGAAGCGGGCGGTATTGCGGCCCGGGTGGCGCCGGGCAGGAGGTCGAGGTCCGGCACCTCGACGTTGCTCATCCAGCGCGCGCCGAGCTCTGGGAAGCGATGACGGCGCAGCCCCTGCCAGCCGTAAAACAGTTCTCCGCCACCGCCAGACCAGCACGTTAAAGGGCCTGCCCACCGCGCCGAGGATCGACACGATGATGACCATCCCGGGATCGAAGCCGTTGCCGGGGGAGATGCCGATGTCCACGGCGTCGAGCGTGGCGAGCTCGCCGACGTAAGCCTCGACCACGGCGGAGGAGAGCCCCGGCACCGAGCTTGCGCCGCTGATGACGCTGACGCCTGCAGCGCGCGCCTCGCGGTCGATCTGCGTGATGCCGGTGACAAAGGCGCGCGCGTCCGCGAGATCGACGTAGTGGCAGCCCGCGCGGACGTGTACGGCGCGCGCGAGGCTATACAATTCGGCCCTGAAAGGGGCCGGAAGCGTTGATGAGCACGGAGACAGAAAGCTCGCGGACCTGCTCCGGCGTCGCTCTTGCCGCGTCGACGGCGGCGTGGAGTGATCCTCGCACGTGCCGCGCGCGCAAGCTGTGCCGCGTATGCGGCCGCCGCGTCCTCCCTGCGCCCGGCGACGATGACCTCCAGGCCGGGCTCGTCCGCAAGCCGCTCCGATACCCGCGCTCCGAAAGGCGCCGTAGCCGCCGATGACGAGAATGCGGCTCACATGGTCCTACCGGAGTTCAGCGTAGGCTGTGGTCGCCGTAGGCGCGGGCTCGGCCGTCGCGCGCCGCATGATCGAGATCCCGCTGTTGCCGCTGCAGCCCGATGTAGGCCACGGGTGCCGTGGGTGCAAGGCGTCGGCAATCGTCGGCGTCTCGTGTGTCGGCGGCTAGCGGCTCGCCGTATGCCGCGCTTCTTGTGGACCGCGGGCTGCTTGCTGCTGACGCGTGCTTCTCCGCCGCGATCGCGGCCTTCTCCGCGAGCTTGTCGCGCAGCGCCGCATCCTCGGCAGCTCGACAGTGCCGCCGGGCAGGGAAGGCGCCGCGTCAGAACCGGGCTTACGCCCGCGCGCGCCGTCTCGCCGGCGGGCTGCTGGTAGGAGCTCGAGCCGATCCTGCTCATGTAGGAGACCGGCGGCCGGACGAGATGCAGGAAGGCGTACGCCGGGGCGGGTTTCGAATTCGGTTGGCGGCGGCGGAGCGGTCTGCTCGGCGACGCGGGTATTCAGCTCGTGGAGTTCGTGCAGCATTGCCTCGGTGCGCGGGCAAACGGCGACCGGGCCGGGATTAGGGCGAACTCGATCTTGCTCGCTGCCTGGAAACCGTAGGAGTTGTCGCACACGCTGATGCGCGGCGGCCGGCGCGTTCGCTCGAACAGGTCGTAGCCGTCCTTCAGGTTGCGCCAGAAGTCGCGCCATTGCGGATTGTCATAGCGAGCGAAATTCTCCGGCGTCATGCGGAACGGAAGACGTGGATCTGCACGTAGGCCTGTCCGGCACTGAGCGCGCGCGACACCAGCTTGTTCAGCTCGTCGTTGACCGGATTGGTCATGGCGAAGCGAGCACGAGATCGAAGCGCAGCCGCCGTGAATGAGGATCGGCGGAGCCATCACGCTGCTGCACCTTGTCGAAGGAATTGGGGTAGCCGAGGTCGATCGATACGGGCCGCCGCGCCCCCTCGCGGTGGGTCTGAGGCTGGTAATCGTGTAGAAGCCCTCTGGCGCCTGCCGGATCGCCCTCTTGAGCTTGGGCCCCAGCATACCGACCAGAAGCAGACCGGGTAGGTAGCAGAGGAGTATTCGCCATCTTCGTCGTCATCCACACTTCGACTCAGAACTCGGCCTTGAAGATGCGCATCGTGATGGAGGCATCCTTCGTCAGCATGTGCCGCAGTGAGACGCTCGTCGAGCTTGGTGAGGTGGTGTGCCGGGCAGCACTTTGCCTTCGGAGGCGAGGCGCCGGTGCTCAGCGCGGTCGACCGCACCCGCGGGAAGGTCCAGGCGCGAGCGGCGGGCCAGCCTCGGCCTGTGTGGCCACGAGCAGCGCGGCGCACAATCCAAAAACACAACGGCACAAGGGCCCAAATGACAGACGCATCAACCCAGCCCTTTCAAGATCTACCCCCTTGCGGCATATCCAAGCGGGCCCGTGCCGACGCGAGATGCCCGTTGGCGCCGGAAGTGACCGGCTCAAAGCGACATTATCAAGTCACCACAGGGTGTTGCGGCAATTCGCCCCGGTTAAGGGTAAATCCCGGAACTGCGATTTCGTTTCCAAAGTGGCACTCGGGCAGCCGGTTTCGATCGGCGCGCTCCCGTCTTTATCGTCACTTGCCGTCCGGAATGAGTAGCGGTCGCGACACACACTTACGTCCGGCGGGATCTGCGTCTGCGCGAACGGGTCGTGGCCAAGCTTGAGCTGCTCCAGAAGGGCGCGGCGGGGCGCGGCGCCGCGCCAGGTTCTCCTCGGTCATGCGGAACGGGAAGACGTGCACATGAAACCGCTTCTGGCCGCCGTGCAGCGCCGCCGTCACCAGGCGCCAGATCTCGTCGACCACCGGATCGGTCATGGCAAAGCAGCCGACCGACGCGCAGCCGCCGTGCACCATGACGAGCGAGCCGCGTGCGGGCGTGCGCGCGGTCGAAGGCGTTGGGAAAGCCCAGGTTGAACGAGCGGTGCCAGCGGCTTGCCGGATTGAGCGCCTTGGCGTCCACCGTGTAGAAGCCCTCGGGCGTCTGGCTCATCGCCCTCCTCGAGCTTGGGACCGAGCCGGCCGGACCAGCGGCAGATGGGATAGACGGCGAAGCGCTGGAAGCGGCCGTCGCGGCTTCATCCACAGCTCGAGCTCGAACTCGCGCTTGAAGATGCGCACGAAGACCGGCGCTCCGAGCTCGCGCCCTGCGCCGCCAGCCGGCCGGGCAGGTCTGCAGATCGGGAGTGCCGGGGAGCGGCTTGCCGCCGGTAGAGGGCCAGCGGTCCGCCTCTCGGCCGATTGCGTCCTCCTCGATCGCGGCGAGACATGCGGCCAGAACATGATGGCCGCGACGGCCGCAACCGCAACCAGCACGCCGAGCCCGACGAGCGTCCCAGCGTGCGGCCCAGCCACGGTCTACTGGGGGGAGGTGGCGGCAACTGCTGCCGGTCATCCGGCATGCCGGGCCGAACGACGTCCCGAAGGACCCACGGGGCGGTTGCCGGCGTCGGCTTCGCGCAGCGACGCTCGCAGGCTGCGCATCTTCTGTCCGGGCACGACGATGCGCTGCTCGGCGATCTGCTCGCCGGGCTTGGGCCTGAACGGCGCGACCGGCCGCGTACGAAGCGCGGGCAGGCGGCTTCCGGACGAGACGGTGGCGTTCGCCGGGGCTTAACGTTCACGACGTAGCGCCGGTTGCAGACGGCCACCGGTGGGGAGGCGTCAGCTCGAAGTAGTCGTAGCCTTCCTTCATGGTCTGCCAGAACGGATAGCCTCGTGGTTGGCGTAGCGGGCCATGTTCTCGTCCGTCATGCGGAACGGGAAGGCGTGCACCTGGAAGCTGTCGTGCCCGCCGATGAAGGATTCGCGGGCCATGGCGTAGATCTCCTCGATCAGCGCGTCCGTCATGGCGTAGCAGCCGGCCGACTTGCACTTGCCGTGGATCATCAGGAAGTCGCCGGTGCGCTGCTGCGACCGGTCGTAGGCGTTGGGGTAGCCGAGGTTGAAGGCCAGGTGGTACTTGGAGTCCGGGTTCATCTGCTCGCGCGTGATCGTGTAGAACCCCTCCGGCGCCTGCCGGTCGCCGTACCTGGTCTTGGGGCCGAGGTCGCCCGACCAGTTGCAGATCGGATAGGTCTTGAAGTGGTAGAAGCGGCCGTCGTCGCGCTGCTTCCAGACCTCGAGCTCCAACTTCTCCTTGAAGATGCGGACGAAGATCGGCGCGCCGGTCCATGCCCTTCTTGCCGAGCAGCATCATGGCTTCGCTGCGGAGCGGCTGCGGCAGGGGGGATCAGGGGGCGCCGCGATGCAGGACGCAAGCACACAAGCACCCGCTAGCGCGCAATGGCGCGCATCACGGGCCCGTTCTCGGCCAAGGATGATCAACTCATACGCTGTGCCCCGGCGCGCGCTGATCACCATTAATGTCCAAAGGTTAACATGCGGTTAACGCTACGGAAACCCTACCACCCGCGGCAATCTTCGCGGTGGTAAATGTTGGCCAGTTTCGGCGGAGTTGGACCGGAATTGCGGTTGTCGGGTATTTATACCCGTGAAATCCGTGTTGAGGCTGCGGCCGATCTCCAGGAATTTCTCGTGGCGCTGCTGGAGGATCTCGGCCGGGCTCATGCCGGCGAACTCGACAGCGCCCTGGCCATGGCATCGCCCGTCGCTTGCATGATCGCTCCGGTCGCGATGGGCGCCGCCGACCGGCTCGGTGATGATGACATCGATGACGCCCAGCGTCTTGAGGTCCTGCGCGGTGATCTTCATGCTGGTGGCGGCATCGATGGCGCGCGCCGAGTCGCGCCACAGGATGGAGGCGGCCGCCTCCGGCGAGGCCACCGTGTAGATCGCAGTGCTCGAGCATCAGCACGCGGTTGGCGCGCGGGCAATCGCTACGGCGCCGCCGGAGCCGCCTTCGCCGATGACGACGGTCACCAGCGGCACGCCGAGCGACAGGCAGCGGTCGGTCGAGCGGGCGATGGCCTCGGCCTGGCCGCGCTCCTCGGCGCCGATGCCGGGTAGGCGCCGGCCGTGTCGACCAGCGTGATCACGGGCAGGCCGAACTTGTCGGCCAGGTCCATCAGCCGGACCGCCTTGCGATAGCCCTCGGGCCGCGCCATGCCGAAGTTGTGCGGATGCGGCTCTCGGTCGTCGGAGCCCTTCTCGTGGCCGATCGACCACGACGGGGCGGTCGCGGAAGCGGCCGAGGCCGCCCATGATGGCGGCGTCCTCGGCGAAATAGCGGTCGCCGGCCAGCGGCGTGAAGTCCTCGATCAGCGCGCGACGTAGTCGAGGCAATGCGGGCGGTCGGGGTGGCGCGCCACCTGCGTCTTCTGCCAGGGGGTGAGCTTGGCGTAGGTGTCGACCAGCGCCTGCTGCGCCTTCTGCTGCAGCTTGGTCACCTCCTCGGTGATGGAGGTCGAGGCGTCCTCGTCGCTGTTGAGCGCGTCCAGACTCGGCCACCTTGCTCTCGAGCTCGGCGATCGGCTTCTCGAAGTCGAGATAAGTGCGGACGGTTGCGGGGCGGTCCATGCTCTTCTCGCAGCAGTTCAGGGGCTGCGGACAATCGCGCCGCGGCTCCGGCCGTCAAGACCGAACACTTCCCGCATTAACGCAAGCTAGCGCTCGCGGCGGGCCAGCGGATGGTGCTGAAAACGAGCTTCTTCAGCCGCTCCTCCAGCACGTGGGTGTAGATCTGCGTCGTCGAGATGTCGGCGTGGCCGAGCAGCTGCTGCACCGAGCGCAGGTCGGCGCCGCGGTCGAGCAGGTGGCTGGCGAAGGCGTGGCGCAGCACGTGCGGGCGAGACGCGCTCGGGATCGAGACCGGCTCGGCCAGCGCCAGCTCCTTCAGCTCCTGGCGCGAGGCGCTGGCGGGTCAGGTGGCCCTCGGCGCCGCGCGAGCGAACAGCCACTTCGTCGCAGCATCGGCGCGACGCCGTCGCCGTCCTGGCCGACGCTGAGGTAGCGGTCGAGCGCCGCGCGCGCGGAGGCGTTGAGCGGCACGAGGCGCTCGCGGCCGCCCTTGCCGACGATCGTCAGGACGCGGCCGTCGCCGGCCAGCACCGCGCGCGGCAGGGTGACGAGCTCGGTGACGCGCATGCCGGTGGCGTAGAGCAGTCTCGATCAGCGCAGTGCAGGCGCAGCGCCCGCACGAGGTCGCGGCCGGTGACGCCTGCGGCTGCCGGCGCCTGCCGCGGCGCCGATCAGGCGAGTCGACCTCCGCGACCGACAGGATCTTCGGCAGCGGTCGCGCCCTTGCGTGGCGCGCTGAGCCCGTGCGTCGGGTCCTCCGCGATCAGCCCTCGGCGACCAGGAACTTGAACAGCTGGCGGAGCGCCGACAGCCGGCGCGCCGCGAGGCGGGCGCCAGCCCCGGCCTCGGACTGCCGCAGGTAGGCGCCGATCTCCGTCGCCGGCCCGGCGTCGGCGAGCGCCTGACGGCGCTCCAGGAACGTCGAGAAAATCCTCCAGATCGCGCCGATAGGCCTCCAGCGTGTTGACGGCCGCGCCGCGCTCGGCGCCGAGCATCTCGAGGAAAGCGTCCGATGCTGGCGCTGCCCCGCTTGACATTCCGCCTCGTGCTCGATTGCCGCCTCTAGTTGCCGACGTGCGCGGCCAGCACCGCGAACAGCGCCTCGAAGCCGAGCCTGCCGCGCGTCGGCCTCCAGCCCGACGCGCTTCAGGGCGCGGATCGAAGTCGCCGAGCGCGAGCATGTTGGCGCCCTCCGGGCCGTCGGGCCCGAGCGTGCGCATCACGAGCAGCATGGTGCGGCCGAACTCGTGTCGTCTTGGCCGACTGCAGCTCGGCCAGCACGCCGGTCTCGGGCAGGTAGCCGGTCGCCGGCTGCGGCGTGCGGCTCGCCGCATCCCACAGGGGGATCGGCACGTCGTAGTCGAGCGCGTCGAGCACGGTGGCCAGCCGATGCAGCGTCGTTCGGCGCCAAGCCGGCCGGCACGGCGCCATCTGCTCGACCGAGGCGAGGTTCTGTCCGCCGCGGACCGCGGTATCGCCGGATCGGCGATGTCGATCAGTCCGAGCCAATGCTGCAGGCCCCTCCGGGGACGCGCCGAGCGTCGCCCATAACGCGACCCAGGCCCGCGCCTCGTCATAGCGCTCGGCCGCCAGCGCCTCGATCGCGGTCTCGGCGAACCACCCGATCTCGGGCACGGGCTGCACCGTGTCGCTCGCACGCGCCGACATGCGCAGGGCGCTGAGGTACAGCCCTGCTCGGCGCGATACCGGTACGAAAGACGATGAGCCGCACTTTCTTCAACGGCGTTCGTTCGCTTGTTTCAGCCGCGACGAACAACTGCGCGCGGCGCTCCGCCGTGTTGGGCCTGCCGCCGCGCCCGCCGGCGATGCGTTTGCGCGGTAGATGCCGGCGATCTCGTCCGGCGAGATGGCGTTGAGCTGGGCGGCGGCCTTCGGCTGCCGGCAGCTTCAGCGCGGGCGGCGTGTTGGGGTCGAGTGCCAGCGCGGCAAGGAGCGAGGGTGCGCCTTGCTTCAGAGGCAAGGCGGGTTCGATAGTCCCTCCGGCTGCCTCGATAAGGCGATAGTCGAGCAACGATACCGTCTCCTTGGCAGCGATTCTTCAGGCTCGTGTGCACGGAGATGGCGTCGACCACCGCGAGGCCTGCAATTCCTTCTGCCCCTCCTCGCGTGCCATCTCGGCCGCGAGGCCAGCCCGCCTGGTCGCCGGCGATCGCCGCGCA
>CAWFOR010000025.1:0-107079 GCA_963817485.1 uncultured Alphaproteobacteria bacterium | reverse complement strand
GGCTGTTTGGATCGCATCCTACCGGCGTCCCGGCAACACGTGGATCGGGGCCTTCCCTGCCCGGGAGCTCACATCCACGCTCATGAAGACCGCGAACGAAAAGGGCTTGATCCTTCTCTCGTGCGGCGCCTACGGCAACGTGATCCGCTTCCTGGTGCCGCTGACCGCCAGCGACGAGCTGGTCAATGAAGGCATGGACAGTTTCGAAGCGAGCCTGACGGAAGCGGTCAACCGGGTAGCCCCATGAGTCCACGGCGCAAGACCAACGACCTCGACGCCTTCTGGATGCCGTTCACGGCCAACCGTCAGTTCAAGCAGGCGCCGCGCTTTTCGTCGGCGCCGAGGGCATGCACTACGTCACCGCCGACGGCCGCCGCATTCTCGACGGCACGGCGGGGCTGTGGTGCGTGAATGCCGGACACTGCCGGCCGAAGATCGTCGAGGCGATCCAGACGCCAGGCGGCGAGCTCGACTTCGCCGTCACGTTCCAGATGGGCCATCCGGCGGCGTTCGAGTGCGCGCGCCGCCTCGCTCGAGATCGCGCCGCCAGGGCTTCGACCATGTGTTCTTCACCAACTCCGGCTCGGAGTCCGTCGACACCGCGCTGAAGATCGCGCTCGCCTACCACCGCGCCGCGGGGCAACGGCCGCATGCGCCTCATCGGCCGCGAGCGCGGCTATCACGGCGTGGGCTTTGGCGGCATGTCGGTCGGCGGCATCGGCGCCAATCGCAAGACGTTCGGCGCGCTGCTTCGCGGGGTCGATCATCTGCGCCACACGCACGACCTGACGACGCAACGCGTTCTCCCGCGGCCAGCCGAGCGCGGCGCGGATCTCGCCGACGAACTGGAGCGGCTCGTCGCGCTGCACGATCCATCGACCATCGCCGCAGTCATCGTCGAGCCGGTGGCCGGCTCGACCGGCGTGCTGTCCCGCCCAAGGGCTACCTGGAGCGCCTCGCGCAATCTGCGACAAGCACGGCATCCTGCTGATCTTCGACGAAGTGATCACCGGATTCGGACGGGTCGGCGCGCCGTTCGCCGCGGACTACTTCGGCGTCTCGCCCGACATCATCACCTGCGCCAAGGGCATGACCAACGGCGCCGTGCCGATGGGCGCCGTGATCGTCAAGGAAGATATCCACGATGCGCTGATGACGGCCCGGAGAAGGCGATCGAACTCTTGCACGGCTACACCTACTCCGGCCATCCGCTGGCCTGCGCCGCGTGCATCGCGACGCTCGACATCTATCAGGACGAAGGGCTGTTCGAGCGTGCCGCCGAGCTTGCGCCCTACTGGGAGGAGGCGGTGCATTCGCTCAAGGGGCTGCCGCACGTCATCGACATCCGCAACATCGGGCTGATCGGTGCAATCGAGCTCGAGCCGGCGCGGGCGAGCCGGGCAAGCGCGCCTATACGCGCTACCTCGAGGCCTTCAAGAGCGGGCTGCTCGTGCGCGCCACGGGCGATACCATCGCGCTGTCGCCGCCGCTCATCATCGAGAAGAGCGAGATCGACGAGCTCATCGGCGTGATGAAGAAAGTTCTGAAGTCGGCCAACTGAAATGCAAATGCGCACCGCCCGGGTTCGAGCGGCGCGCTTCTGTTTGCTACTCCGCGGCGACGACCGTGATGTCCGGTCCCGTCGAAGCCGAGGGAGCCCGCCACCGCGGGATGCGTGATGCGGCCGCCGCGCACGTTGACGCCGGCTGAAAGATGCGGATCGCGGTCGAGTGCGCCCAAGCCCTTGTCGGCGAGCTTGATCACAAACGGGAGGGTCGCGTTGTTCAGCGCCTGGGCCGAGGACACCGGGACGCAGCCCGGCATGTTGGCGACGCAGTAATGAATGATCCCGTCGACCTCGAAGGTCGGATCGGCGTGCGTCGTCGGCTTGGACGTCTCAAAGCAGCCGCCCTGGTCGATCGACACATCGACGAGCACGGCGCCGCGCTTCATCTGCTTCAGCATCGCGCGGCTCACGAGCTTGGGCGCACTGGCGCCGGCGACGAGCACGGCACCCACCACGACATCGGCGCCGAACACCTCTGTCTCGATGGTCTCGAGCGTGGAGGCGAGCGTGCGTACGCGGCCTTCAAACAGCTCATCGAGCTGGCGCAGACGCGGCAGCGAGCGGTCGAGGATGGAAACTTCCGCGCCCAGGCCAGCGGCCATGCGTGCCGCATGCGTGCCGACGACGCCGCCGCCCAGCACCACGACCTTCGCGGGGCGAACGCCCGGGACGCCGCCCATAAGAACGCCGCGCCCGCCGGTGGGGCGGCGCAAGGCGCTCGCCGCGGCCTCGATGGCAAGGCGGCCCGCCACCTCGCTCATCGGCGCGAGCAACGGAAGTGCGCCGGTAAAGTCGGTCACCGTTTCGTACGCGATCGCCGTTGCACCGGAGGCCATGAGGCCGCGAGCCTGCTCGGGATCGGCTGCCAAGTGCAGGTAGGTGAAGAGGATCTGGTTGGGCCTCAGCCGCCGGTACTCGATCGCCTGCGGCTCCTTCACCTTGACGATCATGTCGGCTGCGGCAAACACCGCCTCGGCGTCCGGGACGATGCGCGCGCCGGCCTTCTCGTAGGTGGCGTCGTCGGCGAAGATGCCGGCGCCGGCGCCCGACTGCACGATCACCTCGTGTCCGCGCGCGACGAGCTCGCGCACGGAGCCCGCCACCAGGCCGACCCGGAATTCGTTGCTCTTGATCTCTGTTGGAACGCCAATGCGCATGTGTCCCTCCTTCAGGTCGCGGCAGCTCTCGGCGATTTGTTTCGCGTTGAGAGAATCGCCGCGATTCGGGAGCGATACTTGGCCTTTTCCTTTGCGGAATTGCGCTGAAATGCCTATATTCTGCGCCAAATGGCAAAGATACGCACGAAAGCGAAGGAGAAGGCTCTAGACGCGCTCGATAGGGCCATTCTGGCCGCGCTGCTCGAGGATGCCCGCTTGAGCCAGGTCGATCTTTCCGAGCGCATCCCGCTGTCGCCCACTGCCATCGCGCGGCGCATACGGGCGCTCGAGGAAGCGGGTGTGATCGAGGGTTATCGGGCCGACGTAAATCATCGCGCGCTCGATCTCGGCATGACGGTGATCGTGCAGATCAGCCTGAAGAGCCAGAGCGAGGATGTGCTCGCGGCCTTCGAGAAGGCGGTGGGCAAGGCGCCCTCCGTGGTCTCCTGCTACCTGATGTCTGGCGACGACGACTACCTGCTCACGGTCATGGCGCGCGACCTTCCAGATTTCGAGCGCATCCACAAGGAGCAGCTCTCACGCCTGCCGGGCGTAGCCCGCATGAAGTCGAGCTTCGCCTTGCGCGACGTGGCTCGCAAAGGCCTGCGCGATCTGTTGCGCGGCTAGCTCAATTCCGGGTTGGCTTCAGCTCTTGCGGCGCGGCTTGGGCTGCGCGTGCCGCCAGGCCATCTCGAGCGCGGCTTTGAGCTCAGCGGAGCTGACATTGGCAAGCGTGCAGACGGTCCAACCCTGCCGGCCCCATGCGTTGTCGAGCGGTGCAAACGCGTCCGGCATCATCATGCATTTGAACTCTTGCTCGTCGGGCGTGAACTTGAAGTTGGCGGAACGCTTGTCCGCGGCGAGCGTGACGTAGATGCGCGCGACCTTGAAGGCAGCGCGATCGAAATGCGGATGCTCGCTTGTGCCCTCCAGTGCCAACGCGAGGCGGCGCAGGTCGCTGCCAGTCGCCATCGACCACCCCGCGTTCGGGTTTGACCGCTAGTCCGGCTGATCGGGGCCCGGCAGAGTGCCGTCGTCCTTTTTCGTGCCGTCGTCGGGCTTGGCGCCGTCGGGTGAGGCGGCGTCGGGCGCCGGCGCTGCCTGTCCGGCATCCGGGGGCGGGGCGGCATGGCCTCGGGCGCGGCGGGGGAATCGGCTGCCGGACCGGTGCCGACCGGCGGCGAGTACCCGGCTGCGCCGCCGGTGCCTTCATCGCCCTTGGTGCGCTGTGCGACGGAGGCCTCCGGCGCCGCGAGCGCCAGAACGAACGCAAGCGCGGAAACGGCGATCATGCGGGACTGCGGCGTATGCATGTGGGCCTCCTGCCTAGGCTCTTTGAGCGGCGCGCCAAATGTAGCCAAGATTGTGCCGGCTTGACGACGGCCGCGCCTTCACTCCCCGCTTACGGCTGCCCCAGCTTGAGGACGATCGCTGCGCGCACCGTCTGGATCTGCTCATCGAGGCTTGCCTGCACAGAAGCCCCCTGCGTGTAGCGGAACGCGAACGGTCCGCCCGCGAAGCCGGCCGATGCGCTGTCGGTCTCGCCCCGGTAGTTCGCATAGCGATACTCGAGGCGCAGGGCGATGTTGCTGGCGACCTTCATCTCGCCGCCGGCGCCGACGAAATAGCCGCGCAGCTCGTCGGGGACATTTAGCGACAGCGTCTGCGGGCCCGTGAACAGGTTGAAGTAGGAGAGGTTCACCTGCCCGTCGAACTTCGCCTGGGTGTAGCCGCCGAGCGCATAGAGCAGCGTGTTCGGCGCCACGAGGTAGCCCACGCGGCCGCCGACGCTCCAGGTGTTCTCCAGCTGCGCGTTGGAAGAGACGGAGGCGTAGTTCGCGACTGGGAAGTTCGGTGTGAACTGGAAGCCGTTGAACGTAAAGTGCAGGGAGCCGTTGACCGGATCAGTGGCGCTCTCGCTCGGATGATCGGGATAGAAGTCGAAATCGCCGAAGGCGCCGATGACGAAGTTTCCGATCCGCTGATCGTAGGCCGCCTGCACGGTGCCAAAGCCGTGCCAATCGTCGTCGGTCAGTCCCGCGTGCCCCGTAGCTTGGCCCACCGCGGAGAGGAAGCCGAAGAACGGAAAGAAGGTGATGGTCCTCAGCCGGTCCGTGTTCGAGCTATCGACGTTGAGGTCGGTGTCCGTCTTCGCGACACCGCCGCCGGCGGAGATGCTAAAACCGCTCCACATGTCTGCCGGCGCTGCCGAAGCAGGAGTGGTGAGACCAATTGCAACGGCGCCCAGGGCGCCGAAAGACACAACGCTACGCCACATGACAACCCCCAACTAACGCAACCAGACGCGAGTTTAACGGCAGGCTGGCGTGGGCTCCGTCGGGATTGTGGACAGCAAGTGCTCGCTCAGTGGGCAGATGTAGCGAAAGTAACACGAAGATTGTCGACAACCGCAGTGCTCACGAGCTGAGAGGGCGCGGGTCGCGGGCGGTCGTATTGTCAGGGGCTTCGGCGCGCTACGGCCGGCAACTGTACTCGCCGCCCTGGCAAACATGGTCGCCGTACTTGTTGTCGAAGCAGGTACGGCCGCGCCACTCACATTGCGGCTCGGGCTGCGGCTCGGCATACCTTTCGACGTACCGATGGTGGTGCCGGCGATGGCGCGAGGCCTCGATAATCGCCAGCGCCACGAGACCAAACGCTATCCCTGCAAACATGCCTCGACCGCGGCGCGCTTCGGCCGGCTGCACAGAGGTCGCGATAAGGCTCGCCGCCAGGACCGGGGCCAGAAGAGACTTGAGGAACCGTGCAAGCATTTCCGCTCTCGTATGCGGCTTAGGCCGCTGCCTGAACGTGACGTTCCTCGGCCGCGTTGATCCACCCGTGCCAATCCCCGACCGTCCAGTTGGCAAGGGTGCGCCAATCGGTGCCATACCCGAGACGGCGCCTGACGATCGCATCGGCCAGATAGTCGAAGGCGGAGTCCGTGGTTGCGCTCGGCTCCCTCTGCGCCACACACGCAGCCAGGCGGTTGATGACGATCTCTTCGCCCTCGGTGAGTTGAAACCGGATGCCGCTGTGGCTGTCGAAGATCCAGGGCCGGACGTTGGTCCGCCACCTGTGCGGTGCCGAGATGCCGATCGCCGCTCGGCGCAGAAAGCCTGGAGTCTCATACTTGAAACGCATACTGAACCCCCGTCCAGGACGAACACTTGCGGCCTTCGCTAGCCCACAAGGTCGGCGATTTGTGGACGGGTATGCTCAAGCCGTTCAAATGGGTCGGCATCGACAGGACTGTCGCGACACCACCCTTGTGAAGGCGGTGCCGCGTCATAAGTTCAAGCGAAGTTATGCAAGCGTAGTGATTACCAGCGTCGTCCCCAACCGCGATGGCCCCAACCACGACCGCCCCAGTAGCCGGCGCGCCAATATGGACGGTGCCAGTAGCCGAAACGCGGTCCCCAGTACGGATATGCGGCGTAGTACGGATACGGACGCGGATGGCCGTAGTAGTAAGCGGGGTAAACCGGCGGCGGGGGAGGCGGTGCGATGTAGGCCGCGCGCGGCGGCGGGTAGTCGTAGAGGTCGGCGGCGGAAGCGGCAGTTGGTACCGACGCGACGGCGAAGGCAGTTAGGCCATATCCGAGCATTTTCATGGTGTTGCTCCCATTCAATTGCCGGAATTGAAATGGCGCTCGCTCGGATGAACCCTCGCTGAACGCAAAAACCGCCCCTAGTTGAGGGACGGCCTTTCGTTAGGCATCAGAGAACGACCCAAACGCCGCCCTTCCAGAGCCCGTGGCCTTCGTGCTCGCGCCACTTGAAGTGCTCCTTCTCACCCCACTTCCAATTATCAGGGTGAATGTGGATGCCATGTTCGGGCTTGTAGAAGTCGGCTTTGCCCTTGATGTGCCAGCATTCGCCTTCGTCGTTGCAGGCGATCTCGGCAGACGCACTTGTGGCGGCCAGCGCCAATGCGCCGGCAGCCAACAACGCAGCCTTCGCTAAACGTCTCATAGCGTTCTCCCTTGTACTTACGGTCGATAGTCCCGCTGTTGACGCTCGGGGAACGCACGGATGCGAGTTCATTCGGGATGTGGTGATGCAAGGATGCGGGTGCGCCCCACCCGCCAAAACGAGATAGAGAGGAGGCTTCCGTCGCAGATCAATTCGAGATGGTGCGGTGCTCGATGATCTCCGAGACCGCATGCGGTAAGAGTATAGATTGGTGGCAGCCTTACGAAGTGTTCAGCGTGCCCGCTTGCCCCGACGATCAGGTCTTCAACCGGGTGCGGTAGGTCCATGGACCCAAAACGCGCGACAGTATTTCTGGCCGTGCTTGTCCTCGTCCTAGCCATTCTCTCGTGGCTGCCACGGGGGACGCCCGCGCCTCAGTCAGCAGAAGCGCGCGACTTTGACTATCTCGTCGCGAACGGAGTACCCCGAAAGGTAGCCCGGGCAGCGGTGATGGACCCGAAGATAATGGAAGCTGTTAAGGCAGAGATCGCAGAGCGTCGCCGGAAAGTCGATGTACACTAGAGCGATTGCGGTTTTTGGTTGGTGGAGCCGAGCGGGATCGAACCGCTGACCTCGTGAATGCCATTCACGCGCTCTCCCAACTGAGCTACGGCCCCGACCGTTGGGATCGTCAAAAAGGGAGGCGCGACGGCAGCGCGGTCCCCCCCAAACAAGCGGCCTGATTAGGGCCTCGCCGGCAAAACTGCAAGGACGAAGTTCCGGGCGCCTCCGGGCGCCTGGGCTCAGCCGCAAGGCGCCGGCACCAGCCACTTCGCGGGCGCCCGTTGGCATCGGCGCGCGAGCGCCACGCTTCGCCCGACCGCCGCGCTTACGGCTCCTCGCCTTCTGCGACCGGGCCGCCGATGATGTTGGACACGTCGCCGCCCTCTTCCTCTTCCTCCTCCAGGAAGGTCTCGTCCTCGTCCTCGGCGACCGCCTCGTCCGCTTCGACGTCGGCAAGCGCCTCCTCGGGCTCGCCCTCGGCGACCACCTTCTCGACGACCTCTTCCTTCTTGACCTTGCGCGCCGCCTTCTCTTCCGCCGCCTGCACCGCGGCAAGGGCGGTCGGGGAGGAGGCGATCTTGTAGGCGGAGCCGCAAATCGGGCAGGTGATCGGGCTGCGGTTCAAATCGTAAAAGCGGGCGCTGCACTCGCCGTTCTGACAGGTGCGCTTGGTCCCGCGGTCTTGTTTGGTAGCCATGGCCGGCCTCGACAAAAATGGGGGAGTTTTTGCGATCTGCCATATGGGTTGGGGCTTGTCAAAAGCAAAGCACGCGCCGCCCGTGGGTATCCGCCCATTCGCGCCGTTGACAGGGTTGGGCTGCGTCGGCTCTATGCCGGAAATTGCCGTTGCGGGCCGAAATCCGCCGCGCGGGAGCCTGCCGGTGCCATCTGAATCCGACCTTGCCCTTAGACCCCTCACGGCCTCCGCCGCCGGTCCGCTAACCGGCCGCGTGCGCGTGCCGGGCGACAAGTCGATCTCGCACCGCGCCCTCATCTTCGGCGCGCTTGCCACGGGGATGACGCGCGTGCGCGGCCTGCTCGAGGCCGAGGACGTGATCAACACCGGGAAGGCGCTGGAAGCGCTTGGAGCGGGAATTGAGCGCACGGGCCAAGAGTGGCGCATCAAGGGGCGCGGCGTAGGCGGCCTGCGCCAGCCGGACACCGCGCTCGATTTCGGCAACTCCGGCACCGGCACGCGACTGATGCTGGGCGTGATCGCCGGCCACGACATGACGGTGCGGCTCGTGGGGGATGCCTCTCTCAGCCGGCGGCCGATGGGTCGGGTGCTGAGGCCGTTGAAGCAGATGGGGCTGGAGGTGGAGGACGACCGCGACCGGCTTCCGCTTGTCGCGCGCGGGACCTCGAGCCTCGTGCCGATCGAGTACCAGCTCCCCGTACCCTCCGCGCAGGTGAAGAGCGCGATCCTCATCGCCGGGCTGCACGCGGCGGGCGAGACCACCGTCATCGAGACCGAGCCGACGCGCGACCACACCGAGCGGATGCTGCGCTATTTCGGCGCCGAAGTGCGTTCCACCGTAAGCGATGGGCACACGCGCATCACGGTCGAGGGCGATGCGGAGCTTGCCGGTCGCGAGGTGACGGTGCCGGGCGATCCGAGCTCGGCCGCCTTCGTCGCGGCGGCGGCGCTGCTGGTGCCGGGCTCCGACGTGACGATCGAGGGCGTGCTGACCAACCCGACCCGCATCGGCTTCTACCTCACGCTACGCGAGATGGGCGGCAACATCCACTTCCTCAACGAGCGCGAGGAGAACGGCGAGCTCGTCGCCGACATCCGCGTGCGCTTCTCGCGCCTGAAGGGCGTGACGGTCCCGGCCGAGCGCGCCCCCAGCATGATCGACGAGTATCCCGTGCTTGCGGTGGTCGCCGCCTTTGCAGAAGGCACCACGCGCATGGACGGTCTCGCAGAGCTCAAGGTGAAGGAGAGCGACCGCCTCGCCGCCACCGCCGCCGGCCTTGCGGCCAACGGGGTTGCGGCCGACGTCCTCGGCGACACGCTGATCGTGACGGGCTCCGCGCGCGTGCGCGGCGGCGGCACGGTCGCGACCCACCTCGATCACCGCATCGCCATGGCTTTCCTTACGCTCGGGCTTGCGGCCGAGCGCCCGGTCACGGTCGACGACACCACCATGGTGGCGACGAGCTTCCCCGAGTTCCGCGCGCTGATGCAGGGCCTCGGCGCGCGCTTCGCCGACGGGCGCCGCGCATGACTCTCATAGCCATCGACGGACCCGCGGCGTCGGGCAAGGGCACGCTTGCCAAGCTCATCGCGGCGAGCTGGGGGCTCCCGTGCCTCGACACCGGGCTCCTCTATCGTGCGGTTGCGCGCGATGTCGGAGCGCGCGGCTATCGCCTCACCGACGCCTGGGCGGCGCTGGCAGCGGCGCGCTCGCTCGATCCCGCGACGCTCGATGATCCCGGGCTGCGCAGCGCCGGAGCCGGCGAGGCAGCATCCATCGTCGCCAGCATGCCGCAGGTGCGCGCGGCCCTGCTTGCCTACCAGCGCGCGTTTGCCTCCCAGCCGGGAGGCGCCGTGCTCGATGGCCGCGATATCGGCACCGTGGTCTGTCCTCAAGCCGACGCGAAGATCTATGTGACGGCGCGGCCACAGGTGCGCGCCTGGCGCCGGTTCGTCGAACGCCAGGCCCAGTCGGAAGCCCGTCACATTCGATGCCGTTCTGGCCGATATCGAGCGCCGCGATGCCCGCGACGCCGGCCGTGAAAGCGCCCCCATGCGGCCTGCCCCCGACGCCGACTTGCTCGAAACCTCGGACTTGGATATAGAGGCGGCGTTCGAAGCCGCTGTCGGATTGATCAAGAGGAAGATCGGCCGATAGGGGCGCCCAAAGGGCGCCTCAAATTTTATCGGCGGGCATTGGCCCATCGCAGCGGCATCCGACCCAGCATTGAAAGAGCCGGCAGGAGACTGTCCGACCGCGGTTGCCGTGGCGGAGGGTTTTGAGCCGTCTGACCGTCATCCGGCGCCGCCTCAGAGCGGTCGCCGCATCGCAATCGAACAACGCATCAAGGAGTGCCGACCCACATGGCTCAAGCCGCCGCCGCCCCGTCCAAGGACTTTAGCCCCACGCGCGACGAGTTCGCCGCGCTGCTCGCCGAAAGCCTCGCCAAGGAGGACTTGTTCGAGGGAAGCGTGGTCAAGGGCAGGATCGTCGGCATCGAGAAGGATCTCGCCGTCATCGACGTCGGCCTCAAGATGGAAGGCCGCGTGGCGCTACGCGAGTTCGCGGTTGCCGGCAAGTCGGCGGACCTGAAGGTCGGCGACGAGGTCGAGGTTTACCTCGAGCGCGTCGAGAACGCGCTGGGCGAAGCCGTGCTGTCGCGCGACAAGGCGCGGCGCGAGGAAAGCTGGACCCGGCTCGAGAAGATGTTTGAGAAGAACGAGAAAGTCTCGGGCGTCATTTTCAACAAGGTCAAGGGCGGCTTTACGGTGGACCTCGACGGCGCTGTGGCCTTCCTCCCCGGCAGCCAGGTCGACATCCGCCCCGTGCGCGACATCGGCCCGCTGATGCATCAGCCCCAGCAGTTCCAGATCCTCAAGATGGACCGCCGCCGCGGCAACATCGTCGTCTCCCGCCGCTCCGTCCTGGAAGAGACGCGCGCCGAGCAGCGCGCCGACATCGTCGCCCGCCTCGAGGAGGGCCAGGTGATCGACGGTCTCGTCAAGAACATCACCGATTACGGCGCCTTCATCGATCTGGGCGGCATCGACGGCCTCCTGCACGTCACCGACATGGCCTGGCGCCGCGTCAACCACCCCTCCGAGATCCTCAACGTCGGCGACACGGTGAAGGTGCAGATCATCCGCATCAATCCGGAGACGCAGCGCATCTCGCTCGGCATGAAGCAGCTTCAGGCCGATCCGTGGCAGTCGATCGAGGCCAAGTATCCAGTCGGCGCGCGCGTCAAGGGCACCGTGACGAACATCGCCGACTACGGCGCCTTCGTGGAGCTGGAGCCGGGCGTCGAAGGCCTCATCCACGTCTCCGAGATGAGCTGGACCAAGAAGAACGTGCACCCCGGCAAGATCGTCTCGACGAGCCAGCAGGTCGAGGTGCAGGTGCTCGAGGTCGATCCCAACAAGCGCCGCATCTCGCTCGGCCTCAAGCAGACCCAGGAGAACCCCTGGGAGGGCTTCCTTTCCGCGCACCCGAAGGGCTCCACCGTCGAGGGCCCGATCCGCAACATCACCGAGTTCGGCCTCTTCATTGGCCTCGATGGTGGCGTCGACGGCATGGTGCACCTGTCCGACCTCGACTGGTCGCGCGCCGGCGACGAGGCGATCAAGGACTTCAAGAAGGGCGACAACGTCAAAGCCGTCGTGCTCGACGTCGACAGCACGAAGGAGCGCATCTCGCTCGGCATCAAGCAGCTCGCCGGCGATCCGATCGACACGATCTCGCGCTTCAAGAAGGGCGACGCGGTGACCTGCACGGTCGTCGCCGTCCAGGAGAACGGGCTCGAGGTCAAGATCGGCGACAGCGAGCTGACGACCTTCGTCAAGCGCTCTGACCTCTCGCGCGACCGCTCCGAGCAGCGCCCCGAGCGCTTCAACGTGGGCGACAAGGTCGATGCCGCCATCACCAGCGTCGACAAGGCTTCGCGCCGCATCACCGTCTCCGTCAAGGCGCTGGAGATCGCCGAGGAGAAGCAGGCGGTGGCGCAGTACGGCTCCTCCGACTCGGGCGCGTCGCTCGGCGACATCTTCAAGGCGGCGATCAAGAAGCGCGAGAACGCAGACGGCGAAGGTGGCGAAGAGCCGGAGACGACCGAACAGGAGTAGTCCGGACAACGACATTGCGGCCAGCGCGGCGCGGGGACACCCCTCACGCCGCGCGGGCGGCTAGCGAAGGTTCGTGGGCAAGCCTCTCTTGAACGGTGTCGTGCCCGTACCTAACGTTGAGTGTGTCCATTTGCTTTTCGGCGAGCGAGCACCATGACAACTGATGTCGACACCGTGATCGAGCGCCGCCGGCTGCGGCGCCGGCTCACCGTGTGGCGCGGCCTCGCCATCACCGGCATCGTGGTGGCGCTGTTTGCCCTTGGCGCGAGCGGCGATCACCTGTCGGATCAATTCGGCAACAAGCAGATTGCCCGCGTCGCGGTCGAGGGCACGATCCTCGAAAGCCGCGACCAGCTCGAGCTCCTAAAGCGCATCGGCGACGCCAAGTACGTAAAGGCCGTGCTGGTGTTCGTGAACAGCCCCGGCGGTACCACGACGGGCGGCGAGGCTCTGTTCTCGGCCCTGCGCGAGCTCTCCAAGAAGAAGCCGGTCGTCGCCCAGTTTGGCACGGTCGCCGCCTCGGCGGGCTACATCGTCGGGCTTGGCGCCGATCACATCGTCTCGCGTGAGAACACGATCACAGGCTCGGTCGGCGTGCTCATCCAGTGGCCCGAACTCTCGCAGATGCTGGACAAGATCGGCGTCAAGGTGAACGAGATCAAAAGCGGTGACCTCAAAGCGGTCCCGTCCCCCTTCGAGCCGCTGAGCGAGGAAGGCACCAAGGTCACCAAGTCGATGATCGACGAGGGCTTCCGCTGGTTCCTGTCGCTGGTCGAGAGCCGACGCAACGTCAAGCCCGACCAGATCCCGGGGCTGGTGCAGGGCCGCATCTTCACCGGCCGCGAGGCGCTCGAGTTCAAGCTCGTCGACGAGATCGGCGGCGAGGATCAGGCTGTCGATTGGCTGCGCAATACACGGAACGTCGACAAGAGCCTCAAGGTCGTCGACTGGAAGCCCGAGCAGGCCGGCTCTTATGGCCTTTTCAGCCAGATTAGCGGGCTTGCGGGCCGCATTTTCGGGGCCTCCTGGCTCGGCCAGGTGCTCTCCCGAGACCCGAGCCTGTCAACGCTTGGCCTTGACGGCCTCGTCTCCGTTTGGCACCCTGCGGAAAATTAAGAGATTACAGTCATTTGCTGCGGGGCTGGCAATGATAAAGTCCGAGTTGGTACATAAGATCGCGAATGCGAACCCTCATCTCTATCATCGTGATGTGGAGCGTATCGTGAAGGTGGTGTTCGACGAGATCGTCGAAGCGCTATCGCGGGGGGACCGTGTGGAATTACGCGGGTTTGGCGCGTTTACCGTAAAGCACCGCGCCGCACGGCAGGGGCGCAATCCGCGCACCGGCAAGTCCGTCTCGGTGGAGGAAAAGTTCGTACCCTTCTTCAAGACGGGCAAGGAGCTGCGCGAGCGGCTCAACCGCAACAAGGAAAACCACTAGCCGAGGCTCCCCCATTGCTGCGGCGCATAGTCTGGCTTCTGATCGCGCTCCCTGCGGGGCTGCTGCTCGTCACCCTGGCGGTCGTTAACCGCCACGAGGTGCGGCTCGTGCTCGACCCGTTCCAGCCCGATACGCCGGTCCTGTCGCTCGTGCTCCCGTTCTACGTCTATCTGTTTGGGACGCTGCTGCTGGGCGTCGTGCTCGGCGGCACTGCGGTGTGGCTGACGCAGGGCCGCTGGAGGCGCAGCGCACGCGTGCACGGAAAGTCCGCCGTGCGATGGCGCGCCGAGGTCGACCGCCTCACGCGTGAGCGCGACGCTCAAACCGCAGTGCGGCCCAAGCAGCTCGCGGCCTCACGCTGATCGACAATACTGGCAGCGGTCCGCGCTTGAAGCGCGGCGCGTATCAACACTCGCGAACTCGCAAAGCTTGTCGCAATGACCGTCGAAGTGAAAATCTGCGGGCTCAAGACGGAGGCCGCCCTCGATGCAGCGCTCGGCTCCGGCGCCGACTACGTGGGGCTCGTGTTCTGCGCCGCGAGCCCGCGCAATCTCGACTTCGAGACGGCGCACCGCCTCGCCGAAAGAGCGCGCGGCCGCGCCAAGATCGTCACGCTTCTCGTCGATCCCGACGACACGCTGCTTGACTTGGTCGTCGCTGCTGTCGCGCCCGATATCATCCAACTCCACGGCAGCGAGACGCCCCAGCGGGTCGCCGAGGTGTCAAAGCGGCTCGGCCGCCCCGTGCTGAAAGCGGTCAAGGTGGCGGACGCCGACGATGCGCTTGGTGCCCTCATCTATTCCGGCAAGGCCGACCGCATCCTGTTCGATGCCAAGCCCGTCCCGGGCGCGGGGAGCGCCTTGCCGGGCGGCAACGGCGTCCCCTTCGACTGGGAGGCGCTGGCGGGCGTGCGCGGCAAGCTCGACTACATGCTGGCCGGCGGGCTGACGCCGGCGAACGTCGCCGAGGCCATCCGCCTTACGGGCGCGAGCGCGGTCGACGTCTCCTCGGGCGTCGAGAGCCGCCCCGGCGAAAAGGACCCCGAGCTGATCCGCAGCTTCCTTCGTGCGGCAAAGACCGCTAGAGAGGCGCGGTGAAGCGAGAGTTGGCGCTCACCGGCAGGTAGGCATGACGACAGCAAGCAAGGCGACGGCAGACAAGAAGGCGAAGGACGCCAAGCTCAACACGTTCCGTGGTGGGCCGGATGAGCGCGGCTACTTCGGTATTTTCGGCGGCCGCTTCGTCGCCGAGACGCTGATGCCGTTGATCCTCGATCTGGAGCGCGCCTACGACGAGGCCAAAGCCGACCCGAAGTTTCACGCGCGAGCTCGAAAACCTCAATACGCACTACGCCGGGCGCCCGAGCCCGCTCTATTTCGCCGAGCGCATGACCGAGCATCTGCGCGAAGTGTCCGCTGCTGCGGGAGGCAAGGGCGGCGCCAAGATCTACTTCAAGCGCGACGAGCTCAACCACACCGGCAGCCACAAGATCAACAACTGCCTCGGTCAGATCCTGCTGGCGATGCGCATGGGCAAAACGCGCATCATCGCCGAGACGGGCGCCGGGCCAGCACGGCGTCGCCGTCGCGACCGTGTGCGCACGCTTCGGGCTGCCGTGCGAGATCTTCATGGGCGCAACCGACGTCGAGCGTCAGAAGCCCAACGTATTCCGCATGAAGCTGCTCGGCGCCAAGGTCAACCCGGTCACGAGCGGCGCCGGCACGCTTGAAGGACGCCATGAACGAGGCGTTGCGCGACTGGGTGACGAACGTGCGCGACACCTACTACATCATCGGCACGGTAGCGGGCCCGCATCCCTATCCGGAGATGGTGCGCGACTTCCAGTCGGTGATCGGCAAGGAGGTGCGCGAGCAGATGATGGAGGCGGAGGGCCGCTTGCCCGACACGCTCGTCGCCTGCATCGGCGGCGGCTCCAACGCCATGGGTCTGTTCCACCCGTTCCTCGACGACGAGAGCGTGAAGATCTACGGCGTGGAAGCGGGCGGTCACGGCCTCGAGGTGCCGAACGGGCACGCGGCCTCGATGAACGGCGGCCGCCCCGGCGTGCTGCACGGCAACCGCACGTATCTCTTGCAGGACGACGACGGGCAGATCCTCGAAGGCCACTCGATCTCGGCCGGTCTCGACTATCCGGGAGTCGGGCCCGAGCACTCCTGGCTCAAGAGATTCCGGCCGCGTCACGTACGTATCGGCGACCGACAAGGAGGCGCTCGATGCCTTCCAGCTCTGCACCAAGCTCGAGGGCATCATCCCGGCGCTCGAGCCGTCGCACGCGCTGGCCTACGTCAAGAAGCTCGCGCCCAAGCTACCCAAGGACAATCTGCTCGTCATGAATATGTGCGGCCGCGGCGACAAGGACATCTTCGCCGTCGCCGGCCACCTCGGCATGGAAATGTGAGCTCAGCACTTGACCAAAGAAACTCGCATCGATCGCCGCTTCGCCAAGCTCAAGCAGGAAGGCCGCAAGGCCTCGTCACCTTCATCACGGCGGGCGACCCTGACCTCGAGACCTCGAAGAAGATCCTCCTCGGCCTGCCCAAGGCCGGCGCCGATCTCATCGAGCTCGGCATGCCGTTCTCCGACCCGATGGCCGACGGACCTGCGATCCAGGCATCCTCGCTGCGTGCGCTGAAGGCCGGCCACAAGATGCGGCGCACGCTCGAGCTCGTCGCCGAGTTCCGCAAGACGGATCAGGAGACGCCGATCATCCTCATGGGGTACTACAACCCGATCTACGTCTACCCCAACGACAAGTTCCTGAAGGACGCGGTGGCGGCCGGAGTCGACGGGCTCATCGTCGTCGATCTGCCGCCCGAAGCCGATGACGAGCTGTGCCTGCCGGCGGCGAAGCTGGGGCTGAACTTCATCCGGTTGTCCACGCCGACGACCGATGCGAAGAGGCTCCCCGTCGTGCTGCGCAATACCTCGGGGTTCCTTTATTACGTCTCCATCACCGGCATCACCGGCACCGCAACTCCCGATGTTAACGCCGTTCACACACACGTTCGGCAGATTAAGAAGGCCACCAGCCTTCCCGTTGCGGTGGGTTTCGGCGTAAAAAGCCCGCCGCAGGCCAAGGCGCTCGCCGAGGTCGCCGACGCCGTCGTCGTCGGGTCGGCCCTGGTCGGCGCCATCGAAGGGAGCCTCGCTAAGAACGGCAGCTCCACTAGCAAGACGGTGCCGTCTGTCCTAGATTTGGTGCAGTCCCTAGCCGGAGCCTTGCGGGCAGCTTGAAGTGCCGTTTTAAGGCCGGCCGTGGCATGATTTGCTGCGATGCGGGAAAGCGCCCATATTAGGGGGTCCCCCGCGGTTCGATATGCTACTCTAGGGCCGCGACCTTTGTGGCTCGGGCAAGCGCCGCTGTAGAGCCGGCCAGCTGTGTGAGAGGCCAAAAGAGCGTGAACTGGATCAACAACGTCGTCCGTCCCAAGATCCGCAGCTTCCTGACCACGAAGCGCGAGGTGCCGGACAATATGTGGGTCAAATGCCCGGAGACCGGGCAGATGGTCTTCTACAAGGACCTCGAGGCCAACCAGTTCGTCGTCCCCGGCTCGAACTTCCACATGCGCATGGCGTCTGACCTAGCGCCTTGCTCAATTGTTCGACAACGGCGAGTACCAGCAAGTCTCGGTTCCGGCCGTCCCCCACGATCCGCTGAAATTCCGCGACGGCCGCCGCTACTCCGACCGGCTGCGCGACGCCAAGGCCACCACCAACCTCGATGACGCGATCCTCGTCGCCGAGGGCACGCTCGATGGGCTTCCGATCGTTGCGGCCGCGCAGGACTTCCGCTTCATGGCGGGCTCGCTCGGCATGGCCGCCGGCGAGGCCGTGATCGCCGGCATGCTGCGCGCGGTCGAGAAGAAGACGCCCTTCATCCTGTTTGCCGCCTCGGGCGGCGCGCGCATGCAGGAAGGCATCCTGTCGCTGATGCAGATGCCGCGCACCACGATCGCCGTGCAGCGCATGCGCGATGCGCGCCTGCCCTACATCGTCGTCCTCACCGATCCGACGACCGGCGGCGTGACCGCCTCCTACGCGATGCTGGGCGACATCCACATCGCCGAGCCCGGTGCGCTCATCTGCTTTGCCGGCCCGCGCGTCATCCAGCAGACGATCCGCGAGCAGCTCCCCGAAGGCTTCCAGCGCGCCGAGTATCTGCTCGCGCACGGCATGATCGACATGGTCGTGCACCGCCACAAGATGCGCGAGACGCTGAGCCGGATCTGCCAGCTCATGATGGTGAGAGTTGCACCCGCGAAGACAGCCGACCGCAGCAAGGGCAAGCAGGTCAACGGCAAACACTATCTCAACGGCAAGGCGGTCGACTCGCAAGTCATCGAGGCCGTTGCGCGGCTGCCGGCGCAGATCCCGATCGAGCCGGAAATTCTCGGCCCCGAGGAGCGCTTCGACACCGCGCGCCTCGAATCCCGCGAAAGGTCGCGCAAGGACGAGCCGCCGACCACTGGGCGCCCACAATCAAAGGATGGAAAGCATCCTTGAGCCGGGGCGCGGCTCTGGCCATTTCAGCGGTTCGATCCTAGAAACTCTAAAGACATCGTCTCGGGAGCTTGCGGCCCCGCAACGGGCCGAAGCGGAGACATAAACTCGGCGCAGGCCCCAGTCGCGTGCCGATGTCACGAGCAAACGGCACGAGGCAGGCTATCATGGCGGGCGACAGGAGAAGGGCCGACATGCCCACGAGCGCGCAGCTCCTCGCCGAGCTCAAGCTGCTGCATCCTCTGCTGATCGACCTGTCGCTCGGGCGGGTCGAGCGCCTGCTCGCCAAGCTCGGCGATCCGCACAAGCGCCTGCCGCCGGTCGTGCACATCGCCGGCACCAACGGCAAGGGATCGGTCACGGCCTACCTCAAGGCCATGCTGCAGGCCGCGGGTGCACGCGTGCACGTCTATACCTCCCCGCATCTCGTGCGCTTCCACGAGCGCATCGAGCTCGCCGGCGCCGACGGCAAGGCGCACCCGATCGGCGAGGAGCAACTCGTCGACGTGCTTGTGCGCACGCAGGCGACCAACGGCAGCGACGACATCACCCAGTTCGAGATCACGACGGCGGCGGCGTTCCTCGCCTTTGCCGAGCAGCCGGCCGATGTGCTTCTGCTCGAGGTGGGGCTCGGCGGCCGGCTCGATGCGACCAACGTCGTCGATCGGCCGGCGCTTTCGGTCATCACACCGATTTCGATGGACCATTCCGAGAAGCTGGGCTCGACACTCGCCAAGATCGCCTACGAGAAGGCCGGCATCCTGCGCTCGGGCGTGCCGGCGGTCATTGCGCAGCAGGAGCCCGAGGCCGAGGACGTGATCCGCGCCGAAGCCGTTCGCAGCGGCGCGTCGCTCGTGGTCTGGGGCGAGCAGTTCGATGCCTTCGAGCAGCGCGGCCGGCTTGTCGTGCAGACGGAGGCACAGCTCCTCGACCTGCCGCTGCCGGTGCTCGTTGGGCGCCACCAGATCGTCAATGCCGGCACCGCGGTCGCCGCGGCGCTGGAGCTGCGCGCGCGCCTTCCCGGCATCGCGCTGGACGAATGGGCGATCGAGGAGGGGCTGACGACCGCGCGCTGGCCGGCACGCATGCAGCGGCTCGACTCGGGTCCGCTGCCGTCGCTGCTGAAGCCCGGCTCCGAGCTGTGGCTCGATGGCGGCCACAACCCCGCGGCAGGGCGCGCGCTCGCGCAAACGCTCGCCGACCTGGAGGAGCGCTCGCCCAAGCCGGTGCATCTCATCGTCGGGATGATGGGCTTGAAGGATTCCGCCGGCTTCCTCGCGCCCTTCCGCGGGCTCGCGCGCCACGTGGTGACGGTGCCCATTCCCGGCGCGCACGAGGCCCCGCACGCGCCCGAGACGCTTGCGGAGACGGCGCGCAAGGTCGGGCTCGAGGCCGAGTGGAGCACGGACGTCGAGAGCGCGTTGAAGCGCTGCGATAAGATCGAAGCGGGGCCGAAGCGCATCCTGATCTGCGGCTCGCTCTATCTTGCCGGCCGCGTGCTCGCGCTGCAGGAGGGCGTCGAGCCCCAAGCGAACTGACGTGCGAAGCGCGACAGCGGGTGAAGGGTTCATCGCCATCCGCACAAAACAAAACGGCCCCGAGCCGAAGCTCGGGGCCGCTGCGATAATCCTTCAGGCGAAGCTCAGGCGACGTTGGCCGAGTTGATCCAATCCTCGAGCTTCTTCTTCTGCACCAGAGCGCCCGTGTGCTGTGCCGCGACCTGACCGTTCTTGAACAGCATCAGCGTCGGCATGGCGCGGATGCCGTACTTGCCGGTGACGGTGGGGTTCTGATCGACGTCGAGCTTCACGACCTTGACCTTGCCGCGCATCTCCTGCGCGACCTGCTCGAGCGCTGGCGCCATGGCCTTGCACGGCCCGCACCACTCGGCAAAAAAGTCCACGAGAACGGGTTCCGTGGACTTTAAAACCTCCTGCTCGAAGGTGCTGTCGGACACTGCATTTGCCATATGGACGGTCTCCTTGATCGTTGGCCGGGCGCGCGCCTGTTCGAGCGGAAAGTTAGGAATGCCCTTCGCCAGCGTCAAGGCGACTTATGTCAAGCTCCCAGAGCCGCAACGAATATTGATCGAGCACCTCACCCGGCAGTTGCATGATTCGCGGCCCGTCGGTCCAGAGGAGTGCGGCTCGCACCGTGCGGCCCGGGTAGATCTCGACGAGCGCGAGGCGATACGCCGCAAGCTGAAGAAGGTAAGCCGGCGCAACGGCTTCGACCTGCTTAGGAGGAGGCCGGTTGGTCTTGTAGTCGACGATCAGCACCTCCTTGCCCAGGTCGACGAGGCGGTCGATCTGGCCGACGAGCTTGAGCGGCGCCCCCTTCCTTTTGGGGTTGGGGAGCAGCGCCACGACCGGCACCTCGGCCCGGCTCTGGGGGCCGAACAGGGGGGCGAACTCCGGCGCGGTGAGAATCGCCAGCGTCTCGCGCACGATCCCCTCCCGCGCCGCCGGCGACAGCGCTGCCCCGCGCCGATCGATGAAGCCCTTCGCCGCCTGGTTCCAGCTCGGTTGCGGCAGGGCGGGCAGGTATTGCAGCAATGCGTGGGTGAGCGTGCCGCGCAGGAAGCGGCCGTCCTCGCCGAGCGCGGGTGAGGTGACGGACGGCTCGGACCGCTCGCGCGGTCGCGAGGGCACCGCCAGCGGCTCCCCTGCCTCGTCGGGCGCGTACGCCTCGAGGCGCGAGGGCGCGAGGGGGATCGCAATGGTCGGCTCACGCGGCGCGGCCTTCGTCGCCCAGGCCGGCAGCGGCGCGGGCTCGCTCTCGTCCGTCAATGCATCCTTGCCGGCCTTCGCGGCGACGGATTGTGCCTCGACCAGGCGCCACACAGTCTCGCCGTCGAAAGCGGTTGCCTTGGTGAGGCCGGCGCTCAGGGCTTCGTGCACGAGATTATACCAGCAGCCGTCGGGACGCGCCTTCTTGCCTTCGAAGCCGGCGACGTAGAGCCGGTCACGCGCGCGCGTCATGGCGACGTAGAGCAGCCGGTGACGCTCCTCGGCTTCGAGGGCTGCGCGCACCTGGCGTGCCCCGGCGACCGCGGCGTGGCTTGCCGTGCCCTTGACGCTCCACACAAACGGCGGCGCCTCGATGCCTTTCGGAAGCTTGACGCTCGGCAGGTCGAGCACCGCGGACGTGCCGCCGGATGCGGTCGTGCACGTATCGGGAAGGAACACGATCGGCGCCTCGAGCCCCTTGGCGCCGTGCACGGTCATCACCCGCACCTCGTTGCGGCCATGCTCCATGTCCCGCTTCACCTCGGCGTCGGTCTCGCGCAGGTAGGCGAGGAAGCCGGTCAGCGACGGCGGCGCGCGGTCGTCGTAGGAGAGCGCGAGGTTGAGGAACTCATCGAGCGGGTCGGCAGCCTCGGGCCCGAGGCGGGCGAGGAACTTTGCGCGCGCGCCCTCACGATCGAGGATCGAGGCGAAGAACTCGAACGGCGGCGCGTAGTCGGCGCGCGAGCGCCAGCGCTTCAGCGTGTCTGCAGCGCCCTGGTAGAGCGGCTTTGAGCCGGCATTGGCGATCAGCGAGGACCACAGCGTGCCCTTGCGGCCGGCTGCGAGCGCCAAGAGGTCGGTATCGTCGAAAGCGAACAGCGGGCTTTTCAGCACCTCGGCGAGCGCGAGGTCGTCCTCGGGCAGCGTGAGGAAATCGCCGAGCGAGATCAGGTCCTCGATCGCGATCTGGTCGGAGAGGCGCAGCCGGTCGGCGCCTGCGACGGGGATGCCGCGCGCCTTGAGTGCGGCGACCATCGGCGCCGCGAAGGGTCGGCGTTTGCGCAGGAGGACGAGGATGTCGCCCGGCGCGGATCGGCCGATCCTCGGATGTGAGCCGCTCTCCGCTGTCGAGCCAATGCCGGATCGTTGCCGCGATGCGATCGGCGAGGCGCACCTCGGGTGCGCGCGCAGCTTCCTCGTCGAGCGGCGACCACGCATCGGCCTGCGTGCCGCCCTCCGGCGCCATAACGGGCCACATCTCGACGAGGCCGGCATGACCGATGCGGTGAACCGCGTGGCGGATCTCGCTCAGCTCTGCCGTGAGGCCTGGCGTGCGATCATGATCGGAGAAGACGCGGTCGACCGCGCCCAGGATCGGGGCAACCGTGCGGAACGACAGATCGAGCGGGATGCGTCGCCACGTATGCGCGGCGTTCGCGGCGAGCGCCGCGAAGCGCTGGCCCATCTCGGCGAACTTGCGCGGGGCCGCGCCCTGGAAGCTGTAGATCGACTGCTTCTCGTCGCCGACGGCAAACAGCGTGCGCACGCCCTCGCGCTGGCCGAGTCCGGTAAAGAACTCCTGCGCCAGCGCTTCGACCACATGCCACTGCTCGGTGCTTGTGTCCTGCGCCTCGTCGACGAGGATATGGTCGATGCCGCGGTCGAGCTTGAACAGCACCCAGGCGGTCGAATCTTTGGTGCGCAGCAGGCTGACCGCCTTGGCGATGAGATCGTCGTAGTCGAGCGCGGCGCGGCGCGCTTTCGCCGCCGTATAGCGCTCGAGCACCGCGCCCGCGAGGCGGTAGAGCGCTATCGTGGCAGTGATAACGGCAAGTCCCTTGCGCTCATGCGCGAGGATGACCGCGCGCGTCTGCGCGGCGGTCGCCGCGCTGTCGAGGTCGGGGAACTGGTCCTTTATGCCTTTGCTCATCAGGCGCGCGCGCGGCGCCCCTTTATCGGTGCAGAAGAAGTGCTCGAGCGCGTCGGCGCGCGCCCTGGGCGAGCCGGCCGAGAGTGCGGCCCCGATCGATTGGCCGTGCTCTATGTCGCTCTTGCTGCCGCCGGAGAGCGCATCGCGCAAGCGCAGCAGCTCGCCATCGCCGGCGATTTGCGCGAGCTCGTTGGTGACTGTGTCTTCGGTGGCGCTGCGGGCGGACCTTGAGCGTTTGCCGCAGCGCGACTTCCAGTACGCGCAGCCCATCGGCCGTATCGCCGCTTTCGAGGCGCACCGCCTCCTCGATCCGCGGCCGCAGGCGAAGCGCGCCGCGCAGCAGCTCGTCGAAGCGCTCCTCGGCGGCGTAGCGGATCGCGGCCGTCAGGGCGCGTCCCTCGAGGGACGCCTCGTTGCGCGTTGCCAGCGCCAGCACGGCGTCGATCGCCTCGCGCTGCAGCGTGTTGGCCGTCGGCTCGTCGAGGATGGTGAAGCCCGGCGCCACGTCGGCTTCCAGCGGGAAGCGCTGCAACAGGCGCTCGCAGAACGAGTGGATGGTCTGCACCTTGAGCCCGCCCGGCGTCTCGATGGCGGTCGTGAACAGCGTGCGCGCGCGCTCGATCTCGGCCGGCGTCGGCTTGCGGGCGGTGAGCTCGGCGAGCACGTCTGCGAGCTTTGCCTCGTCCATGGTCACCCACTGCGCCAGCGTGTCGAAGACGCGCTTCGACATCTCGGCCGCAGCGGCCTTGGTGTAGGTGAGGGCGAGGATGCGCTCGGGGATGGTGCCGGCGAGCATAAGGCGCAGCGCGCGCAGCGTGAGCACGTGCGTCTTGCCGGTGCCGGCGTTGGCGCTCACCCAAGCCGATGCCGCCGGATCGGCGGCGTCGCGCTGGGCCCGGTGCGGTGCGTTCGAGGTCGGAAGCGTGCGTCGTCACGGGAGCACGTCCTCCTCTTCGGCGACGGCCCATTCGGCGACGCGCGCGAGGTGCGCGTAGTCGTCGAACTTGTAGAGTTGAGCGAAGTCCGAGCGACGCAGCGCCTTGTAGGGCGTTCGCTCGTCATCGAACTGCGCGATGAGCTGGCCGAGCCGCTCGAGCGCCGTGTCGGCGAGGGCAGCGATATCGGCGACCTCCACGGTGCGCTCCTCGCCCGCCGGCTCGCCGCCGGAGGCCTTGATGTAGCGCAGCGCGGTCACGCGCCGATCCGCGATGCCGGTGAAGCCGGCTTCGCCGCGCGCGATCGCCGCCTCGAGCGGGAGCTGCGGCGCAAGCCCCTGCTTGATGCGGTTGTCGGTGGGCGGCGTTCCCGTCTTATAGTCGGTGATGACGATGCCGCTGTCGCCGACATCGATGCGGTCGGCGCGGGCGGTCAATGTGAACGATCCGCCGGGACCGGCGAGCGCCAAGCTGCCGGCAACCTCGGCGGCGACGTGCGCCACGCCGCGCCGCCGCGCCGGCTCGGTTTCGGCGAACCACTGCGCGAAGCGCAGGAAGCGCGGCAGCCAGAAGGCGGCGACGCGCGGGTTGTCGCCGTAGTGGCCGAGCACGTCGCGGGCGATGGTCGCAAGTTCGCGCGCCGGGTCGGGCGGCAGCGTGGCGGGCGATGCCTCGGCGAACCGGCTCATGATCTCGTGCACGATCGAGCCCTTGAGCGCTGCGTCCGGGTCCACTCCCAGGGACGGAAGCTTTTCCAGGCGCAGAATGCTGCCGGCAAAGATGGCGTAGGGGTTGGAGAGCCAGGTCTCGATGCGCGTCACGCTCATCTTGCGTGGCCGCATGTCGAGCGGCGGCCGCGGCTCGGGCGCTGAGATGCGTATGCGGGGTCCGATGCGGTCGCGCGCGCGCGCCCAGCCGAGCCATGATTGCTGTGGGCGCAGTTGATCCGCGAGGCCGAGGCCGGACAGCAGCGCTTGCAGCCGCATGAGCCAGCGCGAGGGCACCGTCGGCACGCCGTCGATCTTCTGCGCGCGCGTGAGATAGACGCGCTCGGCGCCGAGGAACGACGTGAAGTCGTGCGCGGCGTAGCCGATCTTTTCTTCCGGCGACGGCAGCCCGAGTGCCGCGCGCATCGGACGGTTGAGCCACGGCCCCGGCTCGCCGGCCTCGGGCCAAGTGCCGTCGTTGAGGCCGCCGAGGACGACGACGTCGGTCTGCTGCAGGCGCGCCTCGAACGGTCCCCAGATGAAGAGGCGCGGATGCACGGCAACGCGCGGGCGCACGTTCTCGCCGACGATGAGGCTGCGGTAGAGATCGGCGTAGTCGGCGGCGGGAATTTCGAGCACCGGCAGGCTAGGGTCGAGAATGCCGGTGAAGAACGCAGCCGCGGTGGTGCCCGCCTCGTCGCGCCAGAGCGGCGAGGTATCGTCATCTGCTTCGCCTTCGGGCAGCCGCGCAAGTGCCTCCGCGGTCCTCATGTGCGCGTCGGCTATGGCGCTTAGCGGCACAGGTTTGCCTGCGGCGAACACGGCGAGCAGCGGCATAAATGCCGTCTCCAGGCGCGCGACCAGATCGTGCGCGCCCTTCCAGTCGTCGTCGCGCAGACGCTTGACTGCCATTCCGCGCCGTTCATCGGCGTGAACCTCGCGGTCGGCCCGCTCGAGCGCCGCTTTGATGCCGTCGATGCCCTGGCCGAGATACACGTCGCGGAAGACGGCGATCTCGAGCGCGCGCCCGGCGCGGCGGACCTCGAACGGCCCGAGCCCGAGGCGCGTCAGCGGATGCTTGAGCAGCGCCATCACGTCGGCCGGTGCGAAGCCCTGCGCGATGGCCGCGATCGTGAGGTCGAGGAACGTGCCGGGGACGGTCTTGGCGAACGGGCGGCCGGCGGAATCGTCGACGCGGATGCCCCAGGCTTCCAGCCGGATGGCGACGCGGCGCGCAAGCAGCCGGTCGGGCGAGATGAGCGCAGCGGTGCGGCCTGGCGTCTCCGCCGCCTCGCGCAGGATGAGCGACACGACCTCGGCCTCGTCCTGCGCCGAGGGGGCTTCGATGAGGCTCACGCCGTCGAGGGCGGAGCGCAGATTTGCGCGATTGGCGCGCTTTGTGTAGCCGTACCACTTGGCAGTCGTGCCCGACGGCCGCATCGCCTCGGCCATCAGCTCGGCGCGGCCTTGCCCGGCCACGCTTGCCTTGGCGTCGCCGAGCGCGCGCACGTCTTCGCGCTTGAGTTCGAGGCGGTCGAGCAGCTTTTTCAGACCGAACTGCGGATGCTCCGGATGCCCAGGCTCGCTTGCATCGGCAGGCACGATCGTCTGCCAGCTTTCCTCATCGAGATAGGGATCGAGGCCGGGGAGCACGATCGCGCCCTTGGGCAGCCGCGCGACCGCGCGCATCAGCGCCACCGTCGCAGGGATCGACCCGGTCACGCCGGCGACGATGACCGGTCCCGCCGGCGGCGCCGCGGCCAGGCGCTCGGCTTCCGCGAGGATGGCGCGGTTGCGGCGTCCGACGGGTGACAGCAAGCCTCGCTCGGCAAGGTGCGCCGGCCATGCCTCGGTGATGATCTTGAGGAACTCGATCGTCTGCTGCCAGTGCTCGGAGAACTCCTCGGGCACCAGCTCGGCGAGCCCGGCGAAATTCTTGTCCTCGGTCTCGACCATGTCCATGAGGCGGCACAGATCGGCCGCGAGGTTGGCAGCCTTCGCCGGCGTGTCGCCGGCCGCTCCTACGACCGTTGCCATGTCACCGGCCGGGTGCGCCTGTGCCCGACGCTTGCTCTGCGACCACTTGCTCACGAGCATTGTCAAAGCTATGCGGCGCTCGATCTCGCTCACGGCCGGCGGCAGCTCGAGCTCTTCCGGCCGGATCGCCACGTCGGCGGCCAGCCCCGACAGCAGCGTCAGCTCCTCCTCGTCCTCGGAGATCGGACGGATCCGCGGCAGCAGCATCGCGCGTCCGCCGCTGGCGACAAGGAAGGCCTCCTGCATGGCGCGGGCAGCGCGGCGCGTCGGCAGCAGCAGCGTGAACTCGGGAAGCTCGATGGGAGACGGCGGGCGCCCTGCCGGGCCAGGGAGGCCGCCGTTCAGGATCGCGCGGGCGACGCTTGCAAGAAATGCCTGACCCGGAGGCACCGAGAAGACGCGGGCGCTGTCCGAAGCCTTCGCTTCGGTTCGGCCGAACGCCTGGTCAAGCCACGTCCTCACTCTCGATCCACCTCTCCGCTTCCGTCAGCGCTTCCGGCGTGCCGACGTGCATCCACAGCCCTTCGAGCCGCACGCCAAACAGTCGTCCCTTGTCGATCGCCTCGTCCCACAGCTTGTTGAGCGAGAAGCGCCCTTGCGGCGCGTTTTCAAACATCCTCGGGTGCGCAATCGATACGCCGGTAAACACGAACGGCACCATCTGCCGCTCGCCTCGGCGCGAGAGGCGCCCGTCGGTGCCCATGGCGAAATCGCCGGAGCCTTCGTAGCCGAGGCTGGTCGCGCCGGATGCGAGCAGCATGAGGCTGTCCATCGTGCCGCTGTCCCAGGCCGCAAACAGCCGCTCCAGGTTGGAGCCGACGCCCTCGATCCACACTGAGTCGGAGTTGTGAATCAAGAACGGCCCGGACTTGAGCTTGGGCAGCGCGCGCACGACGCCGCCGCCGGTGTCGAGCAGCACGCCGCGCTCGTCTGAAATCTCGATCTTCGGGTGCTTGCGCTGGCGCAGATGCGATTCCAGCGCGTCGGCGAGGTAGTGGACGTTGACGACGGCGCGGGAGATGCCGGCAGCCGCCAGCCGGTCGAGCACATGATCGATCAGCGCGCGGCCTTTGAGGCGCACGAGCGGCTTTGGCACCTGGTCGGTCAGCGGGCGCATGCGCGAGCCGAGCCCTGCGGCAAGCACGATCCCAGCTTCGGGCTTCCAATGCGCGGTACGGCTCATGGGCGCGCGCTCCCCTCAGGCGAAAGCGTGGCCACGGGCCTCCGCGGGAAAGCAGCGATCGTACCAGCGCTTGAGGCCGGCAAGGTCCGGGTGCGCAAGGTCGCGTTCCAGATAACGCCACAGCCGCGGGACGTGACGTAGGTATGCGGGCTTGCCATCGCGCTTGGCGAGGCGTGCGAAGATACCGAGGATCTTGGTATTGCGCTGCGCGCCAAGCGCGGCATAAGCGAATGCGAATGCGTCACGGTCGAACCCCGTCTGTCGCGCAGTGACGGCGGCACAGTAGTGATCGAAGACGGCAGCTTCAAGCTCGGGAGCGACATCTACGCGGGCATCCTGCAGCAAGGAGACGAGGTCATAGGCGGGCGGCCCGCGCATGGCATCCTGAAAGTCGATGACGCCGACGCGCGCAATCCCTTCGCGCTCCGGGAGCCAGAGAAGATTGGGCGAGTGGTAGTCGCGCAACACCCAGCCCGACGGCAGGGCGGCGAGGCGGTCGAACACAACGCCCCATTGCGACAGGAATTCGGCGCGGGCGTCGTCGGGCACGGGCGACCCATGCAGCGCCGGCCAATGCCAGTCGAGCAGCAGCTCGGTCTCGATCGACAACGCGCCGCGGTCGTACGCGGGCAGGCGATGCTCGGTGCCGTCGCCGACGGGAAGCACGGACGGAGGAACGACGACGGAGAGCGCTGCCAGCGTCTCGGCCGCCGTGCGCCACAACAGCGCCTGATCCGCCGCGCCGGTCTCGACCTCGTGGCCGAACACGCGGTCGCCCAGATCCTCGATGAGCAGAAAGCCGCGATCGAGGTCCTGCGCATAGATCGCCGGCACGCTGAGGCCGAGGGCGCGGAGCGCAGCGGCCACTGCTACGAACGGGCGCACGTCCTCGGCGAGATGCGCGATGCGGCTGTAAGGCAGTCCGTTGCGGATCGCGGGGCCGTCGGGCTGGCGCGCCCAATCCATCAGGATGGCGCCGGCGCCGGGTGCGCGCGTGATGCGGGCATAGCGGCGCACGGAGGCGTCGCCCTGCAGGTAGCCGAGCCGGCTCGCTTCGCTTTCCAGGCCGCCGGCGGTCATCAGCTTCCGCATGGCGACGAGCCGCGGCAGGCGCGTGGCCCAATCGCCTTCGCCCATGAGCGATACGCGCCGCGTCGCGCTCTCCTCGCGAGCGCTGCCGCCGCTCTCGTCCTCCAGCAGAATTTCGAGACGGCTCGCCGGGAGCGTACTCGACGCCCGCTCCGGCCACTCGATGAGGGCGATGCCCCGCTTGAGGGCGAGGTCGAGACCCAGCTCCTCGATTTCGGAGGCCGCATTGAGACGATAAAGATCGAAATGCGCAACCGGCATGCGCCGCGTCGCATACGTCTGAACGAGTGTGAAAGTCGGGCTCGGAATCTCCTCGCGCTCGTCGCAGCCAAGCGCGTGGATGATGGCGCGGGCGAGCGTCGTCTTGCCGGCGCCGAGATCGCCCCTCAGCGCGATGACGTCGCCGGGCCGCGTCGCAAACGCGATATCCTCGGCGAGCCGGGCAAGGTCGCTTTCCCGGATGCCGGGGATTGTGTGGGAGGCAGTCATCGGGGGATCACACTATGCGGCGGTGCCGCCGGTGGATAGCGGCCGGACAAGGCCTTGTTGAGGCGATCCGGGCTCCTCGCCCGGGAGCGTGCGCCCGTCTTGCGGCAGCCGCACCGTGACGCGCGTGCCGAGCCCCGGCTCCGATTCGAGCGAGACGGTGCCGCCGTGAAGCTCGACCAGGGCTTTGACGATAGAAAGGCCGAGGCCGGCGCCGCGGTGCCCAGATCCGTGGCTGCGGCTTTCGAAGCGCTCGAACACCCGCCACAGCTGGTCCTTGGGGATGCCGATGCCCTGGTCCTCGACCGTGAACACCATCATGCCGTCGTCGCGCCGGCAACTGATGCGGACGATGTCACCCGGCTTGGAGAAGCCCACCGCGTTCGACAAGAGGTTATAGAGGATCTGCCGCACGCGCGCCTCGTCCGCGACGAACTGCGTCGCGTCGTCGGCAACCGCGATGTGCAGCGTGAGGCGCGAGCGATGTGCGGCTTCGCTGATGCCGAGGATCGCCGCGTCGATGACCTGGCGCACGCCGACCGGCCCGAGCTTCAGCTCCATGGCGCCGGCGTCCATCGTCGCCAGCGTCAGGATGTCGTCGATGATCGCGAGCAGCGTCTTCGAGGAGGCCGAGATGTCGCCGAGGTACTCGTGCTGCTTCTCGTTGAGGAGCCCGATCTGCGGATTGGAAAGCAACTCGCTGAAGCCGATGATGTTGGTCAGCGGCGTGCGCAGCTCGTAGGACACGTGGCTGATGAAGTCGTTCTTCATGCGGTCGGCCGCGATCAGGGCCTCGTTGCGCTCCTCCAGCGCGCGCTGGTAGCTCTTGGCATCCGTCACGTCGGCGAACGTCAGCAGCGTGGCGCCATCGGGGAGCGGCATCGCCGCGTAGTCGATGATGGAGTGGTCGGGGCGAACCATCTGCCCTTCGAAGGCATCGCGCTCCTCCGAGAACGACGTGGCGATGCCGCCGATGCGGTTCCACGTCGGAACGTCCTCGTAGTTGACGCGAGCGAGCGCAATGAACTCGTCGATGTGCGGGCTCTCGGCGAGCACGCGCCGCGACAGGTTCCAGATCTCGGCGAAGGCGGAGTTGAACAGCTTGAGCCGCCCGTCGGTCGCGAACACCGCGACGCCCTCCTTGAGGCTGTCGAGCGTTTCGCGCTGCACGTCGATCAGCGCATTGTACTCGCGCTCGAGCGCCAGCCGCTCTGTCTCGTCGATAAACAGGTAGGTCACGCCGCCGTCGGACCGCTTCTCGGTCATGACGTGCAGCATGCGGCCGTCTGGCAGGTGCCACCAGTCTTCCTGCGCGGAGGCCTCGCCGTAGCAGGAAAGCACCTTCGACTTCCACTCGGGGTAGTTGACGACCTCCGGCAGCCGCCCGAGCTCGCGCAGGCGGTCGAGCACGGCGCCGTCCGTGGGCCGCGTCTTGAGCCACTCGGCATCGAGCTTCCACAACGTGGCGTAGGCCTCGTTGAAGAAGATGAGCTGCTGCTGGCGGCTGAAAACGGCGACGGCAGAGGCGACGCGGTCGAGCGTGCGGTCGTAGGCGACGATCTGGCGGTCGAGATCGCCCTGCGCCTTCTCGATCGCAGTCACGTCGATTGCAGCCGCAGCGGTCGCATCCTCGTAGGGGATGACGGTCACGTCGTGCAGCCGGCGCTCGCCGCCGATGATGAGTGGAACGCGGCCGCGATAGCTCTCTCCGCGCGAGAGCATGCGCGCGGCGGTGCGGCGCTGGCGCTGCTCCGAGAAGCTCGATCTGGCGCTCCTGCACCTCCGCGCGACTGTGCGCCTCCACGGCCTTCACGTAGGCGTTGTTCACCCAGGTGAGGCGCCCGTCCTTTCCGCGCAGCCACACGGGCATGGGTAGCGTATCGAGCAGGGCCCGGCTGGCGCGGACCTCGTGCGCGAGGCGCTGGTGCTCGGCCTGGACGCGGGCGACCTCGTCCCGATGCCCCGCCACGTCGCGCAGGCGCAGGATGGCGCGGCCGCCAGCCGTCCGCCCCTCCGCCTCGACGTTGCCGCCGGCGAGCGTGCGCACGATGATGTTGAACGGCCGCCCGCTGGCAAACAACGCGTCGAGCGCCATCTTGAGGGTCGCGCCGGAGCCGTGCTCCAGCCACTGGCCGAAGCGCAGGAAGCGATCGGGGCTGTCGGGAAGGCCAGGCACCCCCCTCAGCGATTGGGCAACGACGCGCAGGGGCTCGTTCTGCGCCCACGAGACGAGGATCTGCGGCTCGGAGCGGATGACCGAATCGGCGGCAGCAAGGCTGCGCCTCAGGTCGGCGCTCTCGTTGCGCGCGGCTTGCGCCTCGCGCCGCGCCCGCCCTGCCGTGAACCAGGCGAGCACAAGTCCGAGGACGACCATGCCGCCGATGACGGCGACCACCGAAAGTTGCTTCAGGGACAGCCCGAACAGCATCTCGCCGCCGGCAGCGATCCCGCCCACGAGCAGCAGCACGCCGGCAACGCTCGCGGCCATGAGACCGGCGAGGTCGCGTCGCATGCCAATTCGTGGGGTATTTTCGGCTGCTTGCATCGGGATCCGTGGCAGGAAAATGGGAACCCGAGGGCAGAGACACAACGAGCTAAAGGCAAAGGCCCGCGAGGCGAATCACGCGCGATTATGCGGAGGGTTAACGGGCGTGGCCAGTCGGCGGGCCCCCGAATCGGGTGCCCGCCGGTGAGTTTGCGGGGACTGCTGCGGAGAAGCCGCAGATCGCCTCAATAACGGTAGTGGTCGGCCTTGTACGGGCCCTGCTCCTTCACGCCGATGTAGGTCGCCTGCTCGGGCGTCAGCTTGGTGAGCCTCACGCCGATCTTCTTCAGATGCAGGCGCGCGACCTTCTCGTCGAGGTGCTTGGGCAACGTGTAGACCTTCTTCTCGTACGTGCCGGCGTTCGCCCACAGCTCCATCTGCGCCAGCGTCTGGTTCGTAAACGACGCCGACATGACGAACGAGGGATGGCCCATGGCGTTGCCGAGGTTCACGAGGCGCCCTTCCGACAACAGGATGATGCGCTTGCCGTCCGGGAACTCGATCTCGTCCACCTGCGGCTTGACGTTGTGCCACTTGAGGTTCTTGAGGCCCGCGACCTCGATCTCGTTGTCGAAATGCCCGATGTTGGCGACGATGGCGCGATCCTTCATGCTGCGCATGTGATCGACCTTGATCACGTCCTTGTTGCCGGTCGCGGTCACGAAGATGTCGGCGCGGGGAGCCGCGTCCTCCATCGTCACGACCTCGTAGCCCTCCATGGCGGCCTGCAGGGCGCAGATTGGGTCGATCTCGGAGACCATGACGCGGCAGCCGGCGTTGCGCAGCGAGGCGGCCGAGCCTTTGCCCACGTCGCCGAAGCCCGCCACCATCGCAACCTTGCCCGCCATCATCACATCGGTGCCGCGGCGGATGCCGTCGACGAGGCTCTCGCGGCAGCCGTAGAGGTTGTCGAACTTCGACTTGGTCACGGAATCGTTGACGTTGATCGCGGGGAAGAGCAGCGCGCCCTTCTTCTGCATCTCATAGAGGCGATGGACGCCGGTTGTCGTCTCCTCGGAGACGCCCTTGATGTTCTTTGCCAGCTCGGCGAACCAGCCGGGCTTCTCCTTGAGCGTGCGCTTGATCAGCGCGAACAGCACCTCCTCCTCCTCGGAGCCGGGCTTGTCGAGGAAGGCGGTGTCGCCCTTCTCCGCGCGCAGGCCGAGGTGCACGAGCAGCGTGGCGTCGCCGCCGTCGTCGAGAATGAGGTTGGGCGTGCCGCCGTCGCCCCACTCGAGGATGCGGCGCGTGAAGTCCCAGTACTCCTTCAGAGTCTCGCCCTTGAAGGCGAACACGGGGATGCCGGCGGCCGCGATGGCGGCGGCGGCATGGTCCTGGGTCGAGTAGATGTTGCAGGAGGCCCAGCGGATGTCGGCGCCGAGGGCCGCCAGCGTCTCGATCAGCACCGCGGTCTGGATGGTCATGTGCAGCGAGCCGGCGATGCGGGCGCCCTTCAGGGGCTTTGCCGTGCCGAATTCCTCGCGCGTCGCCATCAGGCCCGGCATCTCGGTTTCGGCGATGGCGATCTCCTTGCGGCCCCACTCGCTGAGAGAGATGTCCTTGACGACGTAGTCGGTACCACGACCCATCGCTTGCTCCTTTTCCTGCTGGGCGACCGGCGGCCGCCGCCTGATTGGGTTGCGCTGGTTCTATCGACCCGCAGCGGGCACCGCAACAAGATATAAACAAGTCCTTATATGCTGCCGGCTCGTCGGCTCGAATCCGCTCGGCCCACAGCCTCCGGTGCAGCGATTACTGCTCATTCAGGACGATGCAGTCATCAATGTAATATTTACCTTGCCGATCACGAACGCCGCGTAAGATGTTGTTAGCTAAGACTAATAAATTTTAGTACTTTTACTATTCTTACATTTGCAAAACTCCATATTGCGGCAAAACAAACACACCAAAAGTACTACAGGAGTGGCGTATCCATGAGGACGATTTTCGCGCGCCGCGATCGTTGCGGCTTGCGTGGCCTTGCCCGCTTTGGAGCGGATCGCTCCGGCAACATCGCGGTCGTCTGGGCGTTGATGGGCTTGGTGCTGATGCTGGCGATCGGTGCCGCGGTCGACGTGGGCCGCTGGCTGCACGCGCGCGACCAGACCGTATCGGCGGTCGACTCGGCAGTCCTCGCCGGCGGCCGCTGGCTTCAGACCAACAGCGGCGATACCGCCGGCGCCGTCGCGACCGCGCAGAAATTCTACAGCCAGAACGTTGCAACCAGGCTCCCGGTGACGGGCGACACAATCGCCTTCGCCGTCGGCGATGATGGCATGTCGATCTCAGCGACCGGCACCGCCTACATCCAGACGCCGTTTCTGCAGATCGCCAACATCGACAAGCTGCCGCTGATCACTCCCTCGCAGGCGAACTTCTCGCAGTCCCAGCTTGCGCTCGGCGGCCCTGGCAGCGGCAGCCCTGGCAGCGGCGGCGGCGGAAGCAACAGCGGTAAGAGCCTCGAGATCTCCCTGATGGTCGATATCACGGGCTCGATGAATGACGGCTCGGGCTGGGGCTCCACATATACAACCAAGCTACAGGACCTCAAGGCCGCGGCTGCCGACCTGATCAACGTCGTGATCTGGGCAGACCAGAGCAAGTACACCTCCAAGATGGCGATCGTGCCATTTTCGGAGGACGTCCGGCCGCCGCCGTCGGCACTAACCAAGGCACGCGGCACCCTGTCGAAGTCGAAGGCCGTTTCAGGCACCACGTACCTCTTGTCGGACTGCGTCGTCGAGCGCACCGGGAGCCAGAAGTATACGGACGCGGCGCCGAAGTCTGGCCAGTACGTAATGGGGCACTACACCGTGAAGACTGGGAACGCCACCCAGGGCACCTGCACGGTCCCGTCCAGCGCGGCGCTCGTGCCGCTCACCAGCACGAAGCAGACGCTTCTGGACAAGATATCGGGCCTCACAGCTACCGGTGGCACCGCCGGTCAGCTCGGCACCGCATGGGCTTGGTACACGCTGTCGCCCAACTGGGCATCGCTTTGGCCCTCGAGCACGCCCGTGGCCTACGGCACCGATAGCGTGCAGAAGATCGCGATCCTGATGACCGACGGCGAATACAACACGCAGTACGACTCCAACGGCATTTCCGCCAACTACGGATCGACGACATCATGTCCGCAGGCTGCCAACGGCTGCTCGACGCCGCAGGCACGCTCGCTGTGCACGGCCATGAAGGCCAAGGGTATCACCATCTACACGGTCGGATTTCAGCTCGGCGGCAACCAGACTGCCATCGACACGTTGAGCCAGTGCGCGAGCCCACCGACCAGCCCGTTGGATCCGGTGAAATTCTATAATGCGGATGACGGCGATCAGTTGAAGCAGGCGTTCCGCGACATCGCGCTGAAGCTCACCTCGCTTTATCTTTCGAAGTAGCCTCTACGACCCAGCCCCGCAGCGGGAAAAGGGCGCCCATCTCCGGGCGTCCTTTTTCTTGCGGCGGTCTCGACTCTTGGGGGCGCTCAAGCGTCCTCGATGCAGTCCTCGTCGAAGCCCGCCTCGACGAGCGCGATGAGCGCCTGCAGCGCCTCCGGTCCCTGTGGACCTTGCGCGCGCAAATGCAGGGTGGACCCGGGTCCGGCCGCCAGCATCATCAGCCCCATGATCGAGGTGCCTTCGACGGAATGGCCTTCGCGCGTGACCATGATCGTGGCGTCGAAACCTTCGGCCAGCTTCACGAATTTCGCGGAGGCGCGCGCGTGCAGCCCCTTGCGATTGCGGATGGTGACCACCGCCTCGGGACGCAGGCTGTCCTTGATCTCCGGCATGCGTTGACGCTCAACTTTCGCCCGACAGCTCTTGGCTCGCTATCTTGATGTACTTGCGCCCCGCCTCGCGGGCGCTGACGACCGCATCGGCGAGCGGAAGCTCGCCCCGCACGCTCGCGAGCTTGACCAGAATTGGTAAATTAATGCCCGCGATAACCTCGACGGGCGCTTCGTCCATGACCGAGATCGCCAGGTTCGACGGCGTGCCGCCGAACATGTCGGTGAGGATGATGACACCATCGCCGGTGTTGGTGCGATTGATGGCGTCGAGGATCTGTTTTCGCCGCACCGCCATGTCGTCCTCGGGGCCGATCGAGATGGTCTCGAGCTGAGTCTGCGGGCCGACGACGTGCTCCAGCGCAGACCGGAACTCGAGCGCCAGCCCACAATGCGTGACGATGACAAGTCCGATCATGGATTAGAGCCGACCTCGTCTCTTCGTCCCGCGGGTTTGGGCGGGCGCAGGCGGTGGAACGCTGCCAGTAGCTTCGTCGGTCCCCGCCCACGAACGGTCGTAGATCCGGTCATGCCGCGGGCCGGTCTTGCGGCCGGGGCAGAATTTACAAGTGTTCGGCGGCGGCGCAAGGGGGTAGTCGCCACCCTGCTAAACGCCTTCGCCCGGCTTGCGCAGTGTCTGCGCTAGCGCCAGCAGCAGCTTGACGGGCGCCGAGCCGGTGAAGGGGGCGATGTGTATGAGGGGCAGGCGCACACCCAACAGCTCCGTGACGGGCGCAGGATCAGGCAGGCGCTCGATTTGGTCGAGCGGGGTGAGGTCGGCGACCAGCACGAGCTCCGCTCTCCCTATGCAAGAAACGCTCAACACCCCCAATCCGCGCACCTCGAGCTTGCCGCGGATCGTCGCAGGAGCCTCGGCCACGATGCGGTCGCCCGAGCGGCGCAGGTCGACGCGGTCGTCGGCAACGAGCGCTGCGGGGCAGGGAATGAGCGCGGTCGGGGCTATCGCGAGGCAGCGCAGCGCCAAGTCGGATTTGCCAGACCCCGGCGCCCCGCGGATGAGCGCCGCGTTGCCGCCGAGCGCAACCGCCGTCCCGTGGACGTTCTCAACTGCGTCGGCCAACCGGGGCCCCTCCGCGCTGTGCCGCGCTGGCGATAGGGAGGCGAATGACGAAGCAGGCGCCAACCGGCTGCGCGCTGGCGCCGGCTCCGCTCTCGTAGCGGTTGTTGGCGATGATCTGGCCGCCGTGAGCGAGTGCGATCTCGCGCGAGATGCTCAAGCCGAGCCCCGAATTTTTGCCGCGACTCTGATCGGTGGCCGGGCGATCGGAGTAGAAGCGGTCGAAGATCATGTCGAGGCGGTCGGTCGGGATGCCGGGCCCCTGGTCCTCGACCAGGATCTCGACGAACGGTCCCGAGGTGCGCGCCCGCAGGGTCACCACTCCGCCTTCCGGCGAGAAGGAGACGGCGTTGTCGAGAAGGTTCGTCAGCACCTGCCCGAGCCGGCCCTCGTCGCCGACGATGAAATAGGCTCCGGCGGCAGACTCCGGCGCGATGACGAGCTCGATGCGGCGGCTGTCGCTGCCGATGATGTCGCGGAAGATGGTCACCACGTTGCGCAGCATCGTCGTCACGTCGATGGCGCGCATCTCTTTGCGCGCAAGCTCCGCGTCGAGGCGGGAGGCGTTGGAGACGTCGGTGATGAGCCGGTTGAGGCGCTTCAGCTCCATCTGGATTTGCTCGATGAGCTGATCGCGCTGCTCGTCGGTTTTGGCATATCCCAGCGATTCGGCGGTCGAGCGGGCGGCGGTGAGCGGGTTCTTGAGCTCGTGTGCGACGTCGGCTGCGAATTTCTCGCTCGCCTCGATGCGCTTGTAGAGCGCCGCCGTCATGGCCTGGAAGGCGCCGGCCATCTGGCCCACCTCGTCGTGGCGGTCGGCAAGCTCCGGGAGCTGCTGGGGCGCGGCGATGTTGCGGCTCACCTGGTCCGCGGCCGCCGACAGGCGTCGCATCGGGCCCGCAACCGTGCGCGCGAGCAGAAGCGAGGTCACCACGGAAGCGAGCAGCGCAACCGCCGCGAGGACCAGGATGACGGTGCGCTCCTCGCGCAGGATCTTGTCGATCTGGCCGGGGAGCGTGGACAGCAGAAGCACGCCCTGCACGTTCTTGAAGCGGCGTATCGGAAGCGCCATCGAGACGATCTGCTCGCCCTTCTTGTTGAGCAGAAGCATGCTGCGCTCCTCACCATCGAGCGCGGCGCGGACCTCCTTGTAGGCCATGCCGTTGCCGCTGCCGATCTCCTGGTAGACCGGGATCGGCTCCTTGAAGAAGTAGCGCGTCACCATGGTCCAGACGTTCTGCGTCCTGGGCTGGCGCTTGTCGCCGGGTTCATGGCGGAGCGCGGTCCACTGCGCCAGCGAGCGGGCGGTATCGACGATCAGCGTGCCATCGCGAGCATAGACGCGGGCGCGCGTGTTGGTCGGCTGGATCAGCTTGCGCAGGATCGGCGTGACGTCCTCGGGATGGATCGAGAGCTCGAGCGCTGCGAGGCCATCGTCGGGGAACTGCTGCGGCGAGTCGGGCGTGTCGGGCAGCTTGTTGGGGTCGAGCACGATGTGCTCGCGCACCACCGTGGCATTACCCGCAATGGCGTCGGCGATGATCTTGCCCTGGGTCTTCAAGGCGTCGAGCTTGGCGTCGATCAGCCAGGTGTGGAACCATCCGAGGTAGAGGATGCCACCCAGCAGGATGAAGAACCCCATCAGGTTGGAGACGAGGATTCGCCGCAGGAGGCTCGCGGAGAAGAAGCGGACGATCGGCTGGCGCCGGAACCAGCGCTCGATGGGCCCGAAGTTTGCCGGGGCGGTAGCGAACGCGGACAGCTTGGCCCGCGCAGTGCGACCCTGGCGTCGGATCGCAATCGCCGCCGCCGCAGCCTTGCCAGCTGCGGCCGAACCGGCGGCGCGCGAGGTTTGGACGAGGCGCCGGCCGGCCCTTGCGATCGCACCTATGGCGTCGTTCGCGCCGCTCTTGAGCGCCGCGAGACCGCCGTTGAGTGGATACTCTCGCGATCGCTCGGTCTCGAGCGCCATCGTCCCTCCACGCCTCAAGCTTCCTTGAAGCGGTATCCCACGCCGTAGAGCGTTTCAATCACGTCGAAGTCGTCGTCGACCTGCTTGAACTTCTTGCGCAGCCGCTTGATGTGGCTGTCGATGGTGCGGTCGTCGACGTAGACCTGGTCGTCGTAGGCGGCGTCCATGAGCGCGTCGCGCGTCTTGACCACGCCGGGCCGCGAGGCGAGCGCCTGCAGGATAAGGAACTCCGTCACCGTGAGCGTCACCGGTCGGTTGTCCCAGTGGCAGGTGTGGCGCTCCGGATCGAGCTTGAGCTTGCCGCGCTCGAGCACGCGCGCGGCCTCCTCCTCGGTCGGCTGGCCGTCCTTGGGCTGGAAGCGGCGGAGCACGGCCTTGACGCGCTCGACCACGAGCCGCTGCGAGAAGGGCTTCGACACGTAGTCGTCGGCGCCCATCTTGAGGCCGAACAGCTCGTCGATCTCCTCGTCCTTGGAGGTTAGGAAGATTACCGGCATATCCGACTGCTGGCGCACGCGGCGCAGCAGCTCCATTCCGTCCATGCGCGGCATCTTGATGTCGAAGATGCCGAGATCGGCGGGGTCCTCAGACAGGGCTTCGAGGGCCGAGGCGCCGTCATTGTAGGTTCGGACCTTGTATCCCTCGGCCTCGAGCGCCATGCGCAGCGAGGTAAGGATGTTGCGCTCGTCGTCGACCAGCGCGATCGTGCTCTTTTCCTTCATCATGTCCTGACCCTGCGGCAGTAAGACAGCCCACCGCGCTTTATGGCTTCAAGGTGTATCAATTGTGGCGAGGCCAATTTCATGTTTTCTGTCTGAACCTTATCTGAATAAGGCGAGCACTGGGAGCGCACAAACCGGCATGGACGACGAAGACGACGGGAAACGCGCTATTTTTTCGCAGGTTAAGGAAACCGCCGCGGCGGCAAGATCGCTGTTGAGGGGCGCGCTGAAGGCCTCGCTGGCCACGCTCAGCAAGGGCTCAGGCCACCCTTACGCCTCGCTGGTGCTCACTGCAACCGACAGCGACGGCACGCCGCTCGTCCTGATTTCGCGCCTCGCGCTGCACACGCAGAACATAGGCGCCGATTCGCGCGCGAGCCTGCTCATCGACGGCACCGGGACCGAGGCCGATCCGATGGCGGGTGCACGCGTCACGCTGATCGGGTCGATGCGGCAAACGACGAGCCCGACGGCGCGCGCGCGTTTCCTCGCGCGCCATCCGAGCGCGACGGGCTACGCCGATTTTCCCGATTTCGCATTCTACGCACTGCAGCTCGAGAGCGCGCATTTCATCGGCGGCTTCGGCCGCATCGTCGATCTCCGCCCGAGCGATCTCCTGGTGCCGCTCGCCGGCGCCGAAGGGCTCGTCGAGGCCGAGTCCGGCATCGTGGCGCACATGAACGAGGACCACGCCGACGCGATCGAGCTCTACGCGACGCGACTGTTCAACGCAGGCCCCGGTGCGTGGCGCATGACGAGCGTTGACCCGGAAGGCTGCGATCTGGTGCTCGGTGCACGCGGGCTGCGGCTGCCTTTCACCGTGCGCGTCACGAGTGCCGATGCGGCGCGCCAGGAGCTCGTGCGCCTCGTCGGTGTCGCGCGCGCAATCGGGATCGCCGGTTTGCCACCGCCTAATCCTTGAAATCGGCGAGCGTAAGGATCGGTGTCAGCTTCAGCTTCGCCGCAGCGAAGGCCTCGCCCGCGCCTTCCTGCCGGTCGATGACGGTGACGACGCCGACAACCTCGGCGCCCTCGCTGCGCACCGCTTCCGCCGCCTTGATGGCCGAGCCCCCCGTCGTCGTCACATCTTCCACCACGACGACACGCTTGCCCTTCAGGCTGTCGCCGTTAGGCAGCCCCTCGATCAGGCTCTTGGTCCCGTGCTCCTTCGCCTGCTTGCGCACGAAGAAGGCGTTGATCGGCCGCGCGCCCGTATGGCTCACTGCGGCAACGGCAGAGGCGAGCGGCACCGCGCCCATCTCGAGACCGCCGATCAGGTCCGCGTCGAGGCCCTCGATCGCATCGAGGATGAGCGTGGCGATGAGGTGCGAGCCCTCCGCGTCGAGCATCGTCGGCTTCATGTTGAAGTAGTAGGTGGAGGTGCGGCCCGAGGCGAGCTTCACCTCGCGCCCCGACTGGAACGAGCGCGTCTTGATGATCTCGATCAGCCGCGCGCGCGCATCCGCGCGATTGCCCGGCCGTGCCCCGTTGGCCCCTTCCGACATATCCCGCGTCTCCGATGACCCCGCGCCAGCTTGCGCAATCGCTTAACTGCGCTATCAGTGTCAAGCCCGTGGCCGCGAAGCCCTGTGACGAACTCAGCGATGATGCTCACGCAATCCAGGCTTTCCCGGCTCCAAGCGAATTGCGCGCGCGCCCTCGACGAGATCGCGGCGCGGCCGCGCCTTGCGGCGGCTGCGCTCGTGGCGCTGGCGCTCGTTGCCTACCTGCCGGGCCTCATCGCGCTGCCCCCCGTCGACCGCACCGAGATCGTCTATGCGCAGAGCACGCGCGGCATGCTCGAGCGCGGCGACCTGCTGGACGCGCGCTTCCTCGACGAGCGCTTTCCCTTCCGTCCCATCGGCATCTACTGGCTGCAGATGGCGTCGGGCGCGCTGCTCGGACCCTCGGCATGGAGCGCGATCGCGACCTACCGGCTGCCGTCGCTGCTCGGCGGCGTGCTCGCCGTGCTCGCGGTCTGGTGGCTGCTGCGGCCGCTGCTCGGCGCACGCGGGTCGCTGATTGCCGCCGCGCTGTTCGCGGTGACGCCGATCGTGGCGCTGCAGGCGCAGCTCTCTATCCCCGAGGGGCCGTCTGCTGCTTGCGATCGTCGTGGCGCAACTGACGCTGCTGCGGCTCTACTGCGCGCGCGAGGGCGAGGAGGACACGCGGCTCGCGCTGCTGTTCTGGGCCGCGCAGGGCTTCGGCATCCTGCTCAACGCGCTCGCGGTTCCGATCCTGTCGCTCGCGACCGTTGCCGCGCTCTACGTCTTCGACCGCGATTTGAGCTGGCTGAAGCGCACGCGCCCGGCGGTCGGCGTGCCGCTGATGCTCGCCATCGCCGCGCCGTGGCTGCTCGTGCGCGCCCACTTCGACGGCGTGCCGTTCAGCTCGCTCACCTTCCCGGAGACGCTGCGCGCACTCGGCGGTGCACAGGACATGAAATGGAAGGCTGCGCCGCTGACCTTCACGCTCGGCTTCATCCTGGGCTTCCTGCCGGGCGCGCTGCTGCTCGTGCCGGCGCTGCGCGATCTGTGGACGAACCGCGCGGCGGCACTGCAGCGGTTCCTGCTCGCCTGGATCATCGGCTATCTCGCCTATCTCGAGCTGCTCTCCAGCAAGCCGGCGCTCTACACCGTCCAGGCAATGTTTCCGGCCGCGGCCGCAGCCGTGGCGCTCACGCTGGAACGCAACGGCCGGCTCGAGCTGCCGAAGCTGATGCTGCGGCCGCCAGCGTCGGCCGTGCTCGTGGGCATGATGGCGCTGTTCGCGGGCGGTTTGACCTACGCCGGCGTGCCGCCGAGCGTGCCGATCGTCCTGGGCGCCGCCCTCGTCGTGGGCCTGCTCACGCTCGCCGCGCGCGCTGCGACCGAGAACCTGGCCGCACTTTGGCTGGCTTCGAGCGTCGCCGGCTTCGCCCTGCTCCTCGCCTACACGTTCGGCGTGGCGCTTCCGCACGTCGAGCAGATCTGGCCCGCGCGGCGCATCGCGGAAGCCATCGAGCCGTTGCGCCGTTGCGCGAACGGCCCCGTGAGCTTGCTCGGTTTCCGCGAGCCGAGCAGCGTGTTCCTGCTCGGCCGCGACAGCGATGGCGACGTGGGCGCGATCGCCAAGCGCATGGCTGCGCGCGAGCCCGGCATCGCCGTCGTCGAGGACCGCTGGGCCCCCGAGCTTGCCCTGGCGCTGGCTCAGCACAACGCCAAGCCGCCCGAGCGCGCCGGCTGCGTCACCGCGCTCAATACGATGCGCGGCTGCCCGCTCTCGTTCTCGATCTATTTGACGGGCCCGCAGGCGGCGGACCCCGGCTGCCACGTCGAGCCGCGCTTTGCCTGCACGACGCCGCTGCCGGCCGCCCGCCGAGGGCGCTGGCGCCTCCCGCTGCCGCTAGATTTTGCGCCGATTTACGCTCTGCAAACCTTGTGGTGCGGACGCGGACTGGCTATGTCGGAGCAACGCCGGTCGCCGCCGCAAAGGAACGCCGCCATGGACGCCACCGCCTTCAATCCCGAGAACCCGCCCGAGCTCAAGGTCGCGCAGTGGTTCAACACCGAGCCGCTCACGCTTGCGAAGCTCAAGGGCCGCGTCGTGGCGCTTCTCGCCTTCCAGATACAGTGCCCCGGCTCGCTGCGCCATTCGCTGCCGCAGGCGCAGCGCCTCGCGCGCGCTTTCAACGATGAGCAGGTCGCGGTCATCGGCCTGCACACGGTGTTTGAGAGCCACAAGGACATGACGCCGGAGCTGCTCGAGGCCTTCCTCAAGCAGGAGCACATCGACTTTCCCGTTGCCGTCGACAAGCCGAACGGCACCGAGCTGCCGCTGACGATGGAGGCCTACGGCATGCAGGGCACGCCGACGCTGCTGCTCTTCGATCGCCAGGGCCGCCTGCGCCGCCACTACCTCGGCGCCGTCGACGATGTGCGGCTCGGCGCCGAGATCATGGCGCTCGCCATCGAGGACGCGAAGGCCCCGCGCGAGGCGTCGATCGCCATCGAGCAGCGGCTTGCGGAGTCCCTCGTCGATCCCGAGGACCACCACCACCACCATCATCACGATGGCGAATGCTGCGGCGGCCACCACGCACACGATCACGATCATGTGCACGACCATGAAGGCGGCTGCTGCGGCGGACACAGCCACGAACATGGCCACGACCACGATCACCCCGAGAAGGCCGCGCAAGCCACTGAAGGCAAAAAGGGCGAGAAGGGCGGCTGCGGCGATCCGGGGTGCGGATGCCACTGAGCACGGCCGCGGTTATCCGCCACGTCGCCTTCGAGGATCTGGGCGTCCTTGCCCCGGTGCTCGCCGCGCGCGGAATTTCGGCGCGCTACTTCGACGCCGGCGTGGACGACCTCGGCGCCATCGAGCGTGATGCGCCCGACCTGCTCGTCGTGCTCGGCGGCCCGATCGGCGTCTACGACGAGCCGCTCTATCCCTTTCTCGGCGAAGAGATCGCGCTGATCGAGCGGCGGCTGCGCGCCGGCGCGCCCACGCTCGGCATCTGCCTCGGCGCCCAGCTCATCGCCAGGGCCGCAGGCGCGCGCGTCTATCCGGGCACACAGAAGGAGATCGGGTTCTCGCCGCTGACGCTCACGCGCGATGGCGAAGCCTCCTGCCTCGGCGAGTTGAAGCCTGCCGCCTACAACGTGCTGCACTGGCACGGCGACACGTTCGATCTGCCGGCCGGCGCCACGCGTCTCGCTTCGACGCCGATCACGCAGAACCAGGCGTTCAGCCTGGGGCCGAACGTGCTGGCGCTGCAGTTTCACGTGGAAGCCGAGCCGCAGCGTCTCGAGCGCTGGCTCATCGGGCACACGGGCGAGATCGCGCAATCGGGCCTCGACGTGCGCGCGCTCCGGGCCGAGATCGCGCAGCAAGGGCCGGCCGTCGCCGCGGCGGGCGCGCAAGCGTTCCTCCGCTGGCTCGACGGCATCGCTCCGGCCTAAGCCGCTTCCCACCGCCTTCAACCCGCCCCCCGAATCGGGCCATGGTGCCGGTGCAAGTCGAGCCCAGAGGCCGGCCCGGAGGCGCGCATGTCCGAACGCATCGGCGAGGATAACGAGAGCGGCGCGGAGCCGGCGACCCCGCGCGGCCAAAAGCAGTCAAAGGCGTCCTCGAAGCGATCCTCGAAGGCGAGCTTCGACAAAAAGACCATCGCGCTCGTCTACGACTTCGACGGCACGCTGTCGCCGCGTCCCATGCAGGACTACGCCTTCCTGCCGCAGATCGGCGAGGACGCCGCCGCGTTCTGGAAGGAATCGAACGAGCTCGCTCGCCGCGAAGGTGCCGACGGCCTCATCACCTACATGCGCCTCCTCTACAAGAAGGCGAAAGCGAAGGGCGTGCGCATCGACCGCGCCGATCTCGTGGCGCAAGGCAAGCACGTCGAGCTCTACGCCGGCGTCGAGGACTGGTTCGGCGAGATCGAGAAATACGTGAAGCTCAGGGCGGAAACGCAAGGCATCGCGCTGCGCCACTACATCGTCTCCGCGGGCCTCACCGAGATCATCGAGGGCACGCGCATCTACAAGCGCTTCCACAACGTGTTCGCCTCCGAGTTCTGGTTCGAGGCGTACGAATTGCCGTTCCCCAAGCGCGTCATCACCGACACGGGCAAGACGCAGTACCTGTTCCGCATCAACAAGGGCATCGAAGACCTGCGCGTTGGCATCAACGAGCACATGGACGAGGCCGCGCGCCCCATTCCCTTCGCCAACATGATCTATTTCGGCGACGGCGACACCGACGTGCCGTCCATGGCGGTGATGCGGAAAAATGGCGGGCACGCGGTCGCGGTGCACCCGCCGGGCAAGGCGCGCAAGAAGTGCGTGGAGCTGTTCAAGGCCGGGCGCTGCGATTTCTTCGCGCCGGCGGACTATCGCCGCGGCTCGGAGCTGTTCAAGCGCACGTGCCTCCTATTGGACCGCATGCTGGCCGACATCCGCGTGCAGGAGGAGATGTGGCGGCTGGGGCGGGTGGTGAGATAGCGCGTGTTTCTTGCGACTAGAGGGGAGCCTTGGCCGGATTTTCTCGAGCCAGGGGTTTCGGCTGGGCGCCCCCTGTGGATAACCCAACTCCCCTGTGGAAACCGGGGGAAGTGCGCAAAAGCACAGCAAAGCCTTGCCGCGAATCCGACACTATCGGCACCGTGTTGCGCTTGCACCGGAGGCAACCGGCGAGCGCTCTCTGATCGTTAAGAAGCGAAAGAATTGGGCGGGGCTGTCCCCGGGGAGACGACAACGATGATCAGATACTTGGCGCTGGCGTTCACACTGCTGCTCGCCGTTCCCGCGTTCGCAACCGACTGGGACTGGGACCTCGGCTCCAACCCGTCGAAAGCGCGCCGCGCGCAGGCGCGCCACGTGCGCCACTACTACCGGCACGTGAACATCGAGGCGGACAAAGACCGCGATCGTGACCGCGACCGCAGAGCCGAGCGTGATGAGCGCGGCTGGGCCTGCCTCGACAAGGTGCGCGGGCTCGGCACGCAGTGGATCGGCACCGAAGGCGCGCTGGAAGCTGCCAAGAAGGATTGGATGGAGCGCGTGCGCTACGACCACGGCGAGAGCTTCATCGACATGACCAACGCCAAAGACTTCGAGAGCCGCTGCGGGCGAGTCTCCATCGGCGAGGTGGTCGGCCAGGTCACCTATCGCTGCGAGATCCTGGCGCGCCCCTGCAAGCCGCCCATGAAGGAAACGGCGCAAACGTCGAAGTAGCGCCCCTCGGCGCAATCATTTCCGCACGGCCACCCCTTCTCCCTTTCGCGGCCGCGATCGGGAGGAGGGGACTTCGTTTTGCTCAGGCGCTGCGCGCGTCGGCCGCCGCATCGGGACCGGTCGCGTGTCGCACCATGGCGTCGAGCGGGGCAACAAGCCTCCAGGTGACACGGCGGCTCGCCACCTCGTACTCGGTGCGGCCGTTGACCGCTGCGCCGACCAGCTTCTCGAGCATCAGCCGCCCGAAGCCCGACACCGGCGGCTTGTCGCCGGCAACGACGCTGTCCTCCAGCCACTCGAGCGTAAGCGTCGGCTTGCCGTCCTCCGGCTCTATCCTCCAGCTGACGGAGAGCTTGCCGTTTCCGGTCTTGAGCGCGCCGTGCTTCGTGGCGTTGGTCGCGAGCTCGTGCAGCGCGAGCCCGATGCTCTGCGCCGCTTCCGGTCGTATCTCGATCGCGGGACCGGCGACGGCGATGCGCTCCGCGTCGAACCCGAACGGCTCCAGGTGCGACTGCACGAGGTCGTCCAGAGAAACGCCGCGCCACTCGCCACGCACGAGCAGGTCGTGAGAGCGCGCGAGCCCGTGGATGCGCTCGACGAAATCTTCCGCCTGCGATCTCAGATCGCGGCTGCCGTCGAGCGTGCGCCGGGCGAGCGATGCGATGACTGCGAGCAGGTTCTTCGTCCGGTGCGACAGCTCGCGCATGATGAGCTGGGCGTGCTCCTCGCTCTTCTTGCGCTCGGCGATGTCGACGTTCATGCCGACCCACTCGGCGACGTTGCCGTCGGCGTCGAGCAGCGGTACGCCGCGTGCGCTCGTCCAGCGGTAGCTGCCGTCGATATGCTGCAGGCGGTATTCGACGTCATAGGTGCCGCGGTTCTCGACCGCCCCGCGCCAGGCTGCGAGCGACTTGGCGCGATCGTCCGGATGGATGGCATTGAGCCAGCCGGTGCCCTTCCACTCGTCGAACGTCTGGCCGGTGTAGGCGCGCCAGCTCGGCGAATCCTGCACCACCGAGCCGTCCTCCGCTGTCGTCCACACGATCTGCGCGGATGCCCTGATCAGGGCCTCGAGCCGCGCCTTCGAATGCTCGAGCTCGCGCGTGCGCTCGGCTACGTGCTGCTCGAGCGCGTCGCGCGTCTCGCGCAGCCGGTGGAGCGTATCCTCGTGCGCCTCGATCTCGCGTCGCAGCCCGTCGTTGGCGGCCTGCAAGGCGCGCGGGCTCGGGATGGAGATCGCCTTCGGGATGAGCGGGAAGATCATGATGGCGGTTGCGACCGACACGATGGCGGTCGCCAGCTTGAGCACCCCTTGCGTCTCGTAGATCGGCCACCACAGCGTCACCATCTGCACGAGGTGCGTGAGGCCGCAGAGGAAGATGAAGGCCGCAAACAGGATGGCGAGCCGCTTCAGCTCGAGGTCCTGGCGCTGGCGCAGGAAGATCCAGATGGCGGCGGGGATGGCAAAATAGGCGAGGAAAATCAGCAGGTCGGAGCCGGCGTGCAGCACCACGAGCCACGGCTTCCACAGGAGGCAGTAGCCGTGCGCCATGTAGGACGCACTGTCTACGAGGTCATGGACCATGGAAAGCCTCCGCGTCATCGCTTTGCGCTAGCCTATAAGGCCAAGTTTGGCGCATCCAGGTTTGCAAATGGCCTACCAAGGATATTCCGTGGTCGCAGCAAGGTCCGCATTTAGCACTGCGGCAGGCGGGAGGCTCGCTGCGGTTGCACTCGCAATCGCCGCTGCAACGGCAGGATCGCCCGTCTCGCTCGCCGGCGAGCGTCGGCCGCCCGACATCGTGGACGCGCGCACCGTGATCCCCGATCTCGTCGTCGACATGCGCTACCTGACGGCGCGCAACTTCGTCGGCCGCCCCATCGCGGGCTACCGCGCGCCCGTGTGCCTGCTGACGAAGCGCGCGGCGCAGGCGCTGGCGCGCGTGGAGGACGAGTTGAAGCCGAAAGGGCTCGGGCTCAAGGTCTACGACTGCTACCGTCCGCAGAGCGCGGTCGATGAGTTCGTCGCTTGGGGCGCCGACCTGGGCGACCAGAAGATGAAGCCGGAGTTCTATCCGGGCGTCGATAAGCGCAATCTGTTTCGCAACGGCTACATTGCTTCCCGCTCGGGGCACAGCCGCGCCAGCACCGTGGACCTAACCATCGTGCCGCTCGCCGCGCCGGAGCCCGAGATCCCCGCTTCCGCCCCCATTCGGGCCTGCGCGCCGGTCTGGTCCGCCCGCCTTCCCGACGCCAGCATCGACATGGGCACGGGCTTTGACTGCTTCGGAGCCCTGTCGCACACGGGCAACGGAACGATCAGCGCGCAGCAGGCGGCAAACCGCAAGCTGCTCAAATCGTTGATGGCGAGAGAGGGGTTCATCAACAACGTGCACGAATGGTGGCACTATACGCTCGCCGACGAGCCTTACCCCGGCACCTATTTCGATTTCCCGGTCGAGTAGGCCGCAGGCCGGCAACGCCAGGCCGGAGACTGTGCGCTAACCGTCAATAATTGGCCCATATAGACTGATGGCCGACCGCCAAGAGACATCCCGAAAGGAGCGCAGATGGCCTTCGAAGACGTGAAATCAGAGCTCGGCATCCTGCTGACGCAGATGCAGAACGAGCCCCAGGATCGCCACGAGCTCTACCTGCAGCTCATGGAGAAGCTGAACGAGCTGAAGGCGTTCGGGATGCCGCTGCCGGCAGACCTCGTCGCACTGGAGAAGGCGCTCGAAGCCGAGTTCACCGCGGAGCTGCCGAAGAAGTAGCGAGGTCAGGAACGGGGCGGCGTTCCCGACAACACCTTGGCGAGGTTGAAGCGGCGCACCGCTTTCGCACGGGCCGGCTCCTTCAGGCACGCCGAGGTGATGTTGGCGAGGAACAGCCGCGCCGCGTTCTCCCAGGAAAATTCCGTCGCCCGCGCCCGCACGCGCGCACGGTCGAGCGCTCAGAGCGGCGAGCGCCGCCTGACGCAGGTTCTCCGACAGCACGCCCGTCTCGCCCGGTTTCACCACGTCGATCGGACCGGTGACGGGAAAGGCGGCGACGGGGAGACCCGAAGCCATGGCCTCGAGCAGCACCATGCCGAAGGTGTCGGTGCGGCTCGGGAACACGAGCGCATCGGCGGAGGCGTAGCACTGGGCGAGCGCCTCGCCGGTCTTCTTGCCGGTGAACAGCACGTCGGGATAGCGGGCGCGCAGCTCATCGAGCTGCGGGCCGCCGCCCACTACCACCTTGCGTCCCGGCAGATCGAGATCGAGAAACGCGGTGATGTTCTTCTCGGCCGCGATGCGTCCGACGTAGAGGAAAACCGGGCCGGCACCGAACAGGCGCACGGGCCGGGGCCGATAAAGTCCGGTGTCGACGCCGCGCGTCCACGGCAGCACGCGCTCGAAGCCTTGGGATTCCAGCTCGCGTGCGAGCGACGGCGTCGCGACCATCAAGCCGCTTCCGGCGTTGTGGAAGCGGCGCAGGACCGCAGTCGTCCACGAGGTTGGAACCGCGAAGCGCTGGGCGAGGTACTCGGGAAAGCGCGTGTGGAAGCTTGTCGTAAAGGGCAGACGCCGGGCGCGGCAATAGCGGCGCGCCATCCAGCCGATTGGGCCTTCGGTCGCGATGTGCACCGCCTCGGGTTTGAAGGCCTCGAACCGCTCCGCCACGCGCCGCAAGCTCGGTACCGCAAGGCGAATCTCCGGATAGGTCGGGCATGGCACGGTGCGGAACTCGTGCGGCGCCAGCACCGACAGCTCCACGCCGAGCGGCCCAAGCTGCTCGATCAGCCGTTCGTACGTGCGCACCACCCCGTTCACCTGGGGGTGCCACGCGTCCGTCGCGATGAGAATGCGCATTAGGCGACCTGCAGGGCTTCCGTAAGCCGGGCTTCGCTCTTACGCCGCCGCGCCTCGATCACGTCGAGCCAGCGGATGAGCTCGAAGCTCCCGTCCTCTTTCTCGCCGATTGCCGTGCAGCTCTCAACCCAGTCGCCGGTGTTGAGGTAGTGGATATCGCCGATGCGGCGGGAGGCGGCGTGGTGGATGTGGCCGCAGATGACGCCATCGACGCCGCGCCTGCGCGCCTCGTCGGACAAGGATTTCTCGAACTCGCCGATGAAGTTGACCGCGGTCTTGACGCGCTGCTTCAAGTGCGCCGACAGCGACCAGTAGCCGAGCCCGAAGCGGCGGCGGATGAAGTTCAAGGGATTGTTCATCCACAGCGCCAGCTCATAGCCGCGGTCGCCGAGGAAGGCGAGCCATTTGGCGTAACGCACGACCACGTCGAACTCGTCGCCGTGAATCACGAGATAGCGGCGCCCGTCAGCGGTCGTGTGGACGATCTGGTGCTCGATCTCGATGCCGCCGAAGTGCTGGCCGCAGTATTGGCGCATGCCCTCGTCATGATTGCCGGGAATGAACACGACGCGCGCGCCTTTGCGCACCTTGCGCAGGAGCTTCTGCAGCACGTCGTTATGGGACTGCGGCCAGATCGCGCCGCGGCGGATGCGCCAGAAGTCGACGATGTCGCCGACGAGGTAGACGGTGTCGGCCTCGGCCTCCTTGAGGAAGTCGAGCAGAGCGTCCGCCTGGGCCGCGCGTGTCCCCAAGTGGACGTCGGATATAAACAGCGTGCGATAGTGGGCCATGCAGCGCCCTTTCGAGCAAGTTTCTCCTGCGACGCGCTTCGCAACGACCATGACCGGATTCAAATTGCAGTAATGTGACAATGGCTTAGCCGAGTGTTGCATTATTGGTTAATGGGTGGATGCAAGGTGACGCAGGACGCCTGCGCGAGGCCCGAATCCGGGCGTTGCGTCGTCAGGCGACGGGCAGGAGGGCTCAGTAAACCTTGATGGGGAAATAGCGCTCGACGATCTCGTCGAGCCGCCCGTTGGCGCGCAGCCGCGCGAGCGCTCCGTTGATCAGCGTCTTGATCTGCTGGTCGTTCTTGGGAACCGCGATGGCGATGCCATCGCCGAAGAACTTGGGCTCGAGATACGGGCCCCCCTTCAGCTCGCAGCAGCGCTTGGACGCCGTGCCGTGCAGCCAGAACACGAGGCTCACGCCGTCGTCGAACACGAAATCGACCTCGCCCTGCAGGAGCCCGTCGCGCGCTAGCTCGGTGCTCTCGTAGGAACGGATGACGCTCGAGCGAAAGAAGGACTTGAGGAAGGCTTCGTGCGCTGTGTTCTTGGCGACGCCGATGCGCTTGCCTTCGAGGCCCTCCGGCGTCATTTCGACCGCCTCGCCCCCGGTCTTGCCGGCAAACCGCCCTGGCATGTGGAAGTAGCGGTCGGTGAAGTCGACCTCGGCCAGGTTCTGCGGCGTCACGGCGTGCGACGCGATGACGGCGTCGGCTTCGCCGCGCTTTAAGGCCAGCAGCAGCTCACCCCACGGCCGCACCTTGATGTCGCAGGCGGTGTTGAGCTCGAGGCAGACGGCGCGCGCGACGTCGACGTTGAGGCCGACCAGCACGCCGTCCTCGTCGTAGAAGTTGAAGGGCGGGAAATCGCTCTCCGTGAGGAAGCGTACGACGACGCGCCGCGTCGGGTCGCCCGTGTCGGCCGGCGCGGGGGCTGCGTCGGGGTCGGTATCCTGCGCAAAGACCACGCACGGAGCCCAGGCCAGCGCCGCAAGAAGCGTCATCACTGCCAGGGAAAAGCTGCGCCACGCGCTCTGGCGTCGCGAAGGAGGGCGGTAGGTGAGCGCGGATGCGGCTGTCGTCGGAAGGTGCATGGGTTGCCGAGCGTGCTGAGTGGCCCAGATTCGATCCGGCTATGGATACACCGAACACTATGGCAAGATCACCACCTTAGACCCTCGGGGGGAGGGGTTTGTCGTGTTGCGTCCGGGCTCCGCAGTAGGGGTTCGCCGCCATCTTAGCGGCGCGCAGGTTGATTCGCTTCCCGCGCCGGGCATGACGGGCTCCGTCGAGCTCGACGAGGCGGTGCATGGCCTCTCCGCCCGACACCCAGAGCTTTCCGCCGCAACCAGGTTGTGGGGCTGGCAAAAGGCCGCGCTTGCCGGCCTCGCTCTCGGCGTCGGTGGCGGCGCCTTGCTCGCACCGGAGGCGACGCTCGCCGTGCTCTTCGCCGTGATGGCGGTCCCGTTCCTGTGCGTTGTCGTGCTGCGGTCAGCCGCTTTGTGGAACCTCATCGCGCCCCCAGCACCTGCCGTCGAGCCGCCACCCGTCCGCATCGATGCGGAGCTGCTGCCTCTCTACTCCGTGCTGGTGCCGCTCTACCGCGAGGCTTCCGTCGTCCCGCATCTCGTTGCCGCGTTGACCGCCATCGACTATCCGGCTGCGCGGCTCGAGATCCTCCTCGTCCTTGAGGCTATCGATACCGAGACGCAGGACGTCGTACGCGCCGCTGCGCTGCCCCGGCACATACGCGTCCTCGTGGTGCCGGACGGGGACCCGCGCACCAAGCCCCGCGCCATCCAGTACGCGCTGCAGTTCACGCGCGGCGACTACATCGTCGTCTACGACGCCGAGGACATGCCGGAGCCGGATCAGCTTCGCCGCGCGCTGGCCGCGCTGATGGCGGAGCCCGGCAGGCTCGGCTGCCTGCAGGCGCGCCTCAACATCTACAACTCGCGCGCAAGCTGGCTCACGCGGCAGTTCACCATCGAATATACGGCGCTCTTCGACTGCATCCTGCCGACGCTCGAGCGCTTCGAGCTCCCGGTCCCGCTGGGTGGAACATCCAACCACTTCCGCCGCGATGTTCTCGACGCCGTCGGCGGCTGGGACCCCTACAACGTGACCGAGGACGCCGATCTCGGCATCAGGCTCGCGCGCGCCGGCTGGCACGTCGGCATACTCGGGTCGACGACGTGGGAGGAGGCGCCGCCGACGTTCCGCATCTGGCTTGGCCAGCGCAAGCGCTGGCTCAAGGGCTGGATGCAGACCTATCTCGTGCACATGCGCGAGCCGCGCCGCCTGTGGCGTGAGCTGGGCGCCAAGCGCTTCCTCGGTCTGCAGGTGCTGATGGGCGGCCTGATCCTCTCGTCGCTCGTGCACCCGTGGTTCTACGGGCTGCTTGCTCTCGACCTTGTGGGAGGGGCGGCTGCTCGGCGTCTCGCACTCGTTCGCTGGGCGAGACGCTGCTGTGGCTCGGCGCATTCAATCTCGTCGCCGGCTACGTGAGCGCCATCGCGCTGGGGAGCGTCGCAGCGGCACGGCGCGGCCGCGTCGGACTGGCGCTGCACGCGGCGCTGATGCCGGTCTATTGGCTCGCTATCTCGTGTGCGGCCTACCGCGCGCTTCTGCAGCTCGTGACGGCGCCCTATTACTGGGAGAAGACCGAGCACACCGCGGGCATGAAGCCGTAAGTGAGCTTCAAGCGAAGAACTGCGCCGCCTTGCGGCCGATGCTCTGGCGCACCGAGAAGTAGCCCTTCCACGGGTCGCTCTTTGCCTGCTTCAGCCGCCGCAGAACCGACGGGATCGTGAACGCGTTGGCCGCCTCGATGCGCGACAGCTCCGTCCATGACACGGGCGTGGCGACGCTCGCGATCGGCTTTGCGCGCGGCGAATAGGGCGCAATCGCGGTCGAGCCGCGCTCGTTGCGCAGCCAGTCGATGAAGATGCGCCCCTTGCGCTTCGCCTTCGACATGGTGGCGACGAAGCGGTCGGGCTCGTTCTCGGCAAGCTTCGCCGCGACGCCCTTGGCAAACGACTTGATCTCATCCCAGCTCTGCGTCGCGTTGAGCGGCACCACGACGTGAATGCCTTTGCCGCCCGTCACCATGGCGAAGCTTTCGAGATTTGCGGCTTCGAGCAGCTTGCGCACATCGCGCGCCGCCTCGCGCACGTCCGCGAACTTTACCTCCGGGTCGGGGTCGAGATCGAACACCATGCGGTCGGGGCGCTCGAGCTTCTTCCAGCGCGAGCCCCACAGGTGGATTTCGAGCCCGCCGATCTGCGCCGCGCCGACGAGCCCGGCCGCGCTGTCGATCATCAGGTATTCGGCGGTCTCGCCGTCGCCTTCCTCGACCGGCACCGACTTCAACGCGGACGGCATGCCCTTCATCGTGTGCTTCTGGAAGAAGCACTCCTTGCTGGCGCCATCGGGGCAGCGAACGAGGCTCAAGGGCCGGCCGCTGACGTGCGGCAGCATGCGCGCGCTCACCGCCACGAGGTACTCGGCGAGGCCCTCCTTGGTGATGCCGGCTTCCGCGAACAGCATCTTGTCGGGATGCGTCAAGCGCACGCCCTCTATATCGTCGTCCTGCGCGGCACGTTTCGGCATGGCTATGACCGGTTGCGATTGCACGTCCTCGGCGGGCTTGTCGCTGCGCAGCCCCAGGTAGGCCGGGTGGCGCAGCCGTCCGTCCGTCGTCTTCTCCGTATAGGCGATCTGCGCCACGAGACGCGGCTCGACCCAGCGGGCGTCACGCTCGATGTCGCGGGGAGCGTCGACGAACGGGCTCGTCGGCCGCTGCAGCCGCGACAGTCGCTCGCCGAGATCGTGCAGCAGCTCGGCATCAAAGCCCGTCCCGACGCGGCCGCGATAGTGCAGCTCGTTGCCGACGTACTCGCCGAGCAGCAGCGAGGCGAACGCGCGCCCCTTCTTGTTGGATCGGCGGTAGCCGCCGATGACGAACTCGTCGTTGCCCGTGCATTTGCTCTTGAGCCAGCTCTTGGTGCGCTGAGAGAGATAGGGCTTGTCGGCGCGCTTCGAGACGATGCCTTCGAGGCCCATGTGGCAGGATTTGGCGAACATCTTGTCGCCGTGGCCGACGACGTGCTCGCTGTAGACGACGCCTTCGGGTGGCGACCGCAGCAGCGTATGCAGGAGCTCCTTGCGCCGGATCAGCGGCTCCTTGCGCAAATTGCGGCCATCGAGCTCGAGCAAGTCGAACACGTAGTAGGTGAGCGGCTCGTCGCCGGCCTTGAGGCCATGCTGCAGCAGGCCAAAGCTCGAGCGGCCCTGCTTGTCGAGCGCAACGATCTCGCCGTCGAGCAATGCGCTTTTCACGCGCAGTTTCTCGAGCGCGCGCGCGACGCCGGGGAACTTGTCGGTCCAGTCCTGGCCCGAGCGCGTGTAGATGCGAACGCGTCCGCCGGCGATCGCGGCGATCGCGCGATAGCCGTCGTACTTGATCTCGTGCAGCCAGTCGTCGCCCGCGGGCGGCGCGGCGACGAGGGTCGCGAGCTGCGGGGGCACGAAGCGGGGCAGCCGCGCTTCGGGCTCGCCGCGCGAGCCGATCGCCTTGTCGACGTGGAAAGCGCTGTTGCGCGCCATGGAAAGGCTCGACTGCGGTTGCTGGGCGCCGTCCTTCAGGGGCTCAGCATATGCATCGCCCTCCTTAACGAGCAGCCAATTCTCGCGTTTTTCGCGCGCGGCCTTGGCAAGCCTCAGCAACGCGAAGCCGCCTTTCAGCCGTCCGCCTTGGAGATCGAATTTCAGGAGGCCGATGCGCAAACCCTCGCGGGGGTCGCCGCGCGGGCTCCAGCGCCCGATATCCCATAAGGTTTCGGCCGCGGGGCCCGTGTGTGCCTCTGGGATCGAGCCGTGCAGGAAGTCCGTTTTGAGGGGGCAATCGGCCGTCCGCACCGCAAGGCGCTTCTGAGCGGGGTCGAGGCTCGGGCCATTCGATACGGCCCAACTCTTCAGCACGCCATCGAGCTCGAGGCGGAAATCGTAGTGCAGCAGCCGATCGTCGGGCTTCTGCACGACAAAGCCGAGCCCGGGTTCAGCCGGGTGGCGTGGCGCAGGTTCGCGGCGAAGATCGCGGTTGTCGGGGTTGGCCTTGAGGGCTCGTTGCATGCGAAGGGCGCCTCTTTGCTCCCCCGCTCGCATGTGCCAGCCGGGCGCGGAAACGCGTGCGATCTGGACGAGGTAACGCCCGTCACGGCGAGGCGGTTCCCTGCTGCTCAGGGGGCGCGCACTGCTCAGATAGCAGGCAGCGTCGCGCGCGGATCGGCCACCTCGCGCACGAGGCGCAGCAGCGTCGAGGCCTTCACGGGTTTCGTCACGAAACGCACGCCGCGCGGTAGGTGGTAGCCTGCCGGCTCCATTACGCCCGACACGAGGATCACGCCCGTATGCGGGCAGTCGCTTCGCACGCGACGCGCGAGCTCGAAGCCGTTGAAGGCACCGGGCATGGCGACATCGCTGACGACCGCGCAAACCTCTCCGCGCTTGGCCACCGCGAGCGCATCCTCGCCGTTCGTGGCGACGATCACGTCGAAGCCCGATTGGCCCAGCACATCCGAAAGGTAGATGCGCACGAGCGCCTCATCCTCGACGACGAGGACAGAGGCCGCATTTTCTGTGTTAACGCTGTTCATGGCAGGACAACGAGCGCTGGGGCCGCTGCGTTCCCGAGGAAGGGGCGCGAAATACGCAGGGCCGACGGGCATTTACCGCGGGCGTGACCCGGCGTCGTTTTGCAGGGGCGCGCCGGCAAGGTTACTGAACGCGCGGCTCCATCTGATGATCGTCCTTGAAGTACCTGCGTGCGTGCGCCACCAGCTCGCCGTCGGTCGGATGGTCGATGGTCTCCACGCCGACAATCTTCGCGCCGAGCGCCGGCGCGTGACGTTCAATGTGCTTGACGAGCTCCGTCTTTGCGTTTGCAGGTCCGGTGACGAGCACAGCTCCCGCATCCGCGATCGCGTCTGCTACGCGTTGAAGGAAATCCTGGTCTTCCGCCGCGTGGCCGCTGCCGATGCTGTTGGCCTTGTGATGAATATGGCGCGTCGGGTTGTGGGGGTGCAGGACGAGGCGGTCGACGTCCGCAACGTTGAAATGAAAGACGCGCGCTTCGCGGTGGTCGATCCAAACAATCGCGTGGTAGTGGCCGGGCATGCAGCCTCCTTTCGAGAGTGACGGCTTCCTCTAGCACATAGCGCCGTCGCCGCGCGCGGCCCACACACGATGTTTTTAGCCTTCGCTCCGGCGAGCTCAGTAGCCAACGCATTCGTAATAGCGCTGCCACCAATAGCTGCTGCCGTTAGCCGCGGCTTGTGCGTAGAGCCAAGCGCAACCGCCGTACCCATAGCCCCCGTAGTAGTAGGGGTAGAAGCCGGCGTAGCCGCGCCCACGATAGCGGCGGTAGTTGCCGGACCCGTAGGCCCAATTCCGTACGCCGGGGCCGCGATGCATGCGGAAGGCCCCGCCGCCGTACCCAGGGCGACCCACGTGCGGGCCACCATGCGGGCCGCCGTGGCCAGGTTTCGCTTCGGACACTCCGGCTGCCGGACCGAGAAGCACGGCGGCAGCGAGAATGAGGGCGAGGCTTATCTTGTTCATGGGATTATCTAACTCCTGCGCTGACGCCAGGCTAACTACCTAGGTGGGCCGCGCATTGATACAACTCAACGGGCGCATTGAGCATTTTCCGTCGCTGCACGCGTGCCGCAACTCGACGACGACGCTGCGGCTCTAGGTCATGGAGGCTATGGAGCGGGCGATCGGGATCGAACCGACGACATTCAGCTTGGGAAGATTGCTATTTTCATTTCTTCTTCCACATCTTCAATGGCTTAAAATCTACTATCGGCGCCTTCCTAGGCTACGACGCGGACGGTGTAGTTCTCACGGGTCGCCCTTCGGCGGCAACAGCGGCTTCGGTAACGGAATGAGATCGACGGATTTAGACTGGCCGCCGAGGGCTGCCGGATCGAACACGCCGCCACCGGACGGATCGCCGCCCGGCATGGCGCCCTGCGAGACGTTCCTGACGTTCACCCCCTCCAAGCCCGACGCCGCGAATGTCGGCATGAAGGTCTGCCGCATGCCGCCCTGGGGATTGCCCTTCTTGATCTCCGCCTGCGCCGTCGCCGCCTTGTCGGCCAGCGCTGCCGAGTACGCCAGCACGTAGGCGCGCGGCTCGCCGAGATCGAGCGGTGGGGAGATAAGGCGCCTGCATGGTTTGCCGGTGTCTATACGCCCCTGCTCGGAAGCCACGCGCCGGTTCGGCTCCCGTTGACCGTGCGCGACCGCGACTCCGGAGAGCTCATCGTCACCGCCCAGCCCGAGGCGGCGCTGCGCCTTGCCTGGCAACGCATCTCGGCGCTGCTCGGCATCGCACTCGCCATGGCAGGGGCCATTGTGGTGCTCGCGGCGCTTATGATCAGCTACTCGCTGCTACCGGCGCGGGCCATCATCGAGGGGCTGCGGCAGCTGCAGCAGGGCAATCTCGGCTGGCGCCTGCCCCGCTTCCGCACCGAGGAGTTCGATCACATCGCGGGCGCGGTCAATCAGTTCGCCGAGAACCTCGCGACGGCCAGGGCCGCGCGCCAGGCGCTCATGACGCGCCTCTTCCAGGTGCAGGAGGACGAGCGGCGCGCCGTTGCCCGCGATCTGCACGACGAGTTCGGCCAGTGTCTGACCGCGACCGCCGCGCTGGCGGCGATCATCGAGCAACGCGCCGGCGCGGAGCGCAAGGATATCGCCGTCGAAGCGGTGAAGATCGCGCAGGTGCAGAAGCGCATGATGACCGCCCTGCGCAGCACGCTGAAGCGCCTGCGCTCGCAGAACATCGAGGAGATTGGGCTCGAGGCCAGCCTGCGCGAACTCGTGAGCGAGCATAACGACCAGGCGCAATCGCGCACGGTGGTGCATCTGGAGCTTGCTGGCCAGTTCGCGAGCATACCGACGCAGGCCGCGACCGACATCTACCGCATCGCGCAGGAGTGCCTGACGAACTCGATGAAGCACGGCGCGCCCTCCGCGGTCCGGCTCAAGCTGGAGCGGCTCGAGGTGGGGGCGGATGTCGTCTGTCTCACCGTGGAGGACGACGGCGCCGGCGACGCCCGCCGGCTCGAGTCCGACGCCGGCTACGGCCTTTTGGGGATCAGGGAACGCCTTGCGCCGTACGGCGGCTCACTCACGGTGGCCCAGGCGGGCGCAGGTGTGCGCGTCGCGGCGATCCTTCCTCTGGAAGCGAATCCAGCGCTCACATGAGCCAGGTCTCCATTCTACTGGTCGACGATCACCCGGTCGTGCGCGAGGGGTATCGCCGTCTGTTGGAGATGCACGCGGAGTTCCGCGTCTGCGCCGAGGCCGACGACTCGCAGAGCGCCTACGTGCTATACAAGCAGCACCGACCGTCGGTGGTCGTCATGGACCTCGGGCTGCGCGGGGTCGGCGGGATTGAAGCGGTGCGCCGCATCCGTGAATGGGATAAGGACGCCCGCATCCTCATCTTCTCCATGCACGAAGGGACAGCGTTCGCGCTCAAGGCCTTCGAGGCGGGGGCCGCAGGCTACGTGACGAAGAGCAGCGATCCGGCGCAGCTCGTTCGCGCCATCGCGGCCGTGGCGCGCGGCGGGCACTTCCTCAGCGAGGACGTGGCGCAGGCGTTGGCAGCGGACCGGCTTTCCGGAGCCGAGCATCTGACGGAAAGCCTGACCCCGCGGGAGACCGAGATCCTGAGGCTGCTGGCCACGGGGCTCGCCAGTGAGGAGATCGCGCCTCTCCTCAATCTTAGCCAGAAGACCGTGCGCAACCATCACTATGCGATCAAGGCGAAGATCGGGGCGCGCAGCGATGCCCATCTCGTCTGGCTCGCGCTTGCTGCGGGGCTCGTGCAGATCGATTTGCATGGCCCAGATAACCCGTAGGGTACTCGCGGCGCTCGGCGATAGAAGAGCTGCCGAGAGGCTCCGCGGTAAGACCGGCACCTGTTTCCGGCGTGTCGCAGCCGTGTGATGTTCGGCAGATCTAATCCGCAATCTCAGTGGCATCGTCCGTCGCGATGCCGAGGTAGCGAACAGTGCTCTCGATCCTCGCATGCCCGAGCAACAGTTGGACTGCGCGCAGGTTGCCAGTTCGCCGATAGATCAGCACCGCTAGTGGATTGCGGCTTGCGTCTCCAGCTAAGTGCTTGAAAAGATGGAGCGGGCGATCGGGATCGAACCGACGACATTCAGCTTGGGAAGCTGACGTTCTACCACTGAACTACGCCCGCGCTCCTCAGCGCTGTACCACATCCGAAGGCGGTCCGAGAAGCCGCGGCGCAATGTCTCCGTCGGCGCCACCCTTGGGCCTGCAACCATCCTGCCGCAGTGGCGTTTGCCCACCTCCAAGAAAAGAGGAGAACGCCATGACGTATCTAACCAAGACTGTCCTCATCGCTGCCGGCGCGCTGGCGCTTGCTGCCACGAGCGCTTCAGCCGAGGTCGTCTGCAACGACGAGGGCGATTGCTGGCACGTCAAAGGGAAGATGGATTACAAGCCCGAGTTCAGGCTGCACGTTCACCCCGACAGCTGGAAGTGGGGCGAGAAGGAGCATTACAAGTGGCGTGAGCACGAAGGCCACGGCTACTGGCACGGCGGCGTATGGATCGGCCTCTAAGGTCGACGCCGGAAAGAAAGCCGCTCCCTCGGGGGCGGCTTTTTTGCGACGCGCATTCACCGATGCTTCACTCGGATAGGCGATTCTCGCCGACATCGTTTGCATGGAGCAACACATGAAGCTGCTCGGATTTGCGCTGATCGCGGCCGGCCTGCTCGCCGCCGCCTCGACCGAAGCCGCCGCCGGCCGGCGCATCGCGGGACCCTACTACGTGTCCTACCCCTATCCATATTACACGCACCGCTGGGGCCGCTGGTATGACCCCTACGCGCATTGGGACTACTGGCGCGTGACGCACGGGCGGCCGCGCCACTGGTAGGCGGCTAGCGCCGCTGGCTGAGCAGCAAATCCGACACACGCAGGGGCCACGACCTGCTACACGTACGCGCGCGCCGACTGATTCGGGCGCAGCGACGTGCAGCGTCTTCAACAAGGAAGATCCGATGAAAAAAGCTACCGCGAAAAAGGCCGCCCCCAAGGCAGCCGCCCGCAAGCCCATGGCCGCCGCGAAGAAGCCGGCCGCGAAGGCGCGGGGCAAGCGCTGAGCCAGCGCTTCCTGCTCATCTCATGCGCGTAGCTTAACGGCCCCTGACGGGGCCGTTTCGTTTTGCGGCCCTCGCAAGGCCGCTTGCAACGCTAGGGCCAGCCGAACTCCTTGCGTATCGCGTACCGGATGAGGAGAGCAACCACGGCACCGGCTACAGCGGCGCCGACGTAGCCCCACGCACCATCGATGTACCAAGACCCGAAATGCATTCGCATGCCGAGCCGGATGGCACCTATTCCCAAAACGCCTCCGATTAGAGCCGTAACTGTCTTGTCCATGGCTTGCCCTACTTCCCCTTCACGAGCGCATCGCGGATCTCTTTAAGGTACATCTCCGATGGCGTCGGCAGCGGGCGCCGCGGGCTTGGGCTTGCGCACCATGTTGATGCCCTTGATGAGGAAGAACAGCGCGATCGCCGTAATCAGGAACTGGATGATCGCATTGAGGAAGAGCCCGTACTTGATGTCGACGCCCTCGACCGGCACGAACTCCAGGTTGGAGAAATTCACCCCCGCCGTGATGTAGCCGATGATCGGCATCAGGACGTTGCCGACGAGGGTCGCGACGATGGGCGAAAAGGCCGCGCCGATGATCACGCCGATGGCGAGATCGAGCGCGTTGCCCTTCATCGCGAAGTCCTTGAATTCGTCCCACATGTGTCGCATCGAACCGTCCTCCTTGCCCCGGGCCCCGGCTGTCGGCCCCTCCTGCAACGTTCTTAAGCAATCGGAGCGCCCCGTTAAGTTGGCACTTTGGCCAATCCCCCGCTTTGCGCCATAACAGGGTCGCAACTCTGGCGCCTCTCTTGGCGTCCGATTCGGGAACCTCGGGGAATCTTCGGCCATGATGGAGCGCAAGGAACGCAAGCCCTACTGGCGGCACACCAAGTGGCAGATGCTGGCGAGCGTCGTGCCGTTCCTGGTTCTGATCATCGTGCTCCCGCTCTACGCCTCGAGCCTCAACGGGGCGAAGTTCCTGGGCTTCCCGCTCGGCTACTTCCTCAGCGCCCACGGCATTGCGATCATCGCGATCTTCACGGTCGCGAGCTTCGTCAATCGCCAGGATGCGATCGACCACTGGCACGGGGCGCACGAGGACAATTGAGCCGCGCTCTCGGACCATCGCCGATGATCACCACCTCGCGCACCCGCTTCGTGAACCCGCGGCTCGGGGCCTATTTCGGCATCTTCGTCAGCCTGCTCACGGGGCTCGTGCTGCTGCTCATGATCTTCGAGCAGCTCGGCACCTCCGAGCTGGTGCTGCGCTGGGTGATGTTGCTCGGCCCGCTCCTGCTCTATTGCGCGATCGGGCTCAGCGTGCCGAGCCACGAGGCGATCGAGTTCTTTGCCTCGGGCCGCCGCGTGCCGGCCGGCTACACTGGGCTCGGGCTCGCGAGCGCCGCCATGGGTGCGACCGGCATCGTCGCCATGACGGGCACGTTCTTCCTCATCGGCTTCGACGCGCTGTGCCTCGTGATCGGCGGGCTCGCAGGCTTCGTCATCATGGCGGTGATGCTCGCGCCGTTCCTGCGCAAGTTCGGGGCCTTCACGGTGCCGAGCTATCTCGGGCGCCGCTTCGAGAGCAAGCCCGTGCGCATTGCCGCCGCGGCGCTCATCGCGGTGCCGCTGCTGTTGCTGCTGGCGGCCGAGCTCAGCATGGGCGCGGGTGCGGCGGCGTGGCTTACGGGCCAGCCCCGCGGCCTGATGATCCTGCTGCTGGTCGTCGCCATGATCGTGACGGTGGTGCTGGGCGGCATGCGCTCGTTCAACTGGTCGAGCAGCGCGCAGGCGATCGCCGCGCTTCTCGCCCTCATCGTACCCGTCGCCATCGTCGCCGTGATGGTGAGCAACTTCCCCCTGCCGCAGCTCACGCACGGTCCCCTGCTGCGCCAGCTCGTCTACAACGAGGCCTCGCAGGGCGTGCCTGTAGTCCCGGCGTCCCAGCTCGCGTTCATGCTGCCGCCTGAGGGCTTCGCCGCGGTCGCCAAGCGATTCACGGCGCCCTTCGGCAGCGTCGGCCCGCTGGCGTTCGTCATCGCCATGCTGACCGTGATGACGGGCGTTGCCGCCTCGCCGTGGCTGTTGCCGCGCGTGACCATGACGCCCGGCGTCTATGAGACGAGAAAGTCGCTCGGCTGGGCCACGGTGTTCTTCGGACTCACCATGCTGACGGCGGCCTCGGTGTCGGTCTACATGCGCGACTTCATCATGGACGTGGTCAAGGATGGCTCGCCCGCGCGGCTCCCCGATTGGATGCAGGATCTCGTTCGGCTCGGCTTCATGCAGTTTGACGCGACCGCGAGCCCGCTCACGTTTACGAGCTTCAAGCTCGCGCGCGACACCGTGCTGCTGAGCCTCCCCGTGGCGGCCGGCCTGCCGAATGTGTTCGCCTACTTCGCCGCCGCCGGCATCGTCGCCGCGGCACTCGTCGCGGCCGCCGCGGCAACCGTCGCCCTCGGCAACGTGCTGACCGAGGATGTCGTCAACGGCTTTTCGTGGGAGCCGATGCCGAAAGACGCCCGCATTTGGATCGGGCGCATCGCCATTGCCGGCGTCGCCGCGCTCGGCGGCATCTTCACGCTGCTGGCGCCGACCGACCCCCTGCGCCTGCTGCTCTGGTGCTTTGCCATCACCGGCTCGACGCTGTTTCCGGTGCTGGTGCTGTCGATCTGGTGGAAACGCATGAATGCGTTCGGCGCGCTCGCCGGCATGGGGAGCGGGTTTGCCGTCGCGGTGCTGACGATCCTTGCCGGCGAATCCCACATCATCGGCCTCGACGGCGCGCTCGCGGGCATCGTCGGGCTGCCTGCGGGCACGCTCGGCGCGCTGCTGGCAAGCCTTGCCACGCCCGGCCCGACGCGCAGCATGCTGGAACTCGTGCGCGAGATCCGCATTCCCGGTGGTGAGGTGGTGTATGACCGCGAGATGCGGCTGATGCGCCTCAAGAACCGCGAGCGCGTCTAACTGCCCCGCCCCGCCGACTTGCTCCGGTCGCACGGCGCCCGTAAAGCCCTGGCTTGGATCTTCACCCCCTGAGGACTTCCCTCCGATGTCCGCGCCGCAACGCTTGAGCCTCTATCCCGCGATCGAGCCCTATCGCAGCGGGCGTCTCGCCGTCACCGACGGGCACGAGCTCTACTTCGAGGAATGCGGCAATCCCGACGGCAAGCCGGCGCTGATGGTGCACGGCGGCCCCGGCGGCGGCTCCAACGCCAACATGCGCCGCTATCACGATCCGGCCGAGTACCGCATCATCCTGTTCGATCAGCGCGGCTGCGGGCGCTCGACCCCGCACGCCTCGATCGAGGCCAACACGACCTGGGATCTCGTCGCCGACATGGAGCGGCTGCGCGCGCATCTCGGCATCGAGCGCTGGCAGCTTCTCGGCGGCTCATGGGGCTCGACGCTGGCGCTTGCCTATGCCGAGAAGCATCCCGAGCGCGTCGCCGACATGATCCTGCGCGGCATCTTCCTCCTGCGCCGCAGCGAGCTCGACTGGTTCTACCAGGCCGGCTGCGGCTGGATCTTCCCCGAGGCGTTCGCGGTCTATCAAGACCAGATCCCCGCTGACGAGCGTGGCGACATGATCGCCGCCTACCACAAGCGGCTCACGCATTCCGACCCGGCCGTGCAGCTCGCGGCGGCCAAGGCCTGGAGCATCTGGGAGGGCTCGACGCTGGCGCTCATCCAGGACCCCGAGCGCATCAAGCAGTTCGGCGCCGACGCCTACGCGCTCGCGTTCGCCCGCATCGAGTGCCACTACTTCGTCAACCGCGGTTTCTTCGATGCCGACGGCCAGCTCCTGCGCGATGCGCCGCGCATCCGCGACATCCCGGGCGTGATCGTGCACGGCCGCTACGATGTGGTGACGCCGATCAAGAACGCGTTCGACCTGAGGGCCGCGTGGCCCGGAGCCGAGCTGCGCATCGTGCCCGACGCCGGCCACGCCATGAGCGAGCCCGGCATCGTGCATGAGCTGATCGCGGCCACGCGGAAATTCGGTCGCGCAGGCGCGTAGCCCTAGCCGGCGGCGCGCGTCCCGAGGTAGTGCAGCGCGACTTCGCGCGTATGCGGGCGGTCGCGATGCTCGGCGACGTAGATGCCCTGCCAGGTGCCGAGCACCATGGACCCTGCGCGCACCGGGATCGACAGCGAGGTGGCGGTCAGCGCCGCCTTGATGTGCGCCGGCATATCGTCGTCGCCCTCGATCGTGTGCAGGTAGGGCGCGCCTTTTGGAGCGAGCCGGTCGAGCGCAAGCACGAGGTCGGTCTGCACGTCCGGATCGGCGTTCTCCTGGATGAGGAGGGACGCCGAGGTATGGCGGATGAACAGCGTCAGCAGGCCGTCGATCGCGCCGATCTCGCCGAGCCAGCCCGTGACCTCCTCCGTCAGCAAGGAAAGGCCCGGCCCGCGCGTATCGACGCGCAGCGTCTCGAACGCCTGATCGAGGGTGCCCTTCGCCTTGGTTCGCGTGGCTTCGCTCATGACCTGCGCGCTGGCAGATGCCGCGCCGTCACAGGGCCTTGCCCGGGCGGTCCTGCTGCTCCTGCAACCTGTCGAGCCGCTCGTGGATCTTCTTCGCCATTGCCTCGAGGTAGTCGAAGGCGCGGTCGACGTCCTGCTCGGAAGGCAGTGTGAGCTTCGGCTTGGGCGGAACGTCAGGGTTGTTGTCGTTGAGGCCGAGGTTCTGGTCGACGTGGTCGAGCTGGTCGCGCAGCGATTTGTTCTCGGCGCGCAGCCGGTCGATCTCGGCCGTGAGGTTGCGCTGGCTGTCGTTCATGTCCTGGCAGGACCACTGGCCGACGGTGCCGGTGCAGAGCGACATGGCGCCGGTCTGCGTGTCGAGGCGGACGACGCCGTTGGCCGTCGGCGTCATCGAGTAGCGCCCGCCGGTCTCGTCGGCCTTGGGGCCCGAGGTCGCGGCGAGCGCCGCTCCAGCCAGGCCCACCACGATCAGCGAAAAAACGACGAAGCTCGATCTCTTCATGCCGTCCTCCACGCTTCGAACGCGGGCCGAGCCGGCCATCGTTCACGATTGGTCAACATACCTCAGCCGGGGCTGAACGACGGAGAATTTGCGCCTTTTCGCTCCTTTTTGGGGCGATTTGGTCCCTTTTGGAGCGAAATTTGCGCCCCGCTTAACTCAACGTTTACCGAGACTCGCTGAGCTTCAGGGTGAGCGGTTTTGCCTTCTCACGCGGTCGCCAGCCGGCCGCCCGCTACGTCTTTCCCATCAGCGCGCGCCCCAAGGGACCGAGATGCCGACACAAGCTCCGAAGGAAATGCACGGCGGCCAAGCCGGTACCGCCCCGGAAGAGCCGAGCCAGATGACGCGCCTGGAGCAGATGCGCGAGCGCCTCGCCTCTCTTGGCGAGGAGGCCCGATCGATCCGGGAGCAGATGCCGCACGAGTTCGAGCCGGACGTGGAGCGCATCCAGCAGCAGATGCAGCGCCTGGGCGAGCGCCTGTCGGAGCTCAGCGGCGGCCTTGTTGATCAGGCTGCGAAGGCAAAGGTCGCCGTTCGCGAAATCGTCATTCAACGCCGCCCCCAGGCGACGACCACCGCCCAGGCTCAGCCGCCCCGCACCGGCGGCGACGAAGGCGCGCACGTGTCCCGCGCTGCCCCCGACGAGGTGATCATGCTCGGCGGGCCCGCGAAAGCCGATAATCCCTGGAGCGAGGAAAGCGCGCGCGCTCTCACCCGCTTCTACGAGTTGGGCGAGGCCTTCCTCGGCTACGCGCGGGAAGCCGCGCACGCGGCCGTCAATGCCGCAAAGCCACAGACCGCCGCGCAGGATACACCGGCGGATTTGAACGCGCTGTCGTCGGCCGAAGAGCACACCGAGCAGCACCACGAGCAAGCCATCCTTTCCACCATCGAGCCCGCGTGGCTCGACCATCGCCTCTCCGAGATCGCGATGCGCATCGAGCAGTCGCTCGCTGAGATGCACCCGGGCAACTCGCTGCTGACGCTCGGCCGCCGCTTCGACCAGCTCGAGGCGCGCATGACCTCGGCGCTCGGCGGCATGGCAACGCGCGCCGACCTCAAGGAGCTGCGCCTCGCGGAGACGCAGATCGAGGAGATCAGCAACCAGCTCGACCAGCTCCGGCGCCAGTTCGTCCGCCTCGATGCCATCGACGCGCATTTGGGCACGCTCGCCTCCCAGCTTTCGGACGAGCGGATGACGCGGCTCTTTACCAACGGCATGGGCACAAACCGCGATACCGCCCGCCTCGAGCAGATCAGCTCGCAGCTTGCGACCATTGCGGGCCAGCTCTCGCACGAGCGCCTCGCCGATCTCATCAGCCAGAATGCCGTGCGCACGACCGACCTCGAGGAGATGGCGAGCGCCGCCGCGCAAAAGGCCGCCGCCCGCTTCGCCGATCGCGAGGAGCGCGAGATTCAGACGCGCGACATCGGCGAGGTTCGCGGCATGCTCGAAAGCCTCATCAACGAGCGGCGCCACCACGACGAGAACAACGCCAGCATGCTGGATACGATGCAGCAGGCGATCATCCGCGTGTTGGACCGCATCGATTCGCTGGAAGTCGCACAGCAGGAGGCCAATGCGCCCCAGCAGGCGACGTACGCCCCCGTCCCGATGCACTCGGCCGAGGCCGAGCCCGCCGCGCATGCCTACGAGCCGGCTGAGGACCACGACAGCGAGTCCGATTATGGCGCTGCGCAGCCCCACGCCCATGCTCCCGAAGCTCCGCACGGGATGTTCACCCCTCCGCCGGCACCGGAGGCGCCCGCTTCGCAGGGGATGTTCACCTCCCCGCCGTTCGATCTCGACGCCGCCTTCGCAACCGATCGCGACAGCGCGCCTTCGAACTACGCGATGCCGGACGCTCCCACGCAGCCGGTCGACGTCCTGCGCCACGATTTCATCGCGGATGCGCACCGCGCCAAGCTCAAAGCCGCAGCCAAGATCGACACCAGGCTCGATCCCAATCTCGGCCGCACCGGCGAGATGTCGGGTCCGATGGAGCGCGGGTCCGCGGTGCAGAAGCCCCGCAAGCGCCGCGGCATCTTCCGCTCGCCGCGCGTGCTCATGAGCATCCTCACGATCCTCGCCATGATCCCGGCTGCGCTGTTCTTCATGCCGCGCACGCCGGCGCACGACCGCGCGCTTCCCGCTGCCGCCGATCTCGCCATGCCCACGATGGATGAGCCGTCGCCGATGGCCGGGCCGGGCACCACCGATTCGACCGCGCCCGCCGCAATCCCGCAGGCTGCCCCGCAGGACGGCGAGGATTTAAAGCCACCCGCCGACGCCGCGCCTGCTGTACCCCCGGCCCCATCCAAGCAGTCGCAGCGGCTTGTTCCCGATGCTCAGCCCGGTGCCCGCGTCTTCGAGGACGTCGATGCCCCGGCGCCCGCTCCCGATCCCAAGATGCGCCGCCTCGACTCGGCATCGCTTTCGCCCGCCGCTTCCTCAGCCGAGGAGGCGCGTCTGGCGTTTCTGGAGGGCCGCCGCGTGCAAACGGCGCCGCGGTTAACGCCCAACGCGACCCCGGCCGCGCTGATGGAGCAGCATGTCATCGGCGCCACCGCGGCGATCATGCCGGGAGATGCTACGGATACCGAGACGGCGCCCCGGCTGCCGCCCGTGACCGTCGGTCCCTACTCGCTGCGGCTCGCCGCCGCCAAGGGCGACGCCGCGGCGCAGTTCGAGGTCGCTTCGCGCATCGCCGAAGGCCGCGGCGCCGACAAGGATCTGAAAGAAGCGGCGCAATGGTATCAGCGCTCCGCGTCCAGCGGCTTTGCCCTGTCGCAGTTCCGGCTCGGCACGTTCTATGAGCGGGGCACCGGCGTGGCGAAGGATCTTGCTCGCGCCAAGGTTTGGTACGGCCGCGCCGCCGAGCAGGGCAACGTCAAGGCGATGCACAATCTCGCCGTTATGATCGTGGGGCATGGTGGGGCGAAGCCCGACTATGCAACCGCGGTGAAGTGGTTCACGCAGGCGGCTAACTACGGGCTCGCAGACAGCCAGTACAATCTGGCGATGCTGTACGAAAACGGCCTCGGCGTGTCCAAGGACGCCACCGAGGCTTTCAAGTGGATGGTGCTCGCCGCCAACTCCGGCGACAAGGAGGCCAAAAGCCGGCGCGACGCGCTAAGGGCAAAGCTCAACCCCGACGAGCTCGCTGCCGCGACGGTTGCGATCGAGACCTGGCGCGGCAAGCGCAGCGATCCGGTGGTCAACGACTCGCGCTTTGCCGCCCAGGCCTGGCAGCGTCCGCGCAGCACCAACGGCTAACGCCTGCCAACTCCCTTACGCGCAGCGTGCCCGATGCCTCGCGGTGTCGGGCGCAATTGCATTTTTACCGCCCTGCGAAGCAAAGCTCCGCTGACCAAGCTCTGTCCTTGACACGACGCATGCTGTCGGAGCATTCGTGGCTCTGTAGGCGGCGCAGAGGGTTTGTCTGGCGGCGCCTTCCCACGCCGCCGATTGCGCATCTGTGCGACGGCCAATCTCCTACGGAAGCGCTGCTCAAAGCCGCTCGCCGGTTCGACGCGGCGGCCGCATTGTCTTTCGACACCGCCGGCGCTGCGCCGGTGCCCGATTTCGGGATGTGAAGGCGCTCAAGGGTTTGGTGCCGGGCGAGACCGATGAACATCTACCTGCCCATTGCCGAGATGTCCGTGAATGTCGCGGTCTTCTTGAGCATGGGCTGCGCGGTAGGCTTCCTGTCGGGGATGTTCGGCGTCGGCGGCGGCTTCCTGCTCACCCCGCTCTTGATCTTCATGGGCGTGCCCACCGCCGTCTCCGTCGGCACCGGCTCGATGCAGATCCTGGCCTCCTCCGTCAGCGGTGCCATCGCTCAATACCGGCGCCGCAACGTCGACATCAAGATGGGCCTGGTGCTGGTCGCCGGAGGTGTGGTCGGCGCGGCCATCGGCGTGGGGCTGGTGCGCATTCTGCGCCAAATCGGGCAGTTCGATCTGTTCGTGTCGCTGAGCTATGTCCTGTTCCTCGGCGCGGTCGGCGGGCTGATGATGATCGAGAGCGTCGGCACCATCCGCCGCGCCCGCTCCGGGAACCCCGTCACGGCGCGCAAGACCGGTCAGCATAGCTGGGTGCACGGCCTGCCCTTCAAGATGCGGTTCAAGCGCTCGAAGCTCTACATCAGCGCCCTGCCGCCGGCCGCGATCGGCGCTTTCGTCGGCTTCTTGGCAGCCGTCATGGGCGTCGGCGGCGGCTTCGTGATGGTGCCGGCCATGATCTATTTGTTGCGTGTGCCGACGAGCGTCGTCATCGGCACCTCGCTGTTCCAGATCGTGTTCGTCATGGCGGTGACTACGCTTCTGCAGGCAATGCAGAACAAGACCGTCGACGTGGTGCTGGCGATGCTGCTGATCGTCGGCGGCGTCATCGGCGCGCAGCTCGGGGTCATCGCCGGCGCCCGTCTGAAGGGTGAGCAGCTACGCTTCCTGCTGGCCGCGCTGGTGCTGCTCGTGTGCCTGCGCATCGGGTGGGAGCTCATCGTGCGCCCGGGTGAGATTTACTCCATCGGCCCCCTGCTCGGAGGCATCTGATGGCGCCGGTCGTAGCGGGAATGACTGGCCGACGCCTCGCTGTCGCCGCGTCCGCCGGCGCCCTGCTCGTGCTGGCGCACGCGGCGTTTGCGCAGGGGTTTCAGCGCACGCTGCCGCCGGTGCAGATGGGTCCGCGCCAGCCCCCGGTCGCCGAGCCGCCGCAGGACCCGGTCGAGACGGTCGAAGCCGACGTCTCCACCCGCAGCGTCGAGGTGACGACCGGCTTCACCGGCCACGAAATCCTCGTGTTCGGCGCCATCGACAACAGCCAGCAGCCCGAAAGCCGCGGCCAGGATCAGTCGGGCGGCGCCTACTACGACGTCGTCGTGGTGGTCGAAGGGACGCCTTATCCGGTGGTCGTGCGCCGCAAGAGCGACGTCGCCGGCGTGTGGATCAACACCTCATCAGTGCTGTTTGCCTCGGTGCCGAGCTACTACGCCATCGCCTCGACGCGCCCCATCGATCAGATCGCGGGGCCCGCGGTGCTGGAACGCAACTCTATCGGCTTTGCCCATATCAAGATGACGCCGGGGGGCGGCATCAAGTGGAAGCTCAGCGACTACGAGCTTTCCGGGTTCAGGGCCGCCGTCATCCGCCTGAAGCAGGCCGAGCACCTCTACGTCGTCGAGGCGAAGGACGGCGTGACGTTCACCGGCCGCAGCCTCTTTCGCTCTACCATCGCGCTGCCGGCGAACGTGCCCGTCGGCCCGCTGGTCGCGCGCACATACCTCTTCCGCAACGGCGAGGTGCTGAGCGCGCACATCGCCCGCGTCACGCTCGAGCGCAAGGGCATCGAGCGCGTGCTGCATGATTTTGCGTTCCGCTTTCCGTTCACTTACGGGATGATCGCGGTGATCCTCGCCGTGCTCGCCGGGCTCTTGGGCACGGCGTTCTTCCGCCGCGAGGTGGCGTGAGCGCCGCCGCTCAATCGCCCTTCAGGAGCCGCGCGGCCACGGGGTAAAGTCCCTCCTGGCCCAGCAGCCACACGCGCAGGCCGTCGTCGCCGAACAGCGGCTCGAACGCGACATCGAGGATGTTGAGCCCGCCGGCGTAGGTCCCGAACGCCGGCAGCACCAGTCGGCGGCCGTTGCCGACGAAACAGGGCCGCCGCATCGAGAAACCGTGCAGGGACAACCGGGCGGCGGGGTGCATGTGCCCCGCAATCTCGTGCGTCACGTCGCCCGCCGCTGGCATGTGGCGGAGCACGATGCCCTCGACCTCGATGTCGCCGACGACAGTGCCGCCAAGCCGTTCGCCAATCTTTGGGTCGTGGTTGCCGGTGACCCAGATCCACTCGCGGTCCTCCTGCATGATCTGCAGGATCTCGAGCTCCTCCAGGCCGATGCGCTGGGACGCCTCCTCGTCGTGCAGGCTGTCGCCGAGCGCTATCACGGTCGCGGCCTTGTAGCGGTCGATGACCTCGGCCAGGCGCTGCAGCGTCTCGCGCGTGTCGTAGGGCGGCAAAAGCTGGCCGCGGGCGGCAAAGGCCGAGCCCTTTTCGAGGTGCAGGTCGGCGACGATCAGCGCGTCCTCGCTCGGCCAATAGAGCGCGCCCGACATGTCGGCCCGGAACACCTTCCCGCAGACCGAGATGGTCTGGTCCTGGAAATCGTCGAAGGCGAGACGCTCCGGCTTTAGCTCGAGCATACGGGTTCCTCTTGTTGCGCTTCTTCGATGAGCTCGGACGCCGCCTCGCGCAGCAGGTCCTCGCGTGCGCGGCCCGCTACGGCCTCCGCGCCGATCTCGAGCAGGATAGGTATTGATAGCGGAGAGACGTGATCAAGCGGTTGATGCCTGATTCGTCCCTGCACGCGGCGCAGAAAATCACCGAGCCGCGCGATGTCGAGAAGCCCTGTGGCCGCATCCGCCCACGCCGCCTCGATGAGGATGTGGTGCGGGTCGTGGCGGCGCAGCACGTCGTAGACGAGGTTCGTCGACATGGCGACTTGGCGTCCGGTCTTCTCGCGCCCGCGGTGGCGGCGCTCCACCAGGCCCGCAATCAGCGCCACCTGGCGGAACGTGCGCTTCATCAGGTTCGACTCGGCGAGCCAAGCGTCGAGATCGTCGCCGAGCATGTCCTCGGCGAAGAGTTGCCCGAGATCGAGGCGCCCATCTACGATCATCTGCGATAGGTCGCCCAGCCCCCACAGCGCCATGCCGTAGTCGTTGGCGACGAAACCCAGAGGCTGTGCGCCGGCGCGGTCGAGCCGCCGCGTCAGCAGCATGCCGAGTGTCTGATGGGCGAGGCGCCCCTCGAACGGATAGGCGACGAGATAGTGGGACCTGCCGCGGTTGAAGGTCTCGATCAGCACCTCGTCGCGCGCGGGGATGACCGAGCGGCGCTGCTGCAGCTCCAGCCACTCCCCAACGGGGGTCGGCAGCTTCGCCCAAGCGCGCTCGTCCGCCAGCATGGCGCGCACGCGCGCTGCGAGGTGCGTCGAGAGCGGGAACTTGCCGCTGTTGTAGCTGGGGATGATCGGGTCCTTGGCGCTCGCGCGCGTCACGAAGGCTTCCGTCTCGGAGAGGCCTTCGAAGCGCAGCACCTCGCCCGCGAGCACGAAGGCGTCCCCGGGGCGGAGCTGCTCGATGAAGTATTCGTCGACCTCGCCCAGCATGCGGCCGCCGGCGAGCGCACCGTTGCCCCGCGCCGAGCGGCGGCCCAGGAGGCGTACCTTGATCATGGGCGCTGCCACGATGGTGCCGGCGTTCTGCCGGTAGGCCTCGACGAAGCGCGGATGCGCGATGCGAAGCGTGCCGTCGGGCTCGGGCTTCAGGCGCGCAAAGCGGTCATAGGTTTTGAGCGCGTAGCCGCCCGTTGCCACGAAGTCGACGACGCGGTCGAAGTTGGCGCGCGTGAGCTGGGCGTAGGGCGCGGCCGATACGACCTCCTCATAGAGCGCTGCCGGCTCGAAGGTGCCCGCGCACGCGGTGCCGAGCACATGCTGGGCGAGCACGTCGAGCGCGCCCGAGCGCGACAGCACCGCATCCTGCTCCCCGGCCTCAGCCGCATCGAGCGCGGCGCGGCACTCGAGCACCTCGAAGCGGTTCGATGGCACCAGGAGTGCGCGCGAGGGCTCCTCGAGCCTGTGGTTGGAGCGGCCGATGCGCTGGATGAAGCGGCTTGCGCCCTTGGGCGCGCCGACGTGGATTACGAGGTCGACGTCGCCCCAGTCGATGCCGAGGTCGAGCGTCGAGGTGGCGATGACCGCCTTCAATGTGCCGGCTGCCATCGCGGCCTCGACCTTGCGCCGGCGTGCGGTGTCGAGCGAGCCGTGGTGCAGCGCGATCGGCAGCTCGAGGTCATTGATGCGCCATAGCTCCTGGAACAGCAGCTCCGCCTGCATGCGCGTGTTGACGAATACGAGGCTCAGGCGGTTGCGCTCGATCGCGTCGTAGATCTCACTCAAGGCGTAGAGCGTGGTGTGGCCGGCCCACGGCACCGGCTCGTCCATCTCGAGGATCGAGATTGCCGGCTTGGCGCCGCCCTCGATGCGCACGACATCGGCCATCTCGATGTACCGGTTGCTGCCGCGCTGGGGCACGAGGTAGGCGCGCAGCTCCGAGGGACGCGCCACCGTTGCCGACAGGCCGAAGCTCATGAGGTTCGGCGCGAGCGTGCGCAGCCGCGCGATGTCGAGCGCCAGGAGATCGCCGCGCTTGGTGGGCGCGAGCGCATGCAACTCGTCGAGGATGAGGGTGTCGAGGTCGGCGAACAGATGCCCGCAGTCGGGGTGGCTCAAGAGCAGCGCAAGCTGCTCCGGCGTCGTCATCAGGATGTCGGGCGGGCGCACGCGCTGTCGCTGGCGGCGGCTGACGGGGGTGTCGCCGGTGCGCGTCTCGGTGCGGATCGGCAGGCCCATCTCCGCGATCGGGGCCATGACGTTGCGGGCGACGTCCACCGCCAGCGCTTTGAGCGGCGAGATGTAGAGCGTGTGCAGCCCGGCGCCCTTGTTCTCGCGCTTGTCGCGCCGCCGCTGCGCAAGGTTGACGAGGCTCGGCAGAAAGCCGGCGAGCGTCTTGCCGGCACCGGTCGGCGCGATGAGAAGGGTCGAGCGGCGCTGCTCTGCAGCGTCGAGCAGCGCGAGCTGGTGCGGCCGCGGCCGCCAGCCCCGGTCGGCAAACCAGCGGGCGAACGGCTCCGGCAGGGCGCGCTCCGCCCCCCGGCCGCCCCGCGCACGCAGGCTGCGGGCCCCGGCGGCCTCGTCTTTGCTCAGTTCCTGCCTGCCGAGGCTTCGCACGCGCACTCCTCTTTAGTCGAAACCGCTCAACGCCTATGCTATGGCCGGCGAGCGCAAGGCGCGAGTCCGCTGCGCCCGGTGCGGCAAAGGCGAGGAGCTGAGGAAGCCATGGACAGCAAGACATTCCTGGGCGGCAGTCCCATGGGCGTTCTTATCCGGCTCTTGGTGCTGTCGCTCGTCGTCGGCATCATCCTGTCCGCGCTCGGCATCACGCCGCAGAACTTCTTCTTCCAGATCAACGTGCTCTTGCAGCGGATCTACGACCTCGGCTTCGGCGTCTTCCAGTCGATCGTGGAATACCTCGTGCTCGGCGCCATGGTGGTCATCCCGATCTGGTTCATTGCGCGCCTCGTCAAGACGGCACGGCGTCCCGACGGACAGCCCGACAAGACATCGTGAGCCGGCGGGCTTTTGCCCAGAGCGGCCGCTTACAAGCATGGCCTCAGCCGTCGAGAGGCTCTTGCGCCCACGTCTCGGCATCGAGTCCGATGAAGTCGGAGATTGCGCTCGCCTTGGCGGAGCGCACCGCTTGCTCCAGGTGCGCCTTGATGCGCGCGATCAGCCCCGGCCCCTGGTAGATGAGCCCGGTGTAGAGCTGGATCAGCGTCGCTCCGGCCCGGATCTTGGCAAGCGCAGTCGCCCCGCTGTCGATGCCGCCGATGCCGATGAGCGGGATCGTTCCGCCGGTTGCCCGGTGCACGCGCGCGAGCATCGCGGTCGAGCGATGAAACAGCGGACGCCCGGAGAGGCCGCCGGCCTCGCGCGCGGCCGGATCGGTAAGGCCCGCGCGCGACAGCGTGGTGTTCGACACAGCGATGCCGTCGACCGCGTGCGCGACGAGGCGCGCGACGATCGCAGGTAGATCCTCCTCGGCAATGTCGGGCGAGAGCTTGACGACAATCGGGCGTCGAGGCTTGCCCTGATCGGCGAGGCGCGCACGCGTCTGCGTCAGCCGCGTCAGCAGTGCGTCGAGCGCTTCCGGTGCCTGCAGGTCGCGCAGCCCCGGCGTGTTGGGCGAGGAAATGTTGACCGTGAAATAGCTTGCGACGTCATTGAACGTCTCGAGGCCGGTCACGTAGTCGGCGATGCGATCCTCGCTGTCTTTGTTGGCGCCGATGTTCACGCCGATCACCCCGACGGGAGAGAAGCGCCAGCGCAGCCGCTCGAGCGCTGCCTGATGGCCGCCGTTGTTGAAGCCCAGCCGATTTATGACAGCCTGGTCGCGCCGCAGCCTGAAGATGCGCGGGCGCGGATTGCCGAGCTGTGCGCGTGGCGTCACGGTGCCGACCTCGGCGAAGCCGCAGCCAAGGCTAAGCACGGCGTCCGCGACGCGCGCGTCCTTGTCGAAGCCAGCCGCAATGCCGATCGGGTTCGGCAGCGCCAGGCCGGCAAAGCGCGATGCGAGGCTCGGATGATCCGGTGGGGAGCGCGGAAAAAGCCCGAGCTCCAGGGATTTAAGCGTTGCCTCGTGCGCCTGCTCCGGCGACAGCAGCGACAATAGTGGCGGGGCGAGATCAAAAATTCTGTTCAGCATTGCTGGATGGCCTGTGGCAGCACGTGCGTGCCGTTCGCGTCGAGCTCCAGCAAAATGGCCGCACGCACGGCCGACAGGGGCAGGCTGGCATAAAGATGCGGGAAGAGTTCCTGTCCGCGCGATCGCTCCCATCGCAGGCCTTCGCCGAGCGCCGCTGCATCGATCTCGATCAGCACGAGGTCACGCTGTGCCTTGAAGTGTTTGGCAAGTGTTCCGGCGAGCTGGTGGCTCGCGGACAAGTGAATGAACCCATCGCGCCGGTCGTCGGCGGAGGCGGCGAGCGCGCCACTCGCGCGCGCTTCGTCCCACGCCGCGCGCGTCGTGATTTTGAAAACCTGCTGAGAGTTTCGCGGGTTCATCGACGCTCCGCTTCGAATGGTCGCGCAACCGCTCGCGCCGTCACCGTATGACACGCGTCGCTGCGCGTGCCGAAGGGCTCGCTGTGCATGTCACATTTGGTCGACGTTGGGCGCGGTTTGTTCCCCCCGCGTATGACCTTTTCCGATGAGACGTCTGTCGCGATGCATCTGGTCATGATAGCTTCATATGAGGCTCGGGGACCGGGTCGCACGCGCACGCGTCGCAGGCAAGTACGAAGCAAATTCGAAAAAGAAAGTTCAATGTTCCCTGGTTTGCCAACAGCGTCCCTGACTGTCACCGATCTGTTTTCGTTTCCCTTCCACTATTCGGTCCCCAGTTATCAGAGGCCGTACTCGTGGACCACCGAGGAAGCGGGGCAGCTGCTCGAGGATATCCTCGCGGCGGCGGGGTTATCGGGCCCGGAAGGGGCTGAACCCGACTACTTCTTGGGCGCGATCCTGCTGCTCGACGCCGCTGGCGGCGATCTGCCGAAGCCCCGCGACCGCGAAGCCCGCTATTTCGAGATCGTCGATGGACAGCAACGCCTTGTAACACTTGCGGTCTTGGCGGCGGTGCTGCGCGATCTCGGCACGGAAAAGTGGCGCTGGACCGGGCGCCACCGCCTCGACCAGCTCATTTCCGCCGACACCGTGGCCACGAAGCTCAAGGGCACGCGCTTCCGCATCGAGTTGAGGACCAGCGAGCAGAGCCTGTTTGAGAACTACGTTCAGACGCGCGGGTCGTGCACGATGACGCCGGCGCTCGAGGCTCCGACCGAATCGGAGGAGAATCTCTACGCGGTGCGCGAGCATTTCATGCGTGCGCTCTCCGCTCTCGATGAGACCGATCGCCGCCACCTGGCCGACTATCTGTGCGGGCAATGCCACTTCGTCGTCGTGCTGACGCGCGACATCGACCGCGCCCACCGACTGTTCACGGTGCTCAACGAGCGCGGACGCGCCCTGCAGCGCAACGACATCCTGAAGGCGGAGCTGTTGAAGAGCGTCGCGCCCGAGCACGTCGGAGAAGCTCTCGATCAGTGGGAGCGCGGATCCGATCTTCTGGGCAAGAACTTCGAGACCTTCTTCAGTCACCTGTTCAATATCTATGGCACGAGCGAGAAGAAGATCATCGCCGGAATCCGGCGTACCGTGCAGGAGACCGGCGGCCCGGAGCGCTTCCTCAAGGAAGTGTTCGAGCCCTTGGCGCAAGCCTACCATTGCGTGCGCTGCGCCGATGACGTCGACGTCAACATCGACGCCGAGGCGCGCCGCTACCTGGTCTATCTGGGGCGCTTGTCCGAGGGCGATTGGGCGCCAGCTGCCATGCTCGCGCTGGAGCACTACGCCGAGGATCCCGCGCGCGGAAATCTGCTGCTGAAGGAGATCGACAGGCTCGCCCATCTCCTGCGCCTGCTGTGCGCGGGCACGAGCAAGCGGGTGCGCCGCTTCGGACACGTGATGGACCTCATCAAGTCGCATGCGCCGGTCAAGCCGGGCGAGGGGCCGTTCCAGCTCTCGCGCGATGAGGTGCGCAACATCTCCTACCACCTGCGGACCTTCTACAAGCGCGACCAGGCGGTGTGCAAACTCCTGCTCCTGCGTCTCAACGACGAGATCGCGCGAAGCGTGACCTTGCTCAATCCGCGCGACTACTCGATCGAGCACGTGCTGCCGCTGCGCCCCGGCGGCAAGAGCGAGTGGCGGCGCCTGTTCCCTGACGCGGAGGAGCGCGACGCCTGCACCGAGAGCCTCGGCAACCTCGTCGTGGTCACCCAGGCGCAGAACGACAAGGCTCGCAACAAGGAGTTCGCACGCAAGCGCGAGATCTACCGCGGCTTCGACGACACCCCCATTTTGCCCATCACCCGCGACGTCTTGGAGGCGTCGGTCTGGCGGGCCGGTGAGATCCGCGCCCGCGAGGCCAAGCTCCTGCAACTCATCCGCGACACCTGGGCGGTCGATCTGCCGGGGACGCAAAGCGCGCACGAGGAGAGCGCCGTGCGCATGCCGCTGCACAGCGACGTCGCCTGAGGGGCGCCACCCTCACGCGGCCTTGGTGAGCTCGCCCTTCAAGGCCTTGTCGATCAGCGCGCGCGTCTCGTCGATGCCGTAGAGCTCGATGAAGCTGCCAAAGCGCGGCCCCCGGCTCTCACCCAGCAGGATCTCGTAGATCGAGGAGAACCACGCGCTGGAGACGCCGGGCTTCTCGGGGCTCGCGCCCTTCGCCTTGAAATCGTGGTAGCGCGGCACGGAGCGGCCGACGTCGTAGAGGATGGTCTGCAGCTCGTCGGCGCCCGTGCCGGGAGCTGCCTTGCCGAGCGCGTTAGACAGCGCCGCGAGCGCCTCTCTCTCGACCTCGTCGGCCGGGCGGAAGCGCTTCTTCGGCTTCACGAAATCCTCATAGTAGCGCACCGCGTAGCCGACGAGGTGGTCGAGCAGCGGATGCGCCTGCGCCGTCGCAGCCGGCGAATGGCGGCGGATGAAGCCCCACAGCACCTCCTTGTCGTGCGCGTTCGACGCCGACACGAGGTTGAGCAGGAGGCCGAACGTGACCGGCAGCTCGGCAGCCGGCGGCTCGCCGGCGTGGATGTGCCAGACCGGATTGTCGAGCCGTTCGCGATCCCCCTGGCCCGGATAGGCCGCGAGCAGCTGCAGATATTCGTCGACCGCGCGCGGGATCACGTCGAAGTACAGGCGCTTTGCCGTCTTCGGCTTCTGGAACATGAAGAGCGACAGGCTCTCGGGGTTGGCGTAGCGCAGCCACTCATCGATCGTCAGGCCGTTGCCCTTCGACTTGGAAACCTTCTCGCCCTTGTCGTCGAGGAACAGCTCGTAGTTGAACCCCTCGGGCGGCACGCCGCCGAGCGCCTTGCAGATCTTCGATGACAGCGTGACGGACTCGATCAGATCCTTGCCCGCCATCTCGTAGTCGACGCCGAGCGCGGTCCAGCGCATGGCCCAGTCGGCCTTCCACTGGCACTTGACGCGGCCCCCCGTCACGAGCGTCTCGACCTTCTCGCCCGTCTCCGGATCGAGGTAGACGATTGTGCCCTTCTTCGGGTGGCGCTCGATCATCGGCACCTGCAGCACGCGGCCCGTGCGCGGGCAAACCGGCAGGAACGGCGAGTAGGTCGCGCGCCGCTCCGGTCCGAGCGTCGGCAAGATGATGTCCATCACCTTGTCGTAGACCTTGAGCATCTGCATGAGCGTCTCGTCGAAGAGGCCCGAGGTGTAGGCCTCCGTCGCCGACATGAACTCGTAGGCGAATCCGAAGCGGTCGAGGAAGTCGCGCAGCATCGCGTTGTTGTGGTGGGCGAAGCTCTCGAACTTGCCGAACGGATCGGGCACGCGCGTCAGCGGCTTGTTGAGATAGGCCTGCAGCATCTCCTGGTTGGGCACATTGCCCGGCACTTTGCGCAGGCCGTCCATGTCGTCGGAGAAGCAGATGAGGCGGGTTGCGCGCTTGCCCTCGGTGAGCACCTCGAAGGCGTGCCGCACCATACTCGTGCGCGCGACCTCGCCGAAGGTGCCGATGTGCGGCAACCCCGACGGCCCGTAGCCGGTCTCGAAGATGACGGTCTTGTCCTTGCCGCCCTTGAGCTTGTCGAGGCGCGCGATGAGCCGGCGCGCCTCCTCGAACGGCCAGGCTCTGGCGTCGGCGAGTGGGTCAGCATCGGTGGTCGTGGTCATTGCGGCTTTCACGAGGATCGAGGAGGCTTGGCGCGGACTCGCCGGCAGATCGGGCGTTCGCGTGGCGCAAACTAGTGCGAGACCCCGCGCGATGGAAGCGGGACCAATCGTCGGCGCGGCCAAGGAAGAATTCGCGTGCGAAGCGGGAGAGGAAAGACCTCGCAATTGCCGCAAGCCACAGGTTACAATATATCACGCCGCGCCGAACCGTAGCTACGCAGCGCAAATCGCAAAAAAGCCCATAGGGAGCGAACGATGAAGTCAATCTGCACCGCTGTTCCGTGTCCTGCGCGCTGGCCGCATGGGGGAGTGCCGCCGATGCGGCGAGCCTCGCCTCCGGCAAGAAGCTCGAGGTCAAGGTCGACCCCAAGAAGGTGGACGAGGAATCGAAGGCGCTGTGGGACCGCTTCGGCGGCTGGTGCGCGATTGCCGAATGGCATCCGGCGGTCAAGTCCTGCACCGAGGGCAAGGAGGGCGACGACACCTACCGCACCCTGACGCTCGGCGATGGCGGCAAGATCAAGGAGAAGCTCATTAGCAAGGGCAACCTGACGTACCGCTACGCGATCGTCGAAAGCCCGCTGCCGGTCAAGAACTACGAGGCGCAGTTCTCGGTCACGCCCGATGACGACGACGAGGACGAGGTCAACGTCGTGTGGGCCGCGACCTACGATGCCGCCGACGGCAAGGACGACAAGGACGCGCGCTCCACGATCGACGGCATCTTCAAGGACGGCATCGCCAGCATCAAAGGCAAGATCGGCGACAAGGCCGTCGATAAGAAGAAAAAGGACAAGGACTGAGGCCGGGCGCCAAGCCGCGCATGAGTTGCAAGGGCTCGCGGGATCGCCGCGGGCCCTTTCTATTTGTTCTTTGGCAACGCCGTCGCGAATGCCGCGATCGCGTCGGCGGCCGCTGCCAGGTTGCCCGCGCGCGTGAACCCGCTGCCGCCGCGCGGCCCGAGGTCGTGATCGCCGTCGCCAGCCCATGCAAAGCCTATCGCGGGCGAGAGCTTCAGGGCCTCGACCTCGGCGCGGCTCCCGAAAGGATCGCGCTCGCCCTGCACGATGAGCGCGGGCGTGCGCAGATGCTCCAGATGGGCGGTGCGCAGGGCTTCCGGTTTGCCCGGCGCATGGAAGGGATAGCCGAGGCAGATGAGGCCGGAGATCTCATTCTCCCCATAGAGCTCGTCGGCAACGAGGCTGGCGACGCGGCCGCCCATCGATTTGCCGCCGATCAGCAGCTTGACCCCGGGTTTCAGCTTCTTGCGCACGGCCGTCACGGCGGCCTTGTATTCGTCGACGAGGCGCTCGGCCTTCGGCGGCGGGCGGCGCTTCCCGTCCTCGCGGCGCCCCGCCATGTAGGCGAACTCGAAGCGCGAGACGCCCAAGCCGCGCTCGATGAGCAGGCCCGCGATCTTTTCCATGAACGGGCTCGTCATCGGCGCGCCGGCCCCGTGCGCGAGCAGGAGGCGGATCGGCGCCGCCAGCGGGCCCTCGCTCAGCACGTCGGTCATTGTCGCATCGCGGCCTCGGCCGCGGACGTATCGGCGCTGTTGATGAGCGTCGTCGCCTCGGCAAGCGTCTCGCATGCCGCCTCCGTCAGCACGCGGCCGAGCTCCACGAAATCGCGCTTGCGCGCCGACGTCTTGCGCCAGACGAGTCCCACGGTGCGCCGCGGCTGCGGCTCGTCGAGACGGAACACGGCCACCGGAGCGCCGGGGTGTATCTCGGTCGGAACCGCCATCTCTGGAAGCAGCGTCGTGCCATACCCGTTGGCGACCATCTGCGTGATGGTGGAGAGGCTCGAGGCTCCGTACTGACGCCAGCTATCGGCGCCGAGGCCGCGGCAGAAGGTCAGCGCCTGATCGCGCATGCAATGTCCTTCCTCGAGCAGCAGGAGATCGCCGCTTGCGAGCGCCAGATTGCGTTGCGCCGGCGTGCGCAGCTCGGCGGCCTTGGCAGCCGGCGCCAACAGCACGAAGGCCTCATCGAAAAGGCGGATGCGCTCGAGCCCCGGCCGGAAGATCGGTAGCGATATGAGCGCGACGTCGAGCCGCCCCGCGCTCACCTCCTTCACCAGCGTGTCGGTCAGCGTCTCGCGCAGCTTGAGCTGCAGGCCGGGAAACCGCTCCTGCAACTGGGCCAGCGCCCTGGGCAAGAGATAGGGCGCGATGGAGGGGATGACCCCGAGGTTCAACGGGCCGGTCAGCACCGACGCCTGGTGGCGCGTGTAGTCCATGAGATCGAGCGCGCCGGTGACGATGTCGTGCGCCCGGCGCTCCGTGATCTTGCCCATCTCGGTGAGCGCGATGCCGCCGCGCTTGCGCTCGATCAGCTGGACCCCGAGCATCGCCTCGAGCGCCTGGATCTGCGCCGAGAGCGAGGGCTGCGACACGTTGCACTCCTCGGCCGCGCGGCCGAAGTGGCCGTGACGCGCAACGGCCAGGAAATAGCGAAGCTGGCGGAGGGTGACCATGGTTCCATAGGATAATCCTATCGTAACGAGCGTCAACTCGTATTTGATCCTATCGATCCTCCTCCTTTATCTGGCGCCAGGGCAGAGGAGAGAGTGATGACCGACAAGCCGATCATGACCACCACGGCGGGTGCACCGATCGCCGACAACCAGAACTCGATGACCGCGGGCGAGCGCGGGCCGGTCCTCCTGCAGGACTATCAGCTGATCGAGAAGCTCGCGCACCAGAACCGCGAGCGCATCCCCGAGCGTCCCGTCCACGCCAAGGGCTGGGGCGCCTTCGGTACGCTGACCATCACCGGCGACATCTCCAAGTACACCAAGGCGAAGGTGCTGCAGCCCGGCGCCAAGACCGACATGCTGGCGCGCTTCTCGACGGTGGCCGGCGAGGCCGGCGCGGCGGATGCCGAGCGCGACGTGCGCGGCTTCGCTTTGAAGTTCTACACGCCCGACGGCAACTGGGACCTCGTCGGCAACAACACGCCGGTGTTCTTCGTCCGCGACCCCTACAAGTTCCCCGACTTCATCCACACCCAGAAGCGCCATCCCAAGACCAACATGCGCTCGCCGACCGCGATGTGGGATTTCTGGTCGCTGTCGCCGGAGAGCCTGCATCAGGTCACGATCCTGATGTCGGACCGCGGCCTGCCGACCTCAGTGCGCCACATCAACGGCTATGGCTCGCACACCTACTCGCTGCTCAATGCCGCCAACGAGCGCTTTTGGGTGAAGTTCCACTTCAAGACCATGCAGGGCCACAAGCACTGGACCAACGCCGAGGCCGCGGCCGTCGTCGGGCGCACGCGCGAGTCGACGCAGGAGGACCTGTTCGGCTCGATCGAGAAGGGCGACTTCCCGCGCTGGAAGGTTCAGGTGCAGATCATGCCGGAGCTCGATGCGGACAAGACTCCGTACAATCCGTTCGATCTCACCAAGGTGTGGCCGCACGCCGACTATCCGCCGATCGACATCGGCGTGCTCGAGCTCAACCGCAATCCGGACAACTATTTCGCCGAGATCGAGCAGGCGGCGTTCGCGCCGTCCAACATCGTGCCGGGCATCGGCTTCTCGCCCGACAAGATGCTGCAGGCGCGCATCTTCTCGTACGCGGACGCGCACCGCTACCGGCTTGGCACGCACTACGAGGCGCTGCCGGTCAACGCGCCGCGCTGCCCCGTGCACCACTATCACAAGGATGGTCCGATGCGGTTCTTCCGCAACGACACGGGCAATCCGGATGCCTACTACGAGCCCAACTCGTTCAACGGGCCGGCGCAATCGGAGGCTCTACGCGAGCCGCCGCTCAAGATCTCCGGCGACGCGGACCGCTACAATCACCGCGTCGGCAACGACGACTACAGCCAGCCGCGCGCGCTCTTCCGGCTCTTGAGCCACGCCGAGCGTGAGCGGCTGATGGACAATGTGGGGGCGGCCATGCAGGGCGTGCCCGTCGACATCGTGAAGCGCCAGGTCGCCCTCTTCTATCGCGTCGATCCCGACTACGGGATCGGGGTGGCAACCCGCATGGGCCTTTCGGCCAGCGATGTGCCCACAAGCGTTGCGGCGGAGTAGAGCTCGTCTCGACCTCGCTGCAGGGCACTCCGGGGCGCGCGCCGAATTGCACCGGGGTGCCCAATTGCTTTTTTGTGCCTCTGTCTCGAAGGAAGGAGCTTCCGCCATGGACCAGAAAGTGACGCAAGGCCTCATCAAGAGCCTCGAGGTGGAGGCGGATGCAAATCTCCTGGCCTTGAACGACGCCCTCAACGCGCGGGGGATCGACGCCGAGAGAATTCTCTCCGTGCATTTCCTGCCCGGAAACCCCATCGCCAACGGTGCTAAGGACCGCTACCGGTTGCTGTATTTGTCATAGGCAAGTGTTGCCCGATAGCCATAAACCGGGGGTCGCTTTTTGGACGAATAGGCATAGTATCCGCACTGAATTGCCATGCGATGAGGAGCGGAATGCGCCGCATATTCCTTTGTCCGATCGTCGCCTTGCCGTTCTTTGCCTTGATGGCCGCCGTCGGAGCCGTGCAGGCGGCTGATCCCGCGGCCAAGACACCCATACCGGTTCCGGCACCGGCCCCCGCGCAGAAGGCCGCTGCGGCGACGCCCGCTCCTGATGCCGCGGCCGCGCCGGATGCAACCAAGGACTCCAAGGACGCAGTCGACGCCAAGGACTCTAAGGACGGGAAGTCGGCCAAGAACGGCAAGAAGGAAAAGAAGCCGGTCGTCCTGGCAAAGACGCTGTTCGGCGCCGTCAAGACACCGTCGCCGCTGGCCGCGCGCGCCATCGGCTTCTACTCCAAGGGTTGCCTCGCGGGCGGCGTGCAGCTCGCCGACGCCGGCGACGACTGGCAGACCATGCGTCCCTCGCGCAACCGCGCCTGGGGCCACCCCAAGTTGATCAAGCTCCTGAAGCGGCTTGCCCACGACGCCAAGGAAAAGGACGGCTGGCCGGGGTTGCTCGTCGGCGACATCGCGCAGCCGCGCGGCGGTCCCATGCTCACTGGGCACGCGAGCCATCAGGTCGGGCTCGACGCCGACATCTGGCTGACGCCGATGCCGGACCACGTGCTTACGGTGCAGGAGCGCGAGGACATCCAGGCCACGCAGATGGTTGCGGCCTCGCGCCTCGACGTCGATCCAAAAGTCTTCGGCGACAAGCAGGTCGCACTCATCAAGCGCGCGGCCTCCTACCCGGAGGTCGAGCGCATCTTCGTCAACCCGGCGATCAAAAAGGCACTGTGCAAGGCCGCCGGCACCGATCGGGGATGGCTCAGCAAGGTGCGGCCCATGGGCGGCCACGACTACCACTTTCATGTCCGCATCGGCTGCACCAACGGCGGCTGCGAGGGGCAGAAGGCTGTCGACAACGGCGATGGCTGCGGCAAGGAGCTCGACAACTGGCTGAAGAACATCGCGGCCGGAGTGAAGAAGGGCCTGGAGAAGCCGTCCGTCGACGACAAGCTCGCGCCGCCAAGCGAAAAGCGCTTCTTGACGATGGATAAGCTCCCGGCGGAGTGCAAAACCGTGCTCAACAGCAAGGGCCCGACGGCGATCGCCGGCGGCGAGACGCCCCCCGCCACCCCGGCGACTGCATCGGTCAAGAAGTAGCCTTTACTCCGCCGCGGCCACTCCAGTCGGCAGCGGGCATGCTACGCCCGTGCCGCCGAGCCCGCAGTAGCCGTGCGGGACCTTCGACAGGTACTGCTGGTGATAGTCCTCGGCGAAGTAGAACTCCGGGGCAGGTAGGATCTCGGTCGAGATCTGCCCGAAGCCATTCTTCGTGAGCATCTTCTGATACTCGGCCTTGGACCGCTCCGCCGCCGCGCGCTGGGCCTCGGTGAAATAGTAGATGCCCGAGCGGTACTGCGTGCCGACGTCGTTGCCCTGGCGCATGCCCTGCGTCGGGTCGTGGCTCTCCCAGAACGTCTTCAGGAGCGTCTCGTAGCTCAAGCGCTTGGGGTCATAGACCACGAGCACGACCTCGTTGTGCCCGGTGCGGCCGGTGCAGACCTCCTGGTAGGTCGGGTTCGGGGTGAATCCGCCGGCATAGCCGACGGCCGTGATCCAGATGCCGTCCGCGAGGCTCCAGAACTTGCGCTCCGCACCCCAGAAGCAGCCGATGCCGAACATCGCCATCTCGAGGCCTTCGGGGTAGGGACCCTTCAGGGGACGCGAGAAGATATCGTGCTCGGCTGCGGTCGGAATGGGCGTCGGCCGGCCGGGAAGTGCGGACTCCGCCGTCGGCATGGTGGACTTAGCTCTGCTGAAAAGCATGACTTGCACCCTTTGCAGGCTGTGGGTTGGGAAGGGCGTTGGCCCTGATATAGTGCCTTTTCGGGGAAGCCAGCAGTCCGTTACGTCCTCATGTTGTCGTGATCGCTGGCGTAGGATTTGAGGGCGGGATTTCAGGGGAGCATCGAGCATGGCGGAAGCGACGGCAGCGATGGGCCAGGCCCCGGCGGCTGCGCCCGGCAGCCAAGGCCGCCCGACCGTCTACGCGGCCGGCGGTGGGCGCAAGTTCGCTTTTTCCTTCGTTTTTCTTCTATTGCTGCCGTTCTTCGTCAGCCTGCCGCCTATGCTGTTCTGGCGCATCTCGCAAGGCCACTGGCAGGGCACCTTTGGCCTCGTGGTCCTCGCGGTTGCCTTCACCTTCATCATGTTCCTGATCGTCATCGAGCTCATGCACTCGCTGATGGCGCGCATCGAGCTCGGCGACAAGGCGGTGAAGCTGACGCTGCCCGCCGGCCGTGGCCCCACGCCGATGGTCCGCTACAAGACGCGCGAAATCCCCTATGCCGACATCAAGGCGATCGAGACGCGGCGCGAGATCTACGGCGGATCGGTGGCGCCGGTGCTCTTGAAGGGCGCGCGGCTCATCCTCAAGGACGACACGCCCGTCAAGCTCGGCTACGTCAGCGAGGCCGATAGCGACCCGAGCTTTCCCTATCCCGACATCGCGCATCAGATCGCCGAGCGCGCCGGCATCTCCGTGACCGACATGGGCAACGTGCGCCGCTCCGCGCAGAGGAAATTCCTCGGCCTCAAGAAGACGCTCATCGCCGAGCCCGAGGGGACGGTCGATGAATCGCAGATCGCCGCGCTCAACGCGAGCCACCGGCGCTGGGTCATGCGGCTGATATTCCTGCTGGTCGGTCTCGTCGTCGTCGGCATCGCGCTCGACATCATCTTCCCGCCGAGCAGCGGCTTGCCTCCGGCACTGACGAGCTTCAAGACGCTCATCATGCGCCAAGTCACCCCGGATGCACCAAAGCCGCGCTGATCGCGCTGGCTTCGCTACGGAACGCTCGCCGTTTCTTACCTCTCCCAGCGGGAGAGGTCGCGAGCGCGGCTTTAGCCGGGCGAGCGGGTGAGGGGTTACGACCTCGATAGAGCGCACGCCCCTCGCCCGGCTGTCGTGCTGCGCACGTCCAGCCGACCTCTCCCCATGGGAGAGGTAAGTTAGGGCCCCACTAGCGTGTGCGTCAGTTGACGTGCAGCTTCATCTGCTCGCGGCGCCGGCCGAAGTAGCCGCAGACGATCGCGAGCCCGCCGAAGAGCGCCGACGCCGGCAGGTTGAGCACGCTCGTCATCCCCGGCTCCCAGACCCACGGAGCCGTCGTCCGCGCAACGGCGGCGCGCGCGGTCAGCAGCGTCGAGGGTGCGAGGTCGCGCCAGTAACCGACGACGGAGGTTGCCTTGAAGTGGCCGGTGCCCGTGAGTGCGGGCGTGGCGTCGGTCACGAGCGCGACGACAGCGATCAGAGCAAAGAGGCTGGCTAAGAAGCGCAGGACGGCCATGGAAGCGTCTCTCCGGTATCAGGAGCCTCGTCTCGGGTTCCGTGTCACGCAATACCCAACGACTTTTGCAGCTCTTTGAGGGCGGCGATCGCGTCCTGCCCGGCCCGCAGGAAGCCGTCGACGCCGGCGGCGCGCAATGCCGCCTCGTCCTCGCCGGGCTTACCCGCGAGCAGCACGCGCGACGCACCCGCGGCCTTGAGCGCCTTCGCGGTATCTTTCGCCTGTGCCGCATAGACGGCATCGGACGAGCAGATGCAGGCAATGCGCGCGCCGCTCTTCTTGAACGCGGCGGCGGCCTCGGCGGCATCCCTATAGCCGTCGCTGGTGAGACCCTCGATGCCGCCCGCGGCGAGGAGGTTCCAGGTCCAGGTCGAGCGGCGGTTGTGCTCGGCGATCTCGCCGAGGTTGGCGAGGAACACGCGCGCCCGCGCGCCCTTGGCGGCGTATGCGTCGGCGCGGTCGCGCAAATCCTCAAACGGCTCGGCCAGCCGATGCGGCGTCAATGGCCGCACCTCCGGCTTGCCCGCAACTGGCGCCGGCTCCGGCAGCGGCACAACTTTCACGCCGTCGTCGCCGAGCAGCGGGAACACCGACACACCCGTCAGCTCCAGCCGGCCCGTCGCGATGGCCTTGGCGCGGGCTTGCGCGACGCGCGCGATGTCGTCGGCCAGCGCGCCCGAGACGAGCGCGGCGACGATGCCGCCCTTCGCCTCGATGGCCTGGAACAGCGCCCACGCCTTCTCCGCAAGCTCTGCCGTGAGCTTCTCGACGTACCAGGAGCCGCCCACCGGATCGGCGACGCGGCCGAGCGAGGATTCCTCCTGCAGCACGAGCTGGGCGTTGCGCGCAACGCGCCGTGCAAACCGATCAGGCGCACCGAGCGCCCACGTGAAGGGCAGCACGGTGACCGCGTCGGCTCCGCCGAAGGCGGCGGCAGCGCATGCAGCCGTCGTGCGCAGCATGTTGGTCCACGGATCGCGCTTCGCCATCATGCGCTGAGACGTCACCGCCGTGACGTGCATCGTGCCGGCCGGCGCTTTGCAGGCGTCCGCGATGCGCGCGATGATCGTGCGCGCGGCGCGCACCTTGGCGGCGCCGAGGAACAAGTCCGTATCGACGGCAAGCGCGAAGGCGATCTGAGAAAATGCGTCGCTCGGCGAGACGCCGGTGGCCTCGAACGCGCGCAGGTAGGCGGTAAGCGTCGCAGCGAGGTAGGCAAGCTCCTGCGCCTCGCTGGCGCCCGCTTCGTGCGGCACGGTGGCATCGACCGCGAGCGCAACGACGTTGGCGCCGCTCGCGCGCGCCTCGTTCGCCAGCTTCACGGCGTCGCCGAGCGCGTCCTTGATCGGCGCGCCCGCAGTTCCGAAGCGCGCGAGCGTGCCGATCGGATCGACATTGAGGAACGAGGCGGCTTCGCCCGGCTTCGACTTGAGCAGCTTGAGCGCGCCAAGAAAATTCCGCGCTGCCTCGACGCTGCCGATACCGCCGGCAAGTTGCACGGAGGCGTAGTCGAGATAGACGCCGGCGAGCGCCGCGGCCATATCGGATGCGCCCGCGATTGCGATCCCGGTCTGGCCGGGGGCCGCGATTTGCAACACCACGCCCGAGGCCCCGCCTTCGAGTTCCTCCAGGATCACCTCGTTTGCGGTGCCGGCGTCCGGCGCCACGACGCGCTGGTGGATGTGCCAGCCGAGGCCCGCGGACCGCGGCTTCGTCCCGCGCGTGAACGGAGCCGCGCCAGGCACCGCCGCCTGAGCAGCGGCAAGCGCATCGGCGCGTGTGTAGAGCGGGTTTATCTGCAACCCGTCGGCAGTGCGCGCAACAAGCTTGCGGTCGAAGTCGGCGCCGTGGAGCGCCTTTTCGACGAGCTTGCGCCAAGTCTCGTAATTTGGCGGCTCGAAGCCGCCGGCGAGCGCGATCGGCGCGCTTAACTCCGTCATTGCTCTAGGCGTCCTAGTTTCCGCTTCCCTTCGTTTCTATAATCGGTCGCAGCGCTTTCGCACGCCAAATCGGCTCGTCGCTTCGTTTCGCCTCGCCTCGCTCCACCCATTGGCTTCCGATAAACCGCCGCTGCAACTGCCGTTTGCATGGGGTATCCTGGCGTGCAAAGACGGTTCGCAGGCCCGTGAGGAGCGTAACCCATGGCGAAAAGTCGAGCAGAGCCGGCAAAGGGCCAGTCCGCGAAGAGCCAGCCGGTCAAGAGCCAGCCGAGCCCCGCGGGTCAACCAGGTCCGAGCGGCAAATCCGTGCTCCAGGACGGCAAGGTCTTCCTCGGCAAGAGCGTGAAGCCCGAGTACCTCGATCTCTCCCTCGCCAATCGCCACGGCCTCGTCACCGGCGCGACCGGCACCGGCAAGACGGTGACGCTGCAGGTCGTGGCCGAGGGCCTGTCGAAGGCGGGCGTGCCGGTCTTCGCCGCCGACATCAAGGGCGACCTCTCGGGCATCTCCGAGGTCGGCGAGCCGAAGGACTTCCTGCTGAAGCGCGCCAAGGAGGTCGGGCTCGACGGCTACAAGAACAGCGCCTCGCCCTGCATCTTCTGGGACGTGTTCGGCACGAGCGGCCATCCCGTGCGCGCGACTGTCGATGACATGGGCCCGCTGCTGCTTTCGCGCATGCTCGAGCTCAACGAGGTGCAGGAGGGCGTTTTGAACGTCGCCTTCCGCGTGGCGACGGATGAGAAGCTGCCGTTGCGCAATCTCGCCGACCTGCGCGCGATCATCAACAACGTCGCGGAACGCGCCAAGGAGCTTCAAACCAAATACGGCAACGTCGCTTCGAGCTCCATCGGCTCTATCCAGCGCCGGCTTCTCGTGCTCGAGCAGCAGGGCGCCGATAGCTTCTTCGGCGAGCCCGCGCTCGAGATCATGGATTTCATCCGCACCGCTCCCGACGGCCGCGGTTACGTCAACGTGCTCGTCGCCGACAAGCTCATGGAGAAGCCGCGGCTCTACGCGACGTTCCTCCTGTGGATGCTGACCAAGCTCTGGCAGACGCTGCCGGAAGTGGGCGATCAGCCCAAGCCCAAGCTCGTCTTCTTTTTCGACGAGGCGCATCTTCTCTTCGACGACGCGCCCTCCGCGCTGCTCGAGCGCATCCAGCAGATCGCGCGCCTCGTGCGCTCGAAGGGCATCGGCGTCTACTTCGTCACGCAGAACCCACTCGACGTGCCCAATACCGTCTCCGCCCAGCTCGGCAACCGCATCCAGCACGCGTTGCGCGCCTACACGCCGCAAGAGCAGAAGGCGGTGAAGGCGGCGGCCGAAACCTTCCGCCCCAACCCGCAGCTCAACACCGAGCGCGTCATCCTCGAATTGCAGGTCGGCGAGGCGCTCGTCTCCATGCTCGAGAACAAGGGCGAGCCTTCGATTGTGGAGCGCACGCTGATCCGCCCGCCCGAGGGACGCATCGGCCCCATCACCGACGCCGAGCGGCGCGCACTCATTGCTGCGAGCCCGGTCTACGGTAAGTACGAGCAGACGAAGAACGCCGAGAGCGCGGAGGAGATCCTTGCCCGGCGCGGACCGGGCGGGACCGCGGATGGAGCCGCAGATGCCAGCGCCTCCAGCGGTGGCGGCATCGGTGGCAGCATCGGCGACTGGCTCGGCACCGTATTCGGCCCCACCAAGGGACCGACCGGGCGAGCGCGCCAGGGTGTGGGACAGATGTTCGGCCGCGAGCTGCAGCGGACATTCGCGCGTACGGCAGCCTCCGTGATCCGCGGCGTGATCATGAAGACGCTGAAAGGCCGCTCGCGCTGAGCGGCGATTGATCCGCCTCAAGGCCGTCGCGACGCGAATGCGCGAAGGTTCGCGCAGCAAGGGGTGAGGCTCATGAGACTATTGCGCAGGATCGGTGCGGCTGTGATCGGCCTCGGTGCGGTCGCGGCGTTCGCGGTCTCGGCAAACGCCGAGAGCCGGGAGCAGCTCGTCGCCAGGGGCCACGCGCTGCTCGAGGCCAACTGCTCGCGCTGCCATGCGATCGGCAAGGATGACGCGAGCAAGCACCCCGAGGCGTTGCCGTTCCGCGAGGTGGTGAAACGCTATCCGCCGGACAATCTCGCCGAAGCGCTGGCAGAGGGAATTAGCTCGGGCCATCCGGACATGCCGGAATTCGTGTTCCAGCCGCCGGAGATCGAGGCGATCGTCACCTATCTCGGGACGCTGGCGCCGGCGCGAGCAACCGCGAACTAAACGCCATTCCAGAATGCGAACGGCGCCGCTGTTAGGCGGCGCCGCTGCGTAGCGCGTGCGGCAGATCGAGAGATCAGCCCGCGAGCTCCTCGACGTGCTCCCAGTCGATGAGATTGTCGAACCACGCCTCCAGATATTTCGGGCGCAGGTTCTGATAGTCGAGATAATAGCTGTGCTCCCACACGTCGCAGCCGAGCACCGGCGTCGCGCCGTGCATGAGCGGGTTTTCGCCGTTGGGCGTTTTCGTCACCTCGAGTTTGCCGTTCTTCAAGGTGAGCCACGCCCAGCCTGAACCGAATTGCCCCTTGCCGGCCTCGATGAAGTCGTTGCGCACTTTGTCGTAGCCGCCGGCATCGGCGACGAGCTTCTCGACCTTGCCCGGAAGCTTCTTGCCGCCGCCGCCCTTCTTCATCCATTGCCAGAAGTGGATGTGATTGAAGTGCTGGCCGACGTTGTTGATGATCGGCTGGTTCTTGTCGGCGTAGGCTTCCTTGCAGATCTCCTCGATGCTCTTGCCCTCGTACTTGGTGCCGGGCACGAGCTTGTTGGCCATATCGACGTAGGCCTGATGGTGCTTGTCGTGATGGAATTCCAGCGTCTTTGCCGACATGAAAGGCCCGAGTGCGTCATACGCATAGGGCAGCGGTGGCAGCTTGAACGTCATGATCTCGGGCCTCCGGGGTGATCTTCAATTGCCAAGTTTGGGGAGCGGCGACCGTACTGGGTCGCCATGCCGAAATCAAACGTAGGTTGAAGAATGGCGGTTCCCGTGAGCGGGGTCGCCGCGAGGGGGACTGAAACGAGAAGAGGCGCAGCGACCCTGACGCGCTGCGCCCCTATTTGGATCACTCCGGGGAAGATAGGTCTCAGGGTGGGGCGAGCCTAGAGTGGCGTGAATGAACGGCAACTGAACGGTTTTTGCCGTCGGACGCGGGGATAGGCGGTGACGCAAAGCCGTGAAGTTCCCGCCGCGATGTTCCGATTTTGTTTTCGGTATAGGCTTTTCGAAACTGTCTAATGCGCAGACGGAGTTCTATGCCGTTTATTTTCACGGGCGTGAACGAAGCGCCTCCGTCTGCGCGTTGCGGTTGCAGCCGGCACGCTATTCGCTGTGAATATGAGCAGGCAATCTTTTTATGATCTGCTTGACAAGTGGAAAGTAAAAAGTAATGCAAGCCCTATAAACGGGATCAACAATAGCAAGGCCGGTGTAAAAGCCGGGCAATATCCCTCGAGGGAAGACCATGAAAGGAAGACGGATGGCCAGCGTGAACGTAGATAAGTTATCGCTGAAGGAGCTTCTCGATCTCGAAGCGAAGGTGCAAAAGGCGATCGCCGGCGCACGCGAGCGCGAGCGCGCCGAGGTGAAGCATGCAATGGCCGCTCTTGCGGAAAAGCGTGGTTTCTCGATGTCGGAATTGTTCGGTGGCCGCGGCCGCGGTAAGATCAGCGCCGCCAAGTATGCCAACCCCGACAATCGCGCCGAGACCTGGACGGGGCGCGGCCGCAAGCCGAATTGGCTCGTTGCCAAGCTCAACAAGGGCGCAAAAATGACCGATTTCGCCATTTGAAGCGCTTAAGTCCGCTTTGCGGACTGCGAGCCGCGTCGAATGGTGTTTACAATGAAAGGTCCGCGTCAGCCGGCGCGGGCCTTCTCATTTTGTGCTTCGAGGATTTGAAGCGCCGCCCCGGATTGAGAGTTAACCGCCAACTGTTCGCGGGTGCGGCGGAACGTTAGTGCGGTTTGCCGCGTTTTTGTGCTCCACCCGTTTCAGGAGGAGCCCATGCCGGCAATAGCGGACAGCAAAATTCTCATCATGGCGACGCACGGCTTTGAAGAATCGGAGCTCTTCAAGCCTTTAGAGGAGCTGAAGGCCCGGGGCGCCACGGTGCGGGTCGCTGCGCCGGAGGCTGGCGAGATAAAGGGCTGGCGGCACAAAGACTGGGGTAAGTCGGCGCCGGTCGACCTCACCCTCGAGGAGGTGAAGGTCGGGGACTATGACGCCCTCGTGCTCCCCGGCGGTCAGATGAATCCCGATACGCTGCGCATCAACGACGACGCCCTCGCCATCATCAAGGCGTTTCTGGAAAGCGGAACGGTCGTGGCCGCAGTCTGTCACGCTCCGTGGCTACTGATCGAGGCCGGCGCCGTCAAGGACCGCGAGCTCACCTCCTACGTCTCGATCCGCACCGACGTCATCAATGCGGGAGGGCGCTGGGTGGATAGACAAGTCGTCGCCGACCAGGGCATCGTGACCTCGCGCCACCCCGGCGACCTCGACGCTTTCGTTGCCAAGATCGTGGAGGAGGTCGAGGAAGGGCTGCACAAGCGCCGCTTCTGATGCGTCCGTCGATGCCTTCCTGCGGCCATCCTTGCCGGTAACGTTTTGTTAGGCGGCACTTGCGGATAGTCCGCCCCGTTCCCCCACATTCTGCCCCCTCTTTTTGGCACTCCAACCTTGACAGTGCTAAGACCCCGGCGCATATACCGCGCGTCGGGCGGGCCGGCCGTTTCCAGGTTCGCCTCCGCTCGGCGCATGCGCGCTCCGCTCTCTCCCCGCGGGCCGCTCAAAGCCCAAAAGCTTCAAATTACGAGGGTGATCCCATGAAGTTCCGTCCTCTTCACGACCGCGTCGTCGTTCGCCGCGTTGAGGAAGATACCAAGACCGCAGGCGGCATCATCATTCCCGATACGGCCAAGGAGAAGCCCATGCAGGGCGAGATCGTGGCCGTGGGCCCCGGCGCCCGCGACGAGCAGGGCAAGGTCGTGCCTCTCGACGTCAAGGCCGGCGACCGCGTGCTGTTTGGCAAGTGGAGCGGCACCGAGGTCAAGATCGACGGCCAGGACCTGCTCATCATGAAGGAGAGCGACATCCTCGGCGTCATCGAAGGCAAGGCCAACGTTCGCGCTGCTGCCTGACGCCGCCCCCCACGCAATCGCATTCGAGATTCAATAGGAGTTGCTTCGCATGTCTGCCAAGGACGTCAAATTCGGTCAGGACGCGCGCGAGAAGATGCTGCGCGGCGTCGATATTCTCGCCAACGCCGTCAAGGTCACGCTTGGCCCCAAGGGCCGCAACGTCGTGATCGAGAAGTCGTTCGGAGCGCCTCGCATCACCAAGGACGGCGTGACCGTCGCCAAGGAGATCGAGCTCGAGGATAAGTTCGAGAACATGGGCGCCCAGATGGTGCGCGAGGTCGCTTCCAAGACCTCCGACGTCGCCGGCGACGGCACCACCACCGCCACCGTTCTCGCCCAGGCGATCGTCAAGGAAGGCGCCAAGTCGGTCGCGGCCGGCGCCAACCCGATGGACCTGAAGCGCGGCATCGACCTCGCCGTCGCAGCCGTCGTCGCCGAGCTCAAGAAGAACGCCAAGAAGGTCACTTCCAACGACGAGATCGCGCAGGTCGGCACCATCTCCGCCAACGGCGACACCGAGATCGGCGCCAAGATCGCCGAGGCCATGAAGAAGGTCGGCAACGAGGGCGTGATTACGGTCGAGGAATCCAAGAGCCTCGAGACCGAGCTCGACGTGGTCGAAGGCATGCAGTTCGACCGCGGCTACCTCTCGCCCTACTTCATCACCAACGCCGATAAGATGGTCGCGGAGCTCGAGAGCCCGTACATCCTCATTCACGAGAAGAAGCTCTCCGGCCTGCAGGCCATGCTGCCGGTGCTCGAGGCGGTCGTGCAGTCGGGCAAGCCGCTGCTCATCATCGCCGAGGACGTCGAGGGCGAGGCGCTCGCCACGCTCGTCGTCAACAAGCTGCGCGGCGGCCTGAAGGTCGCGGCCGTCAAGGCTCCGGGCTTCGGCGATCGCCGCAAGGCGATGCTCGAGGACATCGCGGTCCTCACCGGTGGCACCGTCGTCAGCGAGGACGTTGGCATCAAGCTCGAGAACGTCACGCTGCAGATGCTCGGTCGCGCCAAGAAGGTGACGATCGACAAGGAGAACACCACGATCGTCGACGGTGCCGGCGCCAAGGCCGACATCGAGGCGCGCGTGAAGCAGATCAAGGCGCAGATCGAGGAGACCACCTCCGACTACGACCGCGAGAAGCTGCAGGAGCGGCTGGCCAAGCTCGCGGGCGGCGTTGCCGTCCTCAAGGTCGGCGGCGCGACCGAGGTCGAGGTCAAGGAGCGCAAGGACCGCGTCGACGACGCGCTGCACGCGACCCGCGCAGCCGTCGAGGAGGGCGTCGTTCCGGGCGGTGGCGTGGCGCTGCTGCGCGCCGTGAAGGCGCTCGATGCGCTCAAGGTCGATAACGACGACCAGAAGGTCGGCATCACCATCGTCAAGAAGGCGCTGCAGGCTCCGGCCCGGCAGATCTTCACCAACGCTGGCGAGGACGGCTCGGTAATCGTGGGCAAGATCCTCGAGAACGCCAAGTACAACTACGGCTACAACGCGCAGACGCACGCTTATGGCGACCTCGTTGCCGAGGGCGTGATCGATCCCGCCAAGGTTGTGCGCTGCGCCCTGCAGGACGCCGCGTCCGTCTCCGGCCTGCTCATCACCACCGAAGCAATGGTGGCGGAGCTGCCGAAGAAGGACCACGCGCATCCTCCGATGCCCGGCGGCGGCATGGGCGGCATGGACTTCTAAAAGTCCTCCGCAATCTGTGGATGAAAGAGAAAGCCTCGGCTTCGGCCGGGGCTTTTTCCGTGATTCTCAGCGTATTTATCCCTGGTGTTGCTTGCACGCCCCAGGGGAAAGCTTGTGCTCGGCGCCTCTTAACCTAGATTGCGCTAAGCGAGAGTCGAAGTGCTGCTTATTTGGCCCAGTGACGGCCATTTTCTCCATCTAGCGTGACGGATGCTTTTGGAGACTGAGGGATGATCAGGACAACGGCTGTTCTCTTGCGCGCTGGATGGCTTCCGGCGGCTGCCGCATTGGCATTGATGGGCCATATCGCGGCACGCGCGGAATCCTCGCCCCCGGCGTCGACGAAGAGGGCACCCGAAAGCGAGCTCGGCGCCATGAAAGCGGCGGCCGCCGAACTGCCGAAGAACGACCAGGGCACCGCCCCGGCATCCCCAGACAAGGCGAAGCCGGCCGCTCCGGCCGCCGCCAAGCCAGCCGATCAGAAGCCTGCCGATGCGGCAGCGAAGCCTGCACAGCCGACAGCGCCCGCTTCATCAGCCGCAACTCCGGCGAGCCCTGCGAAGCCCAGCGAGGCCGCGGCGACGACACCACCGGTGACGCCATCAGTGACGCCATCAGTGACGCCGCCAGTGACGCCTCCCTCGCAAACGCCAGCCGCTGCTGCGGCAGCGCCGCCTGCTGCCACGCCGCCCGTCGCGCCGAACGCGCCCGCAGCCACGGCTGCACTGCCGGAGGCCGCGCCCGGCGCGACGCCCGCTTCACCGCCGCCTGCCGCCGTCGCTCCGGTGACGCCACCCGATCCGATCGTCGCCGTGATCCGCCAGCGGTTGCCGGATGCGGCCAAGGGCGCCAGCGCCGATGACGTCAAGGCGCTCACGGCCTACTACGGCGAGTTGATCGGCCCGCCCGTCTGGGTTTCCGCGAGCGGCTTCACGCCAAAGGGCACCGCCGCCGCCGCCGAGCTTGCAAAAGCCGACGATTGGGGCCTCAGCGCCTCCGACTTCCAGGTGCCGCGGGTCGGCGCGGGCCTCACGCCCGAAGCCGCCGCCGACGCGGAAATCAAGATGGGCGTCGCGGTGCTGAAGTACGCCCGCTATGCGCGTGGCGGACGCGTCAACCCGATGGCGATCTCGCAGCTCATCGATCAACAGCCGCCGCTGCGCGATCCCAAGGTGGTCCTCGCCGATCTCGGCGCCACCGACAATCCCGACGCCTATCTGCGCTCGCTGCATCCCACGCATCAGCAGTTCGAGCTCTTGCGCCAGGCGCTGCTCAAGGCTCGCGGCGGCACGCTGAAGGAGGAGGCTCCGGCCGCCCCGGCTGCGGAGCCGCTAGACCCCGCGCTCGCGATCCAGATCCCGCCCGGGCGCATCATCGTCCCCGGCGGCAAGGACCCGCAGGTCACGCTGCTGCGTCAGCGCCTGAAGGTGGCAGCGGATGATCCCGCCAACGAAACGGTCTACGACGCCAAGCTGCAAGACGCGGTGCGCGAGTTCCAGCGCGGCAACGGGCTGCGCGCCGACGGCCAAATCGGCAACGGCACGCGTAACGCTTTGAACGCCGCCGGCAAGCCCAAGCAGGCCGCCGCCGCCGCGCCGCCCCAGCCCCTCGGCAACGACGCCAAGATCGAGCGCATCCTCATCAATATGGAGCGCTGGCGCTGGCTGCCCGAGCAGCTCGGCAAGTTCTACGTCTGGGACAATGTGCCCGAAGCGCTGACGCGCATTATCAAGGACGGGAAGACCATTCACACCGCCCGGATCATCGTCGGCCAGCCCACTTGGCCGACGCCCTCGTTCTCGGCCGACATGAAGACAATCGTATTCCACCCGAGCTGGGGCGTGCCGGAGGGCATCAAGGCCAAGGAGCTGGCGCCGATCCTGCGCAAGAGTTCGGGCGGCGGCCTCTTTGGCATCTTCGGCGGCGGCTACTCAGCCAACGCCGTGCTCGAGGCCTACCAGCTTCGCGCCTACATCAACGGCCGTCAGGTCGACGGCAACTCCATCGACTGGAGCAGCGTGGATATGCGCTCCGTGAGCTTCCAGCAGCCGCCCGGGCCCAAGAACCCCTTGGGCGAGGTAAAGTTCTTGTTCCCCAACAAGCACGACGTCTACATGCACGACACGCCGGAGCGGAACCTGTTCCCCAAGTCCTTCCGTGCGTTTAGCCACGGTTGCATGCGGGTGCAGGATCCCTCCCTCTTCGCCGAGATCATCCTCGCCGAGGACAAGGGTTGGCCGGCCGAGAAGACGCGCTCCATGTTCGGCGCCGGCAGCCAGGACGTGCCGCTCGATACGCACATCCCGGTGCACGTGACCTACATGACCGCGCGCGTGACCGAGGACGGCAAGCTCGAGACCTACGGCGATTTCTACGGCCTCGATGGCCGCGTCGCCGCGGCGCTCGGCAACAAGAATGTCCGCTTCGAGCAGCCGGTCATCCCGCAGCAGGATGACGTCGCCGCCGCCGACGATGACCCGCTTGCGAGTACGCCGGGGCAGCGCGGCAAGCAGGCCCGCAAGAAATCGAACCAGAGCGTGCCGACGCTCGCCGATGCGATCTCGGGCATCTTCTCGCCCTAAGCCCGTGCGTGGCGTCTAGCTGCGGACGAGCTCGCCCAGCTTCGCCCTGGCGCGCTCGCGGTCGGCGGGAAAGCCCTGCGCGATCCACCACGTTTCGAAAGCCGAGATCACGCGCCCGACCTCGGGCCCGGGGAGCGCGCCGAGCTCCAGCACGTCGGCGCCGCGCACCGGCAGCTCCGGCGCTTGCCAGCGCTCCGGCAGGCGCACGCGCTGCGCGCGCATCGCATCCGCCGGCGCATCGCCCGAGCCGGCCCACGCCATCAGCGCACCGTCGACGAAGGCCTCGGCGCCGTGGCGGTAGATGAAGCCCTGCGCCTCGCGCTCGGGGCTCGCGGGCGAGAAGGCGGCGTGGCGTACGTTCGCCTGTGCGAGCCGCGCCGTCTCGGCGGTGGAGAGTTTCAGCTTCGACTGCAAGGTCTCGGGCTCGGCGCCGGCTGCCAAGGCGGCGAGCCGCAGCACCGCATCGGGCTCGCGGCCGAGCGAGGTCTCGATGGCGGCTAGGCGCGCCAGCCGCTCGACGTCGCCCGAAACGCCGATGAGCGGCGCGATGAGCCCCGCCTCCTGCATCGTGCGCGCGGCCTCGACCGCGCGGGGCGCAGCGAGCAGCAAGAGAAGCTCCGCGCGGATACGCTCGCCCGAAAGCTGCGCCAGCCCCGCCTTCTCCGCGATCGCGGCGTCGAGCCCTTCGGCGTCGGGCAAGGAGGCCGGATCGTAGCTCGCGAAAAAGCGGAAGAAGCGCAGGATGCGTAGATAGTCCTCGCGGATGCGCTCCCTTGCATTGCCGATGAAGCGCACGCGCCGAGCGGCGAGGTCCGGATATCCACCGAGCGGATCCTCCACGGTGCCGTCAGAAGTGCAGTAGAGCGCATTCATCGTGAAGTCGCGGCGACGGGCGTCCTCGCTCCAGTCGTTGGTGAAGGTCACGCGGGCATGGCGTCCGAAGGTCTCGATGTCGCGGCGCAGCGTCGTCACCTCGATTGGCACATGCTCGGCGACGACCGTCACGGTGCCGTGCTCGATGCCCGTCGGAATGGCGTGGAGGCCGGCAGCCGTGGCAAGCCGCATCACGTCGGCCGGCAGCGCCGTCGTCGCCATGTCGACGTCCTTGACCGGCAGGCCCATCAGCGCATTGCGCACCGCGCCGCCGACGATGCGGACCTCCGCTCCCTCAGCCTCGAGCGCTGCGAACACTTTGGCCGTCGCGGGCCGGTTGAGCCACTCGGCCTTCGCGAGGCTTGGAATGCGGCCCTCTTTCGAGCTCGGCATCGGTGCCCCGCGGCTAATCGAGGTGGCCCGGCTCGATGCGGCCGTCCTTGAGCGAGGGCGGCGTGTAGGTCTGCCCCGGAATGCCACCGGTGCGCGAGCCGAAGGTCACGAGCACGATGAGGACGATGATCGCGCCGGCGACGAACAGCCAGATCAGCGGCGCGTCGTCGAGCACGCGCGCGGACCCCGTCTTTTCCTCGCGCGTCATGTAGACGTAGGCGATGTACACGATCGTCGGCAGCAGGAAGAGCAGGATGTTTTCGGCGACGATGCGGATCATGCGGGAAAGAGCCTCTGGTGCATATTTTTCATGATACCAGCCGTCGCGCCCCAAATGTACCTCTGTTCAAACGGCATGGCGTAAAAGCGGCGCTCCACGCCGCGCATCGAGCGAACATGGGTCTGATGGTTGCGCTCGTCCATGAGAAACGCCAGCGGAACTTCGAAGGCATCGGCAACCTCACGCGCGTCGAGCGTAAGCGTGAAACCCGGCCTGACGAGCGCGACCACGGGGTAGATGCGGTAGCCGGTGCCGGTGCGATAAGCGTCGAGGTATCCCAGCGGCTCGACGAGGCCGGGGTCGAGCCCGATCTCCTCTTGCGCCTCGCGCAAGGCCGCCGCGATCGCGTCGCGGTCGTGCGCCTCGATCTTGCCGCCGGGGAACGCGATCTGCCCGGCGTGGCTCGGGAGGGTGTCGGTGCGCTGCGTGAGCAGCACGGTCAGCGGGAAGTCGCGCGACGACCGGAACCAGCACTGCGGCGGGGCGCGGCGGCTCGTCGGTGAGCCACCCACGAGCGTCGGGGTTGAGATCGAAATCGCTGGGGGCGGGTACGGGCCCGCCGAGCGGCTCGGGGCCAGGCGGCGCCGGGGGCGGCTCGGCGTAGAGAGCACGCGCTGCGACGCGGCGGAATCCGGCCTCGGTGAACGGCGAAGCGGTCATGGCGCTGTCTTGCATGCGCGGACCATAGCATGGCGGATCGTGCTAGAGATCGGCTGGCGAATCGCCCACCCGAACCACGATGACGTCAAACTTCCGGGCGACCTTCGCGTTGGATCTTCGGCATCCCCACGAGGAGGACCGTTTGCCGACCTTCGCTCTGCCGCGGGCGCTGATCGTGCTTCTGCTCGGCGCGTTCCTCGCGCTGCCGATGGGCCCAGCCTCGGCCGCGACGGTTAACGATTTCCTTGCCACGCTCACCGCCGATCAGGCGCAGGAGTTCGAGCGGTGGCGGGCGGCGAAGATACATTTTGACCGCCGCCTCGACGCCTACTGGTACCAGATCGAGAGCAAGCGCAAGGACCGGCGCCCCAAGCGCGCAGGCGGCCAGCTCTATGCGGCGGAAGACTACGTCTGGACCTTTCCGCCGGAGTACGAGGGCCCGCCGCTCGCGCCCGACCTGCGGCGCCGCTACGAGGCCTTCCTCGCCGCGGTAAAGCAGCAGGAGCAGACCCCGACACCTGAGCGCGAGCTGCCGGGCGTCGATGATTTCCTGGCCGCTGCCAAGCAGCATTACAACTTCGTGCCGAGCCGCATCCCCGAGCGCGAGTTCAAGCGCCGCTATGCGCAGGAGGCGGTAGCTCTGGGGCTGACCAAGGACGAGGTCGTGCGCGTTTATGCGCTCGAGACCGGCGGTCTCGGGACCGCCGACATGCAGGCCGGCGTCAATCCGGTTACCCGGAAAGGCAAGCCAATCTCCTCCGCGCTCGGCTATGCGCAGCTCCTGCACGCCAACACGATCGGCGAGCTCATCAAGCATGGCGACGCGTTCGTCTCGCGGCTGCGGACCATGGCGGCAACTGCGCAAGATCCCGATCGCGTACGCGAGCTGCGCGCCAAGATCGCGTCGCTGCAGGCGATGCAGCGCGCGGCCCGCTCGGTTCCCGACGATTGGTACCGCCACGTCGCGTTCGCGCAGACGCCGCGCGGCTATGGCATGCACGCGATCAATCTCGACGGCGACATCGGGCCGTGGCTGCAATCCTCGAAGCTGCAGGGCCTGAAGGATTTCGCAGCGAAAAAGGGCGTCACCAACCTTTCGGGCGAGGAGATCGAGCTCATGAACCTCGCAGGGCCGGCGACCGGGATCGAGATGATCCAGCCCGTGGGCCTCACCGCGCCGACGCCGAATTTCTTCTCGCGGCGCGCCTACTACGTGAACAAGATGGTCACCGGCAAGACGTCGGCCGAGCTGCTTGCAGAGTTCACGCGGCGCATGGATCAGAGCTCGCAGAAGGCAGGCTCGGTCGAGTTTGCGCAAGCCTTCGACGACGTGCACCGGCAGGGGCAGGAGCGGCTGCCCTGGCGCTGAGTTGGGTGCTCAGTCCCAGACAATTCGGGCAGGCCACGCTCAGCCGCTGGCGGCGACTTCGGCGTGAGCGCGGCCGGCGAACCTTGAGACTGGCGCATGCGTTCACGGGGCAGCAGACCCGTTCAATTGGGCGCCACTCGGTCGATTTGGCGCAACCCACCCAACGCCACCCGCTTAACGCAACTCTTGGGCCAGGCTTGCAAGTTTTTCGGCTGGGCGCCACCTCGTGCAGATGGGTATGGTGGCTCTAGGCCCTCGAGGATCGTGAGGGCCCGAGGCCACAGGAACACCATAGGCCTCGGCTTCACTGACCGTGCCCCAGCGATGGGGGAAGACGAGACCAAAGCGGAGATCACGATGGAAAGAGCCCTGCAGATTGCCTTCAAGAACATGGACAGCTCCGAGTTCGTCGAGGCGCTGATCCGCGACCGGGTGGAGCGGCTGCAGCGCTTCCATTCCAACATCACCGGCGCCCGCGTCGTCGTCGAGGTTCCCCACCGCAGCCCCGAGGGTGCCAAGCCCCCGGTCGGCATCCGCGTCGAGATCGAGGTGCCGGGCCACAACACCATCATCGCCAAGGGCGAGCAGGACCGCCGCGAGATGAAGGGCGACGCCTCCGCCATCATCAACCGCGTGTTCGAGGCGGCCGAGCGCCAGCTCGAGCAGATCGCGGCGATCCGCAACGGCGTCGTCAAGCACCACGGCTCGACCGGCGACACGGGCGTCGTCGTGCGCATCTTCCCCGAGCAGAACTACGGCTTCGTCGAGGTGAAGGATTCGCCCGACCTCTATTTTACGCGCGACGTCGTCGCCGCCGACGGCTTCGACGCCATCAAGGTCGGCACGGTCGTGCACGTCACGCGCGCATCCGCCGAGGGGCCCATGGGCCCGCAGGCGAGCTCGATCAAGCTGTTGGGGGCGGGCCGCAGCCTCTGAGCGGCGATTAACCCCGGCGGCGTCTCGCGGCTGTCATGCGGGGGTGAGAAAAGCACAAGGGGGAGGGAACTGATGTTGCGTACCATGCCCCGGGCAAAGCTCGAGGACGATCTCGCCGCGGCCGAGGCGCTCGCGGCGCGTCCGGCGGCGACCGCAGCCGAGCTTGCCGACAACCTCGCGCAGATGTACGCGGCCATCTACAACGTGAGCCTCGACCGCTACGACGTGTCCGCGCTCGCCCGCTCGGCGCCGCAGCTCATAAACACGCTCTTTGCGTACCGGCTGCGCCTGCGCGAGCAGGTCGCCGACTGGCATGCGCGCGGGTTCATGTCGCTGCCGGCTCAGCGCGCCGTGCGCAACGCTCTGCGCATCGCGCGCTACGCCACCGACATGCTGGGCGAGCTCAACATCGGTTACACGCAGCTCGGCCCGCACGAGAAGACCATGCGCGGCTTCCGCGGCACCGACCTCAATACCCTGCTCAATCCCGCCTTTGCCTCCGGCCGCGACCTGCCCTTCGAGTCCGGCGACCTCCTGCTGATGCGCGGCATGCACCACAACAGCGCGGCCATCGCCCGCATCGGCGACGTCGACTCGCAGTTCAGCCACCTGTGCATCGTTCACACCGACGAGGCCGGCAAGCAGTGGGTGGTCGAGGCCCTGATCGAGGAAGGCGCCGTCATCAACCCGCTCGACCAGGCGCTGGAGCACGGCCTCGGCCGCTGCGTGCTTCTCCGCCACAAGGACGCCGCTCTCGCGCGCCGCGCCGCCGCGCTGATCCACGACCACGTGCGCCGCTCGCATGAGAAAGGCGGCAAGCGCATCTGGTACGACTTCTCCATGGAGCTCGAGCGTACGGAGGCGGAGCTCTTCTGCTCCAAGCTCGTGCGCCTAGCCTATGAGTTCGCGACCGAGCGCAAGTACGGCCTGCCCACCTTCACCACCCGCTACGACATGAAGAACCGCGATTTCGTCGACCGCGTCGGCGTCACCGCGCGGGAGACGTTCGCGCCCGCCGACATCGAGCTCGAGCCCGACTTTCACATCGTCGCCGAGTGGCAGGACTATCGCGTCACCTCGCGCCTGCGCCTGCAGGACCTGCTCATGGACGAGCTGTTCCGCTGGATGGACGACTACGGCTACAAGTTCGCTCCCGACCTGCCGATCCGCCTCATCGGCACGTTCGGGAAGCTGTCGGGCAAATTCTCCGACCGCGCCAAGGACCTCATGCAGAGCGTGGTGCCGCGCGTGCCGCCCAACATGCGCCGCAGCGCCATCCAGGCCGTCGCTATGCTGCAGTTCACCGCCGAGCCGCTGCTGCAAGATCTGATGGCGCTCGAGCGCCACAGCGTCGAGCGCAAGGGGCGCCCGCTGCACGCGCGCGAGGTGATGGAGCATCTCGAGGCCAAGCGCCAGGCGCTCGGCCCCAAGATCGGCTATCTCGAGCTGCCAAGGTCGAACTAGGTCTGCGACAATCCAATCCCCAGCAAAATCAGCCCCCGCGTTGACATAGGTGGACGCATTGGGTCCGCTGTAGACGGGCTAACTGATTGCAGATTGCTTGCACGGGCGGGGGACTTCAATGGCGGGGTCGAGGAAGCGTATCAACAGAGCATCTGTCTCGGCATTACAGCGGGGTGACTGGCTCACTGACAACACGCTGCCCGGGTTCAAGGTGCGCCGACCAAACCGGCACGCCCTGTATGGCCCAAACATACGCCTCAACGGCCGCATGCGGTGGTACTCCATCGGAAGCGAGCTCGATCTAACGCCCGACCAAGCTCGCGCCGAGGCGGAGCGACTACGTGGTTTGAAGCGCCAGGGATTGGATCCGGCAGCCGATCGCGACAAACGAAAGTCTTCCCCGACGATGGAGAAAGCCGTGGCTCGCTTTGTGGCAGAGCACGTCCGACCAAAGCTCAGACCGCGCACCGTCGTGCACTATGAGGAGATCCTTGACGGACTAATTATTCCGAGGTTTGGCAAGTGGCGCGTGATCTCGATCACTGACAGCGATGTCTCCGAGTGGCATGTCGCCCTCGCAAAAACGCCCACACGAGCTAATCGTGCGCTTGCCATCCTCTCGTCACTAATGAGCTGGGCCGTTAGCAACAAAATGCGCCCAGACAACCCGTGTGGGGCCGTCGCTCGCAACCGGGAGCAACCAGTCAATCGCTACCCAACAGCGACGGATCTCTCCGGCATCGTACTGGTCATTGATGAGCTGGTTCTCGAGAAAGCAATCAATCCATTCTTCGCCGGCGGTGTGAAGGTCATGATCATGACCGGGGCTCGCCGAAGCGAAGTCTTTGAGGCGCAATGGCCCTGGTTAGATGTTGAACGGCGTTGTCTGACTTTGCCCGACAGCAAGACCGGAGCGAAGGTTATCGCACTGCCGGCAGCAGCCTGGACCTTATCCTTGCACTGCCTCGCCTCGCCGGCTGCCGGTGGATCTTTCCCAGCCCCAAAACAAATCGGCCGTTTGTGAATTTCAAGACGAATTGGAAGCAGATACTTGAGCGCGCGGACATCGGACACTGGCGTCTTCATGATCTAAGACACGGCTTCGCTTCAGCTGCAGTGGGGTCAGGGGCGCCCATCTATTTGGTTGGCAAGCAGCTCGGCCATTCAAGACCGAACACGACTAGTCGGTATGCGCACGTAGCGGAGGAAGCAAAGAACGAGATCGCCGAGCGAGTGGTTGCCTTACTTCTTCCTGCTTGTGCTGACGCGGAATTGACTGGATGAACTCCGCCAGCAACGGGCTTAGACCCGATGAGATCGGTCGAGTGATTGCTGAGACCGATCGCGCTGCCAAAGCGGTTCAATCCAATCACAAACGCAGAGAGGCGATCATCTCGATTCTCGACGTGTTATGTGCTGAGTTCCCAAGCGCGCTGTTGCTTGAGTTGAGGGAAGCCCTTGCGGGTTTGAACGAGGCTTACAAGAGCAACCTTTTTGAACCGACGCCTGGGTTTGGAGACCCCGTGCGGGAAAGATTGGCTCGAAGCAAAGGCAGCTGTCGCAGCGGCCATCCAACGGGCCTCCCAGTTGGGCGAAGGAATTGACAACTTTTCTGCCACGCTGGCGATTGCTCTGGAAGGCGGCTATGGCGAGCCATGCTCGACACCTAATGCGCCAGCATGACAACCACGAAGGCACCGGCGAGATCACTGCTATCGTCGATGCGGGCGCCGGGCTCAGCAGTTTGGGTGAAGATGAGGCATACGAGAAGTTCGAGTTCTTTTGGGCTGTATTTCCTCGCAAGATGCGAAAA
>CAWFOR010000024.1:0-37503 GCA_963817485.1 uncultured Alphaproteobacteria bacterium | reverse complement strand
GCGTAGCTCAGCGGTAGAGCACTACGTCGACATCGTAGGTGTCACAGGTTCGATCCCTGTCTCGCGCCCACCATAAATTAGCAGGCCATCGGTGTTGAGATGAAAGTCAGAAATTCGCTAAAGTCGCTGCGCTCGCGCCACCGCGCCAATCGCCTGGTGCGCCGCAAGGGTCGCGTTTACGTGATCAACAAGGTGCAGAAGCGCTTCAAGGCACGCCAGGGCTGAGCCCAGGCTGAGCCCAGTCGGGCTTTGTGCGGCCAAGATTTTGCCTGCTTTGACGCCTCGGCCCGCCATCCTATGTTTGGGATGCGCAACGAGCACGCCTTGGCCGCAGCGGCGGCAGCCTTCCTCCTCGCCAGCCTACTGATTACGGGCGCGACGGCCCAGGACGCGCGGCCGCCTCCGCGCATCGGCAACGGGGCCGATCCAGGCATCATCACCGGTCCCGTGCCGAACGACCCAGAGGCGCCCGGGCCGCGCTCCGGCGTTCCCGACATCCCCGACCTCCAATCGCCAGATCCCCAGGCGGACGACGGCGGCAGCGATCCGCGGCCGTCCGATCAGGCATTGCCGGGTCCCGAAACGCCCGCTCCCCAAGCACCAGGTCCAAAAGCCCCAGGGCCCGCGGCGAAAAAGAAAGCCGCCGAAGCCGCGCCCAAAGACAAGGAGGCGATGCTGACCGAGCTCTACGCGCATCTTGCGAAAGCGCCCGACGCCGACCAGGCAGCCGAGATATCCAAGACCATCGAGGGGCTGTGGCTGCACTCGGGCAGCGACACGATCGGCGTGCTCATGCGCCGCGGCCTGAAGGCGGTCAACGAGCAGCGCAACGACCTCGCGCTCAAGATGTTCGATGCCGTCGTCGAGCTTGCGCCCGACTATGCGGAGGGCTGGAGCCGCCGCGCCTACGTCTACTACCTGCAGAGTGACACCGAGCATGCCGTCGGCGACTTGCGCCGCGCGCTGGCACTCGACCCCAATCACTACAAGGCGCTCGACGGGCTCGCCCGCATTCTCCGTGACAGCGGACAGAAGAAGAGCGCGCTGCGCGCCTACCAGCAGCTCCTGCGCATCAACCCCTTCGCGGATGGGGCAAAGGAGGCCGAGAGCGCGCTTTCGGTCGAGGTCGAGGGCCAAGGCATTTAGGATTGGGCCGTCCTCGGCCCCTTTCGGCCGTGAGCGACAGTCTCAGTGCAGCTCGGCCGTTGGGGCGCCGTTCTCGTCCACGAACGCGATGCGGATCATGTTGGTCGCGCCGGGTGAGCCGAGCGGGATGCCGGCCGTGATGAGGATGCCGTCGCGCGCCTTCACGAAACCCTCATCGAAGGCGATACGGCACGCCTTGCTGACCATGTCCGTCAGGTTTGCCGGGTCCGCGGTCATCACCGACTGGACGCCCCAGGCAAGCGAAAGCCGCCGCGCCGTCGCCTCGACGGGGGTCAGCCCGATGATGGGCAGGCCCGGGCGCTCGCGCGTCACGCGCAGTGCGGTCGAGCCGGTCGCCGTGTAGCAGACGATGGCCGCGAGCTTGACCGTGTCGGCGATGGCGTGCGCGGCGGCGGCGATGGCGTCGGCGCCGGTCGGCTGCGGCGTCGTGGTCGTCGCGTGCAGGATGGCGTCGTAGCTCGGGTCCGCCTCCACTTCGATGGCGATGCGGTCGACCATCTGGATCGCCTCCAGCGGGAACTGCCCGATCGCGGATCTCCGCCGACAGCATCACCGCGTCGGCGCCGTCGAACACGGCGGTCGCGACGTCGGACACCTCGGCGCGCGTCGGCACGGGGGAGGAGATCATGCTTTCGAGCATCTGCGTCGCGACCACCACCGGCTTGCCGGCGGCGCGCGCCTTGCGCGTGATCTTCTTCTGCAGGCCCGGCACCCGCTCGACAGGGATCTCCACGCCGAGGTCGCCGCGCGCGACCATGATCCCGTCGGAGGCGGCGATGATGGCGTCGAGATCGGTGATGGCCGACGGCTTCTCGATCTTTGCGAGGATCGCCGCGCGATCGCCGACGAGCTTGCGCACGTCGTGCACGTCGGCTCCACGCTGCAGGAACGACAGCGCGATCCAGTCGACGCCGATCTTTAAGAGGTGCGCGAGGTCCGTGCGGTCCTTGGTCGTGAGCGGGCCGACGGGCAGAAGCGTGTCGGGCAGGCTGATGCCCTTGCGGCTCGAGAGCGCGCCCCCGACGAGGACCTCGGCCGCAATGGTGTTGGCGGTGGCCTCGATGACACGCATGCGGATCTTGCCGTCGTCGAGCAGAAGCGCGTGACCGGGCGCCACCGCCGAAAAGATCTGCGGGTGCGGCAGGTGCACGCCGTCGTTGCTGCCGGGCTTCTCGTCGCGCTCGAAGCGGAAAATCGAGCCGTCGTTGACGAATACGCGGCCGCCGTGAAAGTCGCCGACGCGGAACTTCGGGCCTTGCAGGTCACCGAGGATGCCGATCGGATGGCGGTGGCGCTTCGCCACCCAGCGGACGGAGTTCTGCAGAGCCCGCGCGGTCTCGTGCGAGGAGTGGCTCATGTTGATGCGGAACACGTCGACGCCGGCGAGAAACAGGCGTTCGATCATCTCCGTTGCAGACGAGGCTGGGCCCAAGGTCGCAACCACCTTGACCCGTCTGTTACGTCTCATTTCTCGGCCGCCCCGTGATCCTGCTCTGGATCGGTGAGGCGGATGGTCCACTCCTGCAACTCGCCGGTGTCCACCTCGAAGAATCCGGTGCGCTTATAGCCGCGCTGGGGACAGTCTTGAACACCCCGGATGGCGAACGATCGGTCGGCAGTGCACATGAAGTTCTTTCCGGCCCACTCTCCCCCGCGGTCGTAGTCGAGGGCGTGGACATAGATGAAGCGGCTTGGAACCGCACCCTTTAGCAGGGTCTCGCAGGTTTGCGAGGCAATATTCCACCAGCCCTCGGTCGCCCAGCCCGTCTGGTCGCGGTAGCCGACGGCGACGCCGATGCGGCTCGAGGTCGAATTGCACAGCTTGAGATCGGCGCGAGCGGCGCCTGCGGTAGCCACCGCCATCATCAGGAGTGCCCCGGCAGAGGCAAGTTGCCCCATGCCGCGCCAAAGCCGGTCTCCTCGCTCGGGCTCCACGGCATCAGCTCCGCGGCTTTTTCGCGCGCAGCGAGAGCGACGATCGAGGCGTTATCGACATGAGGTGGGGCGGGCCCGACAGGAGTGCGCTAACGGCAACCCGAGGGCGGCCGGATGAGCGGTTGTTTTCCAGGAAGTTGGCGGCATTGAGATTGCCCTATTGAGGTTGCCTTGGCGTTTTGGCCAAGGAGCAGAGCGGGCAGGGCATTTTCCGCAAGGTCAGCCGCAAGTCGGCGCCGGTGGCGGCATCAGAAATCCCCCGATTTCTTCCCTGCGTGGTTTGCGCAATTGTCCCCAGACCGTCAAGTCGCCGCACCGACGCGGGTGGTTTTCGCTGGTTCGCGAAGCTATATTCGAACGCATGCCAGACGCCGCCCGGCGCGAAACCTCTCCCCTCGCTGCGCCCGAAATCACCGACAGCTATGAGATCATTCCCGGCCGCAGCGATGCCGGGCTGATCCTCATCTGCGATCACGCGGTCAACGCGCTTCCTGGCGCCTACGGAACCCTGGGCCTCGAGCGCAGAGAGCTCGAGCGCCACATCGCCTACGACATCGGCGCGTTGGGCGTAACGAAGGGGATTGCACAGGCGCTCGGCGTGCCGGCCATCTCGACGCGTTTTTCCCGGCTGCTGATCGATCCCAACCGCGGCCTCGACGATCCGACGCTGATCATGCGCATCTCGGACGGCGCCGTCGTGCCCGGCAACCGCCACCTCGACGAGGTGGAGCGGGAAAAGCGGGTGCGCGCCTACTACGAGCCCTATCACCTCGCGATCGACACGATGATCGAGACGTGCACGGCGGCCGGTGTGCCGCCCGTGCTGCTCTCGATCCACAGCTTCACCGACAATTGGAAAGGCGTGCCGCGCCCCTGGGACGCCGCGATCCTGTGGGACCGCGACCATCGCTTCGCCTTGCCCATGCTGGAGGCGCTGCGCGCCGAGCGCGGCGTGGTCGTCGGCGAGAACGAGCCCTACGATGGCAAGCTCGCGGGCGACTGCATGTGGCAGCACGGCACGCGGCGCGGGCTCGCGCACACGATCATCGAGGTGCGCCAGGATCTGATCCGCACGCCTGAGGGGCAAAAAGCGTGGGCGCAGCGGATCGCCAATGCCGCGAGAGCGATTCTCGGACGCGCCGATCTGCGTGATGGGCTGCACAGCGTGCACTATTTCGGCTCGCACACGGATGCCGAGGGGGCGCCCCCGTTCACGGCGCTTGCGGCCAAGAGCGCCTGACAATCAGCTCTTTTGCCGAAAACCGCGATATCGAGGGGCTTTGCGGGCGCATCCGCAAGAATCCTCTGGATCGCTTGGGCGTTCGCCTTGAAGCGCCCCCGCGACGCCGCTAGCGTCCCTCACAAGTTCCATCACAGCGGGGAGAGACGGATGACGACGCTACAGGCTTCGGCGCAAAAGCAATTGCGCCAGCTCGTCGAACAGATCGAACGCTTGGAGGAGGAGAAGAAAGCGCTTGCTGGCGACCTGCGCGACAAGTTCCTCGAGGCAAAGGCGATGGGCTTCGACGTGAAAGTGCTGCGCCAGATCGTGCGCCTGCGCAAAAAGAGCGAGACCGAGCGCACCGAGGAGGACGCCATCCTCGAGGTCTACATGCACGCGCTCGGCATGCTTGCCGACGCACCGAAGGAATCGATGATTGCCGCGGAGTGACATGGACCAGCATCGCCTGCTTAGGCGGAAGTGAGGAGGGCGCCCCGTCCGATTCGGCGCTCGGCCGAGGCGCCCACGGCTAGAGAAGGGGGTTAGCCCAACCTCGCCGGTCCGGCACGGCGAGGAGCGCGGGATCAAAGCCCGCACCACGGCTCGCCGAGAGTAGCTTGAGCCGCCATATAGACATGGGGGGTGCATAAGTTCTAATCGTATTATATTGGTCGTGAGATCAGAGTTTCTTATGCCTCCACACGTGACGCTGAAGCAGCTCCGCTATTTCGACGCGTTGGCCCGCGAGCAACATTTCGGCCGCGCAGCGGAGACCTGCGCGGTGACGCAGCCAGCCCTTTCCATGCAGATCCACGAGCTCGAAGAGCAGCTCGGCCTTATCCTCGTCGAGCGCACGCGTGCCGGCGTGCTGCTGTCGGACAAGGGGCGCGAGATCGCCGAGCGCGCGGCCCGCATCCTCGGCGACGTGCGCGAGATGATCGAGTTCGCACAGCACGCCAACGAGCTACTCGCGGGCTCGCTGCGCCTCGGCGTCATCCCCTCGATCGCACCCTACATGCTGCCGCCGCTGCTGCCGCTCCTGCGCGAGAGCTATCCGGGCCTCGAGCTGCACGTGCGCGAGACGCAGACGCTGCCGCTGACGCACGAGCTGATCGAGGGAAAGCTCGACGTGCTCCTCCTCGCGCTGCCGATCGTGCATCCCGAGATCGAGACGCTGTCGCTGTTCGACGACCGCTTCCTGCTGGCGTTGCCCGCCGCGCGCCGCTTAAGCGCGCGCGTGCGAGCCACCAAGGACCTCGTCGAGCACGAGCGCCTGCTCCTGCTGGAGGAAGGTCACTGCCTGCGTGACCAGGCGCTCACCTACTGCAATCTGCAGCAGGTCTCGACCGTCAACACCTTCGGCGTCTCGAGCCTGTCGACGATCGTGGAGATGGTGGCCGCGGGCTACGGCATCACGCTGTTGCCGGAGATGTGCCTCAACGTGGAGGCGCGGGGCCGCGAGATCGGGCTGACCCGCTTCGTCGAGCCGGAGCCGCACCGCACGGTCGGGCTCGCATGGCGGGCGACCTCGCCGCGGTCGGCCGACTATCGGGAGCTGGGGCGGCTGATCAAGGTCGCGTGGTCGAAGGGCTGCGTGCCGCCGGGGCGCAAGAACCCCCGCCACAGGCATCCACTCACCGCTCGGTCGTCTTGACGGCGTGCGAGGCAAGACCCTCGGGAGCAGGGCCGGCAGGTGCAACGGTCGAGCGGCGGCTTGGGCCGAGCGATGAAGCATCGACGGCTTCGCCGCGGAACTGCTGGGCTCCTGCCACCTCCGCCGACTGCTCGCCCGGCCGCAGGTGCAGCGGCAGAACGACAGGGCGATCGTCGAGCAGCTCGAGCGTTCGCGCGATGTCGGGGTGCACGAGCTTCACGAGCGCAGCATCGTCGGCAGAAGGAGATTCCGTCAGCAACGGCGCAATCGGGAACGGCCGATACGAGACCTCGTCCGGGTGGTCGTCGTCGAACTCGGGCGCGGGGGCCCAGCCGTCGTTGACGCCGGCTGCGGCTGTCACCGGAGGCGTTGGTCCGCTTGCCGGCTTTGGCGCCGCTTCGAGCGAGGCCACGCGCACGGCGTCTTTTGGCGGCCCTGCATCGTCTTTGACGGTCGGGCGCAGCGTGGGCATGGCATTGGCGGACGCGGTCACGAGCCGGTCGAGCCCGACGCGGTCGGCGGCAGGCGGGTGCTCCTGAGGAGCATCGGTCGATTTGAGCGCGGCGAGCGTGACAAGCGCGTTGAGCGCGCCGCGGTCGGTATCCGAGGGTGGGGCGGCCGCCGCGGCAGGCGGCCGTGGTGAGTGCCGCTGCTGCGGCGCGCTGGTCAACTGCGGCTCGGCGGGGGCAGTCGGAACAATCGCGGCGACGCGAACACCGCGGGGCTTTGCGAGCTGCGGCGCCGGCACCGCGACCGGCGGCGATGAGGCGTCCGCGATCTCGACCGCCGGCTTCGGGTGGTTGTGGAGATCGAAGAAGGCTGCGACCTCGGTCGCCGCATCCTTATGGCGCTCTTGCGCGCGGCGCACGTCGTCCTTGGTGATGGAATTGCCATCGTCAGGCTTGTGCTTGGTCTCCCCGTTGGGGAACAGCAGAGCGAGCTCGTAGCGCGGCAGGCGCGGCCAGGCGCGTACGGGGCCGGTATCGACGTGCACGAACGGCGTTCCCGACGTCGGGTAGTAGCCCACGCCGCCGACCTCGCGGATCAATGCGGAATAGCGCATCTGCTTCAGCGGCACGTCGGGAAACACGGCGTCGATCGCCTTGCCCGTGATGTGCTGGCTCTGCTTGGCCTGTCCGCCGACGGTGCGGCGGAGCATCTCGTTCGTCTTCTCCGAGCGATAGCCGCAGATGATGTCGATCGGAACCTTGCTGCCGAGTTCGGTATGCATCTCCCAGAGGAGATCGATGGTCCTCGGATCCATCTCGGTCGACTTGTTCTCGCGCCAGTCGCGCAGGAACCAGTTGAGCTTCTTCAGGGCTTCCGGGTCGTACTTGCCGTCCTTCTTGTAGGTGATGGTGATGGTCTCATCCGTGTGGATGTGATGCATCGAGATCGTGCGCGTGTTGCCGAACGTGGCGACAACCTGCGGCGCGCCCGCGCTCATCCCCAACAATGCGGCAGCCAAGCCCGCGAGGAGCCCACGTTTACGCGATACCAATGTGCACCCCGTGTCCTGACCGACGCTCGCGGACCGCTCGGCTTGGCGAGCGTCCCTCAATGCGACCGGCATTCACGTTTCCCTCAGGGTTAATCTCGAACCCTTAACGGTTGGTAACGATTGAATGCGGGCAGAAATGGGCTCGCGCGCGGCCATATCGCGGCGGTGCAAGCATCGCCGGTGCAACTCGCCAGATAGGTTAAGATTTGCGGGCGGTGAGCCTAAGTCAGAAGCCGCCGCCGAGCGCCGTCGTGAAGAAGTCGTTGATGCTCTTTATGGGGTTGCCCGAGGCATAGGACACGCTTTCGGGCGTCTGCGGCGGGGCGAGGTGGTTCGGCCCCTTGGCGATCTGGCTCCACTGGCCCTGCAGCGCCTGCGTGATGCGCTTCTCGTGGCCGTACACGTCGCGAGCGGTCTGCAGCTCGCCCTTCTCGTCGACCCAGGCGGTCAGATAGGTGATGTGCACGCCGATCTTCTTGTCGATCGGCACCTCGTTGTTGTCGGGGCCAGTGGCCAGCAGCTCGGCGATCTTGGCCGCATCCCAGCCCTTGTCCTCGAAGAGCAGGATCTCGGCCATGCGGCGCGGATTGCGCACGCGCATGCAGCCGTGGCTGAATGGCCGGCTCGCCTCGTCGAACAGGGCCTTCGTCGGCGTGTCGTGCATGTAGACAGTATGCTTGTTGGGGAAGGCGAACTTCAACTCGCCCAGCACGTTGCTTCCGCCCGGCGGCTGATAGATGTCGTACTTGCGGATATCGACCGAGCTCCAATCGACGCTCGACGGATCGACCTCGCGGCCGTTCTGCGACAGACGCAGCCCCTGGCGGCTGAAGTATGTGCCCCCGCGTGCGAGGCTCGGCCACAGCTCCACCACCTTGATCGACTCCGGCACGTTCCAGCGCGGCTTGAAGATGATGGTCTTCATCGTCTCGGAGAACACCGGCGTCTGCTTGTCGGGGAGGCCCGTGATGACGCGCTCGGTATGGATGACGGCGCCGTTCTTGACGATGCGCAGCGTGAACTCGGGGATGTTGACCGTCACGTAGAGCTCGCCGAGGTCGTCGGGCATCCACCGCAGCTCCTCCATGTTGGCGAGGATCTTCTGCGGGCTGAGCACGTCCACGTCGTTTAGAGCCGCACGCGTCGCGTTGCCGACGATGCCGTCGGGCCGCATACCGTGCTCCTTCTGGAAGGCCATGACTGCGGCCTTCAGCCCGTCATCGTAGAAGGTCTCGTCGACTGGCTTGTCGGTGGCGGCCGGCAGCGGCACTTGCAAGCGCTTGCGCAGCAGGGAGACCTGCGCATCACGCTTCCCGGGCGTGATGTGGCCGCCGTCGGGGATACGGACAACGGTCGGTGTCGCGGCCCCGGCGCGCAGCTCGAGATACTTCTGGCGCAGCTTCTCGAACTGCGGATGCTTCGGATGCAGGCTACGCAAATAGGCGTCGGGCTCGCCGGCCGCCGCGAGCTTCTCGACCACATCCTTGGCATCGATGAGCTGCGGCTTGCGATCGAGGTAGGAGCTGAGCTGGGTTGCCGGATCCGTGATGCGGCCCCCGCGCGCATAGCGCGCATACTTCAGTGCCGTAAGCGACAGAGTCACCTCGGCGTCAGCGAGCGCGTCGACGCTCGGGGCGGCGGCGACCGTCGGAACGGCAAAGTCCTTGGCCTCGAGGCCCCAATCGTCGGCCTTGCCGACCTCGGCGACAATGGCCGCGGCCTTGGCGTTCAGCGCGCCGTTGGAGATCCACAGCGGCGCGTAGATGCGCGTCGCGTAAAACGCTACCAGCGCGGCGCGGTCCTGTGCGTCGCCGTCATCGCGGCGCAACTTGGTGGCAGCCGACAGCTTCTGCTGTAGCGCTATGCCAAGCGCATCCTGAGGTGCCGGTGAGGGCGCAACGGGAGGAGCGGCGGCCGGAAGCGTCTCGGCGGCGGCAACGCGCGGCGGCGGAGCGGGCTTCTTCGCCTCGGCAACCGCCACGAAACCGGTGCTCGAAGCGAGACCGAGAGCCAGCACACACCAACGCAACATACGGATACTCCACGCTTGCAGGGTCGGCACGCTATCCGAGCAACGATGTTGCTGCCACCGCAGGCATCGGTCGTGACCGTTCGTGACAGCAACCTGCAAGAGGACTGTTGCGCAATTGCGACGGGCCGTGTCTGCTATCCTGGAATTCGACCCTCTGAAACGAAAACGCCGCGCCACCCGTGGGTGACGCGGCGTATTTCCGTCCGGCAGCTAGGCGCCGTCTCAGGCGCGGGGCTCGAGCCCGTACTCCTGCATCTTGCGGTAGAGGGTCGAGCGGCCGATCTTCAAGCGCTTCGCGACCTCGGTCATGTGTCCGCGATAGCGGCCGAGCGCCAGGCGGATCATGTCCGCCTCGATCTCGTCGAGCGGCCGGATCTCGCCGGCGTCGGTGACCACGGGGATGCCGAGCGCGCTGTCGCCGGTGCCGCCGCGGATCTCCATCGTCTGCGGGATGATGGCTTCGGCACCGAGCAGCGCGGGGCCCTTGAAGGCCATCTGCTTCAGGGCCGGTGCCGGCGGCGGCTGCACCACGTCATAACCAGTGACGTGGGCGGCGATCTGCGGGAACTCCGCAACCGTCAGCTCGGGGCCATCGCACAGCACGACGGCGCGGAACACCGCGTTCTCGAGCTGGCGCACGTTGCCCGGCCACGGATAGCTCTTCAGCAGCCGCAACGCGTCATCGCTGATGCCGCTGATGCGCTTGCCTTCCTCGGCGCCAAAGCGCGCCATGAAGTGCTGCACCAGCTCCGGCACGTCCCCGATGCGCTCGCGCAGGGGGGGCACCCAGATCGGGAACACGTTCATGCGGTAGTAGAGATCCTCGCGGAACTTACCCTCGCGCACGAGCTGGATCATGTTGCGGTTGGTCGCCGAGATGAGGCGGAAGTCGATCCTGATCGGCCGCTTCGAGCCAACCGGGTCGATCTCGCCCTCCTGCAGCGCGCGCAAGAGCTTCACCTGCGCGTCGAGCGGGAGCTCGCCGATCTCGTCCAGGAAGAGCGTGCCGCCGTCGGCCTCCTGGAACTTTCCGATGCGCTTGTCGACGGCGCCGGTGAAGGAGCCCTTCTCGTGCCCAAATAGGACGCTCTCGACGAGGTTCTCGGGGATGGCGCCGCAGTTGACGACGATGAACGGCTTGCCGGCGCGCTCGCTTTCGCCCTGGACGGCGCGGGCGATCAGCTCCTTGCCGACGCCCGACTCGCCCTCGATCAGCACGGGGATGTTGGAGGCGGCGGCGCGCTTGCCGAGTGCGATAACGCGTTCCATGCCGTCGCCGCGGATGATGAGATCGGCGAAGGTGAGCGTCCCCTGCACCTTCTTCTTGATGCGGCTGATCTCATCGGCGAGCGCCTCGATCTTGAGTGCGCTTTTGATGGAGACCTCGAGGCGCTCGGGCGAAGCGGGCTTCACCACGAAATCGACGGCGCCGGCGCGCATGGCGTTGATGGCGGCGTCGATCGAGCCGTGCGCGGTTTGCACGATGATCGGGGGCAGTCCCGGCTTGCCGTTTAGCTTGTCGAGCACCGCCATGCCGTCGACCCCGTCCATGACGAGATCGAGGAGCACGAGGCCGATATCGGCCCCCGTCGGTCCATCGAGGATCTGTAAGGCTTGCTCGCCGGAACTGGCGGTTTTGGTTTCGAAGCCTAGCCGCTTGACTGTTTCTTCGAGTATGCGGCGCTGGGCGGGATCGTCATCGACGATTAGGAGACTCTTGACCATATGGCACTCGAACTCAACCTCACCGACCCTGAACTGGCGGTTCCAAGTCCGAATGCTTCGGAAAAGGACAGTCGGCCACCAGCAGGTCACTCAACAGAGACGAGATTGCCCAACATGGGTAAATAAGGCGTTGCGAGAGGGCTCAGGTTGAGCCTTTTTTGGGCAGAAGGCCCGCCTCGGGTCGAAATTGGCGTTGCTTTGACGCCGCGCCATCCCCAGGTTAACGACCTGCCCCACCTGCGATCCGGAGACTTTTCGATGCGAACTGACATGCGCGGCTTGCCCCACTTCCCAAGAGCCCACCAACAGCACGGGGCGGGAAATGGAGCAGCGGCCGAGCTCGGCACCCTGCCCGAATGGACGCTCGCCGATCTCTACACCGCGCCCGACGCGCCTGAGGTCGCTCGCGATCTGGAGAAGGCAGCGGCTGAAGCCCGACGCATCAAGGAGGCCTATCGCGGCAAGCTCGCACACCTCGACGCCGACGGGCTCGCCTCCGCGATCGAGGAGTTCGAGCGCCTCGTCGAGGTTATGGGCCGGCTCGGCGTCGTTTGCCGGGCTTAACTATGCCGCCGACCAGTCGGACCAGACGCGCGCCAAGTTCTATGGCGACATCTCCGAGAAGCTGACGGCGATTTCTACCGACATCATCTTCTTCGACCTGGAGCTGAACCAGGTCGAGGACCAGCGCATGGCGGAGGCGCTCAAGAGCCCGCGGCTCGCCCGCTACAAGCCGTGGATCGAGAACGTCCGCAAGGAGAAGCCCTACCAGCTCGAGGAGACGCTGGAGCGGCTGTTCCACGAGAAGAGCCAGACCTCCAACTCGGCCTGGGACCGCCTGTTCAGCGAGACGATGACGGCGCTGCGCTTTCCCGTCGAGGGTGCGCCAGAGCCGCTGCAGCTGGAGCTCACGCTCAACCTGCTCTCCGACCCGAAGGAGGAGAAGCGCAGGGCCGCGGCGGAAGCGCTCGCAAAGGTGTTCAAGGACAACGTCCGCCTGTTTGCGCTCATCACCAACACGTTGGCGAAGGACAAGGAGATCTCCGACCGCTGGCGCGGCTTCAAGGATGTCGCCGACAGCCGCCACCTTGCCAACCGTGTCGAGGCTCCCGTCGTTGACGCGCTGGTCAAGAGCGTGCGCGACGCCTACCCGCGCCTTTCGCATCGCTACTACAAGATGAAGGCGAAGTGGCTCGGCAAGGAGCGGCTCGCACACTGGGACCGCAACGCGCCGCTGCCCGATAAGCCGGAGCGAACGTTTTCCTGGACGGATGCGCGCTCGCTCGTGCTCGGAGCCTACGGCGCCTTTGCACCCGAGATGGCGAACGTCGCCAAGGAGTTCTTTGACAAGCGCTGGATCGACGCCTCGATCCGGCCCGGCAAGGCGCCGGGCGCGTTCTCGGCTTCGACCGTCCCCTCGGTGCACCCCTACGTGCTGCTCAACTACCTCGGCAAGCCGCGCGATGTGATGACGCTCGCGCACGAGCTCGGCCACGGCGTGCACCAGATGCTGGCGCGTCCGCAGGGTGCGCTGATGGCACCGACGCCGCTGACGCTCGCGGAGACCGCCTCCGTGTTCGGCGAGATGCTGACCTTCAAAGCGCTGCTCAAGGAGATCCGCGACCCCAAGGAGCGCAAGGCGTTCCTCGCCGGCAAGGTCGAGGACATGCTCAACACCGTGGTGCGCCAGATCGCGTTCTACACCTTCGAGCGCAAGGTGCACGAGGCGCGCCGGCAAGGCGAGCTGACGCCCGACCAGCTGAACGCCATATGGCTCGAGGTGCAGACCGAAAGCCTAGGCCCGGGCGTCGAGCTGAAGCCCGGCTACGAGGTGTTCTGGACCTACGTGCCGCACTTCATCCACTCGCCATTCTACGTCTACGCCTATGCGTTCGGGGACTGCCTCGTGAACTCGCTCTATGGCCTCTACGAGGAGGCGCACCCGGGCTTCGTCGCCAAGTATTTCGATATGCTCAAAGCCGGCGGCACCAAGCACCACTCCGAGCTCCTGGCGCCGTTCGGGCTCGATGCGTCCAAGCCCGAGTTCTGGCAGAAGGGTCTCAAGGTCATCGAGGGCATGATCGACGAGCTGGAGCGGGCCGACGCGGCGGCTTGAGGGCCACGAGGTTCCGCGCCGCAGCGCTACAATTTACCGAGATAGGATAACGTTGCTTTGTGGCTCAGGTAGCAAGGCAAGTGCTTGTCCCCGCTCCAGACTCTAGCGGGCATTGTCAAGAACGCGAAGCGGGGGGCTGAGCGAATTAGGGGGTTTCCCTCGGGCGCCATTACTGGGTACAAGCGCGCGCCATTGCTGCACTGCAGCCAGCTCAACATGAGGTGCCATGGTGGCACAATCGCAGTTGGCGAAGGGCTTCGAGCAGCCCGACGACACTCTCGACAAGCATTTTTGGCCTCTCGTCGTCGGTTCCGTCGGCGTCGTCTACGGTGACATCGGCACGAGCCCGCTCTACGCCTTCCACGAGGCGATTATTGCCGCCAAGGCTTCGAGCTTTGCCGGCCGCGAAGCCGTGTTCGGCGTGCTCTCGCTCATCCTCTGGGCACTGTTGCTCATCGTCACGCTCAAGTACGTCATCATTCTGTTGCGCGCCGACAACCACGGCGAAGGCGGCACCTTCGCGCTCATGGCGCTCGGTCAGTCCGTAGCAAAGCGCAGTGCGCCCGTGCTCTTGGGGCTCGGCATCGCGGGTGCCTCGTTCTTCTACGGCGATGCCGTGATCACGCCGGCGATTTCAGTCTTGTCTGCCGTGGAAGGTTTGAAGCTCGTCTCGCCGGCGTTCGCAGACATAGTCCTACCGCTCTCTGCCGTGATTCTGATTTGCCTGTTTGCCGCTCAATCGCGCGGCACGGCGACAGTGGCTGCCCTGTTCGGGCCGATTATGGTCATCTGGTTTGCCGTAATCACGGTTGGCGGCCTCGTCCATGTGGTCGCCAATCCCGACGTGCTCGTCGCCGTCAATCCCTGGTACGGCATCCGCTTCGTCGTGAGCCACGGTCTTGTCGGGCTCACCGTTCTCGGTCTCGTCTTCCTGGCGGTCACGGGCGCGGAGGCGCTTTACGCCGATCTCGGTCACTTCGGCCGTAAGCCGATCCAGATCGCTTGGTTCGCGCTCGTGCTACCCTCGCTGATCATCAATTACTTCGGCCAGGGCGCACTCGTCCTTGCGCGTCCCGAGGCGATCGAGAACCCGTTCTATCTCCTCTATCCCGAGTGGGCGCTCGTTCCCATGGTCATCCTCGCGACGCTCGCGACCATCATCGCCAGCCAGGCGGTGATCACCGGCGCTTTCTCGCTGACACGCCAGGCGATCCAGCTCGGCTTGTTGCCTCGCTTCGGCATCACGCACACATCCGAATCCGTCTCCGGGCAGATCTACATGCCGCGCGTGAACTGGATTCTGCTCGTAGCCGTCATGCTGATGGTGCTGTTGTTCAAGAACTCGAGCAGTCTGGCCTCTGCGTACGGCGTTGCCGTCACGGCACAGATGATCATCGCGTCGCTCATGGCATTCTTTGTCATCTGGCGGATGTGGGGATGGAAGCTGTGGCAAGTCGCGGCCCTGATCGTACCGCTCCTCCTCGTCGAGCAGGCGTTTTTCGCGGCGAACATGCTGAAGCTTTTCGAGGGCGCCTGGGTCCCTCTGCTGATGGCGAGCTGCGTTGCCCTGGTGATCGTTACCTGGGTCAGAGGCTCACGCCTCCTCGTCAAGACAGACGCGCAAGAACGAGGCCGATCTCGACTGGCTCCTGCGCAAGCTCGAGGCGAAGCCCCCGCATCGCGTGCCGGGCACGGCGGTGTTCTTCACCGGCGACCCCAATGCCGCGCCGACGGCGCTCATGCACAACCTCAAGCACAACCGCGTGCTGCACGAGCGCAACATCATCCTGTCGATCAAGACCGAGGACACCCCGCGCGTGCCGCGTTATGAGCGCGTGACGGTCGATCGCGTCAGCGACAGCTTCATCCGCGTCGTTGCGCGTTACGGCTTCATGGAGACGCCGAGCGTCCCGAAGATCTTCGATCAGTGCCGGCGCAAGGACCTCAACGTCGACATCAGCGCCACCTCGTTCTTCCTGTCGCGCCGCAACTTGAAGGTGACGCCGAAGTCCGAGATGCCCGGCTGGCAGGATCGCCTGTTCGTGGCGCTCGCGCGCAGCGCCCAGGACGCGACGACCTACTTCCAGATCCCGACCGACCGCGTGGTCGAGGTCGGCACCCAGGTCGCGGTCTAGACGCGAGCGCCTTGCGCGGCTGACGGCAGCGCCCCGATATGCCAAATGCGCCAAGAGCGCGGGTGCTCTCCCCGGGAAAATTCAGCGATGGCGAACGAGGAGAACAGGTTTTCGGCGCGGGCTGCGCGCTACGTGCGCGTCGGCACCAACGTCGGCGCCGTTGCTGCGCGCGTCGCCGGCGGCCGGCTGCTGGGGCGCGACTACGACCCTGCGCGCGCGGCGGCCGATCTCGCGGCGGCACTCGGCGGCCTGAAAGGCCCGCTGATGAAGGTCGCGCAGTTTCTCTCGACCATCCCCGAGGCGCTGCCCGCCGAGTACGCACGCGAGCTCATGCAGCTGCAGTCGGCGGCTCCGGCCATGGGACCGGCCTTCGTCAGGCGGCGCCTCGCGGCCGAGCTGGGGCCCGATTGGGCGCAGCGCTTCCAAAGTTTCGAGATGGAGGCCGCGGCCTCGGCCTCGCTCGGCCAGGTGCACTGCGCGGTAGCGCACGATGGCCGCCGGCTGGCGGTGAAGCTGCAGTATCCCGATATGCCCTCGGCGGTCGAGGCCGACCTCACGCAGCTCAAGGCGATCTTCGCCATTCACGCGCGCATGGACCCGGGCGTGACGACGGGTGAGATCCAGAAAGAGATTGCGGCGCGCCTGCGTGAGGAGCTCGACTACGGGCTGGAAGCGCGCCACATGCGCCTCTACCGCACCATCTTCGCGATCGATGAGCACATTCGCGTGCCCGATGTCCTTCCCGAGCTGTCGACCAAGCGCCTGCTCACCATGACCTGGCTCGATGGCGGGAAGCTGCTCGACTACAAGCCGGCACCGATCGAGGACCGCAATGCGATAGCGCGCGCGATGTTCCGCGCCTGGTGGTTCCCCTTCAGCCATTACGGCGTCATTCACGGCGATCCGCACCTCGGCAACTACACTATTTTCGATGCGAGCGACGGAGACAGTCCACGCCAGGCAACTGTGGGCCGTGCCGCCGGGATCAACCTGCTCGACTACGGCTGCATCCGCAGCTTCCATCCGTCGTTCGTGCAGGGCGTCATCGACCTCTACAACGGCCTCCTCACCGGCAACCGTGACCTCGTCGTGCACGCCTACGAGACCTGGGGCTTCCGCGGGCTGTCGGGGGAGCTCATCGAGGCTATGAACATCTGGGCGCGCTTCATCTACGGCCCGTTGCTCGACGACCGCGAGCGCGCCATCGACGAGGGCACGACGCCGGCCGAGTACGGGCGCCGGGAGGCCCACCGCGTCCACACGATCCTGCGCGAGAAAGGGCCGGTGACGGTGCCGCGTGAGTTCGTGTTCATGGATCGCGCGGCGATCGGGCTCGGCGGCGTGTTCCTGCACCTAGACGCGCGGCAGAACTGGTATCGCCTGTTCAACGAGACGATCGAGGGGTTCAGGCTCGCCGAGGTCGAGGCGCGCCAACGTGCGGCCTTCACCGCTGCCGGCGTGCCGTTGCCCGATTGAAAATAGGGCCGGTCAGCGCGCGCAGGTCTTGAAGCCGAACAGGGTGTAAGCCGGGCACCAGCCGACGAGCCCGGTCACCAGGGGCACGAGGCCGATCCAGCCCCATACGTAGGCATGGTCCATCCCGAAAAATCCGAGAGGGAAGGCGATGAGCACCAGCCCGACCAGGATGCGCAAGCCGCGGTCGAGCGTTCCTTCATTGAGATCCATAGCAAGTCTCCGTACGGCGCTCGCTTCGCGCCGACCGGAAACCTAGGTCGGGTCGGCGCGATGCGCCGTGACTTGGATCAAGCTCGTGCGCGCGGAATCGGCTAGCGTTGCTCGCTCGGGAGGAGGCGCGATGCGGCATCACTCTTTCTCGGCCCTATGCCGTATCCTGGCCGCCTCCCTGGCGCTCGCAGCGCCGGCGAGGGCGGCAGCCGACGACGTCGCCAAGGGCGGCGAGCTCGCGCATGCGCTGTGCGCACAGTGCCATCTCAATGAGGGCCAGGGCGAAAAGCAGGGATCGATGGGCATTCCCGGTTTCGTCGCGGTGGCGAACCGCCCCGGCCAGACGTTCGACGGCATCGTCCTCTGGCTCAAGTCCGTGCCGCCGATGATGCCGAACCACCACCTGACCCAGGACGAGATGTTCGCGCTTGCCGCCTACATCATGTCGCTGCGCAAGGAGCGGTGATGGCTCGCGGCGTGGTACTGCGACGAGGACTCGCGGAAGGGCGTCACCACAGCAGCGCCGGCGTGAGCCCGATCGCCGCCACAGCAAGTGCGGCCGCGATTCCGCGCGCCACGATCCTGCCGAACGACCAGCCGCCCACGGCCATCGCAAGCACGATCTTGGATAGGCTGTTCGCCACCACCGCCACGAGGATCGCCCACACCGCGCTCGTGGGTGCGAGCCCCTGAGGCGCAAGCCGGGCGAGCGAGATGGTGATGGCGTCGACGTCGATGAGGCCCGAGACCGCGGCAAGCATGATCTCCCCCTCCGATCCTGCCCAGGCAGAGAGCAGCTTCGTTGCCGCCATGATGACGGCGAGGAGGCCGCCGAACTCGAGCACGACGCGCAGCTCAAAGGGATTTTGCAGCGAGATGGGCTTTCCGACCGGGCAATCCTCATGCCCCCAGTTGGCGAGGTAGCCGGCGATGCCGGCGAGCGCGAGCGCGGCGAGGAGCAGCGGCAGCGTAAGCGACGGGAGCAGCGCGACGTTGACGATGCCGACGATAACCAGGACGCGCAGCATCATGACGGCTCCTGCGGCGAGGACGCCGGCCGCAAAGACGTTGCAGCGCTCGCCGTCGGCGCGCGCGAGCCGCGCCATGTTGAGCGTCACCGCCGTTGACGACACGAGGCCCCCGGCAAGCCCGGAAAGCAGCACGCCGATCGACGGCCCGGCGAGGCGGATCGCCACGTATCCCGCAAACGACAGCGCCGCGATGAGAATGGTCAGCAGCCAGATCTCGTGCGGATTGACGGGAAAAGCAGGGCTGAGCTCGCGATCGGGCAGGAGCGGCAGCAAGATCACGGTCATCGCGGCGAGGATCAGGCCGGCGCGCAGCTCCTCCCACGTCAGCCTTTTCACCCATTCGTGCAGTGCGGACTTGAGCGCGAGCAGCAAGGCCGCCGCGACGCCTGCTGCTGCGGCGGCGGTCTTGTCGCCCAACACGGCGAGCGCGCCGAGGGCGAACGCCAGCATGGCCGCGACGACGGTTGTGGCGCCGAAGGTCTTCTCGTGCACCATCTCGCGGTAGCGGAAGACCGCGATCGCCGCCGTGAAGGCGGTGAACGCAAGGGCGAGCGCGATCAAGCCGGCTTGGCCGGCGTTCAACGCAAGCGCACCCCAGATGCCGCCGAGCAGCCCTGAAAGCGCGAGCGTGCGCAGGCCCGCGGCCCGCTCCCCCTCGGCCTCTCCGCGCTGCTTCCAGCCGCGCTCGATTCCGATCACGAGGCCGATAGCGAGCGCGACCGCCAATCGCCCGACGAGCTCGAATGTGTCCACGTCCTACCCGCCCCCGGCCTTTGAAGTCTCGTCTGCCAAGTCAGACTAGCCATATCGCCGATCAATTGGCGTCCCCTCAAGCCGAAGGGGCAAATGCCACACATGGTCGAGGCGATGGCGCTGCTGCCTCTGTCGCGGCCTGATCGGCTTGATAGACGGCGCCTGTTGCGGTACGACAAACCCAAGGGAAATCGGGAAACCCAAGGAGGGGACAGTGGCAATCGATCTATCCGGCGGCAGCTCGCAGATGGACTACGCCGAGCACGGCCGCATGTATGGTCAGTTTCTTCTGTTCACGAAGATTGCGATCGTCTTTCTTGTCCTGCTTCTGGCCGGGATGGGCTATTTCCTGACCTAAGGTCTTGCGCCCGCGACGGAGCTAGGCGAGCCGTCCGTGACGGCGCGCCGGGCAGTCGACTGAGAGTCCTCCGCTCAACTGGAAGAGTTCATGGTCACCATAGCTGTAACGGCGGAGGGGACGGACGAACCGCGCGTCGCGATCTCGCCCGAGACGGCCAAGAAGCTCGTCGGGCTCGGCGCTCATGTGAAGGTCCAGTCGGGCGCCGGTCTGCGCTCGCGCTTTTCCGATGATGTGCTGCGTGCCCAGGGCGCCGAGATCGTGCCGACGGCGGCGGACGCGCTGCGCGACGCCGACATCCTCCTCAAGGTGCGCCGCCCGAGCCCCGACGAGGTGAAAGCCCTGAAGCCCGGCGCGCTCGTCATCGCCATGCTCGATCCCTACGGCGACCGCGCCGGTCTCGAGGCCCTGGCGGCTTCCAACGCTTCGCTCTTCACCATGGAGTTCATGCCGCGCATCACGCGCGCCCAATCCATGGACGTGCTCTCGAGCCAGGCGAACCTCGCCGGCTACAAGGCCGTCGTGGACGCTGCGGCCATGTTCGAGCAGGCAATGCCGATGATGATGACGGCGGCGGGCACGGTTCCCGCCGCAAAAGTTTTCATCATGGGCGTGGGCGTCGCCGGCCTGCAGGCGATCGCCACGGCGCGCCGCCTCGGGGCCCAGGTTTCCGCTACCGACGTGCGCCCCGCCACCAAGGAGCAGGTGGCGTCGCTCGGCGCCAAGTTCGTCGCCGTCGAGGACGAGGAATTCAAACAGGCGCAGACGGCGGCCGGCTACGCCAAGCCCATGTCGGCTGAATACCAGAAGAAGCAGGCCGAGCTCGTCGCCAGCCACATCAAGAACCAGGACATCGTGGTGACGACGGCGCTGATCCCCGGCCGGCCGGCGCCCAAGCTCATCTCGCGCGCCATGATCGAGAGCATGAAGCCCGGCGCCGTCATCGTCGACCTCGCGGCCGAGCGCGGCGGCAACACCGAGCTCACCGAGCCCGGCAAGACCGCCACCACGCCCAACGGCGTGCGCATCTTTGCCCCGCTCAATCTCGCAGGCGAGGTTCCGGTCAATGCCTCGAGCCTCTACGCCAAGAACCTCTACACCTTCCTCGAGACCATGATCGACAAGAAGGACAAGACCTTGAAGGTCAACTGGGACGACGAGATCGTCAAAGGCACGCTTGTCGCCAAGGACGGGAAGATCGTCCACCCCAGCCTGCAGTCTCAGGGAGCGTGAGATGAGCAATCGAGCTGAGCATTCACGGCGAGGCACGACCCTCAAAATTGTCGCGCTGACCGCTGCCCTGCTCGCGCCGGCGCCCGCGTTCGCGGCCGGTATCGGTGGCGCGATCGAGCCCGTCATCTACGAGCTCATGGTGTTCGCGATGGCGATCTTCGTCGGCTACTACGTCGTCTGGAGCGTGACGCCGGCGCTGCACACGCCGCTCATGTCCGTCACCAACGCCATCTCCTCGGTCATCGTCGTCGGCGCGCTGCTGGCGGTTGCGGTCGAGCATGGCGGCATGGACAGCTTTGCGAACTTCGACGGCAGCCTCGCTTCGAAGATCTTCGGGCTGCTCGCGCTCGCCATGGCGGCGGTGAACATCTTCGGCGGCTTCCTCGTCACGCAGCGCATGCTCTCCATGTACAAAAAGAAGGGCGACAAGCGGTGAGCACGCAACGGTTGAGCCTCTCGGGAGAGAGCAATGTCGGCTAATTTCGTCGCCCTCCTCTATCTCGCCTCGGGCGTGCTGTTCATTCTCGCGCTGCGCGGCCTGTCGAGCCCAGCCACCTCGCGGCGCGGCAACTACGCCGGCATGCTCGGCATGGCGATCGCCATGGGCACGACGCTCGCGGTCGCGAACCCGCAAATCCCGTTGACCTGGTACCTGATCGCCGGGGGTCTCGGCGTCGGCGGCCTCATCGGCGCGGTCACCGCGCGACGCATCCCCATGACGATGATGCCGGAGCTCGTCGCGGCGTTCCACTCGCTTGTCGGCCTCGCCGCGGTGTGGGTGGCCGCGGCTGCGCTCTATGCGCCCGATTCGTTCGGCATCGGCGAGCCTGGCGCCATCCACTTCGCGAGCCTTATCGAGATGTCGCTCGGCGTCGCCATCGGCGCCATCACCTTCACCGGCTCCGTCATCGCGTTTGCCAAGCTGTCGGGGCGCATGTCGGGCAAGCCGATCATCCTGCCGGCGCGCCACGTCATCAACCTGGCGCTGTTCGGGCTGCTGGTGTTGCTCATCTACGCGTTCTGCCTGTCGGGCGGCTCGGCGTGGCTGTTCTGGGCCATCACGCTGACGGCGATGCTGTTCGGCATCCTCATCATCATCCCCATCGGCGGCGCCGACATGCCAGTCGTCATATCGATGCTCAACTCGTACTCGGGCTGGGCGGCGGCCGGCATCGGCTTCACGCTGTCGAACATCGCGCTCATCATCACCGGCGCGCTCGTCGGCTCCTCGGGCGCGATCCTGTCCTACATCATGTGCAAGGGCATGAACCGCTCCTTCATCTCCGTCATCCTCGGCGGCTTCGGCGGCGAGGTCGCGGGGCCGGCGGGCGGGGCTGAGCAGAAGCCCGTAAAGCTCGGCTCGGCGGAGGATGCCGCCTACGTGATGAAGAACGCCAGCAAGGTCATCATCGTGCCGGGCTACGGCATGGCGGTCGCGCAGGCGCAGCACGCCCTTCGTGAAATGGGCGACCAGCTCAAGAAGGCCGGCGTCGAGGTCAAGTACGCGATCCATCCGGTGGCGGGGCGCATGCCGGGCCACATGAACGTGCTGCTTGCGGAAGCGAACGTGCCCTACGACGAGGTGTTCGAGCTCGAGGACATCAACTCGGAGATGCCGCAGGCCGACGTCGTCTACGTCATCGGCGCCAACGACGTCGTCAATCCGGCGGCCGAGACCGACAAGACCTCGCCCATCTACGGCATGCCGGTGCTGCAGGCGTGGAAGGCCGGTACCGTGCTGTTCAACAAGCGCTCGCTCGCGTCCGGCTATGCCGGCATCGACAACCCGCTCTTCTACAACGACAACACCGTGATGGTGCTGGGCGATGCCAAGAAGATGACGGAAGAGATCGTGAAAGCGCTGGCGCACTAGCCCGTCCGAGCTTCAGGTCGAAACATCCCCTCACCCGCCTCGCATGCTTGCGCATTGCGAGCCGACCTCTCCCCATGGGAGAGGTTGTCGAGCCAGTCGCACGCGAAACATCACCTCGCCCCGGTGGGGAGAGGTCGAAAGCGAATGCAATGAGCTTTCGGGTGAGGGGGAGCCGGCGGTTGAGCATTTCGATCGAGGAGACTTGCTTGCGCACGCTCTGGTGCCTGGTGTTGCTCTGCGCGCTGGCAGCTCGCGCAATCGCTGCCGAGGGGTTCTTCACGGATGGAGCGCCGGCAGCCGTGCGTGCCGTCTGGCCGTCCGTCTATGCCTTTGTCTGCGAGAGCCGGACGAGTTCCTACACCGCCACGGCATTCCTGCTGAAAAAGCAGATCCGCGGGCAACGCGCGGACTACTATTTCATGACCGCGGGGCATGCGATCGACGACTGCAAGCAGCCGCGCCGCTACCTCACCGAGAACATCAACCAGCGGCCCTTCGAGAGCGACGGGATTACGCTGGCGATGCCACCGCCGCGGCTCGAGCCGGTCGAGCGCGTCTATCTCGACGACACCTACGATGTCGCCGTCGTGAAGGTCGAGGCGGCTGCCAGCCTGCGGATCGGAGAGCCGCTCGCCGTCGATGACAAATGCGATCGCGCTCTGCACCGCGAGATTTACGCCGTGGGATTTCCGGGAGTGGGCAAGCGCCGGTCGCTCGGCCTGAAGCGCGAGGAGAAGCGCTGGAGCAAGGGCGACTACGTCGGGCTCGGCCGCGCGGAATTCCGCGGGACGACCTCGATCTACATCGCCTCGACCGTCGATTCGCTCCCGGGCAACTCCGGCGGACCGGTGGTCGACGGGGAGGGAGCGCTGGTGGGCGTCCTCGTGCAAGGTGTCGCGGGCCCCGACAACGGCTTCCGCTACGACGTCGATCCCAAAAAGCCCGACGATTGGCAGTCGTTCCTGGTGCCGTGCCAGGCCGTGCTGCGGATCATGGAGCGCAGCGGCCTCAAGTGAGCGCCGGAGCACCCCCCGGCTGCTTCGACATCGCGCCTTTATTCGCGAGGCCCATGTTGCTAGAACCCCCGCTTGATCAGCGGCGAGAGTCCTTATGAGCAAGACCGACGGCGGCAAGGGCGCGGCCGCGAGCACCAAGACGAAGGGCGAGGGCGACGGCGGTGCCGCGGCACCGGGGAAGGCCGCGCGGGCTGCACCGGCCACACCGGCGCAGGCCGAATCGTCGCGCGACTGGGGCAAGACGCTGTTCCTGCCCAAGACCGACTTCCCCATGAAGGCCGGCCTGCCCGACCTCGAGCCTCGCCTGCTCGCCCGCTGGGGCGAGATCGATCTCTACGACCGGCTGCGCGAGGCCGCGCGCCATAAGGCCCAAGTTCGTGCTGCACGACGGCCCGCCGTTCGCCAACGGCCACATCCACATCGGGCATGCGTTGAACAAGATCCTGAAAGACCTCGTCGTCAAATCGCAGACGATGCTCGGCAACGACTCAAACTACGTGCCGGGCTGGGACTGCCACGGCCTGCCGATCGAGTGGAAGATCGAGGAGCAGTACCGCGCCAAGGGCCGCAACAAGGACGCGGTGCCGATCAACGAGTTCCGCGCCGAGTGCCGCGAGTTCGCGAAGCACTGGGTCGACGTGCAGCGCGAGGAGTTCAAGCGCCTCGGCATCGTCGGCGACTGGGCGCATCCGTATCTGACGATGGATTTTTCCTCCGAGGCGGTGATCGCGGGCGAGCTGATGAAGTTCGCCATGAACGGCACGCTCTACCGCGGGTCCAAGCCCGTGATGTGGTCGGTGGTCGAGAAGACGGCGCTGGCGGAGGCGGAGGTCGAGTACCAGGACTATCAGAGCGATCAGATCTGGGTGAAGTTTCCGGTCACGGGCTTCGAGCGGGATCGACGGCCGAACGCTCGCGGCAAAACCGATCTCGCTCGGCGCAAGTGTGGTGATCTGGACGACGACGCCGTGGACCATCCCCGGAAACCGCGCGATCTCAGCTTCTCGTCGAAGATCGACTATGGCCTCTACGAAGTGACGGCAGCTGCCGGAAGGCAATTGGGCCAAGAAGGGTGACAAGCTGGTTCTGGCGGAAAGGCTCGCCGCTGACGTGATGAAGGCGGCGAAGGTTGAAGCCTTTGAGAAGTATCGCGCGGTATCCGGCGTAGAGCTTGGCAGACATTTTTGCTGCCCATCCGCTCAAGGATATTGGCTACGCCTTTAAGGTGCCGCTGCTCGACGGCGACCACGTCACCGACGACACCGGCACCGGCTTCGTGCACACAGCACCCGGCCACGGTGCCGACGACTACCAGATCTGGATGGCGAATGCGGCCAATCTCAAAGAGCGCGGCATCGACACCACCATCCCCTTCACCGTCGATGCCGACGGCGTCATGACCAAGGACGCGCCGGGCTTCACGGGCAAGCGCGTCCTCACCGAGAAGGGCGACAAGGGCGACGCCAACGACGCCGTCATCAAGGCGCTCGTGGATGCGGGCGCCCTCATCGCGCGCGGCCGCCTGAAGCACCAGTATCCGCACTCCTGGCGCTCCAAGAAGCCGGTCATCTTCCGCAACACGCCGCAGTGGTTCATCGCGCTGGACAAGCCCGTCAAGGGCATCCCCAAGAGCGACAACCAGGGCCTGCGCCAGCTTGCCTTGAAGGCCATCGGCGAGACCGAATGGGTACCAGCCTCAGGCGAGAACCGCATCCGCGGCATGATCGAGGGGCGCCCCGATTGGGTCATCTCGCGCCAGCGCGCCTGGGGCGTGCCGATCACCGTCTTCGTCAACAAGGAGACGGGCGAGGTCATCCCAAGTGCCTCGCCGAAGCACGCGAAATTGTCGAAGGAGCTGATCGAGCGCATCGTCAAGGCCTTCGATGGTGAGGGCGCCGACGTCTGGTACGCGGAGGGCGCACGCGAGCGCTTCCTCGACGGCCTCGTGCCCGATCCCTCGCAATGGGAGCAGGTGCGTGACATTCTCGACGTCTGGTTCGAGTTCGGGCTCGACGCACGCCTTCGTGCTCGATGACCCGAAGCACTTCCCAGGTCTCGCCGGCCTCAAGCGCGTTCGCGACGGAGGTCACGGATCGCGTCATGTATCTGGAAGGCTCCGACCAGCACCGCGGCTGGTTCCAGTCCTCGCTCTTGGAATCCTGCGGCTCGCGCGGGCGCGCGCCCTTCGACGTCGTGCTGACGCACGGCTTCATCCTCGACGAGAAGGGCGAGGAGAAGATGTCGAAGTCCAAGGGCAACACCCTGTCGCCGCAGGAGGTGATGAAGACCTCGGGCGCCGACATCCTGCGCTTGTGGGTCGCCTCCGCCGACTTCGAGAACGACATCCGCTTCGGCCCCGCCATCGTGCAGGCCTCGATCGAGGCCTACCGCAAGCTGAGGAACACGCTACGCTGGATGCTGGGCGCGCTCGGACATCTGGGCCCGGCCGACCGCGTCAAGCTGAAGGATATGCGCGACCTCGAGCTCGAACGCCTGATGCTGCACCGTCTCGCCGTGCTCGACGGCGAGGTGCGCGCGGCTTACGCCGCCTACGACTACCGCAAGATCGTGGCGCTGCTTTCGCAGTTCATGAACACGGAGCTTTCGGCCTTCTATTTCGACATCCGCAAGGATGCGCTCTACTGCGAGCCCTATTCGAGCGTGAAGCGGCGCGCCGCGCTGACCGTCATCGACGAGATCTTCAACGCCCTCGTCGTCTGGCTGGCACCGATCCTCGCCTTCACCGCCGAGGAGGCTTGGCTCGCACGGCACAATGGCGGAGAAGGCTCTAAGCAGGGTTCGGTGCACCTGCAGACGTTCCCCGAGATCCCGCAAGCCTGGCGCAACGACGAGCTGGCGCAGAAGTGGGAGCGCGTGCGCGACGTCCGCCGCGTCGTCACCGGCGCGCTCGAGCTCGAGCGCGCGGCCAAGCGCATCGGCTCCAGTCTCGAGGCCGCGCCTGACGTCTATGTCGGCGACGGCGCCATCCTCTCCGCGCTGGAGGGCGTCGACCTCGCCGAGGTCGCGATCACTAGCTCCGCGAGGCTCATCGCCAAGATGCCGCCGGCGGACGCGTTCGCGCTGCCCGACGTGCCCGGCGTCGGCGTCGTGCCGAAGCTCGCGCAGGGCAAGAAGTGCGCGCGCTCCTGGCGCGTACTGCGCGATGTCGGCGCCGATCCGGAATTTCCCGATCTGTCACCGCGCGATGCCGCCGCCGTGCGCGAGTTCGACGCCCGCGCCGAGAGCGGTGCGCAATGAGCGAGCCGACCGCCGCGCGCACGTGGATCTGGGGCCCCTACTCCGGGCTGGGCCTCGTCGTGGCTCTCGCCACGCTGGTGCTCGATCAGGCGCACAAGTGGTGGATGCTCCATGTCTTGGGGATCGCCGACCTCGGCCGGGTCGAGGTGACGCCGTTCCTCGATCTTGTCTACGTGAGGAACATCGGCATCAGCTACAGCCTGTTTGATCAGGCGAGCTACCGGGGCCAGCTCATGCTGGCGGCTTTCGGGGTGGCTGCGACATTTGCGCTATGGGTGTGGCTTGCCCGCGGGGGTGCCAACCGGACTATGGCCGTCTGCCTGGGGCTGATCATGGGCGGGGCGCTCGGCAATGCCATCGACCGCGTGATCCTGGGCGGGGTTGCGGACTTCTTCTCCCTGCACGCCTTCGGATTCTATTGGTATGTATTCAACCTGGCCGATGTGGGCATTGTTGCCGGTGTTGCCGGGCTGCTGTATGACTCCTTCCTGACGAGTCGCAAAGACGCCGCAAAGCCATTGTAGCGCAGTGCGTTAGACAGTGGTGCCGCCACGGGGCGAGAAGCGGACCAAACAGCGGCCGGGGGATGCAATGGCGTCAAAAGCCCGCCTTCCTAGAGGCGTCGTTCTGGCGATCCCGCTCTGCCTCGCGTTTGCGGCGGGCGGATGCTCCATGGATGACGTCCAGTTCAACGGCGGTCTGTTCGACATGGCCGGCCTCTCCGATTCCGCCAAGGCGAAGCTGAAAAGTGGTGATCCGCAGGTTGCCGAGCGCGCGCCGCTCGTCGTGCCGCCGTCGCTGCAGCGGCTGCCACAGCCTGGTGAGCCGGCTCAAGCCCCGGACCAGCAGCTCGCAGCCATCCAGGACCCCGATGCCGTCAAGAAGGCATCAAAGGAGGAGCTGGAGCGCAAGCAGGCCGAGTACTGCAAGGTCAACTACGAGCAGGCCATGGGACGCGGCGACGAGACGACCGCGCTCGCCGCCGAGGGGCCGCTCGGGTCCTGCCGTCCGTCGGTGCTGAATTCCATCAAGAAGTGGAATTCGAGCGACGCCGAGTAGCCGCGGAACCAATCTCAACTTCCGACGGATTGTGTTCGCAGCTGCGTAAGGTGCTGCGCACAAAAACATTTACCCTGGTGAGCTGGCAAAAAATCCCGTTGCCCTGCAGGGGCCGTCCTTTTATACCCGCGGGCGGGGAAGGAGGGGGTGCTCTCCTCTCCACTCAAGGAGGAAACACCAATGAAGATCTGGAACAAGCCGCAAGTGCGTGAGCAGGAAGTCGGCCTCGAGGTTACGAGCTATCTGCCTGCCGAGATCGACATCATCTAAGCTGCCACTTTCTGCGACAGCGCGCGCGGCGGTCGAGATCCTCGGCCGCCGCTAGCTTTTCTAAGAGCGCGTTGCCAGCTTCAGCGACTGCCGTTGCGCGAAGAGTCGCTGTCGAAGTTTCCTTCCACCCGTGCCATCCACTGCTCGAACGAGTTGCGCAGCACGTCGACGTCGAGGCTGATGCCATCGAGGGCCTGGCCCGACTGGTTGCCGGTCGCCTCCAGCTTGCGGCGCAGGTCCGCGTGCGTCTCGACCATCGCGTCCCAGTCCTTCTGCGCCTCGCTCACGATCTCGCCCTTCGCCCCGAGCGAGGACTTGGCCGCGCGTATGCGCTGCTCGAGCTCCTGAAGCTTGCGCTTGGTGTCCTCGACGGTATCGCTCATGTCGCCTCTCTCCGGCTCGCGGTTGGTGACCCCGGCAGCCGGGGCTCGTTTGAGCCCAACCCTAGAGCGCAGCGCGCCCCCGCTCGTCAAGGGTGCTCGGGGGCGCACGGTTTGCAAAGTCTGCAGGTCGGCGACTTAAATCGGCGATTGCCTCAGTCGGAAGTCGGCTCGATCGGCACCGAGACGGAGTAGGCCCGCATCTGCGGCGCTTCCTGCTCGGCGTGGAGGAACTTCCAAAGCACTTTGACGGTGCAGGATTCGACCGAGACCTTGACGCTCGCCACATCGGAGCCAAAGGCCGTGAGCACCGCGGGTACGGGCCCCTCGGGCGGCCGCGTCGCCGCGAGGAACTTCGACGAGCAGTCGACGTGCAGCTTGTAGCGCAGCGGCTTGCCGGCTGCCATCGTACGCATCTCGTCATCGACTTGCGCGGCGATCGCACTGATCCGGGCGTCGACCGCAGCTCGCGCCTCGAGCGCGGCCGCCTGTACGTTCGAGATTGCTTGGACGTCGGTTTGGTAGGCGACGGGAGCGGGCTGAAGCTCTTCCTGCTGCCGTCCGAAGTCTGCGAGCCAGGCTACGCGGTACATGTGCGAGATCGCGGTTTCACCGATCTTGGTGCCTGCGGGGGGCGAAGCAATTTCGCCGGCCTGGGCGGACCCGATCGACACGAGAGACGCAAAAGCGAGCCAAGACGCTTTCAATTTTTACCCCCCGCAACTTGATAAGCAGCGATCACCAACTGCGACCGCGGCCCGAGCTAACACCTCGCCTCTTTCGCAAACAATCGGCGCCCGCTGGCTCGTGCACAGCTACCTGCGTTTATGCACAACGCGCGAATTTCGCTGTGGGCGAGGCTGCCCAGAGCACAAGCGTTGCGGGGATTTTGTGGGTCCGGCGTAAAGAATTCACTTACGGAGGTGCAATCGGCGGAGACGCGGGATCTCGAGCCCCGCGGCGCGAGGCTCGGCCGGCAGACCTGAATTTTCGCTAGTGCACCGCTCTCAGCCGGCGATGCGTCCGCGTGAGGTGGTGTCGGCCACTTTCGTCTCGGTGGGGCCGATCGCCTGCAGGAGGCGCGTCGCAAAGCCGTTGATGCAATCGGTCAAGAGTTCGATCGAGCGATCGTGGTCGCGGGTGCGGATGACGCGAATCAGCGGCTTGTAATCGTAGCTGTTGAGCGCCGCCGACACGTTGTCGAGCTTGTTGCCGAGGATGGCAACCCGCAGCTCGTTGGCGACGCTGTCGAAGGCGCGTGTGAAATGCTCGTTCGGATAGAGCTGCACGATGGCGCGGTGAATTTCGAGCTCCCGCTCGAGGCCGGAGCGGCCCTCGGCGTCCATTGCATCGTTGAGCATCTCGAGCTGCAGGAGCGAGCCGCCCCGTATGGCGCCCGAGAGCGCGCCGATCTCGATCGCGAGGCGCAGCTCATTGATCTCTTTGATCTCGCGCGTGCTGAACTCGCGCACGAACACGCCGCGCCTCGGCAACTGAACGAGGAGCCCGCGCTCGACCAGCATGCGGATGGCTTCTCGGATGGGTGCGCGGCTCACGTCCATCTGACGCGAGAGCGTAGCCTCGACGACTTTCTCGCCGGGCTTCAGCTGACCTGTGAGAATGGCTTCATTGAGCCGTGCGACGACCTCGTCGGCCAGGCTCTTCGACCGTAAACGCCCGAACGGCGCAGACTGTGCGGCGTCGACGATGCCGAAACGCCCCAATGCACACCTCCACCAAAAACTAAAAAAGCGCCCTAACCTGAAGTTTCAAGCAATAGACTTCACCCGCAACCTACTGTCGACAATAGCCTATCACAGTTACCATTCCAGGCAAGGACGAGACATGGGCGGGGCTGTTTGGATCGCATCCTATCCGCGCTCCGGCAACACGTGGATCCGGGCCTTCCCGCCCGGGAGCTCACGTCCACGCTCATGAAGATCGCGAACGAAAAGGGCTTGATCCTTCTCTCCTGCGGCGCCTATGGCAACGTGATCCGCTTTCTGGCGCCGCTGACCGCGAGCGACGCGCTGGTCAAGGAAGGCATGGATGTTTTCGCGGCGAGCCTCACGGAGGCGGTGAACCGGGTAGCCCTATGAGTATACGGCGCAAGACAAACGACCTCGAAGCCTTCTGGATGCCGTTCACGGCGAACCGCCAGTTCAAGCAGGCGCCGCGCTTCTTCGTTTCCGCCGACCGCATGCACTACGTGACCGACGATAACCGCCGCGTGATGGACGGAACCTCGGGGCTATGGTGCGTCAACGCCGGACATCGCCGGACGAAGATCGCCGAAGCGATCCGCCGGCAGCTCGATGAGCTCGACTTCGCCGGCACGTTCCAGATGGGCCACCCGAAGGCGTTCGAGTGTGCGTCGAAGCTCGTCAACATCGCGCCGTCCGGCTTCGACCACGTGTTCTTTACCAACTCCGGCTCGGAGTTTGTCGACACCGCGCTCAAGATCGCGCTCGCCTATCACCGCGCCCGGGGCAACGCCGGCAAGGTGCGCCTCATCGGCCGCGAGCGCGGCTATCACGGCGTCAACCTCGGCGGCACTTCGGTCGGCGGCATCGGCTCCAATCGCAAGGCGTTTGGCGCGCTCGTAGCGGGTGTCGATCATCTGCGCCACACACACGACCTGTCGCGCAACGCCTTCAGCCGCGGCGAGCCCGAGCACGGCGCGGAGCTTGCCGACGATCTGGAGCGGCTCGCGATCCTGCACGACCCATCGAGCATCGCCGCCGTCATCGTCGAGCCGGTCGCCTGTTCGACCGGCGTGCTCATTCCGCCGAAGGGCTACTTGAAGCGCCTCGCCGCCATCTGCGCCAAGCACGACATCCTGCTGATCTTCGATGAGGTCATCACTGCCTTCGGGCGGCTCGGCGCGCCGTTTGGCGCGGAATACTTCGGCGTTTCGCCCGACATCATCACCACGGCCAAGGGGATCACCAACGGTGCCGTGCCCATGGGCGCCGTGTTCGTCAAAGGAAATATCCACGATGCGCTGATGACCGGCCCCGAGGAGGCGATCGAATTCGCGCACGGCTACACCTACTCCGGCCATCCGGTCGCCTGCGCCGCCTGCATCGCGACGCTCGACATCTATCGTGACGAAGGGCTGCTGACGCGCGCCGCCGAGCTTGCGCCCTACTGGGAGGAGGCGGTGCATTCGCTCAAGGGGCTGCCGCACGTCATCGACATCCGCAACATCGGGCTCATCGGTGCAATCGAGCTGGAGCCGGCGCCGGGGGAGCCGGGCAAGCGCGCCTATACGCGCTACCTCGAGGCCTTCAAGAGCGGGCTTCTCGTGCGCGCCACGGGGGATACGATCGCGCTGGCGCCGCCGCTCATTATCGAGAAGAGCGAGATCGACGAGCTCATCGGCGTGATGAAGAAAGTTCTGAAGTCGGCCAACTGAAATGCAAATGCGCACCGCCCGGGTTCGAGCGGCGCGCTTCTGTTTGCTACTCCGCGGCGACGACCGTGATGCCCGTCCCGTCGAAGCCGAGGGAGCCCGCCACCGCGGGATGCGTGATGCGGCCGCCGCGCACGTTGACGCCGGCCGAAAGATGCGGATCGCGGTCGAGCGCGCCCAAGCCCTTGTCGGCGAGCTTGATTACAAACGGGAGGGTCGCGTTGTTCAGCGCCTGGGCCGAGGACACCGGGACGCAGCCCGGCATGTTGGCGACGCAGTAGTGGATGATCCCGTCAACCTCGAAGGTCGGATTGGCGTGCGTCGTCGGCTTCGACGTCTCAAAGCAGCCGCCCTGGTCGATCGACACGTCGACGAGCACGGCGCCGCGCTTCATCTGCTTCAGCATCGCGCGGCTCACGAGCTTGGGCGCACTGGCGCCGGCGACGAGCACGGCACCCACCACGACATCGGCGCCGAACACCTCTGTCTCGATGGTCTCGAGCGTGGAGGCGAGCGTGCGTACGCGGCCTTCAAACAGCTCATCGAGCTGGCGCAGACGCGGCAGCGAGCGGTCGAGGATGGAAACTTCCGCGCCGAGGCCGGCGGCCATGCGTGCCGCATGCGTGCCGACGACGCCGCCGCCCAGCACCACGACCTTCGCGGGGCGAACGCCCGGGACGCCGCCCATAAGAACGCCGCGCCCGCCGGTGGGGCGGCGCAAGGCGCTCGCCGCGGCCTCGATGGCAAGGCGGCCAGCCACCTCGCTCATCGGCGCGAGCAACGGAAGTGCGCCGGTAAAGTCGGTCACCGTTTCGTACGCGATGGCGGTGGCACCGGAGGCCATGAGGCCGCGAGCCTGCTCGGGATCGGCAGCCAAGTGCAGGTAGGTGAAGAGGATCTGGTTGGGCCTCAGCCGCCGGTACTCGATCGCCTGCGGCTCCTTTACCTTGACGATCATGTCGGCTGCGGCAAACACCGCCCCGGCGTCCGGGACGATGCGTGCGCCGGCCTTCTCGTAGGTGGCGTCGTCGGCGAAGATGCCGGCGCCGGCGCCCGACTGCACGATCACCTCGTGTCCGCGCGCGACGAGCTCGCGCACGGAGCCCGGCACCAGGCCGACACGGAATTCGTTGCTCTTGATCTCGGTTGGAACGCCAATGCGCATGTGTCCCTCCTTGAGGTCGCGGCAGCTCTCGGCGATTTGTTTCGCGTTGAGAGAATCGCCGCGATTCGGGAGCGATACTTGGCCTTTTCCTTTGCGGAATTGCGCTGAAATGCCTATATTCTGCGCCAAATGGCAAAGATACGCACGAAAGCGAAGGAGAAGGCACTAGACGCGCTCGATAGGGCCATTCTGGCCGCGCTGCTCGAGGATGCGCGCTTGAGCCAGGTCGATCTCTCTGAGCGCATCCCGCTGTCGCCCACGGCCATCGCGCGGCGCATACGGGCGCTCGAGGAAGCGGGTGTGATTGAGGGTTATCGGGCCGACGTAAATCATCGCGCGCTCGATCTCGGCATGACGGTGATCGTGCAGATCAGCCTGAAGAGCCAGAGCGAGGATGTGCTCGCGGCCTTCGAGAAGGCGGTGGGCAAGGCGCCCTCCGTGGTCTCCTGCTACCTGATGTCTGGCGACGACGACTACCTGCTCACGGTCATCGCGCGCGACCTTCCAGATTTCGAGCGCATCCACAAGGAGCAGCTCTCACGCCTGCCGGGCGTAGCCCGCATGAAGTCGAGCTTCGCCTTGCGCGACGTGGCGCGCAAAGGCCTGCGCGATCTGTTGCGCGGCTAGCTCGATTCCGGGTTGGCTTCAGCTCTTGCGGCGCGGCTTGGGCTGCGCGTGCCGCCAAGCCATCTCGATCGCGGCTTTGAGCTCAGCGGAGCTGACATTGGCAAGCGTGCAGACGGTCCAACCCTGCCGGCCCCATGCGTTGTCGAGCGGCGCAAACGCGTCCGGCATCATCATGCATTTGAACTCTTGCTCGTCGGGCGCGAATTTGAAATTGGCGGAGCGCTTGTCCGCGGCGAGCGTGACGTAGATGCGCGCGACCTTGAAGGCCGCGCGATCGAAATGCGGGTGCTCGCTTGTGCCCTCGAGTGCCATCGCGAGGCGGCGCAGGTCGCTGCCAGTCGCCATCGACCACCCCGCGTTCGGGTTTGACCGCTAGTCTGGCTGATCGGGGCCCGGCAGAGTGCCGTCGTCCTTTTTCGTGCCGTCGTCGGGCTTGGCGCCGTCGGGTGAGGCGGCGTCGGGCGCCGGCGCTGCCTGTCCGGCATCCGGGGGCGGGGGTGGCATGGCCTCGGGCGCGGCGGGGGAATCGGCTGCCGGACCGGTGCCGACCGGAGGCGAGTACCCGGCTGCGCCGCCGGTGCCTTCATCGCCCTTGGTGCGCTGTGCGACGGAGGCCTCCGGCGCCGCGAGCGCCAGAACGAACGCAAGCGCGGAAACGGCGATCATGCGGGACTGCGGCGTATGCATGTGGGCCTCCTGCCTAGGCTCTTTGAGCGGCGCGCCAAATGTAGCCAAGATTGTGCCGGCTTGACGACGGCCGCGCCTTCACTCCCCGCTTACGGCTGCCCCAGCTTGAGGACGATCGCTGCGCGCACCGTCTGGATCTGCTCATCGAGGCTTGCCTGCACAGAAGCCCCCTGCGTGTAGCGGAACGCGAACGGTCCGCCCGCGAAGCCGGCCGATGCGCTGTCGGTCTCGCCCCGGTAGTTCGCATAGCGATACTCGAGGCGCAGGGCGATGTTGCTGGCGACCTTCATCTCGCCGCCGGCGCCGACGAAATAGCCGCGCAGCTCGTCGGGGACATTTAGCGACAGCGTCTGCGGGCCCGTGAACAGGTTGAAGTAGGAGAGGTTCACCTGCCCGTCGAACTTCGCCTGGGTGTAGCCGCCGAGCGCATAGAGCAGCGTGTTCGGCGCCACGAGGTAGCCCACGCGGCCGCCGACGCTCCAGGTGTTCTCCAGCTGCACGTTGGAAGAGACGGAGGCGTAGTTCGCGACTGGGAAGTTCGGTGTGAACTGGAAGCCGTTGAACGTAAAGTGCAGGGAGCCGTTGACCGGATCAGTGGCGCTCTCGCTCGGATGATCGGGATAGAAGTCGAAATCGCCGAAGGCGCCGATGACGAAGTTTCCGATCCGCTGATCGTAGGCCGCCTGCACGGTGCCAAAGCCGTGCCAATCGTCGTCGGTCAGTCCCGCGTGCCCCGTAGCTTGGCCCACCGCGGAGAGGAAGCCGAAGAACGGAAAGAAGGTGATGGTCCTCAGCCGGTCCGTGTTCGAGCTATCGACGTTGAGGTCGGTGTCCGTCTTCGCGACACCGCCGCCGGCGGAGATGCTAAAACCGCTCCACATGTCTGCCGGCGCTGCCGAAGCAGGAGTGGTGAGACCAATTGCAACGGCGCCCAGGGCGCCGAAAGACACAACGCTACGCCACATGACAACCCCCAACTAACGCAACCAGACGCGAGTTTAACGGCAGGCTGGCGTGGGCTCCGTCGGGATTGTGGACAGCAAGTGCTCGCTCAGTGGGCAGATGTAGCGAAAGTAACACGAAGATTGTCGACAGCCGCAGTGCTCACGAGCTGAGAGGGCGCGGGTCGCGGGCGGTCGTATTGTCAGGGGCTTCGGCGCGCTACGGCCGGCAACTGTACTCGCCGCCCTGGCAAACATGGTCGCCGTACTTGTTGTCGAAGCAGGTACGGCCGCGCCACTCACATTGCGGCTCGGGCTGCGGCTCGGCATACCTTTCGACGTACCGATGGTGGTGCCGGCGATGGCGCGAGGCCTCGATAATCGCCAGCGCCACGAGACCAAACGCTATCCCTGCAAACATGCCTCGACCGCGGCGCGCTTCGGCCGGCTGCACAGAGGTCGCGATAAGGCTCGCCGCCAAGACCAGGGCCAGAAGAGACTTGAAGAACCGTGGAAGCATTTCTGCTCTCGTATGCGCCTTAGGCCGCTGCCTGAACGTGGCGTTCCTCGGCAGCGTTGATCCACCCGTGCCAATCCCCGACCGTCCAGTTGGCAAGGGTGCGCCAATCGGTGCCATACCCGAGACGGCGCCTGACGATCGCATCGGCCAGATAGTCGAAGGCGGAGTCCGTGGTTGCGCTCGGCTCCCTCTGCGCCACACACGCAGCCAGGCGGTTGATGACGATCTCTTCGCCCTCGGTGAGTTGAAACCGGATGCCGCTGTGGCTGTCGAAGATCCAGGGCCGGACGTTGGTCCGCCACCTGTGCGGCGCCGAGATGCCAATTGCCGCTCGGCGCAGAAAACCTGGAGTCTCATACTTGAAACGCATACTGAACCCCCGTCCAGGACGAACACTTGTGGCCTTCGCTAGCCCACAAGGTCGGCGATTTGTGGACGGGTATGCTCAAGCCGTTCAAATGGGTCGGCATCGACAGGACTGTCGCGACACCACCCTTGTGAAGGCGGTGCCGCGTCATAAGTTCAAGCGAAGTTATGCAAGCGTAGTGATTACCAGCGTCGTCCCCAACCGCGATGGCCCCAACCACGACCGCCCCAGTAGCCGGCGCGCCAATATGGACGGTGCCAGTAGCCGAAACGCGGTCCCCAGTACGGATATGCGGCGTAGTACGGATACGGACGCGGATAGCCGTAGTAGTAAGCGGGGTAAACCGGCGGCGGGGGAGGCGGTGCGATGTAGGCCGCGCGCGGCGGCGGGTAGTCGTAGAGGTCGGCGGCGGAAGCGGCAGTTGGTACCGACGCGACGGCGAAGGCAGTTAGGCCATATCCGAGCATTTTCATGGTGTTGCTCCCATTCAATTGCCGGAATTGAAATGACGCTCGTTGGGATGAACCCTCGCTGAACGCAAGAGCCGCCCCTAGTTGAGGGACGGCCTTTCGTTAGGCATCAGAGAACGACCCAAACGCCGCCCTTCCAGAGCCCGTGGCCTTCGTGCTCGCGCCACTTGAAGTGCTCCTTCTCACCCCACTTCCAATTATCAGGGTGAATGTGGATGCCATGTTCGGGCTTGTAGAAATCGGCTTTGCCCTTGATATGCCAGCACTCGCCTTCGTCGTTGCAGGCGATCTCGGCAGACGCACTTGTGGCAGCCAGCGCCAATGCGCCGGCAGCTAACAACGCAGCCTTCGCTAAACGTCTCATAGCGTTCTCCCTTGTACTTGCGATCGATAGTCCCGCTGTTGACGCTCGGGGAACGCACGGATGCGAGTTCATTCGGGATGTGGTGATGCAAGGATGCGGGTGCGCCCCACCCGCCAAAACGAGATAGAGAGGAGGCTTCCGTCGCAGATCAATTCGGATTGGTGCGGTGCTCGATGATCTCCGAGACCGCATGCGGTAAGAGTATAGATCGGTGGCAGCCTTACGGAGTGTTCAGCGTGTCCGCTTGTACGGACGATCAGGTCTTCAATCGAGTGCGATAGGTCCATGGACCCAAAACGCGCGGCAGTATTTCTGGCGGTGCTTGTCCTCGTCCTAGCCATTCTCTCGTGGCTGCCACGGGGGACGCCCGCGCCTCCGTCAGCAGAAGCGCGCGACTTTGACTATCTCGTCGCGAACGGAGTACCCCGAAAGGTAGCCCGGGCAGCGGTGATGGACCCGAAGATAATGGAAGCTGTTAAGGCAGAGATCGCAGAGCGTCGCGGGAAAGTCGATGTACACTAGAGCGATTGCGGTTTTTGGTTG
>CAWFOR010000023.1:0-107843 GCA_963817485.1 uncultured Alphaproteobacteria bacterium | reverse complement strand
TCACGAGTGCGCGTCGTTTCAGGCGTGACACACTCTGCGATCGGCTGGCCTTCCGTCGCCCCTTTCTGGTTCGCCTAGCTGTGTATGGCACAAGCGGAGGGGACCGACATGCCGATACGGTTCGATCAGTTGTCGAGTGCGCCAGCGCGCGCTCTTCAGGTCTATCTCATTCTCATTGGATGCGCCGCCAATCAGCAAACCATCGCGTATGCCAAGCTGGCAGAACGCGCCGGCCTTTCACTCCCACCTGGCTATTTGCATCTCTGGGCCAACTGGCTGAGTGGTGCCTTCACGAAGGGCTGCCGCCCCTAACCTCGTCGGCAGTCGCCGAGGATACGGGAATGCCCTGCCCCGACCATCCTCTGCCGTCGCTCGCGGCCCAGCAGAACCGCGCCCGCAAATTCAATTGGTGCGTGACTTCTCCGCCGGCCGTATCCGACCTCGAGGCGGCGCCGTCTGCAAGCAGCCGAATAGTAACGAGCGACCCACGCGTCGAGCCTCCGGGTTGAACACCGCGATGCTCGCACTTCACGAGCGCATAGCCGTCGCGGGCAAGTGCCAGTCGGTACTCGGGCCGCCAATCCTCGCTCCGTTCGAGCATCAATCGCAGGGGACCGTGATGGTCTGGCCCACGGTGGGGAAATACCGCTTGCAGGTCGCAACCGTCTTTCCCGACGCGTCGGTATCGACCCTCTTGCTGAGCTGACCCTTCACCGGGTCCGCGTTCGCGGTCGCGCTCGAGGCCACGCTGGCGATGGTCGAGTTCTCATTGCTGGACTTCGACTTGTCCGACTTCGCAAGGTCGGTCTTCCGCTGCTCGGTCACCGGCGTGGTCTTGTCGTGATCGGAGCCGATGGTGACGATGCTCGAGTTCTCGCTCTGCGACTTGGCCTCTTTCGACTCCTCCGGCGCCGGCGTCTTCTTCGCCGTCTTCACATCGTCGTCGTCGGTGTTGCGCTTGCGTTGCACGCGGTCGATGTGCTGCGGCTCGCGATAGCGCTCGACGGTGGAGGAGTGTTCCCGGCCCGCGCCATAGATCGGCGGGCCCCACTGTCCGCCCTGCTGGAAGTTCGGTCCGACCCCGAGCGGGCCGCCGTAGCCACGGCCTTCGTAGGTTGGCTGCTCCTGGGCCACGGCGGCGGCAGTTGTCAGCGCGACAAACAACCCGATAAGGGCGAAGATTCTTTTAGACATCGGAGCCTCCTCCATCGTCCACTATTGCCTGAGTTAGCCGAGAACCAGCGAAATGAGGTCGAAGAAGATCTCACCATCCCGGCATACAACGCGCTGTTCCCCAGGTTACAGCAATCGGATTGGTGCGGCGAGGCCTTACGCCTCCGGCTTGAGGACTGCGGCGTCGCACTTCACTAGCGTGTAGCCGTCTCCAGTCGGTACTCGGGCTTCAACGCCTCGAAGGCGCCAAGGTGTTGACCCTGCCGCGGACCCTGCTTCCGAGCAGTGGCGCCAATCACCAAGACGAGGGCCGTTCTTAAGAGAGCTGGGTTGTTCATGCGATGAGACGGAGCAAGTTTGGTAGCGCACGCCAGGGAGCTTGGGATCGAGCGAGGCGCTAGTGCTGATATGCGCGCCGACGCGGGCGATAGTAGCGCCGCGGGTGATTCAAACCCTGGCAGAAAGCGTTGCGGGTTCCGCTATAGCACCCGTACCGCTCCAGCAACCATGCGTCGTACTCGTTGGTCGGGCCGCCCGCGAGTGCATTCATACGCGCATGCTCGACTTCGGCTGCTCCTCCTAACCCGTGAGCGGCAACGACCCCGGGCGCTACCAGCGCCAGCAGTCCAACGGTTGCAATCAATAATCGACGCATCTCGCACCTCCGAGACATCGTGGCGTTAGCGCGCGGGAAGTGAGTGGAGCGCACGACCAATGAATTCCATCTCATGCAGCATGCCGCCACCATTGGCACAGAACCTGGCCCATGAGCAAACCCTTGCGGACCTAAGGAACAGGAGCGAGAGGGGCGGGTTGTCAGGGGTCGTGCAGGGGCAGGGGAAGTCTGCGGAAAGGCCGGTGCAAATTTGCACCTAGCCGACGTTTAACGCACAGAAAGAGCTCTGCCGTTCGGTGCCCGACTGTGGATTGCGGGGAGCGTCCGGCCGAGCATCTTCCTGCACAATGAATATCACCATAGGACAGTGCTCGTGTGCGGCTGGTCTTCAGCGGCGCGCTACTCCGATTTGCAAAAGGAGATTGCGGTCATGAGAACTACTTTTGCTGCGGCTGCTGGCGCACTTCTCGCATTTTCAGGGTCAGCACGCGCCGATGGTGTGCCACAGACCTATAGCGCGCCCGTTATGTTACAGGTCTTCGACTGGAGCGGCTTTTACGTTGGTTTGAACGGTGGCTGGGCCGGGACCCATACCAAATGGACGTGGGATACGCCCACAGATCTATGTGGTGTGGCTGCTGGCTGCACTGGGATTACCGATACCTCACACACGCACAACGCGGGCGTTCTCGGCGGTCAAATTGGCTTCCAGCAACAGTTTGGCGCCATCGTGCTGGGCGTCGAAGCCGCCGTTGATGAGACCCTCAGCGACGATGACAATGGCTCAGCCGGCGCTTGTGTCACCGCGACGCCTAACATCCGCTGCCAGACGCGCTTCAGTGAGCTGGTTACGGTCGGAGGACGGTTGGGCTGGACGCCTGTACGCTCATGGCTGCTTTTTGCTTCGGGAGGCTTTGCCTCGGCTCACATTGAAAGCAGCCTGGGGGCTCTCGATAATGGCAGCGACCACTTTCAAGATGGCGGCCGGCAAAATGGATGGTATGTCGGCGGCGGACTGGAATTTGCCCTGGCGCAAAATGTGATCTTGGGAGCCGAGTACCAACACATCGATTTGGGATCAAACGATCAAATCAATACGCAGACCGAGTTCGGATTTGCCGGTTCCTTCGGAGCCGAAGCAGGGCGCGATATTGATGTCACCGCCGACCTAGTCCGCGCTCGCATAAGCTATAAGCTTGCGCGGGACCGCTGACGATGGGGCGTGGAAGCGCTGCAAAGCAGCGGGCGACGGTCAATGCCACTCCGATGGCCCGGTCTATTTCGCGCGTGGCGAACGGACAATCCCCGCGAGCACGTGCCAAAGGCGGCGACCCGTACGAAGCTTGGCCATTGGACATCAAATTCAGGTCCGACTGCGAGATCGAGCATTTGGCAATAAGGGGATGGCTCTAGTTGGTTGACCATTTCGTTATGCGAGATCAAGCCGAGACGGCATTCCAGAAAGCCAGAGCTCGGATGGGAAGGATTGCTACGACCCCGAAATGCTCGCCCTCATGACAAACGCCTTCGATGCAGCGTGGGAGGAAGTAGAGGACGCGCTGGCGAGCAACGCCTTCGATCCCACCGGGCTTCGCAGGCTGATGGCCTTGAGGATCATGGCAGCAGTTCGCGATGGCGAGCACGATCCCGAACGCCTCAATGAGTTGGCGCTAGATGCGATTGCCAAAGCTCGCTGATTCGACACTGTCGAAAGCTTGTCGGCCGTCTAAGAGTGCCCACCAGCGAGCGCAATGCTTAGCCCCATAATTGCGGCGGCGGCTAACACCGTTCCGCAGAATAGCCAGGCCCGAAACGCCGCTTTACGTCCAATCTGTTTGGCCTCTTCTCGCGAATGCTCAAGCTCGCCAAGTTTACGGCTCACCTCCGCGAAGTTTTGGTAAGCGTGGTAGTTGCCCGCGGCCCGTGTTTCGATCTTATCGAGCCGCGCCTTGAGGTCACGCCAGCAGCGCGCCATTTCGTCTAGCTTGCTGTCACCCACACGCTTTTCGGCTTGATGGAAACCGTACCAGCGGTCCTCTAAGGCGCATGCCTCTTGTAGCGAGGTAACCTTGACGACAAGTTCCGCGACATCACTCACCAACAGTCGGTTGGTTTCCTGAAGCCGATCTATTTTGACAGCCGTTTCGGCGATGAAGTTGTCGCGTTCGGACCCCGCTTCGAGGCTCTGAGCGGTAGCTTTCTGATTATGAAGCTCGCCTACTTCTCCACTGCTCTCACTTGAACGGGATGGTAGGCTCGTGATTGTCGCACTCATCGGATGCCTCCTGGAATGGGAGACACGCTAAGGCGAGTTGGGTTGCCCATCGTGTTGTGGCGCACGGATTTTTGACGACTGTGGAAAAGTCGCTGGGGGCGCGATGCCAGTGCACGCGGAGAAGTCAAACCTAAGCAAGCCCGTCGGTTTCGGGCACACTAAAGGCGCGCACCTATCGTCGTCACCGCTCGCGCATCGATCTTTCGCGAGACGCCGAGCAGATCAAGTGACCCAATTACCGGTGCGTTCGCCGATGGGCGCGATAATAGTGCGTGCGGTGGTAAACGTGACCACCGTGGCAGACCGGGCTATTCGTCCCGCTGTAGCAGCCATATCGCTCCAGCAGCTCCGCGTCGCGCGGGTTGGTGGGGCCACCGGCGAGCGCGTTCATGCGCGCGGCCTCCACGTCTGCTGCTTCGCCCAACCCTGCGGCGGCCGGCCCTGAAGCAAGCAGCGCCCCCAATCCAATTGTTGCCACTGTCAATATCAATCGATGCATTCATGCCTCCTAGACCTAGCCCCATAAATTGGGCTTCGAGCCCCTGAATTCAACGCAGGCGCTCCCGCGTTCGCACCGCCTGGTCGCAAACCCAAACGTTACTTCTGAGCGCCTGGAGCTTTGTCGAGGCGGCCGGAGTTAGGCTTCGCGTTTGGCATATCGGTCTTGCCGCCGCTCGTTACGCCTGGAGATTTCATCTCCGTGCTGTCGACGCTGCCGGGGTTAAGCTTGGCATTCGGCATGTCGGTCTTCCCGGCGCCCTGTACGCCCGGCGAGTCCTTCATTTCCTTGCCAGACAAGCTGCTGTCGGGTTCAGCGGCGAGGGCAAATGTCGCAGTCGAGGCTAGGATCTACTATCGACCTTCTTCATTGGTCGTCTCCATTTGGTTACCCGCTCACCTCTCTACGGAGCACCAACGGCGATGTTTCTTCACCCTACAAAATAATTAGTTTGGGCTGATCCAATTCAGGGACCAATTGCGTTAAATGCTCAAAGTCTTCAGGCGCGCGAACCGCCCTAGGTAGGGGACGCCAAGCTCCCTGAGGCGCGCGCATAGCTTAATTTGCTGCGACCGGCAGAGCCGCCCGCGGCCCGACGGCGGTGCCTGCTGCAGCTTGCCCTGCTTGAAGAGGATGAATGCGCCGTTCTCCTGGATGTCGAACGGCCCTTTTGACTGCGCGAGCGAGGAAGTGGCAATGGAAAGCACTGACAGAGCGATCACGATTCTCAGTTTGCGCTCACGCATGAGATAGGAACCGTTCGATCAAGGTCTTCCCTCTAAGCATCCTTAGCGTTTGATAGAGCCGACGCCACTACTTCTTGAGACGACCAAGAAGAAGCGGGCAAGTCAGTGCGACAAATTCGGTGCCACTGCGGCTCGGGTCGGGCGCGCTAAGGCGGATTGTGCCGGAGCTTCCTCGAGGGCGGCGCGACCGTGCGGATCCTACAGGCAGGCGAATGGCCAAATCGGTCGCGTTTTTTCAGTGTGGACAAAAGGCCATTGCAGCCCCCGCAAAACTAATCCCACAACCCCTCGAAGCGCCGAGCAGAGGTGCGCGTACAGCGCGCCGTGTTTTTGATGTTCTTGTGGCCTCAGGATCAGCCGCAAGGTCCGGCACCTGGCGCCCATCCGCTGTGTCAGCGTTCCGGGGACTCAGGAAAACGTGGTACGCGGCGCCGTCGCAATGCCGGGGCGTGCGTCGCTACAGCGGGAGATGCTGGAACATTTAGCCGAGTGGCAAAGCGACGAAACGCAATTCGCCACTGGCCTTCTTGAGAAGCAGAAGGATGGCTTTGCGCCCATCTTTGGCGGCGATGTCAAGGTTCCGCACGACGTCGTCAGGGGTTGCAACGACACCCTTACCCTCGCCAAGCTCGACTCCAGCCCTCCGATAAAAATACAACGTCGACCGCGAGCGTCGACGGCGTGATTGTGACCGGGGTCGACGCCCAAAGCGTAGCTGCGGATCGAGTAATACCCGGTGACGTGATCATGCAGACTAATCAGTGGTTAGGCCGCGCAGGGCCCCACTCCCTGATCGATGTGGGGGAACTATGCGGGAACAGCGGGGTCAGGCACCTCGTCGCCGCCGCAACGAACGCGGACCGTCCTGCCGATCTCAGAGAGATAGCGCGTACACTCGCGCTCCTCGGAACGCGCATGGGTTCCTATGCAGGTCCCCACAATCGCTAAAAGCCCGACCTGCCAGCGATCCTCAAGCGGTTCAAGCACGTCGATCCGCCGTAGTGGTTGGTTGCGCGCCGGTCGGCACGAGTGAAAATCAGGCCCTTGGGGCGGGAGGTTTTATCTTCGGAGGGCGGGCAAAGTGTTGTACAAACGAACGAGCCCGACCGGGTTTTTTATGAGCAATAGCAAGGATGCCGTGTACAGCGGAAATCCCTTGTTTCTCCGTTGCTTAGATCGCCATTGTGCTGATTTGTAATCAGGGGGTCACAGGTTCAAATCCTGTAGCCGGCACCAAACGCATGGGATTGAAGGCAACGAAGGTCCGGCGCATCGTTCATGAATGCAGCTCGTGATCTTGGCGGCTGGGTCCCGCTCGGCGTCGCCCTATCGCTCTTTTGGGCGATCGGCTCTGCCTACTACCTGACCGGCACCAACAAGAACGCCTACTTCCAATCCCACTCGAAGGACTGCCTCGACCTCCAGAAGGCGCCTCCCGCGGGTTTCAACCTGTGGGTCTGCGGAGCCGAGAACCGCGCCCAATGGGAGGAAGCCCGTAGCCATATGTGGGACGGCGTAGCCCTGCGCGCCCTCGGCCCGATCGCGCTCGCCTGGCTGCTCGCATACGGCTTTTCGCGGCTTGCACGGCGGCGCCGGGACTAAACCGGCCAAACGCTCCCCGCGGGGTTCCGCGCACCGGTCCCCTCCCCTTAGCCCTTGCCCGCAGTCCCCCGGTGTGGCACTCGACAGCCTAGAAAAACAAGCTGCCCGGGAGGCCCGCCATGGACGCCAAGACCCTTCTCATCCTGCTTCTCATCGTGGCCGTCGGCGTGCTGGGCTACCTCTACTACGACAGCCAGAAGCACGGGCTCGTCATCGATACTCCAGGCGTCAAGATCGAGGCGAAGTAGGCTCCCGCGTAGCTGCCTTCCGGTCACGCACCGCCCGGCGGTCGCGCGACAATAGGGCGTCAAGCCTGTGCCCCAGATGCAATGGCGTGCCGCCGGGGCCTGCTCTACGATGGCTTCAGGCCCCGAGACGGGGCCCGGAGGCTGTTGCATGCAGCTGAAGGCCGACGTTCTCGAAGCCGAGCGCGACGCCGCCACCGGCGTCACTGTGGAGATCGCCTCGGTCGCCACCGCGGTTCCGCAGTACACCATCACCCAGGACGACGCGGCGCTGCGCGCGCAGACGTTCTTCCCGCACTTTGCGCGCCTGGAAGCCCTCTACACCAACACCGGCATCGACTGCCGCTATTCCATCGAGCCGATGGAGTGGCACCTGCAGCCGCACACCTGGGAGCAGCGCACCGAAAGCTTTCAGAGGAACGCGCTCGACCTCCTGGAGCAGGTCGCCGTCCAGGCCGTAGCCGAAGCCGGCCTCAGCTTGCGCGACATCGACGTCATCGTCTCCAACACGGTCACCGGGCTCGCCATCCCGAGCCTGGAGGCGCGCCTGATGAACCGCCTCGCCTTCCGCCCTGACGTCGAGCGGCTGCCGATGTTCGGGCTGGGCTGCGGCGCCGGCGTCGGCGGCCTTGCCCGCTCCGCCCGCATGGCGCAGGCGCGGCCCGGCGCCAACGTGCTGTTCCTCACCGTCGACCTGTGCACGCTGTGCATGCGCACCGAGGACCAGAGCCTCGCCATGTTCGTCGCCGCCGCGCTGTTCGGCGATGGCGCCGCGGGTGTCGTCCTGCGCAGTCACGCCGGCGAGCGCCGCGGGGCCCCGCGCGGCCGCGCCCGCATCGGCGCCATCGGCGAGCACTTCTGGGCCAACACCGAGCACATCATGGGCTGGGCCATCAAGAACGACGGCTTCGGCGTCGTGCTGAGCCCGGAGCTGCCGACGCTCATGCGCGAGAAGCTCGGCGAGGCGCTGTTCCCCTTCCTGGAGCGCGCGGGTCTGACGCTCGCCGACTTCGACGGCTTCCTGCTGCATCCGGGCGGCAGCAAGATCCTGGTCACCGCGGAGGAATCGCTGCAGCTGCCGCGCGAGCGCCTGCGCCACTCCTGGGAGGTGTTGCGCAAGTACGGCAACATGTCCTCGGCGACGGCGCTGTTCGTCATCAAGGAAGCCTTCGGCGCAGGAGCCCGCGGCCGCTATCTGCTTGGCGCCTTCGGGCCGGGCTTCTCCGCCTACTTCGTCGTGCTCGATCTCTATTGAGCGCTAGACCGTTGCGGCTTCTGCAGTGAGGCCAGCGACGCCGCGCACGCGCGTCATGTTGGCGATGAGGCCGACGATTGCGGGGGCGAGAGACACGGCATTGACGCCGAACCTGCGGATCGGCGCATATCGGAACGTCGCCTCCACCGCCCGCGCCCATCGGAACTGCGCGCGGATGCGGGCGAGATAATCCGCCTGGAAGTCATGCGCGCTGCGCCCCGCCAGGACGGCGCGAGCCGCCGCGATCCCGGAGGCGAGCGCCAGCGAGGTGCCGTCGCCGGTAAACGAATGTATGACGCCGATCTGGTCACCCACGGGGAACACGTTCGGCGCAATGGCGGCGTGGCGCATGTAGCCGTAGGGGATGGCGGAGACCGCCGCCGGCTTCGCCGACAGAAAGCGGGCGCCGGCCAGCAGATCGCCGATGGCCGAGGACGTCCGGGCGATGTGGTCGAGCTGCACGCGCCAGTCGGGGCCGAGCTCCCGCATTGCGGGCTCATCGAGCAGCCAGCAGATGGTGGCGGCGCCGTCCTCGACGTTGCAGGCCCCGATATAGCCGCCGCGGTAGCTGACGAGCTGCACGATGCCCTCGAGCGCCTCTGTCGCCGCGCGTGTCAGCGAGAGCTGGATCTTCATCGCGGTCTTGGAGCCGGGACCGCGCGGCCAGCCGCGCAGGTTGTGCTTGCCCGTCGCCAGCGCCGCGCACCGGCCCTGATACGTCTTGCCGCCGACGCGCACGCGCACACTTTGCCCGGACGGCTCCAGCGCCGTCGCCGCCTCGCCGCGGATCATTTCGGCGCCTGCCGCCTCGGCTGCGGTCAGCATCTCCTCGTCGAGGCGCAGGCGCGACAGGCCACAGGCCGCGAAGGGCAAGGTGCCAGTGGCGCGCCGCTCGCCCGCGGCGAGACGCAAGGTCGTAATGCCGACGGCGCCCAGCGCACTCGTATCGATGCCGAGGTAGGTGAGCAGCTCCCGCGCCTCACCGCTGAGGAAGTCGCCGCACACTTTGAGAGATGGCCCGCCCGTGCGCTCGATGACGGCAACGCGGGCACCGCTGCGGGCCAGCTCGAGCGCGAACGCCGCGCCGGCTAAGCCGCCACCGACCGCAATCGCATCGTAGTCCCCCATGCGGACCCCCAAGGCCACCGATTACGGCATGGGGCAACTCCGCACGCAACAGCCTGGGTCAAATCACGGCGGCTAGATCGAGGTTTTGCTCCGGTTCTGCCTAATCAACCGGTCGATGGCGACGAGCAAAAGCTCCAGTGCCAGGAAGGCGATAATGAGCCCCGCCGTGTTCAAAAGCACACGCCCATAGCCAAGCTCGAGAACGTCGAGAAACGGATACGGGTACCAGTCGCCATAGGCCCCGTGCGCGAGCGTCCAGCCGAGGTAAACGAGCGGAAAGGCGAGCGAGTCGACGCCGTTCCTCCAGCCGATCTCGCCCTTGGGCACGAACAGCAGCCAGTCGAGCACGAACAGCGGCGGCGTCACGTAGTGCAGCACATATTCGAACAGCAGCCGGAGACCGGTGGCATGATCGAGGTTGCGCAGAAGCGCGAAGTAGACCGTCCCCACGATGACAATGTAGCCGGCAATCGCGGTGCGCACGGAGGGGCGGTCGAGGAAACGTCCGACGGATGAGTTCGGGGCCAACACGGGGAGCAGCATTGCCGCGGCCGCAAGCAGGTTGGTCAGAATTGTAAAGAAGCTGAAGAAGTGCGCGCTCGGTGCGCCGCCGGGTCCCTGCGTCACCAGCCAATATTGTATCGCGACCGCCACGAGCCCAATCACGCCCGCGATCGACCGGTAGAGTGTTTTCATGGCGCCTCGCCGCGGCGCTCGGCAAGCGCTGCGTCCTCGAGCAGGATCTTGTAGTAGAGCACCGCGCTCCACACGCAGCCGAAGATCACCGCGACCGCGGCATCGGCGAACACCAGCGGCAGCAGGAAGGTCTCCGCGATCGTCACGGCGTAGTTGGGATGGCGCACGAAGCGGTAGGGGCCGTCGCGCACGATCGGCGCACGCTCCAGCGTGATGATGCGGTGGGTCCAGTAGCGCCCGAGCGTGGCGATGACCCAGTAGCGCACGACCTGCAGCAACAGATAAAGCGCCAGCAGCGGCCACAGGATCGGCGCCGCCGGCGAGATGATGAGGAAGATCGCGGCGATCCACGCCAAGTGCGTGATGGCGACGACGGGGTAGTAGTCGCGCCCCGCCTCGCGGCCCCCCTCTGCGATCAGCCGGCGCGTATTACGCTCCGAGTAGATCTCCTCGAGCCCGCGCTGCAGGAGCAGCAGTAGGGCCGCAATCTGCGGCACGCCGAAGCTTTGCTCTACCATCGCATCCTGCCGGGAACGAGTTGCCGAATCGCTGCGGGCGCAGCTGCGCACTGAGTATGCGTCATCGTAGGAGCCGCGAAAACCTCTAGAGCCCATTCTCCTTGGCATTCCACGCGTTAGAACGTATGGAGGCCACTCGCGGTTCAACATCGAGCCGCCGGACCTGCCGCCCTGCATGAGCCACCGATCGCCCCCACCCATCCTGTCGCGCGCCGGCGAGCTGCTCGCTCGCTACAACGTGCTGTTCTGCGACGTATGGGGCGTACTGCACGACGGCCACCGCGCCTTTGAGGATGCTTGCGATGCGCTGCTGCGCTTTCGCAGGGAGGGTGGCACCGTGATCCTGGTCTCCAACGCACCCGTCCCCGGAGAGCGCGTGGCCGCCATGCTGGATACGCGAGGCGTCCCCCGCGCGGCCTGGGACGACATCGTCGCCTCCGGCGAGATCGCGCTGCGCCACATCGCCGAGAAAGGCTATGCGCGGCTCTTCTGCATCGGACCGGCCGACCGCGACGCCGCAACGTTCGAGCGGCTGTCCGCCAGGCCGACCCCACTGGAGGAGGCGGAGGCCATCCTCTGTACCGGCCTCAACGACGATACGACCGAGACGCCGGAAGACTACCGCGACATTCTCCAGCGCGCGCGGGCGCGCCGGTTGCCGTTTGTCTGCGCCAACCCCGACCTTGTGGTGGATGTGGGCGGGCGGCAGTACATCTGCGCCGGCGCCATCGCCGATCTCTACGAGCGCATGGATGGGGAGGTGTTCTGGGCGGGCAAGCCCCACGCCAACGCCTACGACGCCGCGCAGGCCGCGGCCGAGGCGGTGCGCGGCGCAAGTGTCGACCGGCGCCGCATACTTGCTATCGGGGATTCGCTCCGCACCGACCTCAAAGGCGCGGAAGCCGCCGGCATCGACGCCATTTTCGTCGCCTCGGGGATCCATCGCGACGAGACCATGGGCTCGGGCGAGCTGTCGCCGGAGAAGCTTGCAATACTGTTCGCCCCACCCGCGCCCCGGGCCTTGGCGGTGCTTGGAAAACTCCGCTGGTGAGGCCCCCGCGCCATTGCTGCAGCCCTGGGCCACGGCTAGACTTTCGCAAAACAGAAACCCGGGGAGATGTCCATGTCCCGCACCGTTGTTCTCGCTCTGGCCGCCGCCTTCTCGTTCGGCGCGACCGCCGCGGTCGCCGATGACACGGGCCTCGCCTATTCGCACACGCTGCGCAAGGAAGGTGGCCGGACCTGCATGGCCGATCACTATCACTCCGGCTCCGGCGAAGGCCGCTCGAAAGAGGGAGCCCGCGCCGCCGCCGTGCGCTCGTGGATCGAATTCACGAACTTCGAGTACGGCACCGTGTGGGCGCGCTTCGGGGCTGCGGCGAGTCCGTCGGCGCATTACACCAAGGAAGCGCAGGGCTGGAGCGCCGTCGTGGAAGCGCGCCCCTGCAAGGGCTGAACGCCCACCCTTCCCCCGGTTCCTTTTGAAAGCGCACTGAGCTGCGCGCGGCGCGCATAGCCGTGGCGCACGCCCGACGTCCCGCATTTACTTTCCGGTTACCTTAACGAGCCATGCTGCCGGCTTCAGGCATCGCACCGCACCGGGCCGGGCCCGTACTTCCTCTCCAGCTCGCGTCGGCGCGTTGCCCAAGGGTCTTCTGTTCACCAGGGAACAGCCGCGTATGCGTCCCTTCGAAAATTCCTGGCACCCCCGGCCGCAAGGCCATCGAAGAGGAACCGCGTACATGCTAGTTGCGTCAGTCCGTTCTAACGTTTCCAAGTTCCGCGGCGTTCTTGCCGGAGCCCTCGTGCTCGGCACCGCCCTTCTCCCGTCCTCGCAAGCGAATGCCGTCAGCGCCTCTGTCCGCTTTGCCTGCGCTGGCGACTACTTCGCCCACTGCAGCTCGTTCTCGCCCAACAGTGCCGAGACCCGGACCTGCATGCGGGCCGTCGGCTACAAGCTGTCCAAGGGTTGCATCAGCGCTCTCGTGGCCGCCGGCGAGGTCTCCAAGACCGAAGTCGCACGCCGCCAGGCCAGCCAGCACTGAAGACCGGTCGTACCGGCTCGAACCTGCTAACGATTGAGCGGCCGCCGTGCACCCCGCACGTGCGGCCGCTTCCCTTTTGTCGCGCTTTTCCGCGGGTAAGGGCAATGGAAGGGCGCCCCTCGACCTGCTAAGGAGCGCGGCCAAGTCCTACTCGGGAGCCACCATGAGCGACGCCGAAAGCAAGACCCGGATCGAGACGGCCGCCCTCATCCGCCGCTATTTCGAGGCCTTCAACGCCGGCGACAGCGAGGCCATGATCGCGTTCCTTACCGATGACGTCATCCACGACGTCAACCAGGGCGAGCGGCGCACCGGCAAGGACAAGTTCCGCGCCTTCAATGCGCGCATGACGCATCACTACCGCGAGCATCTCGACGGCGTCACGGTCATGGTGAGCAAGGACGGCCAGCGCGCCGCCGCCGAGTTCAACGTCAACGGCACCTACCTTGCGACCGACAGCGGCCTTCCCGCCGCCAAGGGCCAGACCTACAAGTTGCCGGCGGGCACGTTTTTTGCGATCCGTGACGGTAAAATCGCGCGCGTCACCACATATTACAACCTGACCGACTGGATCGCGCAGGTTTCCGGCTGAGCCGCGCATACGCCAACGGGATTTGATCCGCAATGCTCATCTCGATGCTGAGGTGCAAGCTGCACCGCGCCACCGTCACCGAGTGCGATCTGCACTACCAGGGCTCGCTCAAGATCGACGCCGACCTCATCGCGGCGGCGGGGCTGCTCGTCAACGAGTACATCGAGGTCTACAACATCGACAACGGCGAGCGCTTTGCCACCTACGTGATCGAGGGCAAGGCCGGCTCGGGCGTCATCGGGCTCAACGGCGCGGCGGCGCGTAAGGCCGCTCTCGGCGACAAGATCATTATCTGCGCCTACGCCTCCATGACCTTGGAGGAGGCGAAAACCCACAAGCCGCGCATCGTTCTGCTGGGGCCTTCCAACAAGGCCGACCACGTGACCGACAAGCCCACCTTCGAATAGCTCTCAAGGCGGATCTGCGATGGCGCTCGACGTCAAATCCCTCGTCGGCGAGGAGATGAAGGCGGTGCTGCCGGATCTGGCACGGCTGCGCATCATCGTGTTTCGCGACTGGCCCTATCTCTACGACGGCACGCTCGAGTACGAGCAGGAATATCTCGCCAAGCTGGCCGCCGCGAAGGGCGCGGTATGCGTCGTTGCGCGCGACGGCACCGAGATCGTGGGGGCCTCCACCGCCGCGCCGATGATCGAGCACGCCGATGAGTTCGCCGAGCCGTTCGAGACGGCCGGCTACGACCTGAAGGACATCTTCTATTGCGGCGAATCCGTCCTACTTAAGACCCACCGCGGGCACGGCCTCGGGAACGCGTTCTTCGACCACCGTGAGGCGCACGCCAAGAAACTCGGCGGATTCACCTACTCGACGTTCTGCCGCGTCGAGCGCCCCGCCGACCACCCGCTGAAGCCGAAGGACTACCGCCCGCTCGACGACTTTTGGAGGAAGCGCGGGTATGCCCCCCGCGAGGGCATCGTCGGCAACTACCGCTGGAAGGACATCGACCAGGCGGAAGAGACGGACCACGCCATGCAGTTCTGGATGAAGACGCTTTAGGAGCAGACAAGACCGGATTGGACCGACTGGAATGACCGCCCGCGACACCGTCAGAATTGCCGCCGCGCAATACCCGATCGGAGAGCCCGCCACGCTCGAAGCCTGGCGGGATAAGGTTGCGCGTTGGGTGGCCGAAGGCGCGGCGACCGGCGCGACCCTGCTCGTGTTCCCCGAGTACGCGGCAATCGAGCAGGCGGCCGCCCTGGGGCGCGAGGTCTCCGGCAACCTCGAGGCGACGCTGAAAGCCGTTGCCGACCTCGAGCGCGAGCGGGTCGACCAGCACCGCGAGCTCGCCGCCAAGCACAAGGTGCACATCCTCGTCGGCAGCGGCCCCTCGCGCAAAGCGCCGGGCGTCTATGTCAACGCCGCGCAGCTCGTGACGCCCGCAGGCAGCGTCGGCGTGCAGGAGAAGAGCATCATGACGCCGTTCGAGCGCGACTGGGGCATCACCCCGGGCGACGCCATCCGCGTGTTCGAAACCGCGCTCGGCCGCATCGGCATTGCCATCTGCTACGACAGCGAGTTTCCGCTGCTCGTGCGCGGCATGGCTGAGGCCGGAGCCGAGATCGTGCTCATCCCCTCGTGCACCGAGCGCATCTCCGGATACCACCGTATTCGCACGGGGGCGCAGGCGCGCGCGCTCGAAAACCAGATCGCGACCGTCGTGAGCCCGACCGTGGGCGACGCCCTGTGGTCACCGGCGGTCGACCGCAACACCGGCGCGGCCGGCATCTTCGTGCCCTCCGAGCCGACGGTCGCCGACAGCGGCGTGCTGGCCGAGGGCACGCTCGACGAGCCGCAATGGGTGAGCGCAACGGTCGACTTGAAGCGGCTGCACGAGCTGCGCACTTCGGGCGAGATGCGCAATTTCACCGACTGGTCGAACCAGCCCGGCGCCTCCTGCCTTTCAGACAAGGTGCAGGTGGTGCCGCTGCGCTGACTACTTCAGCGCCCAGGTCACGCTGACGGTCGCCTCCAGCGTCTCGGTGCCGCGCTCGATCGGAACCGCGTCGGTCTTCAGCGCGCGACCGGCAAAAACCGGCCGCAGCCCGCTGTCGCCACCCTCGTCGATCTTCAAGACCTCGCCGAGCTCGACGCCGGCGGCATCCGCGTAGAGCTTGGCGCGGCGCTGCGCGTTCGCCACCGCATCCTTGCGCGCGTCGTCTTTCAGCTTCTCGCCTTGGCTGACGTCGAAGGAGAGCCCCGCCATCTCGTTGGCGCCGAGGCCCGACCAGACGGTCGAGCACCTCGCCCAGTTTGTCGAGGTTGCGCACGATGACCTGCACCTGGTTGGTCGCGCGATAGCCGTCGATCGTGGGGGCTTCGCCCTCGCGCGCCCGCGTGTAGCGCGGCTCTATGTGGAAGGAGGCGGTCTGGATGTCCTTGTCGTCGATGCCGCTCGCCTTGAGGCCGGCGATGATCTTCTTCATGGCCTCGGAGTTCTTGGCGACGGCATCGCGCGCGACGGGGGCCTCGGTGGCGACGCCGCTGGTGATGCGGGCGAGATCGGGCACGGCGGTGACCGAGCCGTTTGCCGTGATGGTGATCGAACGCCGTGCCGTCACGTCGTCGGCCGAGGCCGCGGACGCGATGAGCGCCGGGGCGAGAAGCATGGGAATTAGAACGCGGTAGAGCGGGCGCATGATCGTGCTCCGAGCTTTTCTGGTTGGCCCGACCATAGGGGCTGTTCGCGGAGTAATCGAGGCGGAAGCGGCGTTTCGGGCGGCGGAGCGCTCTGCTATAGAGGCCGCGCTTCGGCTTGTGGGGCCCGTAGCTCAATGGTTAGAGCTGGCGGCTCATAACCGTCTGGTTCCAGGTTCGAATCCTGGCGGGCCCACCAACACCTGAGCAATGAGGCGGCGGATTACAAAACAGAAACCCGGCCGAAGCCGGGTTCCAACGTGTTTACTCTAGCAGCGGCGCGACCATGGCAACGGCGCGTCGGCCGGACCAACGCGACTAGGACTTGCCACCAGCCTTGAGCTGCTGCTCCTGCGCCTTGTCGGTTTTGTAGGTCTCGTCCCAGGCCTGGTTGGTTGCTGCGCCCGATGCGCTTGGCATGGCCGAGCCCTTCTCGCCCGTACCCGCGCCCTCGTTCGCCGCGGCCTTACTGGGCGCCGGAGCGCTTTCAGTACTCTTGGCCTTGCTCTTGGCTGCGGCGATATCCGAGGTAACGACCGGCGCCAACGCAGTCAGAGCTGCGGCAGCAGCGGTGATCGCTATAAGCTTTCTCATCTAACTCTCCTTGGCGAATGGCCCCCGCGGCGGGCCAACGCACGACCTGGAGAGTTCCCGGCTCACGCCGAATTGAGATTGCGAGCGTAGCCAGAGGGCGTCAGCGCTTGGCGTGCCCGTTCGCCTCGACGATGGCGATATCCTCGCCTGCGTGTACCGACTTCAGGCGGCTCACGTCGTCGAGCGCCATCGCCCAGATGTTGCACGGGCTCGCCATGCGAATCTCGCCCTTGCTGCGCGACACCGGTGTCGGCCCGAAGCCGATCGCGATCGCGTCGCCGTCGGGCCAGAAGGCGATCTCGCCGGGGCTGACCACGTCGCGCGCCTCGGGCTCGGCTGCGGAGGATACGGGCGCGCGGAAATAGACCTCATGCCCCCACATCTGCGCCTCCGCGTAGATCGGCAGCGCCGCCCAGATCCGCTCCGCGGTCGGCGTCTCCAGGAGCCTGGCGCGGATCGCAACCTTCCCCGCCCGGATCAAGATCTCCCGCATGGCGTACCCTCCTCGGCCCGCCGGTCTGCCGCTGGCGTTGCCGATCCTCACCTTCTCATTGCGGTGAAGCGGCAGCAATAGCCCCGCGTGGGGCATAACGCGCGAAGCAGAGTTGCAGAGGCGCAGAAGCATCATACGGAAACCGCAAAAAGAAATCGGGCCGGCATGCCGCCAGCCCGATCCTTACATTTCGGCATAACTTGCGAAATCAGCCCTTTAGGCGGGCGGTGGACCGAAGATGAGCACCGCGTTGAGGCCGCCGAAGGCGAAGGAGTTCGACATCGCGTAGTTGACCTTGAGGTCGCGGCCCACGTTGGGGATGTAGTCGAGGTCGCACTCCGGATCGGCCTCGTCGAGCCCGATGGTGGGCGGCACCCAGCCCTCGCGGATGGCGCGGATGCAGGTCGCGGCTTCGATGCCCCCGCCGGCGCCGAGCGGGTGCCCGTGCATCGACTTGGTCGACGAGATCGCGAGATTCTTGGCGTGGTTGCCGAACACCGCCTTGATCGCGCGCGTCTCATTGGCGTCGTTGATCGTCGTCGCGGTGCCGTGCGCGTTGAGGTACTCGATGTCGGAAGGCGCGAGGCTCGCGTCGCCGAGCGCGCGGCGCATAGCCTCCTGCGGGCCTTCGATGTCGGGGTTGACCATGTCCTTGGCGTCCGAAGACATGCCGTAGCCGCACAGCTCGCCTAGGATATTGGCCCCGCGCTTCTTGGCGTGCTCGAGCGATTCCAGCACGATGATGCCGGCGCCCTCGCCGAGCACGGTGCCGTTGCGCTTCTTCGCAAACGGGAAGCAGCCTTCCGGCGACAGCACGTGCAGCGCCTGCCAGGCTTTCATGGTGCCGTAGTTGATGACCGACTCGGAGGCGCCGGCGATGGCCACGTCGACGAGGCCGTGCTGGATGTAGTCGCGCGCGATCCCGATGGCGTGGGTGGCGGTGGAGCAGGCCGAGCAGGTGGCGAAGGTGGGCCCCTTGATGCCGAACTCGATGCCGACGTGGGCGCTGGCCGAGGAACCGATGACGCGCAGAAGCGTCAGCGGATGGGTGGCGCGCCGGCCCTCGAGGAAGAGGTAGCGGTAGGACTGCTCGTAGGTGACGAGGCCGCCCGCGCCCGAGCCGACGATGCAGGCCGAGCGATAGGGGTCGGCGATCGGAAACTGGAGGCCGGACTGCTTCACCGCCTCATCGGCGGCGGCTGCCGCGAACCAGGAGTAGCGATCGGCGTGCAGGACGAGCTTGTCGCGCTGGAAGTGCTTCAGGCGCGCTTTGGGATCGAAATCCTTGATCTGCGCCGCGATGAGGATCTTGAGATCTTCGAGTGGAAAGCCCTCGAGCGCGGTGACCCCGCACTTGCTGGCCTTCATCGAGGTCCACATGTCGTCGACGGTGAGGCCGATCGGCGTAACGACACCCGTGCCGGTCACTACGACGCGGCGGTGGCCGTTCGCTTTTGTCATGGCCTAATACCTGCCGGTTGCGGGCGCCGTCGCGGCGCCCCGGGGATGAAGCTTTATTTGCGGGCGGATTGGAGCCGCACGCGTGAAGCTCGCCGACGCTTTAGGACCGAGCTTTACGCCTTCGCTCCTGCTGCGGCCGGACCCTTGGCCATCAGAGCCTTAACGCGGTCGACGACAGACCCGACGGTCTTGAAGTCCTCGACGTCCTCGTTTGCGTTATAGGGAATCTCGATGCCGAAAGTATCTTCGATGTCAAAAACGATCATCGCAAGGTCAAGGGACTCGATCTTGAGATCCGTGAGCGGTGTCGACAAGGAGATGTCGTCACGCGGCTCTTTCATGTGCTTCTTCAGGATCTCGATGATCTTGGTACCGACGTCGTCCATTTCACTCTCCCACCTCCGCCCAAACCTGGCTGGAGGCCCTTGTCGCTTCGTTCCTACCTAGTGCAAGGCCAGTAGCTCAACAAGCTGACGCGTCACATATCCTTAAACGTCATTCAAGTCTAGCCGCAGGGCCTTGCCCCCGAACCAAGCGAGGGCCAGCCGGGTGGACGCATACCGAGGCCGAAATGCGTCCGCTGTTTCTCACGTTACACGAAAACTTCTTCACAACCGTTGCAAGGCTAGTGTCCCCGGCGAGCCCACTATGGCCATGGACCCCAAAAACGTGTTCAATAATAAGGCGGATTTCAAGGTCCTGTTACCCCTCGATCGCTTCAGGATGACCGTGGGGCCGGATATTCCGCCAAGGGTCTCGGCGGCGCCTAACGAGCCCAATTGGGAGAAGCGCCAGATGGCGACGAAAGGCCACCGTTCCGGTCAGGATGCGGCGCCTGCGACCGACTTGCCATGGCTCAGCCGCTACCCCCGCGGCGTCGACTGGCGCATGCCGTTGCGTGTGGCCCCCCTTTACGCCTTGCTCGACGATACCGCCTCCCGCCACGGACGCCTCGTGTGCACGAACTTCCTCGGCAAGACGCTGACGTACTCCGAGATCGCACACCTCGTGGACCGCACGGCGGCGGGCCTGCAGCGCCTCGGCGTCAAGAAGGGAACCAAGGTCGGCCTGTTCCTGCCGAACTCGCCGACATTCATCGTCTACTTCTTCGCCGTGCTCAAAGCCGGGGGAACGATCGTCAACTACAATCCCCTCTACACGGTCAGCGAGCTCTCCGCGCAGGTCAAGGACAGCGACACCGAGATCATGGTGACGCTCGACCTCAAGGTGCTGTTCGACAAGGTCGACGCGCTGCTGCAGTCGAACGTGCTGGCGCGTGCCATCGTGTGTTCGTTCGCCCCCTTGCTGCCGCCCGTCAAGGCGACGCTGTTTCGGCTGTTCAAGTCCAAGAACCTCGCGCGGCCGCTCACTTCGCCCGCCCGCGATCGCATCGTGCTCGACGCGGACGTGGTTGCCGGCTCCGAGAAGCCGGCTCCGATCAGGATCGATCCCCTGAGGGACGTCGCGGTGCTGCAATACACCGGCGGTACCACCGGCACGCCCAAGGGCGCCATGCTGACGCACGCCAACGTCTACGTGAACGTGCACCAGGTCGGCGCCTGGAAGACCGACCTCAACGAGGGCGAGGAGCGCGTGCTCGGCGTGCTGCCCTTCTTCCACGTTTTCGCACTGACCGTCGTCATGAACCTCGGCGTCGCCAAGGGCGCGGAGATCATCATCATGCCGCGCTTCTCGCTCGATGACGCGCTCGATCTCATCGCCAAGACGCGCCCGACCGTGCTCCCCGGCGTGCCGACCCTGTTCAACGCGCTGATGAACCACCCGAGGATCAAAAGCGCCGACCTGTCCTCGCTGAAATTCTGCCTCTGCGGGGGCGCGCCGCTGCCGCTAGAGGTCAAGCAGCAGTTCGAGGCGATCACCGGCTGCTCCGTGGTCGAGGGCTACGGGCTGTCCGAAGCCTCGCCCGTCGTGACCACAAACCCGATCGACGGGCCGGTGAAGCCCGGCTCCATCGGACTTCCGCTGCCCGGAACGACCGTGTCCCTGCGCGACCTCGCCGATCCGACCAAGGAGGTCGCCGTCGGCGAGAAGGGCGAGATCTGCGTCAGCGGTCCGCAGGTGATGCTCGGCTACTACAAGCGTCCGAAGGATACCGCCGAGCAGATGGTCGGCGAGTTCCTGCGCACGGGCGACGTCGCGCGCATGGACGAGGAAGGCTTCCTCTTCATCGAGGACCGCATCAAGGACCTCATCATCTCCTCGGGCTTCAATGTCTATCCGCGCCGCGTCGAGGAGGCGATCTACGAGCACCCCGCCGTCGCCGAGGTGACCGTCATCGGCATCAAGGACGCAAAGCGGGGCGAGGCGCCGAAAGCGTTCGTCAAGCTGAAGCCGGGGATGGACGCCTCGACGGAGGACATGTTTGCGCACCTGCTGCCACGCATATCGAAGATCGAGATGCCGGTTGAGATCGAGTTCCGCGACGAGCTGCCCAAGACGATGATCGGCAAGTTGTCGAAGAAGGAGCTCAAGGCCGAGGAGGCCGCGCGCCAGCGCAAGAGTTGACGCGTGCCTTAGCGGTAGAGATCGGCGCGCGTGGGTGGAATGGCAGGCGGCCGCTTGGCGTTCTTGGAAACGAGCGTCTGGAAGATGCGCAGCGTGCCGCGCGAGAACGCGAGCGACACGCCCGCTAAATACGCCACCCAGATGCGGTACTTTTCCTCGCCGACGTAGCCGATCGCCGTCTCCCGCTCCGCCGTCAGGCGCTCGCACCACAGCTTGCACGTGCGCGCATAGTGCAGGCGCCAGGCCTCCACGTCCTGGATCTCGAAGCCCGCGCGCTCCATGGCGACGAGCGAATGCCCGATGTCGTCGAGCTCCCCGCCAGGGAAGATATACTTGGCGATTGCCCGCTGCTCGGGCCGCATCTTGCGCCGGAACCAGCCGGGCTTGGGCGCGCGCCGCGCGATCGCGTGATTGAGGAACAGGCCGTCCTGCGCAAGCAGCGTCTGCATCTTCCTCATGTAGCCGGGGATGTTCTTGAGCCCTATGTGCTCGTACATGCCGATGGAGGCGATCTTGTCGAACTGGCCCTCCATCGCCGAGTAGTCCTTGAGCTCGACCGTCACGCGGTCTTCGAGCCCCAGCCGCTCGATCTTCTCGCGCGCATAGTCGAGCTGCGCTTCCGACAGCGTGATGCCATGCGCGGTGACGCCATAATTTTTGGCGGCATGGCAGATGAGGCCGCCCCAGCCGCAGCCGATGTCGAGGAAGCGCTCGCCGGCTTCGAGCCGCAGCTTGCGGCAAATCATCTCCAGCTTGTCGCGCTGCGCCTGCGCGATGTCGTTCTGCCAATCCGTGTAGTAGGCGCAGGAGTAGACCATCTCCGGGTCGAGGAAGAGCGCGTAGAACTCGTTCGACAAGTCGTAGTGGAACTGGATGTAGTCCTTGTTGTCGGCGGTCTTGCGTGCGCGCCCCGTGATCTCGCCGGCAAAGCCCTGGTCGTCGTGCGCCTTGTCGCCGCGCGCCAACAGAAACGGCGCGAGCTTCGCCGCGATGCGCAGCGCCTCCTTGCCCTTGAGCTTGACCGAGCGCCCGCCGCGGTTGAGCTGCGAGCCGAGGTCGATCAGCGTCCCGCCGGAGAAATCGATGTCCTTCTCGACGTAGTGGCGGATGAAATTGTCGAGCGTCGGCCGTCGCAGCAGCGCGCCGATCACGCCCGGCCCGGCGATGCTGATCTCGAAGGGGCCGGTAACATTGGCCCCCAGCGGAACGCGCGAGCCGTCCCACAGCCGCAGGGAGGCATTGAGGTCGAGCTTGTCGGCGAGCTCAGACGCGAGCCCCCGAACCGACTCGAGCTGCCGCGCTGCTTTGCCGTTGCTGTCTTTCGCCATCCCGCCCGCCGACCGCTATTGTCCGCGGGTGGGTCGCATACCTTCCCGCCCCTGTCGAGAGGTCACGCCGCCTGGTGCAGCTCGGCGGCGTCCTTGGTCTCGAGAATTGCCGCGACGCCCATGCCGCCCGCCGTGCAGATGGAGATGAGCCCGCGGCCACCCTTCTGCGACAGGATCTTCGCGAGGTTGGCAAGGATGCGCGCGCCCGTTGCCGCGAACGGATGCCCGAACGCGATGGAGGAGCCGTGCACATTGAGCTTCGCGCGGTCGATCGCGCCGAGCGGCTCGTTGCGCCCCAGCCGCTCCTTGCAATAGACGGGATCCTCCCAGGCCTTCAATGTCGCCAGCACCTGCGCCGCGAACGCCTCGTGGATCTCGTAGTAGTCGAAGTCCTGCAGCTTCAGCCCGGCGCGCTCGAGCATCTTCGACACCGCGATGGTCGGCGCCATCAGGAGACCGTCGCCGCCGACGAAATCGTTGGCCGCCGTCTGCGAGTAGGTGATGTAGGCGAGCACGGGGAGCCCGCGCTTTGCCGCCCACTCCTCGGAGGCGAGCAGCACGGCCGCCGCGCCGTCGGTGAGCGGGGTCGAGTTCGCCGCCGTGAGCGTCCCGCGGTCCGTCTTGTCGAACGCGGTCTTCAAAGTCGCGAGCTTCTCGATGGTCGCATCCTCGCGGATGTTGTTGTCGCGATAGACACCCGAGAACGGCACCACCAGATCGTCCATGTAGCCGGTGCGGTAGGCGTCCATCGCCTTGCGATGGCTTTCGAGCGCAAACGCATCCTGCTCGGCGCGCGAGATGTCCCACACCTGCGCCATCAGCTCGCAATGCTCGCCCATGGTGAGCCCGGTACGCGGTTCGGCGACCGACGGCGCCTGCGGCGCCAGCTCGGCCGGTGAGAAGCCCTGGAACACCTTCAGCTTGTCGAGCGTCGTCTTCTGCAGCGAGGCTTTCGTCAGGCGCTGCGCGAGTTTCTTCGACACCACGATCGGCGCGTCCGACGTCGTATCGGAGCCGACGGCGATGGCGGAGTCGATCTCGCCGGCAGCGATCTTTGCCGCGCTCCCCATCGCGCCCTGCAGGCTGGTGCCGCACGCCTGCATCAGCGTGATGCCGGGCGTCGACGCCGCGAGCCCCGTTCCCAGCACCGCCTCCCGCGTTAGATTGAAGTCCTTCGAGTGCGTGACGATGGCGCCGCCGACGACCTCGTCGATGTGCTGGCCCTTGAGGTTGTAGCGGTCGACGAGGGCGTTGAGCGCGCCCGTCATCATGTCGAGATTGGACAGGTCGGCGTAGAAGGTGTTGGAGCGGCAGAAAGGAATACGCACTCCGCCGACCACCGCCACGCGCCGCAAGAACCGCTGCATGCTCACTCCTCGTGCTATTGCCGGCGCGCCTTCGACGCTGCCTGCCGTTATGACTATTCCGCCGCCGCGCGCGCCGGCTCCGATCCGCCCTGCGCCGCCTTGTAGTGCAGCGGCCCGCCGCGGAACGGCGCAAAGCCCGTGCCGAAGATCACGCCGCCGTCGACGAGATCGGCGCTTTCGACGACGCGCTCATCGAGGCACCGCTGCGCCTCGTCGATCATGGGCGCCACCAACTCGCGGCCAAGCCGCTCCATGTCCGCCTTGTCGAAGGTGCGGCTCGATTTCTCGGCCTTCCCGTCCTTCCACACGTAGAACCCCTCGCCCGTCTTCTTGCCGAGCTTGCCGGACGCGACGAGGCGCTCGAGCTTGGAGCCGGAGGAATCGAACTTGAGGATCTTCGCCACGTGCGCGCACACGTCGAGCCCGACCGCATCTGCCAACTCGATGGGCCCCATCGGCATGCCGAACGTGCGCGCCGCTTCGTCGATGCGCTCCTTGTCCTCGCCCTGCTCCAGCCGCTGCATGGCGCCGAACATGTAGGGCGTGAGCACGCGGTTGACGAGAAAGCCCGGCACGCTCTTCGTGATCAGCGGAAACTTGTCGATCGCCGCCACGAAGGCCGCGCCACGCTTCACCTCGTCCTCACGGCTCTGCGCCCCGCGCACCACCTCGACCAGCGGCATCAGCGCCACGGGATTGAAGAAGTGCAGGCCGACCAGCCGCCCCGGATCGGGTAGCGCGGCGGCAATGTCCTCAATCTGCAGCGAGGACGTGTTGGTCGCGAGCAGCGCCCCCTCCTTGAGCTTGGGCTCTACCTCGCGCAGGACTTTCTGTTTGATCTCGAGGTTCTCCACGATCGCCTCGATCACGACGTCGGCACGGCCGAGTCCGTCGCCGTTGGGATCGGCGATGAGGCGGGCTTTGGCGGCGTCGCGCTGCGGCTTGGCCTTGAACTTGCGCGCAAACAGCTTGCCCTGCGCCTTGATGCCCTTCTCGATCTGCTGAGCCGAAACGTCCTGCAGCGTCACCTGCATGCCGCGGGCGACGCACCAGCCGGCGATGTCGGCGCCCATGGTGCCGGCGCCGATGACGTGGACGCGGGTCGGGCGCCAGGGAAACTTCTTCGGCGCCTGGCCCTTCAACAGCTCCGACAGCCAGAACACACGGCGCAGGTTCCTCGACTGGTCCGAGATCATCAGCGGCGCGAATGCGCGCGTCTCGGCGGCCTTCATCGCCTCCTCGTTGCCGCCGTAGCGCTCGAAAAGATCGATCAGGCGGAAGGGCGCGGGATAGTGATCCTCGCGCGCCTTCTCCTTCGTCTTCTGGCGCATGCGCGAGGCGATGAGGCCGCGGGCCGGCCACATCGAAAGGATGGCCTTGGCGAAACCGGCAGGCTTCGACTTTTTCTTGCGCAGCACCGCCTTGCGCGCTGCCCACAGGAGCGCGCCGCGGCTGTTGACGAGCTCATCGACGAGGCCGATGCCGCGCGCAGCGGAAGCCGACAGCATCTTTGCCGTCAGCATTGCCTGCATGGCGGCGGCCGCGCCTGCCTGCCGGATTGAGCGCGCCGTGCCGTTGAAGCCGGGGAAGATGCCGAGCTTGACCTCGGGGAACCCCAGCTTGGTGCCGGGGTCGCGGGTGGCAATGCGGTAGTGGCAGGCGAGAGCCAGCTCGAGCCCGCCGCCAAGGCAGAAGCCGTTGATGGCACAGACGACCGGAACCGGCAGCCGCTCGATGCGATCGAACAGCGCATTCACCGGGCGCAACCTGTCGATCACGTCCATCTCGGACTTGATGTCCGCAAACTCGCGGATGTCGGCGCCGACGATGAAGCCGCGCTCCTTGCCCGACGAGATGACGAGCCCGCGGATGGTGCCGGCGGCGGCGCCCTTCTCCACTTCCTGAACGATCGCGCCCAACTCCTCGAACGGGCGCCGCCCGAGCGAGTTCTGGCTCTCGCCCTCGCGGTCGAAGACGGCCCAGCCGATGCCCCACTGGTCGACGGAGAATTTCCAGTCCTTCAAGTCGGGAAGCGGCGTCGATACGGCCTTGAACATGCGTCGTCCTCTCGTTGCAGCTCCTGGGTCGCGAGGCAGCCTACTCCGCGGCGGCGTCGAGCCGGCGCGAGTTGTGCCCGAGGCTCGCGTAGTTGGGGCGAAGCTCGGCGGGATCGAAATCGTCCACCGCGATCACGCGCGCGACCAGCGCCTCGACTTCGCGCAACTGCTGTCCCTCGCTCTCGGTCACGATGCCCTTGGCCATCGCCTCGCCGATCCAGTCGATGCCGTGATAGCGCCGGATCGTGCCCGCGCGGATGGCGCGCTCGAGCTTCTTCTCCGCCTCCTCGGCGGCGATCAGCTTTTTCAGCGTCACCTCGAGCAGCCCGGTCGGGTCTTCGAGCTCATTCGACACATAGATATGCCGCGTCAGGCGATCGCGCACCTCCGGCGCCTCGAGCACGAGCTTGGCGACGCGATGGCCCAGCGCATCGCTCGCCGGCCGGTAGGGCGCGCCGAGCGGGAACACGACGGCGCGCATCAACCAGCGCGCGGGAACGGACGGGAAGTTGTCGATGACGCCGCGCAGCGCCTCCTGGAAGCGGTAAAGACCGTTGGCGGCGGCGAGCGAGACGATGTCCCCGTCGCTCATCAGGCGCCCATCGTCCTCGAAGCGCTTCAGGACGCAGGCAAGGATGTAGAGTTCCGACAGTGCGTCCGCGAGGCGCCCCGTGATCTTCTGCTTGGTCTTGAGCGCGCCGCCGAGCGTGACGACCGTCATGTCGGCAACGAAGGCGAAATTGCGCGAGGCGCGGCCGAGCTGGCGGTACCAGTGCGCGGTGTCGAAGGAATGCTCGGGTGCCGGCGCGAAGTTGCCGCCCGTGAGGTTGTGGAAGAAGGCGCCCGTGGCATTGGAGACCGCGAACGCTATGTGGTCGGAGAACGCGGTGTCGAAAGCGTCCTCGCCGCGCTCGGGATCGGTGTCCTGCGCGGCCTTGATCTCGCTGTAGAGGTAGGGGTGGGAGCGCAGCGCGCCCTGCGCGAAGGTGATGAGCGTGCGCGTCAGGATGTTGGCGCCCTCGACCGTGACCCCCACCGGCACCATCTGGTAGGCCGACTGCAGGTAGTTGCTGGGACCGTCGCAGATGGCGCGGCCGCCGTGCACGTCGAAGGCGTCGTTGACGCAACGGCGCATGCGCTCCGTCGTCTGGTATTTCATCAAGGCGGAGATGACGGACGGCCGCTCGCCGCGCGACACCATGGCGGCAGTAACGGCGCGTGCGGCTTCGCTCGCGTAGGCCGCCTCGACCATGCGCGCGAGCGGCTCCTCGATGCCCTCCATGCGCCCGATGGGGAGGCCGAACTGCTTGCGGATGCGGGCGTATGCGCTGGTGAAGCGCAACATGGCCTTGGCGCCGCCCGTCGCCGAAGACGGCAGCGAGATGGCGCGCCCCGCGGCGAGGCACTCCATCAGCATGCGCCAGCCCTGGCCGACCATCGCCTGGCCGCCGATCACCCAGTCGATGGGGATGATGACGTCCTTGCCCCAGTTGGGGCCGTTGGGGAACGCGGCGCCCGAGGGCAGGTGCCGCCGACCGATGTGCACGCCCGGGTGCGTCGTCGGGATCAGCGCCACCGTGATGCCGAGGTTCTCGCCCTTGCCGAGAATGTTCTCCGGATCGAACAGCCGGAAGGCGAGGCCGAGCAGTGTCGCCTTGGGGCCGAGCGTGATGTAGCGCTTTTCCCACGACAGCCGGATGCCGATGGCGTCGTCGTGGTCGCCGCGCGTGACGATGCCGATGTCGCGCATGGTCGCGGCATCCGAGCCCGAGGTTGGGCCGGTCAGCGCGAAGCACGGGATCTCGTCGCCCCTGGCGAGCCGCGGCAGGTAGTATTCCTTCTGGTGCTCGGTGCCATACTTCTCGATCAGCTCGCCGGGGCCGAGCGAGTTCGGCACCATGACGATGGTGACGACGTCGGGCGAGCGCGAGGCGACCTTGCCGATGATGAGCGACTGCGCCTGCGCCGAGAAGCCGAGCCCGCCATGCTCCTTGGAGATCAGCATGCCAAGGAAGCCGTGCTTCTTCAGGAAGTCCCAGATGGGTTGCGGCACCTCGCGGTTCGCATGACGCACCTGCCAGTCGTCGATCATGCGGCAGAGGTCTTGCGTCGGCCCGTCGAGGAACGCCTGCTCCTCCGGTGTCAGCACGATCGGCGCGATCGAACGCAGCTTGTCCCAGTCGGGCGTGCCGGAGAACAGCTCCGCGTCGAAGCCGACGGTGCCAGCTTCGAGCGCCTGCGTCTCGGTATCGGAGACCTTGGGCAGCGTACCCTTGACGAACTTGAACGCCGGCGCGATCAGCGCCGCGCGGCGGATCGCCGGCACCGCGAGCAGCCCGAAAGCAATGGCGAACGCCCACAACAGAAAGCCGAATAGCCCCATCGAGCCGTGCACGCTGCCCGATTGCCAGATGAGCGCGGCGACGGCGAGCGAGCCGGCCCACGCCCATAGCGGCGCCTTGCGCATGCCGAGCGCAATCACGCCCCCCAGCACCAGCACGCAGAATAGGAACTCGACCATGCTTCCAGTGCCTCCGAGAGGCCGTGCCAGGGCGCGCGAAAACTCGCCGACAACCTAGTTGTGCCACGTTTCCTTGGCGTTAAGCTCAACGTGGGCTTGCGATCGGTCCCAATGGGGGAAGCGGACCGACAGCACCCGGCGGGGCCGGCGTTCGACCTCCAGCCTCGCCATATCGGGTTGCTGCGTCAATAGATAGGCCGCGTCCCTGCAATGTGGAGCTTTCGCAGGTGCACAAGCGGCACCGCCGGCGGGGGAGATAACCGCGTGATGCCGAGAGGCGTGACCTTGGCGATCGTTCTTGCGGCGCTGGTGCCGGCTGCGGCCGCGGCGGAGGAGACCGGCTCGCTACTGCCTTACGGCCGTCACCTTGCCCAGGAGTGCACCGCCTGCCATGGCGCCGATGCCGGCGAGGGGAAGGAGAGCGGCATTCCCCGCCTTGCGGGCAGGCCTGCCGCGGAGCTTACGGATCTCCTGCACGCCTTTCGCGAGGGGCGACGGACCAATCCGGTGATGGTGTCGGTGGCGAAGTCGCTCGACGAGCAGCAGATCGCGGCACTGGCCGCCTACTTTGCCTCGCTATCAAGGGCGCCGGGCGGTGCCGCACGCGCGCCTTGAAGTCGCAATGACGTCACGCTTCTATGGGCATGTCGCCATTGGCGCGGCTCGAATTCTAGTCACTGCATCCTGCAACATTGCGAGGCACGATCTTCATGACGAGATTTTTCTTCGGTTCGGCTCGTAACGCAGTGGCGTTGGCTGCGGCTCTGGCGCTCAGCCTCCCGTGCGCGAGCTCCGCGCTGGCACAGGGCGACCCTGGCCACGTCGTCATCCCATCGGCTCCGACATTCCCTGTCCCGAGATCGGCCACCGTCGCCCCGCCGGTGGTCTCTCCAGTACCCGTGGTGCAGCCGCCGGCCCCCGTGCCGCAGCCGACCTCCAAATAGGCGTTGCGGTTAGCGAGCCTCCGGTGGAAGACGCCGAACGTCGGCCGAAAACTGAGCGTGCGCGGCCGCTTCGACCGGCCTGTGCCTGACGCGCGTGCTGGCCGGATCCTTGCCCAGGTAGTTATCGCCCCTCCAGTTGGTTGCCGGCCGGATCGGCCGCGGAGCAAACCCGCCCCCGCAGTTGGGGCAAACGTTGCCCAACACGGTATCGACGCAGGACGCGCAGAACGTACACTCGTAGGAGCAGATGCGCGCCTCCGTCGATTGCGGCGGCAGGGCCCGGTTGCAGTGCTCGCACGTGGGTCTCAGCTCGAGCATCGTTTGTATCCCTGGATGCTACGCGACCAGCTTCTCGACCTTGGCAAAGCGGCTGAGGCCGAGCCACGATTTCAACTTGGCCTCGAGCTGGCGGTTGCCGGTTACCGTGAGCCGCCCGTCCTCCTTCGCGCGCGCGAGCGACGTGTAGCCCATCCAGATCTCGGTCATCGTGCGCAGGTCGGTCGCGAGATAGAGATCGACCTCGAAGCCCGGGTCGACGGAGCACAGATCGACCTCCTTGCCGGGCTCCACGATCAGCCACCACTTGCGCCGTACCGTCGGCTGGTCGGCAAAAATGACCTCGATCGTGCTGCGGCGATGCGGCATGGGCTCAGGATCGATGTTGCGTCGCATGTCCCACATCAGGAGATTGGCATCGAGATTGTTCAACGACGCCTCGGTCTCGATCCACCTGTGTCCCCAAATGCCAACGGCCTCGACCACGGCGCGCAGGTCGCGCCCCGCCTTGGTGAGCCGATATTCGAACACCTCCGGCTCGCCCCGTACCGCCGAGCGCGACACAATTCCCGCAGCCTCGAGGTCCTTGAGGCGCTTCGACAACAGCGCGGGCGACATCCTGGGCACACCGCGGCGCAGCTCGTTGAAGCGCGTCGATCCAACGATGAGCTCGCGCAGGAGCACCAGCGTCCAGCGTGAGCATAGGATTTCGGCAGCCATGGCCACGGGGCAGAACTGGTTGTAGCTGGCGTTCGCCATCGGGTCGCTCCTTCAGCACTCTGAGGACACCGCGGACCCTAAGCCCCTCTCCCATCGGCTGACTAGTTCAGTTTCTGTATCGGGTCCGATTCAGTTCGTGAACTGGCGGACTGCCCGACGCCCGTGCGACGTCGGCCGCCACGTGGCGGGGCTCCTCCCGCCGCCAAGCCAATACGAAAGGAAAACTCTCATGCCATTGGTCGACGTTCAGCTCATCGAAGGCGTTTTCGACAAGGGCCAGAAGCAGGCCATGATCAGCAAGATCACGGACGCCATGGTCGAGATCGAGGGCGAAGCCATGCGCGGCGTGACCTGGGTGCGCGTGCACGAGGTCGCGAGCGGTCACTGGGGCATCGGCGGCAAGGCGCTCACCGCCTCCGACGTGAAGACGATGCAGATGCGCAAGGCCTGACGCCACGATGCCGAAGGGTCCAGACGCACCCCCGCGCGTCTGGACCCTTAGCCGGGAAGGCCGGCCGGTTGCTTGTAGTCGGTGCAGCGATGCGGCCTGGACCGCAGTTCGGCGACATCTACTCTGATCTTGGTAGCGCAACGTTCGTGGATGTTATGCACCCTGTCAGCCGGCCGTTCCGCCGGCGTATCCTTCTCGCAACCCTGCCCGAGATCATATGAGAAAAATGCACACGCTGACGCGGCCGACGCGGGGCAGCGGCCCGTGCCGCCGGCCTTCGAGGACGGTCTGCGGGTTGTTCAAGTGCGCCGCGAATTCCGCCGCCGACCGCGTTAGCTCCCTCAGAGAGCCGGGGCCGCGCTGTGCGAGGCTCGCTTTAACGCGGTCCAAGGCAATGGATCTCTCGCCCGGCAAGAGCATTACCCTTGATCGCGAGTGGCGGCGCTCTCAATCTTGGCGAGAGCTCCGGCAGCCGGCAAATCGAGATGCCGTCCCCAGGGGATCCTCGATGCAGCTCCGAGCATCGCGAATAGCGGCGAAGAAGGTGGGACCGAACCTCTGCCCCGCTGGTACCTGTTCCGGGCCCCGACCGACAATTGCGTCGCCGCGGGTCGCCCAAACGGCTGCTGGTATGCGATCTATGGCGGTTCGAAATCCAAGAGCATTGACGGCCCCGGATACACGGTGAAAAGCGACAAATATGCGGGCTTCGATAAGGGAATGTACTGCAATATCGGCGGTCCCTTCGACACTCAGAAGGATGCGCAGCACAATAAAGCGCTTCGGCGAGGCGGTGAGCGCTTGCTCCACTAATCCCCTCTCCACCGGGGCGAGGGTTCTCATTGGGTGAGGGGACGACGTCGACGAGCGCGCATCCCCTCACCCGTGCCGACCAACGGTCCGCCGCGACCTCTCCCAGGCGAGCTCCAGGTGCAGAGAAGCCGAGAGTATGACGGTCCCGGACGTCGCGCAGGTCCGAGATGACAGTTGAAAGCACGCCCCGCGAAGCAGAGGTCCCGCCTGCCCTCACTTTTCACAGCGGTAGATGTATTCGCGCGGGTTGGCCGACTTGAAGACGCCGGTGGTGCCGTTCCACTCGCCGTGCTCCAGGAGGTCCTTGTTGACGATGCGCCGCGCGACCATGCAGTCGGTCTTGCAGGTCGTGCCGTCCGCGTTCTTCTGCTTCTGCAGCAGGAGGATGCGCTGGCCGCGCATGTCACCCGTCACGTCGACCAGGAACTCGGTGAAGTTGGTCTCCGAAGCAGAGCCGGTCGCCTCGACCAGGCGCGTGAGCAGGAACGTCCGGTTGCGCGGGATCGCTTCCGTCTTCGTCTTGTCCTCCCACGCACACCAGTAGCCGCCGAGGAACAGCGCATCGATGTCGTCGGCGCGTGCTGTGTTCGCGAGCCAACCGGCGCTCAGCGCCGCGGTCAAAGCGATGGTCGTCAGAGTGCGCATGTCGTGCTTACCTCAGCCCTTCGGCGAAACCGCCGTCGTATCGTTGAAGGCGTCCGCGATGATCGCGTGATACCAGGCGAGGCTTTCTACATAGTTAGCCTTGCGCACCTCGGCGGTTTCGCCCTTCTGCGATACGAACGGCTCGCTCGGCGCCAGGAACGCCTTGCCGTCCTTCTCGGCGGGGGCGTAGTTGGCGCCGATCTTGATGCTGTCCTCGGGCGCGATGAGCGACCAGCAGGTGTTGCGCAACCGCGCCGGGAAGTGCTCGGCGCCGGCTAGCTCGGCGAGGATGTCGGCCGCCACGACCTTGCCCTGGCTGTTGGCCGAGAACGCCGACTTCGGCATCTCCGCGGAGATGGCGGAATCGCCCAGCACGTACACGTCCTTGACCTTGGCAGAGGCGAACGTGTCGGGCTTGACCGGGCACCAGTCGCCCTCGGTGCAGCCCGCCTTGAAGGCGATCTCGCCCGCCTTCTGCGGCGGGATGATGTTGGCGACGTCGGCCTTGAGGCTGGTGCCCGACTTGGTGAAAACCTCCTTCGTCGCGGGATCGACGCGCACGACCTGGAAGTCGTCGATCTCATTTGTCAGGTTGAGGTCGATGATGCCCTCGTAATACTTCGCAAATGCCTCCTCGAAGGCCGGCTGCTTGGAGAAGGTCTTCTTGGCGTCGAAGATCACGAGCTTCGATTTCGGCTTCTTGGTCTTGAGGAAGTAGCCGATCATGCAGGCGCGCTCGTAAGGGCCGGGCGGACAGCGATAGGGGTTGCCGGGCACTGCCATGACGACGGTGCCGCCGTCCTCGAGCGCCTCGAGCTGGCGCATCAGCAGTTCGGTCTGCGGACCGGCTTTCCAGGCGTGCGGCATGGTCTCGGCCACCTCTCGCGAGTAGCCGGCGATCGCCTCGTACTTGAAGTCGATGCCGGGCGAGAGCACGAGCCGGTCGTAGGGCAGCGTGGTGCCGCCCTTCAGCGTGACGGTCTTCTTCGCGGTGTCGATGTCGCTCGCCCAGTCGGTGGCAACCGTGATGCCGAGCTTGCGCAGCCCGTCGTAGGAGTGCTGCAGCGAGGCAAACGTTCTAAAGCCGCCGAAGTAGTGATTGGAGTTGAAGCAGGTCGTGTAGATCGGCTGCGTCTCGACCACCGTTACGTCGAGCTGCGGCGCTTCGCTCTTCAGGACGCGCGCGACGGTCGCGCCGCCCGCTCCGCCGCCGACGATGACGACCTTGCCGCCGCCCTTGGCGATTGCCGCCTTGGTGAGAAAGCCCGGAGTTGCCGCCGCGACCGCCAGTGCCCCCGAAAGTCTAACGAACTCCCTACGATTCATCATGGTCTTGTGCCTTGTTCCCGGCGCACGATTGCCGATATCGTTAGCGGGACTGACGAGAAGCGGCAATGGACAAAACCCGCCGATGGCCGACGATTTCCGCATCGAGGTAATTGACCGCCGAGATTTTGTGCTGGGTGCCGGCGCCGCCGCGCTGCTTGCCGTTCTCGTCGGCGCGTCCCCCGACGCGCACGCGGTCGCCGGCAGCGCCGAATTCGAGACCGTGCTCGCCGACCTCCTGAAAGGCGCCGCACCGCACAGCGGCGGCATCGACATGGACCTCCCCGCGTCCATCGAGAACGGCGACTACGTGCCGGTCGCACTCGGCGTCGAGAGCCCGATGACGGCGGAGAGCTACGTCAAGGCGATCCATCTGCTGTCACCTGCCAACCCGCGTGCGCTTGTCGCGAGCTTCAAGTTCACGCCGCTGTCGGGGCGCGCACGCGTGACCACGGTCATGCGGCTTGCCAAGACGCAGGAGGTCGTCGCCGTCGCCGAGCTGAGCGACGGCACGTTCCTCATGGCAACGCACAGCGTCGACGTGAAAGTCGGCGGCTGCGGAACCTGAGCCAGACCATGAAAAAGCCACCGCGCATAAAAATTCCAGATGGCGTCAAGCCGGGCGATATCATCGAGATCAAGGCGCTTGCCACCCACATCATGGAGACGGGCAACCGCAAGGACGCCGCCGGCAACAAGATCCCGCGCGACATCATCCATACCTTCACTGCGACGTTCGAGGGCCGCGCGGTGTTCTCCGCCGCGATCGGCTCCGGCATCGCGGCCAACCCATACTTCGCGTTCTTCCTGAAGGTTCCCGGCCCCGGCACGCTCGAGTTCACCTGGATCGACGACGAGGGTGAGACCACGGTCGAGAAAGTGCCGCTCGTCGTCGCGTGAGCGACTGCACCGCCGCTCTGAGATTCTGGCCCTCAGGCCTCCGGTCCCTGCAGCCGCCGCAACACGCGCTCGCCCTTGACCACGGCACGGTCCCCGGCATCGCGCGCCGCCGCCTGCAGCCGCCGCCAGAGGCGCTGCCCCGCAATGGCGCCCCGGTCGCTCGCGTGGCGCATGGTGGCCTGTGCCCGCGCCGTCCACGCGAGCGCTTTCGGCTGGAAGTCGACCCACGCCGCCTCGAGCCTGGGGCGCAGGTCAGCCCAGGTGTGGCGCGTGTAGTTGTTGGCGCGCCAGCGCAACACACGTCCGTACCGCCAGACCCAGGAGTTGCGGATGTGCGCAAACAGCGCCTCCTGCCACGGCACGAACGCCTCGTAGGCGCTTCGGAACCAGGCGATCTGCATCAGTTGCGGCTTGGTCAGGAAGAAGAGGCGCGCGATCAGCGCCGTGCTGGCGAGCTTTGCGAGAATGATCACGGCGAGGGCCGTCACGAAGTGGCCCGTCACCAGCAGGAAGACACCCAGGAACTTTGCCGGGATCAGGATCGCACTCGGTACCGCGAGCGTCATCAGCGCGCCATAGGGCGGCAGCCCAGCGATCCACCGCTCCACCGCTGCCCAGATGGGAAAGCGCGCGAGCCTCGCGATGAGGTTGGAGAGCGGCCGCCAACCCCATTCCTCGAACAGGAGGATGAGCGCGGCCAGCACATTGAGCACGAAGACCAGAGTAGGGCGCACGGCCTTCCAGGCCCGCAAGATCGCCTTCCCGAAAAACAGGGATATGAGGGTGAGCGTCAGCAAGAGCCGGCGCCCCTGCGTTTTGAGATCTGGCGTGAGTTGCGCCCACATCGCAGTGTTTTCCTGCACGCCCATGGCCGGCGGCGTCTCCACCCTAGTCGCGGCGCCTCTCGCCACGGTTAACCCCGCCTCGCCCGAATTCCGCATCCCGCCCCGCTATTTCCTCGCCACCAGCCGGATCTCGTCCGGCCGCAAGGCCTCGACGCGCTCGACCTCCTCGAGCGCGTGCTCGAGCGTCTCGCGCGCCTTCTCGGCCTGCCGCTGGCGCTCCCACAGGCTCGCGTAGAGGCCGCCCTTCGCAACAAGCTCGGCGTGCGTGCCCTGCTCGACGAGGCGGCCGTTCTCCACAACGAGGATCGCATCGGCATGCACGATGGTCGAGAGTCGGTGCGCAATGACCAGCGTGGTGCGGCCCTGCGCCACCCGGTCGAGCGCGTCCTGGATTTCCTTCTCGGTGTGACTGTCGAGCGCGCTCGTCGCCTCGTCGAGGATGAGAATGGGAGGCCCCTTGAGGATGGTGCGGGCAATGGCAACGCGCTGCTTCTCGCCGCCCGACAGCTTGAGCCCGCGCTCGCCCACCATCGTCTTGTAGCCCAGCGGCAGCGTCCGGATGAAGGTGTCGATCTGCGCAAGACGCGCAGCCTCATACACTTCCGCGTCGGTCGCATCCGGCCGGCCGTACTTGATGTTGTAGTAGATGGTGTCGTTGAAGAGCACCGTGTCCTGCGGCACGACACCGATCGCCGCGCGCAGGCTCTTTTGCGTCACGTCGCGGATGTCCTGTCCGTCGATGGTCACCGCGCCCGACTGGATGTCGTAGAAGCGGAAGAGCACGCGCGCGATGGTCGATTTGCCGGCTCCCGATGGCCCCACGATGGCGACCATCTTGCCGGCAGGCACCGCGAATGAGACGTCCTTGAGGATCGGCCGGTCCCGCTCGTAGGCGAAGCGCACATTCTCGAAACGGATCTCGCCGCGCGTCACCTGCAACGGCCTGGCACCGGGCTTGTCCTTAATCTCCGGCATCTCCTCCAGCAGCGCGAACATGGCCTCCAGATCGACGAGGCCCTGTTTGATTTCGCGATAGACCATGCCCATGAAGTTCAAGGGCATGTAGAGCTGGATCATCAGCGCATTGACCATCACGAACTCGCCGACCGAGTTGGTGCCGGCGATCACGCCGCGCGCGGCGAGCAGCATGCACAAGGTCATGCCGATGGTGAAGATCAGCGCCTGACCGGAGTTGAGGGTGCCGAGCGAGCGGAAGGTCTTGATCGCGGCTTTCTCGTAGCGCGCCATGGAGGCATCGAAGCGACGAGCTTCATGCTCCTCGTTACCGAAATACTTGACCGTCTCGAAGTTCAACAGGCTGTCGATCGCCTTTGTGTTGGCGTCCGTGTCGCTGTCGTTCATCTCGCGCCGGATCGCGATGCGCCGCTCGCTCGCCGCGAACGTGAACCACATGTAGACGGCGACCGTCGCCAGCATGATCGCCACGTAGCGCCAGTCGAAATAGTAGAGCAGCATGCCGACGACGAGCAGGAGCTCCAGCGCGGTCGGCAGCACGTTGAGGATGCCCATGCGGATGATGAGCTCTACCCCGCGCGTCGCCCGCTCGATGACGCGCGAGAGCCCGCCCGTGCGCCGCTCCAGATGGAAGCGCAGAGAGAGCCGGTGCAGGTGAGCAAAGGTGCGGTTATTGAGCTCACGCACCGCGTTTTGGCTGACCTCCGTGAAGATGACGTCCCGGATCTGCGTCAGCACCATCGTCAGCACGCGGCCCGTGCCGTAGGCGAAGATCAGCATGGCGATGCCGATCGCCAGCCCCTGGCCCAGGGTGACGGCATGGGCGCTGCTCGCGGTCAGACGGTCGGTCGCGTCCTTGTAAAGGACCGGCACCCCTACGGTGACGAGCTTGGCGAGCAACAGCACGGCAAACGCGATGACGACGCGCACTTTCAGGTCGGGCCGGCGCTCTGGCCACACGTAAGGCAGCAGTCCGCCGAAGAGAGCCCGGTGGCTCGTGCGCGCCGCCAAATACTCCTCCTCGCGCTCGTCGGTGGGGGCGGCCGGGATCGCGGGAGGAAAGCTCATGAGACCTGCTGTTTGAGGGACGGTACAGCGAACGCCGCGCGCTTCGCGCGACCTTGGCCAATCTGCGCCGCGCCACCTCAGTGCGCCGATGCTAACGGCGCGACGACGGCGTGGCTAGGGGAGCGGGCGTTCAGTGCCGCTCAGGCGGGATATAGACACGCGGACGGTGGAAAATAAGGCTCGGCTGCCGGCCATTGCGGTGGTGCGTCGCGTGCGTGCGCTCGAAATACGCGTCATCGCGGCACGAGCGCCACACATGGCGTGGGGCCGCGTAGGCGCGGCGTACGGCGTGCCTGTGGACGTGATGCGGCTTCGACTCGGGCGCGCGATAGGCGTGCGGGCACGCGCAGGATTTGTTGCGCACCGGGACCGGCGGCGCGGCGTGCGGCTTCTGGCGGTAGGCGTAGACGATATGCTTGCGGGTTTGCGTCTCGACGATGACGTACGTGTGCTTGCGGCCGTACTTGTGAGCGGCGAGCTGGCCTCGCTTGTGCTTCTTCGGGCGCGCCTCGTAAGCAACGACGCGACGCTTCTTCTTGACGATCTTGGGCGGAGCCGGCTCGGCCACGAAGACTTCCTTGCGCGCCTTGCGGTCCTGGTCGGCCACGGCCGGTGGCCTTACGGGCGAGCGCGGCCGGGCCACGGCCACGCTCGAATTCTCGTGCGCCGGCTTGACGCCCGCCGCGGCGGCACGTCTGGCTTCGGCTTCCGTCGCTAGCCGTGTCGCCTCGGACTCCGCGACCGCCTTGCGCTCGGTGTCGGACTCCTCCTTGAGGCGCCGGGCCGTCTCGGCGGCGGCATTGAGCTTGGCCTCAGCTTCGGCCTTGCGTTTCGCTTCAGCCTCGTCGGCCAGACGTTTGGCTTCCGCGTCTGCTTTCTGCTTCGCCTCGGCAACCGCTTTGCGCTTTGCCTCTGCCTCGTCCGCGACGCGCTTTGCCTCCGCGTCCGCTTTCTGCTTAGCCTCTGCGTCCGCCTTGCGCTTTGCCTCGGCCTGGTCAGCCAGTCGCTTTTCCTCAGCCTTGCGTTTGGCTTCTGTCTCTTCGGCTATGCGCTTGGCTTCAGCGTCGGCCTTGCGCTTTGCCTCAGCCTCGTCGGCCAGGCGCCTTGCCTCGGCGTCGGCCTTACTCTTTGCCGCGGCCTCGTCTGCCACGCGCTTCGCTTCGGCGTCGGCCTTGCGCTTGGCCTCTTCTTCGGCCGCGACGCGTTTGGCATCATCGGCCTTGCGCTGCGCCTCTGCGTCCTCGGCCTCGCGCCGGACCTCGGCCGCGTGCTGCTCGGCTTCGGCCTCAGCGGCCACGTCGGCCGGCGTGGGTGCCTGCGGCACCACCTCGGCGGGCGGCCACTGCGGTTCCTCCGATCCCGGCTGCTTGAGCTTCTTCACGATCTCGTTGCGATACGAGCGGTTGGCGCGCGCCAGCCAGTCGCGCACCCTCTCCTCGACCGCGCCCCAGCTCCACCCCGCCTGCGGCTCCGGCGCCTTCGCCTCCGGCAACTCGGACGACTTTGGCTGCGGCACCTGGGGCAGCGCATCCTTCTGCGCGACGACAGTGCCCTGCGGCGCCAGAATGACGACGTCGCCCGACGGGTTCTTGAGCTTGGCGACGATGACGTCGTTGTAGTCCTTCGCCGACCGAGCGAGCCATCCCCACACGGGCGCGAACGCGTCGTCGCTCGAGCCGGTCTGTCGCGGAGCGCCGTCGGGCGTTGGCGCCGTGCTTTGCGCGACTTGCTCTTGGGCCTTGCGACCGCCCGCCATAATCTCGGAGAAGCGCTCAGAGGCCGCGCGCGCGAGATCCTCCGCCCGTTTGCGCAGGCTCGCATCGGAAGTCGGGTGCGGACTGCTCATCCGCCACCACGAACGGCCGCGCGGGCGGCTCGCCCACCTGCGCAAGCGCAGCGCCTCCAAAGCAGCTCTGCGCCGCCAGCATGGCCGTCAGCACGAACGCGGAACGCGGGCCCGTCATTCTCGTTTCTGCTCCCCGACCGACTCAAGTTATGTCGGTTATTTCCGCCACTTAAGTCGCTTTTGTGCGATATAGCGTGATGTTCGCACCCACATTAAGCACAACTGCACCATGCCGCCAATGTGACACCCAAAAAGGGGATAACGGCGATGTGGTTGTGGCGGCAGGGGACATCCAGGCGCTCGCCTGAGCCGTTCGAGGCTGCGCCCCATTTTAAGCCGCAGCCGGCCCTACGATGAGCTGTCGCCGGACGATACCGTACCCATATACACCACCCGGCAGGCGGAAATTTGAGGACCAACTTGGAAGTATCAATGAGCAAGAAACGACTTGGGGAGACGAAGGCCGCTGCCAGAGCACCGGCCCCCGGCGTACGCAGCGTCTGCGTCTACTGCGGCTCCGGCCTCGGCAAAAATCCGGCCTACACGGCCGCCGCACGCACGCTCGGCGCGGAGCTCGCCGCGCACCACATCGGCCTCGTCTACGGCGGCGGCAGCCTCGGCCTGATGGGCGAGGTGGCGCGCGCGACGCTCGATCACGGCGGTCAGGTCACCGGCATCATCCCGAGCTTCCTCACCGAGAAGGAGCAGATGATCCGCGATGCCGACGAGCTGATCATCACCGAGGACATGCACGAGCGCAAACGCATCATGTTCGAGCGCTCGGACGCGTTTGTGGCGCTGCCCGGCGGCGTCGGCACGCTCGAGGAGCTCGTCGAGCAGCTCACCTGGGTGCAGCTCGGCCGGCACACGAAGCCCGTCGTCGTCGCCAACATCGACGGCTTCTGGAACCCGTTCCTCTCGCTCCTCACGCACATGAAGGCCGACACCTTCATCCGCCCGGGGCTCGAGGTGAGCTTTACCGTCGTCGATGACGCAAAGAAGATCGTTCCGGCAATCCTTGCCGCATCGACGAAGCACTTAAAGCCCGTCGACGACGCCGTCCTCGCCAAGTTCTGAACGGGCCCGGCGCTCCTCGGCTCAGGCCGGCTTGTAGAGCAGCTCGTAGTGCACGGGCGTTGCTGGACACCAGGTAAAGCCGCACTCCAGCAGCGCGCTCGCGCCATTGGCGAGCGTGACGGCGAAAATCAGCCAAACCGCCACGGTCTCGATCAGCCCGAGCGGCGGCGCTTGCTCGGCGAACTGGCCTGGGAAAAGCAGCATCACGGCGCTCGCCGCGATCGCGGCGACGAAGCCGAGGAGCGCCCAGGTGTAAAAGTGGTAGCCGAGCAGCGCCGAGCCGTAGCCCGCGTCGCCCGGCATGATATGCAGAAGCACCTGGCGTGAGGCAATGGCCGCGCCAAGCAACGCCGCCAGGATAATGAGACCGTAGTGGCCGGGGCGGGGGCCATGACGCAAGGTCAGGATCGGGCCGACCGCAAGCGCCGTGAAAGCGACCCGCTGCAGGAGGCACAGCGGACAGGGCAGCTCGCCCAGTGCAAACTGGAAATAAAATGCGACAAGCAGCACCGCGGAGATCGCATAGAGTGCGACGGCGTTGAGCTTCATGGCATTGGCGGGGGTCATTGGCAGGCTCTGCGGGGCTCTCGGATCGCCTAGAATGACAAAGGCAGGACGTCGGTCGCGTGGTGGAGGTAGACTGCGAGCGTGAACAGCATGCCCAGCGCGAACAGGAACACGGCAACGTGCGGGTCCCGGCGCCAGGCGGCCCACATGGCGGCGGCGAAGATGAGGAAGGCGATCGAAGAGTCCATGCGGCAGCGCTTGTTCGGCAGGGAACTGGAAGACAAGGAAGCAAAGGACACGAAAGCTATCATGTCTTTCGCAACGGTTCGTAACCTGAAGCTGCCGGCACTCGCGCCACACGATGTTGCCAACCTCTGGCAGGCGGGAGTGCTGCTGGCGGCGTTCGCCGCGCTGCTGCTTGCGGCAACCTGGCCGCTCATCGGCGCGTGGAGCCTTCTCCTCGCCGTCGTTGCGGTTGCCGGCATCGTTGCGCTTGCCCTGAGGCTCCCACCTCAGACCGTGATGCGCCTCTACGGCGCTCGCCCGCAGACGTCCGCCACGCTGAAGCAGGTCGAGCTGCTGGCCGAAAATCTCGCCCGCCGCGCCGCGCTTCCTCGCCCTCCGCGCCTCTTTGTCGTGCCGAGCATGATGCTGACCGCGTTCTCCGCCGGCACACCGCAAAACTCGGCGATCGCCGTCACCGAGGGACTGCTGCGGCGGCTCACCATGCGCGAGATCGCTGGGGTATTCGCGCGCGAGATCAGCCACATCGCCTTCGCCGACTTGACCGTGCTCGCCATCGCCGACCTCGTCAGCCGCGCCGCGCAGCTCATGTATTACGCAGGGCTCGTGCTCGCCGCGCGCAACCTCTACCACCTGCTGATCAACGACGAGCTTGTCTCCTGGTGGAGCGTGGCCCTCTTGGTGCTGGCCCCCGCACTGCTCAACCTCCTCCAGCTCAACCTCTCGCGCAGGCGCGAGTTCGAGACCGACCGAGCCGGCGCGCTGCTGACCGGCGACCCCATGGGGCTCGCCTCGGCCATCTCGCGCCTCGAAGCCTCCACCGGCACCGTTGCCGACGATCTCATTCCGCCGGTGCCCGCACGCAAGGTGCCCCAACCCTCCATGCTGCGCTGCCCGCCACCGCTTCCCCAGCGCATTGCCCGCCTCCATGCCCTCGAAGTACCGCCGATGCCACCGTTGGATATTACCGAAGGCCCACGCATCTCGCTTGTCGGCGTGGGACCAATCGAGATGCGACCGCGCTACCGCTGGCCGGGGGTGTGGTTCTAGCGACGCCGTGAAGGCTCCGTTGGGGATCGTCTGGCGCGCCGCTTGCGCCCCCTCCCCGTTTGCGCGTATCAGCCGCCAATGGCCGATCACAGGAGCGCCCGGCCACCCGGGCGCGTTTCGTCCGACGCCGACGTCAAGGACCTCGTTGCACGCATGCGCAGCGGGGAGCGGCGCGCCGTTGCCAGTGTCATCACCGAGCTCGAGCGCCTCTCCTCTGCTGCCCCGGCCCTGCTGAAAGCGCTGCAGCCTTATCTCGGCCGCGCGCTCGTCGTCGGCTTCACCGGACCGCCGGGCGCCGGCAAGTCGACGCTCGTCAACGCGGTCATCGCCAACGTGCGTGCCTCGGGCCGCACGGTCGGCGTCATCGCCGTCGACCCATCGAGCCCCGTCTCCGGCGGCGCCATCCTCGGCGACCGCATCCGCATGACGGCCGCGCTCGACGACGAGGGCGTGTTCGTGCGCTCGCTCGCGAGCCGCGGCTATGTAGGCGGGCTCTCTCCTGCGGCCGTGCGCATCATCGACGCGCTCGACGCCGCCGGCCGCGACCTGATCCTGCTCGAGACCGTAGGCACCGGGCAGAGCGAGATCGACGTCGCCGAGGTGGCCGACATCCGCATCGTCGTCTCCGCGCCCGGCCTCGGCGACGACATCCAGGCGATGAAGTCGGGACTGCTCGAGATCGCCGACATCCTCGTCGTCAACAAGGGCGACCGGCCGGGCGCCGAGCTCACGTTGCAGCAGCTCATCGGCGCGTTGAGCTTGCGCGCGGGAATGTCTCGCGTGCCGGTGCTGAAAACAACTGCGACCACCGGCGACGGCGTTCCCGAGCTCGTCGCGGCCATCGCCGAAGCGGGGCGCAAAGCCGAAGCCGAGGGGCCGGTCGCACGGCGGCGCCGTCGCGCCCGCTACCTCATCGCACGCGCTGCTGCCGATCTCATCGCCGCTCACATCCGAGCGGGCGGCAAGCAAGCGTTGGACAACCTCGCCGATCAGGTGCTGACCGGCGATCTTGCGCCTGAGGACGCAGCGGCGACACTGCTGAAGGCCTGAGCCTCCGGGGGGCGGCGCAGTCTCGTTAGGGGCCAGCGGAAAACCCGGACCCAGCCGGGTACGCCGCGCTCCAACATCGTGCGCTATCACGTCCGGCGCGAAACCGGCGTCGAGCCCGCCGAGGACATAAGCAAGCAGCGCCTTGGAGGATTAATCGCCGTCACCCGCTGGGCGGTCGTGCTATGGAAGCTTCGCGCAGCCATTGCCGAAACCTGGAATGCCGACCGACCGATCCCCCGACCCCATAGCCGCGTCCATATCTGCCAGGCCCCCCGGCTTCGCCGGGCAGCCGCTGGGACTCTCTACGCTCTTCTTCACCGAGGTGTGGGAGCGCTTCTCCTACTACGGCATGCGCGCCCTGCTGACGCTGTTCATCGTCGCCCCGATCGCGGGCGGCGGGCTCGGCCTCGGCACGATGGAAGCGGCACGCATCTACGGCAACTACACGATGGCCGTCTACATGCTGTCGATCCCCGGCGGCTTCATCGCCGACCGCTACCTCGGGGCCTATCGTTCGGTTCTGATCGGCGGGGCAGTCATCGCCTGCGGACACTTCACGCTGGCGATTCCGACAGTCGAGGCCTTCTACGCTGGGCTGGCGCTGGTCGCGCTCGGCACCGGCCTGTTCAAGCCAAACATCAGCGTCATGGCGGGCGGGCTCTACGCGCCCGACGATGAGCGCCGCGATGCCGGCTTCTCGATTTTCTACATGGGCGTCAACCTCGGGGCCTTCTTCGCTCCGCTGGTAACGGGCTTCCTTGCGCAGAGCTCGATATTCAAGGACTGGCTCGCCGCCCACGGCTTCGACCCGGCGCATAGCTGGCACTGGGGCTTTGCGGCCGCGGGCGTCGGCATGACGTTGGGGCTCCTGATCTTCGTTCGCCGCCGCGACCTCCTCGCCGAGGTAGGTCGGGCGCCGGCCTCCGTCACCGCCACCTGGACCAACAGCCTCCTTGTCGTGACCGGCACCTTGGCGGTGATGGGCCTGATGGTTGCCTCCGACGATCCGCGGCTGCAGTGGCTGCGCGCGTTGTTCCTGCTGGTGCCTGCCGCCGCGGTCGTATGGTTTGCGCGCGCCTCCGACGTCGACGGCCAACGCTTCGCGGCGGTCGCCGTCTTCTTCATCGCATCGATGCTCTTCTGGGCTGTGTTCGAGCAGGCCGGCATCTCGATCTCCCTGTTCGGCGATCAGCTGACGAGCAAGAGCCTGTTCGGTTGGACGTTCCCGTCCGCCTGGTATCAGGCGCTGAACGCGCTGTTCGTCGTGCTGCTGGCGCCGATCTTCGTCGTCGCGTGGCTGCGGCTCGGACCGCGCCAGCCGTCGAGCCCGGTGAAGTTCGCGCTCGGCCTCGTGTTCCTCGGGCTGTCGTTCCTGCTCATGGTGCCCGCTGCCCTGCTGACGGCGGCAGGCAAGGTCAGCGCCCTGTGGCTCGTGGCGCTGTTCTTCCTGCAGACCGTGGGCGAGCTGTTCCTGTCGCCCGTGGGCCTCTCGACCATGACCAAGCTCGCGCCCCCGAGCTCCGTGGGGCTGGTGCTCGGCGTCTGGTTCCTCGCGGCCGCCTGGGGCAACAAGCTCGCCGGCATCCTCGGCGGCGGCTACGACGGCGCCGACCCGCACGCCCTTGCCGTCTTCTTCCTGCAGCAGGCGGTGATGCTGGCCGTGGCGGCGGCCGTGCTCCTGGCCCTGGTGCCGTGGGTGAAGCGGCTCATGGGTGGCGTGCGCTGAGTCAGCCCCTCACGCGGCCTGCGCGTTGTCCTTCATCAGCTTGTAATTGATCGAGTCGAGCAGCGCCTCGAAGCTCGCATCGATGATATTGGGCGAGACGCCGACCGTAAACCAGCGCGCACCCGACGTGGTGTCGTGGCTCTCGACCAGCACGCGCGTCACGGCCTCGGTGCCGCCCGTGAGGATACGCACCTTGTAGTCGACGAGCTCGACGCCATCGATGTGCTTCTGGTAGCGGCCGAGGTCCTTGCGCAGCGCCATGTCGAGCGCATTGACGGGGCCGTTGCCTTCGCCCACCGACCACAGCGGCTCGTTGTCTCCGTTGATGAAAACCTTCACCGTCGCCTCCGACACGGTGACGAGTTTGCCGCGCGCATTGTGGCGCCGCTCGACCATCACCCGGAAGCTGTCGACGGTGAAATAGCGCGGCACCTTGTCGAGCATGCGCCGGGCGAGCAGCTCGAAGGAGGCTTCCGCGGCCTCGTAGGAGTAGCCCGCCGCCTCGCGCGTCTTGACCTCATCGAGCAGCGCTGAGACGCGCGCGTCGTCCATCTCGATGGGGATGCCGAGGCGCTCGATCGTCGCCAGAACCGAAGACTTGCCGCCCTGCTTCGACACGAGCAGGTGTCGCCGGTTGCCGACGCTCTCGGGCGGAACGTGCTCGTAGGTCGCCGGCTCCTTCACGATTGCGGACGCATGGATGCCGGCCTTGGTCGCAAACGCGCTGGCGCCCACGTACGGCGCATGCCGGTCGGGCGAGCGGTTCAACAGCTCGTCGAGCACGCGGCTCGCGTGGGTCAGCGTCTGCAACCGCGCCGGCGTCACTTGCGTCTCGAATTGGTCCGCAAACTCGCTCTTCAGGAGCAGGGTTGGGATGATGGAGGTGAGGTTGGCGTTGCCGCAGCGCTCGCCGATGCCATTGAGCGTGCCTTGGATTTGCCGGCAGCCGGCGCGCACCGCCATGAGCGAGTTGGCGACGGCGTTCTCGGTGTCGTTGTGGGTGTGGATGCCCAGGTTCGCACCGGGCACGACCTGGACCACCTCGGAGACGATGCGCTCCACCTCGTGCGGCAGCGAGCCCCCGTTGGTGTCGCACAGCACGACCCAGCGTGCCCCGGCTTCGTAGGCCGTGCGCGCGACGGCGAGCGCGTACTCGCGGTTGCCCTTGTAGCCGTCGAAGAAATGCTCGCAGTCGATCATTGCCTCGCGCCCCGAGGCCGTGATCGCCTTCACCGACTGTTCGAGCGCTTTCAGGTTCTCCTCGTTGGTGATGCCGAGGGCGACGCGGACGTGATAATCCCAGGCCTTGGAGACGAGGCAGATCGCATCGGCGCGCGAGGCGAGCACCCCCTGCAGGCCGGGATCGTTCGACACCGAGCGGCCCGAGCGCTTGGACATGCCGAAGGCGGTCATGGTCGCGTTCTTGAACCGCGCCGGCGTGGAGAGGAACTCGGTGTCGGTCGCGTTGGCGCCCGGGTAGCCGCCCTCGATGTAGTCGATGCCGAGATCGTCGAGCACGGCGGCGATGCGCCGCTTCTCCTCGACGGAGAAGTCGACGCCCGTCGTCTGCGCGCCGTCGCGCAGCGTCGTGTCAAACAGATACAACCGCTCTTTACTCATCTCGATCACATATATCCGAAGCTGCGCGCTGCTACCCAGAAGGCAAACAGGACGATGGCAATCTTTACGGCCAAGTAGAACAGCCAGTGGCCCTTGGCCGGCATGTCTGAGCGCCAGTCTTTCATCGCGAAGCCTCCGCGCCCGCGGAGCCGCTCAGCTCCCACGTCGTCACGATCTCGCCCGTCTCCGGGTCCTTGGAATCCTTCAACGCGATGCCCATGCGCCGCGAGCTCGTCGCGGATGCGGTCGCTCTCCTTGAAGTTCTTGGCCTTGCGCGCCTTGAGGCGTTCTCCGACGAGCTGCTTCACGCGCTGCGCCAGCTCGGGCTCCGTCGCCTCGAGGACGTCGGCGCTCTTGGCGCGACCGCGCCACCGCTGCACGTCGAAGCCGAGGAACGCTGCGGAGGCAAGCCACTGCTGCCCGTCCGCATAGGAGCCGCCCTTGGCGTCCTTGGCACCCTCGTGCAGCTTGGCGATCGCGAGCGGCGTGTTGAGGTCGTCCTTCAGCGCGTCGATCACGTCGATGCTCGGCAGCCAAGCCCCATCGGCAGCGCCTCCGGCATTGTCGCAGATCTCCGCCCACCGATCGAGCGTCGCCTGCGATTCCTCGAGACCCTTTTTCGTCCAGTCGATCGGCTGCCGATAGTGCGTGCGCAGCATGTTGAAGCGCACGACCTCGCCCGGCCAGTCCTTCAACAGGTCGTGGATGGTGATGAAGTTGCCGAGCGACTTCGACATCTTCTCGCCCTCGACCTGCAGGAAGCCGTTGTGCAGCCAGTAGCGGGCCATGACCGGCGTGCCGTGCGCGCAGCGCGACTGCGCGATTTCGTTCTCGTGGTGCGGGAACACGAGATCGATGCCGCCGCCGTGGATGTCGAACACCTGCCCTAGGTGCTTCTCAGCCATGGCCGAGCACTCGATGTGCCAGCCGGGGCGCCCATGCGCTGTGATGCCGGCCGGGGAGGGCCAAGCCGGCTCGCCCGGCTTCGACGGCTTCCACAGGACGAAGTCCATCGGGTCTTTCTTGTAGGGTGCGACCTCGACGCGTGCGCCGGCCTCCATCTCCTCCAGCGAGCGGTTGGAGAGACGGCCGTAGTCGGGCATCGAGGGCACGTCGAAGAGCACGTGGTTCTCGGCGACGTACGCGTGCCCGTTGGCGACGAGCGCCTCGATCAGCGTCCTCATCTCGGCGATGTGGTCGGTCGCGCGCGGCTCAACCGTCGGCGGGAGCACGCCCAGCGCCTTGATATCCTGGTGGAACTGCCGCGCCGTGCGCTCGGTAAGCTCGCGGATCGACACGCCCTCCTCGGCGGCGCGCGCGTTGATCTTGTCGTCGACGTCGGTGATGTTGCGCACGTACCTCACGTGCCCGGCGCCGTAGAGGTGGCGCAGGAGCCGGAACAGCACGTCGAACACGATGACGGGGCGCGCGTTGCCGATATGCGCGTAGTCGTAGACGGTGGGCCCGCACACGTACATGCGCACGTTGGCCGGATCGATCGGCTCGAAAGCCTCCTTCCGGCGCGTCAGCGTGTTGTAGAGCATCAATGGATGCGCTTCAGCCATAAGTCTCCCCGGCCGCTGGCGGGGGTGCGTTTCTCTGTCTCAGGCTTTGGGCAAAGAAGCGGGCCGCGCGCCAGCGGTGATTGCTAGCTCGAAATAATAATAATGCCGCAACAAATCGTGACGGCATTGATGCGCGAGTTCAGCTTCATGGCGTCCTTATGCGCGACAGCGCCCCGCTTCGTCAAGCGCGCGAAAGGCACAGCGTTATTAGGCCCTTGCTTTCCATGGGCCTGGGCCGAGACGCCCCAATTGCTCCGCATTGACCCCCTAATCGCGGATGGCCATAGTTGCATCAGGGACGCCCGCTTCAGGGCCTTTACGGGACAACATGAGCCAGGACGCCGCCGAGAGGACGACGCCTAGAGCGCACGGGCGCCGTTTGCGCCTCGGCGCCGCGATCGTGCTCGCCGGCGTGCTCGCTGCGGGTCCCGTGCTGGCGCAGGGCTGGTGGCCGTGGAGCGCGCCCGAGCCCGAGCGCCAGCCGCCGATCCCGCAGGAGCCCGTGTTCCGCCCGGCGCAACCAAACGATGGCACGGCGCAGCCCAATGACCGCGCGCCGCCGTCGGCTGACCAGCCCGTCGCTCAGCCGCCGTCGGCCAACTGGTCGACGAAGAACCCGATCTGCCTGCAGCTCGAGAACCGGCTTGTGCAGGACAGCCTGCGCACCAACCAGTCGCGCGACGTGCTGCCCAACATCGAGACGCAGATGCGCCAGGCCGATCAGACCCTCCAGCAAAGCGACCACGATCTGGAGCGCGGCAACTGCTATGAGTATTTCCTGTTCTCCAAGACGCTGCGGCGTACGCGCGGCTGCGTCGACCTCGCGCGCCAGAAGGAGCAGGCGCAGCGGCGTCTCGCCGACCTCGAGGCGCAGCGGCAACAGATCATGGGCTCGTCGGAGCGCTCCTATCGCGACGACATCGTGCGCGAGTTGGCGCGCAACAACTGCGGCGCCAACTACCAGCAGGAGGCGCGGCGCCAGGATCGCGGCCCGTTCTCGTCGATCTGGCAGGACGAGGAAAGCGGCGGTGGCGGCGGTTGGGCCCCCTATGGCGCGAACCAATCCTACGCCACCTACCGCACGATCTGCGTGCGGCTGTGCGACGGCTATTTCTTCCCGGTGAGCTTCTCGACGCTGCCGAGCCACTTCGAGCAGGACGCGGCCTCCTGCCAGTCGAAATGCGCGGCGCCCGTCGAGCTCTACTACTACCAGAACCCCGGCGCGGCCGTGGACCAGTCGGTCGCGCTGCATACCCAGGAGCCCTACACGAGCCTCAAGACCGCCTTCCGCTATCGCAAGGAGCTCGTGAAGGGCTGCTCGTGCAAGGAAGCGGAATACACTCCGCCCGAGGGCGAGCAGGCCGGCAAGCGGGCCGACACCGATGCGACGACCGGCTGGGAAGCGCGATCGGAGCCGGAAGCGAAGTCGCGGTGACGCGATGCCGCCTCGGAAGGCGCCCATGGGCCTCTCGCACAAGCACACGATCGGCCGTCCGGACACCCTCGCGCCGATGATCGAGCTTCGGCCTCTCTCCATCGACGACCTGTCGATGGCCCGCTACATCCACACCGCAGCCTTCGCGCGCACCGCTTCCGCGCATTACTCGACAGCGGACATCGAGGCGTTCGACCATTTCGTGCGCAGCCCGCGCTACGCCGACCTGATGCTCGGCAACCCCGCGGTCGCCGCCTGGCTCGGGGAGGACATGGTTGCGACGGCCGCCTGGAGCCCGGGCGAAGAGCGCAGCCCGACGGCCCGCATCTTCGGTGTCTTCGTGCGCCCGATGTTCACTGGGGAGGGCATCGGACGGCGTATCGTCGGGCATGTCGAGGAGGATGCGCGCGGCGCCGGCTTTCCAGCGATCGAGGCCGCGGCCACGCTCAACGCTGCCGGCTTCTTCGAGGCTATCGGCTATCGCTTCGTGCGCGGAGGCAAATGGGCGCTGCCGTCGGGACACGAAATGGCGGTCACCTTCCTGCGCAAAGCCGAGTTCGCTGGCATCTGAACGTCGCGCGCCGAGCCTTCACCCTGCTCGCAGCCATTGCTGGCTAACGCCCGACTGCCGAGCAGACGGCGCGCGGCCTTCTCCCGACCGATGAGAGGCAGCAGCACCTTGAGCTCGGGTCCGTCCTCCAGGCCCGTCAGCGCGAGCCGCAGCGGATGGAACAGCGCGCGACCTTTGCGCCCCGTCGCCGCCTTGAGCGCGGCGATCCAAACGTCCCACGTCGTATCGTCCCATGGCTCGGCCGGCAGCACCTCAGCGGCGCGCGTGGTCAGCTCCGTGTCCTCGCTCAGCGGGGAGACCTCGCCCGCAACGATGCCCCACCAGCGGGCAGCTTCCTCCAGCGTCGAGAGGTTGCCGCGCACGGCCTCCCAGAAGCCCGCGCCGCCGCCGACGCCCAGCGCCTTCAGCCGCGACGCAACTTCGTCGTACGGCAGCCGATGGAGAAGCCGCGCGTTGAGCGCCTTCAGCTCGTCGAGGTCGAAGCGAGCGGGCGCGGTCGAAATCTTGGAGAAGGCGAAAAGCCGCGCCAGGTCTTCCAGGTGCGCATGCGGCTCGATCTGGGTCCGACGTGCCGATCAGCGCCGTATAGCTCGCGACCGCCATCGGCTCCAGGCCGGAGGCGCGAAAGCTCTCGATCGATAACGCGCCGAGGCGCTTCGACAGCGCGTGACCGTCGGCGCCGATAAGCAGGCTGTGATGGCCGAAGGCCGGCGGCTCTTTCCCGAGGGCCTCGAAGAGCTGCAACTGCACGCCGGTGTTGGTGACGTGGTCCTCGCCGCGGATGACGTGGCTGATGGCAAAGTCGGCGTCGTCGACGACGCTCGTGAAGGTATAGAGGAAGGTGCCGTCGGCGCGGATGACGACGGGGTCGGAGAGCGAGCCGACGTCCACCGTCTGGTCGCCGCGGATCAGATCGTTCCACGATACGATCGTGGGCAGCGGATCGAGACCGTTCCTCGGAGTTGGCGAGCCGAAAGCGCCAATGCGGGCGCCGCCCCTCCTTTTCGAGCGTTGCGCGCTCTCTGTCAGAAAGCCTCAAGCGAGCTGCGGTCGTAGATCGGTGGCAAGCCGCGCGCGAGCTGGCGCTTGCGTTTGCGGTCGAGCTCGTCCTCGGTCTCGTAGCAGGGATAGAGGCGCCCGCTGCGCTTCAGGCTCTCGGCGGCTTCCGCGTATCGCGAAACGCGCGCCGACTGGCGCTCCTCGAGCGCCCAGGCGAGCCCAAGCCAGCGCAAGTCCTCGCGGATGCCGTCGGCGAAAGCCTCGGTCGATCGCTCCGCGTCGGTGTCGTCAAGACGCAGCATGAAGGTGCCGCCCTGAGCCTTGGCGAACAGCCAGTTGAGGATCGCCGTGCGCACGTTGCCGACGTGCAGGCGACCGGTAGGGCTCGGCGCGAAGCGAACCGTGACAGCCATTGATGGGGTCCGGATGTCGTCGATGATCGGCGACACCCTATATAGGCGGCGCTCGGGAACTCAAGCGCGATCGGAAGAGCGGCCCTTGAACGCGCGATCAACGCGGCGTCAGAAGTTGATCTTGGCGCCGGTGATGACCTCTTGGAAGCCGTCGATCTCGGTCTTGCCGATCGGCGCGCCGGTGGCGGCGGTCGCCGCATTGCCGATGAAACTGCCGTCCGCGAACTGGTAGACCACGTAGAGGTTCAAGTCGGCCTTTTCGAACTTCTGAATGATGCCCGCCTGCCAGAAATTGATGTTGGCGCTGACGGTCTTGCCGGGATTGGAGCCCGGGTCGTCATGGCGGTAGTTCACGAAGATCTCGTCGGCCAAACTCACACCATTTCTTCTCGATCCCCGGCCGAACGAACCAAGTCGTGCTGTCCGGTTCGATCAGCTTGGCTTCGGTCGCCGTGTTGCCCGTGTCGACGACCATGCGCCCCCAGCCGCCGAAGACGAACAACCCCGTCGGGTCGTGCTTGACGGTGGCGGCCGCGCCCTCCCAGGTGCACTCAAAATTCGGGAGCGACGTCGTTACGGTGCTGCCGGAGATGCAAGGCGTTCCCCCCACGACATAGGGGTTCAGGGTGGGGCTCCTCACGCGTGCCGGGATCGTTGCTCGCGCCATAACCGGCTCTGGCGAGCACGCTGAAATCTCCGAAATTTCTCCTTGTAGGTCAGCGCCGCATCCCAGACGTCGTCCTCGCCCCAGGAGGCGCTCAGCACGAAGCCATGCACTTCGGGCGAGTTGTAGCGCACGACCTGGCGCCGCGCGGCGTCGCCGGGCGTCGAGTTGTTGAAGCCGCGCAAGACATCTGACCAGTGGAGGTTGTTCACAAATTGCCGTTGCTGCGGATCAGGAAGGCGGACTGAAGATGGGCGGGCCCTCGGCGTCGTCGACGTTGCGCGTCATCGTCGGATCGGCGTCGTCGAGAAGATGGTAGGTGGCCATTCCGTTGAGCCCCACGGCGACCTGGCCAAGCTGCTTGCTTTTGAGGAACCAGTAGCTCTTGCGCACGAACTGGCGGTAGTCCCCATTGATCGGGTTCGCGCTTTGAGATTTGTCGGTGAACTGGTTCCACTGGTTGGAAACGTGACCCTGAACGGCAATTTCGATCAGGTAGCCGCCCGACCAGTCCTTGTCGATCTTCACCTCGCCGAGGAACTTGACGCGCGACTGCTCGACCATGTTGGTGCCGAGGTAGGCGTTATGCTGCGTGCCGTCGTCCCAGGCGAACAGCGCCTCGTTGATCCAGCCGGAGATCGTCAGGCTGACTTTGCGGTTGCCCTTGCGCGCCGTGGTCGACTCGAGCTCTGCGATGCGCTCCTCGAGATCAGCGCAGCAGTTACCGCCGAGATCGGCCGCGATTGCGGGCGTTGTCACGGTCGCGCCGAGCCCCATCGCAATGACGATGCCGCTGCAGATCGCGCCCCACGCCTGCTTGCCGACTGCCATACCCCGCCGCCCTTCTCGTCCGCTATCTTGGAATACGCTCCGACATAACAGATTGATCTCAGGGGCTTTAAAGGCCCCGGTGAACGCCACACAACTTGTGAACTGATTCTCGTGTCGGGCATAAAACAGCCCGTGCCACGGGCCAGCGCCGACTCAACGCACTGAGGATTGCGCGCAACGCTCTGGAGTGGAACGCAGAAAAAATGCGCAGCTTATGCAAGATCGGGAGGGCAACCTCGGCCACAGCCGAGAGGCGCGGCGCTCGTCAGGTCAAAGAGCGCTTGGCCCCGACCCGACTTGTAGGGGCCGCCGCAGCCTTACCCGTGCCGGTCGTTGCCGCGCGCAGCTCCTCGCGGAAGCGGTTGACGATCGGGTAGCGCCGATCGCGCCCGAAGTTCCTGGCCGAGATCTTCACGCCCGGGGGAGCCTGGCGCCGTTTGTACTCGGCGAGATAGAGAAGCCGCTCCACCTTTTTCACCGTCTCCGCCGGATGCCCGCGCGCAACGATCTCCGAGAGCGGCATCTCATTCTCGACGAGGCAGGCGAGGATGTCGTCGAGCACCGGATAGGGCGGCAGCGAATCCTGATCCGTCTGGTTGGGGCGCAGCTCTGCCGTCGGCACCTTCGTCAGGATTCCTTCCGGGATGACGACGCCCTTAGGTCCGCGACCACCCTTCGGCACATGCGCATTGCGCCAGCGTGCCAGCCGATAGACCTCCATCTTGTAGAGGTCCTTGATCGGATTGAAGCCGCCGTTCATGTCGCCGTAGAGCGTGGCGTAGCCGACCGACATCTCCGACTTGTTGCCGGTCGTCACCACCATCCCGCCGAGCTTGTTGGAGATCGCCATCAGGATGACGCCGCGCGCCCGCGACTGGATGTTCTCCTCGGTCAGGCCCGGCTCGGTGCCGGCGAGCACGGGGTCGAGCGCCTTCGTGAGGCCCGCCACGGCCGGCTCGATCGGCAGCGTATCGTAGCGCACACCCAGCGCCTCGGCGCAGCGGGAGGCATCGCGCACGCTCTCGTTGGAGGTGTAACGGTAGGGCATCATCACGGCATGCACACGCTTCGGTCCCAGCGCGTCGACGGCCATCGCGGCGACGAGGGCACTGTCGATGCCACCGGAGAGCCCGAGGATGACGCCGGGGAAGCCGTTCTTCTCCACGTAATCGCGAAGTCCGAGCACGCAGGCCTGATAGGCCGCGGCATCGCCCTCCTCGATGGTCGCGAGAGGCGCCTGCTCGCAGTGCCAGCCGGTCGGCGTCTTGCGCCACTCCGTTACGGCGACCGCCTCCTCCCAAGCGGGGAGCTGCGCGGCGAGACTGCAGCCGGCGTTGAGCACGAAGGAGGCGCCGTCGAAGACGAGCTCGTCCTGGCCACCCACCTGGTTGAGATAGGCGAGCGGCAGCCCCGTCTCGGTGACACGCGCAACCGCCCGGTTCATGCGCACGTCGGGCTTGGTCCAGTCGAAGGGTGAGCCGTTGGGGCTGATGAGGATCTCAGCACCGCACTCGGCAAGGCACTCGGTGACGTCCGGGCCCCAGATGTCCTCACAAATCGGCACGCCGAGACGCACGCCGCGGAAGCTCATCGGCCCCGGCATCGGCCCCGGCGCGAACACGCGCTTCTCGTCGAACACGCCGTAGTTCGGCAAGTCGACCTTGAAACGGACAGCCACGACCTTGCCCGCGTCGAGAAGTGCTACCGCGTTGTAGACCTTGCCGCCCTCCGGCCACACGGTACCGGTGAGGACGGCGGGGCCGTCCTTGATTTCGGCAGCTAATGCCTCCACGCGCTCGCGCGCGGCCGTCTGGAAGGCCGGCTTAAGGACGAGGTCCTCGGGCGGATAGCCCGTCACGAACAGCTCGGGGAACACGATCAGGTCGGCGCCGGCCGCCTCGGCACGCATCGCCCGCAGCTTGGCGATGTTGGCGTCGAGGTCGCCAACGATCGGGTTCGCCTGGGCGAGCGCGATCTTCAGGCGCGTTGCTGGGGTTTGCGACATGGACCGACCTTAAACCGCCGTTCCCTTCCCACCCCTTACTGGGAGGTCAGGGGCTCACGCCACGACGGGAATCGGGTGCGGCAGCCCTTCACGCTCCTGCTTCAAGCGCTCCGCGATCAGGAAAGCGAGCTCCAATGCCTGGTCGGCGTTGAGGCGGGGATCGCACAGCGTATCGTAACGGTCCTTGAGCTGCGCTTCCGAGATGTTGGCGGAGGCGCCGCCCGTGCACTCTGTGACGGGCGAGCCGGTCATCTCCACGTGGATGCCGCCAGCGACCGTCCCCTCCGCGCGATGCACTGAGAAGAACGACTCGGCTTCCTTGAGGATGCGGTCGAAGGGCCGCGTCTTGTAGCCGTTGGCGGCGGAAATCGTATTGCCGTGCATAGGATCGCACGACCACACGACCGTGCGACCTTCCTTCTTCACGGCGCGTATGAGCTTCGGCAGGTGCTTGTCGACCTTGTCGGCGCCGAAGCGGCAGATGAGCGTCAACCGGCCCGGCTCGTCGGACGGATTGAGGATGTCGATCAGGCGGATGAGACCGTCGGGCTCGAGCGTCGGGCCGCACTTGACGCCGATCGGGTTCTTGATGCCGCGCAGGAACTCCACGTGCGCGTGATCGGGCTGGCGCGTGCGGTCGCCGATCCAAAGCATGTGGCCGGATGTGGCATACCAGTTGTGCGTGCCGCCGGCCTCGTCGCGGCGCACCATCGCCTGCTCGTAGCCGAGCAGCAGGCTCTCGTGGCTCGTGTAGAACGAGGTGCGCCCCAGCGCCGGCACCGTATCCGCCGTCACGCCGCACGAGCGCATGAAGCGCAGCGCCGTCTGGATCTGCTCGCCCATCTCCCGATACTTCTTGCCGAACGGCGACTTCTGCTCGAAATCGAGCAGCCAGCGCAGCACGTTGTCGAGGCTGGCATAGCCGCCCTCCGAGAACGCCCGCAGCAGGTTGAGCGTCGCCGCCGATTGGCGGTAGGCCTCGAGCTGGCGGTGGGGATCGGGAATGCGGTAGCCCGCGGTGAAACCCTCGCCGTTGATGATATCGCCGCGATAGCTCGGCAGCTCCACGTCGCCCCGGCGCTCGGTCGGCGAAGACCGCGGTTTGGCGAACTGCCCCGCGATGCGCCCAACCTTCACCACCGGCGAGCCACCGGCGTACGTCAGCACCACCGCCATCTGCAGGAAGACGCGGAACAGCTCGCGGATATGGTTCGCGCCGTGCTCGTTGAAGCTCTCGGCACAGTCGCCGCCCTGCAGCAGGAAGGCGTCGCCGGCGGCCACCTCGGCAAGCGCGCGCTTCAGCTTGTCGGCCTCGCCCGCGAACACGAGCGGCGGATAGGACGCGATCTTGGCCTCGACTTCGGCGAGCGCCGCCTTGTCGGGGTACTCCGGGACCTGCACGATCGGCTTTCCGCGCCAGCTGTCTGGGGACCAGGCTGCAGCCATTGCTCCAACTCTCCTTCTGCGGCCTATGGCTTCGCAAACGCCCGCAAGACCGGCCGCCGGCCCGGGAACTCCGGGCCTCGCGTTCAAGGCATTATGCCATTTGTCACGGCTTATAGGCTACCCTTCGGGTGGAGGCCAGGGGCCGAAAAGGCCTCAAGTTGCATGCGCGAAATGGTGCCGCGGGCATCGAATTTCCAGCCTGCGGCGTTGGCTTCCGAGCCTAGCGGAAGTGAACGGAGCACCGCCCGCGTGAAAGAGCCATCGTTCACCTTCGGGATCGAGGAAGAGTACCACCTCGTCGACCTCGCGACGCGCGGCTTTGCGCCGGTTCCCCCGGAGCTGATGGCGGCCTGCGAGTCCCTGCTTGGCAAGCGGGTCGCCCCCGAGTTCTTCCGCTCCCAGATCGAGGTCGGGACCAGCGTCTGTCGCGATTTTCGCGCCGCACGCCAGGAGCTCGCGCACCTGCGCCGCACCATCGCCGACAAGGCCCGCGAATTCGGGATGGCACCGATTGCCGCCTCTACTCACCCCTTCGCCGACCGCTCCACGCTCGAAACGACACCTAAGGCCCGCTACCAGGCGCTTGCGCGCGACTTCGCCGGGATCGGGCGGCGCCTCGCCATCTGCGGCATGCACGTACACGTGGGCATCGAGGACGAAGAGCTGCGCATCGACCTGATGAACCAGGCGCGCTATTTCCTGCCGCACCTCCTCATGCTCTCGACCTCCTCTCCGTTCTGGCAGGGCGAGGATACGGGGCTCAAGAGCTACCGGCTCGCCGTGTTCCACGAGCTGCCGCGGACAGGGCTCCCCCAGCGCTTCGAGAGCTACGGCGAATTTTCGCGCACCGTCGACGTGCTCGTGCGCAACGGCGTCATCGAGGACGCCTCCAAGATCTGGTGGGATCTGCGCCCCTCTATCCGCTTCCCCACGCTCGAGATGCGCGTCACCGACATCTGCACGCGCATCGGTGACGCGATCTCGGTCGCGGCGCTCTACGTCTGCATCCTGCGCATGCTCTACAGGTTGCGCCGGTCGAACCACAAGTGGCGCTCCTACCCATCGTTTTTGATCGAGGAGAACCGCTGGCGCGCGCAGCGCTACAGCGTGCGCGACCGGCTGTTCGACTTCGGCAAGGGGGAGCTCGTGCCGTTTGCGGCGCTGATCGACGAGCTGCTCGATGTCATCGCCGAGGATGCCGCCGTGCTCGGCTGCGAACGCGAGGCGAGGAACGCGCTCAATATCGCGACCGGCGGCACCAGCGCGGACCGGCAGGTTCAGTGCTACGAGGGCCTGCTCGCGCAAGGTGCCTCGCCGGAGGATGCGCTGAAGGGCGTCGTCGACCAGCTCGTCGCCGAGACCGTCGCCGGCACGTGAGGCTTAAAGTCCCGCGGCCATGCCGCCGTCGACGGCAAGCTCGGCTCCGGTGATGAACGAGGACTCGTCGGAGGCAAAGAACAGCGCCGCCTGCGCCACATCCTCCGCCGTGCCGAAGCGCTTCAAAGGCGTCTGCTCCAACAGCGCCTCGGAGAACGCAGGAACGCGCAGCACGCGCTCGGTCAGTGCCGTCTCGATGAAGCCCGGCGCCAGCGCATTCACGCGGATGCCGAACGGAGCGTACTCGACCGCGAGGCCGCGCGTCAGCGCCGAGATCGCCCCCTTGGTGGCGCCGTAAGCGGCGAGCGTGCGCATGCCGCGATGGCCCATGATGGAGGCAAGATTGACCAGCGAGGCACGCCCAGAGGCTTTCATCAGCGGGAATGCGTCACGCGCGATACGCACGATGCCGTCGAGGTTCACCTCGCGCAAGCGTACCCAGTCGGCGTCGGACAGGTTGCGGAAGTCGGAACGGACATTGATGCCAGCATTGTTGACGACGACGTCGAGGCGGCGCTGCTGCTGCTCGATCAAGCGCATCAGCGCCGTCACGTCCTGGCCGCGCGAGACATCGACCGTCACCGCGGTCGCCGAATGCCCCTTCGCCGTCAGCTCGGCTGTGGCTTTGGCCGCGCCTTCGCCGTCGACGTCGGTGATGTAGACGTGTGCACCCTCGGCGGCAAACAGCCGCGCCACCGAGAGCCCGATGCCGGCGGCCGAGCCCGTGACCAGCGCAATCTTATCCTTGAGCCGCATGAGCCCTCCCGCGCGAACGCCGCGGCGTAGCACCTCGCTTCTACGCTTTCAACCGAAGGGCGCCGAGGGCGCAGGTACGCTGCCTCGCGGAGCGACCCCCGAGGGTTTCAAAGAACGAGGGAGCGCGGGCGCCGAACGACCGCCATCCGTTTTGCAATGCCGGCAGCCTTTCGGCGCCCGCGGCGGTGGACTTATTCTGCAGGTCGAGGGCGCGAAACACATACGCGGGCGAGCCTCCGGTCCCACCCGGCTGCTCAGAGCCGGGCTCTCATCGTTCCGGGACCTCGGGCGGCTGCGCTTTGCCAACTCAGGTTTGAGCTGGGGCGCCGCTCGCGACGGGCTGCCGTGCGATCCATTGCTGGAGCGCACAGCCTCGCACACCTGCCCCGGCCCTATGAGGGAGCTACCTCGCGACGACATTGCGAACGGAGCAACGCCGCCTCAAGCCGGGCACCGGCCCTGCCCCGCGTTGGCGCTCAAGCTTGCCGCGTCCCATGCGGGCAGGGTTGTGCACAGTGTGGAGCAGGTTTCAGGCGCGAGGATAAGATTTCCGCGGCCGGCTCCACGAGCGAATCACCCCGCTGCCTCGGTCGGCGCCATCCACTTCTCGCGCAGCGTCACGAACTCCTCCGCCGCCGTCGGATGCAGCGCCATGGTTGCATCGAAGTCGGCCTTAGTGGCGCCGAGCCGTAACGCGATCGCCGCCATCTGGATGATCTCGGCCGCGCCGTCTCCCATCATGTGGCAGCCGACGACCTTGTCGCTCACGCCGTCAACGATGAGCTTCACCAGCACCTTCTCCTCGCGCCCCGACAGCGTCGCCTTCAGGGGCCTGAAGGCGGCCTTGTAGACGTGCACATCGCTGCAGCGCTCGCGCGCCAGATGCTCCGGCAGGCCGACGCTCGCGATCTCGGGCGTGGAGAAAACTGCCGTCGGGATTAGAGTGTGCTCGACCATGCGCGGCTTGCCGCCAAACTCGGTATCCGCAAAGGCATGACCCTCGCGGATGGCGACCGGCGTCAGGGCTGCGCGGTCAGTGACGTCTCCGACGGCGAAGATGCTGTCGACGGACGACTTCGAATAGGCGTTGACGACAACGTGGCCGTTCCAGCCGAGCTCGACGCCGATCTCGTCGAGGCCGAGCCCCGCGGTGTTGGGCGCGCGCCCGACGGCGAACATGATCTCATCGGCCGAGAGCGTGCCGCCGTTCGAGAGGTGGCCGGTGAGGCCCGCGCCCGTCATCTCGATGCGGGTGAAGATGTGCCCGGTGACGATGCGAATGCCCTGCCTTGTGTAGGCCTCGGTGAGGCGATCCCGCAGATCCTCATCGAACCCGCGCAGGATCTTGTCGCCGCGATAAACGAGTGTCGTCTCGACGCCAAGATGCGAGAAGATGCCGGCGAACTCGATCGCAATGTAGCCGCCGCCGGCGACGATGATCCGCTGCGGGAGCCGCGGCAGGTCGAAGGCTTCATTTGAGGTAATGACGTGCTCGATACCGGGGATGGGCTTACCCACCATCGGCGCGCCGCCCGTGGCGATCAGGATCTTGCCGGCAGACAGCTCGCGCCCGGACTTGGCGAGCCGGACGGTGTTCGGTCCGGTGACGGTCGCCCGCTCCGCGATGACCTCGACCTTAGCGGCAGCGAGCCCGGTGCGGTACAGACCCTCGAGCCGCGCGATTTCTTTGTCCTTAGCGGCGATCAATGCTGCCCAGTCGAACTTCGGCTCCGCGACGCTCCAACCGAAGCCGCGCGCGTCCTCGAAGTCGTCGGCGAAGCGGCTCGCGTACACGAAGATCTTCTTGGGCACGCAGCCGCGGATCACGCAGGTGCCGCCGATGCGGTACTCCTCGGCGATGGCGACCTTGGCGCCGTAACCGCCGGCGATGCGCGCGGCGCGCACGCCACCCGAGCCGGCACCGATCACGAACAAATCGTAGTCAGGCTTGTCCATGCTCGCCGGCTCCGGTGCGCTCGTTCAGACGCCGTTGTCCGAGCCGACGTAGCTGATGCCGTCGGGTCCGCCCACGATGGCGAGGTCGGCAATCCCCAGGAACATACCGTTCTCCACCACGCCGGGAATGAGCTTCAGGGCCTCATCGAGGTCCTCCGGCTCCGCAATGCTGCCGAAGGCGCAATCCAGGATGAAGTTGCCGCTGTCACTGATGAACGGCTTGCCGTCGGCGCCCATGCGCAGCTTGATCTCACCCTCGCAGCCGGCGTCGGCGGCGAGGGCTATGATCATGTTGCGCGTCGCCGTCAGGCCGAAGCGCACCACCTCAATGGGAAGCGGAAAGGCGCCGAGGGTAGCGACGCGCTTGGACGCATCCGCGATAACGATCATGCGACCAGAGGACGTGGCGACAATCTTCTCGCGCAGCAGCGCGCCGCCGCCGCCCTTGATGAGGCGCAGCTCCTCATCGAGCTCGTCGGCGCCGTCGATCGTCAGATCTAGGAACGGCGTCTCGTCGAGTGTCGTCATCGGAATGCCGAGTGCCTCGGCCTGCTTCTGCGTCGCCTCGGAGGTTGCAACGCAGACCACATCGAGTCCGGCGCGCACCTTCGGGCCCAAGAGGGCAACGAACTTCGCCGCGGTCGAGCCCGTGCCGAGGCCGAGCTTCATGCCGGGCTCCACGAAGGTGAGCGCGCGCTCGGCCACGGCCAGCTTCAAGGCGTCGGTGCTCATGCTGAAGCTCCCCGCGAGCAACGCTCCTCGACCGGGAGCGCCAGCGCTATCGAATGCGACGCTTGCCCCCTCCCGGCAGGGAGGGGGCCGCGAGCGCGAGCCCAAAGGGCCTCGTGGCTCACACCGCTTGGCCGCGCCACCGCAGCGCGCGGCCAATGCGATATTCCGTACAAAATTCCCGCCTAGAGACCGCCCATCAATGTGTACTTGATCTCGACGAACTCATCGATGCCGTGGTGCGAGCCCTCGCGCCCGATGCCGCTCTCTTTGAATCCGCCGAACGGAGCGATCTCTGTTGACGTGATCCCCTCGTTGACGCCGACAATACCATACTCGAGCGCTTCCGCCACGCGCCAGCAGCGGCCGATGTCGCGCGAGAAGAAGTAAGCGGCGAGCCCGAAGGGGGTGTCGTTCGCCATGCGAATCGCCTCGGCCTCGGTGGAGAACTTGAACAGCGGTGCCACCGGCCCGAACGTCTCCTCGGACGCGACGCGCATCTGCGGCGTGACGCCGGTCAGGATCGTCGGCTCGAAGAAGGTGCCACCGAGCACATGCGGCTTGCCGCCCATGACGACGTGAGCGCCCTTCTTGACCGCGTCCGCGACGTGCTCGCGGACCTTCTTGACCGCATCCGCATTGATCAGGGGCCCCACCGTTACCCCGGCTTCCGTGCCGGGGCCGACCTTCAGGCCGCGGGCCGCCGCCGCGAGCTTCTCGGCGAATGCGTCATAGACGGTGTCCTGCACCAGGATACGGTTGGCGCACACGCACGTCTGCCCGGCGTTGCGGAACTTGGACGCCATGGCGCCCGCGACCGCCTTGTCGAGGTCGGCGTCGTCGAACACGATGAACGGCGCATTGCCGCCAAGCTCCATGCCGACGCGCTTCACGGTGCCGGCAGCCTGTGCCATCAGAATCTTGCCGACCTCGGTCGACCCTGTGAACGTCACCATGCGCACGAGCGGGTTCTCGGTCATGGCTTTGCCGACCGGCACGGGGTTCTTTGCCGTGACCACATTGAGCACGCCCTTCGGCAGCCCCGCGCGCTCGGCAAGCTCGACGAGTGCCAGTGCCGACAGTGGCGTGTCCTCTGCCGGCTTGACGACCACGGTGCAGCCGACAGCGAGCGCGGGCGCCACCTTGCGCGTGATCATGGCGCTCGGGAAATTCCACGGCGTGATGGCGGCGACGACGCCGACCGGCTGCTTCATGATGACGATGCGCGCGTCCGCCTTATGCGTGGGGATCGTCTCGCCGTAGATGCGCTTGGCTTCCTCCGCGAACAGCTCGACGAACGCCGCACCGTAGACGATCTCGCCCTTCGCCTCGGCGAGCGGCTTGCCCTGCTCCTTAGTCAGCAGAAGCGCCAGCTCGTCGGCGTGCTCGACAATAAGATCATACCAGCGGCGCAAAATCCGGGAACGATCCTTGGCGAGCCGCGCCGCCCATGGCTTGAAGGCGCGGTGCGCGGCCTCTATTGCCGCGTTGGTCTCGGCGGCACCCATATCCGGCACGCGCGCGATCTCCTCGCCCGTCGCCTTGTCGATCACCGGCAGGGCCGGAGTGCCGACCCAGGCGCCGTCGATATAGCCTTGAGTCTTCAGGAGCGTGATGAGCTGCTTGTCCATGGTGTCACCGCGACAGAAGGGCGCCGAGCGCGTGCGCATTGTCTAAGGTGCGTGACCCGTGGTTTCAAGCCACAGGGGCCCCAATGATGACATCGAGGGGCCCAGCAGTTAGCGTGCCCGCCCGCTTAACGTTTAGGGCGACTCCGACCTCATGCGCGACGCCACTCTCGTCTTCGATCTCGACGGAACGCTGGTCGACACCGCTCCCGACCTCATTGCCGCGACCAACCACGTACTCGCCGGTCTCGGCCTGCCGGGCGTGAGCGAGCACCAGTTGCGGCCGCTGATCGGGCACGGCGCGCGCTTCATGGTCGAGCATGCCCTCGGTGCCGATGCCGCCAAGCTCACGGAGGAGGAGCGCAAGCGGCTACTCGAGCGCTTCCTCGACTACTACGGGCAAAATCTCGCCGTCGGCAGCCGTCCATTCGAGGGGACGGTGGCGGCGCTCGATCGCTTCAAGGCGGCGGGCGCCAAGCTCGCCGTTTGCACCAACAAGAACGAGAAAATGTCGCGGGCCCTCCTCGATGCGCTCGGAATGAGCCGGCTTTTCTTGGCCGTCGCCGGCCGCGACACGTTTGCCGTGTTCAAGCCGCATCCCGAGCACCTGCTCGGCACCATCCGGCTGGCCGGCGGCGAAGCGTCCCGCGCTATCATGATCGGCGACAGCCGCGTCGACATCGCCACTGCCAAGGCGGCGGGCGTGCCCGTCGTCGCGGTGACGTTCGGCTACACGGACACGCCCGTGCGCGAGCTATCGCCCGACCGTATCATCGACCACTACGACGAGCTGGAGCCGGCGATCCTCGCACTGCTCGGCTGAGCGTCACTCCGCGGGGTCACCCCGGTGCGGCCACAGCTTCCGGCCCACCATGATGGTAGCGGGCAGGAACACCAGGTCCGCGATCAGCGACGCGAGCAGCGTGAAGCCGCATACGAGCCCGAACGTCCGCAGCGACGGCAGGTCGGAGAAAACGGTCACACCGAGGCCGAAGGCGAGCACGATCGTCGTCAGGATGATCGCAGGGCCGACGAGCACGCGCGCCCGCCGTATCGCCTGCTCGGGGGGATCGCCTGTGCGCTCCTCCAATCGCAATCGGTTGAGGAAGTGGATGAGCGCGTCAATGCCGAGGCCGAACACGACGAGCAGCGCCACGACGGAGGCAAACTCGAGACCATCGTCGTTGGCCCACAGGAACGTGCCCGAGGCCACCACGGGGAACAGCCCCGGCAGCAGACTGACGATAGCGACGAAGGGCGAGCGGAAAGCCATGCCCAGCAGCACGCCGGCAAAGGCAACGCAGACGGGAATGCTCTCCTTCAACTGGTCGATCATGCGGGCGCTGTTGCGCGCGGCGATTGCGGGCAAGCCCGTCACCGAGATGCGGAAATTCGGATAGGCCGCGCGGATCGGGTCCAGCGAGCGGTCGATCTTCTCCACCACCGGCAGGATGCGGCTCGAGTCGACATCGGGCAGCCGCCCGGTCACGAGCACCGCGTTCTCCTCCTTGGCGACGAAGCGGCGCACGAGGTGCTCGGGCAGGATGCCGATGAACTTCTGCACCGTCTCGATGCGATCGTCGCCGGCTTCGTGCAGCCAGCGCCGCAGGCTTTCCACCGACCAGACGTTGCCGAGCCCGGCTTCCTTCTCCAGCGCCTCGTGCACCTTGCCGATGACCTCGAGCGGAGCCGGCGAGTAGAGCGGCGTGCCGTCGGTCCATTCGATCATCACGTGCACCGGATTGGCGCCGGTGAGCTTCTGGTCGATGCGGCTCGTGGCATCGAGCGCCTGCTCGCGATCGGGCACCTGGTCGGCGAGCCGGTAGCGGGTCGGCAGCGCGATGAAGGCCGCGGTGAAGACCGCAAACAGCATGACGCCGAGCGCGGTGTAGAGGTATGGCCGGTGCGTCACGCGGTCGACGACCCAACCGACAACCAAGCCGAGCCCGTCCATGAGCCTGTCCGTGGAGGTGTGATCCTTGGCCAGCGTCGCCTCGTTGCGGATCAGCATGACGCCGAGGATCGGCAGCACCAGGATGACGGCGATGAAGGAGATGAATACGGCGAGCGCTCCTGCCATGCCGAATGTGCGGATGAGGCCCGACTCGGAGAACAGCAGCGCCAGGAACGCCAACAGCGCGACGCCGTGCGCGAGCACGCAGGCCGGTCCGACCACGCGCACGGCGAAGCGCACGGCCTGGTAGCGGTCGTCGCCTTCGCGTAGCCGGATGCGGATCGCCGACACCATCTGCATGCTGTCGGCAAAGCCCATGACCATGATGAGAGGCGTCATCACGTTGAGGAACAGGTTGAGCTTGAATCCAGCCCAGCCGAGCAGCCCGAGCGACCACGTGACAGCGAGCACTGGCGGCAGCGCGGCGACGAGCATCAGTGAGACGCGGCGGAAGAAGATAACGGCGATCAGCGCGCCAAACAGCAGCCCCAAGCCGTTGTAGAGGATCTGGTCGCGCTCGACCGCGTTGCGGATCTCGAGCTGCATGACGGGCGCGCCGGTCATCTTCGCCGTGAGGCCGGAGCCCGCGAGGACATCGTTGACGCTTTTGTTGATCTCGCCGATGACGACGCGGGCGGTCTTCTCCTTCACGATCTCGCGGTCGAGCGCGATGATGATCATGGCAAGCTGGCCGTCGTCGGAGAGGAACTTGCCCTTGACGATGTCATTGGTCTTCAAGGCGTCGATCATCGCATCGAAGGCCGGCCCGTCCGCCGGCAGCTCGTCCGGCACCAGCGGCGCCGCATATCCCGTTGGATCCGGCTTGCCGCGTGCCGAAAGCATCGACACGAGGCCGGAGACGCCGTCGACGAGTTGCAGCTCCGTCGTCAGATTGGCGAAGGCTTCGAGCCCCTTGCGCTGCAAGAGGTCCTTGCCTTCGACGACCACAAGCACGTCGTACTCGCTCGAAGGAAAGCGGCGGTCGATCGCCTCGTAGCGATGGAACTCCTCGGAGTTGGTGCGGAACAGCTCCGACAGCGAGTCATCGACCTGCAGCTTCGTGACGCCCATGGCGCCCAGCACGGTGGCGATGACGACGAGGACCGCGACGACGTAGGGCGCGCGCAAGGCGACGAGCCCCAACTTCTCCAGGCCAAACGAGAACACGAACGACCGGCCCGGCTCCTCAGCGCTCCCCATAGCTCCCCCGTCGGCACTCGTTCGGGCGCAGCTTCGTGAGCGGCCGGCCGATGCGCTTTTTGCACGCGCGAGCCCCCGCATTCCTTGCGGAATCGAGGCCCGACGACGGATCGTCGCATTTGCTCCAGTTAATGTGCAAGGGGATCGGCTGAGGATCGGGGCGCCCGGTTGCGTCCCATTGTGGCCGCCGCCCCCGTGTTCCTTGCCGCCTCCCAACACAGCCCCTATGTGACCTCGCGCGGCGAAGAAAATAAGCGTCAGCCTGATGCCGAACTGCCCCACGCTTCCGAGCCGTTTGTCCGCCCTGGGCCTCGCCACCAGAGGCGTGGCCGGCGTGCTGTGCCTCTTTGGCTTAGTCGCGCTCTTCGCGGTTGCGAAACCCGCCCCCGTCGCGGCGAGCCCGCAGCAGGCCCCCAACAGCCGCGTCGTCCTCGACCTGCCCTCGAGCTACACGCCCTCGCCCCTCTTCTCCGGCTTCCAGGATGACGCGCGCGGCGTGTCCTTCGTGATCCTCGAGGCCCCCGCCTCCGAGTACGACAAGATGGCGCAGGGCTTCACGGCAGCGGAGTTCGCCAAGCGCGGCATCACCGACGCGGCAACCAAGAAGCTTCAGCGCTCCGACCCGCACATCTTCATGCGCGCACGCCAGAAATCGGCAGCCGGCACCTACCAGAAGTTCTTCGTGCTGTTCCGCACCAAGGACCAGACCGTGCTCGTCTCCAGCAACGTACCCGCGCGCGCGGTCGCCGACGGCAGCGTCACGGTCGATGAGATCGAGAAGGTGCTCGCAACCGCGACGACCGCGGGCCAGCCGGCCGTGCACGACATCTTCTCGCTCTCCCATCTCGGTCCCTTCAAGGAGGCGGGCACGCTCGTCGGCACGAGCAAGGTCTATACGCTCGACGGGCGCCTGGAGCCCGAGCGCGCAGGCGTGACGCGCTCAGCCTTCATGGTCGCGCCTTCGCTCGACAAGCGCACGATTGGTAACCCGAAGAAGGAAGCGGTCGCGCTGCTGGCGAGCCTGTCGGGCTACAAGGGCATCAAGACGGAGGAGCCGCACGAGGTGACGATCGGCGGCCTGCCGGCGGTGGAGACGTGGGCCAGCGCCATCGACGAGGACGACAATGTGCCGGTGCGGCTCTACCAGGCTTTGGTCGAGTGCAAGGACGGCGGCTATTTCCGGCTGATCGGCATTGCGACACCGAGAGACGTGGAGCGGCTGAACGAAGAGTTCCCGAAGATCGCCGGCAGCTTCGCGCTGGTGCCGTGAGGGGTGGCGCTGTCACGGGCTGCAACACCTCTCCCGGCCTTATAGAGCTGAACTGCGGCCCTTGCGCCACCAGATCCCCTCTCCCCGTTGGGGAGAGGGTTAGGGTGAGGGGGATCAGAACTCTTCGGCTATCGCAACCCCTCACCCGGCTGTCGTGCTTCGCACGTCCAGCCGGCCTCTCCCAATGGGAGAGGCGAAAGGAGCGCGGCCGCTTCTTGACAGGTCTGGCCGGCGGCTCGCATAAGACCCGCTTGCCGATTACGGAGGGCGGTTAGCTCAGCGGTAGAGCACACGCTTCACACGCGTGGGGTCATAGGTTCAATCCCTATACCGCCCACCATGATCCCCGATAAATACTGGGTTTTCTTCAAGTGATCTCTGAAGATCGTGTTACCTGGAAGCCGTTTACAGGTAACAGCGATCAGCGGTAGCTCTCCGTGCCGAACATCTTGTCGATGTCGTAGCCGAGCCCTCCGAAAAATCCCGTCGGGCGTACAGGCTTGCGCTTCGCCGACGCCTTCTTCTCGGGCACGGGGGGCGGCGTCGGAGCCGGCGCCGCGTTGGGCACTTCGGGGATGGAGCCCGTGTCCGGCGCGACGGGGAGGCGGTAGCTGAATTCGGGGTTGCCGAACTTAGGCTCGGGGTCGCGGTGGATGTACCAGCTGATCTCGCCACCAACGAACCCGGCGAATGCCTCCCAGAGGTAGTTCCGAGTGCCGATTGCCGTGTAGCCCAGAAAGAGTGTGGCGATCACCCACACGACGCCCGCGATCTTAGTAGCCCAGCTGCGCCTCGGGCATTGGCACCCCAGCGTGGATCCCAAGCCGCCGATCAGTTCCGGTGCCGGTGCACGCGCCGATGCGGCCGATAGTAGTGGACGCCGCGGTGCGAAAGGCGCTCGCAGAACGCGTTGCGCGTCCCGCTGAGGCAGCCCCAGCGCTCCAACAGCTCCGCATCGCGCTCGCTCACCGGGCCGCCGGCCCGCGCGTTGGCGCGCGCAGCCTCCAGCTCGCCGGCTTCCGCCAAGCCGCCCGCGGCCGCGGGCCCCGACGTCGCCAGCACGACCAATCCGGCTGCGGTCAATATCAATCGATGCATGCTTCCACCTCGGGCTCGTCCGTTGTCCGAACCCTAAGGTGGGCTTTCACCGCCCAAAGCGAAAGGGCGACCCTTGCGAGGACCGCCCTTGATTGTCGTGCCGCCGCTCTCTGCCGGCTAAGCGGTGGACTCGGGCGCGGTGGGTTCCGCCGCACCCAACCAGCCATCCCAGTCCTCGCGGGTCCAGGCGGAGATGCGGCGCCAGTCGAACGGATAGCCGAGCCGCTTGCGCGCGATCGCTCCGGCCACGTAGTCGAAGGCCGCATCCTGGCTCGGCGCGGGAGTGCGCTTGTCCATGGCCAGGGCGAGCTTCCGGATCACCGTCTCCTCGTCCTGGGTGAGCTGGAAGCGGATGCCGCTGAGGTTGTCGAACACCCACGGCCGCATGCCGGTGCGCCACCGGTGCGGAGCCTTGAAGCCGATCGCGGCCTTACGGAAGAGGCTTGGAGTTTCGTACTTAAATCGCATCGTCGACCCCCGTCGAGCTGAAGCAGCGTTCCCGCTCGACGGCGTACGTAGCTGACAACGTAGGCAATTCGTGGGCTTGTATGCTCACTCCGCGCACATACGCAAAAGTGCGTCAGCGCTTACGCCGCTTTGGCGGCGGCGGGAGTTGCGTCCGCCAACGCCTCCGGCTCGGCGATCTGCACCGCGCGATGCGACAGCGGTACCGCGAATGCGGCCATCAGCTCGCGCCGCATCTGCGTACATTCGTGCTCTGCCGTTGCGATGAGCCGCTCTGCGCTAGCCTGGCGGTCGGCGGTCTTCTTGGCCGCGCCCGACTGCAGCGCGAACCGCGGCATGAGCCGCTCGAAGAATTCGTGGCCCGGCATGTCTTCCTCTCCCCGAGAGTTAGCTCGTTGAGAGGTAGCGCGATTCGCCTTCGCTGAACGGTGGACAGCCTGTGGATAACTGGCCTGCTGTCACCCTGACAGCCAGTGTGCTTGCGCGTCAGGTGGGGGGTTGGAAAACTTAGCCGGAAGATGATTGCTCAGCGATGTGCGGAGCGGGCGGGCGCGGCCTCCGCGCCGTACATGGTCAGCATCGGCTCATCCTGCAGGATCACCTCGTCGTACTCGCCATAGCCGTTGAAGCGGCCGGCGATCGCACGCGCATAGGCGCCCATGTTGCCGATCTCGATGTAGTCGCCCTCGGCTACCGAGGCCGGCAGCAGGAACGGGCCCTTCATGTAGTCGATGGAGTCGCACGTCGGGCCCCACAGCTCAAACGGCACCAGCGCCTCGCTCGGGATCGACGTCGCGGCTGACGAGGCGCGTGGGGAAGACAAAACCCAGATGTGCGGCGTCGAACAGCATGCCGTAGCCGCCGTCGTTGATGTAGAGGTTGTTGCCTCGGCGCGCGTCGACACGCACGATGAGGCTCTCGGCCTCGGCAACGAGCGCGCGGCCCGGCTCGCACATCAGGCGGATGTTCTCCTTCACGGGCAGGTCGTTCACGCCGGCGAGGATCGTATCCAAGAAGGTCTGCATCGAGGCCGGCTCGCTGTCGGGATAGCGCGAAGGGAAGCCGCCGCCGACGTCGAGGCGGTCGATGACGACGCCGGCCTTCACGATCAGTTTGTGCACCTCGCCCAGCGCCGTGATGAACGCATCGGGGGTGGTCGTCTGCGAGCCGACGTGGAAGGTGAGGCCGAGCTCCGATGCGGCCTGCCGCGCCTTGACGAGCAGCTTCGCCGCCTTCTGGCCCGACACGCCGAACTTGCGCTCGAGCGGGATGCGGCTGTTGATCGCCGGCACCGCGACGCGCACCCACAGCAGCAGGTCGCGCGCGTTGTCGGTCGCCTCGAGGATCTTGTCGAGCTCATCCTCGCCGTCGAGCGCGAACGAGCGCACGCCAAGCTCGTAGGCGCGGCGGATCGCGTGGCGCGATTTCACCGGGTGCATGAAGTGCAGGTGCGCGTCGGGGATCGTCGCCGCATCCTCGATCTCAGGCAGCGAGGCGACATCGAAATGGCGGATGCCGGCGCCGTAGAGCGCGCCGATCAGGAACACCGAGTTGTTGGCCTTGTAGGCGTAGGCGACGTCGCCGGGGAACTTGTCGAGGAACCACCGGGCCGCGCGCCCCGCCGCATGCGGCCGCAGACCGCGCACCGGCCGCTCCGGCCGGGACTTCTCGATCAGAGCTGCCGCAGAGGAGAGTTTCTCCATCGCATGAAACCTCCACCGCCCCTAGGGACGCACCATGACCGCATAACGCAAAGAGCGCCTGCATTTAGGGTGCGCTGCCCCCCCTGTAAAGGGCTTTTTTGTGTCAGGAGTTCCGTCAGGTGGCGCGGGCAAGCGTTGCTTCCCGGGCTCGCTTCAGAGGGCTCGTAACCGAGCTGCGGCTTTGTGCTGTTCTCCCACCGCGCGCGATGCCTAAAAGACGAAGTGATGTCACCAAACCGGCGGCAAGCCGGGGCGTTGGACGGCGTGATGCGTAACGGGGGAAAGATCCTGATCGAGGGGCTTGCGGCACAGGGCTGCCGGATGCTCTTCACCGTGCCCGGCGAGAGCTTCCTCCCCGCGCTCGATGCGCTGTTCGACGATGGGCCCATCCGCACGGTCGTCTGCCGGCACGAGGGAGCAGCGGCAATGATGGCGGAAGCCGCGGGCAAGCTCACGGGCGCGCCAGGCGTCGCCTTCGTGACGCGTGGGCCGGGAGCGACCAACGCTGCCTCGGGCGTGTTCGTCGCCCACCACGATGCGACGCCGATGCTGTTGCTGGTGGGGCTGCCGGCGCGGGCGTGCGAGGGGCGCAAGGCGTTCCAGGAGATCAACCTCGAAGCGATGTTCGGTGCGATGGCAAAGCACGTCGAGATCGTGCGAGCGGCAGCGCGCATCCCCGAGGCGGTCGCGCAAGCCTATCAGGCCGCGTGCTCCGGCCGGCCCGGCCCCGTCGTGCTCGGGTTCCCAGAGGACGTGCTGCATGAAACGTCCGAGGCGAAGGACGCGGCGCGGATCGAGCCGGCGAGCCCGGGCCCCTCCGCCGGCGACATGCGCCGCCTGAAGGAGCGGCTTGCCGCAGCAAAGCGCCCGCTCGTGCTCATCGGCGGCAGCGGCTGGAGCTCAACCGCCGCAAAGCAGCTCGCAGCGTTTGCCGGCAGGTTCGACATTCCCGTGGCAGCGACGTTCCGCCGGCAGGATCATCTCGACAATCGCCACGCCTCTTACGTCGGCCACGCGGGGATCGACATCGATCCGGTGCTCAGCGGAGCGATCGCGGGCGCGGACGTCCTGATCGTGATCGGCGAGACGCCGGGCGAGGTGCCGACCGCCGCGCAGACGCTGATCGCGGCGCCGGACCCTGCTCAGATTCTCGTGCACGCGCATCCTTCCGCCGATGAGCTCGGGGCGCTCTACCGCACCGACTTGCCGATCGTCGCCAGCCCGGAGGCGTTCTGCCGCGCGCTGTCGCGCCTGCGCGCTCCCGAGAAGCGTCCCTGGCGCAAGCTGCGCCGCGAGCTGCGTGCGAGCTACGAAGCCTCCTTGAAGCCGCTGCCGACACCGGGCTCCGTCCAACTCGCCGAGGTGATCGCGACGCTGTCGCGCGAGCTGCCCGACGACGCCATCGTGACCAACGGCGCCGGCAACTACGCAGGCTTCCTCAACCGCTACTTCCAGTACAAAGGCTTCCCGACCCAGCTTGCCCCCGCCTCCGGGTCCATGGGCTACGGTCTGCCGGCCGCGATCGCCGCGAAGCTTATCCACCCTGGGCGGCCGGTGGTCGCGCTCGCGGGCGATGGATGTGCCTTAATGACGGGGCAAGAGCTGGCAACTGCCGTGCAATACGGCGCAAACATCGTCCTGATCGTCGTCAATAACGGAATGTACGGCACGATCCGCATGCATCAGGAGCATCTTTACCCTGGCAGGGTGGTCGCCACGAGCCTCGTTAACCCTGACTTTTCCGCGCTCGCCCGTTCGTTCGGCGCAGCCGGCGTCACCGTCGAGGCGACACGGGAGTTCCTGCCGGTCCTGCGACGCGCGCTTTCCGCGTCGGTTCCGACCGTAATCGAGCTGAAAATCGACCCCGATGCGATTTCGGTGCGCCAAAGCCTGAGCGAGATCGCGAAGGCGCGAAGCTGAACGCGCTCCGCCGCACCGCCGCCCCACACGTAAATACTTCGTTAAATCTGCAGTTGTGCCGTTATCCATGGCACAAGCATTGGTTAGACTAACAATATCTTATCGGTTACAAAACCCTCAACTCGACCATACATGCCGATCCGCATAGGGACTTTCTCATGGATCTCAACGCGGCCAAGAGACACGAGGGGTCCAAGTGGGCCTGGGCCCGCACGGGCGCCCTGCTTCTGTTCCTGCTGACCGGTGTGCTTCTCCTTGCCTCCCTCAGCGGCCTCAAGAACCATCGTGCCGACACCGGCGCCAATTTCCCCTGGTCCCAGATCGCGCAGAGCTGAGACCAGACAACTTCCACTCCGCCTACGACGAGTTGTTTCAGACCTCTCTCCCCCAATTGAACTTCAGGGCCTCGGATCCATCGGAACCGAGGCCCCTTTTCTTTCATCAGCCGCAAACGGCCCGAGCCCGTAAGCATTGAGCTGCGCACCATTTGCGCTTCCACAGGAGCCAATGCTAAGTGGCGCAGGCCTTCTGATCCGTCAGAACGCTAGGGGGCTCTCTGCATCCGCCGAGATCGGGCGCAAAGGCGACGTGCAGTGCCCCGGCCCACGCCATTCGGAGCGCCCGCCGGTCTGCTCCTGCCGCCTGAACCAGGGAAGCAACGCCACCATGGCCATAACAAAGCAAGCAATCGTCGACTCGCTGCTGAACAGCATCGAAACCTCGAAGTTCACGCCGACACCCTACAAGCACTGGTTCCTGCGTCAGTGCCTTCCCCAGGACGTGATCGACACTATTCTCGCCCTCCCCTTCGAAGCGCCGCCGCTCGACGGCGTTTCCGGCAAGCGCGAGCTGCACAACAACACCCGCAAGTACTTCGACGCCGAGAACATGGGCCAATTCCCGGTATGCCAGGCCTTCAACGACGCCTTCCAGAGCAAGACCGTCACCGACCGCATCGAGCAGCACTTCGGCACCAGCCTCGACGGCTCCTACCTGCGCGTCGAGATCGCGCAGGACACCGACGGCTTCTGGCTCGAGCCCCACACCGACCTCGGCGTCAAGCTGTTCACGATGCTGCTCTATACATCGAAGGATCCGAGCCACGCCGCGCTCGGGACCGACATCTACGATGCGGACAAGGGCCACGTCGGCCGCTCGCCCTTCGAGAGCAACGCGGCGCTCGTATTCGTGCCCTCCAACATCACCTACCACGGCTTCGAGCGGCGCAAGATCGACGGCGTGCGCAAGTCGATCATCATCAACTACGTGACCAACGATTGGCGCGCACGCGAGCAGCTCGCGTTCCCCACCCAGCCCATCAAGCACTAGCTCCGCACTGAGCAGCCTCGGGACCGCCGGCGACAGCGTCGTCGGCGGCCCGCGGATCGAGGAGGCCAGCATGGCGCACGTCGCGTGGATCGGGCTCGGCGTCATGGGGTATCCCATGGCCGGCCACCTGCTCAAGAAGGGCGGCCACGACGTCGTCGCCTATAACCGCAACGAGGCCAAGGCAAAGGCGTGGGTCGCCGAGTACGGCGGGCGCAGCGCGCCGACGCCGGCCGCAGCCGCCGCCGGCGCCGAAGTCGTATTCTGCTGCGTCGGCAACGACGACGACCTGCGGGCCGTGACGACAGGCGAGAACGGCGCCTTCCACGGCATGGGGGCGGACACCATCTTCGTCGACCACACGACGGCTTCGGCCGAGGTCGCACGCGAACTCAGCACTGCTGCCTCCGAGCGCGGCTTCTCCTTCCTCGACGCGCCCGTCTCCGGCGGCCAGGCCGGAGCGCAGAACGGGGTGCTCACGGTGATGATGGGCGGCGACGAGCAGGCGTTCGCGCGCGCAAAGCCGTTCATCTCTACGTATGCCCGCTCCGTCAATCGCATCGGACCGTCAGGCGCCGGCCAGCTCGCCAAGATGGTCAACCAGATCGCCATCGCCGGCATGCTGCAGGCGCTCGCCGAGGCGATCGACTTCGCGCAGAACGCCGGCCTCGATCTCCCCGTCGTGATGGAAACGATCTCGAAGGGTGCGGCGCAGTCCTGGCCGCTCGAGAACCGGTGGAAAACAATGAGCGAAGGCCGCTTCGATTTCGGCTTCGCGGTCGACTGGATGCGCAAGGACTTGGGGATCTGCCTCGCGGAGGCCCAACGCAACCGCTCGAGCCTCCCGGTCACGGCGCTCGTCGATCAGTTCTACGCCGAGCTGCAGCGCATGGGCGGCGGCCGCTGGGACACCTCGAGCCTCATCGCGCGCCTCAACGCGCACGGCGGGTCGAAGGTCTGAGCGGACTTCCGCACGGAGTTGAGCTCCTGCTGTGATCGCGCGCGCGTGCTAATCTCGGCCCAGTCTTCTGGGGAGCCTGCCATGTTGAGGATCACCGCCTTCTATGCCTCGCTGTTGACCGTGCTCTATCTCTACTTGAGCGTGCGTGTGATTGGCTGGCGGCGACAGCAGCGCGTCGAGATCGGGCACGCGGAGGATGCGCAGCTCTTACGCCGTATGCGCGTGCACGCGAACTTCGCCGAGTACGCGCCCTTCGCGCTGCTGCTCATGGCGCTCGCGGAGAGCTTGGGCCCGCCGCACATTCTCACGCATCTCGTCGGCTTGACGTCTGGTCGCCGGCCGCGTGCTGCACGCCTACGGTCTGTCGCAGACACCGCAAATCCTCAAGTACAGAGTCTGGGGGATGCAGCTGACGTTCACGGCCATGGGCTTCGCCGCACTGATGTGCTTCTCGCTGTCGGCGCTCTACCTGCTGGTCTAGTCCTTGCGGCTAAGCCTTGCTCGCACGCTCAGCACCATCCTCGCGCGCGAAATGCAGCGGTAGCGCGGTCGTGTACTTGATCTGCTCCATGGCGAAGGACGAAGACACCTTGGCGATCTCGATGCGTGCGATCAGCTTTTTGTAGAACACGTCGTAGGCCGCGATATCCGGTACGACGACGCGCAAGAGATAGTCGACCTCGCCCGACATCCGGTAGAACTCCACGACCTCCGGAAAATCCGCGACCGCGGCATGGAAGCGCTCGAGCCACGCGAGGCTGTGCTGATCGGTCTTGATCGAGACGATCACGGTGACGCCCGCGTTGACCTTGTGCGGGTCGAGAATGGCCACGCGGCGCTCCATCACCCCGGCCTCCTCGAGCTTCTGGATGCGCCGCCAGCACGGCGTCGTCGACAGGCCGACCTCCTTGCCGATATCGGCGACCGGGCGCGTGCAGTCCTCCTGCAGGATGCGGAGGATCTTGATATCCATTTCGTCGAGCATGACCGCCTGTATGGAAATCTGTTTCCAATTTCGCGCACAATGCGCGATTAAGGCGGGCGATCAAGGCGGCCGTCAAGGGGGATGCAGGAAAATCATTTCCTCAGGCGAGGAGGGCCCGAACCTCGGCCTGCAGGCGGGGAACGAGCTTTTCCTCGAACCACGGACGTGCCTTGAGCCAAGCGTTGTTGCGCCAGGACGGATGCGGCAGCGGCAGGCAGCACGGGCGATCGGTGCCCTCCAGAATCGCGCGCCAGTCCTCGACCGTCGCGGTGACGCCGGCGCGCGCGCGCTCCTTCAGATGCCAGCGCTGCGCGTAGCCGCCGACGAGAAGCATCAGCTCGATCTGCGGCAGCTGCTCAAACAGCCGCGGGCGCCAGCGTGGCGCGCATTCTCTTCGCGGCGGTAGGTCGCCACCGTTCGCGTCCTGGCCCGGATAGCAGAAGCCCATGGGCACGATTGCGACACGGCGCACGTCGTAGAACTCGTCCGCGGTCACGCCCATCCAGGCACGCAGCCGTTCGCCGGACGCATCGCTGAAGGGGATGCCCGATGCATGCACGCGCGTTCCCGGCGCCTGCCCGACGACGGCGATCCGGGCCGTGCGGCTGACGCGCAGGACGGGCCGCGGCGCGTGCGCCAAGGGTGTGCCGACAGGATGGTCCACGCAGATCCGGCAGGCGCGGATTTGCGCTGCCAGTCGATCGAGAGCAGTTGCCACGGCTCCCCCGCTCGCCAATCAGATGTCAATCTGCATGCCGTCGCTCGCCACGAGCACGCGGGGGTCGCGTATCTGCGCGGAGCGGGCGAGCATGTCGGCATTCATGTGCGTCAGCAGCACGCGCTTGGCACCGAACCTGTCGAGGTTCTTCTCGATGTCGCTCCAGGCCATATGGTAGCCGATCGGCTCAGCGAAACTGAAGCACTCGCTGATGTAGAGGTCGGCGCCGTTGGATGCTTTGAAGAGACTTTCGACCCATCGGGAGTTGCCGGAGAAGCCCACGGTCTTGCCGTTGCCCTCGAGCCTCAAGGCGTAGGGCGGCGCGCCGGAGGGATGGCGCACCTCGTAGGCCGTGACGCGTAAGGGTCCGACGTCGAGGGGCACGCCTTCTGCGTATTCGATGAAACGCATTTCGAAGCGCTTCGAGATCGCGGTCGTCCCGGGAAACAGCGTGTCGGCCGCCGTCGCAAAGCGCTGCGCGATGCCCGCGGGCCCTGTGATGGTGAGCGGCACCGTACGCTCCGTCACATAGTGGGCGTGCAGCAGGAACCACACGAGCCCCGCGAAGTGATCGCCGTGAAGGTGCGAGATGAAGATCGTCGATACGCGGTCGGGATCGAGCCCGAGCTGCTGCATGCCGATGAGCGCAGTGGCGCCGCAGTCGATCAGCACATCCTCGCCGCCAAGCCCAACGTGGTAGCAGGTCTGCAGCCGGCCGCCGGAGCCGAAGGCGTCGCCCGAGCCGACGATTGTGAGCTTCATGCGCGTCTCGCAAATCGCATTGGCATTGCTGGTTTCGCCCAGTTCTCTCTCAAGCTGCCGCACTCGGCCGCGCCGACACCTCGCGGTGCCAGCGCTCGAGGTTGGCGAGCGCTTCCGGCCGCCGCAGCCGCGCCGCCCGCATGAAGTCGACGGCCACGAGCGCGGTAATGTCGGCTATGGAATACTCATCGCCCGCGATAAAGCGCGCTTCTCCGAGCCTAGCATCAAGAAGCGCGAGCATCTCCGCAACCTTCGTCTTGTTGGCTTCGCCCCAGGCGGACACCTGCGGTAGCTCGAGCCCGCTCATCTTGGGATGCAGGTGACGGAACACCGAGGCGACAGCCTGAAACAATCCAAGCTCCGCCCGCCTGTTCCACATCTCGACTTGCGCGCGCCCCAGCGCGCCGCGCCCGAACAGCGCCGGCTCGGGTTGTAGCTCCTCGAAATAGCGGCAGATGGCGACCGATTCCGCAATCGCGCTCCCATCATCGAGGACCAGCACGGGCACCCGCTGCAATGGGTTCAGGGCCGAGAACTCCGGGTTGCGCAGCTCGCCCTGCATAATCTCGACCTCCTCGAACGGCACCGCGATCTGTTTCTCCGCGAGGAAGATACGCACCCGGCGGGGATTGGGTGCGCTGCGCGTTTCGATGATCCGCATGGCTTGTGATGCGCCGGAGGTTAACGTGCGAGCGTAGCGGCGCGAGCGGCCTTCGACAACGCGGGGAGCAGCAAATAGCGGCTGACAAGCTCGTCTTGCAGCTACCTTCAAGTCCAAATATTGCCTTGATAAACACTTAGTTAGGAAATCATCCAGAGATTGTCCTTCAATGTTCCGGCTCGTATGGGCCGGCCCCGGGATTCCACACATGAGCAGTAGCGCCATAGCCGAAGAGGTCGCGCGGCGCCGCAGCCGGCGCGATGCGAAGCGGCGTGCCGCCCAGGATCTCAAGGCGACGCGAGCGCGGCTTGCTGCCGGCACCAGCATCAAGCCGGAGTTCGAGTACGAGCTTTTGACGATGTTCGTGAAGAACGAACTCGGCGCCGCCGTCACCATGCCTGCGCTCTATGCGCTGTTTGCCATCGCGTCGATGTTCTGGGCCCCGGCTCTTGACGCCATCGTGTGGCTCGGCATCGTCATCGGCGCCAAAGTCGTGCTGCTCGATCAGGGGCGCCGCTTCCTCGCGCTGCCGCCGGGTCAGGTCAACGTCCGCATGTGGCGCCGCCGCTTCATCATCGTCGAGCTGCTGAACGGTGTGGCCCTTGCCGGCTTCGCGCTCATGGGCCTCGGCAAGCACGTGGGCGTCGGCACCGACCTCGCCTTCTCCTCGCACGTCTTCGTCTTCGCCACCCTGATCGTCGTGCTGGCGATCCGCACCATGTTCGCCGCGTCGATCCCGCCGATCCTCTACGCCGGCACGATCCCGATGACGGTCGCGGTCGTGGCCCGGCTGCTGCTGCTGAACGATCCCTTCTATCTTGCGCTGGCCTTCATGGCCGTCGGCATCCACGTCTATTTCCTCTTCCTGGCGCGCGGCATCCGCTTCACCGCGCTGTCGATGCTCGAATACCGCAGCGAGAAGGACGCGCTCATTGCCGAGCTCGAGGAGGAGAAATCGGTTTCCGACGAGGCACGCAGGCGCGCGGAAGCCGCCAACAACGCCAAGTCGCGCTTCCTCGCCACCATGAGCCACGAGCTGCGCACGCCGCTCAACGCCATCCTCGGCTTCTCCGAGGTGATGAAGACCGAGCTGTTCGGCCCGATCGAAAATCCGACCTACCGCGACTACGCGGGCAACATCCTCGACAGCGGCCGCCACCTCCTGCATCTCATCAACGAGATCCTCGACCTCACCCGCATCGAGGCCGGCCGCTACGAGCTGCACGAGGAGCCGGTGCGGCTCGCCGACGTCGCCTCCGAGTGCCACAAGCTTCTGAAGCTCCGCGCCGACGGCAAAGGCCTGCAGGTGGGGGAGATATTTGAGCCGGGCCTCCCCGTGGTCTGGGCCGATCAGCGCGCCATGCGCCAGATCTGCCTCAACCTCATGTCGAACGCGCTGAAGTTCACGCCCCGCGGCGGCCGCATCACCCTCGTCGTCGGCTCGACCGAGGACGGCGGCCAGTTCCTGAGCGTGCGCGACACCGGCCCCGGCATCCCCGAGGACGAGATCCCCAAGGTGCTGCAGGCGTTCGGCCAGGGCGCGCTGGCCCACCAGACCGCCGAGGGCGGCGCCGGCCTGGGGCTCGCCATCGTGCAGAACCTGATCGAGTTGCACGGCGGCAGCCTCCAACTGCGCTCCGAGCTGCGCAAGGGCACCGACGCGACCGTGACCCTGCCGGGCTATCGCGTGCTGCGCGCCATGCTCCCGCTGCAGCCGCTTGGACAGGAAACGCACCGGCTCCGGCAGGTGTCGCCGCGGCCCCCGCGGCCGGCGCGCCTGCGCCCGAAGACGGCGGGCGCTGCAGGCGAGGACGTTGCCAGCCTCAACTGAGCCGACCCCAGACATTGTGCCGCCACAGCCCCGACGCTACATATTCGGCACATAATGCGAGCCGGAATGCCGGCGCCGGACAGCGAGCTTGAGCCTTGATGGAGAGCCCTTGCGTCGACGTGTGCGAGATCGATCGCGCAACGGGTCTGTGCCTCGGCTGCCGTCGCACAATCGAGGAGATCGCCCGCTGGTCGGCGATGACGAGCACGGAGCGGCGCCGCATCATGGAAGAGCTGCCCGCGCGCGAGATGCCGGTGGTCGAAGGGTAAGCCAATGATGGCGTGGCTGCTCCTGGCCTTTCTCGTGATCGCGGGCGTGCTGTTCTTCCTGCGCGGCGACGTGCAGGTCTTGTCCACCATGGACAACACCGAGATCGCGATCCTTGCCGCCGGCGTGCTGCTCATCGCGGTCTACCTGCTGCTCATCCTCGCCGACGAGCGCAGCCGGCCCCTGCGCGCGATCCGCTATCTCATGACCTGGGCCGCGTTCGGGCTGTTCCTCGTCACGAGCTACACCTACCGGCAGGAGCTGTCGGCCGTCGCCTACCGCGTCGCGGGCGAGCTTCTGCCCGCCGGGCAGACGATGGTGGTCGAGACGGAGGACAAGAGCGAGCGCGCCGTGCGCGTACGCAAGCGGTTCGACGGGCACTTCTCGGTTCGCGCGTCGATCAACGGCCAGGCGATGCTGCTGCTCGTCGACACCGGCGCTTCGACCGTCGTCCTCAAGCCGGCGGACGCCGCGAGCGCTGGCGTCGATACGCGCGACCTGTCCTATACGGTCCCCGTGCAGACCGCGAACGGCCTCACCTATGCGGCGCCGGTGCGTCTGCGTTCCATCGCCATCGGGCCGCTCGTGATCCACAATGTGGATGCCCTCGTCGCGCGCCCCGGCAGCGTTAACGAGAACTTGCTTGGTATGAGTTTCTTAACTCGTTTGCGTTCGTATGAATTTTCGAAAGACTTCCTAACGCTCCGGGGCTGATGGCCCCGCTCGGGCAAGCATAAACCCACTCTGCGCAAGCTCACCCGGCTGGCTCATCCCCGATCATGGCGCTCACCTCAGGCAATCGGCAGCTTTTACGTGAGGCGGCGAGCTGGGCCGTCGTCGCGCTCATCGGCGCCGCGGCCTTCAGCCACTTCGAGACGCTCAAGACGGGCGCCGAGCAGCTCTTGGGCCTCCCGACGCCGAGCGACATTGACGCCCGCACCGCCGCACAATCGGAATTGCCGACGCCACAGCAGCAAGCCTCGAGCTCCATCGTCGAGCTGAAGGCAGGGCGTAACGGCCACTTCAATGCGGAGGCCGAGGTCAACGGCCGCTCGATCGACGTCATGGTCGACACGGGCGCCACCATGATCGCCCTGACCTACGAGGACGCCCAGCGCGCCGGGCTCTCTCTCAACAACAGCGATTTCACGCAGGCCGTCACCACGGCCAACGGCGTCGCCCGCGTCGCTCCCGTGACGCTCGACCGGGTGTCCATCGGCGACATCACCGTGCGCAATGTTCCGGCGGCCGTGGCCGAGCGCGGGCGGCTCAAGACCTCGCTGCTCGGGATGACGTTCTTGAGCCGGCTGTCGCGATTCGACATGCGGTCTGGCATACTCGTCCTGCAGGAATAGCCTAAAGACTACTCTGCCAGCGCCGATAATTTGAAAGCGTTAGGGCCAAAAGCCGCGGGTCGAATGTCGCAGGATCGACTAACGCGTGCGCGACGGTTACACCTGCCGCAGCCTTCCCCGACACCTTCGAAGGGCCTCCCATGCTCCCTCCCCCGCGCGCCGACTTGAAGCCGAACACCGCCGACTTCGAGCGGCTACCGCTCGTCAAGCCGACGGGCTTTCGCGAGTACGATGCGCGCTGGCTGTTCCCGCAGGAGATCAACCTCCTGGGGCTGACCGCGGTGGGGCTTGGCATGGCGACGCTGTTTGCCGAGCGCGGGGTCAAGAAGCGCCTCGTCACCGGCCACGACTACCGCTCCTATTCCGCCTCCGTGAAGCAGGCGCTGATCAACGGCCTGCTCGCCGGGGGCTGCGAGGTGCACGACATCGGGCTCGCGCTGTCGCCCACGGCTTACTTCGCGCAGTTCGACCTCGATGTCGAAGGCGTCGCCATGGTGACGGCCTCGCACAACGACAACGGCTGGACCGGCATCAAGATGGGGCTCGCACGCCCGTTGACCTTCGGGCCCGACGAGATGACGCGTCTCAAAGAGATCGTGCTGTCCGGCACATATAAGACCGCGGACGGCGGCCGCTATATCTTCGTTCCCGACATGGCCGAGCGCTACATGAAGGCGCTGGCCGACCGGCCCAAGCTGAAGCGCCGCCTGAAGGTTGTCGCCGCCTGCGGCAACGGCACGGCCGGCGCATTCGCGCCGCAGGTTCTGGAAGCCGTCGGCTGCGAGGTGGTGCCGCTCGACACCAAGCTCGACTACACCTTCCCGCGCTACAACCCCAACCCCGAAGACATGAAGATGCTGCACGCGATCGCCGAAGCGGTCGTCAAGCACAAGGCCGACGTCGGGCTCGGCTTCGACGGCGACGGCGACCGCTGCGGCGTCGTCGACAACGAAGGCCACGAGATCTTCGCCGACACCGTCGGTGTCATGCTGGCGCGCGATATCTCGGCGAGGTTCAAGAACGCGCTGTTCGTCGCCGACGTGAAGTCGACGGGGCTCTTCCTCACCGATCCGGTGCTGCAGGCCAACGGCGCCAAGGCGCTCTACTGGAAGACCGGCCACTCCTACATGAAGCGCTACACCTTCGAGCAGAAGGCGCTCGTCGGCTTCGAGAAGAGCGGCCACTTCTTCTTCCAGCCGCCGCTGGGCCGCGGCTACGACGACGGCCTCGTCGCCGCGCTCGCCGTCTGCGACATGCTCGATCGCGCCGCCGGCAAGACCATGGCAGAGCTGAAGCGCGAACTGCCGAAAACCTATCAATCGCCGACCATGTCGCCGCACTGCGACGACGAGAAAAAGTACGCCGTCGTCGATCGCATGGTTGAGCATTACCAGAAGCGCGCCGCGAGCGGAGCCAGCGTTGCCGGCCAGAAAATCCGCGATCTCGTCACGGTGAACGGCGTGCGCGTCACGCTGGAGGATGGCACCTGGGGGCTGGTGCGCGCCTCCTCCAACAAGCCCGAGCTGGTCGTGGTCGTGGAGAGCCCCACGTCGGAAGCGAACATGAAGGCGATCTTCGCCGACATCGATCGCGAGCTCGCGAAGTTCCCGGAAGTCGGCGAATACAATCAGAAAATCGTCGCCTGAGGGCCGCACCCGAAACGCGCCGCAATCGCGTCGCAGAGTTGCCGCCGCACCGATTGTGGTGCGATGGTCGGGCCCAACGCCTGACCGACAAGGAGGGGACACCATGAAGCTCAAACTGGCTCTCGCGGCGCTGTCCGCGGTTCTCCTTTGCAGCGCTTCGCTCACGCTTCCGGCTTTCGCGGGCGACGACACGACCAAAACCGACTCCGGCGACGGGACCGGCGGCGGCAGCGGCCAGAGCGGTGATGACGGCACGGGCGGCGGCTCGGGCAAGCAGTAATCGATCCGAACGCAAGCAACGCGGCGCGAGCGGGGACGCGTGGGGATGACGATCGCATCGAGCGACGAGAAGCATCCGGACCGATTTCCGGTCTTCTCGCTATTGGTGTGCGTCCTCGCCGTCCTTGCCGCGCTCGCTCTCTTCTACGCGCCGATCCGCGCCAAGCTCGACCGCTTCGAGTACTGGACCGCGGACTGGCGCACGCTGCTGCTCGCCGACCGCACCGCTAGTCAGCATCCGGGCATCGTCCTCGTCGTGTTCGACCCCGCAACGTTCGACGGCGGCGTCGTCTCCCCCATCCCGCGCGACACGCACGCGCAAATCCTGCGCACCATCGACGCCATGGGGCCCAAGGCGATCGGGCTCGATTTCTACTTCGTCGCCTCGCAGGGAGCCGACAAGGACGGCGCGATGCTCGCAGCCCTGCACGAGATCAAGACGCCGATTGTGCTCGGCGCGATCGACGCGCACACGACCGAGTTCAACGAGCACCAGCGGGCCTATCAGGAGAAGTTCCTGGCCGATGCCGGTCGGCCGGCGGGCTACCTCGCTCTGAAGTACGATCCGGGGCATATCGTGCGCCGCACGTCCCCGCCGCTACCGCAGTCGCCGTTCAAGGAAAGCTTTTCGCGCCAGGTTGCATTGGCGGCCGGCGCACCGCTCGCGGGGCCCGGGACGTCGTCAGAGTCCATGCGCATCGCTTGGCTCGTCGGCCCCAACCGCGACACGGAGCCGTTCCTCAAGGTCTCGGCCAAGGACCTGCAGCCGGGCGCAGACGAGGCCCGGCGCGCCGAGCTCGCCCAACGCATCAAGGGCAACATCGTCCTGACCGGCATCGACATGCCGAACTCCGATCGCCACGACACCGCGCTGTCGGTGTGGACCGAGGACAAGATGCTCGGCGCCATGATCCACGCGCACATCCTCGCCCAGCTCCTCGACGGCCGCTATTTCACCGAGCTTGCCGGGCGGGAGCGGACGGCGTGGCTCGCGAGCGTCGGCCTCATCGGCCTCGTGCTCGGCTGGAGCCTGCGGGGACGGCGCGCGGCATTCCTCAATTTCAGCGTCGCCACCGCGATCCTCGTCGCCATCGATGCGGCCTGCTACTCGGGCCTGCGCATCGTGCTGCCGTTCGCGCTGACGCTCACCGTGTGGCTCATCGGCGTGATGCTCGGCCAGCACCTGCGCGTCCTCGCGTGGTGGGCGACGTCGCGTCCGCGCGATGCCGCGCCCAAGGCCGCCTGACGCTCTAGCCCAGCAGGTCGATCAAGAAGCGGATCGAGACCGAGGCGAGGAACGCGGCGAACGCGAGCTCCAGCCAGCGGCGCGGGATGTTGTGGGCAAGCCGCACTCCGTAGGGCGCCGCGTACACGCTCAGCGGCGCCACGATCGCCATGCCGACGAGGCTGACGAAGCCGACCGACAGCGGCGGCAGACCCGGCTCGCCCCATCCGGCCCACGCAAATCCGATGACGCCCGGCAGCGCAATCAGCGGACCGATGCCGCTCGCCGTCGCCACCGCCGACAGGATCGGGCGGCCGTAGAGCGTCAGCAGGGGCACGACGAAGGTCGCGCCGCCGATGCTCATGAGCGTGGAGATGAAGCCGATGACACCCGCCGCAATCTCCGGCCAGGGCCGCGGCGGCAGCTCGATCGGAGATGCGCCAATCCTCGCGCCCCAGCGCCATCTTGAGCGAGACGAGACCGGCGGCGACAACCCACACCCACTTGAGGAATGTGCCGCTCGAGGCCTTCGCGGTGAGGATCCCGACGACGACACCGAGAACGATCCAGGGCGCAACGCGCTTCAACAGAGCGAGATCGACGGAGCCCTTGGCGCGGTGCCCGGCGAACGATTTGAGCGAGGTCGGCAGGATGATGGCGAGCGTAGTGCCGAGCACCATGTGCATGCGGATCGCCGGGTCGACATCGAGGATGCGGAACACCTCGTAGAGCACGGGAACCAGCACGCCGCCGCCGCCGATGCCGAGCAGCCCGGCGAGGAAGCCGGCAACGAGCCCGGCGACGATCAGCGCCGCGACGAGCAGGACGAGCTCGCCCGCCGGGATGCCGAGCAGCATGAGCGCCCCCTACTCCGCCGCGGCCGGCAGCCGGCGGCTCGGCTCGGCGATCGCGAGTGCCTCCAGCAGCACCTCGACGCCGGCGCCATCCTTCACCGCGAGCTCGCTCAAGTGGCGGCGGAAGGCGCGCGCATGCGGTTGGGCGTGATAGAGGCCGAGAATGTGGCGCGCGACATTGTTGAGACGGCCCCCCGCTGCGAGATGGCGCTCGACGTGCGGGATCAGCCGTTCGAGCACCTCGGGGCGTGAGGGTACAGGCGCGCCGGCGTCGAAGAAGCGGCGGTCCACCTCGGCGAGGATGTAGGGCGTCTGGTAGGCGGCGCGGCCCAGCATCACGCCGTCGACGTGTTCCAGATGCCGCGCGGCCGCGTCGAGGTCTTCGATGCCGCCGTTGAGCACGATCGTCAGCCCGGGATGCGCGGCCTTGAGCCGGTACACGCGGTCGTAGTCGAGGGGCGGGATCTCGCGGTTCTGCTTCGGCGACAGACCGTCGAGCCAGGCCTTGCGCGCGTGCACGATGAAGGTGCGGCAGCCGGCGCCGGCGACCGTATCGATGAAGCGCTGCAGGTCGCCCTCGCTGTCCTGCTCATCGATGCCGATGCGGCATTTGACGGTCACGGGCACGGAGACGCGCTGCTGCATGGCGGCGACGCAGGCGGCGACCAGCTCCGGCTCCGCCATGAGGCAGGCGCCGAAGCGGCCCTCCTGCACGCGGTCGGAGGGGCAGCCGACGTTGAGGTTGATCTCGGCGTAGCCGAAGCCTTCACCGATCGCCGCGGCTTCTGCGAGCGCAGCCGGATCGGAGCCGCCGAGCTGCAGGGCCACGGGGTCGTCGGAGGCCGCGTGGGCGAGCAGGCGCGCGCGGTCGCCGTGCAGGACGGCGGGCGCCGTGACCATCTCGGTGTAGAGCAGCGCGTGGCGCGTCATGAGGCGGTGGAAGGTGCGGCAATGCCGATCCGTCCAGTCCATCATGGGTGCGACGCAAAATCTGTGACTTTCCGATTGCACGGATTTGTCTGTCCTAATCGGTGCGCACGAATGAGAGCGTGCGCACTTTGTTTCGCGCCATTCTCGGGCCTACATACCCTTTCGCAGCTTCCGTGTGCATGTTTTGCACACGAAGCACCAGCCCACGACGCGCCCCAAATAGCTGCGCCCACGCGCAAATGACCGACGGTCTTCTTAGTTGCCACGCCCCGCCGCAACTCAACAGGGATATGCTCCGCGTTTCCAGCGCGGCGGTGGCCAGCGCCGCGGCCATGAGTTATAGGGACCGCTCAAAGCTTCCGCCGAGATGACAACATGATCTTTCGCCAGATGTTCGACAGCGTCTCGGGCACCTACAGCTACCTGCTCGCGCGCAGGCGCGGCGGAGAGGCGCTCATCATCGATCCCGTCCTCGAGAAGGTCGAGCGCTACATCCAGCTCCTGAACGAGCTCGACCTGCGCCTCGTCAAGGCGATCGACACGCACCTGCACGCCGACCACGTCACGGGGCTCGGCGAGCTGCGCGACCGCACCCAATGCGTCACCGTCATGGGCAAGGAGACCAAGGCCGACGTCGTCTCGATCCGCGTGGCGGATGGAGATACGGTCGAGGCCGACGGCGTGCGCCTCGGCGCCATCTATACGCCCGGGCACACCGACGACTCCTACTGCTTCACCTTCGAGGATCGCGTCTTCACCGGCGACACGCTGCTGATCCGCGGCACCGGGCGCACCGACTTCCAGAACGGCGACGCGCGGGCGCAGTACGACTCGCTGTTCAACCGGCTGCTCAAGCTGCCCGACGCCACGCTCGTCTACCCGGCGCACGACTACAAAGGCGATACCGTCAGCACCATCGGCGAGGAGAAGGCGTTCAACCCGCGCCTGCAGGTCGGCTCCGTCGACGACTATGTCGCCATCATGCACAGCCTCAACCTGCCGGACCCCAAGATGATGGACGTCGCGGTGCCCGCGAACATGAGCGTCGGCCTTTCGCAGGATGAGATCGCGCGCCGCGGATGGTCGCTGGATCCGGCCGAGCTCGCTTCCGCGCTGCGCGGCGGCGGCATCGTCCTCGTCGACCTGCGCGAGCAGACCGAGCGCGACCGATATGGCGAGATACCGGGTCACTGCACATTGCTTACGGCGCACTCGCCAACAACCTGAAGGCCGGCAGCTCGTTGCGCAGCGCAACGCGCGGCAAGGACCTCGTGTTCTACTGCGCCTATGGGGAGCGCTCGGCGATGGCGGTGCGCTCAGCGCACGACGCTGGGATCAGCACCGCGCGGCATCTGCACGGCGGCTTTGACCGCTGGACCAAGGACCGCGCAAGCGTCGCTCCCTAATAATTGGTTTTAATCATGGTTCACATGCGGACCGGCGCTAGCTCGTTGGAGCTTCGCGGCCCGTTTTGATCGGCGGTGAGGGCTGGCTGGCCCTCACAGTTTTTTCTCGCGATCAGTGGAACCCGGGCGCTGCCCCTGCGTTAACGGGCGGGTTTGTATAACTTTACGCGAGGGAGGGCCGTTGTGCGCGCTGCGGCTGCCGAAGGGCAAGATCCACTCCGACTGCTTCTTGACGGTCTGCAGGCGATCGAGCGAGGCGAGCCGGCCCCCGAGCTACCCGATAGTTGGCCCGGCCTCTATGCCGAGGTCGCGAAAGCCTTCAACGGTGTCGCGGGCGCTCGCCAAGCGGCCAATCAGGCTTCGCAGCAGGCCGCGAACGGCAACGGCAAGCACGCTTGGCGCGTCCGCCCCGATACCTGGGACGGCAAGGCCGCGGTGCTCCTCGACGCTCTCCTCGCCGTCAAGAAGGGCGACGGCAGCGCCAAGCTTCCCGTCACGTGGCCCGGTATCTCCGGCAAGATCGCCCAGGCCTTCAACGACGTGGTCGAGCTCAACGTCAGGACGCAGACCGAGCTTGCGCGCCTGAGCCGCGTGGTCGGCAAGGAAGGCAAGCTCAAGCAGCGGGCAAACCTGGGCGACGTGAGCGGCTTCTGGCGCGAGAACGTCGAAGCCGTGAACTCGCTCATGGAAGACCTCGTGCATCCTTCGAGCGAGGTTGCACGCGTCATCGGCGCGGTCGCGCAAGGAGACCTTTCCAAGAGCATGGCGCTCGAGGTGGAGGGCCGGCCCCTCGAAGGCGAGTTCCTGCGCACCGCAAAGACCATCAACACCATGGTGGAGCAGCTCGGCACCTTTGCCGTCGAGGTGACGCGCGTCGCCCGCGAGGTGGGCTCGGAAGGCAAGCTCGGCGGACAAGCCGAGGTGCAGGGTGTCGCCGGCACCTGGAAGGACCTGACCGACAGCGTCAACTCGATGGCGAAGAACCTGACCGGTCAGGTGCGCAACATCGCCGACGTGACGACAGCCGTTGCCATGGGCGACCTGTCGAAGAAGATCACCGTGGACGTCAAGGGCGAGCTGCTCGAGCTGAAGAACACCATCAACACGATGGTCGATCAGCTCCGCTCGTTCGCGGCCGAGGTGACGCGCGTCGCGCGCGAGGTCGGCACCGAAGGCGCACTCGGCGGCCAGGCCGACGTGCAGGGCGTCGCCGGAACCTGGAAGGACTTGACCGAGAGCGTCAACTCCATGGCCGGAAACCTCACGGCCCAGGTGCGCAACATCGCCGAGGTGACCACCGCCGTTGCCCGCGGCGACCTGTCGAAAAAGATCACCGTCGACGTCAAGGGCGAGATCCTCGAGCTCAAGAACACCATCAACACCATGGTCGATCAGCTCGGCTCGTTTGCGTCCGAGGTGACGCGCGTTGCTCGCGAGGTGGGCTCGGAAGGCAAGCTCGGCGGCCAGGCCGAGGTGCAAGGAGTCGCCGGCACCTGGAAGGACCTGACCGACAGCGTCAACTCGATGGCCGGCAACCTTACCGCCCAGGTGCGCAATATCGCCGACGTGACCACCGCCGTCGCCAATGGCGACCTGTCGCGCAAGATCACCGTCGACGTGAAGGGCGAGATCCTGGAACTGAAGAACACCATCAACACGATGGTGGACCAGCTGCGATCCTTCGCGGCCGAGGTGACGCGCGTCGCGCGCGAGGTCGGCACCGAGGGAGCGCTCGGCGGCCAGGCCGACGTGCAAGGCGTCGCCGGCACGTGGAAGGACTTGACCGAGAGCGTCAACTCCATGGCCGGAAACCTCACGGCCCAGGTGCGCAACATCGCCGAGGTGACCACCGCCGTTGCCCGCGGCGACCTGTCGAAAAAGATCACCGTCGACGTGAAGGGCGAAATCCTCGAGCTCAAGAACACCATCAACACCATGGTCGATCAGCTCGGCTCCTTCGCCTCGGAGGTGACGCGCGTCGCCCGCGAGGTGGGCTCGGAAGGCAAGCTCGGCGGCCAGGCCGAGGTGCAGGGCGTCGCCGGCACGTGGAAGCTGCTCACCGACTCGGTCAACTCGATGGCCGGCAACCTCACGGGGCAGGTGCGCAATATCGCCGACGTGACCACCGCCGTCGCCATGGGCGACCTGTCGAAGAAGATCACCGTCGACGTGAAGGGCGAGATCCTGGAGCTGAAAAACACCATCAACACGATGGTGGACCAGCTCCGATCCTTCGCCGCCGAGGTGACGCGCGTCGCCCGCGAGGTCGGCACGGAAGGTGCGCTCGGCGGCCAGGCCGACGTGCAGGGTGTCGCCGGTACGTGGAAGGACTTGACCGAGAGCGTCAACTCCATGGCCGGAAACCTCACGGCCCAGGTGCGCAACATCGCGGACGTCACGAAGGCCGTCGCCGCCGGCGACCTTTCCAAAAAGATCGCAGTTGACGTTAAGGGCGAGATTCTCGAGCTCAAGAACACCATCAACACGATGGTGGACCAGCTCCGCTCCTTCGCTGCCGAGGTGACGCGCGTCGCGCGCGAGGTCGGCACCGACGGCAAGCTCGGAGGCCAGGCGCACGTGCCGGGCGTCGCCGGCACCTGGAAGGATCTCACCGACTCGGTCAACTCCATGGCCGGCAACCTCACCGCCCAGGTGCGCGGCATCGCAAAGGTCGTGACCGCGGTCGCCATCGGCGACCTGGAGCAGAAGCTGACAGTGGAGGCGAAGGGCGAGATCGCGGCACTGGCCGACACCATGAACAGCATGATCGACACGCTCGCCACCTTCGCCGACCAAGTGACCAGCGTGGCGCGCGAGGTCGGCGTCGAAGGCAAGCTCGGAGGCCAGGCGAAGGTGCCGGGCGCGGCCGGCACTTGGAAGAACCTCACCGAGAACGTCAACCAGCTCGCCGCCAACCTGACGACGCAGGTGCGCGCCATCGCCGACGTGGCCAAGGCAGTGACGCAGGGCAACCTCACGCGCTCAATTGCGGTCGACGCGCAAGGCGAGGTCGCCGTCCTCAAGGACACCATCAACGAGATGATCCGCAACCTGCGCGACACCACGTTGAAGAACACCGAGCAGGACTGGCTGAAGACGAACCTCGCGAAGTTCAGCCGCCTGCTGCAAGGCCAGAAGGACCTCGTGACCGTCGGCCAGATGATCCTTTCGGAGCTCGCCCCGGTCGTGGGCGCGCAGCAGGCCGAGTTCTATGTGCTCGATTCCACCGCGACGCATCCGCGCCTCAAGCTGTTGGCGAGCTACGCCTCCGGCGGACAGCTCTCGCACGGCAAGACGGTCACGCTCGGCGAGGGCCTGATTGGGCAGTGCGCGCTCGATCGTCGCAAAGTGTTCCTGGACGAGATCCCGAGCTCCTCGATGCGCATCGTCTCCGGTTTGAGCGAGACGAATCCCTGCAACATCCTCGTGCTGCCGATCGTGTTCGAGGGCTCCGCCCGCGGCGTGCTCGAGCTCGCGACGCTCGAGCGGCTGAACCCAACCCACCAGGCCTTCCTCGACCAGCTCACGGAATCGATCGGCATCGTCATCAATACGATCGACGCCAACATGCGCACCGAGGATCTGCTCGAGCAGTCGCAGTCGCTGGCCAAAGAGTTGCAGAGCCGCCAGCAGGAGCTGCAGACGACCAACAAGGAGCTGCAGGAGAAGGCGCAGCTCCTCGTCGAGCAGAACCAGGAGGTGGAATCGAAGAACCGCGAGGTCGAGCAGGCGCGCCAGGCCCTCGAGGACAAGGCCAAGCAGCTTGCGCGCACGTCCCGTTACAAGTCCGAGTTCCTCGCGAACATGTCGCACGAGCTGCGGACGCCGCTGAACAGCCTCCTGATCCTGTCCGACCAGCTCTGCCAGAACAAGGAGGGCAATCTTTCGGGCAAGCAGGTGGAGTTTGCCAAGACCATCCATTCGTCCGGCAACGACCTCCTCACGCTCATCAACGACATCCTCGACCTGTCGAAGATCGAATCCGGCACCGTCGTCGTCGACGTGAGCGAGCTGCGCTTCGACGACCTGCAGCACTACTGCGAGCGCGCCTTCCGCCACGTAGCCGAATCCAAGAGCGTCGATTTCCTCATCCGCCTCGATCCGCGCCTGCCGAAGTCGATGGTAACCGACGTTAAGCGCCTGCAGCAGATCCTGAAGAACCTGCTGTCGAACGCCTTCAAGTTCACGAACCGCGGGCAGGTCTCCCTGAACGTCGAGCTCGTGAACCCGTCGCGCCAGGCCGGCGCCGAGACGGTTGCCTTCGAGGTCAGCGACACCGGCATCGGCATCCCTGCCGACAAGCAACAGATCGTGTTCGAGGCGTTCCAGCAGGCCGACGGCTCGACCAGCCGCAAGTACGGCGGCACGGGCCTCGGCCTCGCCATCAGCCGCGAGCTGTCGCGCCTGCTCGGCGGCGAAATCCACCTCGTCAGCTCGCCGCAGAAGGGCAGCATCTTCACGCTCTACCTGCCGGTCACCTACAGCCCCACGCTGTCGGCGCGCCGGCCCATCACGAGTGAGCGCCCCGAAGGTGAGCCAGCCCCGGCAGAACGCGCCGATGGAACGCCGGCCGGCTCCGATGCCCTCAGCTCCGACCTCGCGCTCGCACAAGCTGCCGAGCATGCCCTCCTCGTCAACGAGGCCGACGACGACCGCGACGAGATAAAGCCCGGCGACCGCGTGGTGCTCATTGTCGAGAATGACCTCGCCTTCGCAAAGGTTCTGCTCGAAACCGCGCGCGACAACGGCTGCAAGGGGCTCGTGACGTCGCAAGGCGCCGCGGCGCTGGCGCTCGCGCGCGACTTCACCGCCGACCTCATAACCCTCGACCTGAACCTGCCCGACATGGACGGCTGGCGCGTCATGGGCCGCCTCAAGGGCGAGCTTTCGACCCGGCACATTCCCGCCTGCGTCATTTCGACGGAGGAATTGCGCGAGCGCGCGTTCGAGGCCGGCGCCTTCAGCTTCATCCCGAAGCCCATTCAGTCGAAAGCGGCGCTCGACGCCGGAATTGGCGCAATGCTGGATGCAGTAAAGCGCCCAACCAAGCGCGTTCTCGTCGGCGCCCGTGACGCAAGGCACGCCGACGACATCGCGGGCAAGATCGCGGGCGACAGTGTTGAGATCACCTCTGCCGCCGGTCCGGCAACAATTCCTGCAAGAACTCAGGTCAGAGGAATTCGACTGCGTTATCGTCGAGGCCCAATGCGGCATCGATCTCGCCGACGTCGACCGCGCATGCGAGCACGTACGTCCCTACGGGCGCGTGCCCGTCATCCTCGTCGGCGGCGAGGACCACGGCTCCGCGACCCGCTTTGAATCGCTGACGATCAAGGGCGTTCAATCGCCCGAACGGCTCATAGATTCGGCGGCGTCCGCGTTGCATCGCCGCGTCAAGCATCTGCCCGCGTCGCAGCACCGCATCATCGACGAGCTGCATCGCTCAGACAGCGTTCTCAAGGGCCGCAAGGCACTCGTGGTCGACGACGACGCGCGCAACGTCTACGCCCTCGCCACCGTGCTCGAGGATCACGGCATGACGGTCGTTTCCGCAAACTCCGGCATCGACGCGCTCAGTCTCATGAGCACGCAGAGCCTGGACATCGTGCTGATGGACATCATGATGCCGGAAATGGACGGCATCTCCACCATGCGCGAAGCGCGGAAGCTGCCGTCGAGCCGCGATCTGCCCATCATCGCCGTGACGGCAAAGGCCATGAAGGGCGATCGCGAGCGCTGCATCGAGGCGGGTGCGTGGGACTACCTGTCCAAGCCCGTCGATTCCCAACAGCTGCTTTCCGTTCTGCGCTCTTGGCTCTATCGCTGAGCGTGGCTGCCTCGGAGTGAGCTTGATGCGCAATTCAAAGCGGGTCGATATCCTGATCGTCGACGACCTGCCCGAAAAGCATCTGGTCTATCGCGCGAGCCTCGATGATCTCGATCAGAACATCGTGTCCGTCACCTCGGGCGAGGAGGCGCTGCTGAAGCTGATCGAGCGGGATTTCGCGGTCATCCTGCTCGACGTGAACATGCCTGGGATGTCCGGACACGAGACGGCCAAGCTGATCCGCCAGCGCCGCCGCTCGCGCCATACGCCCATCATCTTCGTGACGGCGTTCGCCGACGAGGCGCAGACGGCGGAAGGCTATGCGCTCGGCGCGGTCGACTACATCCTGTCGCCGGTCGTCCCCGAAATCCTGCGTGCCAAAATAAGGGTCTTCGTCGAGCTGGAGCAGATGCGCGCCGAGCTCGCGGACTCGCACGCGAGCCTCGAGCAGCGGGTCGAGGAACGCACGGCCGAGCTTGCGCAGTCGGCCGAGCGCCTGGAGAAGGAGGTGCTCGTGCGCAAGAGCGCGGAGGAGCGCCTCACCATCCTCGTGCGCGAGCTGAGCCACCGCGTCAAGAACATGCTCGCCGTGCTGCAGTCGATCGCGACGCGCACGCTGATCCCCAGCCGCTCGGCCGAGGAAGCGAGCGAAATCCTTGCCGGGCGCCTGCACGCGCTCGGCCGCGCGCACGAGCTCCTGGTGGAGGCAAGCTGGAGCGGTGCGGCCTTGAAGAACATCGTCGATGCCGAGCTCGCCGGCTTCACTGAGCGCGTGCGCACGGACGGCCCCGAGGTGCGCTTGAGCGCATCCGCCGTGCAGACGTTCGCGCTGATCGTACACGAGCTGCTCACGAATGCGGCGAAGTACGGCGCGCTCTCCAATGCCAAGGGCGAGGTCGGCGTGCACTGGTCGGTCGCCTCCGAAGGCGCGAAATCGTTCCTGGAGTTTCAATGGCGCGAGCACGGCGGGCCGCCGGTCTCAACCAACGGCGTCAGCAAGGGTTTCGGCTTCTCGCTGATTTCGGCGATGGGACAAAGCCTCACGTCCGCACCCAACATCGACCTGCGGCCCGAAGGTCTGTCGTGCAGCATAAAGGTGCCCTTGGAGACGATCACGCCGGCGGTGGAGAACCAATTCCACTCTCATGCTGCGCTGGCAGAGGCGCTGCAGGGAAGCGGCGGAACGAGGCTCTCCTGATCCCGACAGCGCCCCGACGCCGCGGGCTCAGGCCTCGAGCCTGCCGGCGAGGCGATTGAGCCAATGCAGCACGCTCGCCGGTCCGTGCAGATCGGCCGCGCTCTCGGCGAATTGCTCTCCAGCGACGCGCAAGCCGAAGCCGCCGAGCCGCTGCGCCGCGGCCAGCGCCGGGACATCGCCCACGTCGTCGCCGATCATGACGGGAAGCCGCCCGGCGAAGGTGGGGAGCATTGCGAGGGTTTCGAGCGCGGTGCCCTTCGAATGCCCGGCCGGTATGATCTCGAATAGCTTCCGTCCGGGGCACAGCACCAGCTCATCGGCGTAGCGCGACAACAGGAGCCTGATCTGCGCTTCCAGCACGACCTTGAGCTCGGGCGCTTGGCGATAGTGCAGCGCCAGGCCTGGTCCTTTTGGCTCGGCAATGATGCCCGGCATCCCATTGGCGAGCTCAAGCGCCTGATCGACGAGCGATCCCGGCAGCGAGGTCGCCACGCGCACGATTGGGTCGCTGGGTGTGGTGCGCAGCTCCGCGCCATGCACGCCCGCTCCAACGAGGCGCAACGGCTCGAGCAGAACATCGATCTCCACCAATTGCCGACCCGTCAGGATCGCCAACGCCCCATCGAGACCTTTGGCGATGCGGGCAAGCAAAGGCGCAAGCTCGCGGGGGACGACGACCTCGTCCGGCGTCGCCGCGATATCGAGCAACGTGCCGTCGACGTCGAGGAAGAGGGCGTAACGTGAAGGGTTACCGGCCAGCACCTTGGCGGCGAGCGTCGAGCGCTCCTCGACATGCACTTCGTTCTGCAGCATCCCCAATTCCTCTCGGAGCAACCTTCGCTCGGAAGATTCGTTCACGGCAAGGGTCCCTCACTGCAGCAGCAAATTGAAGCTAGAATGGCGTCGCCTGCGGCCAATTAATGCACCCATCTCCTTGTTTCCGTTTCTGTCAGCCTCGTGAGCGGATGTGAGCGGCGCCGTCAGAGGAATCGTGTGTGCCGGGACGCGCCCGGGGCCAACCCCTTCGCCTCCAGCGCCTTGCGCGCGGCTTCGAACGGCTCGCCGGTGGGCGGCAGCGGCCGGCGGCGACGAATGTTCTCGAGCGAGGTGAGGAAGGAACGGCACCAGGCGAAAGTGTCATGCGTGCGGATGCCGTCGAGCAGCGCGCGATGGCGCTCGCGGCGTTCCTGCACGTCCATCTCGAGCGCGATCTTGATGGTGTCGGCCATCTCCTCCACGTCGTAAGGATTGACGATCAGCGCCTCCTTCATCTGCGCGGCTGCGCCGGCGAAGCGCGACAGCATAAGGACGCCCGGGATCCTCGGGGTCTTGCGCTGCGACGTATTCCTTGGCGACGAGGTTCATGCCGTCGCGCAACGGCGTCACCACGCCGATCCGCGAGTCTCCAAAGACATCAACGAGCATTTTGCGCGGCGTCGAGCGATGAATGTAGTGGATCGGCACCCAGTCGAGCTCGCCGAACTTGCCGTTGATCGTACCCGACAGCGTCTCCAGCTCGTGGCGGATGTCCACGTAAGCGAGAACACTTTCTCGCGTGGGCGGCGCGAGCTGCGAGAGGATGACCTTGCGGCGATAGTCGGGATTCTTTTCCAGGAAGCGCCCGAAGGCGCGGAACTTCTGCGGCAGACCCTTCGTATAATCGAGCCGGTCTACGCCGATGAGGCGCGTGACCGAGCGCGCCGGCTCACGTAGCACTTTGGGCCGCGAGCCGACGAAAGAATCCACATCGATGCCGACCGGGAAGGCTGCGATCGACATCTCGCGGTCGAAGACGCGGATGCGGCCGTCCTGGAGCATGCGGCCGAACACCCCGTCCTGCAGGAAATCGATGAGGTTGGCGACGTCGACCCGCGTCTGCACGCCGACGAGGTCGTAGGCGGCGAGGCCGCGGGCAAGCTCCCGATGCTCGGGGATGGCGAGGAACATCTGTGCCGGCGGCACCGGGATGTGCAGGAAAAAGCCGATGGAGTTCTCGACGCCGAGTTTGCGCAGCTCGAGCCCGAGCGGGATCATGTGGTAATCGTGAACCCAGATCGTGTCGTCGGGCTTCAGGAGCGGATGCAGCGCGCGGGCAAAGCGCCGGTTCACCTCCAGATAGCGCTGGTAGTAGCCCGCCTCGAACTGCGCCACGTCGAGGCGCGAGTGAAAGACGGGCCACAACACATCGTTCGCGTAGCCGAGGTAGTAGTCCTTGTACTCGCGACTGCTTAGCGGGAGGGTGGCGACCGTCGCCCCGCCGACCTCGGCGATGTCGGGCTTGGTGCGCTGCTCCTCGCTCTTCTCGCCGATCTTGCCGTTCCAGCCGAGCCACAGCCCATGGCGCTTGCTGAGCACGTCGGCAATGGCGATCACCACGCCGCCGGCCTGCCCGGCCTTGTTGAGGTCAGCGACGCGGTTTGAGACGAGGACGATCCGGCTCATGAGGTTCCGAACGGCTGCTTCGGGACGGATGCTGCACTGCAGCACCTAACTCAGAACCCTTGAGCAGCCGTTATGGTTCCCGGAAGCATTTGCTGCTTCAAGGAGATGCGGTCCAGGCGTCGTCCCAGTCGCGCGATAGCTTCATGCCCGTGCTGATGACCCCGGCCATGCAGTAAGTCTGGGGAATATTGCCCCACAGCTCGCCCGTCTCGGGGTGGATGTCCTCGCTAAGGATACCGTACGAATTGCGCCGGGCGAGGACGTCGGTGAAGATCTCGCGCGCCTTGTCGGTCTCGCCGGTCGCGGCGAGCGCATCCGCGTACCAGAGCTTGCACACCAGGAATGCGGTCTCGGGCAGGCCGAAATCGTCCTCCGCCGTATAGCGCATGATGAAGCCGTTGCGGCCCAGCTCCCGGCCGATCACGTCGCAGGTCTTGCGGAAACGCTCGTCGCTCGCGGGAAGGAGGCCGAGGTCGGCGAGCAGCAGCACGCTGGCATCAAGGTCGTCATGGTCGAGCGCGCCGGCGATCACGCCGCGCTTCTCGTTCCACGCGCGCGCGAGAATCTCGGCCTTGAGCTTGGCTGCGTGATCGTGCCAGTACGCGGCGCGATCCCTGAGGCCAATCAGGTCCGCCATGCGTGCGAGGCGATCGCAGGCAACCCAGCACATCGTCGCCGAATGCGTGTGGATGCGCTGGCGGCCGCGATATTCCCAAGGACCGGCGTCCGGCTCCTGGAAGAATTTGCGCGCCTGATGCCCGAGCGGCTCGAGCCGGCGGAACAGGGCCTCGTCGCCCATTCCGGGCAGGCGCCGGTCGATGAACATGTGCGAGGCGCCGAGGATGACGCTGCCATAGGCGTCGTGCTGCATCTGCTCGGCGGCCTGGTTTCCGATGCGCACGGGGCCCATGCCGCGATAACCGGCGAGGTCGGCGGCGACGCGCTCCTGCAGCGACTGATCGTGAATGATGCCGTACACGGGCCGCAGCGGCCGCTCGACGTCGACCGCGATGGTGGTGATGTAGCCGAGATAGGCCTCCATCGTCTGCGTGGCGCCGAGCCGATTGAGCGCACGCAGCACGAAGTAGGCATCCCGCAGCCAGCAATAGCGATAGTCCCAGTTTCGGCTCGTGCCCGGGGCCTCGGGGATCGAGGTGGTATGCGCGGCGATGATCGCGCCCGTCTCCTCGAACTGGCACAGCTTCAGCGTAATGGCGGCGCGGATGATCTCGTCCTGCCAGTCGAGCGAAACGCCCAACCCGCGCACCCAGGTGGTCCAGTAGCTCCGCGTGCGCTCGAGGAATTCGCGCGACAATGCATCGATGGAGGCTTCCAGTGGCTCGTCGGGTCCGAGCACCAGCGTCATCGGGTGGGTGAGCGCGAACGGTGTCTCCTGCGTGATGTAGGAGAGCGGCGCGTCGGTCGTCAGCCGCAGCACGTCCGCACCACCGGTATAGCGAATGTGGTTTGAGCCCACCGCCTGGCATTGGCCGGGCTGGCCATAGTTGAAGGTTGGTCGCAGCCTGATGGTTATGCGCGGCAAGCCCCACAGCGGCTCGATGCGGCGGAAGATTTGGGCCGGATGGAAGGCGCGCTCAAAGCGCAGGAAGCGCGGCGCGAAATCGGTGATCCTGACGGCATTGCCGTTGCCGTCCTCGAGCACGGTCTCGTGTATGGCGGTGTTGCGCACGTAGCCCGAGGTCGCCTGCTTGGCGCCGCCGAGCAAAACGTCGCAGAAGCCTTTTTCTTCATCGCCGGAGATGAGGTTGGAAAAGACGGGGTCGGAATCGAGGCGCGGAAAACACCACCACGCGATGCGCCCCTGGGGGGTGACAAGCGCGGCGACGCGCCCGTTACCGATGGGGGCAACGTTGAGGTTGGCGGAATATTTCATCGGCGCCTTCTGAAGTCCGGGAAGGGGCACATTGTATGTCACGTGCCGGCGCTTCCTCTCATGCCGTGGATCGGGCCGTAGATCGGGCCGTGGATCGGGGCGTGACCGATCTTGGTCAAAGCATTGACCGCCCGGAAGTTCCGTTCCTCGAAATGCCTAATCCGTGGGCCTCCCGCCGTGCGACACCGGTAAGGTCGCCGGAGGCCTCGCCGAGGCAACGTCCGCGCGGCTGCCACCATTAACTCTCTCGCGACAGCCCTAGGCGGCGAGAATGGCAGAGGGTAGACCAGCACTCCATGTCGGAGAAATGTCCTTGCGGGCGGCGACCCGTGCAGGCGGAGCCAGCGAGAGCATGACTGCCATCGATTGCAGCGCCGAATGGGGGCTCGTCGGCGACATCGGCGCGACGAACGCGCGCTTTGCGCTCGTACGGCCGGATGGCGGCATCGCCTTAACGCGCGCGATCCTGTGCAACGACTTCCCCACACTCGCTGACGCGATCGTGGCCTTTCTCGCAGAGGCACCGGAGGCAACCCCGTCTCACTCGGTGCTCGCGATCGCTTCCTCGCCCGACGGCGACATCGTCAGTCTCACCAACCATCCCTGGACCTTCTCCACCGAGGCCTTGCGCGAAGCGCTCGGGCTGGTGCGGCTTCAGATCGTCAACGACTTTCACGCCAATGCGCTCGCGGTTCCCCATCTCACCCCCGACGAGCTCATCAAGGTCGGCGGCGGCGAGCCCTTAGCCGGCGCGCCCATCGGCATACTGGGCCCCGGAAGCGGGCTTGGCGTCAGTGCACTCGTGCCAGGGACGTCGGGCGGGGCATTCGGCGCCGTCGCCCTTCCGGGCGAGGGTGGCCATGTCACCATGGCGGCGACGGATGCGCGCGAAAGTGCCGTGCTCGAGGTGCTCCGCCGCCGCTTCGGGCACGTCTCCGCCGAGCGCGTGCTCTCTGGGCCCGGCCTCGTCAATCTCTACGCCGCCTTGCGCGAGCTTGCCCACGCCCCCGCGGTACCCCTCACGGCAGAGGAGATCAGTCATCCCGAGGCGCGGACCAGCGATCGCTTCGCGAGCGAAGCGACGGAGATGTTCTGCGCGATGCTCGGCACCGTCGCCGGCAACCTTGCGCTGACGCTCGGAGCGCGCGGTGGGATCTATATCGCTGGCGGCATCGTGCCGAAGCTCGGGGCGACGTTTGTGCAGTCGGCCTTCCGCGAGCGCTTCGAGGCGAAGGGCCGGTTCAGCAACTATCTTGCCGGGATCCCGACGTACGTCGTCATCCGCCCGTTTGCGGCACTGCTGGGCGCCGCGGAGCTGCTGCGGCAAGAGCGCAACGGCTGCTAGCCCTGGCTGGGCGGGGCCGGTCAAAGCGTCAAAGCACGTTGTGTGTCCCATCGCAGAAGGGCGCGCTTCCCGTCTCCTTGCAACCGCACAGGATGACGGTCTCCGTTCGCTCGGCCACGAACGCGAGCGGCTCGATCCCGGTGCCGGCGTGCGACTCATCGCAGAACGGCTGCGCCCGGCTGCGCCCGCAGCGGCACCACTTGTAGGTCTGGCCGGCTTTTACCTCGACCGCATAGGGGCTCATCTGCGCTGCAATCACCTCGACCGGCATCGTCGCCTCCCTTCTTGTTTCTTAGACGCGCACCCGTTGCTCACGACAACTCATGCAGGCGGAAGGGCAGGCCGTCCTTCGGCATCAGCGTCACGCTCGCGGCAACGCGCGGGGGCGTGTGCCCAACGTACTCGGGCCTGAACCGGCGCAAGAGCTGCGTGAGCGCGAGGGCGACCTCCATCTGCGAGAGCTGGCCGCCGAGGCAAAAGCGCTTGCCCGCGCCGAAGGGCAGATAGCTGTACTTGACGCGCTTCTTGATGCGGCCCGGCTCGAAGCGCTCGGGTCGGAACTCCTCCGGGTCCTCCCAGTATTTCGCGTCGTGATGGATGACGTAGGGGCACAGCACGATGCGGTCGCCCGCCTTGATCTTGTGGCCGGCGATCTCGTCGTCGGCGACCGCCGTGCGGATGAGCGCCCAGGCCGGCGGGTAGAGCCGCAGCGCCTCGAGCATGACCGAGCGCGTATAGGAAAGACGCTCCACGTCGGCCGCGGTGGGGCTCCGCGTGCCGTAGACCTCGTCGGCCTCGCGGCGGATCTTGTCGGCGACCTCGGGGTGGCGCGAGAGGAGATAGAGCGTCCAACCGAGCGTCAGCGCCGTCGTCTCGGTGCCGGCCCACAGGTACTGCTTGATCTCATCCTGCACCTGGGCGTGGTCCCACGCCGGCAAGCCGGAGGCTTCGGCTGCTTGCATCATCTTCAGCAGCGTCTTCTCCCGCCCCTGCCAAGGCTCGGCCGAGATCACGGCTTCGGGCAGCGTGAGCCAGGCGCCGATCGCGTGCGCGGGCGGCTCCTCATCCGTCACGTCGGTGAGCTCTCCGCTCGCCTTCTTCAGACGGATCGAACGGTGGTTGGAGGCGTCCGTATAGGCTTTGACGGCGCCGAAGACGGCATGCGGATTGAAGGGGACCTCGCGGTCGAAAAGCGCGCGGCAGATCATGTCCGCGGCGAGCCCCCAGGTCTCCTCCAGCATCTCGAACGTAGCGCCGCTCTGGGCGAGCTTCGACCACTCCTCCATCTTCTTGTTGAGGGAGACGAGGAGGTAGGGGACGTACTCGGCATAGACGTCGGGATGGAAGTAGGGCTGCTGCGGCTGGCGCACCTTCTGCCACAACGCGCCGTCGACGGTGATCATCGCGTGGCCGAAGATCGGCTTCAGCCCGTCGAAGTACTTCACGTAGTTGTCGACGTTGTCGACGAGGACGCGGCGGGCGTGCTCGATCTCGCTCAGGATATAGATCTTCTCGGAGCGGAAATTGATGGGAATGCAGCCGCCATAGCGCTGGCTCAGGCGGACGAGCACGGCCATCGGATCGTCAGCGTTGATGAAGGGCTGGATCTTGAACCAGATGCTCTGCTCCTCACCCAGCGTTTGCGAATAAGCGTGCGCTTCACTCGTCATGATCGCTCCCCGAGAAATGCAAAGCCAATCAGGTCAACGCCGGCGTGGCGTCGACTTCCATCAGCCGCCGCAGCATGAAATTCTTGATGGGCGTCATGCGCTCGCCGAGGCGCAGGATCCCGCTGCGCGCCAGTCGCGCCGCCGCACCGTTGTCGGTGTAGAGCCGGACCAGCGCGTTGGTGGCCACATAGAGCGGAAGCGTGGCCCGGCGGTGCTCGCGGTCGTAGGCCTCGAGCAGCGACGCTGAGCCGATGTCGACGCCGGCACGAGCCGCCGCACCCACCCGGGCCGCGAGGCTCGCGGCCCCCCTGAGCCCGAAATTGAAGCCGTGCGCCGTCACGGGATGCATGCCGACGGCGGCGTCGCCGATGAGCGCGAAACGCTTCGCGACGAAGCGATCCGCATAGACGCCGACCAGCGGATAGGCATGGCGCGCGCCCGACAGCTCCATCGCGCCCCAGCGCCGCGTAAATCGCCGCTCGACATCTGCCGCGAAGGCCGGCGCCGGCACTTCCATCGCGCGCGCCGCCGCGGTCGCGGGCAGCGTCAGCACGATTGAGGACTCGCAGTTGTTGAGCGGGAGCACCGCCAGCGTCTGATCGGTATCGAACCACTCGTAGGCGGTGCCGTCGTGCGCCTGCTCGTGCTTTATGCGGCAGACGATGCAGACGCGTCCGAAATCGCGAATGTCGGCGCCGATCCCCGCCATGCGGCGCAGCTTCGAGAAGCGGCTGTCGGCGGCGACGACGAGCCGCGCGGCGAAGACCTTTCCCGATGCGAGCGAAACCTCCGCCAGCGCACCGTCAAGCTTCAGACCTTCTGCGGCCTCGCCGGTCACGAGCTCGATGGTGTCGCTCATCTTGGCCGCAGCGTAGAGCGCCGCGCGCAGGACCTGGTTGCTGACGAGATAGCCGAGCGCTGCCTCGCCTGTGCCATTGGGATCGAAGGTCAGGAGGCTGGAGTCTCCCGCGTTCTTGACGCAGGCCCGTCTGATGGGCGCGATATCGGCGGCGGTAATCGCGCCCCAAACGCCGGCTTGCTTCAGACACTGCACCGAGCGGTGCGTCAGCGCGATGTCCCGGCCGTCATAGGCCGGCGCGGCGAGCTGCTCTTCGCGCTGCTCATCGACGACGGCGATCTTCAGCCCCGCCGCGCCGGCAAGGCAGGCGAGGCTCAAACCCGCCGGGCCAGCGCCGACGATCACCATATCGTAGCGAGCTTGCAACCCCTCACCCCGCCGCCAGCGAATCCGATGAGCCGAGCTTGGGGTGGAAGCGCCGCACCGCGCTTGATGCACCTCAAACGCGCGAGCGCGAATTGCCGCACAGCTCAATGCGACACGCGTCGTCGCCGAGAGCGAGATGGTGGAGCAGCACGGGCCAGCTCACGGAGCTTTGACCCTCCGCGTGATCGGCTTCTTGACGTGGATCAAGCGTGCTCCGGCCGTTCGCACCACAGTGCCTCCAAGCAAAATCTAGGAGGACGCCGTGAACGAGTTCGTGAAGAAGTTCGAGACGCTGGAGCAGCCCTGGAGCCCGGTAGAGTTCGAGGCGCGCATACGCGCCGTCGGACCCGAGCGCTATCACGACAAGCACGAGTTCCATAAGATGTTGCACGGGGGCAAGCTGACCAAAGGCCAGGTCACGGCCTGGGCCTTGAACCGCTACGTCTATCAGGAAGCCATTCCGCGCAAGGATGCGGCGTTCATGAGCCGCACCTACGACCGCGAGCTGCGCCGCGAGTGGATCCACCGGGTGCACGACCATGACGGCCTGCTGCCGGAGGAGCATGGCGGCATCGAGCGTTGGCTCAAGCTCACCGACTGCCTCGGGCTCGATCGCGACTACGTGACGAGCATGCGCGGCGCCTTGCCGGCCACCCGGTTTGCGGTCGAGGCGTACGTGCGCTTCGTCGTCGAGCAGCCGCTCGTCGTCGCGGCCGCCTCCTCGCTCACGGAGTTGTTCGCGCCTTCCATACACCGCGAGCGCATCGCCGGCATGCTGGCGAACTACGACTTCGTCAACGACGACGTCATGGCCTACTTCAAGCGCCGGCTGAGCCAGGCACCGCGCGACGCGACCTTTGCGCTCGAGTTCGTGAAGGCGAACGCCCGCACGCGCGAGATGCAGGAAGCTTGCGTCGCCGCGGTCGAATTCAAGTGCGACGTGCTGTGGGCGCAGCTCGACGCGCTCTATCTCGCGTACGTCGTGGGCATGGTCCCGCCCGGCGCGTACCGGCTGGCGTGAGCGACGGGCACACCAACGACAACGTGGGTGCGTGCATGCAGCTCGAACCTCTGGAAGCTGTCGAGGCGGGAAGGCCTACCTGTACGCGCGCGCCGATCGGCCTGCTCGCGGAGCTCACCTACCGTTGTCCCCTGCAGTGTCCCTATTGCTCCAACCCCGTCGACATGCGGCGCGGCGATGCCGAGCTGACGACGGCGGAGTGGCAGGACGTGATGCGCCAGGCCGGCGCGCTCGGCGTGCTGCAGGTTCACCTCTCCGGCGGCGAGCTTGCTCCTGATCGAGCGCCTGCCTATCCTTTCTGCGTGCCGCGTCCCACCTTCCTCCCCATCGCCAATCCCAGACTTCGCGCAGCTCCGCCCGCGGGACCCGATTGGCTGCATGAAGTGAAACACGACGGCTGGCGAGCACAGCTTCACCGCTCCTCGTCAGAGGTCGTCATCTTCAGCAAGAACGGCAAGGACATCTCCGGCCGTTTCGCGATCATCCGCGACGCGCTACGTGCGCTCCCGGCCTGCATCATCGACGCTGAGATCGTCGGATGCGACGCTGATGGCATCCCAGATTTTCGAGGTCTGATGGCCGGGAATAGCGCCGGTCTCTGCGCTTGGTGCTTCGACCTTTTGGCGATCGATGGAAAGGACGTGCGCAAGGAGCCGCTGGAGCAGCGCCGCGAGCGGCTGCTCCATTTGCTCTCTGGCGCTGACCAAGACCTGCTGCGCTTCTTCGAGAGCTTCGACGATGCCGACAAACTGCTCGCTGCGACGGCACGCATGGGAACTCGAGGGCATCATCAGCAAGAAGCGCTCAGCACCATACGTTGCGGGACCGAACTGCGGTTGGGTGAAGGTCAAGACGCAGCCTTGGCGCCAGGCAAACCGTGAACGCTACAAATGTTCGCGAAGCCGCTCCTCACGGGGTGGCGACCCTGCGCGTGACGAGCCAGACCAACACCGTCAATGAGGTGCCGCTTTACGCTGCCGAGGATGTCGAGCGGGGCGGGATGATGCGCCGCGGCATCGACTCCCTCGCGCACCTTGCGTTCGGCTGGGTGCTCTAGCTCCGTCGATGGCGGGAACGCACGCGGCGGCATCGCGCTTAGCCGAACGAGACGGGGAATTGATCGAATAGGAGGGGCCCAAGTCTGCTAAGGGTCACTTGCAGACATGACCGATGCGATCCAATCACGTCCGTTCCTGGGCCAGAAGCAGACATCCAAATCGTAATCCGCTGTGCACCTTGCAGGCTCGGGCTTGGCGAGCAGGAACAAATCATGGCCAGTGCCTTGGGTCGAATTACGGACCGAGCGCGTCATGGCCTGCAAGGATTATCTCGCCACTCTCAATCCGGAGCAACGCCGCGCCGTAGAGCACGGCGTGATCGCCGTCGGTCGCCAATATCGCGTGTCCGCTTCTCATCATCGCCGGCGCCGGATCGGGCAAGACCAATACCCTTGCGCACCGGGTCGCCCACTTGATCGTGAACGGTGCCGATCCCAACCGTATCCTGTTGCTGACCTTCTCGCGCCGCGCAGCCGCCGAGATGGAGCGCAGAGCCGAGCGCATCATTGCTGCTGCTCTTGGCGGCGCACGTTCCGGCACGCGAAGCCCCATCTCCTGGTCGGGCACCTTCCATGCGGTGGGAGCGCGGCTCCTGCGCATGTACGCAGGCTCCGTCGGTCTCGACCCCTCCTTCACCATCCACGACCGCGAGGACTCCGGCCGACCTCGTCAATCTCGTGCGGCATGAGCAACGTCTGTCCAGAAGAAGGCGAAGCGCTTTCCGCTGAAGGCCACATGCCTCGCCATCTATTCGCGAGCCGTCAATGCCACGGAGCCGCTCGACGTGGTGCTGCGCAAGCAGTTCCCGTGGTGCGCCGAGTGGGAAAAGGATTTGCGTATTCTGTTCGATGCCTATGTTGCCGCCAAGCAAAAGCAGCACGTGCTCGATTACGACGATCTGCTGCTCTACTGGGCCGAACTGATGAAGGTGCCAGAGCTTGCGCACGAGGTTGGCGCGCTGTTCGACCATGTTCTTGTCGATGAGTACCAGGACACCAACGCGCTGCAGGCGTCGATCCTCCGCGGCCTCAAGCCGAATGGCGCCGGCCTCACCGTGGTCGGCGACGACGCGCAGGCGATCTACGGGTTTCGTGCGGCTACGGTGCGCAACATCCTCGATTTCCCGAAGCAGTTTGAGCCTTGCGCAAACCTGATCACGCTGGAGCAGAACTACCGGTCGACGCAACCAATACTGACAGCCTCCAATGCCGTGATCGGCCTGGCGCGCGAGCGCTTCACCAAGGACTTGCGCTCGCATAGAGGAAGCGGGCAGAAGCCAGCGTTGGTTTCGGTCTTGGACGACGCGGGTCAAGTCGACTGTGTCGTCACTGCCATCCTTGAGAACCGTGAAGCCGGAATGACGCTGAAGGAGCAGGCGGTCCTGTTCCGCGCCTCAAGTCATAGCGCGATGCTGGAAATCGAGCTGACGCGGCGAAACATCCCCTTCGTCAAGTTCGGTGGCCTGAAGTTCATCGAGGCGGCCCACGTCAAGGACATGCTGGCCATCCTACGGTGGGCCGAGAACCCCGCTGACCGGGTGACGGGCTTTCGCGTCGTTCAACTTCTTGAAGGTGTGGGACCAGTCACCGCGGGCAAGGCGCTTGACCACATGGCCGGAAGCGATCCGGTTGAGGCGCTGGCGAGGTTCTGTCCGCCGACCAAAGCGGGGGATCAGTGGCGCGAGTTGGTTGCGCTCATGCTGGGTCTGCACGGGCAAGCCTTGGAGTGGCCGTCTGAACTTGACCGCGTGCGCCAGTGGTACCAGCCGCATCTGGAACAACGCTACCCCGATGCTGTGGTTCGCGCTGGTGATCTCGATCAACTTCAGCGCATCGCCGCAGGCTACCCTTCGCGTGCAAGGTTCCTGACCGATCTCACGCTCGATCCTCCGAGCGCCACCAGCGACGAAGCCGGTGCGCCGCACCTAGATGAGGACTACCTCATCCTCTCGACCATCCACTCCGCCAAAGGCCAGGAGTGGAAGGCAGTCTTCATCCTCAACGCGGTCGATGGTTGTATCCCCTCTGACATGGCAACCGGCTCCGCAGACGACATCGAGGAGGAGCGGCGGCTGCTCTACGTCGCGATGACCCGCGCCAAAGACCGGCTCGTGCTCGTGGTTCCTCAGCGCTTCTACACGCATCAACAGGCGAAGAAGGGGGACAAGCACCTCTATGCCGCTCGCACGCGCTTCATACCCACGACCACTTTGGAGCACTTTGAGCTGAAGACGTGGCCTGTGGCTGGGCGCGACTATCAAGGTGGTTCCCGTCCTGCCGGTGTCACGGTTGATATTGTGGCGCGCATGCGTGGAATGTGGCGTTCAACGGGAACATGACCAGTCTAGCGACCGCGATTGCGTGCGTGAGCTTCACGCACCGATGCTTCAGCAACACCAGCCACTAACAGCCAATCAATGCGGCACCGCGCCTGTACGCACGGGTGTCGCATCGAGCGGCACGCTGAGTGGTGCCGTCGCCAGCATCCCTTTTCCG
>CAWFOR010000022.1:0-34375 GCA_963817485.1 uncultured Alphaproteobacteria bacterium | reverse complement strand
CTGGGATCGGACGGCAACTCGCAATCGAGGCAGCGGCGCGCGGAATGACTGTTGCGCTGACGGGGCGCCGCGCCGATGCGTTGAACGAGACGCTGTCGATGATGGAGCCCAGCGGCAGCCACGTCGCCCTTCCCGGCGACATCACGGACCCGCAGATCCGCATGGCGCTCGCGCGCTACATCCACCGCTGGTGGGGGCGCCTCGACGTGCTCGTCAACAACGCGGGTCTCATTTCCGTCGGGCCGCTTGTGCGCACGAGCGACGACGATTTGGAGCGGCTGCTCGCCACCAATGTCATAGCGCCCGCGGCACTCATCCGCGAGCTGCTGCCGCTCCTGCATCGGGGCGCGCCCTCGCGCATAGTCAACGTCGGATCGATGTTCGGCGATATCGCTTATCCGCTATTCAGCGCCTACTCGGCCTCCAAGTTCGCCCTGCGCGGGCTTTCGATCGCACTGCGCCGGGAGCTGAAGGAGTTCGGCGTCGGCGTCACCTACGCGGCGCCCCGCGCCACCAATACGGATGCCGCGAGCGCCTTCGGGCGGCTCGTCGCGCCCATGCAAATGCGCATCGATGATCCCGCGAAGGTCGCGCGCGACATCTGGACTGCGGTGGCGCGCGATGCCGACAGCGTTTATGCGAAAGGCCCCGAGCGGTTCTTCGTGCTCGTGCAGCGACTGTTTCCGCAGCTGGTCGATCGGTCCATCGAAGGTCAGATGTCGGATCGCCGCATTCGCGCCTATCTCGTCAGCCAGGGCGTGTGGCCGACCGCGCCCGGTGCGGGGATGCGCCGGAGCCGCGCCTTTTGAAGAGGTGCGCGGACCCCCCGCAGACATCTGATTGACGGGCAACGCTGACGCACAGCGGTGGATCTCGGCCGAGACCCATAGGCCGGGTTCGACATGCACCGCGCCTTGCCGCTGCCACAGCCATTCAGAAATGTGGGGTCTTTGGTGCCGCAAGCAGGACTCGAACCTGCGACCCCGTCATTACGAATGACGTGCTCTACCAGCTGAGCTATTGCGGCTTAGGGGCGGAGGGATAGCGCCAGCCCCCGCCGAATGCAAGACGCGAAGCGCGGCACCGCGCCGGTAACATCTGTGACCGCGCCTCAGGCGCGCTGCGGTCGCAGCGGGAGGGGCGGCGGATCGTCCTGGGCCGCCTCCGGCCCCGGGTCGTCGGGAGCGTGCGGCGGTACGAAGACGCGCGATTTCCCGTTCTCCTCGTCCTTGCGGGTCTTCGTCGCGGGGCGGCTCGCGCTGCGACGGCCCGTCGGGCCGGCCTCCCCCGTGGTCGCGGGTGCCGCGGCGGTCCTTGCCGCCGCCTGCGTCGGCCCCGCATCTTTCTTCTCGGATTTCGACGTGCGCTCCTCTGCCGGTTCGCGCTTCTCGGTCGTAGCCGAAGGCGGCACGTCATCGTCGTGATGGTCGACCGGCTTCACGGTCTCGGCCCGTTGCCGCGCCTCGGCGGCGGTTGCCGCCACCGGCGTTTCGGGCCCGGGCGCGATCGCGGTGTCGACGCCGAGCGCCGCGAGCGCCTCAGTCTTGCTCGCCAGCACGTCCGCATCCTGCTGGTCGACCGACTCGACCGGCGCCCGCCACTGGAACGCGTCGAGCGCGCGCGTCACCGGCGAGATTGGCGACCAGCGGTCGGTAGCGATGCCGTCGGCGGTCCAGGCAGGATCACGCGGAGCATGCACGGCACGCGCCAGCCATTCGCGCACGCGACCCTTGTCGCCCAGCTCGCTCTCGATGCGCGCCATGAGGGTGGCGACGCGCTGCGTCATGCGGTCGTGCAGCAGCGGCTCGAGCGCGGTGCGTGCCTCGTCATACTGGCGTGCCTCGATTGCGGCGTTGGCGACCGCGATGGGGCCCTCACTGGAGTTGGGGCTGAGCGCGGCGAGCTGCTTGATGCGGTCGAGCCGGTCGCGCGGGCTGTCACCGATGCGGGCGTAAGCGTAGGCGGTCGCGAGATCGGGATGCGGCGAGCGGCTCCAGGCGCGCTGCAGCACCTTGGCGGCGCGCGGCGTGTTCCCGCGCGAGGCGAGCAGGCGCCCGGCAATGGCCGCTGCCGGCACGAGATCGGGGGCAAGCGAGTGCGCCTCGAGCGCCAGCGTCAGCGCGCGCTCCGGATCGGATTCCTCGGCTGCTTGCGCCTGCGCGGCGAGCAGCACGGCGCGGCGGCGATCCGCCTTCGGGCGCTCGATGTGGCCATGCTTACGGGCGGTTGCCACCGTGTCGAGTGCGCCGGCCCAATCGGACTGGCTGCACTGTAGATCGAACAGCGCGTCGATCGCCCAGGCAAGCTTCGGGTTGAGCGCAACCGCGCGCTCAGTGAAATGCCGGCCGGCGTCAATTTCGCCTTCGCGCTGCGCCTCGAGGAAGAGGCCGCGCAGGCCGAGCTGCTCGGTGTCGGGGGAGGCGAGCATCGCTTCGAAGATGCGGCGCGCCGTCGTGCGGTCGCCAGCAAGCTGCGCGGCCTGGGCGCGCAGGAGATGCGTCAGCGGCTCGTTCGGCAGCGACTTGCGCGCCTGGATCGCCGCGCGCATGGCGGCTGCGCGGTCGCCGGCGCCGAGCGCGATCATGCCGCTCGACAAGGCGTCGAGCCCGAGCTTCTGGCGGCGCTTGGCCAGCACGGTCCCGACCACGGCGGGGCTCTGCCAGACGTTGCGGACGAGCGACCAGATGACGAGCGCGGCGACGACGAGCGCAAACAGCAGGACGATGGCGCGAAAGACGCTCGTCTCGATCACGTAGCCCTGCCAGTCGATGGAAAGCTCGCCCGGACGGTCGGCGAGCCAGGCGAGCCCGCCGGCGACGAGCGCCACCGCGACGAGGAAGCCGATCAAGCGCAACATCTAGGGTCCCCTATTCCTGCGACTTGGTTGGCGTGGCCGCCGGCGCCACGAGCGAAGCCTTGAGTTGCGCCTCGACCGTCGAAAGCGCGCCGTCGACCGCGTTGCGAGCCTCGACCTTGGCGAGGAAATCGCGCGCCACGTCCTGCACCCGCGGCGGCAGCGTCTTCGCCTCAGCCAGCACATCGCCCAGCCGGTCCTCCTTCAGCGCCGCCTCCATGCGGGCGACGACCGCCTCGACGCTGACATCGCCGGCAATCTGGCTGACCTTGCGCACGTGGACTACCGATTTGGCGCCGGCGAGCAGCCTATTGAGCACGGAGCCGTCGCTCGGCGCCTCGTCGGCGTCGATCATCCTGAACGCGGTGGCCTTGAAATCCTTCTGCAGCTCGGCGAGCGTCGGCACGCCCCGGTCGGCGTAGCGCTGAAGCGGCGTCAGGTCGACGCTCGAGCCAGCAAGCTTGCGGGCGTCGGAAAGCTCGCTGGCAAAACCGTTGCCGCGATCGATGGCGCGCTTGAGGCTCGCGAGCTCCAGCGACAGTACGATGCGCTCGGCGGTGGCCTTGCGGTCGGTCTCGCTCTTGACGACGCCCTGCACGTCCCGCTGCAGGCCCGTGAGCTTGCCGGAGAGCGGCGCCACGACGCTGGCAATGTCCTCGGGCTTGGCGAAGGTCGCGAGCCGCGCGTCGATCTCGGTCTTCAGCTTCTTCAACTCGTCGCCTGTCGTCCTCAAATTCGCGCCGGCGCCGTCCGCCTGGGCCTTGAGCGCGTCGAAGCGGGCGGCGAGCTCGCCGCTCTGGGTCTTTAGGGTCGCGAGGTCACGGTCGATGCGCACCGTGCCGGATTTCGCCGCCTCGCTGGTCTCGTTGGTCGTGGCGAGACGCGAGTCCACCTCCTGCGTCACGCTCTTGCGCAGCGCATCGAGCTGCGTGTTGATCGTCGACTCCAGATCGACGACCTTGCCGGTCAGCGCCGCTAGCTGCGGCAACCGCCCGCTTTGCGGATCCTTCGCGGCCGCCGTCGACATATCGTTGAGTTGCTCCTCGAGCTTCGCGACGCGCGCCAGCACGACCGCATCGTCGGGGCGCGCGGCGGTCTTGGCGTCGACGGCCTTGATGCTGCCGGCAAGCTCGTCCTGGCGCTTCGCCAGGCGATCGACGTTGCCGCCGACCTTCTCGAGGCCTTGGATCTTGGCCTCGGTCGCAGCGAGCCGTGACGCGAGTTCGGGATTGGGGTTCTTTTGCTTTGCTGTGGCCTCGAGCACGATGATGCGCTGCTGCAAGGCAGCGGTCGCGTCCTCGCGGTCGGCGGGCCCGCTCAAATTGAGCTGTGAGGCCAGCATGTCGGCCGCGAGCAGGGCAACCACGCCGCCCGCGATGCCGGCTGCGAGGTGCGTGAAAAATCCGCCGTAGCCGCCGGCCTTCTTGGATGGAGGCGGCGTCGGAACCGGCCGCCTGGCGCCCTCCGGCTTGGCCGCTCCCGCTTCGCCGCGCGGCGAAGCGCCCGGAAGCGAGGCACTGGCTTTGACAGGCTCGGCGGGTGCAGCCGCTTTTTCATCCTTTGCGGGCTGCTTCTCGTCCTTGGAGCCCGACGGGGGGCTGACCACCGTTGCCTTGAGGTCGAGGGTCGCATGCGGACGGCTGCTGCTCGTGTCGCCGGCCGCCGGCTTTGCGGGGTCGTCCTTGCGCGTTGTCATGGGAGCCAATGCACCTTGGTTAGCGGCCTCTCGGCGAGCGGGGGGAGCCGCGTTGCAGCGGCGCGCATCGAAGAGAGCTACCAGTCCTATTTGACGCTAAGCTACACCCCTGAGGAATGCGTTGCCACCCGGCCAACGGCATCGAGGATTGCTGATGAATTTGGCCTTACGGCGATGTTAACGCGGGCCGGGGCCAGATCGCCGAGGGCAGCGGCAACATTGGCCGAGAGGCAGATATACGCAAGCCGCCGGGCCGGCTCCTCCAGGCCCGCCTTTCCGACGAGTAGAGCAAAAATTGCGGCCGTCCGTGGCGACATCAAGATCACGGCATCGAGCGAGCCGCCGGCAATGGCTTGGGCCGTAGGCGGAGTAAGCGCAAGTGTCGATACGGCGCGGTAGGCGATGACCTTGCGGACCTCGATGCCGCGCGCGGCAAGCGCCGCCGCCAGATCGAAGGCGACCTCCTCACCGGCCACATGCACGAACGAGCCGGCTTTCCCGATTTTGGAGTCGACGATTAGGGGAACGAGGTCGCTTGCCGATCCCTCGCCCGCAGTGATTTGCTCAAATCCAAGTTCACGCGCGAGTGCCGCGGTCGCCGGACCCACGCTGAAGATCGGCAGCTTAGCTGCCCGCGCGAGCGCGGCGCTGCCGGCAAGCGCCCGTAGGCCGTTGCGGCTCGTCACGATGACGCCGCGCGCGCCCTCGAAGACGCTGGGCTCGATTGGCAGGGACTCGATCGCGAGCAGCGGCTCGACGCTGACCACATGCCCGAGCAATTCGAGCGCAGTCTTGAGCTCGGCCGCGTCGGGCTCGGGCCGGGTCACGAGGACGTGCATCAGGCGAGCACGCGCAGGAAATCGGGCCCGGCACGGTCGAGCAGCTCCGCCGCCGCGTCCTCGCCAAGCCGCAGAGCTGTCTCCGCCGGGCCGCTGCGCTCGGCCGCGAGGCACTGCCTGCCGTCGGGCGTGAGGATCTCGCCGCGAAAGCGGATGACGTTGTCGCGAAGCTCGGCAAGGCCCGCGATCGGCGTGCGGCACGAGCCGTCGAGCTTGGCGAGGAACGCGCGCTCGGCGGCAACGCACAAGGCGGTTGCCTCGTCGTTCAGGGGAGCGATGAGGAGCGCGGTCTCGGCGTCGGCGGAGCGTAGCTCGATCGCGATAGCTCCCTGGGCCACCGCGGGCAGCATGATGTCGGTGCTGATGGGCTCGCGGATGTGCTCGGCGAGGCCGAGCCGGTTCAGGCCAGCGCAAGCGAGGAAAGTGCCTGCAGCAACCCCTTCGGCGAGCTTGTTCAGCCGGGTCTGCACATTGCCGCGGAACGGCACGATCTTGAGATCGGGGCGCCGGTGCAGCATCTGCGCCTGCCGCCGCAGCGACGAGGTGCCCATGACCGCGCCCCGCGGGACCTGGGCGAGGGAGCCGTACATGAGGCTGATGAAGGCATCGCGCGGGTCTTCCCGCTTCAGCGCGGCGCCGAGCGTCAGCCCGGCCGGCAGAACAGTGGGCATGTCCTTCATGGAATGCACGGCGAGGTCGATCGAGCCGGCGAGCAGCGCCTCTTCTATCTCCTTGGTAAAGAGACCCTTGCCGCCCTCCTCGCTGAGGGGTCGGTCGGTGATGCGGTCGCCGCTGGTCTTGATGACGACGACCTCGCAGGCGCCTTCCGCGAGCTTGTGCGCCTGGGTCAGCCGGGCCACGACCTCGCGCGCCTGTGCCAGCGCCAACGGCGAGCCGCGCGTGCCGATGCGGATCTTGCCAGCTTGCAAGCAGTTCTCTCCGGGTGCTAGCGACAGCCTCGATTGGCCGCCATTAATGCCTGCGCGGCGCCGTTAAGGCAAATGTGAGGTCGCCCGCGCCAGCGATGGATGCACTTCAGCAAAACGACCCCGGTTTCAGCATCGTCCTCGGTATCGAGACGAGCTGCGACGAGACGGCGGCCGCTGTGGTGGCGAGGCTCCCCGACGGGAGCGGCCGCATCGTCTCCAACGTGGTACGTACGCAATGGGAGAAGCATCGCCCCTACGGCGGGGTGGTGCCGGAGATTGCCGCGCGCGCCCACGTCGAATGCCTCGACCTTCTCATCGGCGAAGCGATGCGCGAAGCCGACATCGACTACTCCGATCTCGATGCAGTCGCGGCGACTGCGGGGCCGGGGCTGATCGGCGGCCTCATCGTCGGCCTTGTCTCGGGGAAGGCGATTGCGCTGGCCGCTCAAAAGCCGTTCATCGCGGTGCATCACCTGGAAGCGCACGCGCTGACCGTGGGCCTGACGGAAGGCTTGAAGCCGCCGTATCTACTGTTGCTCGTGTCGGGCGGCCACACGCAGCTCCTGATCGTGCGCGGCGTCGGCGACTATGAGCGCCTCGGCACGACCATCGACGACGCGCTGGGCGAAGCCTTCGACAAGACGGCGAAGCTGCTGGGGCTGGGCTTTCCCGGCGGGCCCGCAGTCGAGCAGGCGGCGCGCACCGGCGACGCGAGCCGCTTCGATCTTCCGCGACCGATGCTCGGCCGCGCAGAGCCGCATTTCTCGTTTGCAGGCTTGAAGACGGCCGTGCGCCGGACGGCCGAGCAACTTGCTCCGTTGAAGCCGCAGGACGTCGCCGACATCGCGGCTTCGTTCCAGGAGGCCGTAGCCCAGTCCGTCGCCGACCGCTGCGCGCGCGCGATGGACATCGCGACCGAGCGCCTCGGCACAAGCGCGCCCCGCAACTTCGTCGTCGCCGGCGGCGTCGCCGCCAACGAGCGGCTGCGCGAAAGCCTGCGCAGACTTGCGGAAGCGCACGGCTTCGCCTTCCACGTGCCGCCAGTGCAGCTGTGCAGCGACAACGCGGCGATGATCGCGTGGGCCGGCGCCGAGCGTCTCGCGCTGGGCCTGATCGATCCGCTCGGCGCGGCCGTGCGCCCGCGCTGGCCCCTCGACCTTGACGCCCAACCTGCTATCGGTGCCGGCGTGAAGGCATGAGGCCGCGAGCGTGCTAGGGTCGCAGTCGCGTCTTGCGAGCGGGGAGCGTCCGTGAAAATCGACAGAGTGGGCATCGTCGGCGGCGGCGCCTGGGGGACGGCGCTGGCGCAGTCTCTCCGCCGTGCTGGGCGCGACGTGCTGCTGTGGGCGCGCGAGCCCGAGGTCGTTGCCTCTATCAACGAAAAGCACGTCAACGCCCCCTTCCTGCCCGGGATCGCGCTCGATCCCGCCATCCGCGCCACAGCTAAACTCTCCGATGTGACGCGCGGCGATGCGCTGCTGATGGTTGCGCCGGCGCAGCACGTGCGCGCCGTGTCCGAGCAGCTGAAGCCGCACCTGAGTTCGGGCCAGCCGATCGTGCTGTGTGCCAAGGGCATCGAGCAGGCCAGCGGCCGACTGATGGGCGACGTGCTTCACGAGATCCTGCCGGAGGCTCCGCGCGCGGTGCTGTCGGGTCCAAGTTTCGCCGCCGACGTGGCGCGCGGGCTGCCGACAGCCCTGACGATCGCCTGCGCGAGCGAGCCGATGGGCCGCGCGCTCGCCGAGCGGCTCGGCAACCGCAACTTGCGCCTCTACTGGACGAGCGATCTCGTCGGCGTCGAGCTCGGCGGTGCCCTGAAGAACGTGCTGGCGATTGCAGCCGGTATCGTCGACGGCAAGGGGCTCGGCGCCAGCGCTCATGCCGCACTCGTCACGCGCGGTTTTTCCGAGCTGCGTCGCTTTGGCGAGGCGCTCGGCGCGCGGTCGGAGACGCTCATCGGACTCTCCGGACTGGGCGACCTCATTCTTACGTGCGGCAGCCCACAGTCGCGCAACATGTCGTTGGGGCGCGCGCTTGGCCAGGGCCAGACACTGGCGCAGGCGCTGGGCGGACGCACCGCCGTGACGGAGGGCGTCTACACCGCCGTCGCCGTGCGCCGCATCGCGGCCGATAAGGGCATCGAGATGCCGATCTGCTCGGCCGTGTGCGATATCGTCGAGGGCCGGCTCTCGGTCGCCGACGCCATCGGCCAGCTCATGCAGCGCCCGCTGAAGCACGAGGACTGATCGGCTCACGACTTTAGCCGCCAGACTTTGAGCGGCGTGGGTTCTTCCAGCTGCACCGGCTCGAGAAAATCTGGCGGCTTGCCGGAAAAGAGCAGCGTCTGCAGCGCATCAGCCGGCTCTTTGCCCTCGGCGTTCGTGGAGCTCAGTCCTGCGCAGGTGATGACGTAGTGCACACCGTCGGCGCGCAGGCGCCGCTCGGCCTCCTCGGGCGCGGCATGGAGGATGCGGCTCGCCTCGAGGATCGGCTTATCGAGGCGATGGTACGGGGCCGAAAGCACGTCGAGCTTCGACAGCGCGACGATGTAGGGACCGAGGTTCACGTCAGCCACGGCAAGCCCGGCGGGAAGTTGCGCCAGCGCCGACACCGCAGCCGTCGACTGGCAATCCTGCGCGGGTTTAAGCGCCTCCTTCATGCGCGTCGCCGACGGCGCCGACAGCCGCAGGAGCAGCCACCCTGCAATGACGACGAGCACGAGCGTCGTGGCCAATGTGATGAGCGTTCGCCGGCGGTTCGCGGGCGCCTTGGCCGACTGCGGCGGCCGCGCGAGCCCGATGGCGAGCAGCGGCACCGGCAGGAACGTGGCGTAGGGCAAGAGCTTGATCTGCCAGAACGCCAGCGGGAGTGCGATGAGCAGCGCCAGCACGTGGAAGCGCACAGCGTCGCCGGGCTCGGTGCGCATCTCTTTCAGGCCGCAGTAGAGGCCGGCCGCGAAATAGGCAAACGCCATCCCGCCGAGCGTGGGTAGCTGCGACCCCAGCGAGAAGATGCTTTGCGTCTCCGAGACGCTGCCGAGCCACACGGGTAACAGCGCGGGGTCGACCTCGCCGAACGGCCCGGCGAGGCATGCGGGTTGAGCGGCGGCGTATACGGAAAGCCCGACCCCGCCGGTCAGCGCGAGCAGCACCAGCTTGGCCAACAGTGAGAGTTGATCTTCCATCGCCGCCACAACCGAGACGCCGACGGCGCCGCAGGCCGCGAGCAGCACGAGGTTCATGGACAGCACATCGCAATGGCTCGTGAGCATGCGCTCGGGTGCGGTGGTGATCGCGAGCGCCACGGCGAGGGTAGCGGCGAAGGCGACGGCGGCGCGCGAAGGGCCGAGCAGACTGCGATGCGGCAGGAGGCCGTAGAGAGCAGCGGCTGCGAGGCTCGCTGCCGTGAGCGCCAGTGCTTCGTAGCCGACGGCGGTACCGAGCCCGAGCAGCACGCCGGCGCTCCAACCCGCGCGCGGGTCATCGAAGCTGCGGGCGAGCCGCAGGATGCCGATGACCGCGCCAAGGATCATCGCGTTGTGGTGGTCGATGCGCCCGGGCAGGAACTGCACGATGCCGATGATGCACGTCACGGTGAGCGGAATGGTGAGCAGCGCCGCCGTGCGGCCGCCACGAATCTGCGCCTCGCGCGCCAGCAGATAGACGAAGGCCCAGAACACCAGCAGCGGCCAGAGCGCGCGCACCGCGAGCTCGGCTCTGTCCGCTGGAAGGAAAAACTCGAAGCCCGAAAGCAGCCCCGCGAGCGGCACGTCGATCAGGCGCGACCAGTGCGAGACGAGCGGATGCGCGCCGCCGAAGCGTGGAAGCGTCAGGTCAAACCACGAAGCGCCTGACATCCATTCGCGCACCTCGATCATGCGCGTGGCGTCGTCGGTGTCGCCGAGCGAGGTCAGAAGGCGCGCCGGGTCGAACCAGAACACGAGCGCGGCGAAGACCATGACGCCGAGCGCCGACCAGGCAAGCAGCGATGCACGCCCCAGCCGCGCGCGCTCAAGCTCGCCACGCACGCGACCGTGCTGCCGCATGTCCGCAGCCGCCACCGCCATAGCTCCGTCTCCTTTGGTCGTGGGCGGACGCTAGCGGAAACGCGCTTGCGGGCTTGTAAACGGACGCCGCGGCAAACCGACCGCTCCGAGGTCTGAGCAAGGCTTTCTTCAGCGTTGCGACCTAGCTTGCGGGGCACGAGGGACGGGGCACCGCGCCGTAAGAGCGCGGCCAGGGGCGGGATCAGAGCGCGGCTTGCCGCACGGGAGGCCTCACGTGGAGCACTCGGAAGTCTTTGTCATCGGCGCGGGGCCCGCGGGTCTGACCGCCGCCTACCTGCTGACGAAGGCCGGCGTCGCCACCACCGTGATCGAGGCCGACCCCATCTACGTCGGCGGCATTAGCAGAACGGTTAACTATAAGGACTTTCTTTTCGATATCGGCGGCCACCGCTTCTTCTCGAAGTCGAAGGAGGTCGTCGACCTCTGGCATGAGATCCTTCCCGACGATTTCATCGAGCGCCCGCGCCTCTCCCGCATCTACTACGACGGCAAGCACTACTCCTACCCGCTGAAGGCGTTCGAGGCGTTGAGCAACCTGGGCGTCGTCGAGAGTACGATGTGCGTGCTGTCCTACGCCTACAAGAAGGCGTTCCCCAACGCGAACCCCGAGAACTTCCGCGAATGGGTGTCGAACCAGTTCGGCGACCGCCTGTTCTCGATCTTCTTCAAGACCTACACCGAGAAGGTGTGGGGCATGTCGTGCGAGGAGATTTCCGCCGACTGGGCTGCGCAGCGCATCAAGGGTCTCGACCTGTGGAGCGCTATGGCGAACGCTCTGCGCCGGTCGATCGGCACGAGCGCCGGACCGCAGGAGAGCGACAAGGTCATCAAGACGCTGATCGAGAGCTTCCAGTATCCGCGCAAGGGTCCCGGCATGATGTGGGACGCCACCGCCGCCAAGGTGAAGGCACAGGGCGGGGCAATCCACATGGGCTGCAAGCTCGAGAGCCTGTCCTGGGACGAGAAGAGCGGCGTGTGGACGATCACGGCGTCGACGGCGCAAGGGCCGCGTTTCTTCACCGCCCGGCACGTCATCTCGTCGGCTCCGATCCGCGAGCTGATGGCATCGATCGAGCCGGCGCCTCAGTCACTCGCCGCGGCCGAGAAGCTGCGCTACCGCGATTTCATCACGGTCGCGCTCATCGTCGACAAGCCGGACCTCTTTCCCGACAACTGGATCTACATTCACGAGCCGAACGTGCTCGTCGGCCGCATCCAGAATTTCCGCTCGTGGTCGCCGGAGATGGTGCCGGACGAGAAACGTTCTTGCCTCGGGCTCGAGTATTTCTGCTTCGAGGGCGACGGGCTGTGGACCGCTACGGACGCCCAGCTTATTGCGCTCGCCAAGCGCGAGCTCGCGGCTGTTGGGCTCGCGAGCGAGGACGACGTCAAGGACGGCTGCGTCGTGCGCCAGAAGAAGGCGTACCCGGTCTATGACGACGAGTACAAGTTGCACATCGACACGATCCGCGAGGACATCGAGGCACATTATCCGACGCTTCATCTCGTCGGCCGCAACGGCATGCACAAGTACAACAACCAGGACCACGCGATGATGACGGCCATGCTGACCGTGCGCAACATCCTCGCCGGCGAGACGGCCTACGACGTGTGGAACGTGAACGAGGACGCCGAGTACCACGAGGCCGGCGTCTCGAGCGAGCAGGAGGCCTTGCGCAGCGTGCGTCAAGTCCCGGGCCGCGTCAGGTCCGCCGCATGACCGTAGATGTCGCGCGCGCCCTTGAGCCTTTGCGGGCCATTGCCCCGCAGCTCTCCCGCTACGCGGTCGTCAGCGCGCTGGCGCTCGGGCTCGATTTTTCGGTGTTTCTCACACTCAACTCCGCCATCGGGCATCCGACGCTATCGGGCGTCGTCGGCTACGCTTGCGGGATCGTGCTGCACTATCAACTGTCGCGGCTGTTCGTGTTCGCGACCGCGGCCTCGGCGAAATCGGCCCACCGCCGGTTCGTCGAGTTCGTGGCGAGCGGCCTCATCGGCCTTGCGCTGACGGCGGCGGTCATCGCTGTTGCGACCGGCATGGGTGTGAGCCCAATTCTCGCCAAGGTAATGGCAGCGGGCGCGAGCTTCCTTGGTGTCTACGCGATCCGCCGCAGCATCGTGTTTGCCTGAACCCTATTCCGTAACACGCGCTTGGCGGGCATACTCGGGCTGCGATATTGCCCGCTGATTTGCCCGAGGACGACCCATGACCGACTCCTATTGGCTGTTCAAGACCGAGCCCGAGGTCTTCTCCTGGGACATGCTGAAGGCGCGCGGCAAGCAGGGCGAGCCGTGGGACGGCGTGCGCAACTTCCAGGCCCGCAACAACATGCGCGCGATGAAAATCGGTGACCTCGGCTTCTTCTACCATTCGGGCGAGGATCGCGAGATTGTCGGCATCATGGAGGTGTCGGCGCTCGCGCATCCCGACCCGAAGGACGACACCGGCAAGTGGCAGTGCGTGGACGTGCGTGCGGTGGCGGCGCTGCCGAAGCCGGTGACACTGGCGGCCGCCAAGGCGAACCCGATGCTTGAAAGCATGGTGCTAACGAAGAATTCGCGGCTTTCCGTGCAGCCGGTCTCGGCCGCGGAGTGGAACGAGGTCTGCCGCATGGGCGGCCTCATCACCAAGAAGCTCAAGGGATGAGCGTGGCACTGCTGCCCGGGCCCGATCTCAAACCGCGCCGATCCGCCGAAGCCTTCATACTTGCCAACACCAAGCCGCTTGCTCCCCCGCTGGTGCCGGAGATCACGCTGCTGCTCGCCGAGGAGTCGCTGCCGATCTGGCAGAAGACCGAGGAGGAGCTCGGCGAGCTGAACGTGCCGCCGCCCTACTGGGCATTTGCGTGGGCCGGCGGCCAGGCGTTGGCGCGGCTGATCCTCGACCGGCCCGAACTCGTGGCACGAAAGCGAGTTCTCGATCTCGGCTCGGGGTGCGGGCTCTCCGCCATCGCAGCGATGCGCGCAGGCGCGCGCTCCGTGCTGGCGGCCGACATCGATGCCATCGCGCTCGCTGCGATCGGCCTCAATGCAGCGGCGAATAATGTTGCCGTCGCTACCACCAGCGAGGATCTGCTCGCGCGCGCTCCGGGGAACGCGGACGTTATCCTCGTCGGTGATCTTTTCTACGAGCGCGCTCTTGCCGATCGTGTGCTCGCCTTCATCGAGGCGGCCGCCGCGGCGGGAGCCCTCGTGCTCATCGGCGATCCGCAGCGCAACTACTTCCCGAAGGGTCGCTTCGAGGCCGTCGCCGAGTATCGCGTTCCGGTGACGCGGGACCTCGAGGACGCCGAGATCAAGAAAACGGCCGTCTGGCGGTTTGCCGGTGGGGAGCCTCTCGCGACCACGGACGGCAGAGCAGCGATCTGATAGTCTCGCCCAAGAAACCGCAGCGGAGGAAGCACATGCATTTCGCCGGTCTCAGTCTGTTTGCAATCGTGCTCGCCGCTGTCGTCAGCTTCATGTTCGGGTGGCTGTGGTATGGCATCCTCTTCCCCAAGCAATGGATGGCGGCTGCCGGCAAGACCGAAGCCGACCTCAAGGCTCAGGGTGGGCCCACCCCCACGCCATTCGTCATCTCTTTCGTTGCCTTACTGGTCATGGCCTGGGTGCTCGCCGGCGTGATCGGTCACCTGGGGACGGGGGCGATAACCCTGCGCAGCGGCGTGATCGCTGGCGCCCTTATGTGGCTCGGCTTCGTCGCCACCACCCTGGCGGTCAACCACGCTTTCCAGGGTGCAAAGCCGATTCTGACGTTGCTCGACGGCGGCCATTGGCTCGGTGTGCTGCTGCTGCAGGGCGCCGTAATCGGTTGGCTCGGGGCCTAGATACTCCCCGATTGCACGAAGGGTGAAATTGCCGTAGCCGCGCGGAACCTTCATAATCGCGGCAAAATAGAAAACGTGGGAGGAATCGTAACCGTGTCGCACAAGCTCCATCCGGTAAGCCCGGAATGGGCCGCCAGCGCCTGGATCGACAAGAAGGCGTACCGCAGCCTCTATGACCGCTCGATTAGCGACCCCAACGGGTTTTGGGGCGAGGTCGGTCGGCGCATCGATTGGGTCAAGCCCTACACGCGCGTCAAGAACACCTCGTTTGATCCCCACAACGTCTCGATCAAGTGGTTCGAGGACGGCACACTCAACGTCAGCGCCAACTGCATCGACCGCCATTTGGCGACGCGCGGCGACCAAGTCGCCATCATCTGGGAAAGCGACGATCCCTCGCGCGACGAGAAGATCACGTATCGGCAACTGCACGAGCGCGTCTCCCGCTTCGCCAACGTCTTGAAGGCGCACGGCGTCAAGAAGGGCGACCGCGTGACGATCTACCTGCCGATGATTCCGGAGGCTGCCTACGCCATGCTCGCCTGCGCGCGCATCGGCGCGGTGCATTCCGTCGTGTTCGGCGGCTTCTCGCCCGACAGCCTCGCAGGGCGCATCGAGGACGCGCAGTCGACGTTCATCGTCACCGCGGACGAGGGCGTGCGCGGCGGCAAGCACGTGCCGCTCAAGAAGAACGTGGACGAAGCGTTGAAGAAGGTCGCCAAGGGCGGCGAGAAGGTGCTGGTCGTACGCCGTACCGGCAATCCCGTGCCGTGGGAGCCGGGCCGTGACCTGTGGCTGCACGATGAGCTGGCGAAGGTGTCGGCAGATTGCCTGCCGGTCGAGATGGCGGCGGAGGACCCGCTGTTCATCCTCTACACCTCGGGCTCGACGGGGAGCCCGAAGGGCGTCGTGCACACCTCCGGCGGCTATCTCGTGTTCGCCTCCGTCACGCACCAGTACGTGTTCGACTATCACGACGGCGACATCTACTGGTGCACCGCCGACGTCGGCTGGGTCACCGGGCACAGCTATATCCTGTACGGGCCGCTCGCCAACGGCGCGACGACGCTGATGTTCGAGGGAGTGCCGAACTACCCTACGATGTCGCGCTTCTGGGAGGTCGTCGACAAGTGGAAGGTGAACATCTTCTACACCGCGCCAACGGCGATCCGCGCGCTCATGGGCGCGGGCGACGCCTTCGTGAAGCGCGCGAGCCGCTCTTCCCTGCGCCTGCTCGGCAGCGTCGGCGAGCCGATCAACCCGGAAGCGTGGGAGTGGTATTTCCACGTCGTCGGCGAGGGGCGTTGTCCGGTCGTCGACACCTGGTGGCAGACGGAGACGGGCGGCATCCTCATCACCCCGCTGCCCGGCGCGACCGACCTCAAGCCCGGCTCGGCCACCACACCGTTCTTCGGCGTCGATCCGGCGCTCGTCGACGAGAAAGGCGGTCCGCTGACGGGTGCAGCGGTCGGTAACCTCGTCATCCGCGATAGCTGGCCCGGCCAGGCCCGCACGATATTCGGCGACCACGAGCGCTTCGTGCAGACGTATTTCTCCACCTACCCCGGCAGCTATTTCACCGGCGACGGTTGTCGCCGTGACGAGGACGGCTACTACTGGATCACCGGCCGCGTCGACGACGTCATCAACGTCTCGGGCCACCGGCTCGGCACCGCGGAGGTCGAAAGCGCGCTCGTTTCCCATCCGAAGGTCGCGGAGGCTGCCGTCGTCGGCTACCCGCACGATCTCAAGGGCCAGGGCATCTACTGCTACGTCACGCTCATTACCGGCGAGGAATGGAGCGAGGCGCTGCACAAGGAGCTGATCGCCCACGTGCGTAAGGAGATCGGGCCGATCGCTTCGCCCGACCTCATGCAGTTTGCGCCCGGCCTGCCCAAGACGCGCTCAGGCAAGATCATGCGGCGCATTCTACGCAAGATTGCGGAGGATGATTTTGCGAGCCTGGGCGATACCTCGACGCTTGCCGATCCGGCCGTCGTCGACGACCTCATCAATAACCGGCAAAATCGCAGGGTCGGTTGAGGGCGTCGCCACGTCGCCCATCCGCGCGGAGGGTTAGGTCCGCGCGGAGGGATGTAGCAGGGCCAACCTAAGGCTGCGGCTTTTCGGTCGCCTGCGGCATGGGCTTGGCCTCGACCTCCTTGAGCGTCAGCACGACGCCATCCGGCTTGACCTCCTGAACCTGATCGGAGGTGATGCGGTAGCGTGTGGCGCCCATGCCGAGGAACGTGCCGGTATCGACATAGATGTCGGTGACCTTGTCGTCGGGATCGCGCTTGATCTCGATGATCTCGCCGATCTTCTTGTCGTCACTGCTGTAGACCGGCTTGCCGATCCAGTTGCCTATCTTGTCTGCCGTGACGATGAAGGTGGCCGGGCCCGATGTCGACTTCGGGGCCTCGACAGCGGCTGGCGGCAGCGTGGCGACGGTTTGCTCCGGGTTGCGGCCGAACAGGTACCAGGCCAAGGCACCGAGTGCGAGCACTCCGAGCACCGGCACGACCCAGTTCCATTGCGGCGATTGATCGGCCGGCGCGCGCCAGGCAGGATCTTTGACCGTCTGGCTTGCTGTGCGATCGAGGAGTCCGGCGCTGCTGAGATAGTCGGCAAAGCCCGGCGGCAGAGCGCGCGCAATGTTGCCTTTTTGCGATTGAAGCAACTGCGTCAGGCCTTGGGCGTCGAGTCCGTTTGCACGCTGCTGTTGCCCCAGCACACCCATCACCATCGGACCGAGCAGCCCCATGAGGCTCTTCGATCCGCCCTCGCCGAGACCGGCGTACCTGCCCACAGCGCCAGCGAGCGCGGATACCGTGCTGCCTCCCAAGAGCGACGAGAGAGAGCCGAGACCGCTATCGATCAGGTCTTTCGTACCGGGTGCGCCGACGACGTTGGCGACGCCTGCGAGCATATCGGTCGGCTGCTGCGCGACGGCGTCGCCAAGCTTTGCCGCGCCTCCCGGCTTTGCAACAAGGGAGGTGAACGCCGTAAGAAGCGCAGGCACGGCTGCGGCCACGGCTTTTTCCAAGGCTGCTCGGTCGAGGCCAAACGCGGACGCGATACGGGACAGCAGTTGAGGCGTGAGAATATTGGTAACGCTGGCGACCAGATTTGTCGGCATGAGACTCTCCCTTTCAGGCAGTCCCCCGATTTCAAGAATCGTCGTCCTTGCTTTGGAGCCGGTCCCTCGGCCGACCGCAGCCGCATTTGCGCACTAACTCGAGCGCGCAAACTCTAGTCCGCGATCGATGCGCCGCTTCTGCCTTACGCAAGCCGTGGTTAACAGGCTGTTGGCGCCAATATTCGGAGTTGTGTCGCAAGCCTCGGCGATACCCCGGTTCTCAATTGTTGAGCAGAGGCTCGTAGCGCTTGTCCGTCAGCGTCTTGAGAAAGGCGACGATCGCATCGACGCGCTTGTCATCGAGAGCCTTTCTCGACTTGAGCTCCTTCAGCGAAATGTTTTCCGGCACCTCCGGCGTATCCCAGGGCGCCTTGGTCTCCGGGTTGATCTGCCGCCGCGGATCCTTGTTGTTGTACTTGTCGTAGAACAGCACGACCGTGCGCAGGTCGTTGAAGACGCCGTTGTGCATGTAGGGCCCGGTGACGGCGACATTGCGCAGCGTCGGTACCTTGAACTTGCCGTCGAAGGCTTTGTCCGCGACCGCGGGATTGGCGAGCAGGCCGTGATCGATGCGGCCGGCCTCGCTGCCGTTGGCGGTGCGCACCGCGCGATTAATGGGTGTCCCGATGTTGTGATACTGGTAGTTCGTGAAAGGCTCCTTCTCCGAACCGCCAAACGAATTGAGCTTGTGGCATTGGCTGCAGCTCGCGAACTTGTCGGAGAAAAAGAGGACGCGGCCCAGCTCCTCCTGATCGGTCAGCGTGGCTTCGCCCCGCAGGTAGCGGTCATATTTCGAATCGAAGGGCGAGAATTCGGACGTGCGCTCGAAGGCTGCGATGGCCTTCTCCATCGCCGCGTATCCCTTTTCGCTGTCGTCGAGAACGTTGCCACCGAACAACGCATCGAACGCGGTGACGTACTCCGGCTTCTCCTTCAGGCGGGCGACCACGCTCGCCTTGTCGGGCATTCCCATCTCGATTGGGTTGAGTGGGGGTCCACCGGCTTGCTCTTCGAGCGTCTTTGCTCGGCCGTCGAGGAAGAGGCCACCCACGGGCTTGCCGCTGGCATCGATGTGGAATTCCGGCGCGAGGCTCGCGTAGGCGGCCGAGGGCGCATTGCGGTCGCCGAGCGACTTGCCGTTATCGCCCAGAGACACCGCACCGCCGACACCTTCCATCACGCGTGGGTCGGTGAACGCCATGTTCGGAGAATGGCAGCTCACGCATGCCTGCGAGCGGTTCTTCGACAGACGGGGATCGAAGAACAACGCGCGGCCAAGCTCTGCGGGAGTGTCGAGCGAGGCGGCGGCCATGGCGCGCGATCTCTCATTGCCTCCGGTGATGGCGGCTGCAACGGCAATCGCCGCGACCGGAAGCAATGCAATGACAGCAGCGCGCACACCTGCAGTGCGCGGGAAAAGAGCGGGTCTCATTCCGTATTGCCCCGGACCCCTGCGATGCAATTCGTGGCGCCGCACGACGGCGCGGTGGCTCGGATCATGAACGGGAGTTGGTTTGTGCGCCATGGACAAGTTAGCGCGGACACCGTTCGAGAATTGCCCTAGCGATACGCCGTCAATCTAGAATTGGAATCATTCCAGCCTCGCAGCCGCAGCGCGTTAATTCGCCGCGCGAATGGCGAGTTTCACCGTCTGCGCGGGAGCCCCGCTGATCTCGACGGTCACCGGGCCCGAGCCGATCTCGAAGCGCACGCTCTTGTGCAGGGCGGCGCACTCTCGCGCGCCGGTGAAAGCCTTCGAATGCACGATCGCGCCATTCTGTGCGACGTCGATCCAGCCGTTGTGCGAAACCGAGATCTGGTAGAGGCCGGGTTTCACGCCCGAGAGCGTGAGCCAGCCTGAGAAGCTATCGGAGCCGATGGCCTGGCTCTTGACGCCGGGCGCCACCGGCATGGTCACCGATTTCGCGGGCTTCAGCGCCAGCACAATCGCCTTGGCGGGCGGAGCCGACAGCTCCTCGCCGCTTTGCAGCGCTACGCTCTCGCCTGAGGCCATCCACGCCAGCTCGGTATCGAGCGGCCAGGCAAATCCGGTGCAGTTGCTCTGCTCGGCGGCGTGCGCGGGGACGATGCAGCTGAGCGCCAACGGCAGAGCGAGCAGTAACGCCTGGAATCTCATCCCCAACTTCCTTCTCCGAGCATTGGCGCTCATTATATTCGTTTGGATATAGCGGGGGTCAAGAAGAGAGCGCTGACACAGCTGTGCTACGTCAGCGCAGCCGCTGCTGTGGCCGCTTGCGGTCGGCGCCGCCTATCTGTTGGCTAAGCCCATTTGTCGGGAACCCCAACTGCGCGAATCGGATACTGGCTCGTCTATCCGGAAGCGCGGGAGGGGCTTGCCGCTTTGAGCAGGGGTCACGCAACGCGGCTGGGACGGTTTGAAGGCGCCGCTGTGCTTTTGCTTGCAGCGACGACGCCCGCTGGCGCGGCCGATTCCGGAGACTGCTGTGCCGACCTCGAGGCGCGCATCGCCGAGCTCGAGGCGACCACTGCGCGCAAGGGCAACCGCAAAGTCTCCCTAGTAATCTCCGGCACGATCAACCAGTCCGCTCTCACTTGGTATGATGGCAAGGCGAGCAACGTCTATACCGTCACCAACGACAACGACCGCTCGCGATTCAGCTTCGTCAGCAAATTCGAGCCGAGCGCAGACTGGCAGTTCGGCTATCACCTCGAGATCGGTATCAAGGCGGCGAACTCGCTGCGGGTCAATCAGCTGAGCCCGCAAGGCGTCGACAACCGGGGCGATTTCGGCGCCGACATCCGCGATAACTTCTGGTACCTGCTCGGTAAGCGGTTCGGCGCGTTGATCATCGGCACCACCTTCGCGGCAACCGACCGCATCGCGGATTCAAATGTCACCCAGACCAACGCCTTCGCCAAGTACTCGGAAATCCAGGACGCCGGCTTCGGGATGTTCCTGCGCTCTTCCCGCAACGGACAGTTGACGAGGAGCGATCTCACGTGGCGCCGCTTGATCGCCGCGGGCGGCGACCAACCGAGCGAAAGCCAGCGTGGCTTCGAGCTTATCAAGTATGCGACGCCCAAATGGAACGGCTGGAACGCGATTGGAACGTGGGTTGCCGACGATTTCTGGGACGTGGCAACCCGGTATGACGGCACGGTCGGGCGCTTCAATGTCTCTGCCGGCATCGGTTACACGCAGCTCGTGCCGGGCGCGCGCTCGCGCGTGATTTGCGCGGGAGCCAATGTGTTGGTCGACAACGGCGACGACACCTCCTGCAGGCAGCTGAGCGGCTCGATCAGCGTGCTCGACAAGCCAACGGGCCTCTTTGTGAACTTCGGCACCGGCCTAAACCTCAACGGCCTCATCAAAGACACGCTGCGCTACCAGGGAACGGGCGTCAGGGATCAGCACACTTTCGCCTCGGGGCAGATAGGGATCGAGCAACGGTTCAACGATCTCGGCAAGACGACGATCTATGGCGAGCATTTCGTCTATGACGGCGGGGCGGCAACGGCGGCGTTCGTCGGGCCGGCCGATTCGCTCAACCCGACGGGAGCCGGCAACTGGGCGATTTGGAGCTCCCGCGCCAACGTGTGGGGCGCCGGCATCGCGCAGGGCATCGATGCGGCCGCCATGATTCTCTATTTGTACTACCGGCATGCGAGTGGAGAGCTCAATTTGCGCCAGCTCAACGGTTTCAGCGCCACGGGGCCGATCGCCAACGCTCCCATCGACGATCTAGACCTCTTGATGAGTGGCGCCGTCATCCGGTTCTGAGGCTACTTGCAGCGCTCGAACACGCCGCGATCGAGGTGCAGGTGGTTCCAGTGCGCCGCATTGAACTCGGGCCCGATGGCGACGCGGAAATATTTGCAGGCGCGCATATGCGCCGCGCGCAGGAAGGCGGCCTCGGTCCCGCTGCCCTTGTAATCCTTGGCGACTGTGATGACGCGCCCGTCCGCCAGCTTGAAGCCGGAAATGTCGATGGCGTTGGCGAGCGCATGCTGGCTGCGCAGGTTCGTCCACTTGCTGTTGCCGATCATGTTGCGGCAGGAGTAGGCGCCCATGTCCTCGAGCCCGGTCACGCGAGCCCCAAAGGTCGATAGCGCGAGCGGCTGCACCTCATGCTCGACCCACAGCGCGAGCGCGGCCGCCGTCTCGCAGGTGAGCTGATCGACGCCGATCTCGGCGCCGCCAACACCATTCAAACGCACCGCATTGACCCAACCGCATCCGTCCTTGATACCTCTGTCCGGAATCGGAGTCGCCTTGATATGAGGCTCGCGCAGGACCGCTCTGCACAGCTCCGGGTCGCGCCGCAGCGCGGCAAGGCGGAAGTCCACAAACCAGCTCGGCGCCTCGTCGAGCGAGATCGGAGCGAACGGCGAAAAGCGCTGCGGGACGAGGCCGAGCCAGAACGCTGCGAAGATCGCGGCGAGCAGAAGCGCTAACAGCAGCGTGCGCAGGATGATGCGTCCTGGTCTGCGCATGGAAGGTCCTGAAGGGAATGGCTGCGATTGGCGCGTGTCGCTGCGTGCCGGCGAGGGCGGGTGGGTCAATCTTACGGGGGCGCTGCGCGCGCGTCACCCGGCATCGTGCGCGGCGATCAGAAATCCGAGACGATGCCGTCCTTCTCCCAGTCGCCGTAGCGCGCGGGATCCGGGCCCTTGCGGCCGCCGACCTCGGGTGGTGCGCCGCTCTCCTCGCGCTCGCGCGCTTTGCGCCGCTCCTCGGCCTCTTTGAGCGCGCGCTCGGCGGCCGGCGTCCGGGTTGGTTTCTCGGTCTCTGAAGGCATTCTGGGCGTCCCGCAGGCTCTGGCGCTTGTCGTCAACCTTATCCATATAGCATGTCGTAAACGGCTCCGATTTCAAGGAGTGGGAGGAGACAGATGAACTACGTGCGCACCGCGATGCTGCTCGCCCTGCTGACCGCGATTTTCGTCGCGCTCGGAGGGGCCGTGGGCGGCCAGACAGGCATGGTGGTCGCCTTCTTCCTCGCGCTCGCCATGAATCTGTTCAGCCTGTGGAACTCCGACAAGATGGTGCTGCGCATGTACGGCGCGCGGGAGGTCGACGAGCGCTCGGCGCCCGAGTACTACGGCATCGTGCGCGAGCTGGCGCAGCGCGCCGGCCTGCCGATGCCGCGGGTCTTCGTCATGGAGAGCCCGCAGCCGAATGCGTTCGCCACGGGTCGCAGCCCGTCGCACGCCGCGGTGTGCGCCTCGACGGGCTTGCTGCAGGCACTGAGCCGCGAGGAGCTGACCGGCGTCATCGCGCACGAGCTCACGCACGTGAAGAACCACGACACGCTGACGATGACGGTGGCTGCCAGCATCGGCGGCGCCATCTCCATGCTCGCGCAGTACATGCAGTTCGGTTTCCTGTTCGGTGGTAACCGCGACGATCGCAGCGGCGTCGGCATGATCGGCGGGCTGCTCGCGATCCTTGTCGCGCCGATTGCAGCGATGCTGGTGCAGATGGCGATCAGCCGCTCGCGTGAATATGCCGCCGACCGCGGTGGCGCCATCATCTCGGGGCGCCCGCTGTGGCTCGCTTCCGCGCTCGCGAAGATCGACAACTATGCGCATCAGATCCCGAATGAGACGGCAGAAGCGGTGCCCGCGACCGCACCGATGTTCATCATCAATCCGCTCAGCGGCCAGGGGTTCGACAACTGGTTCTCGACGCACCCCAACACCGAGAACCGCATAGCCGCGCTGGAGGAGATGGCGCGGGAGAGCGGTGAGACCGACCGGCCGAAAGCCGCGGCGGCGCCCCCTCAATCGGCCAACGCCGGTCCCTGGGATAGCCCGCGCACGCGCGGGCCGTGGGGCTAGCGCGTGGCGGCCGGGGCGCGACCGAAGTCGAAGGGCGGGCATGCAAAGCGCGAGACGGCCACGCCGCCGGCTCCGGCTGGGCTTGCCGCGCGTGAAGCCGCCGTACGGCTCATCGCCGACGTCATGCATAAGCGGCACTCGCTCGATGATGCACTCGCCAGGGAATTCGCCTCCGACGCGTTGGCCCCGCGCGACCGCGCTCTCGCTCGCCTCATCGCCGGAACCGTGCTGCGCCACGCCGGCGAGCTGAAGGCGCTGTTGACGAGTTACCTCGAGAAGCCGCCGCCGGAGCCCTCGGGCAAACTCTGGCCGATATTGCTGGCCGGTGCCGCGCAGCTTGTGTTTCTCGAGACGCCGCCGCACGCCGCTGTCGGCCTCGCCGTGGAGCAAGCGCGGCTCGATTCGCGGGCAAAGCGATATGACCGGCTCGTCAATGCGGTCCTGCGGCGCGTTTCACGTGAAGGCACTGCTGCGCTGCAGGATCGGGACGCGGCACGCCAGAATATCCCCGCTTGGCTGTTTGACCGCTGGAGCAAGACCTACGGCGAGGCCGAGGCGCGCCGCATCGCGCTCGCGTCGCTCTGCGAGGCGCCGCTCGACGTCAGCGCGAAAAGCGACCCGGAGCTATGGGCCGAGCGGTTGGGCGGGACGGCGCTGCCGACGGGATCGGTGCGGCTCGCCGCCGGCGGACGCATCGAGGACCTTGTCGGCTATGCGGAGGGTGCATGGTGGGTGCAGGACGCCGCCGCGGCGGTCGCCGCTCGCCTGCTTGGCGACGTCTCGGGTCGCAGTGTTGCCGATCTGTGCGCGGCGCCCGGCGGCAAGACGGCCGAGCTCGCCGCGGCGGGTGCTTACGTGACGGCGGTCGAGCAATCGGCCGGCCGACTCGCCCGCTTGCGAGCAAACCTCGAGCGGCTGCAACTTCAGGCCGAACTCGTCGAGGCCGACGCCGCGACCTGGGCGCCGGGCAAGCTGTTCGACGCGGTGCTGCTCGACGCCCCCTGCACGTCGACCGGCACCATCCGGAGGCACCCCGACATCCTGCACCTGAAGCGGCCTGAGGACGTCGCCGCGCTGGCCGCGCTGCAATCGCGGCTCATCGACAACGCGGCGCGCCTCGTGAAGCCCAGTGGCATGCTCGTCTACTGCACGTGCTCGCTGGAGCCGGAGGAGGGACCCGCGCAGATTGCGCGCCTTCTCTCACGCGCCCCGGAGTTTGCTCGCGTACCCATTGCGGCGGGCGAATGCGGAATTCCCGCCGACTGGCTGACCGCCGACGGGGATTTGCGTACCCTGCCGTTCCATATGCCACACAAGCAAAAAGAGCTGTCCGGGCTCGACGGATTCTACGCAGCGCGCCTCGTCCGCCGCGCGTGATTGTGACGCCCGGGCAAGCTGCGCACAGCTCGTCGCGCTGCTCTCCTTGTCTTGCGCCGCGCATGAGGGTAGTCCGAACGATATGCCTGACTGCTGCCACCCATTGCACATGACACGTGCAAGCCTCGCCGCGGAGGTCTGTCCATGGCGGAGATGACCTTCAGGGACCGTTTGAAGATCGCGGCGTTGTCGGCCGAACGATCGCAGCGGTCGGCCTTCGCGCAGACGCTTGCGACGTGGCTCCCGGCCTGGTCGGTGGCACCGCACCCGGTGGACCGGCTGCTGATCGTGCCGCAGGATCTGCGCACGGCAGATCCGAGCTTCTGGCGCGAGATCGAGCACGGGCAATTCGGGCTCGCCGGCAGCATCGCATTCCTGCACGGCCACTCGCCGTTCGATATCGCCCCGCCGACTGCCGCCTGGGAGCGCGAGCTGCACAGCTTCGGCTGGCTGCGTAACCTTGCCGCCGCGACCGACGACGACGAAGCGCGCCGGGGCGCCCGTCTGCTCGCCTCCGAGTGGGCGATCCGTTTCGGCGGCAGCAAGGGCGTTGCGGCCGAGCCGGTGGTTGCCGCGCGCAGGCTCATCTCCTGGGTCTCGCACGCGATGCTGCTGCTGGAGGGCGCGGACGCGGCGACCTACGAGGCGATCACAATGAGCCTCGGCCGCCAGATCGCACTCCTCGCCAGCTCGCGCCGCGACGCACCGGACGGTTACCCGCGTCTCCTCACCCTCATCGCGCTGATGTTTGCTGAGCTGTCCGTCGCCGGGCAGAAGCGCAAACTAAAGGACGTGGAGCCGACGCTCGTCGCCGAGCTGCGCCGGCAGATCCTTCCCGATGGCGGCCACATGAGCCGCAATCCGGATGTTCTCGTCGAGCTGCTGCTCGATCTGTTGCCGCTCAACCAATGCTTTGCCGCGCGCAACCGCGAGTTGCCGCCCCAGCTTGTCGAGGTTCTGGCGCGCCTGCTGGCCATGCTACGCTTCCTCCGATTGGGAGACGGCATGCTTGCGCGCTTCAACGGCGTTGGCGCTGCCGCGGCGGCTGGGCTGGGAACGATCGTCGCTTACGGTGACTCCGCTGCGGCGTTGCCGAGCGAGGCGCGGGCTTCGGGCTATGCCCGGCTCGCGCGTGGAACGAGCATCGTTGTCGTCGACGTCGGGTCGCCGCCCGCGCTTGCGGTCGGAGGCGATGCGCAGGCCGGCTGCCTCTCCTTCGAGATGAGTGCCGGCCGGCATCTGCTTTTCGTCAACGGCGGCATGCCTGGCGGTGCGGCCGCCGATTGGAATCCTGCCGCGCGCGCCACCGCCAACCACAACACGCTGTGTCTTGCGGAGCAGTCCTCCGCCAAGCTCGTGGCGCAGCAGCGCCTGCGGGGCGCCGGGATGGCGCTGCGTCAGCCCGACAACGTCGGCTGGCATATCGAGGATGTTGATGCCGGCATCGCTCTGGAAGCGAGCCACGATGGCTACCAGCGCCGCTTTGGGATGCTGCACGGGCGGCACCTGCAGCTCGCGGGGGACGGGATGCGCCTTGAGGGTTGTGACCGTCTGAACAGCGGCAAGCGCAACCTCCGCCTCAAATCGGATGTGCCGTTCGCCATCCATTTCCACATGCACCCCGATGTCTCCTGCCGGATGCGAGCCAACTCGAACGATGCCGAGCTGTCGCTGCCCGGTGGCGAGCGCTGGAGGTTCTCCGCTCACGGCGCCGCGCTTACCGTCGAGGAGAGCACCTATTTCGCCGGCAGCGCCGGGCCGCGCGCGGCGATGCAGATCGTGCTGCGTGGCGCCACTTTCGGCAACAGCGAGATCAAGTGGGCGGTCGAGCGCGTGCGCGAGGAGTTGGCGGCGTGACGGGCGAGCAAAAAATCAGGCGAGCGCTGCTCTCCGTCTCCGACAAGACGGGTCTCGTCGCGTTCGCGCGAGCGCTGCAAGAGATGGGTGTGGAGCTGATCTCGACCGGCGGCACCGCGGCTGCGCTGCGCACCGAAGGGCTGCCGGTGAAGGATGTCGCCGAGCTGACGGGTTTCCCCGAGATGCTCGATGGGCGCGTGAAGACGCTGCACCCGAATGTGCACGGCGGGCTCCTGTTCGTGCGTGGCAGCGCCGAGCACGAGAAGCAGGCCGCGGCGCATGGTATCGCGCCGATCGATCTCTTGGTCGTGAACCTCTACCCCTTCGAGGCGACGGTGGCGAAGGGGGCGGCCTTCGAGGAGTGCATCGAGAATATCGACATCGGCGGCCCGGCGCTGATCCGAGCGGCGGCGAAGAACCACACGGGGGTAACAGTCGTCGTCGAGCCGGCAAACTACGAGCAAATATTGCAGGAAATGCGCGCAAACTCGGGGGCTACAACGCTCAATTCGCGCAAAAAACTCGCCGCAAAGGCTTATGCCCGCACCGCCGCCTACGATGCCGCCATCAGCGACTGGTTTGCTGCGAAACTCGGCGACGAGGCGCCGGAGTGGCGCGCGTTTGCGGGCAGGCGCGCGCAAGCCCTGCGCTATGGCGAGAACCCGCATCAATCGGCGGCCTTCTACGTCTCGGGCGACGCGCGGCCCGGTGTGGCTACCGCCGTGCAGCAGCAGGGCAAGGAGCTCTCCTACAACAACCTCAACGACACGGATGCGGCCTACGAGCTGGTGGCGGAGCTTGCCGGCGCGCAGCCGGCCGTCGCCATCATCAAGCACGCCAACCCCTGCGGCGCGGCGACGGCGCCGACGCTCGAAGAGGCCTACCTCAAGGCCCTGCGCTGCGACCCGGTGAGCGCCTTCGGCGGCATCGTCGCGTTGAGCGGCACCATCGACGCCGCCGCCGCCGAGGAGATCACCAAGATCTTCACCGAGGTCGTGATCGCGCCCGACGCGACGGCGGAGGCGAAGGCGATCTTTGCGGGGAAGAAGAATTTGCGCCTGCTCACGGCGGGCGGCCTGCCCGATCCGCGCGCGCCGGGTGTCGTGGTGCGCTCGCTCGCGGGCGGGCTGCTGGTGCAGTCGCGTGACAACGGCTGCATCGGCCCGGCCGATTTGAAGGTCGTGACCAAGCGCGCGCCGACCGAACAGGAGCTTGCCGACCTGTTGTTTGCCTTCAAAGTGGCCAAGCACGTCAAGTCGAACGCCATCGTCTATGTGAAGGATGGCGCCACGGTAGGCATCGGCGCGGGCCAGATGAGCCGCATCGATTCCGCGCGCATCGCCGCGCTCAAGGCCGCGGACGCCGCCGCCGCAATGGGCGTCAAGGAACCGCTGGCGCTCGGCTCGGTCGTCGCCTCGGATGCCTTCTTCCCGTTCCCCGACGGCCTGCTCGCCGCAGCCGCGGCCGGCGCGACAGCCGTCATCCAGCCGGGCGGCGCCATGCGCGACGCCGATGTGATCGCGGCGGCCGATGAGAAAGGCCTCGCCATGGTATTCACCGGCATGCGCCACTTCCGACACTGACGCCATGCAGGACGCGGCAGCGGTGCGTCTGCGGCCGGCGGGACGATCCGACTGGGACCTGATCCGCGGCTGGCTTGCGCGCGACGACATCCAAGACTGGTGGGGCCCGCTGTCGGCGACGGAGGCCGAGGTCAACATGGCGCTCGGTTCAGCCCATGCGATCTGCCGCATCATCGAGGCCGGCGCCGAGCCCGTCGGCTACGCGCACGCGGTCGATGCCACGCTGTGGGGTGAATCGCTGCCGCAGGATCTCGAGGCCGGCACCTGGGACCTCGATCTCTTCATCGCGTCGGAGGAGCACCGCGGCCGTGGCGTCGGCCAGACGGCGCTGGCACTCCTCAAGGGGGAGGTGTTCGCCTCGACGCTCGCGGTAGCCGTGTGCGTCTTCCCCTCCGTCCGCAACGAGCGTGCGGTACGCGCCTACGAGAAGGCCGGTTTTCACTGGAAGCGCATCTGGAACGACCCTCATGCGGGGCCGTCCTGGTTCATGGTGGCCGAGCGCCCCAGGCGGTGATTGTGCTCGCGCGGCAAATTCCTTAGAATGGGGGCGAGATCCACGGAGCTGAGGGGATTAGCCAGTGAATACAGTCATCAGGGCGATCATCTTCGTCATCATTCTCGCCGCGATTGTCACCGGCATCATCTATATCTACACGCCGCTTCCGGAGAAGGCGGCGGCGCCTGCTCCGGCGGCCACCACCGCGCCTGCGCCCGCGCCTTCCGATGCGATGGCCCCGGCCGCGCCTGCGCCGTCCGACGCCATGGCCCCGGCTGCGCCGGCAGAGGCCGCGCCGCCCGCAGCACCGGCAGCCGAGCCCGCGCTGCCCAACGCCGAGCCGGAGCCGAAGGATAGTACGGCTCCTGCCGCGCCGGCAGAGCCTGCTCCGACCGAGCAAGGACCCGCCCCATAAAAGCGAACGGGCCAGGGAGACTTCCCTGGCCCGTTTCGTTACTGCGGTTCGCTCTCTCGGCTCAGAGTGAATCGGGCGGAGGCGGCTTCACCGGCTTGCCGTCGTCGGGCGTTGCCTTTGAACCCGTATCCTTCGAGCCCATGTCCTTGGTCGCTTCCTTCGCCTTATCGAGCACCTCGGAAGTGGCGGACTTTGCCTTGTCGAGCACCTCGCGCGCGGCTTGCGCTGCCTTATCGAGAATGCGCGTCGCCTCGTTCGCCTTGTCCATAGCCTTGCCGGTTGCGTCCTTGCTTTCGGCAATGGCCTCGTCGGTGTGATCCTTCGCCTTGTCGATCGCCTTGATGACGGCCTGCTTGGCGGCCTCTATGGCTGCGGTCGCGGCGTCCTTGGCCTGGTCGATTGCCTCGCTGGCGGATTTGTGCGCCGGCGGCTCCTCGACCGGTTCGTCAGCCTTGGGCGGGAGCGGCTTCTCCTGCGCGAGCGCCGCCAGCGGAAGCAGCAGCGCTGCCGCTCCCAGCACCGGAAGAATGCGTTTCATATGACCTCCCTTGGTCGCTTGCTCGTGTAGCTTTGCTCGCCTCATCACCAATAAGTGGGGATGGCGCGCCGCCTGCACTAGCCCTCTTTCGGCGGCGAGCGGACCGGCAGCATCAGGGCGATGCCGGTGATCAGGAACAAGGCGATCGCCGACATGCCGATGCGCTGGCTATGGGTGACCGCGGTCAGCGTCGCCACCAGCAATGGCGCGAAGAATGCGGTCACCTTGCCGGAAAAGGCGAACAGCCCGAAGAACTGGGTAATTTTCTCTTGCGGCGCCAGCCGCGCGAGCAGCGAGCGGCTCGATGCCTGCACCGGCGCGGAGACGAGGCCGACCACCATTGCGAAGGCGAGGAACGCCTGCTCCCCGGGCGAGGAAAACGGCGCCGAGCCCGGCGCCTTAGGCTCGACGGGGACAACGAAGAGGATGTGCGTCGCGTCGATCGACAGGATGCCGAGGGCGGCAAACAACAGGATGACGAGCGCGCTTAGGATGACGAACTTGGCGCTGAAGCGGTCGTCGAGCACGCCGCCGATCAGGGCGCCGAAGGCGCCGATCAGCGTCAGGATGATGCCGAACAACCCCAGCTCCAGCACGCCCCAGCCGAACACCGCCGCGCCGTAGATGCCGCCGAAAGTGAAGATGGCGGTGAGGCCGTCGGTGAAGATCATGCGTGCGATGAGGAACAGCAAAAGATCGCGGTGCTCGGGCAGCGTGCGCACCGTGTCCCACAGCTCCGCCGTCGCCGGGCGCCCGTCATGCCGATGCGGCTGGCTTTCGTCCGGCACGAACAGGAAGAACGGGATCATGAAGAAGAGGTACCAGGCAGCCGACAGCGGCCCCACGAGGCGATCGCCTTCGCGCGCTGCGATGTCGAGCGGGATCAGCGGCTGCAGGCCGAGCAGGGTCTTTCCCGTCTCGGGCGAGGGCACAACGAGACCGGCAACGAGCGCGAGGCTGACGAGGCCGCCGAAATAGCCGCAAGCCCAACCCGCGCCGGAGAGGCGCCCGAGCTCGTTGGGCGGCACCAGTCCTGGCATGATCGCGTTGGTGAAGACGGCGGTGAACTCGGCCGCGGCCGTCGCGCATACGAAGGCGAAGAGGACCAGCAGGATCGTCGGCATGGAGGCCGCCGGCGTTGCCACCCACAGCGTCGCCATGGCGGCGGCGAGAATGACCGAGAACAGCGCGATCCATGGCTTCCTTTGGCCGCGCCCGTCGGCGAACGCGCCGAGGAAGGGACTGCCGATGGCGACGATGATGCCGGCAACGGCTGCGCCATAGCCCCATAGGGCCTGCCCGCGCGGGCCGTCGCCGACCACCACGTTGGCGAAGTACGGGGCGAAGAGGAAGGTCAGGATCAGGGTGTAGAACGGCTGGGCCGACCAATCAAACAGCATCCACGAGATGCGGGCGATCAGCGGCGCGCGCGTCACGGTGTGATGAGCGGACGTGGCAATCGTCAAGGTCGTTTCCCCCGGCAGCCCCGGTCAGCCCCCCAGCGAGCCCCGAGGCCCGAGGACATAGCACGAAAAGATGGCGCCGCCGCAAAGCCCTCGGCGCGGCGGCTACGGCAGCACGATCAGATGATCGGGAAGCTCGTTGACGTCGCGCGTGTCGGGCGGGAAATGGCGGGCGAGATGCGTTCCGACCGCCCCGATGGCCGCCACCAGCCCGTCGGCCGGCTTGCCGCCGGCACAGGCGGCGGCGAGTTCGTCGACGATCGATTTCCACGTCCCCTGGGGCACCCGCGCGTCGATGGCGGTGTCGGCGAGGATCTCCGCGTAGCGCTCTGCGACCGAAACGAAGATGAGCACGCCCGTATGCCCGGTCGTGGTGTGGAGGTCCTGGGCGATGAACTGCTCCACCGCGCGCCGGTGCGCGTGCAGCCGCTTGATGTGTGCCGGCACGAACGCGGCGCGCATCGCGTGCGGCAGCAGCAGCGCCGTGAGGACTAAAAACAGCGCGAGCTGCGCGAGATAGATCATCTCGACGTCGAGCTTGGTGAAGAAGATCAGCGGCCAGGGCAGGAGCAGGCTCACGAGCGCTCCGATCAGCGGGGGAATGTAGAGGTAGGTGTCGCTGCGCGCGGCGACCACGACGACGACCTCGCCCGAGGTCTTGCGCTCGGCCTGCGTGATCGCGTCGGAGACGCGCCGCTCCTCGTCGCCGGAGAATAAACTCATCTCAACCTCTCCCGCCCCGATCCTTACCAGCTTCCCGACGAGCCGCCGCCGCCGAAATCGCCGCCTCCGCCCGACCAGCCGCCTCCGCCGCCATCGCCGCCGCTCGACCAGCCGCCGCCCCAGCCGCCAGAGCTGCCTGGGATGATGACGGTGCGGCCAGCCCTTCGGCCCCCGGCAACGCCGGCTTGTTGCGCCGCCTGCGCGGAGCGAAATACGGCATAGAGGATGTAGAGCACGACGCAGATCCAGAAGATCAGCAGAATGACCTGCATGGTATCGGGGCTCTCGCCGCGGCGCGCGCCCTGTGCGCGCTCCTTGACGGCTTCCGCATCGCCGAGAAGCACATCCTTGATGTCGCGCACGCCGGCCTTGATGCCGGCCGCGAAGTCGCCTTTGCGGAACTCCGGAACGATCGCGTGGTTGATGATGATGTTCGACAATGCGTCGGTGAGGATCGGCTCGAGCCTTCGCCCGACCTCGATGCGCACCTTGTGCTCGCTCGGCACCGCGATGAGCAGGACGCCATTGTCCTTGCCCTTCTGGCCGATGCCCCAGGCGCGGCCGAGCTGATAGCCGTAGTCCTCGATGGAATAGCCCTGCAGCGATTTCAGCGTCACGACGGCGAACTGGTCGGTCGACGTCTCCTCGAGCGCGGCGAGCTCGCCGGTGAGAGCGGCCCGGTCCTCCGGCGTCAGCAGCCCGGCCTCGTCGACGACGCGCCCCGTGAGCGGCGGGAACGTCGGTCCGGCATGGGCGGCTGCGGCCATCGCGAAGGCCATCGCCGACAGGGCGAGGCAGGCGAGGGCGCGGGATAAGCGCCGGGACGGGGAAGCGCTCCCAGGCATATTTGCGGCCCTCGAGGCAGCCCTACTTCGGCTTGGTGAAATCGACCTTGGGCGCCTTCATCTCCTCGGGCGCGATGTCGAACGTCGCCATCTCCTTCGAGGCCGGATACATGACGGAGCGCCAGATGCGACCGGGGAAGGTCGTGATCTCGGTATTGTAGACGCGCACCGCCTGATGTAGTCGCGCCGCGCGATGGCGATGCGGTTCTCGGTGCCTTCGATCTGGCTCTGCAGGGCGAGGAAGTTCTGCCCCGACTTGATGTCGGGATAGCGCTCGCACGACCGCGAGCAATTGCCCGAGCGCGCCGCCGAGCGGGTTCTGCGCGTCCTGGAATTGCTTCATCGCCTCGGGGTTGGTCAGGATGTCGGCCGGAATGTTCACCTGCACCTGCGTGGCCTTGGCGCGCGCCTCGATCACGTCGGTCAGCACCGTTCTCTCCTGGTCGGCGAAGCCTTTGACGGTCTCGACCAGGTTGGGGATCAGGTCGGCGCGCCGCTTGTACTGGTTCAGGACCTCCGACCACGCGGCCTTGGCGTTCTGCTCGTAGGTCGGGATGTTGTTGACGCCGCAGCCCGCGAGCGTCAGACAGATCGCAATAAGCGGGATCAGAGTGAATGCGGCCGAGGGGCGGGCGGAGCGAAGCGCCGGCGCGTAACCCATGGCGGAAGAGCCTCCTAGAGAGCAACTCGTCTCATTTATGGGCAGTTGATGTATTGAGACTTCATGGCGCGCGCAAGGTCGCGTCGCAAGCTGGCGTTTCCGCACCCATTTATCGCGTTCCGTTCTGAGACGCTTCCTGGTGCGCTTCGCCGCGGGGCTTCCTCGTTGCCGCCGATCCAATGGCTGCCATATTCTCAGGGCATTGAAGACGGGGCGCTTTTGAGCGCCTCGAGGGGACATGCGAGGACGAGAGGGGCAAGTCCGGACACCATGCAGAACGCTATTGCGGTGATGAACACCAAGGGCGGTGTCGGCAAGTCGACGATCGTGCTGGCCCTGGCGGAGACCCTGTCGGCCTACCACGGCAAGAACGTGCTCGTGATCGACTCGGATGCGCAGGCGAGCGTCTCCAGCATGCTGATGACGGTATCGAACCTCTACAAGCTGCAGAGCGACGGCGCGACCATCGTCGACTACCTGCACGCGACCGTGCTCAAGGGCGAGACGGCCGAGTGGCCGAAGTTCATCGTACGCAACGTCTCCGACGTCGACGACGCGCGCACCGTCTATCTGCTGCCGAGCGACATGCAGCTCACGCTGCTCGAGCGCGAGGTCTCGAAGGAGAGCCTGCACGCGCGCCTGCGCACCGTCATCGGCGGAGCTGCTTGCCGCCGTGCGCAAGGTGTTCGACATCGTGATCATCGATTGCCCGCCGGGCCTCTCGATTCTCACCGAGAGCTGGCTGCGCGAGGCCGACTTTCACGTCTCGCCGACCAAGGCCGACTACGTATCGGTGTGCGGGCTCGAGGTGTTCCGCCGCTTCAAGGGCTTGAACCCGGAGATGGGCTTTGCCGACAACCTCGGCGTCATCGTCAACATGAAGGACCTGAACTCGCCGTCCGACCAGGAATACCACCGCTGGCTGGAGGAAAACGTCGAGAACAACTGCTTCAAGCAGGCGGTGCCGCGCATGTCGGCGCTTCAGGATGCGGCGAACTTCCAGACCTTCAACCGCAGCTACATGGCGAAGTATCCGGGCGCTGCCGGCGTCGCCACGCGTGCGCTGACCGAGGAGCTGCTCGTGCGGCTCGAGGCCGCAAATAGATCTGCCGCTCCGGCTCCCGTGGCGAGCCCTGCCGCCGCGATGGCGTGAGCGCGGCTCAGCGCCCCGCGATGAAGTCGTCGATCCTGGAAGAAATTGGAGCGGGCGAACGGATTTGAACCGTCGACCCTCACGTTGGCAAC
>CAWFOR010000021.1:0-69903 GCA_963817485.1 uncultured Alphaproteobacteria bacterium | reverse complement strand
CCGGCGCCGAAAATTTTCCCAGCGTGATGACCAGCCGATCGGCGGTTTGAGTGCCACCGAACTGATTGATGTCGGGGTCGATTGTTTCGCTTTTTCCGCCGAGGTCGATTGTTTGGCGGATGAACAGCGATGCAGCCGCGCGTAGGGATAGACGGCGCCGACCTTGTGAATTCGCCGCTCGGAAACCCGGCGGCACCGACGGTGCCGCTGAGACCGAAGCCTTGGTCGATCTCTGGGTTGAACCAAAACTCGGCGCCGTGCCACAAGTGCAAGCCCGCATAAAACGTAACGTCCCAGGTCTCAGCGGTCTGGTTAGGTATGAGACTGTTTTGGCCGACGTAGGGGGATCGAAACGGGGGGGCGGACTGGTCGACGAAGGTCGTCTGCCCGTGAATGCTCCAAACATTCGATTTTGGTGCGGTGATTCCGGAAGCCGACGGCGAGTCATCTCCGAACTGGTAGTTGAGGCCGAAGCGCACGTCTTCTCGCTCGAGGTCGGACTTGAACCGTTGTGCACCTGCCGGAAATACGACCGTCTGAGGCCCAAACTCAGTAAGTAAATATTCTAGGTTTGCCGTCCAGTTCAACGCTACAGGGAACTCGATACCTGCACCCGCTGCCCAGCCGACGCGCGTGTGCAACGATGACTCGCTTGTACCTGGAGTAGCGGTGCCACCAACTGGGCTGCCGGCAACCTGGGTGCGAGTAAAGCGATCGTCGGTCCAGGCGAGTTCGCCCGTGGCATAGAGCAAGCGATCACCCATGGCGTATCCGACGCGACCACGAAGCGTACCGGAGTACTCGACTGCCTCCCCAAAGCTCGCTTGGCCGGTGGAAGGTGAGGTAAAAGTTTGAACGCCGGCGACCGTGTTGGGGAAGGAAACATCTGTCGTGACGCCGAACACCACTTTGCTCGGCAGCTCATAATTATAACCTAGCTGGAGACCAGCGAAGTAGCTTCCGGTTCCCGTGAACGCATTGTATCCGTGGTATAGCCCGAACGAGCCACTCAAGGCCGGGTCGAAACTCCCAATCAGAATGGCCCCAAGCATCTCCCAAGTGACTGCCGACATAGAAGCCGGTCCATTGGTGGGCTGCTGACGTGCTTCCGGGCACGCTGTCGGCAGCGCCGCCAGGCAGTGGCATCAGCGTGATGAGCGCGGCAGTTATGACGATCCGCCGAATCAAATTCCCCAGTCCGTCCTATTCAGAGCCGCTGCCTTTTACACGCGACCGTTCCTCGCACGGATCGAATCACACGGGTACGTCGACTTTTTCTATGACGGATCAAAGCTCCGTCGTGGTGTAGGTCGGCAACACACGGGGCGGTTTGGTTTTTTATTGCTCGCTTGGCGATCGCGAAGGCCTAGGTCCAATCCTGAATACATGTGCCCGCTGCGCAACCACAGCCTTCGCAGGCAGCGTATGGTGTCGGGACGGGCTCAAGGTTGGACGAATGCTGACCACTTGCAGAAGATCCCTCCCTCTCGCGCTAATCTCTTTCAGCGCTGCGACCTGTGCAGCGGGAGCGGCGAACGACCAGGTTCCGGTCACAGCCCATGCGATCACCGACGAGATCCAGGTCTACAACGCCGAGATCGCCAAAGTCGGCCAGTGGACGCTGGAGCAGCACCTCAACTACGCGATCGACGGCCTCAAGCAACCCGACTTTCCGGGAGGCATCATCCCAAATCATGCGCTCAACGGGACCCCAGAATTTGCCTACGGCATCACCGATTGGTGGGAAATGGGGTTCTATGCGCCATTTGCAATCGATCAGAACGGAACATTCTATTCAAACGCTGCCAAACTCCGCGAGCTCTTCGTCACGCCCAACGCGGCGGAGCGAGAAGTTTTTTACGGCGCGAATTTCGAGTTCAGCTACGCGATGCCGCAGTTCTCACAAACCAGATGGAATTTGGAGATCCGACCTATCATCGGCTTTCGCAGGGGAGATTATGAGTTCATCGTCAACCCCATCCTCAATTCCGGTTTCGGCAAGAACGGCGAGACATCGTTTGCTCCCTGCGCTCGCTTCGCGCGCAAGCTGAGCGATGATCTCTCCGTCGGGATCGAGTACTATACAGAGCTTGGACCGCTTCCAAACTTCGTGCCGTTCGAGGAAGAGCAGCACAACATTTACGGCGTCGTTGATTTCAAGGTCGGGCGCTTCGATGTCAACGCTGGTATCGGGTTTGGGCTCACTCGCGCCTCCGACCCGGTCATGGCGAAGATCATTATCGGTACCGATCTTACGGAGGGGGCACCGACCTCATTGCGCCGTCCATAAATGAGCGATGCGCCGCCTTTGGCTTCGCGGCTGGAATCATTGTTTACGGCACGCTCAAACTTACCGTTGGTATCCGGCTCACGCCCGAAGAGGAACGTCGCGGCGCCGATCTTTCGATTCACAATATCGGGGCCAATCCGGAGGCCGAGCTTCACGCTTGAAGCTGAGACGTTGATTGCACCGCCCGCGTCCGCTTGTGGCCCTAAGCGGCCCCGCGGGGCGCAGAGTGTGGCCGTCTGCTTGTGGAGGAGTAGCTGACATCCCCGACGACTTCGTTACCTGCTGAGCCTGCGCGACTGGTAACGGCGCTCGTATGAAAGCTGTAGTTTGGTCTGGGGAATGAAGGGGAGGGAAAAGGAAGGCCAAGCGAAAGATCGATTTGGCAAGATTCAGATCGAGAGAACGTCTACCGTTGAAGTCTCGCTGAGCACAGGGCGGTTTCGCGAATTACCTGTGCCTGGATTGCGCCATTGGACGAATTACGGACTTTGCGCGCAGGTATTCCAGGCGTAGCTCCAGGGAGCGAGCTAATCCTCAAACCGCTCTCTAGGATAGCCATCACATCGTTGGCTATAGCCATTCAAGCCGTGGGTAATTCGGTGATTTGTGGAATGACTCGACGGGGATTACCCTGGGAGAGTGGCCAATAGTTGGGTGACTGTCAGCATGATCATCCGGTTTGGGAGGCCCAAACCTTCTGATCAATCTCGGCGCTTCGACCCGGCACGAGGTCAAAGCTGACGTGGGGGACCAAGTTGTTTAGGGGGGGAAGGTTAGTCACCGAGTTTCACGCGGTGAAATCGCGCAGGGAGACAACACTCCAAGACGTTTCCTGAGATCAAAAGTGCGCTCGAAAACTTTAAGCGAACACTTCGCAATATCTTAGCTGAGGGAAGGCGGCGTTTACCAAAACGCGCGCCTTCGAGGTAGGATCAGCCCGGTCTGCTTGGGCTGTCGTCCGAAGCAAGCTTAATTCCAGTGTGCGGGCTTAGCTAAATTGTTGCTGTCCCCGGCCACCATGCTGGCGCTTAGCGTAATTTCGCCCACGAACGAACTAGAACGGCTCGGTCACCCGCGTGACTGTCGGCGGGGCACCGGAGTTCGGGTCGTAGCGAAAATCCAGAATGACGTTGTACGTGTCATGGGGCCACGGATCCGGATAACTCCCCGCCGGAGCCCCAAGCAGCGCTGCGATTGCTGGCAGTGTCCCATGGTGCCAGGAGATGACGACCGTTTTGCCTCGATAGGCCTCGTCCGAGAAGATTTCGTCGATGAGGTCCTCGAAGTCCTTGTCGCGGATGTCGTGCTGAACCGTCACGCCCACACCCCGGGCCAATGGTTCTACGGTTTCAAATGGCCGATCCGAGTGTTTCGATCGCGCCGTCGCGATTATGTAATCGGGCTTGCCGAATGTCTGAGGGATATAGGTGGCGAGATGCTCAGCTCTTGCTACGCCGGCCGCTGACAAATCAGGATCATCGGGGTCGTCTGGCTTGTCGGCATGGCGCATGAGAATGATGCGACTTGGGCCGCCATTAGGGTGTGGGGCCGCGCTGAATTCGGACGAGGGAGCCGAGCGTACGTACTGGCATAAGTCGCATTCGGCTTGATGAGCGAAGATCAAAGAGAGGCGTCCGGGATCTACTAAGGTGTCCCGCGCTATCGTCTCAATGCCAATAAACGCTGGAGGCGAGGCTTCCGCGCCGGCGGGAGCGAGTAGAAGCATCGCGGCGCAGGCAATACTCGCAAACATTCACGGTATCTCCGGTTTCTTGGCCCAGGCACTACGATGTGGTGCGAACTATCAATTGATTTGGCCCATCATCCACGATAGGACGCGAGGATCAATCCTGCCACATAACGAGGTAGTCGCATGGCACGAGCCAACGGTCTTGATAATATGTCGTACGCAGACTTGCTCACCCTTCAAGAGAAAGTCGCTGCCGCCATCATCGCGCGCAAGGCCGAAGACGCCAAAGCAACTAAAGATCAGCTGCGCGCCTACGCGGAGAAGGCCGGGTTCCGGCTTGAGGAACTCTTCGGCAAACGCGGTTCCAAAGGTTCTGGCGTCGCCAAGTATCGCAATCCTAAGGATGCCTCCCAGACCTGGACCGGCCGAGGCCGTAAGCCAAATTGGCTTATTGATGCCGTGAAGAAGGGCGCGAAGATAGAGTCTTTTGAGATCTAGTCACCGGCCCCGACGAAATAATTGGGCACGTCCTGTTTCATTCAACGGACGATGGGTCTATATGGGGCCGCTGCTGCGACTTGCTCCCCCCGAGCAAGATCAGCCGTCCCCCGGCTTCGTGGCATGCCAAGAGGCGTCTCGGTCTCCTTATAGACCCGGCGCCTCTTTTTTTGCGGGCGGACCAATTCGCTAAGACGACGGCAGACTCTCCGTATCTCCTGTAACTACGAAGCTACCTGGAACTTTCAGGCAGCCGCGCGCAGAGCTAATCTTTGATCATCAATAGGAGGTCGGACCATGGGCAACCCATTCGTCCACGTCGAGCTGGTGACGACAGACGTGGTCAAGGCGAAGTCATTCTATGGAAAACTGTTCAAGTGGGAGCTTGAAGACGTTGATATGGGGGACATGACCTACACCCTGATCAAAGTGGGCGAGGGAACAGGTGGCGGTCTCATGAAGAACCCGATGCCCGATGGGCACTCGATGTGGATCGCCTATGTGAAGGTTGCCAACGTCAAGGCGGCGACCAAGAAAGCGAAATCTCTCGGGGCAAAGGTGAAGAAGGACGTTACCAAGGTCAAAGGTGCCGGTTCGCTCAGCATCATCACGGACCCAACCGGCGCCATGCTCGGCCTCTGGGAGCCGAAGAGGAAAAGAAGAAATCCTGACTCGCAGTCGTAGTCCGCTGCTCACGTCAAAGTCCGACGCTGAACGAGAGGCCGAGACCGCAGGTGAACGGGAAGCTCTACACGATCGCCAAGGTACAGTCCGACAAGAGCTCTCTGCTGGGCCGCTGCGTTCCTTCTGCGCTGAATTCCGAGCTAGTGCTGGCGGCGATGCCGAAGACGCGGCTGCCAATAAGAATGGCGCTAGAGAATTGCGTGACAGCCCGGCTATGTCGCGATAACCATGCTTCCCTCGACGTCTCAAACGAGAGGATCTCCCCCGTGGCCCAGCAAGGAACTGTGAAGTGGTTCAATTCCCAAAAAGGCTTCGGCTTCATCCAGCCCGAGGGCGGGGGCAACGATGTGTTCGTTCACATCAGCGCTGTTGAACAAGCAGGGCTAAGCCAGCTCAATGAGAACCAGAGGGTTTCGTTCGAGACTGAGACCGGCCGTAACGGCAAGGTGGCGGCCGTAAACTTGAAAGTCGTCTAGCTGAGAGCCTGCGGGCTCATGTCGCTCGTTCGTTCATGACGCGCAGGAAATGTTCTGCGTACTGGTAGCAATTCTCCATCTCAATGGTGTCCCCGGCTGCCGCAGCATCGCGTGCGAGCGCTATGTACCTCTCGTAGCTCTTTTGCGCCTTCGCGCTTGTATCATCGCGATTCCCGTTTCTAACGGCAGAAGTGGCTCGTTTGCGCTCACCTCCTGACCAGCGTCGTGGTGATCTCTTGGCGTCGTGACCATCATGCATTCAGCTTCTCTTCCTTTCGCACGCGACCTACTTCGCTCCCCTGCTCAATACCGAAGCGGCCCGACCAAACGTGGCTAGAGAAGTCGAGCCGCCCCGAGCAAACGGAAAGTCGACGCAATACTCGTTACAAATCTTGCGAGGCCACTCCATTGTGCCCACCCGTCCATACAAAGCTCCACCCGCAAAGGCTCGGAAACTACCTACGTCGGAGTCGCCGGACGTTCTCAAGCAACACGCTCAACGGCACCACTCTCGCCAAATCCGCCACCGTCCGCAGCGGGGGTGCGCGGGGTCCCTTTCTAGGTATATCCCGCTACTCGCCCCCAAGAGCTAGACGTGCGCAATTGGACCTCTGAGCGCTGTGCCGGTTAGTTCATCTGGCATTGGTTGCTCATTGTCCGTCTGGCTACTAACCAAGGCGGTCGGACCGCCCCCTTTTCGAGAGACGCCTGGTTCATGGCTGGGCGCGGCAGCCTCGTAGCTCTCCCAAAACTCCCGGTGGAATTCGTCCCAGCCAGCTACCCGTGTCAACAAGACCTCGGTGGACAACCTCTTTGAGAAGGCGCGCCGCAGAGCAACGCGCTCGTCGTGTGGCGTGCTGGGGTTTGCCAGCGCCACAGCGAGAGCACGAGCGTGATCTGCTATCTCATCAGGCAGATCGGTCGCGGTCTGAACCCGCGGTCGAAATATGCGCATGACGCGCCATAGTGGAAGGGACATCATCAGGCGCGACTCTTAGGTCCAGGGAGATCCGACCATTTGAGATCAAGCGCTTCGCAAACTCGGCGAACCGAATTAGGGTCAAGTTCGTGGCGCGCCCCAACTAGAAGCAGTTCTGCGGTCCGCCCCTCACGATGGATAGTCACCGTGCCGTGCCCATCTCCGCGCTGCTCTGGCTGCGTATCGAAGCGGCATCCGCGTTCAGTCAGCCACAACTTGAATGTTCCGTATTCCATTGGTCCTCTCCGCTGATGCGAACATTCCAGTCTTCGAGGTGTGTGAGGCACGACCCCTACGCAACCAGTTATCGTCCAGGCGTTTGGCCCGTGCTGTCTGGAAGAAGGGGTGTGGTCGGTTGCGATTGCGATGGGGCAACGAAGCCTGGAAGGCTGCGGAACTGACTAGGGTCGGTAGGCCGCTCGCGGGCTTGGTTGCCGGGATTTGCTCGACCTATCGCGTCGCTTGTCGGCCCGAAGTTGCCGAATGACCTTCGCGGGTTGGTGTTGTTAGACCCTTGAGCTAATGCGGGGGACGCCGCGACAAGCGTGGCAGCCATCATCATTGCCATGATCCGAGTCAGCATTGGCTTTCCATCGCGTCTACAAGCATGTCGACCTTTTTCGCCAACCCCGCGCGACCACCCCCATCCCATTCCCAACCGAAATCAGAAAGCGCAGGCGGCTCAAGCTTGCCGGAAGTCGTATCGAAACAGAGGGATTAGGCAGCGGGCAGTAGCAGCATATCCTTGAGCTTTATGATTTGCCGACCACCGTCAGCGTCGACGACCTCAAGGCTCGAAAGTTGCCCATCCTCTTCCTCGACGTAAAGCTCGCGCGGCTTGTGTATCATATGATCTAGGCCTTCGAGCGCGACCTCCACGATATCGTCTTTGGGGTCGTACACGAGGCCGATGAGCGACACCCATCCCGCCTGTAACTGATCGCCAAGGTCGAGCGACGCTACCTTGATCTCAGCTTGTTTTCCGGCGAGCCCCTTCGAAACGCGGTCGAGAAAGGGCTGCCATTCTGCGTGTTCCAGCTTACGGGCCATCGCAAATCTCCTTTGCCTGATACCTTTTCTAGCAGGCACTCTCGCCGACACCAAAGAAAGCCCCTCCGCGGATGAGGTAGCGGTCTCTGTGGGTCGCACCCTTCAGGCTACGCTTTGGTTCGATCCGAACTCGCGGTATTTCGACCCGAGAGCTGAGCAGCACCGAGAATGCGGCTTAGTGAGTGCGGCAGCGGCGGCATCTCCTGGCTCACTCGCCACGACGCGACGCAATCGAGGCGCCTTTCCCAATACACAGCAAGCTCCAACGCCTCTACGGCGCTGGGAGCTGTGCCGATCGGTTCTCCGTGGACTTCGACGAGCCACTCAGCGCCGGCCTGCCGTATCTCGACGGTCATGGCACAACACTCCGAACGTTTCCTGAACCGAAAGATGCCCGTGAAAAGTTTAAGCGAACCCTTCGCAACATCTTAGTTGAGGGGAGGCGCCGTTTACCAAAACGCGCGCCTTCGAGGTAGGATCAACCCGGTCTGCTTGGGCTGTCGTCCGAAGCAAGCTTAATTCCAGCGTGCGGCCTTAGCTAAATTGTTGCTGTCCCAGCCAACATGCCGGCGCTTGGCGCAATTTCGCCCGCGACGAACTAGAACGGCTCGGTCACCCGCGTGACTGTCGGCGGGGCACCGGAGTTCGGGTCGTAGCGAAAATCCAGAATGACGTTGTACGTGTCATCGGGCCACGGATCCGGATAACTCCCCGCCGGAGCCCCAAGCAGCGCTGCGATTGCCGGCAGCGTACCGTGATGCCAGGAGATGACGACCGTTTTGCCTCGATAGTCCTCATCCGAGAAGATTTCGTCGATGAGGTCCTCGAAGTCCTTGTCGCGGATGTCGTGCTGAACCGTCACGCCCACACCCCGGGCCAGCGGCTCTACGGTTTCAAATGGCCGATCGGAGTGTTTCGATCGCGCCGTCGCGATTATCTAATCGGGCTTGGCAAATGCCTGAGGGATGTAGGTGGCGAGATGCTCAGCCCTTGCCTCGCCAGCCGCGGACAAGTCGGGGTCATCGGGGTCATCGGGCTTGTCGGCATGGCGCATGAGAATGATGCGGCTTGGGCCACCGTTCGGACGCGCTACTGCGTGGAAGTCTGATCCGGGCGTTGAGCCGACAAATTGGCACAACTCGCACCCAGTTCGATGAACCGAGGCCATAGATCCGATCGGGCTTGCCGCACCGCATAGAAGCCCCACGATAGAGAGAAGGGTCACGAGCATTCGCCTTATCTCCATTTGTCTGGGAAGCTTGCGTGGCCTTTGAAGCAGCCACGAGTAGAGCTAGAGTTTTGAGCGCCAAGAGGAGGTCAGATCATGGGTAACCCATTCGTCCACGTCGAGCTGGTGACAACAGACGTGGCCAAGGCGAAGTCCTTCTATGGAAAGCTGTTCAAATGGAAACTTGAAGACCTTGATATGGGGGACATGACCTACACCCTGATCAAAGTCGGCGAAGGGACGGGTGGCGGTCTCATGAAGAACCCGATGCGTGACGGTCACTCAACGTGGATCGCCTATGTGAAGGTTGCCAACGTCAAGAAGGCGACCAAAAAAGCGAAATCTCTTGGGGCCAAGATTAAGAAAGACGTAACCGAGGTCAAAGGTGCCGGTTCGCTCAGCATCATCACGGACCCAACCGGCGCCTTGCTCGGCCTCTGGGAGCCGAAGAGGAAAAACAAGAAATCCTAGTCGGCGCCCAGCCGCCGCAATGGCGCTAAGGCGGCCCACTTAAAACAGAGTCGGCCGGAGTATCGCTGCTCCGACCGCTTCACCCCGCTTGATATTCGCCAGGAAGAAGCGCCGCCCTCCGTGGAAGCCGGCGCAAGTTGCCCTTCAACCCGTTCTAGGATGGGTCCGAGCTACGCGCGTGAAGAGGGGCTATTCGCAGCAACAAGCGCCGGCTCAGCTGTTAGGGCTGCGGCTGACCGTGGCACTTAAAGCTGCGCGTTTCAGGCACTCTGGATCGCGTTCGCCTGCAACAACAGCCGTGATGGCAAAGCCATCGCTTTGCGCAGGATCGGAAGGCGACGTCATGCCGAGAACGCTGACGATCACCCAATGCAGCGCGAAGCGCCTTACCCATGAGCGGGAGCAATTCGGCATTACGGGGTTCATTGGGAAGATTGTTGGGGAAATTCATGTGCTGAATTCGCTGCCGATACAAGGGGGAGCACGCGACGCTCTCAGCCCCCAATACCTGCGGAAGTTTGACGAATGGAACATAAAGGGAGCGCTGCATTGCTTAAAAAGGTGTAGGCCCCAACAACAATCGGCTCACGGAGTATCTATATAATCAGCTCCGCAGACAGGGTGGAGCGGACAGGTGACGTTCCCAACTGACTACTATGGCCCACACAAATTGGCGTTGATGACACGCGCACTCGACGCTGCGTGGCAGGAAGTCGAGGCTGTCGCCCGCGACGAAGCCAGCAACTGCAGCACGCTACGCAGGATTATGGCCTTGAAGATTATGGCAGCAGTGAAAGAGGGCGAGCGTGACTTGGGTTGCTTAACCCGGTTAGCCCTCGAAGCGATCAGCGAACTTTACTAGTCGAGCTTAGAGCACTTCATGCGCAAGCTCCCCACAGCCAGCATCACATCCGTCAGTCACCCCGCTTCTTTCGTTCGATGAACGCGACAACCATAACAAGCGCGATCACGCCTGCACACATCAGCAACCACCACAGAAATTGATCTATCGTCATTGGGTCAACTAGCGAGTTGCAGTGCGAGGCAATAACCCGTCGGTGCGGGCGGCCGTCACGCCGCCACCTTTGCTGCATTGATCAGATGCAGTTCCCAAGGTCCGGAAACGTAATGGATGACCTGCGGCTTGCCACGGAACCGTTCCACCGATAGCACACGGCGGCCGGACCAAATATCAAGCTGGCCTTGCTCGGGACGCCACTCAATGTTGAGTAGTCGGCCCCTGAACTCTAGGCCGCTGGCCAATCCGTCCAGTTTTACAGTTCCCTTCACACGAAGGACTGACAACGCAAGATCGTGCATCTTCAATGCTCGCTCTTTTGCGATATCGTCGCGTGTCATGCGTCCCCCTTTGTAGCTTACCTCCATCAACCCATTTTCCGAATCGCCCCTGTGGCGGCTTCGCCTGGCTCTATTCCAATAGCTAACGCGGCCTTCGCAATGTCAGCGTCGAACTGTTCCGAACAGCACCAATCAACGCCCGCCAAAAAACCTTGCGCCAGCGCCTGACTAGTTGTCTCGTCGCGGATGTCAGAGAACGATCTTTTAATCGCGCGCGCGCAAGCTTGTTCGATGACGTTCAAGAACGCCTTGTCCCAAGGCCCGTCAGTCATGATGCTCCCTTTGGTCCAGTCGTGCTTGTGCTCTTCAATCATCGCGGCAACGGGTATCGCCGATCCATCGCCCAGAGTTTAACTGAGTCGAACGAATTGTTTGGGCTCGCGAGCTTCGGTTGAGACAACGAACTTGAGCTATCGCGACGAGTTAGAGCGCCATGAACGGCAAAAATTCCCACTGAAGCTCGTCGCGACAGCTTGCGCGTGCTAGACGACTCGTCTCCGACGCGGCATTGACGTCGGCAACGGCCCGCTCTTCGGGCCGGGCATATTCAGACCCGACATCGCCAACGAGCTTGTGCCGCAACAGTAAGCACCAGATGTGAAGCTGCTCCTCGTCGATTCGACTGGCCACAAAGAAGGGCGCTGATCCGGGGTTCTCATCCAACCAAATAGACCCACTTAGAGAAGTGTTTCTTCATGACAGAGGCAGCGATCCGAGCCGTCCGCAGCTAACTGCGGAACCTGTTGGGGGTTGGAGCGATTGAGCACGCATGGACATACTCCACCCAGATTATCCGAAGTTGACGATGGTTCTCGGTGGGCCGCCTGACGGACCAAGAGGAGCCTTGCCGATGGGCTTGCCAAGCTTGGGATGATTTAGGCGCTCGATGGCATGAGGTATGATTGGAATGGTGCGAGGTACGATCAGCGCGACGCTCTCAATTAACTTCGCGACCCTTTTGAAATAGAAAAGGCCCCACTACGCTGAGTTTGGGGCCTTCGACCGGATCGTTCGTTCATACCCTCGTGTCATCCCAACGTCCCCTCTGTTCAACTTGCGACGGCAAGGCCATCTCTTCGCGGTAGAGAGATCGCGCGCGCTCAAGCTGAGCCTCGAAGCTCTCGCCTGATCGGTCACACCAGTGCATTACCCCGGCGAGAAACTCGACGAGGACGGTTGTCTCATCAGTACCTGTCTCAGCGACGAACGCGGCTAACGCAACCTGCGCCCATAATGCGCGCTCATCATTCCTTCCTTGCGGGTCGGTTGGAAGTTTCATGTTGCCCCGGGCTCGATCTTCCAAAATCGAACGCTTGCACAACCCGAGAACTTGTAATCCGATTCGGAGCTGCAACTTAGCTGGCGAGCACGGAGAAATCCTCGCTCCCGGTTCGCTCATCTTCGACGCGCGCAACATAGAGCTTGGCCGCTTCAAGCCGCGCCCGCACCGCTGCAATGGTCAACACGCCTTCTCCTCCGACACCAAGTTCCACAGTGGCACTCCCACTTATCGCCACCGCGCGCTCTTAATCACACCATTCAAAGATCAAAGAAAAAACCGCTTTTGATACGACAACTGGCTTTTGGAACTGGGAGAGCCTTTTGTGAAGAGATTGGCTGCGTGCTCCGCGTTATTCGGTGCGCTTTTCCTCCTTACGGGCTGCACCGTTAGTATCGCGCAGCAGCCACCCTCCGATGAGACGATACCCCCCACTGAGCCCTCCCCGGCACCCGCATCCGCGTCACCTCAAAACACGACGACACCAACCGATGCAATGATTGTGGAGAAGCCAGCATCCTTATGCAAAGGTCTTGCTCAAGAGCCATGCAGGAACAAGAACGCCGAGGCCGAACGGGCAAGTATGGCTGCCCGCAATGTCGAAGCGCGTCGCAACGCTGAGGCTAAGCGCAAGACAGCCGAGCAACGCAAGGCCAAGGCTGCCGCGCTCCAACGCTTGACCGAGGAGCGCAAAGCCCGGGAAGCCCGCCTAACCGCTGCCGCACGAGTTGCCAAGGAGGCGGAGGAGAAGCGGCTCATCCAGGAGCGCCAGGCCGAAGAGGCCCGCAAAGCGGATGCCGCTCACGCCCAGCTTGAAGCCAGTCGATCAGAGGCGCCGCCGTATATCGATGATAAGTTTAAGCGTGCCTACGAGCGCGGCCGGTCCGCTTGGCTCAACGCCCAGTAAGAGTGGATAGAATTGGTCGCGCACTTATTGAACCCATGGTTGAGCGAAGGAGGATCGGTGGAATACGCAACGTTCAAAAAGTGGTTGGACGAACGAGGGTGCCGCTTCGATACGCAACCCGAAGAGCGCGGAGAAGGTCACGGCAGGGTGACAATTCACCGCGAGGGGCGGATTGCGGAACTGCTGTTAGTCGGTGCGCGCCACGAACTCGACCCGCGGTCGGTTCGCCGAGTATGCGAAGCACTCGGCCTTAAGTGGTCCGATCTTCCTGGACCGAAGAGCCGCGCCTAAGGCCGCTTCGCAAGCGCCAAAGGAAACGGAGCTGACTCGGAAAATCAGATGGGCTGAGGCGGGCGAAAGCGTTGTACAAATCGACAAGCCCGAACGGGTCTTCACGAGCAACAACAAGGACGCCGTGTACAACGGAGTTTATTGTTTCACAGGGGCTTAGATTGGCTTCCAAATATCTCTTAATCAGCGGGTCGAAGGTTCGAATCCTTCATCACCCACCACTTCCTTCAAGCACTTGTTAGAACACCGCGGCGGCGTTGTACGAGATCAGCGCTCGCGTCGTACAGATTCCGCTCGCGGCGCGCCCAGCAGCGTCTCGTCGCGGCTGTAATTGGCCCTAAATCGCTCCCGCAAAGCGCCGTTTCACAGCGGCGGTCCTCAGGACCGAAAGTAGGCCCTGAGTTTTGCTCGACTTGAGTGTCTCGAGAGCCTCCCCAATTCGGGCCAACTGTCCTGGTGGGATCGGCCGGTAGCCCGAATCTCGCAAGGATGAGCCCAATGAGAGCGCTTGGTGGACTAGCCGTCGTCGCCATCGCAGTCGTCCTCTCGCCCATTGCTGCCAGCGCGCAAGAGCGGCTTACGCACGCCGCCGTAGGAGCCGTCGCCGGAGCGGTTGCGGCGGGCCCGATAGGCTTCATTGGGGGCGGACTTTTCGGCTATGTCGCCGGGCCCCAGATCGGGTGCGATCTGGGTGTCGAGCGCTGTCATCGTCACGCGCGCTATAGACGCTCCGGGCGTGGCGCGCCCGATGCCTCGCCGCGCACCAGCGATCGGAGCGATCATTTCCGCGGTCCCGGCGATCTGGGGAAGCGCGAGGATCACGGGAACTACTGATCTAGAAGCATGGTCTACGGGGGCCTTGGGAGCGGGGCTGCCCTGGCCTGACAGCTACTTCCCTGTGGGAATACCGCAATTACTTGCCGAGAACGTCATGAACCCGCCCAGGGTTCGGGCGATACTGCCCGTGGAGGCGCGTCAGGAACGACGCCCATGGCTATGCATTCGAGCGAAGTCGTCATTCGGACCAGATGGGTTCGAGGCTGGGAGCTGATGCGCGCCGGCAAGACCAGCGAAGGCTATGACCAGCTCGCTGGAGTGACCTTGAGTGACCTCCAGGCGATCGCTGATCCTGAGCACCCCGAGCGCGTCGCGATACGCGTGCAGTCGATCATCGAGCGACAACCTCGCGCCGAAGCGGACGACAACCGCAGCGTCATGGATCTGCTCATCGGAGCGGCCAAGCGTGGCGACCAGGAGGCAAGCGATCTCCTGGTGTTCGGCGATCTGGGATGATGGCACATCGCAGTTCTGCCACAGAGTGTACCCATAGCCTTCGCGCAACCCATCTGTGGAGGCTCACCCGATGGACAACACTGAAATCGAAAGGCGGTCCTGTCGTTTCTGCGGCGTTGAAATTCCTCAAGCGCGGCTAAAGGCGCTGCCGGACACCCGCATCTGCGTGAAGTGCAGCGAGAGCAAGGGCTCAGAGTTCGAGCTCGAGGTCACGACCAACAGCACTGGCAAGGCCGGCAGCCTCAAACGAACCGGACAAGATGTCGACGTTCGCCGAAAGCCGAAGCAGCTGAAGTAGGAGCAGCGTCAGCCGTTCGTTTGCGGCTTTATTGTCATCGTGCCGGCTGTATCGATGTAGAGGGTGTACCGCATCTCCAGCGCCGGAGCATCGTCCGACACGGCAACGATCTTTATGGTGCCGCTCCCCACGGGCAAGATCGAGAAGGTCTGATCTTCCCTGGCTTCCGCCGTCGGCGGCGCACCGCTGCCATTGACGGCAACGCCGCACAGCTCGAACACCACGCGGGCGAGAGGCTTCAGGTCGATGTCCTCAGCTTCGGCGTTTGCTATCTTCAGCTTGGAGCGGATTTCGACAAGCTTCTTGTCTCCGCTTTGCTGGTAGCTCTCCAGCGTGACGGCGACCCTTCTCGCAGTCCTTGAGCGTGAACGATTTTCCACCTCAAGATGATAGAGGCGCAGCAAGCGCTCACCTATGGTCACGTAGGTATCGTAGCGCTGACTTGGGTCCAAAATCTTGAGAGCCAGCTTTGGCGCGGCTTTGTACTCAAGCTCGGCCGCATGCCGCAGCAGATTCCACAACAGATAAATGCCAGCGAATGCTGCGGCTATCCACGCACCGTGCACGTCCGGCAGCTCGCGAAAGCCCTGTGCCTGAAGGTAGTCCCTGCTCTGGCCATAGAAGCGGAGCAGCAGGTATGTGACGGCAAGGCCGAAGACCTCCCGCTTGAGGCCCAGGCTTGAGTGAATTGTCCGCAGAGCATTCCAGAGAAACAGAGGTAGAGCCCACATACGCATTGCTTACCAGACAGCGACACGAAGATCGCAGAGTGAGCGCCGTTGTCCATGCCTCCCGAGCGAAATGGTCCTCGGGTTATGCTCAAGAGCCTCACTGAGCCGCTTCGCGTCGAGGGGTTGGGCCGCTCTGGGGGGCGGTGGCCGTCCCCGCAGCGCGCGGCAGAACGAGCAGTTTCTGCGGCAGGAAGAATGTGAGCTATAGCATTCGCCGTGCCGGACCCCAAAAGGCCACAGCGGCTCGATCAAGCGCTGAAACCTGCTGCGCTCGGAGGCCGCTCGCGTCGGTCCGCACGCGAAGGCGCACGGCTTCCCCCGCGCGACCAATTCGACTTTCGTCGGAAGCGTTGCCGGACCGGCCTTCCCGGAGACCAAGCGCGACATATATCCGATGGGCGGCACCATTATCTCTTGCTTAGCCAAGCCATCATTCAATCCCTTTACGAGGCCAAGTCCGGCCGACGTTCCTGAAAGGATCGCTCACATGACGGCAGTCATCCGAGCCTACGCGTCGTTGTTCGTGCTTGCCGCAGTCATTGCGGCACCCTCGGCCAACGCGGAGGAGCCGGCAAAGCGGATCGCGCTGTCGGGCGACCGTGCCTACCCGGAGAGCATCGCGGCGGCGGCCGACGGAACCCTCTACGTGAGCAGCCTCGCATCCGGCGGCGTCTGGCGCATCAAGCCGGGCTCCGCCACGGCCGAGGCGTGGATCGCGCCCGGCACGTACGACACGCGCTCGACCTTCGGCGTGCTGGTCGACGACAAGAAGGGCGTGCTCTGGGTTTGCTCCAACGACATCTCGGCGCTCGGCGTGCCGGGGCCCGGCACGGCGACGGGCAGCAACCTCAAAGCCTTCGATCTGATCTCCGGCGAGGGCAAGATGAGCGTGCCGTTTCCCGGCACCGGCAACATCTGCAACGATATGGCGGTCGGCGCCGACGGCGCGCTCTATGCGACGAACTCGCAGAAACCGCAGATTCTCCGCTTGCAGCCCGGCGCGACGAGCCTCGAAGTGTTCGTCGAGAGTCCGGTGTTCGAGCAGCCCAAGGACGGCGCGGGCCTCGACGGCATCGCCTTCGGCGCCGACGGCAACCTTTATGTCAACACCTACACCAACGGCGGCTTCTTCCGCGTCGACGTGAAGGACGGCGCAGCCGGCGGCGTCAAGAAGCTCGCCCCCTCGCGCGCCTTGAAGTTTCCCGACGCGCTGCGGCCGACCGGCGGGCAATCGTTCGTAATGGCGGAAGGCGGCGGCACGCTCGATCGCGTCACGATCGACGGCGACGCGGTTCAGGTCGAGACCGTGCGTGAGGGGCTGGCCGGTCCGACCGGCGTGGCGCTGGTCGGCAACACGCTTTGGGCTCCCGAGGGGCAGCTCTCCCATCTTTTCGATGCCAAGGCTGGACCGCCCAGTCTTCCGTTCCAGGTCGTGGGCGTCCCGGCGGCGAAGTGAGGAGGCGACGATGACATCGCAATTTGCACGTCCCGGCTCGCTCGCGCTTGCAACCCTCATCGCGGGCGGCGCCCTCCTAGCACACAGCGCCGCGCCGGCGCTCGCTGCCGAGGCCTGTCCGCAGACCGATACCGGCATCACGGTGCCAAAGGACTTTTGCGCCACTGTATTCGCCGACAACGTCGGGCATGCGCGGCAGATGGTCGTGGCGCCGGACGGCACCCTCTATGTGAACACGTGGAGCGGCGTCTATTACAACAACGATACGCCGCCGGCGGGCGGCTTCCTCGTCGCGCTCAAGGATACGAAGGGAGCCGGCAAGGCGGACCAGGTTGCGCGCTTCGGGCAGACGGCCGCCGAGGGCGGGCACGGTGGCACCGGCATCGCACTCTACAAGGGTGGTCTTTACGCGGAGATCAACGACCGCATCGTGCGCTACGCGCTGAAGGACGGAGTGCTCGCGCCGACCGAGAAGCCCGTGACCGTGCTCAGCGGCATGCCGATCACCGGCGACCACCCGATGCACCCCTTCGCGATCGATGCCGAGGGAAACCTGTTCGTCTCCATGGGCTCGGCAACGAACACGTGCGAGGTGAAGAACCGCATGCCGCATTCGCCCGGCAACGATCCCTGCACCGAGCTCGAGACGCGCGCCGGCATCTGGCGCTACGACGCCGGCAAGACCGATCAAGTGTTCTCGCCCAAGGAGCGCTATGCCTCGGGCATCCGCAACGGCGAGGGCTTCGACTTCGATGCCGCCGGGCGCCTCTTCGTCACGCAGCACGGCCGCGATCAATTGCACGAGGACTGGCCCGAGCTTTATACGGTCGATCAGGGCTTCGAGCTGCCGGCCGAGCAGATCATGATCCTCAAGCAGGGCGCGTGGTACGGTTGGCCGAAGTGCTATTTCGATCCCAAGCAGAGCAAGCTCGTACTCGGGCCCGAGTACGGCGGCGACGGGGGCAAGCTCGTCGGGGAATGCGCGCACGCCGCGCCGCCGGGCGCGGCCTTCCCGGCCCACTGGGCGCCGAACGATCTCAAGATCTACAAGGCGACGCAGTTCCCCGAGGGCTATCGCGGGGGCGCGTTCATCGCCTTCCACGGCTCGTGGAACCGCGCGCCCGGTCCGCAGGGCGGCTACAACGTCGTGTTCCAGCCGCTGGCCGACGGTAAGCCGTCCGGCGACTATATCGTGTTCGCCGATGGATTTGCCGGAGCGCACAAGGAGCCGGGCCGCGCCGTGCATCGGCCGTCGGGCTTGGCGGTCGGCCCCGATGGCGCGCTCTACGTGAGCGACGACAAGGCCGGACGCATTTGGCGCATCACCTACGCCGGCGATCCCAACGCCAAGGGCGTCGAGGCCGCTCCGGCGTCGGCGACCCATGCCGAGGCCGCGCCCGCGGTGCTCCCGCCTGAGGGCATTCATCCCGATGCCGGGGCGAAGCTCGTCCCGCCGCCCGGAGCGACGCAAGCGCAGGTCGACCTCGGAGAGAAGGTCTTCAGCGGCGAGCTTGCGGGCGCGACGTGCGCAGGCTGTCACGGCGCCGGCGGTATCGGCACACCGGTCGGCCCCAACCTCACGTCGGGCAAGTGGCTGTGGGGCGACGGCAGCCTCGCAAGCATCACCGATACCATCACCAACGGCGTGCCCGAGCCGAAGCAGCATCCCGGCGCCATGCCGCCGATGGGCGGTGTCACGCTGTCGAAGGAGGACCTCGGCGCGGTCGCGGCCTACGTCTGGGCCATCGGACACAAGGGCGTGCGGTAGCGGAGCTGAGCGCGTTATCGACCGGGCGCCGCTCGCAGGCTCCGGCCCGATTCCCCGGCATAAGGGCAGCTCATTCGGCCCTGTGCCGATTTGGGGCATCTGGGGCGGAGAGCCTCCATTTCGGCTCAAGCTGGCGCTCAAAAGCGGGAACCGACGGCCTCTCGACACGCCCTCCGTGCTGGCAAGGGAGTTGCACTGAAGGGACCGGCGCAGACGCCGCTCCCGCCCCGGGACGACCACTCTGCGGCCTGCAGAACAGCCCGCTCCAACGGTGGCCCCCGATGAACACATTTCCGTCCTCCGAAACCTGGAGCCGGGTCGAGCCCTCGACGAAGGCGCAGGGTGGCCGTCGCTTCCATATTGATGTCTTGACCTGCATGGCGGCCGCGGCACCGATTTGGCTCGAGCTCGAGCGCAGCTCGGCGCTGTCGAGCCCCTACCAGCGTTACACCTGGGCCTCGAGCTGGCAGGAGAAGGTCGGCCGCGTGGAAGGTGCCACACCCCACATTGTCGTCGGCCGCGATCACACGGGGCGCGCCGCGTTCCTGTGGCCCCTGTGCCGCGCCAAGCTGGGCCCGCTCTCGGTGGCACGCTTTTTTGGCGGCAAACACTCGAATGCAAACTTCCCGCTCTGGTGTCCCGAGGTCGCGACCAGCGTCGCACCCGAGGACATGGTCGGAATCGTGGCCGACATTGGCCGTGCCGATGGCAGCCCCGACATGCTGCTCCTCCTGAACCAACCGAAGAGCTGGGGCCACGTGGAAAATCCACTGGCGCTCCTGCCGCACGACGAGTTGCCGAGCGTCATCTGTCACGGCGCGCTCGCCGCCGATTTCGAGGCTCTGTATAGCGCCCGCGTCAGCTCCAGCACACGCAAGAAGATGCGCCAGAAGGAGCGGGCGCTCGCCAAGCATGGCCCCGTGAGCTATTGGCGCGCGCGCTCGGCCGAGGACATTGCGCGCGTGCTCATCGTCTTCTTTGCGCAGAAGGCCGATCGCATGCGCCAGCTCGGCATCGCCAACGCTTTCGCCGAGCCGGGGGTGCGCGAATTCATCGAAGCGGCGGCGACCCGCCCCGATCCCCACACCGGCGAGGCGCCGATCGAGCTCTACGCGGCTTCCGTCGGCGATCAGATCGTCGCGACGTTCGCCGGCGTCGTCTCCGAGCGCCGGTTCTCCGGCATGTTCAACTCGATGATCATGAATGAGCTTTCCAACGAGAGCCCGGGCGAATTGCTGCTGGCGAACGTCGTCCGCATGGCGTGCGAGCGGGGGCTCGACACCTTCGATCTCGGCATCGGCGAGGCGGGATACAAGCGCGCCTTCTGCGACGAGACCGATACGCTCTTTGACTCGGTCATCCCGCTGACCGTGCGCGGCAAGGTCGCGGCGCCGCTGTGGCGCGGGCAGCTCAACGTCAAGCGCCGCATCAAGCATTCGCCGTATGCGCGTCAAACGGTTGAGGCCGTTCGCCGCCACCTGATGGGTGAAGGCCGCACGGCCTCCGACGCGTCCGGCACGGTCAAGCTTCACAGTATCGCCTAGCCGCCGAGCGGCACACGAGCGGAGAACGTCATGAAGGATTGCGATATTGCCATCGTCGGCGCCGGGCTCGCCGGATCGACTGCGGCCGCCATGCTCGGCAAGGCAGGCTACAGCGTCGCCCTCGTCGACCCGCACGACATCTACCCGGCCGAGTTCCGCTGCGAGAAGCTCGACGCTTCACAGGTCGCGCTGTTGCGCAAGACCGGTCTTGCCGAGCCCGTGCTGCGGCAGGCCACGCTCGATGGCGTCGTCACGATCGCCCGCTACGGCCGCGTCCTCGAGACAAAGCGCAGCGGTCGCTACGGCATCATCTACGACACGCTCGTCAACGCCGTGCGCGGGCAGATCCCCGCGAGCGTGAGCCAGGTCCGCGCCAAGGTCACCGGCATCGCCAACAGCGCGGACCGGCAGATCCTCATGCTGTCGACCGGCGAGGAGTTGTCCGCGCGGCTCGTCGTCATGGCCAACGGCCTGCACCCCGGGCTGGCGCAGTCGCTCGGCATCGAGCGGCGCGTGGTCAGCCGCGGCCACACCGTGGCGATCGGCTTCGATCTGCGCCCCACCGGCCGCTCCAGCTTCGGCTTCAAAGCGCTGACTTATTACCCGGAGAAGGTCTCCAACGGCGTCGCCTATATGTCGATCTTCGGGGCCGGCGGCACCCATCGGGTCAACATGTTCACCTACTGGAAGGCGCGCGATCCCCGCATCGAGGGAATGCGCGACGCTCCGGAAGCGACGCTCGCCGCGCTGTGGCCGAAACTGCAGAGCGTCCTCGGAGGCTTCGCCGCCGAGAACGTCCGCATCCGGCCGATCGACCTCTACGTCACCGAGGGCTACCTGCAACCCGGCATCGTGCTCGTGGGCGACGCCTTCGCCACCGCCTGCCCGGCGGTCGGAGTGGGGGCGAACAAGGTCTTGACCGACGTCGAGCGCCTTTGCAACGCGCACATCCCGCGCTGGCTCGCCTCGCCGGGCATGGGCACGGAGAAGCTCGCGAGCTTCTACGCCGACCCGATCAAGCGTGCGTGCGACGCGAACTCTGCCGCCCGCGCGTTTCACCTGCGCTCACTTTCTACCGATGAGGGGCTGGCCTGGCGCGCGCGACGCTGGACGCGGTTTGGCGTCCAGATGGGGGCGTCCGTGCTGCGCCGCGCGAGCGTTTCAGCCGCCGCGCTGCTCAGGGATCACAAGCTGCGCAGGAATGCGGCCACCGGCCAGGTGAGCGAGAATCTCCCGATGCCGAGATAAGCCGCGTTGCGCCAAGTGCGCACGCGCTCGAGCAGACGCTCGTAGCTGGGGTTTGCCAGATATTCCCGCAGCTCCGGCGTAAATGCATATGCCGCGACATCGGCCATTTTTGTCCTCGCGCAACGTCTTATGTTGCGCGCGGATTTTACGTCGGGCGAGCATGGCCCGCGGTTCCTGCCGGAACAGAGCCCTTCCGCCGGCTTGCGGTCCCCACCGGTCCCCCACCCCGGCATTAACCGCGACGCCCGGTCGCGGAACAGCGGCGACGGAATCGGCGAGACCTTATCCGTTATGGCAGTGGCCGCCGATGGCTACCCCCCGTCCCCCTCGGCGGCCAAGGGAGCGCCTGATGCAGGGCTTGGGGGCGCTCCCGCCCGCTCGTCTCACTGTCGTCGCCGAGTTGTGGCTATAGCCGTTGCAGTTCACTCTGGGAAAGGAGAGCTGGAGAATGCATCGGATCGTCCGGATTCTGCCGTTGGGGATGGCGTTTCTGTGTGCTCCCGCGTTGGCCGACAAGGCGTTCAGCCCCGAGGACGCGGCCTACATCGACTGGAGCTGGAAGAACTGCGAGACCACGAGCACGAAGAAGGAGCACGATCTCGCCGACACCGCGACCGCGAGCGACCGCGATAAATTTCACGAGCAATACCAGAAGGCGCTGAAGAAGCTCACCGATGTGCAGCGGTCGGCGTCCGAGGTCGAGCGGCTGTGCACGACGATCCTCGGCATGTACGGCCCGAGCGCTTCGGTCATTCCCGATCTCATCGTCGCGAAGGGGGAAACCCCGCCCGGGGCCACGCCTGCAGCGGCTACCACCCCGGCTGCCGCGCCCGCCGCCCCGCGCGGCCACCGGCACCACTGAAGCTGCACGCGCCGCAGCGCAGCAACGCAATCAAAACGCTCTCCGTGACAGCAAAGTCTTATCGCGGAGGAATCGGGCTAGTATGGTGAGTTCGCCGTAGGGCTCTACCATTGGACGTGCCGTGGCGCGCAACGGCGGCCGCAATCAAAAAAGGAAAGGGAGACCCATGCCGGAAGGAGTGACCTCTGCAAGCCTGATCGTCGTCATCCTAGTCGCCGCAGCTGTGGGAGCCGCTGTCGGCGGCATGCTGGGGCCTAACTTCGATCCGCCGGTGCTCGCGGTGATCTCAGGTTTTATCGCGACTATCGTCGCTGTGTTCGTGCGCAACGAGCTCATCAACCGTCTGTCGGGCGCCGGGCCCAATGACTTCAAAATTCCGCTTGTCGTCGCGATATTTGCCATCGTCGCCTCGCTCGCCGGCAGTCTCGCCGGCAAGGAGTTCCTCGACGATATGGGCGGTAGCTATTCTCCCGTCTGGGTCGGAACGGTTGCCGGCATCGCCTCGGCGATCCTCATGTCCATGCTCATGATCACGTACTACATGGAGGTGCGGCGCGCCTGATCGCGGCCTGCACTGGGATCTCCGAATATCTGCGGCGTCGGCTTGCGGGCCGGCGCCGCTTCATTTTTTGGAGGCCCGGAGCAGGCGCCGATGTGCTCGGCTGCAGCACCCCGCATTTCATCCGCAACTGTGGAAAACGCGCTGAAACAACAGCGCGCTACCGCAGCTGCGCGGTACGACTATGACGGGTAGCTGACATGTTGAGTGAAGAGGGGTCTCAATATGCGTGACAGTCGAGAAATGCGTGACAGTCGGGCAATTCTAAGTGCGCTTTACACCGTCCTGACCGAGGCGCACGCGATGCGGCGCGACGCGGAAGCCAGGGAGATCATGCAGGGGTATCCTGCGCGGGACCTGGGCGCCTTCACCATGCTGCCGACGATGGAGCGCGATCTCGACTGGGAGCTTTCCGTGGAGCGCGCCGAGCGTGCAAGCGCGGAGCTGGAGGCGGCAGGTTTTCGCACCCGCATCCGTACGGTCGAGCGCACCGGCTACTTCGATTGAAGATCCGATAATCGGGCGCCTTGCTCGGGCTAGCGCCGCAACGGTGTCACGTTGCTTGCCGCGGCCGCGCCGACGCGGCTGTGGCGCATGCCGTAGAAGAAATAGATCGCGAGCCCGAACAACAGCCAGACGCCGAGGCGCACCCAGGTGTCCCCGGGTAGCCCGAGCATGAGGACGGCTGCGGAGGCGGCGCCCGCGGGCGCGACGAAGTAGATCGCCGGCGCCTTGAAGGGCCGCTCGAGCCCGGGCTGGGTGATGCGCAGGGTCAGCACCCCGAGGCAAACGATCCCGAAAGCAAACAGCGTCCCGATGCTGACAAGCTCGCCGACGAGCCCGATCGGCAGCAGGCCTGCGAGGATCGCGACGATCACGCCGGTGACGGTCGTCGTAATGTAGGGCGTACGGAATCGCTTGTGGATGACGGCCGCCCACGGCGGCAGCAGGCCGTCGCGCGCCATGGCGTAGAAGATGCGCGGCTGGCCCAGCAGCAGCACCAGCACCACCGAGGTCAGGCCGAGGATGGCGCCGAGCTTGATGATCGGCGACAGCCACGTAAGCCCGATGGCGTCAACGCCGACCGCGATGGGGTCGGGGACGTTGAGCTTGTCGTAGGGCATGATGCCGGTGATGACGAAGCTGACGAGCACGTAGAGCAGCGTGCAGATCGCGAGCGAGCCGAGGATGCCGATCGGCATGTCGCGCTGGGGGTTGATCGCCTCCTGCGATGCGGTCGAGACGGCGTCGAATCCGATGTAGGCGAAGAAGACGACGGCGGCCCCGCGCACGACGCCGCTCCATCCGTATTCGCCCGGCGCGATATTGGGCGGAATGAGAGCGCCTTGCGGGTTGGTTTCGGTCACCCAGTTCGAGGTCGAGATGTAGCTCAGGCCGGCTAGGATGAACGCGATGACGATCGCCACCTTGATGAGCACGATGACGTTGTTCACCTTCGCCGATTCATGCACGCCGACGACCAGCAGCGTGGATATGGCGGCGACGACGACCATGGCCGGCACGTTGAGCAGCGCGCCCGTCGTCGCCCAGGCGCCGGTCGCGGGGTCGTAAGCGAGCGGCGAATTTACGAGGCGATCTGGCAGGTGAATGCCGATATCGTTCAGGAAGCTCGCGACATAACCCGACCAGCCGATCGCGACGGTGGTGGCGCCGAGCGCGTACTCGAGGATGAGGTCCCAGCCGATGATCCAGGCAATGAGCTCGCCCATCGTCGCATAAGCGTACGTGTAGGCGCTGCCGGAGATCGGCACGGTGGAGGCCATCTCGGCGTAGCACAGCCCCGCGAACGCGCAGGCGATGCCGCCGAGGATGAACGAGAGGCCGATCGCCGGCCCAGCGTTCGCCGCCGCGGCGTGTCCCGTCAGTACGAAGATGCCGGCACCGATGATGGCGCCGATACCGAGCGCGAGCAGGCTCGTCGCCGTCAGCGTGCGCTTGAGCGGCACGCCGCCGTGGGTGACGAGGGCCTGGACCTCGGTCTCCTGCGCCTCGGCCTGCAGGGTTGCGATCGACTTCCTGGCAAGCAGTCGGTGCATGTTCCCCTCGGTCAATGGGCGCGGCGTTGGGTTCAAGCCTCGCTAGAAGTTCACGTTGTGGATGACCCAGCCGCCGGCGAAGGCGATCAGCCCGGCCGCAACGATGTAGGGCAGGACGGAGACAAAAGCGCTGAGCAGCGCGACAAACGCCGCGAACACGGCCACGGCCGCTTCCCACAGCACCATCACGGTCTTGTAGAGCACGTAGGCGATGGCGGCGACCACCGCGACGAGGACGACGAGCTTCCAGATAGGAAGCGCTTTCCAATCCGAGTGGAAGATGGCGATGATCTCGCCGAACGACCACGTCCAGACGAGTTCTAGAAACTTGAAGATCGCGACAATTCCCTGCTGCAGGAACTGCATGATCGCACTGATGATCTGCTCCACGACGCTTCCCCCAAAATGCCCGCGGACCCGACCCCCGGGCCGCCTGCAGAAGATCATACTAGGCTAGGCTGACGTTCTCTGTCAGGAGGGTTAACGCTAGGGGAGGCGAATTTTGCGGACGCTGGGGCTGGCGTCAGGCCAGTTTGCGCAGCTCTTCGGCCGCGATGCGCACTGCAGTGCGGATCTGCTCGGGGGTATGCTCGCTTGTCACAAAGAAGCGCAGCCGTGCTGCCTTGAGGGGTACTGCGGGATAGATGATCGGCAGCACATTCACCCCGCGCGCCAGCATCCGATCGGTAATGCGGCCTGCCCGGACGATGTCGCCCACCATGATCGGCACGATGGCGTAGCCCCGGCTGGTCACGGTATCGAGGCCGTGCGCGCGGGCCTCCTCCAGGAAAAGGGTGCCGTTTGCCTGCAGGCGGGCGACGCGTTCGGGCTCTGCCTTGAGGAGCTGCAGCGCTGCCGACGCCGCTGCCGCCACCGGGGGTGACATGCCGACCGAATACACCTGGCCGGCGGCGCGGAACTTCAGTATCTCGATAAGCTCATGGCTGCCGGCGATGTAGCCGCCGCACGCCGCGAGCGCCTTGCTCAGCGTGCCCATCCAGATGTCGACGTCGCTCGGATCGATGTCGAAATGCTCGTGCACGCCGCGGCCATGCTTGCCGAGCACGCCGAGCGCGTGCGCCTCGTCCACCATAAGCCAGGCGTTATGCCGTTGCTTCAGCTCGATCAGGCGCGGCAGATCGGGGATGTCGCCGTCCATCGAGTAGAGGCCCTCGACGACGATGAGCGCGTTCTTGTAGCAGCCGCGCTCCTCGTCCAGGAGCTTCTCCAGCGCCGCCATGTCGTTGTGGCGGAACGGCCGGACGGTAGCGCCGGACAGCTTGGCGCCGACGAGAATGCTGTTGTGGGCAAGCTCGTCGTGTACGACGAGATCGGCCGATTCCATCAGCGCGGCGATGGTCGAGACGTTGGTGGCGTGCCCGCTGACGAAGCAGAGCGCGGCTTGAGCCTCGTAGAGGTCGGCGAGCGCGCTCTCGAGCTCGCGGTGGAACACACGCTCGCCGGAGACGATGCGGCTCGCCGAGACCGAGGTGCCGTACTGATCGATCGCGGCCTTGGCGGCCTGCGATACGACGGGGTGGCGGTTGAGGCCGATGTAGTCGTAGGAGGAGAAGTTGAGGTATTCGCGCCCGTCGATGAAGATCTTGGAGCCGAGGCTCTCTTCATGGCAGCGGTAGAAGGGGTCGGCGAAATTGAAGCGCTCGGCCACTTTGCGGTGCTTGATCACCGAAGTGTAGCCGGCGAGGTCGCCGAAGCCGCGCGAGGGCTGGTAAATGCCGCGCAGGAGCTTCTTGACCTGAAGCCCTTGCCAGGCGGTCCGAATGGCCGCGGTGGCATCGTGCAGCATCGCGGTGGCGTTCAAGCCGACCATGGTCAATGCCCGAGCGAACGATCCCCCCGTCTCGACTCGCAGGTCACGCCTGTCCACATCCGACTCACGCACATCCAAGGCGCAGATCCTCCGGTCGACGTTTGTTGATTTCCCCGACGCAAGCCTGTTTACCAAAACAGAACCACGAGCCTAGCACGTCAGCAAGGCCCGCGATGCTCCCCTGTCGAGGCAGACAGTGCGGGCCCGCCTTACCGGAACCTTACGGGGAAGTCTCCTCTCGTGAAGCAAAACACCCAATCGGTCGTCATTACCGGCGCCAGTGCCGGTCTCGGAAGGGCGCTGGCGCTTCAATACGCGATCCGCGAACGTTCGCTCGGTTTGCTGGGGCGCGACAAAGAGCGCCTCGGTGAGGTGGCGGATGCCTGCCGGGCCTGTGGCGCCGAAGTGACGATCGGCGCCTTCGATCTCCTGGAAGCAAAGGCCACAAGTACTTGGATGCGCGCGTTCGATGCCGCGCACCCGATCGATCTGCTCATCGTCAATGCCGGAGTGTTCACCGGGCACGGGGCCGACCGCGCCATGGAGACCGACCACGAGATTATGGCCATGCTGCGTATCAATCTCGAAAGCGCGACGACGACCATCGCCGCGGCCCTTCCGATGCTGCGAGCCCGACGCCGCGGTCGCATAGCCATCGTCGGCTCGCTCGCCGCCTTGCAGCCGCTGGCCGATGCACCGGCCTATAGCGCCAGCAAGGCCGGCCTCATGAGCTACGGGGAGGCGCTGAGGGAGTGGCTCATTCCCGATGGCGTGGCGGTGACGCTCATTTATCCGGGGCACATCGCGACAAATCAGGTGTCCAATCATGTGGGCGCGCTTCCCTTGATTATGTCCGCCGATGCCGCGGCGGCCCGCATCAAGCGCGGGCTCGATCGCGGCCGAGCCTTTATCGCCTTCCCGCTCGCGCTGTTATGGCTGATCCGGGCGGGGCGGCTGTTGCCCTGGCGGGTAAGAGCGGCGCTGGGGGCGAGCATGCGGTTCCATGTGGACAAGGAATAGCGCGCTGCAGCGAAAGCAAGCGCTCGTAAGGTCCCGCACGCAGGTGCCACCACTCCTCGAGTTGCCGCAGGCCTAACGGATGGGACCGGGAACGGGTTCCTCGGCAGTCAGCCTGGCGCGGAAACCCTGCGCACCTTCGACGATCCAGACGAGACCACCGGCGGCGAGCAGCGCCGCGAGGCCGTAGCCCCAGGGGCTACTCGTGATCAGCGCAAGATGCGCGGCCTTAGCCAGGATCAGCAGACCCAAAATGATCCTATAGACGAACCACCGCGTCGGCTTCGTCTTTAGCTCCTCGGCGCGCTTGGCATCGTCGCGCTCGATCCAGCTTTGAATGGCGGACATCGATCCCTCCTCGTGTGCAAGCCGCACGGCGGCGATCAAGGAGGGTCGGGCACAACATGCGGCTGCGCTGTTCCGCAGGGAACACCGCACCGGGTTACGAGACGAAACCTGAAGGCTTTGCTATTTCGCCGAGCGGGAGCGGAGGCCCTCGATGCGGCTGCCGACGCCCATCAGCAGATAGGATCCCGCCAGGGCGCCGCCAATGAGACCGACGAGGGACAGGATCGTCTCCTCGAGGCCGAGCCACGTGAAGATGAAATAGAGCGCCACGGCACCGATGAGACCACCGATGGTTCCGAGGATCGTGGAAATGATATTCCCGCCCCCGAGCCCCACCAGAAACCCGACGATGATGCCGGGGTACATGGCTGGCCAGAAATGATCGTCCATGGCGCGCTCCTCCGTCGCTTTGCGCGGTCCCCCGTCTATACGCCAGCCGAATGCCGCGCTTCTCCGGCTCCCAAATAGCTGTCGAAACAAGCCGCGATCGCGCGCACGAAGGGACGTCCCCGCTCCGTGACGCGGAAAGCCTCCCCGTCCGGCTCGATGAGCCGATCGTGATCGGCCTCGATGAGGGCCTGCGCCTCTTCGAGCAGCGGCGTTGCCGCGTCGCCGAAGCGGCGGTTGAGCTCGGCTGCCGGAAACGCGAGATCGCACATCAGCCGCTCGATCACGAATCCGCGCATGCGATCGCCGTCGCTCAGTTGGAAGCCGCGCACGGTCGCAAGCCCGTGCTCGGCTATGAGGCGGTGGTAGTCGGGCACGGCAACGCAGTTCTGAACGTAGCCTTCGGGCAGCCGGCCGATCGCGGAAGCGCCGAGCCCGATGAGGGCATCGGCCGCGTCGGTCGTATAGCCTTGGAAATTTCGGTTGACTGGGCCGCTGGCGAGCGGGTCGTCGGCGCGGGCGTAATGATCGAGGCCGACGCGCACGTAGCCCGCGACGGCCAAGATGTGCGCAAGCCGGTTTGACTGCGCGAAGCGCTCGACCGTTCCGGGGAGTGCCGCCTCGTCGATGAGCGCCTGATGCTTCAGCCGCGCGGGCAGGTGCGCATAGCCGAAGGCTGCGATGCGGCTCGGCTCGAGCGCGAGCACCTTTGAGACCGTCGCCTCGACGCTGTCGCGCGTCTGATGCGGCAGGCCGTACACGAGGTCGATGTTGATGGCGCCGATGCCGTGCTCGCGCAGCGCTTCAACGGCGGCCTGCGTCAATGCAAACGACTGCCGGCGGTTGATCGCCGACTGCACCGTCTCGTCGAAGTCCTGCACGCCGATCGAGGCGCGTGTCACGCCTGCGCCCGCAAAGGCCGCCACGCGCTCGCGGTCGAGGCCGCGCGGATCGATCTCGACGGCAAACTCCGCACCCTCCGCCACGTTGAAGCTGCGCCGCGTCGTCTCGGCGAGCGCCAGGATGTCATCGGGTGTCAGGATATTGGGCGAGCCGCCGCCCCAGTGGACGTGGGTGGCCGAGTGGCTCGCCGGCACGCGCACGGCAACGTTTGCGATCTCGGATCGGAGCGAGGAAAGGTAGCTCGCGACCGGCTCGTAGCGATTGGCCACCTTGGTGCTGCAGCCGCAGTACCAGCACAACGCACTGCAGAACGGGATGTGGATATAAAGCGAGAGGCGCGCCTGCTCGGGCAGCGCCGCGAGCCAGGACGCGTACTGCGCCGCGCCGACCTTATCGGAGAAGTGCGGGGCGGTCGGGTAGCTCGTGTAGCGGGGAACGGCACCCGAGTAGCGCTTGACGAGCTCGGGGTTCATGCGTCCACCCTGGCGAAGGAAGCATGTGAGGCGGCTTGCGCGCTGTCGACGATCGCCGTCAGCACATCCGGGCGGTGCACGACGACGCTGCGCGTGTTGCCGGCGCTGATGACGTTGCGCTCGCGCAGGCGCGCGATCTGCCGGCTCACGGTCTCGATGGTCAGCCCGAGATAGTCGGCGATCTCGGTGCGCGAGAGCGGCAGCTCGATCGCGGTTTCGCGCGCGCTTCCGGTAGCCGCCTTGCCTTCGGCGGTCGCTCGCATCACCGATAGGAGGAATACCGCCATCTTCTGCTCCGCCGTCATGCGGCCGAGCAGCATGATCCATTCCTGTGCCTTCTCGAGCTCGTCGGAGACGTACTGGTAGAGCCAGTCCTTTACCCCGCCGGAGGATGCGGCGAGGCTCTCGATGGTGGCGCGCGGGAACCAGCAGATCTCGACCTCGCTCGCCGCGATGGCGGTGGCGCGCGCCTCGCCACCGAAGGGCCGTCCGAGGAAATCGCCGGCCGCGAACAGCCCCACGATCTGCTGGCTGCCGTTGGGCAGGCTCTTCAACAGCTTCACAACACCGGAGACGATGGCGCAGAAGGAAGGCGGGACCTCGCCTTCGACATGGATAGCATCGCCCGCTCGAAAGCGCCGGTGCCAGCTCACGGAGCCGAGCCGGGAAAGCTCGATGTCATCGAGAGCCCCGCAAAGGCCTTTCTGGAGCGACGGACATCCGGCGCAGATCGATCTCGGCTTTCGCATGTTCAGGAGCGCCTCGACTCGCATGGGGCCGGGAACGTCGACCATCGATCGTACTCCTCGCCACCCCCTCCCTTCAGGCGGCAATTGGCCGCCTTCCGCCTTGATCTAGATCAAATGGGGAAAAGGCAGCTCGCGGTGAATCTTCCTTCATTGGGCGTGCTCGCGAGCCCGGCAGTCCTGGCTGTCTTTGCCTGCCAGGGCCGCTGGCGCGGCGCCCTTAGCCGGCTCCGAATTGAAAGGGGGCGGATGCATTTGGGGAGGGACCAAGAACATGTCGGCGCAATACAGCGCGGCCAGCGACGAAGCCGCACACGACCGTCCACACGGGATCACCCGCTGGCTGCTTTCGACCAACCACAAGGACATCGGCAGCCTTTACCTGACGTTCGCGCTCGTCGGCGGCCTCGTCGGCGGTTTCATGTCGATTGCCATGCGCATGGAATTGCAGTCGCCGGGCATGCAGATCTTCGCCGATCCGCACACCTTCAACGTGTTCGTCACCGGCCACGGCCTGATCATGGTGTTCTTCATGATCATGCCATCGCTGTTTGGGGGCTTTGGCAACTGGTTCGTGCCGCTGATGATCGGCGCGCCCGACATGGCCTTCCCGCGCCTCAACAACATCTCGTTCTGGCTGCTGCCGATGGCGCTGACGCTGCTCGTGGTCTCGCTGTTCGTCGAGGGCCCCGCCGGAGCCAACGGCGCCGGCATCGGCTGGACGGCCTACGCGCCCCTGTCGACCATCGGGCACCCGGGGCCGGCGGTCGATTTCGCGATCCTCGCGCTGCACCTCGCAGGCGCCTCCTCGATCCTGTCGTCGATCAACTTCATCACCACGATCTTCAACATGCGCGCGCCCGGGATGACGCTGCACAAGATGCCGCTGTTCGTGTGGTCGATCCTGATCACGGCATTTCTGCTGCTGCTTTCGCTTCCGGTGCTCGCGGGCGCGATCACCATGCTGCTGACCGACCGCAATTTCGGCACGACCTTCTTCTCGGCGGCTGGCGGCGGCGACCCGCTGCTGTTCCAGCACCTGTTCTGGTTCTTCGGCCACCCCGAGGTCTACATCATCGTGCTCCCCGGCTTCGGCATCGTGAGCCAGGTGATCTCGACCTTCTCGCGCAAGCCGGTTTTCGGCTACCTCGGCATGGTCTACGCCATGGTCGCGATCGCGCTCGTCGGCTTCCTCGTGTGGGCGCATCATATGTACGCGGCCGGCATCTCCTATTCGACGCAGGCCTACTTCCAGTTCGCGACCATGGTCATTGCGGTGCCGACGGGCATCAAAGTGTTCTCGTGGATCGCCACCATGTGGGGCGGATCGATCCGCTTCACGACGCCGATGCTGTTTGCGATCGGCTTCGTATTTCTGTTCACGGTCGGCGGTGTCACCGGCGTGATGCTTTCAAACGCAGGCATCGACCGCGCGCTGCACGACACCTACTACGTGGTTGCGCATTTCCACTACACGATGTCGATCGGCGCGCTCTTCACGCTGTTTGCCGGCTGGTACTACTGGTTCCCCAAGATGAGCGGGCGGATGTATTCGGAGACGATAGGCAAGTGGCACTTCTGGCTCCTGTTCATCGGCGTCAACGTCACGTTCTTCCCGCAGCACTTCCTCGGGCTTGCGGGCATGCCGCGCCGCTATGCCGACTATCCCGATGCCTTCCAGTTCTGGAACCAAGTCTCCTCGTTCGGCGCCTACATATCGGTGCTTGCGACCATCGTATTCCTCGCGGGCGTGATCCTGGCCTTCCGCCGCAACGTGCGGGCTCCGGCCAATCCTTGGGGCGTCGGCGCCACCACGCTCGAATGGACGCTGCCGTCGCCGCCGAACTTCCACTCGTTCGAGCGGTTGCCGCGGTTCGACACCGTCGCTCAGCACTAGCAAGCGCCGGACCGGGCGATGTGTGACCCAAAAGACGAACGGCCGCCGGAGGCTCCCGCCTCCGACGGCCGCTGCAAGAACGGCGGCAACTGTGCCAACTGTCAGGCGGCGCGTCAGTTGACGCGCGTGACCTCGACGAGGTTGTCGGAAAACGTCGGCGCGCGGCCGAGGCCCGACCAGGCATCCGACGAGATCGAGTTCACCGATCCGTCCGAGCGGTTGAGCGAGCGCCAATAGCCGAGCGTCGCCACGACGATGCCGGGGTTGACGTCCTCCGTCACGCGCGCGACGCCCTCGAAGTCGCCACGCGCATTTTGCACGCGCACCGGATCGCCCTCGCGAATGTTGCGTTTGGCCGCATCCGTGGGCGAGATCATCACGAACTGCTCGCCCTGGCCCCTGATCTTGTGCGGCTCGTTCGCGTAGCACGAGTTGAGGAACCCGTGGCTTTTTGGCGAGATGATGTTGAGCGGATAGACCTTGGCGAGCTCCGGGTTTGTCTCCGGTGACTCGCGCACCGGCACATAACCCGGAAGCGGATCGATGGGCGAGCCGTCCTGCTCGCCCTCGTACATGGCGCGGAACGGCGGGGCGACGAAGTTCCGGGCACCGTTCAAGAGCAGCTCGACCTTGCCGGAGGGCGTCGGGAACTTGCCTTCGGCGTGCGGAGTGCGCGTATCGACGGGACCGACGTCGATCCGGTAGTAGCCGTGCTTCTTGAAGTACTCCATGTCGACGCCGCCCATCTTGGGATCGTCCCAATTGATGTAGGCCGCGCAGAGCTCGCTGTCGGTCATTTTGAAGACGGGATCGTCGAAGCCCATCTCCTTCGCCAATAGCCGCCACATCTCGCTGGTCGGCTTGCATTCGCCGGGCGGGTCGATCGCCTTCTGATTGTACGTGAAATAGAAGTGCCCCCACGACCACATCATGTCCTCGGCCTCGCCGGCCATGGCGGAGGGTAGGATGATGTCGGCGTACTTCGCCGTATCCGTGATGAAGTGCTCGGCGACGACGGTGAACAGGTCCTCGCGCTTCAGCCCCTCGACGATCTTGTTGGTCTCGGGCGATTGGCTGACGGGATTGGTGCAGAACACGAACAGGCTCTTGATCGGCGGATCGAGCTTCATCTCGCCGGTAAGCGCTTGGCCGAGCCGCAGGTTGTTCACGACGCGTGTACCGGGCTTGATCCAGTCGGGCCGCGCAGCCTTCACCCAATCGACGGGGAAGTCCCACAGCGGTAGCTGCAGCATGCCGCCGCCGACGTGGCGCCAGGAGCCCGCAACCGCGGGGATTGCGTAGACCGCGCGGGCCGCCTGCGCGCCGCCGGCCGAGCGCTCGATCGCCACCCCGATGCGAATGGCGGACGGCTGCGAGGTGGCGAACTCGCGTGCGAACTTGGCGATGTCGGCCGCCTTCACGCCGGTGACCTTCTCGGCATAGCCGAGCGTGAAGTCGGCCGCGCGCGCCTTCAGCTCCGGCCATCCGTACGCGTGGTTATCGACGTAGTCCTGATCGACGACGCCCTGCTCGACCATCGAGTTGATAATGGCGAGAGCGAGCGCGCCATCGGTGCCGGGCTTGGGGCAGATGTGCCAGTCGCCGGCCTTGGCCGTCCGCGACTTGTAGGAATTGATGACGACCACCTTGGCGCCGCGCTTCTGCGCTTCGAGCACGAACGGCCAGTGGTGCAGGTTGGTCGAGATGGAATTGCAGGCCCAGATCACGATGTACTTGCAGTGCACGAAGCTCTCGGGGTCGACGCCGCCGGTGGGCCCATGCGTCAGCAGCCACGCGGTCGAGGAGCCGGAGGTGCAGTACGTCTTCTCGTTGACCGTCGACCCGAGCCGGTTGAAGAACGGATCGCCCGAGTTGATGCCCTGCACGAGACCCATGTTGCCGAGATAGCTTTGCGGCATGATTGCTTGGGCGCCGTACTCGGCGATGATTGCGCGCCAGCGCTTGCCGATCTCCGCGATCGCCTCATCCCAGGTGATGCGCTCGTACTGCTTGGAGCCCTTCGGCCCCGTGCGCCGCAGCGGATACATGAGCCGGTCGGGATTGGCGTGATGGTCGTGGAAGTCCTTGAGCTTCACGCACAGGGTGCCGCGCGTGATCGGGTGCTGCTTGTTGCCCTTCACGTCGACGAGCTTGCCGTCGGCCACCTCGTAGACCATCGCGCAGGTGTCGGGGCAGTCGTGCGGACATGCGCCGAAGAACGTGGTGCGTGGAACCTGCTCGTTCATGCTGTTTCTCCCCTGGGATCGAGCCCTTTGCCGGACCTTGGCGGTCGCGTAGCGTTGCGTCACTCTGACCCAGATCAGGGGGGGCCGCAACCGGACTTAAGGCGCGTCGGTGGAGGGAAGCGCGCAGCAATCCACATAGGCGTGGGGAGTTCCGTGTACGTCCTCGACGATGTAGCCGGCGTTGGGGTCTTTCGAGAGATAGCTCGGGCCTATTGGCACCTTGCCGTGCGCGCCGGGGATGTCGAGCACGTACAGCGGCAGCGCGAGCCCCGACAGGCGCTCGCGCAGTGCGCGCATCAGGGCCTGCCCCTCGGCGATGGTCGTGCGTAGGTGCGCGGTGCCCGGCGCGAGGTCGCCGTGGTGCAGGTAGTAGGGCTTCACGCGTGCTTCGACGAAGGCGCGCATCAGCGCCTCGAGCGTGTCGGCGTCATCATTGATGCCGCGCAGGAGCACGGTCTGGCTCACCATCGCGATCCCGCCGTCGACGAGGCGGGCGCAGGCGGAGCGCGCCGCCGCGGTCATCTCGCGCGGGTGGTTGGCATGAAGCGCCACGAACACCGCCTGGTTCTGCGAGCGCAAGCTGGTGGCAAGCTCGGCCGTGACGCGCTCGGGCGCAACGGCCGGAACGCGCGTGTGCCAGCGCAGGACCTTGACGTGGGGGATGGCACCGAGGGCGGCCGTCACCTCCGCGACCCGGCGCGGCGATAGGATGAGCGGGTCGCCGCCCGTCAGGATCACCTCCCAAATCTCGGGATGACCGCGGATGTAGTCCAGCGCGGCGCCGAGCTGCTCGTCCGATAGCGCAGGGCTCTTGCCGGGCCCGACCATCTCGCGCCGGAAGCAGAACCGGCAATAAACGGGGCAGGCGGAGATGAGCTTCAGCAGCACGCGGTCGCGGTAGCGGTGGACGAGGCCCGCGAGTGGGCTCTTGAGCCCGTCGCCGATGGGGTCGTCGCGTTCCTCCTCGCGGCGGTCAAGCTCGCGCGGATCCGGGATGAATTGTCGCGCGATGGGGTCGGTGGGATCGCTCGCGTCGATGAGCGCGGCCATCGCCGGCGTAACCGCGACCGCGTAGCGCTCGGCGACGGCCTCGATCGCGGCCGCGCGCGTGCGTGAGATAAGCCCCGCGTCCGCAAGGTCGGCTGCGGTCCTCAGCGTCTGCCGGAAGGCGGTCATGGCTCACTCCCTTGACGATGCTGCGGGGTTCGAGAGGCGGTTGCACCCGCTTGTGCCGCCTCTACCACACCTGAATCAGATCAGTTGGGCGCTTGTTGATATCGGGGACATGATTTCCCCACCCCGATACCGCGTGCCCGTTTTGGCGTAGGCAGAGCGTCCAAGTCAGTGGCGCATCCGTAGCGAATAAGAGGGGTAGGGGTCCATGCGTCGTATCCAGTCGGTGCTTGTGCTGTGCGTTGCGTTCTTGTTTGCAATCGGCCCGCAGAGCAGCATCGCTGGGCCGTACTCGACCACCGAGGTGCTTCCGGTTCATACGTGGAGCGGCCTCTATCTCGGAGCCAACCTCGGCGGCGCGTGGGGCAGCACTACTGCCTACGACAACAACGGCGTCAACGCGGCGAGCGATTATTGGAGCTGGGCCCCGAGCGGGTTCACCGGCGGCGTGCAGCTCGGCTACAACTGGCAGCTCGGCCCCGTGCTCTATGGCCTAGAGGGCGACCTCGGCGAGCTCGGGCTCGGCGGGAGCGCGACGCAGGCATACGTCCCCTTCATCTACAATACGTCCACCGGCACGGACATCGACTTCTACCTGACGCTGCGTGGCAGGCTCGGCATCCTGTTCAACCAGTCGCTGCTGTACGCTACGTTGGGATACATCGGCGCCGACACCACGGCCTCCGTGGTCACCGCGTGCACGTTCCCGCCGTGCACGGTGGCGGTCAATGCGCAGAACGAGTCCTTCCGCAACGGCTGGACTGTCGGCGGCGGCTTCGAGACGGTCATCAGCGGGCAGTGGACCGTGAAGCTCGAGTATCTCTACTTCGACTTTGGCTCGGTCAACGTGTCTGGCGTCTCGAACGGGAACACGTACTCGTGGACGCTCGATACCGACGGCAGCCTCGTGCGCGTCGGCCTCAACTATCAATTCGGCTATTGGAACGGGTATTAGAGCAGCGCAACGCGGCACGAGCGGTGTCACCCGTCAGCCGGTGAGGAAATAGGTCATCAGCGCGAGGATTACCGCGACGTGCGCGGCGAAGATGATCGTGTAGCGGATGAACGCGCGGTAGGTGCGCAGGTGCGCCGCGAAATCCGCGTCCTCGGGAGCCGGATACTTGTTGCCGGGATCGACGTAGCTCCGTCTCGTTTGCTCGAAGGTCACCGTCGCCATTCTCTATCTCCAATTCTCGATTTTATTCGCCCGTTTTCTTTACGACACCCCCGTAACTTTGCTTTGCGTGCCGAGAGATACGCACGCGCGGGTGCGGCGGTTCCTCCAGCCGTTTTGATTTGGCCCTGGCGTTTTCGCAGCCCGAATTGCCGATCGTTTTCCAATTGGAACCGGCCGGACATTCGCGGCGTTGCCGATTTCGCAAGTCCAAGTCGCCGAGCTTGCCGGCATCCGCCAGGAGTGCGGCCATGCTTCAGTTGGTGTTCAGCGTTTGCTCGATTGTCGAAGGCGCCGCCTGCCACGAGCTCGCGCCTATTCCTCTAAAGGAGGATACGACCATGGTCGGCTGCCTCATGGCGTCGCAGGTCGAAGGTGCAAAGTGGGTTGCCTCGCATCCCAATCAGTACATCAGTAGGATCACCTGTCAGCCCGCTGGGCGTTTCGCAAAAATCTGAGGGCCCAGCTCATGCTGCAACCCGATCCGCACATCACGCTCGCGTTGTCGCAGTTCTTCCAGAACGACGATCCCGGCTTGGCATGGGCGCATGCGTGCCAGGTCGCGACCCTGCTCGCTTCCGAGCCGCACCCATGTCCGGAAGCATCGACGATTGATCCGCCCGAGGTGAGCGCGGAGCCCGCCACCGCCTAGAGCCGCGCCGGCTAAGCGCCTGCGCGGCTGCGCTCCAGCTCCACTTCCGCCCGCAGGCTGTCGAGATCGCGCCCGACCGTGGCCACCGCGACCTTGCGGCCGCCCTCGAAATAGCCGACCTCGCAATCGCGATCCGCCGGCTTGCCCTCGATCTCGACGCGGTCCCAGGCTTCCGCGTGGCCCACGTAGTTGATCTGCAAGTCGTAGTGCTGGCTCCAGAAGAACGGCACGGCGTCGAACGGCTCGCGCAGCCCCAGCATGTTGCGCGCGGCCGTCTGCCCCTGCCGTTCGGCGACGACCCAGTGCTCGACGCGGATGCGCTTGCCCGTGTGCGGATCGGGCCAGCGCGCGATGTCGCCCGCGGCGAAAATGCCGGGTGCGCTCGTTTCGAGGTATTGATCGACCTCGACGCCATTGCCCACCTTGAGGCCTGCCTGATCGGCGAGCCCGGTCTCCGGCCGCACGCCGATGCCGGCGACGACGAGGTCGGCGGCGATGCGTTCGCCGGTCTTGAGCGTAACGGCCTCGCGGTCGATGGCGGTGGCGCTCGCGTTGAAGTGAAAGACGACGCCGTGCCGCTCGTGGATTGCCTTCACCATGTCGCCGAGCTCGGGCCCCAGCACGCGCTCGAGCGGCCGCGCCTGCGGACCGACGACGTGCACCTCGAGCCCGCGCTCGCGCAGCGCTGCCGCCGTCTCGAGCCCGATGAAGCTCGCGCCGATCACGACGACGCGCCGAGCCCGCTCCGCAGCCGCGATCAGCGCAGTGCTGTCGTCGAGCGTGCGCAGATAGTGCACGTGGGGCAAGTCTGCGCCCGGTACGTCGAGGCGCACGACGCGCGCGCCGGTCGCGAGCAGGAGCGCATCGAAGGGGACACGGCTGCCGTCGGACATCGCTACCGCGCGGCCTTGCGGATCGAGGGAGGCGACGGACGCATCGAGCCGGACCGCGATCTCTTTCTTCTTGTAGAAGTCGGCCGAGCGCAGCGGGATCCAGTCCTCCGGCGCCTTGCCGGCGAGAAAGTCCTTCGACAGGTTCGGCCGGTCGTAAGGGGCCGCATCGTCGGCGCTGAGCATGGTGATCGAGCCGCCGTAGCCCTCGCGCCTCAGCATCTCGGCTGCCGCGTTGCCCGCCGCGCCGCCGCCGATGATGACGATCGTCCTCGGCATCGCCGCGGTCGCCGCCCGCTTCTCGGCCGGTTGCTTCTTCGCCTTCTCGCGCACGAAGACCTTGCCGGCGGCCTGCTCGACCTTCCAGCACGCAACCGGGTTCAACGCCGGAGCTCGCAGAGCTTCTCCCGTACGCAAACTGAAGCACGCGTGGTGCCAGGGGCAGCGCACAGTGTCATCGACCAACAGCCCTTCTGCGAGCGGGCCGTTGTAGTGCGTGCAGACGGCGCCGATGGCGAAGATCTCTGCCCCACGCCGCGCCAGCAGCACGGCTTCCCCGTTGGCGTAGCCGAGCATCATGGCGCCGTCGGCGAGGCGAGCGGCTTCGATCCCTTGCGTGAAATCGGGCCCGCTGAGCTGGGCTTCTTCCGCGGTCATGGCAAGCCTCCACGTGGTGCCGTCAGATGCCCCAGCCCGTCACTGCGATCACCTGCCCGGTGATGCCCTCGGATGCGGGCGAGGCAAGGAACACAACCGCCTCGGCAATGTCGTCGCGCTTGGCCCACCGTTTCATGTCCTTCGGCTTCATGGCCGCGATGTTCGAACTCCGTGTCGACCAGTCCCGGCGCCACGGCATTGACGCGTATTCCCGCGTCGCGGCCCTCGAGCGCAAACGTGCGCGTCAGCGCCTCAACGCCGGCCTTGGCGCAATTATAGGCGACCATGTTCGCCTGCGAGAGCCCGGCCCGCGCGAAGTTCACGATCGACCCGGAGCCCGCATTGGCCATGTGCGGGAAGGCGGCGCGCGAGACGAGGAACGCGCTCAGGAGGTTATTGTTCAGCTCCCGGTTCCAATCTGCGAGGCTGAATTCGACGGCAGGCTTATAGAGCGTGAGGCCGCCCGCCAGATTGACCAGGATGTCGATGCGCGAATAGGCGGCGAGCGTCTCGTCGATGAGGCGCAACACGTCCGGCTCCTCGGTGAGGGAGGCGGCAACGGCGTGGACGCGTGCGCCTTCTTCTCGCAGCTCCGTGGCCCGAGCCTCGACGTTCGCTTGCGTGCGTGCGCAGATCACGAGCGCCGCGCCCTGGGCGGCGAGGTCCTTCGCGACGGCCTGACCGACTTGGCCCGCGTGGCTCACTCCCGTGACGACGGCAACTTTGCCTTCGAGACTGCCCGGCATTTTGCTCACCCGCTGGTTATGATTGCTTCTCGCCCCGGGTGGCCTTGACCGCGCGCGCCCGAGCCATAACGTTGCATCCTATAGCCGAGACGCACCGGCGGCGACATGCCCCGAGGTGAACTCAGAGGTCGATTATGAGCTGGCAGCCCGACAACGACCCCGAGCCCGGCAATCCCCGCTCCTGCGATGCCATCGAGCAGGTGATCGTGCCGCGTGCCCGCGACCTCGGCGGGTTCTCCGTGCGCCGCGCGCTGCCGGCGGCCGGCAAGCAGATGGTCGGACCTTTCATCTTCTTCGATCAAATGGGCCCGGCCGAGTTCCTGATCGGCTCGGGTATCGACGTGCGCCCGCATCCCCACATCGGGCTCGCGACCGTCACCTACCTTTTCGATGGCGAGATCGTGCACCGCGACAGCCTCGGCACTGCGCTCTCGATCAAGCCGGGCGAACTGAACCTCATGTCGGCGGGGCGCGGCATCGTGCATTCGGAGCGCACGGGCCCCGAGCAGCGCGCCAAGGGGCCGCGCTTGTTTGGCATACAAGCTTGGGCGGCGCTGCCGAAGTCGCACGAGGAAGGCGCCCCTGCGTTTGCCCATCACGACGCGGGCGAGCTGCCGCGCATTGCCGGCGACGGCAAGACGGTGCGCGTCATCATGGGGATGCTCTACGGCGAGACCTCTCCCGCCGCATTTCCGCATCCCGCGTTCTATGCCGAGGCCGTGTTGGCGCCGGGCGCCGTGCTGCCGCTCGACCCCGACTACGACGAGCGCGCGGTGTTCATCGCCTCAGGCGAGATCGACATTGCGGGCGAGATGTTCACGGCCGGGCGGCTGCTCGTGTTCCGCCCCGGCGACCGCATCTCGATCCTCGCGGTGTCGCAGGCGCGCCTCATGCTGCTCGGCGGCGAGCCGATGGACGGGCCGCGCCACATCTGGTGGAATTTCGTGTCCTCGTCGAAGGACCGCATCGACGCGGCCAAGGTAGATTGGAAGGCCAAGCGCTTTGCGAGCGTGCCGGGCGACGCGAGCGAATTCATCCCGCTGCCGGAGTGAGAGCAGAAACATCCGCGAACGTCGCAAAGTCTCACTTCTGGTCGAGGAAGGCCCGAATGGCGGCAATCGTCGCCGTGGGCTGCTCCTCCATCAGCCAGTGCCCCGAGGCGGCGATCACCACGCCGGTGACATTGTCCGCCACGAAACGCAGATCATCCGCCATCGCCGTGCCGAAGGACTTCTCCGCGCCGATGGCCAGCACCGGCATCTTGAGCTTGCCTTTGGCGACAAGCTCCTTGTTGTCGATCGCGTCCTGGGAGAACGCGGCGAACTGATTGAAGGCGGAGTGCATGGCGCCAGGTCGAGCGTAGAGCTCGGCGTAATGCTGGCGCGTCTCCTCGTCGATGCCCTTCGGATCGGCGGATAGCTCGTTATAGAATTGGTCGAGGTAGATGCGCTCGCGCCCGGCGACCAGCCGCTCGGCGTCGGGACCGCGGAAATTGAAGTGCCACAGCAGCGGGTTCTTGAGGATCTCGTCCCACGGGCCGATGCCGGGGAGCGGCGCGTCCATGGCGACCCACCGCGTGACGCGGGTCGGATACTGCGCGGCGAACGCATAGCCGACCATGTTGCCGATGTCGTGCGTCACGAGAGTGGCGTCTTCGATGTGGAGTGCATCGAGCACCCCCGCGATGTCCTTCGCTTGCGCCTTCTTCTCGTAGCCGAGCTCTATAATAGCAGCGAGTCGGCTTCGCGCGAGAGAAATTGGCGCGTAAATACCATGCGGTTCCACGCTCGAAGGTCTGCAAGCAAACGATCGCTATGAATTGAACGGGGTCCAGATGACTTGATCGATGCGCGTCGCCCCCGTCGCCAGCATTACGAGGCGCTCGAAGCCGAGGGCGCAGCCCGCAGCGGGCGGCATCTGCGCCAGTGCGGCGAGAAAATCCTCGTCCAGAGGATAGCGCTCGCCGTAGCGTGCCTCCTTCTTAGCCATCTCCGCCTCGAGCAGCCTGCGCTGCTCGTCCGCATCGGTCAGCTCGCCAAAGCCGTTGGCGAGCTCCACCCCGCAGCAGTAGAGCTCGAAGCGCTCGGCGACGCGCGCGTCCTGCGCGGAGGGCCGCGCCAATGCGGATTCGCTTGCGGGATATTCGGTGAGCAGCGTGGCGCGTCCGTTGCCGAGCTTGGGCTCGATGAGCGCCGTCAGCACCTTCGAGAATATATCGGACCAGGTATCGTCGGCGCGCGGCGTGACACCGGCAGCCTCCGCCATGGCGGCGAGACGGCGCGCGTCGTTGCCGGTCTCTGTCATGCTGGTGAGCAGATCGACCCCGGCGTAGCGGCCGAAGGCTTGCGCGACGGTGAGCCGTTCGGGCTCGGCGCGCGGATTGGCGGTCACCCCGCGCCAGGAGACGAAGCGGTTGTCGGCGGTCTCGGCGGCGAGCTTCAGGATCGCGGCGGCATCCGCCATCACCGCCTCGTAGGGCTCCTCCGCCCGATACCACTCGAGCATGGTGAACTCGGGCGCGTGCAAGGCGCCGCGCTCGCGATTGCGGAACACGGGAGCGAACGTAAAGAGCTTGCGCTCGCCCGCGGCCATGAGCTTCTTGCAGGCGAGCTCGGGCGAGGTGTGCAGGTAGAGCGTCGTGCGGCTGAGGTCGGGCCCGATGAGCTCGGTCTCGAAGGCGTGCAGGTGGGCCTCGTTGCCGGGTGAGACCTGCAGGACGCCGGTCTCCACCTCGACGAACCCCTGGGCCTCAAACCAGGCGCGGATCGCCGCCTTGATGCGGACGCGCAGCGCCAGAAATGGACGCCGGTCGGCATACGCTTCAGGGGTCCACCAGGGACGATCGCTGCTCATGGCGCTTCTCTAGACCTGATCCGGCACGCCGCCAAACAACCTGTCATCGCGGACGCCGACGCGCCACGTGCGCGACGGCGATCCGGGATCCCGCGCCAGAATGTCGGAGATACTTCAGTCAGCCCGTGGCGGGCTCTGGGTCCCGGGTCTCGCTCGGTTGCGCCTCGCTTGGCCGGGATGACAGGAAGAGGCCCTCACCTGGCCTTTCCTGCGGAAAGGGTATGAGACGCCCGAGATTCCCCAAAGCCTTCCGGCCGCAGCTCAAGCGCGCCAGCGCTCACCGCGGCTTTCTGCAGAACGGAGACGTTAAGTGGCAAAGGTCATCGCCTCATCGGTGCGCAAGGGCAACGTGCTCGATCTCGAAGGCAAGCTCGCCGTCGTCATCCACGCCGAGAACATCCACCCCGGCAAGGGCACGCCCGTCACGCACCTCGAGATGCGCCGCATCGCGGACGGCGTGAAGGTGACCGAGCGCTACCGCACGACCGACCAGGTCGAGCGCGCCTACCTCGACGAGAAGGACTACAATTATCTGTTCGAGGACGACCACGGCTACACCTTCATGCACCCGGAGACGTTCGACCAGATCACGGTGTCGAAGGACGTCATGGGGGACCAGTCGCAGTGGCTGCAGGAGGGCATGACCTGCTCGGTCTCCCTGCACGACGGCAATCCGATCGCGATCGAGCTGCCCGCGCGTGTCACGCTCGAGATCGTCGAGGCCGATCCTGTCGTCAAAGGGCAGACCGCATCCTCGTCCTACAAGCCGGCGAAGCTTGCCAATGGGGCGCGCATCATGGTGCCGCCGCACATCGGGGCCGGCACGCGCGTCGTCATCATGACCGCCGACGGCTCCTACGTGGAGCGCGCGAAGGACTGACACACGTTGTCGCGCACCATGGGAGGTGTGTGAGCGGACGGTGGGCTTACCGCGAATTTGCGCTCCGAGAAAAATGTTGATCACTCAAACGGATACTTGCGCGTCACGCTAAAGACAAGATTTGCGCATTGTTCTCGCGGCGACGGTATGGAGTTCAGCCGTGAACGAGCGCGCGACAAATTCTTCGACCTGCTTTGACGATGCGTTGCTGCGCTACCTTTCCGAAACGACAATGCGCGGGAGACGTCGCCGGTTCTTCAGGCAAGGCAGGTGGGTGATCCTGCTGCTCGCTGCGCTGCTCACGTGCCAATGGCCGGACGTCCGTTCCGACGCCGCCGATGCCGCCGAGCGCGAGGCGAAGCAAAGGACGGTGGGGCTTGCGGCATTTGCATGTCCGCAACTGGCGGATCTCCTGGCCCAGCACACGTCGCCGCCAGCAAGCCTTGAGCGCTTGCGATTTGCAGATAACCTCCTCGCTAGCGGGCGCTGGTCGCTCTAAGCCCACCCTCACAATCGGAGATGCTGCGCCGCCTTTTTGGGCGCGCAATACGCGGTTGCCACGGCGACGGTCCCTAGGTGGCGCGGCTAAAGACTGACCGCGAGTACGCGATCGCCCGATCAGAAGTCGTGAAGCGCCTTTCGGCTGGGAGACACTTACCGATGGCCAAGATCGAAACGCAAATCGTCATCAACGCTCCGGTGAGCAAGGTCTGGGCGATCCTCACCGACTTTGCCGCGATGCCGGCGTGGAACCCATTCATTCGGTCTATCAGCGGGCCGGCGTCTCCTGGCGCCCGCCTCAGCGTGCAAATCGCGCTGCCGGGCCAATCGGCGATGACCTTTAACCCGACTGTGCTGGTCGCTTCGCTGGAGCGCGAGCTTCGCTGGCGCGGCGTAGTGTTGGGCCGCTGGATTTTCGCGGGCGAGCACTATTTCGTTCTCGATCAAGCCGGCCCTCGCATGACACAGCTCACCCACGGCGAATATTTCTCCGGGCTTTTGGAGCCACTTATCATGGGCGGCTCGGCGTTGGCAGCCACGAAGCGAGGCTTCAACGCGATGAATGACGCGCTGAAGCGGCGCGCCGAGTGAAGCGTCGGCGCAGAAGCGCCGGACAGCCCGCTACGCACCTCGGCGTTGCCAATCCCCGCCGACCTGCGCCATTGTGGGGTGGGAAAGTTCATCGGGGGGCTTTGCCGTGGCCCAGGAATTCTGCGTTTACGCCGTCGATCTGGCCGACGGTGAAGAACGTGGCGGTCGGCATCGTCATGAGCGTCATCGGCGTGGGGATCGTGCAGAACGGCATCGGGCTGTTCCACGAGGCGCCGCTGCTCATGATCTTCGGCATCGCGCTTGCGGTCGTCGGACCCGTCATGACCATTGCGTCGTTCTTCGGAAAACGTGGCGGGTATGGTCCCTGTCCCGTCTGCCAAGTCCCGCTGGAGGCAAACAGCGGCGATGCCGGGAACATGTTGTGTCAGGGCTGCGGCGCGTACGTCGATGTTGCCGGTGACAAGCTCGTCACCGCCGATCTCAATAAGATCAGCAACGAGGCCAGGTACGGGTTTGCGGCTCCGACGCCCTGGCCCGAGATCCGCTCAGCCACGGGCGAGACCATCTCGTTCCCCACCTCGGCGCCGGATTACCTGAGGGACAAGCTCCAGGAGCTGCTGACGGTGAAGCAGCGCGGGGCGCGCGTGCTGGAGGCCAAGTGGCCGCCCGGTTGCTGTGTCTGCGGCAAGCCGGCGACGCGCACCGAGCCGTTTGCCAAGAAGGTCAAGTACGCCGATGCCACCAAGCTGGTGAAGGCCTTCGACGAAACGGCGACGCTGCTGGTGCCCGCGGTTCCCTACTGCAAAGAGCACCGCGACGGCGTCGACTTCGACAACGTGACATTTCATTCGGTCGGGGCCGGCGGCTCAATGAGCTACGGCATCAGGTTCCGGTCGCTGGCTTACCGCGAGGCATTCCGAAAGCTCAACCCGTGGCCATGGTGCGGCGTGGTGCCGCCAAAACCGCCCAAGGCAGCGTGAGCCGGCACACTTGGACCGCGAGCCTGGCTCCGATCACCGCGGCGCGCCTTCCTCCGGATGCGCCATCTCCTGCCAAACGTGCAACTGCAGCACGCGCGTCGCGGTATGGTCGAGCACGCAGCTCGCGCCGTCGAGCCGCGCCATCGTCCCGCCCTCGTAGATATCGTAGGGCACCTTGCAGTCGGCATCGCGCGCCGCGATCCAGGCGCGCTCCGCTTGGCGCACGCTGTCGGCGGCCTTGCCTTCCAGCGAGCCGAGCAGGCGCTGGTAGTCGGCGTTCAAGCAAATCGTCCCAGACTTTCGTTTCGCGATCGACGCACTCAACCATGCTCTGCGTCGACTCGTTGCCAGGCTTCTGCAGGCAGGGATCGGACACGATGCCGATGCAGTCCCGTCCGGTGTGGCCCGCGTCATGCTCTGTCTTCAGGCAGGCCTTGATCTTGCCGGCGTCGTCCGCCGCGGCGGGGATCGAAAAAAGCAGCGCCGCAAAAAGCAGGGCTGGCAGAGCTTCTGTTGGATTGCGCATGGGGGGACGGTACGAGCGCTCGCTTGAACGGCGCATTAACGTTGCCGCGCTCACACGCCGAGCGAGCGCCGGACCTCGAACACCTCCATGATGCGCGCGCCGCGATGCGGGCCGTCCACCACGAAGGTCCACCGGCCCTCGGTGTAGGTGTCGCACATCTTCACGCCCTTGATGAGGATCCAGTGCCCCTCCTTGCCCTTGTGGACGGCGAGGATGTAGTGGGCCCAGACGTTGCGCGGCCGCTGCATCCACGTCCACAGCGTGGGGCGCTCCTTGCGCGGCCGGCTCATGAAGCTTTGCTTCAGCGTCATCTCGTAGTCGAACTGGGCGAGCGCTTCCGCCACCTCGTCGGCCGCCGTGCCTTTGACGACCGTCCGGCGCGTACTGTTGCGCTGCGCGCGGATCACGTCCTCGACCTTGCTGATGGGGTAGCCGGTGATGGCGGACAGCACGTAGGGTCCACAGAAGGCGACCCGCCCGGTATCGTTGTTCGCCTCGGCGAGGCTTGAGGTGGTGCGGTCGGGGCTCGGCAGCGCTTCCATGTGGAGACGATCGGGGTTGGGGCGGAATGGTTAACGAAGTGTCACAGCAACGGGTTTAGGAATGGTTGACGTATGTCCTCATGAATCGCGATTGCCGGCAATCACTTTGGACCTGCCGGCCGCGAATGCGCCGCAGGTGAGTCCATGAAGCAGCAGGATATGTTCGTCGTCCTCGTCTTCCTGGAGGTGGAGCGCGCCTACCAGGACGACATGCGCGCGGCGCTCATCACCTATGCCCGCATGTGCATCGAGCGCGAGCCCGGCTGCCGCCGCTACGACGTCTGCCTCGATCCCGTCGATGGCACCGCCTTCCTGCTCTATCAGGTCTACGACGATGAGGCGGCTTACCTTCAGCATCGCGAGTTGCCGCACTATGCCGAGTTCCGCATTCTCGCCGATCCCTGGACGCGGTCGCGGCGCGTGCTGACGTACGAGGGGGTCGTGCTGTCGAACACCGCTTGAGCGGCGGCCCGATCCGCATTACTTGCGGGTGGTGAGCCGCGAACCGGTCGGATGCGCGGGCAGGGGGTGGAAGGTCTTGAAGTCGTGAACGTTTCTTTCCTGCAGGAGCTGCTCTCGACCATCGCCGACCAGGGGCGCGCGCTGCTGCCGCGCTCGCTGTTCGGCGCCGGCGCCGAAGCCGACGTCGAGGAGCTGGCGCGCGTGCTCATCTCCGGGCGCGGCGAAGCCTCGGGCGTCGCCCTCGCGAGCGAGCTGCTCGCCCGGTACGCACAACTCGACGCCGACGACCGGCTCACGTTCTTCCGCTTTCTCGCGACCGAGCTGCGCCCCGACCCGGATCGCGTCGCTGCCGCAGCGCAGGCCTATCTCGACGATCCCGGCGACGTGACGCTCGCGCGCCTGCAGAAGACGCTGGACAGCCCGCGGCTCGAATTCTTCCGCCGCCTCAACCTGGCGCCCGGCGCCACCGCGCAGATCGTCGCCATGCGCTGCGACCTGCTCGCGGCTCCACTTGAGGACGATCCCGCGCTCGCCGCCGTCGACGCCGACCTGCGCCGGCTGCTTTACGCGTGGTTCAACCGCGGCTTTCTCGTGCTGCGGCGCGTCGACTGGAACACGCCGGCGGCGATTCTGGAAAAGATCATCCGCTACGAGGCCGTGCACGAGATCAAGAGCTGGGACGACCTGCGCCGCCGCCTCGATCCGGCCGACCGGCGCTGCTTTGCATTCTTCCATCCCTCGCTCGTCGACGAGCCGCTCGTGTTCGTCGAGGTGGCGCTGATGGGCGACGTCCCCGAGGCGATCGGGGAGGTGCTCGACGAGCCGCTGACCGATGCGGCGGCCGACGCCCCTACCACCGCGGTGTTTTATTCGATCTCTAACTGCCAGGACGGACTGCGTGGCATCTCGTTCGGCAACTTCCTGTTGAAGCAGGTCGTCGAGGAGCTCGCGCGCGAGGAGCCCCGCCTCAAGACCTTTGTCACGCTCTCGCCCGTACCCGGGTTTGCGGCGTGGACGGCGCGGGCCGCCGAGGGCCGCGAGGCGGACGTGCCGGAAGCGATATCGGAGCTGGCGCGCACGATCCTGGAGGACGCGCCAGCCCCTGCGCCATCCGAGCCGGAAGAGGAGGACGATGAGAGCGGGCGCAAATCGGGGCTGCTCGCGCTCGCCGCCTATTACTTCCTCGAGGCCAAGCGCCGCGACGGCAAGCCGGTCGACGCGGTTGCTCGCTTCCATCTCGGCAATGGGGCGCGGCTCGAGCGCGTCAACTGGATGGCGGATGCCTCGCCCAAGAGCCTCGCCGAGGCCTTCGGACTGATGGTCAATTATCGCTACGATTTGAAAGAGATCGAGAAAAACCATGAGGCCTTCGCCAACGAGGGCACGATCGCGGCTTCGCGCGGCGTGCGCGCCTTGCTGAAGCCGCTTGCCAAGGCAAAGGCGGTCGCCCCGCAAGCCGTAGCGGCCCCCGCGCTGCCGCCGCCGCTGCCCGTCAAGACCGCGTCGTGAACAGTCTTCGATTGCCTGCACCATCGGGCACTTGTCACCGCGGATAATCCGCGCACAATGACGCAAACGCAGCATCCGCCGGCGACCTTCGGCGCTCCGAGGCGGATGCCGGCGGCAACGGCGGAGTGAGGCATGCGCTACGGCGAGGACGACCGCGAAAGCGACAACGTAGAGGACCGGCGCGGCCAAGGCGGCCCGATGTTTCCCTTCCCGGGCGGCGGCGGCGAGGGACGCACCGTCCAGATCCCGCTCACCGGCGGCAGCCTCGGCACCCTCCTCGTCATCGGCCTCATCCTGTGGGCCATGGGCATCAACCCGCTCGAGCTCCTGAGCGAAGGCAACTTCCCGCAAGTGCAGCTCCCGCAGTCCGAGCAACAGGAGCGCCCGGGTCCGGCCGCGCGCCGTTCGCCGACCGACATTCCCGGACTGCCGGGCGGCACGTCGGTGCAAACCGAGGACGACATGAAGCGGTTCGTGTCGCAGGTGCTGGCCGACACCGAGGACGTGTGGACGCGGGAGTTCGCGAGCATCGGGAAGAAGTACGTCGATCCGCAGATGGTGCTGTTCACGGACGCGACGCGCACGGCCTGCGGCGTCGGCGTCGCCGCCATGGGCCCGTTCTACTGCCCGCTCGACCGCAAGGTCTACATCGACCTCGCCTTCTACGATCAGTTGAAGCGCCGCTTCAACGCGCCTGGAGACTTTGCCCAGGCCTACGTGATCGCCCACGAGGTCGGCCACCACGTGCAGAAGCTGTTCGGCATCGCCGACAAGGTGCAGGAGTTGAAGGACAGCTCCGACCAGGCCACCGCCAACGCGCTGCAGGTGCGGATGGAGCTGCAGGCCGACTGCTTCGCGGGCGTGTGGGCGAACCTCAACGATCAGTTGAAGAAGCGGCTGCAGCCGGGCGACGTCGAGGCCGGCCTCAACGCGGCGAGCCAGATCGGCGACGACATGATCCAGAAGCGGACGCAGGGACGCGTCGTGCCGGAATCGTTCACGCACGGCACCTCCGCGCAGAGGGTCAAATGGTTCAAGGCGGGGTTGGAGTCGGGCGACATCAACTCGTGCGACACGTTCAGCAGCAGCCCCTGAGTGGCAAACGCGTCGCGGGGGATGAGGGGAACGACCGGCGAGCTGGCGGAATTGAGTGGTGATGGGCCAGAGCAGGGCCCAGGGGTGAGGTTGGCGCTCGCATGCGCTGCGCACTGATCGCTACCGGGCTTCTTTCGGCGGCCGCAGTCGCCACGACGACCTTTGCGTGGGCGGGCGAGCCCTACCTGACGACCACAATCGATGCCCCGATCGCGGCCTCCGAGAGCGGCGTTCCGCCGCCCGAGCTGCGGCTGCGGGCCATCGTTGCCCGCGCGCTCGATGATTCTATCGCCACCTGGAAGCGGCTCGTCGCAACAGATGCGCTCGAGGTCGGCAACGTGAATGTGCGCTTCGTGACGCACCTCGCGCCGTCCAACTGCTTCGGCCTCTATTCTGGCGATGGGCCGGCCTACTGCAGCGGCAATGCCACGGTGTTCGTAGGCGTCGATGCGGCGAACCACCTGATGTCGCGGTTCGGACCAGAGGGTGAGGCGGGCATCACCTTCCTCATCGGGCACGAGATCGGCCACCACATCCAGAACATCTTCGGGCGGTTCCGGTATCTCGACTACGTGGTGCGGTCGTCGCCGCGCAATCGCGTCGAATTCTCGCGCCGCTTCGAGCTCGAGGCCGATTGCTACGCGGGCGTGTGGATTCAGGCGAGCGACGCGTGGGCAAAGTCCGACCGCTTCCGGGCGGACATGCGAGCGGTCATTGCCAGCATCGGCGACGACAGCTTGCTCGATGCGACAGGCAAGCCCGGTGCCGTGGAGGGTGTGCACGGAAGCTCGCAGCAGCGCGTGCGCTGGTTCGAGCGCGGCCTGCAAAGCGGCAGCCTGCAGGCGTGCGATACGTTCTCCGCCGCCAATCTCTGAGTTAGCCGGAGCCTAGAACGCGGTGCCGCGGTAGGTGCTGACCTCGCAAGCAAAGCCGCGATCCAGCATCAGCTTGCACAGCGTCTTGGCCTGCTCGGGCGAGTCCACCGGACCCGCGAGCAGGGCATACGACCGCTCCGCGCCCTTGCCCTGTGCCACGTAGCGCGGATGCAGGTTGCGCACGGCGTCGCCATGGCGGTCGTTGAGGATCGACCAGTTGAGCTTCACCGCATCGACGGACGGCGCGCTGCCGAGCAGTAGAGCCACCTGCGGTTTGGCCGCCGGCGCAGCAGCCTTCTCATCCTTGTGAGCGATGCTGCCCGTCTCGATGGCGGTGCTCTTCGCCGGCGTGGCGGCCTTCTTGGGCTTGATCGGCGCCACCACAGCGACTTCCTGCGGGTGCGCAGCTTCCGTCGGCACCACGGCGACGACATCCTCCGAGCCCTTTGGGCCGCCCCCGATCGTCTTGTGCGCCATCTGCTGCTTGGCGGCCGGAGGCGGCTCGGCCTGCGCGACCTTGGGCTGCGTCACCGTGGCCTCGAGCGACGCCACCTTCTCCAGGATCTGCTGATCGCGGTCGCTCGCCTGCTGTTGGGCCGTCTTCAGGTTGTCGACGTCGGTCTTGATCTGCCCGACGCTGTCCTTGAGGGGATCGAGGTCGGCAACGACCCGCGTCACGTCGCGTTGGGTCTGCGCGAGCTGCTGCTCCAGATCGGGGCCGCTCGGCGCGCTGGCGAACATGTCCGGGTGGGTGCCGACGACGGCGAGGTAGATCGCCGCGAACATGGCCCCGAAGATCCAAAACAGGACGTAGGCGTTGAAGATTTTACGGCGCGGCTTCTGGGTTCTGTCCGGCATCGCTTTTCCGCTTCCGAGGGTTTGGACGTTCGAGGGTTGAGCCCGATTCTCTTGCTTTCACAAACGCGCAAAACCACCTGAACGCTACCGGATTGCCAGGGAATCGAGTTGGATGGTCGGTGAGTCTCTCAGTTTGGGTCAACGCAGGGGCCCGGAATTGGGCGCTCAGCCTGTGGACGATGAGGGCCGGCTCGCGCCGCCCAACGAATCAAAGGGCTTGCGACAGCCGCTGTGATGGGATTGCAACAAGGCGTGACGGGCAGGGAGGCGCCTGCAGCGGCAATTTTCGCCCGTCTTGTTCGCGCCCCAAGACGGACGGTATGAAATTTGCTCTCTTCCGGTCGCTCGCGCTGACTGTGCCAATATAGTTACCGTGCATCCCGATCCACCCGAACCCCGAGGCCGGATGTCTCCCCGCCCGCTGCTCATCGTCGTTCTCGCCGCCGGCGAAGGCACGCGCATGAAGTCGGCGCTGCCGAAGGTGCTGCACAAAATCGCCGGCCGCTCGATGCTGGGCCACGTTCTCGCGCTCGCACGTGAGCTCGCCCCGCAGTCGCTCGCGGTCGTGATCGGGCCCGGCATGGAGGATGTGCGGGCGGAAGCGCTGCGCGAGGCACCGACGGCCCAGGTGTTCGTACAAGCCGAGCGCAAGGGCACGGCAGACGCGGTGCTCACGGCACGTGAAGCGTTGGCGCAGCACAAGGGCGATGTGCTTGTGCTCTACGCCGACACACCGCTGCTCACGACGGATGCGCTGCGGCGAGTGATGGGGAGCCTCGATCAGGGCGCCGGCATCGCCGTGCTCGGGTTCGAGGCGGCCGATCCAACTGGATATGGACGCCTCCTGACCGACCCCGGCGGCTGGCTCATGGCCATCCGCGAGGAGAGGGACGCGAGCGAGAGCGAGCGCCGCATCCGCCTCTGCAACTCGGGCGTCATGGGCTTCCGCCTTGACGACCTGCTCGGAGTTCTCGGCCGCATCGGCAATGCCAACGCGAAGGGTGAGTTCTATCTGACCGACGCCGTCGAGATTGCGCGGAAGGGCGCCGTGCGCGCCGGAGTCGTCGTCTGCGCGGAGGAGGAGGTGCTGGGCGTCAACTCGCGCGATCAGCTCGCCGCGGCGGAAGCGATCTTCCAGACGCGCGCTCGCCTGAGCGCCATGCGCGAGGGCGCTACGCTGATCGCGCCGGAGACGGTCTGGCTCGCCTACGACACCAAGCTCGGCCGCGACGTCATCATCGAGCCGAACGTGTTCTTCGGGCCGGGCGTGAGCGTGGAGGACGGCGCCGAGATCAAAGCCAACTGCCATATCGAGCGTTCGCATATCGGGCCCGGTGCGCGGGTCGGGCCGTTCGCGCGGCTGCGGCCCGGTGCCGATCTGGGGCCGCGCGTGCACGTCGGCAATTTCGTCGAGATCAAGAATTCGACGCTGGGCGAGGGCGCCAAGGCCAATCACCTTTCCTACGTCGGCGACGGTGACGTCGGCGGCGGCGCCAACATCGGGGCCGGCACCATCTTCTGCAACTACGACGGCTTCAACAAGCATCGCACCGTGATCGGCCCAGGTGCCTTCATCGGCTCCAACTCCTCGCTCGTTGCCCCGGTCAAGATCGGGGACGGCGCCTACATCGGATCGGGCAGCGTCATCACCAAAGACGTGGCGGCGGGCGCACTCGCGCTCGCGCGCTCGGCCCAGGAGGAGCGGCCCGGCTGGGCGGCGAAGTTCCGCGCCATGATGGGGCGGCGTAAGTCGAAAGCGGGATGAGGGGCTCGCCGAAGACGGGTTGCGCGGCAATGAGTGGCGGCCCAACATCCTGAAACAGGCCCAATCTCCTGAAACATAGTGTGATTTGAGCGACATGTTAATCAAACGATAGCAGTATCTCAGGGCGCGGAGAGCTGCGTTCAAACGGGCACAGGACCAATCGCAATGTGCGGCATTGTCGGAATCATTGGAGGGAAGGCGGTCGCGACGGATCTCATCGACGCGCTCCGCCGGCTCGAGTATCGGGGCTACGATTCAGCCGGCATCGCCACGGTGGAGAACGGGCACCTGGAGCGCCGCCGCGCCGAAGGCAAGCTGCGCAATCTCGAAGGGCGCCTCCTGAAGGAGCCGCTCAACGGCCACACCGGCATCGGGCATACGCGCTGGGCGACGCACGGCCGCCCGACCGAGCGCAACGCGCATCCGCACATGAACGGCCAGGTCTCGGTCGTGCACAACGGCATCATCGAGAACTTCCGCGAGCTCAAAGCCGAGCTGACCGCCAAGGGACACGTCTTCGAGAGCGACACCGACACCGAGGCGATCGTCCACGTCATCACCGATGAGCTCGGCAAAGGCGTGACGCCGGAAGCCGCGGTGAAAAGCGCTCTGAAGCGTCTACAAGGCGCCTTCGCCCTCGCCATCATCTTCGCCGGCCACGACGACCTGATGATCGCCGCGCGCCAGGGCAGTCCGCTCGCCATCGGTCACGGCACCGGCGCCATGTATCTGGGCTCCGACGCCATCGCGCTCGCACCCTTCACCGATGCCATCACCTACCTCGAGGAAGGCGACTGGGCGGTGCTGCGCCGCTCCGGCGTCGAGATCTTCGACCGCGCGGGCGCCCGCGTCGATCGCCCGCTCGTCAAGTCGGTCGCGAGCTCGCTGCTCGTCGACAAGGGCAACCACCGCCACTTCATGGCGAAGGAAATCCACGAGCAGCCCGAGGTCATCAGCCACACGCTGTCGAACTATCTCGACATGGCTGCCGGTACCGTAAAGGTTCCCCCGCTCGGGCTCGACATGGCCCAGCTCGCGCGCGTGACGCTGTCGGCCTGCGGCACCGCCTACTACGCCGGCCTCGTCGGCAAATATTGGATCGAGCGCTACAGCCGGCTGCCGGTCGAGATCGATGTCGCCTCCGAGATGCGCTACCGCGAGCCGCCGCTGGGCAAGGGCGGCCTGTCGCTGTTCGTTTCCCAGTCGGGTGAGACCGCCGACACTCTCGCCACGCTGCGGCACGCCAAGGCCGAGGGGCAACGCATCGCCTCCATCGTGAACGTGCGCACGTCCTCGATCGCGCGCGAATCCGACGTCGCTCTCCCGACGCTCGCCGGCCCCGAGATCGGCGTCGCCTCGACCAAGGCCTTCACGTGTCAGCTTTCCGTGCTCGCCTGCCTCGCCGTAGCGCTCGGGCGCGAACGCGGCGTGCTCGACAAGGAGCAGGAGCGCGCGCTCGTCAAGGCGCTGATCGAGGTGCCGCGCCACATCTCGACGGTTCTGCGCAACGAGCAGCAGTACGAGGCGATCGCACACATCCTGTCGAAGTCGCGCGATGTGCTCTACCTCGGGCGCGGGACAAGCTATCCGCTCGCGCTCGAAGGTGCGCTCAAGCTCAAGGAGATCTCCTACCTGCACGCCGAAGGCTATGCCGCCGGCGAGCTGAAGCACGGGCCCATCGCCCTCATCGACGAGAACGTGCCGGTCATCGTCGTAGCCCCGCAGGACGACCTCTTCGAGAAGACCGTCTCCAACATGCAGGAGGTCGCCACCCGCGGCGGCCAGATCATCCTCATCTCGGACGCTACCCCCGAAAAAGTCGGCTGCAAGGTTGCAGCCCACATCGAGATGCCGACGGCGTCCACCTTCACAAATCCGCTGATCTACGCCGTGCCGGTGCAACTGCTCGCCTATCACACCGCCGTCATCATGGGGACGGACGTGGATCAGCCACGCAATCTCGCCAAGTCCGTTACGGTTGAATAGGGGGAAAACCCCTATCCGGCCGGCCGCGGATTTGCCTCTATCAGCCGCTTAACATACGTTCGGGCGGCATAGGGCTGGGGGCCCGTGCCGCAAAGGCAAACGGGTAGGGGACTTATGGGGCACATCGCTCGCATTCTGGCGGCGCTCGCAATACTCGCAGCGGGTTCGCTGCCGCTTGCTGCGTTTGACGGCCCAACGCAGACGACTGGTTCCAAGAAAAAGGCGGGGGCAACCTCCAAACCCGCAGACGAGCCCGCCGAGAAGGAAGGCGGCGAGGACGACAAGCAGAAGGTCGCGGTTTTGGCGCAGCGCGCGCTCGAGGCCGGCATCAAGCTGTACGAGTTCGGCAAAACCGACGAGGCCGTGAAAACGCTCGATGTGGCGCTGCACGGCGGCCTCAGCAGCCAGCAGGTCGCGCGCGCTTTCTATTATCGGGGTCTTGCTAACCGCAAGCTCGGCAAGCCGGGGCTCGCGATCTCCGATTTGACCAGCGCGGTCTGGCTCAAGGACGGTCTGGCGGGGCCCGAGCGCGAGGCGGCATTGAAGAACCGCATCGCCGCCTATCAGGACGCCGGCATCAGCAACGTGCCGGATCTGCCGACGCCGACGTTCGCGGCCGATCCGCCGAGCACGAGCGGCTGGCAGACGGCGATGAACGGGTCACCTGTCGCTCCAGCTCCGGGGGCGCCGAGCGCTCCGGCACCCGCGGCATCGACATCCAGTTCGAGCCCCGCCCATGCGCCGGGCTCCGCGCTGGCCGCGACCTCTACGACGAACGGGCCTCCGGCCCCCTCGACATCGTCGGGTGGCATCGGCGGCTTCTTCAGCAGCATCGGGAGTATTTTCGGCGGCGGCTCGTCGAGCGCGCCCAACGCCAACGACGGAACCGTGTCGACCTCCTCGATCACGCCGCCCCCGCCGCAGCCGGCAGTGGCGCCAGCACAGCAGACGACGGGCTGGGGCCAGACGACCCAAGTGGCGACGGCCGCGCCCGGACCCGACATCGGGTCCGCGTTCGTGACGCAGGTGTCGACCTCCGAGAAGGCGTCGCGTGCGGAGAAGACGGTCGCTTCGCGCGAGCCGTCGGGAAAATTCCGGCTGCAGGTAGCCGCCGTGCGCTCACGCAGCGAGGCGGACGCGCTTGCAGCCAAGCTCATGGCCAGCCACGGCGGCGAGCTAGGCTCGCGGCAGCCCGAAATTTCCGAGGCCGTGCTCGGCAGCATGGGCACATTCTACCGCGTTCGCGTCGGGCCCTACGCCGACGCCAAGGAGCCGCAGCAGCTCTGCGGGGGCCTGCGCTCGAGCGGTTTCGACTGCCTGGTTGTGACACAGTAGCGCCGGCGCTCATCCTACACCGGCACCTCTGCCTTTAGCGCTCGTCTCTTCTTATCCGCGGCGAACCGTGGGAAGATTGTCCCGGCCGGCGCCGCAAGGCGCGGTCGGGCAGGCCAGCACCTGTGGATCGCCGCATGAACGACCAAAATCGGAACGAGGAGGGCCCGCCGGGAAGTCCATCCTCGCAGCTGCGGGTTGGCCTGCGGCGGCTCGCGAAAGAGGATAGCCCGCCGGGCTGGCACCTCGGCGCGCGGCTGCGCAACTACTTCCTCACCGGCCTCGTCATCGTCGGGCCCGTGACCATCACGCTCTACTTCGCCTGGTGGTTCATCAACGTCACCGATGCGTGGATCAAGCCGTTTCTCCCTACAGCCTATCTGCCGGATACCTATCTGCCGTTTCCCGTCCCGGGCTTCGGCCTCGTCGTCGGCATCGTGGCGCTGACGCTCATCGGGGCGCTCGCGGCCAACCTACTGGGACGGACGCTCATCTCGTTCGGCGAGCAGATGGTCGGCGGCATGCCGATCGTGCGCAACGTCTACCGCGCGCTGAAGCAGATTTTCGAATCCGTCATTACCGCGACCGGCCCCGGCCAGGGGATCCAGAAGGTTGGGCTTATCGAATTTCCCTCCAAGGGGCTTTGGTCGATCGTGTTCGTGACGGGCGACACGACGGGCGAGGTCGGCGCCGTGAAGCCGGGCGGAGAGAGCGACCTCCTGAGCGTCTTCATGCCGACCGGCATCGTGCCGCCGACGGGGTTCGTCTGCTTCCTGCCGCGGCGCAACGTGATCTTTCTCGACATGAGCATCGAGGACGCGGCCAAGGTGGTCATCTCGGGCGGCATGGTGACGCCGGAGAGCCAGGCGAAGCTGAAGGAGCTCGCCGAGCAGGCGCGCACGGGCAAGACGCGCCCGCCCGATGATCAAGCCGAGCTGACCCTACGTCAGCTCAAGCAGCGCGGAAGAGGCGCACGGCCTCGTCGCACTCGAAGATGTAGAGCAGCGTCCTCAGCGCCCGCCCGCGCTCGCTCGCCAATTGCGGGTCGCTCGCCAGCACGAGGCGGGCATCGTCGCGGGCGGCCGTCAGCAGCATCTCGAAGTTCGGCACCTCGGCGATGCGGAAGCCCTGCTCGCCGCTCTGGCGCGCGCCGAGCATCTCGCCGCCGCCGCGCAGTTCGAGATCCTTCTCCGCTATGAGAAAGCCGTCCTCGGTGTGCTCCATCATCTCCAGGCGCTGCCTTGCGGTCTCGCCGAGCGGCGCCTTGTACAGCAGCATGCAGAAGCTCTCGCGCGAGCCGCGGCCGACGCGGCCGCGCAGCTGATGCAACTGGGCGAGGCCGAAGCGCTCGGCGTGCTCGATCACCATGATGTTGGCGTTGGGCACGTTGACCCCGACCTCGATCACGGTGGTCGCGACGAGGATCTTGAGCCGCCCTTCGGCGAAATCCGCCATGGCGGCATCCTTGGCCTTGTCCGCCATCCCGCCATGCAGCAGGCCGACGTTCTGCGCGCCGAACACCTGCGCAAGGTGCGCATGGCGCTCCTCCGCCGCCGCGAGGTCCGACATGTCCGAGCTCTCGATCAGCGGGCACACCCAGTAGACCTGGGCGCCGTCCTTGAGCTGCACGCGCAAACGGTCGATCAGCTTTTCCATGGAATCGACAGGAATAGCCTTGGTAACGACCGGCTTGCGGCCGGGCGGCTTCTCCCTCAGTCGCGACACGTCGAGATCGCCGTAGTGCGTCATCAATAGCGTGCGCGGGATCGGCGTCGCCGTCATGACAAGCACATCGGTGCCGGAGCCGTTGCCCTTCGACTGCAGCGACAGCCGCTGGTGCACGCCGAAGCGGTGCTGCTCGTCGATGACGGCGAAGGCGAGGTCGCGGAATATCACGTCCGACTGGAACAGCGCGTGCGTGCCGATGAGAATGTCGATCTCGCCCGCCGCCGAGGCGATCGAGCAGCTCCTTGCGCGAGCGGCCCTTCTCGCGCCCCGTGAGCAGGGCGATGCGCAAACCGGCCTTCTCGGCGAGCGGCGCGATCGTTTCCAAGTGCTGGCGCGCGAGCACCTCCGTCGGCGCCATGAGCGCCGCCTGCGCGCCGGCCTCGACCGCGACCGCCATGGCGAGCAGCGCGACGACCGTCTTGCCGGAGCCGACGTCGCCCTGCAGCAGCCGCAGCATGCGCCGCGGCGCCGCCATGTCGGCCTCGATCTCGCGCATGGCCTCGCGCTGCGAGCGCGTCAGCGAGAAGGGGAGCGCGTCGGCGATCGCCGCGCGGATGCGTCCGTCGCCCGTGACGCTGCGGCCGGGCCGGCCCTTGAAGCTCATGCGCACGAGCCCGAGCGCGAGCTGGCCCGCGAGCAGCTCGTCATAGGCGAGCCGCTGCCAGGGCAGCGCGCCGGGCGACACGTCGGCTGCATCGGTCGGCCGGTGCAGGCGCTGCAGCGCCTCGACGAAACCGGGCCAGCCGCGCGCCTTGAGCCATTGCGGCTCCTGCCACTCGGGCACCGCGCGCAGGCGATCGAGCGCCTGGCGCGAGGCCTTCTGCATGATCTTGCCGGAGAGGCCCGCGGTGAGCGGATAAACCGGCTCCAGCATCGGCAGCTCGTCGCGCTGGGCCGGGGCCACGATGTAGTCGGGATGCGACATCTGCAGCGTCTCGCCGTAGCGCTCGACGCGGCCCGACACGTAGCGCTCCTCGCCCACGGGGAGCTGGCGCTCGATGAACTTGCGCTCGGCGTGGAAAAACACCAGATCGAGGCGGCCGGTGTCGTCCTCGGTCTGTACCTTGTAGGGGGCTCGCGTGTTGCCGCGCGGGGGAGCCTTGTGCTTGAGGACACGCACTTTCAGCGTTGCGATGCTGCCCGGCACGGCCTCAGCGACCGTCGGCTCCGCGCGCCGGTCGATGACGCCGTTGGGTAGGTGCCAGAGCAGATCGAGCACACGCGGCTCGACGACCCCGGGCGGCAGCGCGAGGCACTTCTTCAACAGCACGATCAGGCGCGGACCGATGCCGGTCAGCGCCTGCAGCGAAGCAAAGAGTGCGTTGAGCTCGTTTGGCCGCATGAGGCGGTTCTGCACATCCAAGAAGCGACGGCTGCTGCGCCGATGGGCAGGCCCGGCTCGAGCCCGCAAGCATTCACGCCAGGGCCCAATGCGTGACCCTTTGCGCGAGGCGAAACGGGCGCTATATCAACGGCCCAACCGCAGGCAAGGGTGGCGGGCGCGCCGGGTGGCGTCAAGCCTCGTGCCCGAGGTTATCCAATAGAGCCCGTTCTTTCAGGACCGTCGCCGATGACCGATGACATTGAGATACGCCGCCGCCGCGCGGCTTATCGTGCGTGTCATCGCGGCACCAAGGAGATGGATCTGATCCTGGGGCGCTTTGCCGTCGCGCGGCTGCCTGACATGACGGCTGCCGAGCTTGACGATTTCGAGCGGCTGCTGGCGCTCCCCGATCCGCTGCTGACGCAGTGGTTCTCGCAAGCCGGGGCGCCGGAGGAGACGGCATTCGCGGGGTTGATCGTGGCGCTGCGCAGCTATCACGGACTGGCGGCTACGTCAGATGGAGCGCGAGCAAGACAATGAGCGATCATCCCCTCACCCGTTCCGCCATGCTTCGCATGTCGGTCCGACCTCTCCCCCTGGGAGAGGTAGTGGAGCGCCACGCTTCACCTCTCCCTGGGAGAGGTCGGCTGGACGCGCGTCAGCGCGCCAGCCGGGTGAGGGGATGAAAGCTGGAAGTTAGAGACAAGACCGAAGCGACCGAAGAGCACGATGAAGTCTGGCGACACAGAGACCAAGCGCATAGCGAACGCGTCATCACCGGCGTCCCGGAAGGGCTCGACGCGCTCGTGCTCGCGCAGCTTACCGCCGAAGCCGGCCATGCATCGGCACCCGGCACGCTTCTGCATGTCGCGCGCGACGACCGCCGCCTCGATGCGCTCGAGCGCTCGCTCGCCTTCTTCGCGCCGCAGGTGCGCGTCGTCTCCATTCCCGCATGGGACACGGTGCCCTACGACCGCGTGGGCCCCAACGCCGACATCGTGGCCAAGCGCATCGCGGCGCTCGCCAAGTTGAGCTTGAGCACGCGCAAGCACCCCACCGTCGTGCTGACGACGGTCAATGCCATCCTCCAGCGCGTGCCGCCTCGCGCATTCCTGAAGCGCGCGATCAAGCCGATTGCGCCGGGCCAGCGCATCGACATGGGCCAGCTCACGCAGCGGCTCGGCCTCATGGGCTACCAGCGCAGCGGGACCGTCATGGAGCCCGGCGAATTCGCGGTGCGCGGCGGCATCCTCGATCTCTTCCCGCCGGGCCGCGCGACGCCTGTGCGCCTCGATTTCTTCGGCGATACGCTGGAGACGATCAAGGCCTTCGAGGTCGCAGACGCAGCGGACGATGAAGCCCGTGCAGAAGCTCGCGCTGCTGCCGGTGAGCGAGGTCGCATTCGGCGAGGAGGCGGAGAAGCTGTTCCGCAGCCGCTACGTGGAGCTGTTCGGCGGCGCAACCGGCGACGATCCGCTGTACGAGGCCGTCAGCGCGGGGCAGCGCTACCCCGGCCAGGAGCACTGGCTGCCGCTGTTCCACGAGCACCTGGAGACGCTGTTCGACTATCTGCCGGGCGTGCCCGTGAGCTTCGATCACCTCGCCGAAGAGGCGGTGACGGGCCGCTTCGAGCAGATTGCCGAGCACTACGACGCGCGGCTTGCCTCGCTCGAGCAGCAATCCTTTGGCGCGCCGCCCTACAAGCCGGTTCCACCCGAGCGCATGTATCTCGACGACAAATCGTGGTCCGCGGCGCTGAAAGCGCACGACCTAAACAAGCTTACGCCGTTCGAGGAGGTCGAGGGTCCGCATGTGCGGTCCTGGCGGGGGCGCGCCGGCCGCAGCTTCGCCGCCGAGCGCCAGCAAGGCGACGTGAATGTCTTCGACGCGGTCGTCCACCACGTGAAGCGGCTGCACGCGGAGCACCGCCGCGTCGTCGTCGCCGCCTGGACACCGGGCGCGCGCGAGCGGCTGTCGACGCTGCTCGCCGATCACGGCCTCGGGGAACTTGCCAAGGTCGAGAGCTACGCCGAGGCCCTGGCGCTGCCCGGGCTCGTCCACCGCGCTCGCCGTGCTCGGCCTCGAGCAGGGCTTCGAGACGCCGGAGCTCGCCGTTATCGGCGAGCAGGACATCCTCGGCGACCGGCTCGTGCGCCCGCGCCGCAAGCGTTCCGCCGTCGACGTTCTGACCGAGGCGACGAGCCTGTCTGTCGGCGATCTCGTCGTCCACGCCGACCACGGCATCGGCCGCTTTGCCGGCCTCAAGACGATCACCGTGCTCGGTGCCCCGCACGACTGCCTCGAGATCGAGTACGCGGGCGGCGACAAGCTGTTCCTGCCCGTCGAGAACATCGAGCTGCTCTCGCGCTACGGCGCGGACGAGGCGGGCGCGCAGCTCGACCGGCTCGGCGGCGTCGCCTGGCAGTCGCGCAAGGCGCGGCTCAAGAAGCGGCTGCGCGAGATCGCGTCCGAGCTGATCAAGATCGCGGCGCTGCGCCAGTTGAAGGAGGCGCCCGCGATTGCCGCGCCGGAAGGCGCCTACGACGAGTTCGTCGCGCGCTTCCCTTACGAGGAGACCGAGGACCAGGACGCCAGCATCGAAGCGGTGCTGACCGATCTCGGCTCCGGGCGCCCGATGGACCGCCTCGTGTGCGGCGACGTCGGCTTCGGCAAGACGGAGGTCGCGCTGCGCGCAGCCTTCATCGCCGCCATGAGCGGCTTCCAGGTGGCGGTCGTGGTGCCGACGACGCTGCTCGCGCGCCAACACTTCAAGACCTTCTCGGATCGCTTCAAGGGCCTGCCCATCCGCGTCGCGCAGGCCTCGCGCCTCGTCGGCGCCAAGGAGCTGGCGAGCGTGAAGGAGGGCCTGAAGAGCGGCGTCGATCGACATCGTCATCGGCACGCATGCGCTGCTCGGCAAGTCGATCTCATTCGACCGCCTCGGCCTGCTCGTCATCGACGAGGAGCAGCACTTCGGCGTCACCCACAAGGAGCGCCTGAAGAAGCTGAGGGAGGACGTGCACGTCCTCACCCTGTCGGCGACGCCGATCCCGCGCACGCTGCAATTGGCCTTGTCGGGCGTGCGCGAGCTGTCGCTCATCACCACGCCCCCCGTCGATCGCCTGGCGGTGCGCACCTACATCTCGCCGTTCGATCCCGTGGTCGTGCGCGACGCGCTGCGCCGCGAACGCTACCGCGGCGGGCAGACGTTCTACGTCGTCCCGCGCGTCGCCGACATCCCCGACGTCGCCGAGTTCCTGCGCGAGGCGGTGCCGGAGCTGACGTTCGCGACCGCCAGCGGGCAGATGCCGCCGGGCGAGATCGAAGACGTGATGAGCGCCTTCTACGACGGCAAGTACGACATCCTGCTCGCGACCGCGATCGTGGAGTCGGGCCTCGATCTGCCCAACGCCAACACGCTGATCGTGCACCGCGCCGACATGTTCGGGTTGGCGCAGCTCTACCAGTTGCGCGGGCGCGTCGGCCGCTCGAAAACGCGCGCATATGCCTACTTCACCATCCCGGTCGGCAAGTCGCTGACCGAGGCGGCGGACAAGCGCCTCAAGGTGCTGCAGTCGCTCGACACCCTCGGCGCCGGCTTCTCGCTCGCCTCGCACGACCTCGACATCCGCGGCGCCGGCAACCTCTTGGGCGAGGAGCAGTCGGGCCACATCCGCGAGGTCGGCTTCGAGCTCTACCAGTCGATGCTGGAGGAGGCGGTCGCGGCCATGAAGGGCGGCGACATCGACGGCACGGCGGCTGAGCAGTGGAGCCCCACGATCTCGCTCGGCACCTCGGTGCTGATCCCGGAGAGCTACGTCTCTGACCTGCAGCTCCGCCTCGGCCTCTACCGGCGGCTCTCCACGCTCGAGACGCGCGCCGAGATCGATGCCTTCGCGGCTGAGCTGGTCGACCGCTTCGGGGAATTCCCCGAGGAGGTCAATCATCTGCTCGACGTCATGGAGATCAAGGGGCTGTGCCGGCAGGCGGGCGTGGCTCAGGTCGATGCGGGCCCGAAGGGCGCGGTCATCGGCTTCCACAAGAACGAATTTGCCAACCCGGAGGGGCTCGTCGCGCTGGTGCAGGCTTCGCGCGGGCGCGTCAAAGTGCAGCCCGATCAGCGGCTCGTGTTCAAGGGCGAGTGGGATTTGCCGGCCGAGCGCCTGAAGGGCGTGCGCGCGCTCGTCGCGGAGCTCGTCGCCATCGCGGTGAAGGCCAAGAAGGCCGCGTGAGGTTCAGGCGCTCTTGCGGCGATAGAAGGCGCGCGAGGGCGTCGGGCGCCCCGTGCGCACCACGGGCTCGACCGGCTCGAGCTGCTTGATGGCCTGCCAGAAAATCACCGGGAAGATCACGATCAGGAACAGCCCGATCCCCATCAGGTCCTTCGTGTCGGTGCGAAACCCGCGAAAGAGCACGAGCATGCCGGAGCCAATGCCGGCGGCGGTCAGCAGCGTGATGAGGATCGCCTGCAGGTGGTGATGGACGACGTACCAAAGGCCGACGCCGGCAAGCGCCGCCGTGAGCCCCATGGCGGTGAGCACCGCGGGGTGCGCACCGAGATAGAGGATTGTCTGGTCCAGCATGTCCCGCCTCCTAAAGCCCGAGCCCGCACGCGACCGGCGCCTGCCGTTTCCCCCGGCACGCCGCGGCTCTCAAGGCGCAGATACCACCCTAATTCGACGCATTTGCAAAGCCGTCGGGGGGCGTTTCCCACGTCACCCTTTGAGCATTTCGCCGTCTCAGCCTGTGGAAAAGTCATCCGGCAGCTTCAGGTGGCCTCGTGCTCCATGAGAAGACGTAAGATCACTTCCTGCTGCGCCTTCGCCTCAGCTGATCCTGAACCGCCGCGGCCGGTGTTCTGAGTTGCGAGAAGCAACGGTGTCGAGCCGTTCCGGTTGGCGGCCCGCGGGTCAGCACCACCATCGATAAGCGCTCTCACGGCAGCAGCGAAGCGATTGCGCACTGCGCGGTGCAACGGAGCGACCCCACTCTTGTCGACTGCATTTGGATCGGCGCCAGCCCGAATGAGCCTAGCGATGATCTTCGTCTGCGCACTTGGATCCCATGCCGGCAAGCCGGGCCCACCATCAACGGCATAGTGAAGGGGCTCTGCGCCGCGTCTGTTCCTCGCGCGAACGTCGGCGCCCCTGGTGATCAGCTCCTCGACAATGCAGGTTTGAAATCCGGCAGCCGCCATATGCAGGGCGGTATCGCCGTCGTACATGTAGTGCAGGATCCCGTCGAAAAAGTTTTGTTTAGCGGCGTGTCGAGTCGCGCCATGAGCAGCGCGCTCTCTTGCCAAGAGCGGCGAAGCATCAAGCAATCTGACGGCAGTCCCGCTGTCACCCGCGACGATGGCCTTCACGAACTCCCTGAAGGGGTCAACCTGGTTGTTGCCGTCCTTCAATTTTTTTTCTCCTATAAAATGGCAAATCACATAGAGGCGCATAGCCGGACGCGAAGCTGGCTTCGCGCCTTTGCCCGACGGCGTTATCCGCCTAATTCACCGCAACCGTCACGCGCAGGAAGGTTGCCGGGATCGAAGTGGCATCCTTGTGCAGGCTGCTGTTCTGGCTCTCGAACAGCGCCTCCAATTCCTTCCTCAGATCGTCGGCGCGATGGTTTTTTTCCGCCGCCTCGAACGCGTTCATTGTGGGGCCGTAGTATCGTCGGAATACATCTACGAGCTCGGACGGCGCGCCGGGGAAGTTGAATTTGTATGTATCCCGGATAGACGACACGTTGTCCTGCAGAACGCCGGCACTCGCAAATCGCGGTTGCCCGTGGCAACTACGATCGATCCCTGTATTCTCTGAACCATTCTGTGGCGAGCCAGAGCATAACTCCAGCCATCACCCACGCTGCGTTCGTCCCCAGCGTGTAGTCTTTCAGGAACGACGGCGTTTGGCCTGAGAGGATGCGCCACACAACAACACCTGTCGTTGCTACGTACGCAGTCCAGCCGATCATCAAAATTGCGCCGAGTAGCACTCGCACGTCCGCCACTCCATCAACTTCTACAGCGTTGGAGCTCAAGTGCCAGCTTCAACGCACGCAGCAAAAGCTGCATCGAACATTGCCGGCATTGGCCCATCGGCCTACAGTAAATGAGCCGGCAGACCGATCGATGATCGGTCAATGTACCGGCTTCGACCCTAACTAAAAAACGAGAGGTTGACCAACATCAGCCTCGGAAACAATCAAGGGAGGGTTGCAATGAAAGTCCGTAACCTGACTGTTATTGCCGCTTCTGCTGCAGTTGCGGCTATGCTCATCGTTGGCTCGGCAGAGCGCGCCGAAGCCCACCGCGGGTGGGGGTGGGGCGGCCTCGCTGCGGGTATCGCTGCCACTGCGATACTGAGCCATGCCTATCACCACCATCACTATGGATATTATTCCTATGGTGGCTATCCCCGGTACTACGGCTACCCCCGCTACTATTACGGCGGCAATCCGTACTATGGGTATGGCTATTACTATCGCCCGCGCTGGCGCCACCACCACTATGGCTACTATCATCATCGCGGCTGGCGGCACGTCCATCACTATCGCGGCCACTATCATCATCACCATCGCCGCCGTTGAGCCGCAGCAAACCTGCCAGAGGCTAGTATTGGTTCCGGACCGATCGTTTGCTCAGACGATCAATCCGAATATCCCGCCAAGCTGGCGGCTACGTCGAGCATCGGTTGTTGACTTACAGTGATGAAGCCGGTGCTCGGCCTGTCGATGTCCTGGATGAGCAATATGACCGCCGCGACGAGCATGCCCGTAATATAAACGGCCGGCCGCCACTGCCTTCGCTCCAGCGCCCCGGCGTATCCCGTAAATCCCATGGCGACTGCGGCGATACCGTACAGCGACAGAATCACGATGTTGGGCACCCGATTGCGCACGGCGGTCAGCCGCTGCTCCTGAATGTCGATCATCTGGTTGAGTGCCTCGATGAACAGCCCGGTGGGTACTAGCCCCTTATCGTCGGCTGCTACGGCCTTGGTCTGTTGCCAGAGCATCTCCTGAATCTCATTCGAGCGATTGATTGCGGCAGCCAACTCTGCCGCAGATGGATTGCGCCAGGTAATGTCCAGGCGGACGCGCACATATTCGCGCAGCAGCGTCAGGCATTGGGCATTGTGCGGCGCTGGCAGCAGGCGCGCACGTAGTGCCGTGGTGCCAATGGCATTTGCTTCGTTCAGAACTGCCTCGCGCCGTGCATCAAAGCGCGATAGCGCCATCGCGAAGGTGAAGCTGATCATCAATGCGAGCAGCCCGAGGATTGCAGCCTCGAGGGTGGAAAGGTTATTGCCGACGCGGTCACCCGTGCTTGTGCCGAGGCGATGACCAAATTCGCTTGCCGCCAAGATCAGAGCAACGCTGACCACAAAGATCAGAGGTAATGGGACGCCGGCCAAATCATTCATGCGTCACGTAGGGCGCGCGCTCCTTTGAAAGGCGTTCGCAGGATTCACGCCAGGCGCTTTTCGTCATGTGCGTGCCTTCGTCCCATCGGGCCATACAGGCTTCGAGCGTCTCGGCTCCCAAATATTCACTGCTTTTCCGAGTCTCGGGGGCTGTCGCAGCATCGCCGGTTCCGCTATCGGGCACGCCTTCCGCGACCCATGCCACCTGTCCCGATCCGCGCCCATCGAGCTGCTGGTTCATACTGGAGTTGGGAAAGCCACTCGCGCCCTCGACGAAAAGGCCAAGTAGCAGCAGACACGTAAAGCTGAATCGGACGACCATGGTGAGTGCTCCTAGCGGCCTGCGCCAAACTAGTGGCCTTCGAGAAATATAAAGTTCTCCCAGCTTCGCATCCTCAAAAGGATGCGGCGGATGATTGCGAAGTGATGCCAGAAGGGCGTGTAGAGGGCGACTTGGGCTGCAGCACCGCCAGGGATGTTGTAGGCGGACATATCATCATCGATTTCGATGACGGCGACCGCCCGGCCGCCGGGTAGCCGCTCGCCCATGTCCTGCAAGGATCCGGTCGCCTGAAATTGCCCGGAAGCTATCGCGTCGAGGACGCGCAGCACCTTTCCTCTGAACACGCGCCCCGGAACAGCATCGAAGGCAACCTCCGCCTCATCGCCAGGTCGAACTCGTTGCAAGGCATTTTGCTGAAAGCCGGCGGCCAGTGTCCGGTCGTCGTCGTGCACGAAGACCATGACCGGCCGCAACGGTGCGGGAATGACGTACATCCCTGGTCGCAACGCCAGCTGGGTGACGAAGCCCGGACCAGGCGCTCGGACGGTGGTCCGCTCCAAATCGTACTCCGCATCCTGGAGGTCGGCGCGAAGACGCGCCACCGAGGTATGCACTCCGCCAATCTGAGACTGGTAGGTAACCCGTGCTTGCTCAGCCTTCGCGACGGCCGCCTGCAGTGCGCTTTCGGCGGCGAGATATGTCGTGCGTCGGTTCTCCACCTCAGCTTCGGAGAAGGGCAATGCGCGGCCTCCCGCGCGGGCGTTCTCGTTGCCCTGGCGATAGCGCCCATATGAATCCTTGGCGCGGTCGCGTTGCGCGGTCGCCTCGTCTACGCTCGCCTGAGCGGAATCGTATCCTGCCTTGAGCTGGGCAACATTCTGCTCGGCCTCTGCAAGCGCGGCGCGGCGCTTCTCGACCTCGAATTGGTAGGGAGCGGGATCGACACGGAACAGGATATCGCCCTGCTTCAGCGTTGCGTTTGCCGTGACCGGTACCTCGATGACCCGCCCTTTGACGTCCGGCATGATCGGCGTGGTGGCGAAGTAAACGCGGGCATTGTCGGTGAAGGGATGATTGTAGTTCATCACGAGTAGGATGAACCCGATGAGGAACAGTCCGCCAAGCGCAGCCGTCGGCAGCGTCCACTTGTTGACCGGGATGCGGAAGATCTTGAAGATCGCGACGCACACCGCCGCATAGGTCAGCATCAACAGGAGTTCCATCAGCGGACTCCTTGATCCAGGCGCCGTTCGAGCTCCGCGACGCGCTGGCGCAGGTTCTCCATGGCGGCCGCCTCAGGCGCACCTGCCGCCTCCGTCCCCGATCCATGTTGCATTCCCCAGCCGCGATCAGGGCGGTAGAGCATCGCCCAGATCCACAGGAACGGCCAGATCGCGTGCAGGGTGAAGAGACTCACCCACCCGGCCGCGTGGATGGCATCCTGCTGCGGATGATTGCGATGCTTCGCGATCTCGTAGGGCACATCGTGGATTGCGATGATGCCGTAGAACAGCGTGACGAGCACAAAGATGAGGAGGCCGAGCGCGAAGTAGTTCAAGAACGTGTCGAAGTCGATGTTGCTGGTCGCGAGGAGGTAAGCGCCTACCAGCAGAACGATGACGAAAACGCCCGCGGTGATCACCCACTTGCTGATCCAGAAGCGCGCCTCACTGAAGCGAAGCACGCGGTCGCGGCCTTGGGTCCAAGCTCCGTGCGTGAACGATTGCGCGCGCCGCCATGCTTGGCCGGCGCCTTCACGAACTCGGCGCCATCCTCGGTTTTGCTCTGCGTCGCTCGATAACGCGGACATGCTTTCACTCGCAGCAGCTTGGTTGGCTTCTGCCTCAAGACGCGCTCGAACAGCGATGTAATCAAATAAGCAGGTCGCGCGCGGCTCGTGATCCGTTTGCGGACGGTCGGACTTGGGAGCATCGCATTTTCCGGCTCGCCCTGAAAGCTTGACAGGGATCAGCGCCGGGAGTTGGATCATACACCGATCGGGGGATCAGCCACTGAGGGTTTTGGTGGAGTACGTCCATGCCCACCTCGCCGGTCCCGTCTGCGACCCTTCCGGATTCGAGCCCGTTTCACGAAGCCTGGTCTTATTGGCTCGATGCGTGGCAACGCTCTATTCTCTTACTGAATGTCCTTCAGCAACGTAGCGAGCGTTACGCAGAGCATGCTGCCAAGGTTGCGCCGCACGTCCTGAAGTTCGGCTGCGAAGTCGTCTTGGACGGGCGCAAGCTGCCCCGACCGGTCAACTACGTGCTGGT
>CAWFOR010000020.1:0-494546 GCA_963817485.1 uncultured Alphaproteobacteria bacterium | reverse complement strand
GGTGGTTGGGGCGCCACACATCTCGGAAACCGGCTTCCTAAACCTCTGTCAGCATTCATTCTTATTGAAGCCGCCCAGGGCATGTCCTAGCATCTCCCCTGAGAGGGCACGAAAAACTCTGTGCGTGGGAGCGCGCGCAGATGGGTCAGATGGGTCTGGCACAGGAGACTGGTCATCCCGTCTTGGTTGAGCTTCCGCGTATTGCTCTGGCCAAGACTGTGCCTCCGGCTGTCCGCAAGTTCGCGGTTCAGAGACCGGGACTGCTCAAGTTCCTCGACGGTGCGGCTGCGCGCCGGTTGGTTCTGTTCGGAGCCCCTGCCGGCTACGGAAAATCGACCCTCGCCGCGGAATGGTGTCAACGCCTTCGTGACACTGGCGCCATTGTGGCGTGGCTCAGCCTCGATACCGAGGACAACGAACCGAGCTCATTTGCCTATCATCTTGCGCGCGCCGTCGAGAGCGCCGCTCCCAACCTAGGCCGCGAAGCGATCGAGCTGCTTCAAGCATCGAGCCTGCTTCCTGCGCGCAACGTCATCTCATCGCTGCTCAACGCAGTGTCGGAGATCGATTCCGAGACGTACCTGTTCCTCGAGGATTTTCACGTCATATCCGATCGACGGTGCCAGGAGCTGATGGCGCTCTTCTTGCGCTATGCCCCCTCGAACCTGCACCTCGTGCTCGTGTCGCGAAGCGAACCTCGTTTCTCCCTGTCTCGCCTCCGCCTCGACGACGAGCTGGTGGAAGTTGACGTTTCGCTCCTGAAGTTCACGCTTGAGGAGACGAGGGACTTTCTTGGCGAAGCTCTTTTTAGCCGGCTCGGCTCAGCGGGTGTCGCAAAGCTGCATGCGGCGACGGAGGGTTGGCCGGCCGCCCTGCAGCTGGCGCGGATATCGTTGGTCAACTCGCCCGATCCGCTTGCCCACGTGGGCACCATCTCGGGCACGATGCGGACGATCTCCGAATATTTCGAGGATACGCTCGCTTCCGAGCCGGAGCCTGTTGTCGACTTCCTGCTGAAGACGTCCGTTCTCGACCAGATGACCGGCTCCTTGTGCAGCGCGGTCGCCGGCACGCCCGACGGCGCCTCGTTGCTGGAAGCGCTGGAGCGCGATCAGTTCTTGCTCGTTCCGCTGGACGAACATGGGAACTGGTATCGCTACCACCACCTGCTGCGCGGCTTTCTCTTAGATCGCCTGCGCGCCAAGATGCCCGACCAGCTTCCCGAGATCTATCGTCGGGCCTATCGCTGGTATGGTGCGCGCGAGCTTTGGAGCGAGGCTGTTCAGTACGCGATTGCAGCCGAAGACTATCCGCTTGCGCTCGAGTACATCGAACACTGCGCCATGGTCTTGGTGGCGAAAGGCGACCTGCTCACCCTGCTCAGTTGGGAGCGGCAGCTCCCGAAAGAGCTGATGAGCTGCCAGCTCGAGGTCAAGCTGGCACTTGGCTGGGGTATGAGCCTCGTCATGCGCTTCAAGGAGGCAGATGCGCTTCTTTCGCAAGTCGAGGTGGGGACCGGCGAAAGCCCTGGCAGCGACTTGTGGTGGCGGTGCCGCGCGGCGCGCGCGGTATTCTGTGCTCTCGCCGACGAAAGCGCCCGCGGCCGCGACCTGGCCCTGGAATGCCTCAGCGGGCACAAGTTCGACGCCTTCAATTTCAATGCCCTTTGCAACGTGGCGCGCTACGCCTACCTGAAATCGGGCGACTGGACCGCATTTTACGACGTCCCGCGACCTGACGCCTCGGCCGGTGAGGCCTCCTACGTGCTGCCGGAAAACTACCGGCTCTGCCTCTATGGCCTCGCCGCCGTCAAACAGCTCAAATTCGACGAGGCGTTCGACTACTATGCTGCAGCGCGGGAACTCGCCGAGAAATACATGGGCACGAAGTCGGTCTCGGCTTCCATGGTCACCGGCCTGACCGCGCGGTTGCAATATGAGCGCGGCGATGTGGCGGGCGCTGAAGTCGCCGTGCTCGACGCCCTCGATCTTATCGAGGCTACGGCGTTCCACGAAGGTTTCCGAAATGCATACTTCGTGCTCGTCCGCGCCGCGGCCCTTCGCGGCGACCGCGCCAGAGCCATGAGCCTGCTCAATCGCGCCGAAAGACTGAGTTGGGAGCGCGGATGGGGTGTGGTGATCGCTATGCTCCTTGTTGAGCGCACGCGCGTGTTCCTGGCCGATCGCAATATCAGCGACGCCATGGCGCTGTTACCGGCGTTTGAGCAGCTTCACGCAAAGCACCCCGCGGGCATCTCTTGCTCAAGCACACCTATTCGCACATGGAACATGGTGTGCAAGGGATTGATCGATGCGGCCTCGGGAAATCTGGCGGAGGCAATTGTTTCGCTGAACGAGGCGTTTGAAGGCCTTCTCGCCACGGACGACCGGTTTATCGCCCTGAGAGTCGGGATCGATCTCGCCGTGCTGCATGTCCGCTTGGGTTCTTCGACGAAAGCCTACGACCTTCTCAGGCAGCTCATGTCCTGGGGAGCGGAGGCAAATATGCCGAGCTTCGTACTCGATCACGACCGGCGCATCGTGCCGATTTTGCTGCAGGCGAGAGACGCCGGTGTCTTTGATGATCACCAGGACGCTCTGCAGTTCGTCAATAAGCTACTCGACCAATTGCGCGAGCGTCCGCGCCCATCGAGCAGGTCCGTCGCGGAGCGCTCGCGAGAAGAGCTGACGGCGCGCGAGCGCGCGATCATCGAATTTATCGCCAAAGGGCGCTCGAACAAAGAAATCGCTCGCGAGCTCGGTGTCGCGCCCGAAACGATCAAGACTCACCTGAAGCGCATCTTCCAGAAACTGTCGGCGGAATCGCGCGCACAAGCCGTCGTCCGCGCGCAGAGCCTCGGCATGCTGAAATCAGCTCCGGCTCAGGCTGCTTTGTAGGTTCCAGCGAGCGTGGGCGCACGCACCGATTTTGTTGGAGCGTACGCCGCGCCGCTGTCGCCCGCAGGACGGTGCACCCCGTCGGCAAGCGCTTCGAGCGCGGTAATGTCCCGCAGCCGCAGGCCATTGGCCGTGGCTTTGATCAATCCGCGCCGCTCGAGCTCGACGAGATGCGCCGTCAGTTCATCGAGGCTGAGCCGCAGCAGGTCGGCAATCACACCGCACCGCCAGGAATCCTCGATGAGGTCTGGCGCGCGGCCCTGCTGAACATTGGTGCGTGCCGATGTCACGAGCAATGCCGCAACGCGCTCGATGGGCTGGCGTTGCCCTGCCCGGCGCAGCTCCTCGCGGCGAATCTCGAACTCGCGCTCGATCGCCGCGGCGAGTTTGGTCTTGGCCTTCGCGTCATTGCGGATCACTTCGGCGGCCGCGTCGAGGGTCAGGCATTCCACCGACGTTTCGAGCAACGCCCGGGCATTGAGACAATGCTTCTCCAGGAATCCCAGTCCGACGAAATCGCCCGGGAACAGGAACTCCACAACCGACTTGCGATTGGACCCACCGCCCTCATAGAGGCAGATGGCTCCGCTCTCTACGCGAAACACTTGCTTCCTCAAATCGCCCGCCTGGAACAGGAACTCATTGGCGCCTAGCGTCCGACGCGCGCAATTTTCCGGCTCGACGGCGGGGGAGCTGGCTTCGGTGTGCGAGAAAAACGGTTCGACCCTTGGCAGGACGGTGCCGCTGTGCAAGCCAGAACGGCCACCTGTGGCAACACTTTCAACGGATCCCCAAGCCATAATGCTGCTCCCCACGCAAACACCGCGGCGCAATCTCGACGCCGACCATGCTCGAACTTGTAGCGTGCGGAATGAAAATGATCTGTCCCCTGAATGGGGGACAACCCGCTCAATCTAGGGTGCGGCAAGTTTGCGTGCGTGCGGTAGAGCCGGTTTGCCTGCGACCGCACTGATAACGGCCCTATAGCGTCCAAAATTGATCGCCAGCCGCCGTTTCGGCTCGCCGCGTCGGCAAAAGCCAATCCCTCCCCCATCCGGGGGACTGTGCGCTCCCTCTATGCGCGATATGGTTTTTGTCGACGTATCGCCCCCTGGTTTGCGGAATTGTATCATGCTTTTGAAGTCACTCGCCGTGTCGGTGGCTGCGGCTCTGCTTGGCCCGACACTGGGAATTGCAATGTTCTTCCTGGCGAACAGCGACTCCGCCAGCGGCCAGCAGTTGGCAACGGCGACCCAGCGGGAAGTCGTCAGATCGTTTGCCCCCTCCGAAACTTGGTACGACCCGAGCGCGCAGGCAATCGAAGTGCAGGCCGCCGCGGCGGAGCTCCCGGGAGGACTAGGCTCTTGGCAGACCGTGGTCCGGTGCCCGGACGGGCAGGCACTCTCTGAGGAAGGCCGTTGCCGGTCGTCCGACGCTCAGCCCCCAACTTAAGCGCAATGGGTAGTACGCCATGAGAGTCCATCGCAGTGCGGGAGTGATCGTTTACGTCCTCGCGATAGTGGGGACGCCCCTGCTGACTCTGAAGCTGTCCTCGGTTTTGGCCACGCAAGCGATCGCTCTTACGCAGCCCTATTTCTTGGACAATTGCCCGTGTCTGCCCACGCTCGTTGAGCAAAGGCGCATCGCATCTGCGGTCGCTCAACCACCGACGACCGAGGGGCCGGAAAAGCACGTGGCGGCGTTAGAAGCGCCCTCGCTCTCGGTCGATGTCCTTGCGGCCCAGATGGATCTCGCTGAACAAGAAAACCTGGCTCCGGCTGTAGACGTGATGCTCCCGACGCGCAGCTTGCACTAGCTGCGGATATTTCACCCGCACATCGACAAGAGCGCTCCACCGCGAATTATCGTCTCCCCAGTTCACTCGTCCGCTAAGTTACGCCAACCTCAATCGATGATTGAGGCGTGCGGACAGGAGGCAATATGACCGTGGTTCGAGAGCCTACGCTCAAGCCGGTGAACATTGAAGACTTGCGGCCGACGCAGATAACGGTCGGCATGCGCGAGGTCGAAGCCAAGCGCAAGCGCTGGCGCGAGAAGGGTTCGAAAAAGGAACTAAAATTTCTCGAAGATCACATGATACCCGTGATCTTGGGCCCAAAGCAGCGTCACTACATTATCGATCATCATCACCTCGCCCGTGCGCTCCATGAAGAGGGGAGGAAGGATGTGCTTGTCACTGTCGTGGCCAACCTGAGCAAGATCGACAAAGAAGCCTTTTGGGTCTTTCTCGACAACCGTAGTTGGCTGCATCCCTTCGACGAGCATGGGCGGCGGCGCGAGTACAGCGACGTCCCAGCCTCTGTCAGCGATCTGGTCGATGATCCCTACCGAAGTCTTGCCGGCGAGTTGCGCCGGATCGGTGGGTTTGCCAAGGACACGACCCCATTCAGCGAGTTTCTATGGGCCGATTTTCTGCGCCGGCGGGTCAAGCGGAAGCTGGTCGACGAAGATTTTGGGCATGCTCTCGAAAAGTCGATGGAACTCGCAAAAAGCTCCGATGCGGACTACTTGCCTGGATGGTGCGGGCCCCTCCAGGACTGACTGCGCCTGGAGTTTCCACGCCGGAAGGCGATATCCGAGGCAAGTTATTGGATTAACTGGCGATCCCGGCAGGATTTGAACCTGCGACCCTCTGCTTAGAAGGCAGATGCTCTATCCAACTGAGCTACGGGATCCTGCGGCGCCAGCCGCGCCTGCTCTGGCCGGCGCCGTCCCCGGATACGCCCCCCGTCCCCCGAACGCAAGCTGGGGGCCACGCCGCCCCCCCGGCTCCCGCTCTGGGCCGCACCGCTTTCCTTTGGGCGTCGCCTCGACCACACCAGGCCCGCCTCCATTGTACCGCGTCCGTTATCTTGGAGGTCCCAGCACGAGGCGCGCACCCGTTGCAGAGCATTGATCGTGACGCCAAAGCCGTGGCAGAAATAGTTGAACAACAAGGAAAAGCGGCGTGCTCTGAAGGGCATGCCGCACGCCTGGGTAGGGGGAGAACGTCATGACGGCCGCGAGCACAACTGCGGGAGATGCTACACCTGCGCTCCTTTCGCGACAGCGGATTATCGCCAAGCCGGGGTTCAACCGCTGGCTCGTGCCGCCGGCGGCGCTTTGCATCCATCTCTGCATCGGCATGGCCTACGGCTTCTCCGTGTTCTGGAAACCGCTGCAGAGCGCCGTCCTCGGTGCCGACGGGAAGGCCGTGCCGGAGTGCTCCGCAGGCGCCGTCACGTTCGGTGAGAAGTCCGCCGGCACGCTGAAGGCGCTGTTTGCCACGGACTGCAACTGGAGCCAGTTCGACCTCGGCTGGATGTTCACGTTCTTCTTCCTGCTGCTCGGCATTTCCGCGGCCATCTGGGGTGGATGGCTGGAGCGCGTCGGGCCGCGCAAGGCGGGTCTCGTCTCGGCGCTGTGCTGGTGCGGCGGCTTGTTGATCGGCGCGCTCGGCGTCTACATCCATCAGCTTTGGCTGATGTGGCTTGGCGCCGGCGTGATCGGCGGCATCGGCTTGGGCCTCGGCTACATCTCGCCGGTCTCGACGCTCATCAAGTGGTTTCCCGACCGGCGCGGCATGGCGACCGGCATGGCCATCATGGGCTTCGGCGGCGGCGCCATGATCGGCTCGCCGCTCGCCACCATCCTGATGAATGGCCTGCAAGGCGGTGCCTACACGTTCACCGTTCCCTTCACGGGGATCGCGCATACGCTCGCCTGGAGCGGCTTTCGCACCGCGACCGACGTCGGCGTCTGGCAAACCTTCATCGCCATGGCTGCGATCTATTTCGCCTTCATGTTGATCGGCGCCTTCGGCTACCGGCTACCGCCGACCGGCTGGCAACCCGAAGGGTGGGCGCCGCCCGCCAACGGCAACCGCATGATCACGTCCAACAACGTGCACCTCAAGGATGCGCACAAGACGCCGCAGTTCTGGCTGTTGTGGCTCATCCTCTGCCTCAACGTGTCGGCCGGCATCGGCATTATCGGCGCTGCATCGCCCATGCTGCAGGAGACCTTCGGCGGCCAGCTCATCGGCCAGTCCGCGCTCGCCTACCTCGACATCAAGAAGGATGTGGCGCTGGCAGCGAAAGCTGCCGCCGTCGGCGCGGGCTTTGTCGGCCTCATCTCGCTGTTCAATATCTTCGGCCGCATCGCCTGGGCGTCGTCCTCCGACCACCTTGGGCGCAAGACAACCTATTTCATCTTCTTCGTCCTCGGGGCCGGCCTCTACGTGCTGGCATCGTTCGCGGCGGACTGGAAGATCCTGGCGCTGTTCGTCGGCGCGATCTGCATAATCGCCTCCATGTACGGAGGCGGTTTCGCTACGATACCCGCCTATCTGGCCGACATGTTCGGCACCCAGTTCGTCGGCGCCATCCACGGCCGCTTGCTCACGGCCTGGTCGACCGCCGGCATCGTGGGGCCCGTCATCGTCAACTACATGCACGACACGCGGCAAGCTGCGGGCATCGCGCCCGACCAGATCTACGGGCCGATCTTCTATACGCTTGCGGGACTGCTGGTCGCCGGCTTCGTGGCCAACCTGCTCGTGCATCCCGTCAATCCGAAGTGGCACATGAGCGAGGCCGACGTGGCCGCCGACAAGGCAAAGCACGCCTCATCCGCTGGCCCACAGACGACGGGATCGTTCGGCATCGGCATGGGAGGCATCACCTTCAAGGCCGTGCTGTTCTGGCTCCTGGTGGGCATCCCGCTCGCCTGGGGCATCTGGAACACGGTCGAGAAGGCACTGGTGCTGTTCACCGGCTGAGCCGCTCTGTTCGGCTCCGCGTTCGCGACGCGGAGCCAACGCGCTAACACAACGCGCCGGCCAAGGCCGGCGCGTTCGTCGTTCACGACAATCTCACACGGCGAGCGTCGCCCGATTGATGCCCTTTGCGGACGCGGCCACGTGGGCAGGCGGAAGGCTCCTGAGCTGATCGAGGATCTCGAGCCCCTGCGGCCACGGGCCGAACCCGGACTCCTCGTCGATGCTGCCCGCCGCGCCGATGCTGAGGAAGCTCGCGCTCCAGAAGCCGGCCCAAAACGCCGCCTTATCCGAGCGCATGCGCGGATCGTTGGTGCTCGAGACGACGACCGTCGGAAACGCGAGCGGCGTCTCGGGCAAGAGCGACGTGACGCGGTAGTTGTCGGGATCGGGAAGCGCCACGAGCATCGCACCCGCTATCCGCTCGCTGTAGTCGGAGGCGGCCTGGACTGCGGCGAGGCAGCCAAAGCCGTGTGCCACGATCAGAAGCGGATCGGAATGCCGGTCGATGTGCCAGCGAACCGCCGCCGCCCACGCCGAAAGATCGGGGCGATCGGGATCTGGCGGCGCCACCCGCTGCGAGCCCGGGATCTGTGATTTAAGCCAACTTTGCCAATGGCGCGACCCGCTGCCCCCGCAGCCGGGAACGATCAGAGTAGCTGTCATTTGGGTCACCTCGCTTGCTGAACAAGAGAGCCCTCCCGCAGACATTCCCGCCCCTTGCGGAGCGACACTTGAAGCTAAGCCTGGGGGCGCCGGGTGCAAAAGCAGAAATTTTCATGAGCATATTCCGCGCCGCATTCCAGTATAGCGCCGGGCGGCACTGAAGTGCCGGAAAGCGCGAACCAATCACGAGCGGACGCCATCGTGGGCGGACGGCGAACCCTCATAAGCTATGCACCTCTTCTTGGTTTGCGGCGGCGCGGCCGCTCCCTAACCTCAGTCTCATCGTTTCGGGGGCTAGGGCGAGCGACGAAGGGCACAGTCTTGAGCCCTCGTGCGCGAACATTCCCAAAGGGCAGTCTTGATCTCGGCGTCTCTCGGCGGAGCGCCGGTGCGGGGTCCGGCGCCGCGAAGCGCCGTGGGGACGAAGTGTCTGACAGCGACAGAGAGCATCTGCACCGCGCCGAGCCTGAACAGGCGAGCTTGAGCGCGCGGGCAGATCCCACCGCCGATCTGCCATCGGTGCTCGGCAAGAACCTAAAGCGTCAGCGCACGCGGCGTGGCTACTCGCTCGAGCGGCTTGCGGCGCTGTCCGGCGTCAGTCGCGCCATGATCGGGCAGATCGAATCGGGCAAAAGCTCGCCCACCATCAGCCTCCTGTTGAAGCTCGCAACCGCGCTCGGCGTCGAGCTCGATCATCTGCTGACGCGGCAGGATGCGCGCGCCATCACGCTGCTGCGCCGCGAGCAGTCGCACGTGCTGACGCTGAGCGAGGGGAAGTTTGCCTCGCGCGCGCTGTTCCGGCGCGAGCACGATGGCAACGTCGAATTCTACGAGCTGACGATCGCGCCCAAGCACCGCGAGGAGTTCAAGGCGGAGCTTCCCGGCGCGCGCGAGAACTTGATCGTCGCCAGCGGCGCGCTGACGGTCGTCGTCGGAGCGGCGTCTCCGCTGGAGCTTGAGTGCGGCGATGCCGTAGCCTTCGCGGCAGACGTTGCGCGCCGCTACGTCAACCGCGGCGCGCAGGAGGCTGTCCTCTATCTCGTGAAGAGCTACGCGGGACCGGCGACGGGCTGAGTGGTGTTGGTCTTGGAGCCAACGAGGCCGCGCGCGAGCACCGCTCCGACCAGCATAGCGGGCACGAACGCAAGCGTTCCCTTGGCTAGCAGCGGAAGGGAGACGACGGCAGGACCCGGGCAGAAGCCTGAGAGCCCCCAGCCGATGCCGAACACGGCCGCGCCGAGGACAAGCCGATAATCGATTGACGTGCGCGTCGGCAGCCGGAAGCGATCACTCAGCAGCGGCGCCGAGCGCCGGAAGACGAGACGGTACCCCGGTAGCGCCACCGCGATGGCACCCGCCATGACGAACGCGAGGCTCGGGTCCCACGTACCGGCGAGATCGAGAAAGTTCAGCACCTTCGCCGGATTGGCCATGCCGGACACGAGCAGGCCGAGCCCGAACAGGATGCCAGCAAAGAGATTGACGAGAATGCGCATGGATCAGCCGCCTATCGCGTGCCGCACGAGGAACACGGTGACGAATCCCGCCGCCATGAAGGTCAGCGTCGCCACCACCGACCGTGGCGAGAAGAGCGACAGGCCGCATACGCCGTGCCCGCTGGTGCAGCCGCTGCCGACCGCGGTGCCGAGGCCGACGAGCAATCCGGCCCCGATCATCAATGGAACATTGTCGGAGACGGTCTGCGCGACAGGAGCGCGGGTCGCCGCCTCGTAGAGGAAGGGCGAGGCCAACAGGCCGGCGATGAAAGCGCCGGCATGCAACGGTTCGGCGCCGCCATAAGGCGGCAGCACACGCCCGACGATGCCGCTGATGCCGGCGATGCGGCCCTGAAACAGCATGAGGATGACGGCCGAGAGGCCGATCAGCGCGCCGCCGAGCGCAGCGGACAACGGCGTGAACGATGTGGGTTCCAAGGCTGAGCTCCTTTGCAAGCAAGGATGCCGGGGCCAAGCCAGTTGGAGACCGCAGGCGTCGGGAAACCTGCGTAGCTTGGCCCCGACAAAGGAGTTCATTTTAGCGCGACCGGCGGCTCGCCAAACAGATATTTGACGCCGAACGTGGCCTCCCACTGATGCATGTCGAGCTCGATCGTGTGGGCGGGCGAGGTTGACTCCGGCCCGCTGAGCGTGCCTTCCGGAACGTAGGCGGCGGCAAGCTCGAGCGAGAGGTCTTTGTTCCACCGATACTCGAAGCCGCCGGTTATGTGGTGCTGAACCACGGCGGGCGCAATGATATTGAAGAGCACGTCGCGCGACTGCAGTGGGCTTGTGTTGTAGGCGTAGCCGGCGCGCAGCGTGAGGTCGCGTGACTGGCGCCACTCGACGCCGAGCTTCACGATGTCGATGTCCTTCCAGCCGAAGCCGGGGCCGTTGTCACCGCCGAGCTGCGTCAGGTTGGTGGACGGGTTCGCGATCGACGCGATCGAGCCGTACCAGATGTGCTTGTAGTCGGCGAGGAACGTGAGGTTCGGGGCCGCATCGAAGGCGACGCCGGCCTGCAAACTCGCGGGGATGTCGAAGTCCCCCTGCTCAGCGAAGAGGCCGCGATAGTTCTCGAACTCGTGCATCCAGATGCGCGAGTTGCCGGCGACGCCGACGCGGAAGTTTCGCGCCACCGCCCACTCGATGCCGGCTCGCACGCCGCCGCCCCAGGATACATCCGTACCCTGGTTGGTGACGTGCGCCGGGTCGATCGAGTTGCCAGCGAAGCCCTGCAACCCCTCGATCTCGATCTGCTGGCGCGCAAGAATCGGCGCCACGCCAACGGACAATCCAGGCAGCAACGTCTTGGCGAACGCCACCGAGAGGAAGGCTTGCTGAAAGTTGACGCCGGTCTTGCCGAAGCACAACGGGCCCGTTCCCGGGCTGCCGGGTATGAAGCCGCAGAACGCGCTGCCTGCGCGCGCCGGGTAGTCGGTGTTCATGCCGCCGTTGCCGTAGACCGTGACGCCGATGACGTCGACGAAGGGCAGGCCGTGGTCGCGATAGGTGAAGGCGAGATTGGGAACGACGAAGTAGTTGCTGTGGCTCTCGTCGTCGGCGTTGGGGGTGAAGCCGACTGCGCCGGAGCCGGTAAAGCCGCGCAGCGGACTGAAGAGCGTGCCGGAGATCTGCAGCTCGACGGGAGCGTTGACGAGCCCGGCAGGGTTCAGCGACGCCGTGGTCGCGTCGCGACCGTCCGCGACGCCGGCGCCGGCGAGCGCCTTCTGACGCGCGCCAAAACCATATTGGAAGTAGCCTTCCGTCGCGAACGCCGGACTTGACGCAAGCTGCAACCCACCAGCGACGGCAAGCACCAGGCCGCCGCCGGCCACAAACGCCGAAATGGAATTCTTCACGATCATTGCGCCCCCCAGGCGATGCCGCGGATTTAGTTGTGCTGCGAACGTAGGGGCGCGGCTCGCGGCGACGAACCAAGAAAAAGCGCTTTCGTTATCTCGGAGGCGGTGGCGCCCGCGCGCACATCTCAATTAGTGCAACGCTTATGAGGATTTCTGCTTTCGCCTTTCAGAGCGACGCCGTTAGAAGAGTGCACGCTCGAACGTGGGGAAATTGGCGGCGCTCTGTGGGCCCGTTCGTTCGAGCCGGGGGCCCGATTTTAGATGCGGCGCGTGCTTATCGTCGGCGGCGGCGCGAGCGGCGTTCTCCTCGCCGCGCATCTGTTGCGCGACCGACAGGCTCCGATCGTGGTGACGATTGTCGAGCAGCGCGACGATCTCGGCGCCGGCATCGCCTACTCCACCAAGCATCCCGACCACCTTCTCAACGTGCGCGCCTCCAATATGAGCGCGTACGCGGACGACGAGGAGCACTTCGTCCGCTGGCTGAAGGCGAATGCACCGCCCGGCGGCCCCGATCCCGCCCATCCCTTGCACTTTGCGCCGAGGCACCTCTATCGCGGCTATCTCACGAGCCTGCTTGCTCCGCACGTCGAGCAGGGGCGGCTGCGCCGCGTGCAGGCGGAAGCCGTCGCGCTGGTGGAGGATGAAGCGGGCGTGCGGGTCGAGTTCCGGGACGGCGCGAGCCGGTCGGCCGAGTTCGTGATCCTCGCCACGGGCAACGAAGGTCCGAGCCTGCCGCGCGCGCCCTGGCGCCATGAGGGCTGGAGCAGCTCGCCGCTTCCCGACGTTGCCGCCGACGCGCCCGTGCTCCTGGTCGGCACCGGCCTGACCATGGTCGATCGGGTGCTGTCGCTGCTGCAGGAGGGTCATCGCGGGCCCATTACCGCCGTCTCGCCGCACGGACTCATTCCACAAGTGCACCGCTTGTCGAGACCTCTCGTGATGTCCGAGTCCGAGGTGCCGTTCGGGGCGTCCTTGAGCGCATTGACGTCCTGGCTGCGACGGCGCGCCCGCGCGGAAGCGGCGGCGGGTGGCGATTGGCGCAGCGTCATCGACGCGGTGCGCCCGCACACCCAGCGGCTCTGGCAGGCGCTGTCGCTGGCCGACCGTCGCCGGTTCTTCCATCTGGGGCGCATATGGTGGGACCAGCACCGGCACCGCATCGCGCCCGACGCCGCGGCCAAGCTCGAGGCCGCCCGCGCGCGTGGGCAACTTCGCATCGTGGCTGGGCGGGCCCTCGCGTTCGAGCCGCGCGGGCGCGGCGTCGACGTGCTCGTCGTCCACAGCAAGAGCGGAACGCAAGAGCGCCTTCCCGCCGAGGCGGTCTTCGAATGCCGCGGGCGCGCGACGGATGTCCGGCGCACAGAGAACCCCATTCTCCAGGCGTTGCTGACGAGCGGTCAGGCGCGCCCGGATCCCTTGAACCTCGGCCTCGACGTGACGAAGGACTGCGCGGTGATCGATGCCGCGGGGCGCACTTCGGAGAGGATTTTCGCCATCGGTCCGGTGACCTCGGGCGTCTTCTGGGAGATCATCGCCGTACCGGACATTCGCGTCCAGGCCGCACGCCTTGCAGGACACCTGAGGAGTTCGGCGGCCCGGCCATGAACGGGCTCTTTGGCGCTATAGACGCACGCACCGCCTCACGGATCGGAGGCGAGATGCAGCTCGAACGGCTCGCGGTCCGGCTCATCGGCCGCAACAGTGAGCTTGTGTAGGATGGCCTCGTCGTTGGAGACGCGGCGCGTCTGCGCCTGCGTTATGTGGCTGCCGGGCGCGACGCTCTGCGTAAGCCACACGCTGCCGCCGATCGTTGAGCCGCGCCCCACGACGATGCGGCCCAGCACGGTGGCGCCGGCATAAATCACGACGTCATCCTCGATGATGGGATGGCGGGCGTTGCCCTTGATCAGGATGCCGTCCTCGTCGACCGGGAAGTGCTTGGCGCCGAGGGTCACCGCTTGATAGAGGCGAACGTTCGAGCCGATGACCGTCGTCTCCCCGATGACGACGCCGGTGCCGTGGTCGATGAAGAAGGCACTGCCGATCTCGGCTGCGGGATGGATGTCGACACCCGTCTCGGCGTGCGCGATAGCCGAGATCAGCCGCGCAATGAACGGTGCGCCGAGCTGGTGCAGCGTGTGCGCTAAGCGATAGTGTATGATGGCGCGGATGCCCGGATAGCAGAGCAGGATCTCGGATGCGCTCGTGGCTGCGGGGTCGCCTTCGTAGGCGGCGAGCAGGTCGCTGACAAGCAGCGCACGGATGTCGGGCAGCCTCTTGGTGAGCTCCCGCGTGATCTCAGTTGCGGTCGTGGCGATGTCGGTGCCTTCCAGATCCGGGCGGAACGACAGGCCGCGCCGCACCTCCACCGTCAGCGATGACAGCGCTACGTCGAGCGTATGCCCGACGAAGTAGTCGATGTTCTCGTTCGAAAGCGCGGGGCGCCCGTAGTGGGTCGGAAACAGAGCCGCGATCAATCCATCGACGATCTGGCGCAGTGCGAGGCGTGAGGGCAGCTCGCGCACCGAGCCGCGATAGCGCACGTTGTTCGTTACCTCGCGCGAGACGCGCAGCGCCGCGACCACCTCGGCCAGCTCTGAGATTGGGTAGGCAATCTCGGAGGCAGCGACATGCGGTGGGTCCTTGCTCGCTGGCTTGCCCATGAAGCGCCTTTTGCAGGAAACGGGACGAGGAGCGGGTTAGTCTCTTGCGATGTGCCCCATCGACGAAGCCGTGACAAGCGCGCGGCTTATAAGAAGTTTTGCTGGGCTAATCGAGAATTTCGATTAGCGTTCGCAACCTCGCGCCGTTGCGCTCACATCGCGTCATCGCTGCCGCTCGCGCAGATAAGGTCTTCTTCTTTTCTTCGTTCCGCGCCCGCTTTTCACCGATTAGCTCTGCTGACGGGCGCCCCATCGCGTGCGCCTGGGTCTCGCGTTCCGCCTTAAGAACGAGGAGGAGGATTTGATGGCGATACGCTACGCGTCCATAGCAGTCGGCAAATGCTACACGACGTCGACCAACGAGGTGCGCAGGATCGTGAAGATCGACGGCATGCGCGTTACCTTTGTCACACGCGGGAAGATGGCGTTCCCGTCCTGGGACAGACACTCCTGGTTGTTTGCGAGCAAGGAAGCGTTCGCGACCGAGGTCAGCGGCGAGGTTCCTTGCGACTGTGGCCAGTGGATCCCGAGCCATGCTGACAAAGGCGCCGCACAGGAACGGAACGTCCAGGGCTGAGTTGCGCGGCTAGTGATCACGCGGCGCGGTGAACCGCAGCTCAGTGCGTCCAGCGGCCGATGCGCCCGAACTTGAAGTTGTCGGCGTACGACTTGCGTATCTGCCGGCGCGGAAGCGGCTCAAACACCTGGTAGGCGAGACCTTCGCGCTCCGCGTACGCGATCGCCTCCTCCTTGGTGTCGAAGGCGAGTTCGACCTCGGCCTTCATGTCGCGCGAACTCGTCCATCCCATGAGCGGGTCGATCTCGCGCGGGCTCGCGGGCGCAAACTCCAGCACCCACTCCTTGGTGCGAGCTTCCCCCGACTGCATCGCCGTGCGGGCCGGCTTGTAGATGCGCGCGATCATCTGTTGATCACTTCCTTCGCAGCAGTCGGATCTCAATGGTCGGGGCAGCGGAATTCGAGTTCCCCGATCCCTCAGTGTTGTTCTAAGGGCCGAAGCAGAGACCCGCAACGCCTCTGTATCTGAGGTCATCAGGCAGCGTGCCTTGAGCCTGAAGACCGTGGTGGTCCGTGACCTCACAAGAGCTCCTCGTTACCGCGATCGTTGCGGCCCGTAGGAGCGCAAGTCCTTTCGAAGGCGTCAGCCGACACGAACCCTCAAGGCCGCTCGCAGTCTAGAGGTTTTGCGACGGCTTCGCGGGCACGCAACCCTTTTGTGCGCGCGCGCTATCTATGGCCAGGGACTCGGCTCTTAATTCATTGAAGTCGGCAATCTCAGGTGCCTCGGCCCCGGGGAAACCCAACAGCCTGTTCAAGGACGACGAGAGGGTCTGTGGCTCCCACTGCATCACCTCTAACGCGTGCCCGGCGATTGCATCCATTTGATCTTTCAATGCGACTGACCGCTCCTGTAGGTGCTGGCAGTCGAGCCCAGCCTCCTTGACGCTAAGAACGTAGGTGGCGCTCAACTCAGATCCCGGGGCCTTAGCTCCGACGTTGTTCGGAAGCGACGAGCAGCCAGCAAAGGGGGTGCTGATCGAAAGCGTAAGTAGCACCAATGCCTTTCGCACAAAGTTAGCCATCCCTGGCCCCGCGTCAGCTCAGGACTGCAAAGCCGCCCCGGCAGGCTGGACGCACATCCCAAGATGTCCAGAGGACTCGCAGTTTCCTGATTTGGATAAGGCGAACCTGAAGGCGAAGCCGAGACCAATGAAAAACCAGAAAAAAAGCCAACCACGGACATCCCAAATCGACGCCGAAAAAGCAAACGGAAGAAGGCAAAGTCCTATGCTTATGCCGACGCGCCGGGTTGCTGCGTCTGCCCCGAGTGTGTCACGGATTATGCCTATTACTAGTAGCGCGAGCGATAAGGCCAACAAGACCAAACCCACGATCCCTTTGCCGATTATCAAATCGAAATAGGCCATATGGGTTCCCATCCCAAATTGGTCATAAGCAGTCAGGCCCGTTCCGACTCCGAAGAATATCGTGCCAAGATAGGAGAGCGCGGACGGTAGGGAGTTTACGCTCGCTGGAGAAATAAAATCGAGGAAATTGGCCCTTAAAGCCGCCCGCGCCGGATCTGACAGAAATTGGGTATAGGGAACGTAGCCCCCATAACTCGTTCCCTGCGCGAGATCGGTCGCACATCGGTATCCCAACGTAGCGGCAATCAACCCTGCCGCAAACAGGCCGATTGGGATTGCTACGCGCCTCAGATCGCGGATCATAGCAGCGGCGCCAAGCATGAGCAGGAGCTCAATGCGTCCCGAGCGCGACCCAGTGGCTACTGCTAGGAAAGGCACAAGGACAAGGGCCGCCAACGCTGCGCGTCGTCTCCAAATAGGGGCCTCTGTTGTCGCGAAGTAAAGCAGTACCGGCGTAACGGCGACGATAAAGGTACAAAGATGATCCGGACCAAAAAATGTCAATTGAGGTCTGCAATAGTAGAAGAAGCCGAAATAGCTGTGCTCAAGCAAAACCTCGGCATTAAAGCAAGCGACGATCGTTATGGCAGCGCTACCGACAACCACCAGCAGAGCCAATACGAAGATACTATCGAACAAGAGCGTCAACGTGCGCTTGCCGTAACGCAGTCCTGCGAGGGAGAGGGCCGCAACGAGAAGCAGGGTAAGAAGTTCCTCGGCGACGTGAGACGTAACCACCTTGGCGTTGAAATGGGGCCCGGTCAGAGCCACGCGAATCCAGGCCGGAATCACGGCAAGAACCGAGAGACACAGCAGCAGGAACGCACGATCTGCAAAGAGTGGCCTGACCGTAGACAACGTGCGCTGCGGTCCGATTTCGACGGCTGCCAGCGCCAACCGGACAGCGACAGCGAGGAGCGCGACCGAGCCAAACTCGCGGATGAACGGCATGCCGGGGATTTCAGGAGCGGACATGGCCGCCGCGAGAAACGGTAGCGAACCGAGCGACAACTCAAATCTGCGCAGCGACATCCACGACGCAAATGCAATACTAACGACTATGCTGCTTTGAACGAGGGACTGTTGGAAGCTATCGCGCACCACCTGCGGATCGCTAGCGACGCGCCCTGAGGCCCACCTGCAATGAAGCCGACCTTTTTGATCGCTGTTCTAAGTTGGACAGCCCCGTCCACAGAACAATCATGGTATCGCCTCGCCCCAGCCTCAGAAAGCGGAGTAGGCCTGAGTTCGCGGGGTTTTACGTGTTGTTTTTCCGCAACGACTGCGACGAAAGGCCTGGCCCGACAGGGCAGTATCGGTCCGGAACGCGTGCCTCGGCTCGGGCGCGGCCGTCGCTATGGTACGGCCGCCTCGCGGGGATGCCGCTGACGCCACGCCTCGCTGTCTGTCCGCGCTGAGGTCCTGGTCGATCGCGCGCGATTCACGCAGCGACCGACTTTGTAATGCCGCTTGCAAACGAGAGCTGAGCGTTGGTCGGGGCAGCGGGATTCGAACTCGCGACCCCTTGCTCCCAAAGCAAGTGCTCTACCAGGCTGAGCTATGCCCCGACATATCTAGGACTTCTACGAGGTCGGCACCATTGCGGGCCTCACCCAGACTTGCGCGACGCGCCTCGCCGCCGCCTTCTAGCATGGGCGCGCCGGGGAGCGAAAGCCGCCCTGTTGCCTGAGGCTAGTCGCGGTGGCGAATTCGTCATTCGCCGTCGGGCAGTCAGCGGCTGCCAAACAGCGGATGGCGGATGCGATCGCCGGGCTTCAAGCCGAGGCGCTCGGTCGCACCGCCTGCCATCTCGAGCACGGCAGAGACGAGCCCCTGCGAGCTGATGACGCGATCAGACAGCGGCTCGGCGCTATGCTCGATGCGATGCACGGTGCCGTCGGCGCGGATGAAGACCATGTCGAGCGGGATGTAGGTATTGTGCATCCACATGGTCACCTCTTGCGGGGCGCCGTAGGGGAAAAGCATTCCCTGGTTGTCTGCAAGCTCGGTGCGGAACATGAGTCCGAGCTCCTTCTCCTTGGGGTCGACCGCCATCTCGACGTCGAGCGGCGTCTCCTGGCCCGCAGCTGTAACAAGCCACAGCTTGTCGACGCGCATGCGCGCGTTGACCGGGCCGGCGAGCACGACCAACAGCGCGGCGACAGCGAAAAGCGGGGCCGCCCAGAGGGTAGCCCCGCTCGAAAGTCTCTGGTTGCTCGGTTCGCGCGTCAATGCGTCGGCGGCAGCCCCGGCTGTCCGTCGGGCCGCAGCTCCGCTGCCATGCAGCCCTTCGACCCATGGCCCCAGCGCACCAGCACCATCTGGCCCGGGCGCAGCTCGGTGAAGCCGAAGCGGCGCAGCGTCTCCATGTGGACGAACACGTCCGGCGTCCCCTCGCCCCGCGTCAGGAAGCCGAACCCGCGAACCCGGTTGAACCATTTTACCATCGCCCGCTCCCAGTCGCTCTCCGGCTGGACGATGACGTGCGTCCGTTGCGGCAGCTGCGATGGGTGGATTGCCGTGCTTTCGTCCATGCTGAGGATGCGGAACGCCTGCATGCCCTTCGGGCGTCGCAGCACCTCGCAGTGCACCCTAGCTCCCTCGTAGGCCGTTTGATATCCCCCTGCCCGCAGGCAGGTGACGTGCAGAAGGATGTCAGCCAGCCCGTTATCCGGGACTATGAAGCCATAACCTTTTGATGCGTCAAACCATTTTATGGATCCGACCACCTCGAAGACTTCAATCCCGGCCTCTTCGCCCTCGCGAATGCCCTCGATTGGACTCTCGAATTGCGGAAAGTCGGGACGCTTGGAATCCCCCATCTGGTACCCCGCTACTGCTCAACGTTGCATGTGCTGCCTCGCGACTGACGCGCCTCGCGTGGTAGATTGCCCTCTCCCACACGCAGCTCCGTCACGAAGCGGGCGGAGAATATCATCAGTTGCTAGCGCCGCCAGAGGGCTTTATCCGGCGCACAACTTTCGCTCCCCGGCGCGCACGCGATGTCCACATGACGGTATTGGTTAATGGGCTGAAACTAATGCAGGTTTCGCGCGCCCGATTCGTCCCCAACATTCGCCAAGGTCTTGCCGGAATGGCTTTCGGCGGCGCTATTCGGGATCGAAATACTGGCAACAATTCGACGACTTGTGTGCACACTGATTCGGCGTGATTCGTTGCTCCTACGGCGCGGGAGCCCGGGCCGTAAATTCGGGTGGCACCGCCCTCTACCGGAGCGCGAACCGGTCGCGCACCTTCGGCCCTGGGATACCGCCTGGAACACGACGTTCCAACAACCCGCCGCCTAGTAAAAAATTTCACTGCTGGGCCGCAACAGGAATGCGATCCTATTTTTATTTATCAGATAAGCTTTATTCGGGAACGGGATTTCACTAGATTGAGGCGGTTAACCGCAAGGGATCCAAGATGCCGGCGAAGACCTCAGCCGGGCGCGGCGCCACCTCGGCGTCCGGCGCCAAGAGCGCTTTGCGCTCCTCGTCCAAATCCAGCAATGGGACCCGCGCAGCGGGCGCCCCGGCGCAGGGCCAAAGGCGCGGTGCAGGCGGCGGCCGCGACGTCGCCGCACTCGACCGCCGGCTCGCGGGCATTGCCTCGCTCGAGGACCGCCTGCGCGAGATCGCTCGCTCCATCAAGGGCCGCGTCACCTTCTCAACGAGCCTCGGGCTCGAGGACCAGGCGATCCTGCACGCAATCGCGACGAGCGGGGTCCCAATCGATGTGTTCACGCTCGACACCGGCCGGCATTTCCCCGAGACGCTCGAGACGCTCGAAGCCAGCGAGCAGCGCTATGGCGTCAAGATTCGTGTCACGGCACCCGACGCGCGCGAGGTCGAGGAGCTCGTCGCCCGCGACGGCATCTTCGGCTTTCGGCTCGCGGTCGAAAATCGCAAGGCGTGCTGCGAGGTGCGAAAGGTACGCCCCCTGAAGCGCGCGCTTGCGGGAGCCTCGGGCTGGGTTACGGGCCTCAGGCGCGATCAGTCGGCGGGGCGCGCTGCGGTGCCATTTGCCGCATGGGACGCGGACCACAGCCTCGTCAAGGTCAACCCGATCGCCGACTGGACGCCTCGAGCAGCTCGAGGTCTACATCGCCGAGCATAAGGTGCCGGTAAATCCGCTGCATGCGAAGGGCTTCCCTTCGATCGGATGCCAGCCGTGCACGCGCGCCATCAAGCCGGGCGAGGACATTCGCGCAGGACGCTGGTGGTGGGAAAACGAGGACGGCAAGGAATGCGGGCTGCACAATCGGCCGGCGCAGAAGGAAAAAGCAGCATGACGGCGCCGTTCTCCCACCTCGACGTGCTCGAAGCGGAGGCGATCTACATCTTCCGCGAGGCCGCTGCGCAGTTCCGCAAGCCGGTGCTGATGTATTCGATCGGCAAGGACTCGACCGTGCTCTTGCACCTCGCGCGCAAGGCGTTCTGGCCGCAGAAGCCGCCGTTTCCCGCTGCTCCACATCGACACGACGTGGAAGTTCAAGGACATGATCGCCTTCCGCGACAAGACCGTGCGCGACTTCGGCCTCGACCTTATCGTGCACACCAACAAGGAAGGCCTGGAGCGCGGCATCAATCCGTTCGACTACTCGCCCTCCGTCTATACCGACGTGATGAAGACGCAGCCGTTGAAGCAGGCGCTCGACGCTCACGGCTTCGATGCGGCCTTCGGCGGCGCGCGGCGTGACGAGGAAGGCTCGCGCGCGAAAGAGCGCGTGTTCTCATTCCGCGCGGCCGGCCACCGTTGGGACCCGCGGCGGCAGCGGCCCGAGATGTGGAACCTGCTCAACGGTCGCCTCGGCCTCGGCGAGACCGTGCGCGTCTTCCCGCTCTCCAACTGGACCGAGCGGGACGTGTGGCGCTACATCGGCCGCGAGGGGCTCGACGTCGTGCCGCTCTATTTCGCGGCGCGCCGTCCCACCATCACCCGCGACGGCCAGCTTTTGGTGCTCGATGACGATCGCTTGCCACTGCTGCCGGGAGAAGTCCCGCAGATGAAACAGGTGCGCTTCCGCACGCTCGGCTGCTGGCCGCTGACGGCGGCCGTCCCGTCGACCGCTACCGACATCGACAGCGTCATCGCCGAGACGCTCGCTGCGCGTACGTCCGAGCGCTCGGGGCGCCTCATCGACCATGATCAAGCCGGCGCGATGGAGCGCAAGAAACAAGAGGGTTATTTCTGATGACGGCGCTCACCGCCATCCGCCAGCCAAAAACCGCGACGCCCGCGCCCGAGCCGGCGCACGAGCTCAACGGCGTCCTGCATGTCCTTACTTGCGGCTCCGTCGACGACGGCAAGTCGACGCTCATCGGGCGCCTCTTATGGGACGCCTCCGACCTCTACGACGATCAGCGCGAGACGCTGAGGAAGTCGGGGCGCACCGCCGGCGGCACCGCGCATCCCGATTTCAGCCTGCTGGTCGACGGCCTCGTCGCCGAGCGCGAGCAGGGCATCACCATCGACATCGCCTGGCGCTATTTCGACACCGATACGCGCCGCTTCGTCATCATCGACAGCCCCGGGCACGAGCAGTACACGCGCAACATGGCGAGCGGCGCCTCGCATGCCGACGTCGCCATCATGCTCGTCGATGCGCGCCACGGCGTGAAGCGCCAGACGCGGCGGCACGCCGGCATTCTCGACATCGTCGGCGTGAAGCGCGTGATCCTCGCCGTCAACAAGATGGACCTCGTCGATTGGTCGCAGGAGAAATTTCGTGCCATCGAGGCCGACTTCCGCGAGCTGACGCTGCGCTTCGGCTTCCGCGACGCGATAGCCATTCCGGTCTCCGCCGTCGGGCGGCGACAACGTCGCCCGGCACTCCGAGCACATGCCCTGGTACACGGGCCCCCACCTGCTCGAGCATCTGGAGCGCATTCCCGCGCGCGATACCACGCCGTCGGGGCCGTTCCGGCTGGCGGTGCAGACCGTGCTGCGCGATGGGCTCGATTTCCGCGGACTCGCCGGCACCGTCGGCTCGGGCCGCATCTGCGTCGGCGACCGCGTCACGGATGCGCTCAGCGGCAAGAGCGCGCACGTCCTGCGCATCGCCACCATGGGCCGCGACCTCGAGTTCGCCCAACAGGGCCAGGCCGTGGCGCTGCAGCTCGACACCGATATCGACGTCGCGCGCGGCGCCGTGCTCTCCACCCCCGACAGCCAGCCGACAGTGGCGACGCACGTCGAGGCACGCCTCGTGTGGCTGTGGGAGACACCGTTCGATCCGCGCGCCGGTTACCTGTTGCGCACGGCGACCGACCTCGCCCCGATCTCGTCGATCAAGATCAAGTCGCTGCTCGACCTGGAGACGCTCGCGGCGCAGCCGGCGGAGGCCGCCTCCGTCAACGACATCGCCATCGCCGGGATCACGCTCGGTCGCCCCGTCGCGGTCGATGCCTTCGCCGACGTCCCCGGTACGGGCGCATTCCTGATCGTCGATGCCACCACCGGAGCCTCCGTGGCCGGCGGCGTCATCTCCGGCGCGACCAATGGGGGCGTGGCCGAGGCTGCCTCGACCTTCCGGCTCACCCGCGAGATGCTGGAAAAGGGCATATGCCGCGATCTGGGCCGCGGCGAGGACGACCGGCGGGAGTTCCAGCGCCGCGCCAACGAGGCGGCGCTGCTGCTGCGTGCGGCGGGGGTCGACGTCAAGCTCGAGCTTTAAGACTAAGGGGCACGCGCGAGCTTTAAGGTGCGGACGTTGCTTCCGCTTTCCTGGCAGCTCTTTCCAATATAACAGAAAACGGTCCGCCTCCGCCGCGGGCGAACGAGCGTAAGAGCCCTGTCCGTTATGGTAGACATCTCCGCCTCCTGGCCCCTCATTATCGGTGGCGGTTTCTGCGTCGGCTTCCTCGTGGGGCTGACCGGCGTCGGCGCCGGCTCCCTGATGACGCCCTTCCTTATCTCCGGCATCGGCGTGCCCCCTGTGCTTGCGGTCGGCACCGACCTGCTGTTCGCCTCCATCACCAAGGCGAGCGCGGCCTGGCGCCACCACGCCCTCGGCAACGTCGACTGGCCGATCGTGCGCTGGCTTGCGGCGGGCAGCCTGCCCGGCGCGCTCGTCATGCTCACCTGGATTTACTATGGGGCTCCCGACACGCAGCTCCTGGCGACGCTCATCCGCAAGATTCTCGCCGGCGCGCTCGTCGTCAGCGCCGCGGCCGTCGCTAGCTACCCGCTGCTGCAGCGCTACGCGATGCGTTCAGCCGACACCTCCGTCGCGCCCGAGGTGCGGCGCGTGCCCACACTCATCCTCGGCCTTGTGCTCGGCGTGCTGGTCGCGCTGACCTCGGTCGGCGCCGGTGCCATCGGCGTGGTGGCGCTGACGGCGCTCTACCACGCGCTGTCGGCAAGGCGGCTCGTCGGCACCGATATCGTGCACGCGATCCCGCTGACGTTCCTCGCCGGCATGAGCCATTTCAGCATGGGTAACGTGGACCTGCGCATCCTCGGCATCCTGCTCGTCGGATCGGTTCCGGGGATCGCGCTCGGCTCGCGCATCACGGGGCTAGTCCCCGACTGGTTCCTGCGCGTCGTGCTCGCAATTGTGCTGCTCTGGGCGTCCTACTCGCTCGTGATGACCAAGCACTAAAATAGCCGCTCGCCCGCGCCTCAACTCACGACCTTCACCGGCATCACGTCGGCGTGGAACGTATTGCCGGCCGTCGTCGGCTTGACGTAGCCCGCACGGATCGCGAAATCGCCGAAGCGCTCGCCGTCCTCGCGCTCCTTGGCGTAGCGCCCAAAGATCGGCTCCAACAGCCGCACGATCTGGGCCCCGTTCACGTCCTCGGCGTAGAGCTTGTTGAGCCGCGAGCCGTCGAAGGCAGCACCGAGATAGAGATTGTAGAGGCCCGGATTGCGGCCGACGAGGCCGATCTCGGCGAGATACGGCCGCGCGCAGCCATTGGGGCAGCCGGTCATGCGGATGACGATGTCGTCATCCTTGAGCCCCGCCTTCTCAGTCAGGTCCTCGAGTGCGGTGAGGAGGTCGGGCAGGTAGCGCTCGCTCTCGGCGAGAGCGAGGCCACAGGTCGGCAGCGCGACGCAGGCCATGCTGTTGCGGCGCAGCGCCGAGGACGCGTACGGCGTGATGCCGTGCTGCTTCAGCACCGATTCGATCTTCGGCTTCGTCTTCGCGGTGACGTTGGCGATGATGAGGTTCTGGTTGCCGGTCAGCACGAAGGCGCCGGTGTGGAACTCCGCGATCTCGCGCAGCGCCGTGCGCAGAGCATGCCCGGGCGCATCCTTGATGCGGCCGTTCTCGATGAACATGGTCAGGTGCCACTTCTTGTCGGGGCCCTGCTCCCAGCCGATCTTGTCGCCGGTGGACTCGAACTTGAAGGGACGCGGCTTGCCGAGCTTACGACCGAGACGGCGCTCGACCTCGGCGCGGAAGTTATCGAGCCCGCGATCCTCGATCGTGTATTTGAGACGCGCGCGCTTGCGGCTCTCTCGGTTGCCCCAGTCGCGCTGCACCGTGACGATCTTCTCCGCCAGGTCGACGGCCTGCTTCCGGCGTGCAGAAGCCGAGGAGGTCGGCGGTGCGCGGGAAGGTGTCCGTCTCACCGTGCGTCATGCCCATGCCGCCGCCGACGGTCACGTTGTAGCCGACGACCTTGCCCTTCTCGACGATAGCGATGTAGCCGAGGTCGTGCGCGAAGATGTCGACGTCGTTCGACGGCGGCACGGCGATCACGACCTTGAATTTGCGCGGCAGGTAGTGCGTGCCGTAGATCGGCTCCTGCTCCTTCTTGGCCGCGCCGCTCTTGTCGACGACGAGGTTCCCGTCGAGCCAGATCTCGTGGTAGGCGCCGGTTTGCGGCAGCAGATGCTCGCTCACCTTGACGGCGAGCTCGTGCGCCGCAGCGTGCGCCTTCGACAGATAGGGATTGGCGGCCGCCATCACGTTGCGGTTGACGTCGCCGCAGGCGGCGAGTGTGTCGAGCAGCGCGGCGTTGATCGCCTGCATGGTGCGCTTCATGTTCGACTTGATGACGCCGTGGTACTGGAACGTCTGCCGCGTCGTCAGCCGCAGCGTGTGATTGGCGTAGGTGCCGGCGATAGCGTCGAGCTGCAGCCACTGCTTGGGCGTAGTAACGCCGGCCGGAAGCCGCAGCCGGATCATAAAGCTGTAGGCCTTCTCCAGCTTCTTCTTCGCGCGCTCGGGCCGCAGGTCGCGGTCGTCCTGCATGTAGGTGCCGTGGAACTTGGTGAGCTGCGCGTCATCCTCGGAGATGGCGCCCGTGGCCACGTCAGCGAGCCCCTCCGCGATGGTGCCGCGCAGGAGATGGCTCTTCTCCTTGATGAGCTCGTTCTTCGAGCGCTTGTCGGTGGCCATTGTCGTTCAATCCTGTCGAAACGTCGTGCGCGCGTGGCTCAATACACGTCGCGCTGATACCGTCCGGCCTTGGCAAGCTCCTTGAGCTTTGCGCGCCCGGCTTCCTCATCGCCCTGCGCGGCCTCGCCGAGGATGCGCGCCAGCATAACGTCTACGTCGCGGCCCATGCCCTTCTCGTCGCCGCAGACGTAGATGTGCGCGCCGTCCTCGATCCATTTGAGCAGCTCGGCGCGGTGCTCCCACAGCCGCTGCTGCACGTAGATCTTCTCCGGCTGGTCGCGCGAGAAGGCGACGTCGATGCGCGAGAGAGCGCCGCTGGCCAGGTGCTCCTGCCATTCGAGCTGGTAGAGGAAGTCGAAGGTGTAGTTGCGCTCGCCGAACACGAGCCAGCTCTTGCCTTTGGCGCCCTGCTCGACGCGCTCCTCGATGAAGGCGCGGTAGGGCGCAACGCCGGTGCCGGCGCCGATCATGACGATCGCCCGCGCGCTGTCCTCGGGCAGGCGGAAGTGCCGGTTCGGCTTGACGTAGATGCGCACCTTGTCGCCGACGCGGCAGCGGTCGGCGAGATACGTGGAGGCGACGCCCCCGCGCTTGCGGCCGTGCGACTCCCAGCGCACGGCGCCGACCAGTAGGTGAGCCTCGCCCGCATGCGCGTTGGGGCTCGAAGCGACCGAGTAGAGCCGCCCGGGAAGCGGCCGCAGCAGGCCGAAGAGCTGTTCGGGCGCGAGCTTCTCGGGGTAGGTCTCGATGAGATCGATGAGCTGCCGGTCGGCCGCAAACTCGGCAAAGGCTTTCGGATCGGCAAGCTTGGCGACATCGCCGCGGCCGGTGAGCTTGGCGTAGGCCTCGATCAGGTTGCGCGACAGCGTCGTCACGTCGAAGCTCTGGCGCAGCTTCTGCACCACGCCCCCGTCGGCACCGAGCCCAACTGCCTCGGCGAGCTCGAGCGCGAGTGCCGGATCGTTCTCGGGCAGCACGCCGATGGCGTCGCCTGGAGCATAGGAGAAGCCCGGCGCGTCCGCGGCGATCTCGACGTGCCAGGTCTCGCGCGTCGAGCCGGTGCCGTTGAGGTTGATGAGCGCAGCGATCTCGCCTTCGAGCGGGTGCTCGGCGGTGAACGCGGGCTCCTCGTCATCAAAGGGTTGCGCACCGCCCTTGAAGTCGACGTGCACAACCGTCGCCGAGACGCCGACTTCGGCCGGAGCGAGCTTAGTCAGTGCGCCCTCGGTCCATTCGGCAGCCTTTTTGGCGAAGTCGAGGTCGAGGTCGATGCGGTCGGCGGCACGCGTCGCGCCGAGGGCCTCGAGCCGCGCGTCGATCGCCCGGCCCACGGCGCAGAACTGCGCGTACGCCGTGTCACCCAGCGCCAGCACCGCAAAGCGCAGCGATTTGTCGAGACGCGGCGCGGCATCGCTCATGAGGGCGGTATAGAAGTCGACGGCACGGCTTGGCGGATCGCCCTCGCCCCAGGTGGAGACGAACACCATCAGGTTCTTCGCTTTAGCGAGAACGCTCAAATCGGTGTCCGCCATGTCGTAGATGCGCGCGTCGAGCCCGTGCTTTTGCGACAGCTTCTTGACCTTCAGCGCCAGCGCTTCCGCGTTGCCGCTCTCGCTACCGTAGATTACCGTCAAGGGCTGCCGTGCCTTGGGCGGAGCGACGGCCTGCGGCAATTGCTGTCCGCCTTGGGCGGCCTCGTAGCCGGCAAAAAAGCCAGCGAGCCACGCGCGCTGCTGCGCAGTCGTGCGCGAGACGACGGTATTCAGCGTGTCGATGTCCTCCGGCGAGAACGGTGCGTTCCGCGGGAGCAGCGGTGCGGCGGTCACAAACGTCTCCTCATCGTCTCAAGTCCCCTTCAATGCCGGAAAGCCTAGCACTCCGGCATCACCTTAGCCCTGCGGCGCGAGGCGCCTCTCGAATTCCCTGGCCGCTCCGGGAGCGGCCGGCGCATAGCGCTCGAGCTTCTCGGGCGGCGAAAGCCCGGCCGCTGCCCAATCGAGCCCGACGAAGATGATGGCGGGGCCCTTGACGCTCAAATCTTCCACGGCGCGGCCAAGGTGACCCAGCTCGGTCGCGATCACCCGCTCGCTCGCGAGCGTTCCGTTCTCGACGATCACCACCGCCGTGCCAGGGCCGGCTCCGGCGGCGATCAGCTTGTCGCGAAAATGATCGGCGCTGCGCACGCCCATGTAGATTGCGAAAGCCTGCCCCGGCTTTGCCAGCGCGCTCCAGTCGAGGTCGAAGGCACCATCGGCGGAAGCACCCGTGACGACGGCGAACTGGCGCACCTTCTGGCGTAGCGTCAGCGGCAGCCCGATCACGGCGGCGCACGCGTGCGCCGCCGTGATGCCGGGCACCACCTCGACGGGGATGCCGGCCGCACGCACCGCCGCCATCTCTTCCGCCGCACGGCCGAACACGAAGGCGTCGCCGCCCTTGAGGCGCGCCACGCGCTGACCTTTGAGCGCCTCGCGCACGAGAATGCGATTGATGTCGTCCTGGGCGGCGGACGGCCCTTCGGGCTCCTTGCCGACGTCGATGCGTTGAGCGTCGCGCCGTGCGTATTCGAGGATGACGGGATTGACGAGACGGTCGACGACGAGAACGTCGGCCTCCTGCAGCCGCTGCTGCGCCCTGAGCGTCAACAGATCGGGATCGCCCGGACCGCAGCCGATGAGGGTGACGCTGCCCGCGGGGCTCGTCCCGGAGCGGGACGCCTCGAGCTGGCGCTCGAACTCGCGCTCAGCAGCGGCGGCTTCACCGCCCAATACGGAGGTGCGCCATACCCCGGAGAGCAGCGCCTCCCACAGGCGACGCCGCGCGGTTGCATCGGCGAGGCTGTCCTGCACCCGGCGCCGCAGCGCCATGGCGCCCTCGGCCACTCTGCCGAAGTTCGCTGGCAGCCAGGCTTCGATCTTGGCTTTGATCTCGCGGGCGAGAACGGGCGCAGTGCCCTCAGTGCCGATGGCGACCACGACCGGATCGCGGTCGACGATCGCCGGCATGATGAAGGTGCTTTCGGCCGGGCCGTCGACCACGTTGTGAGGAATGCCCAGCGCTTTCGCCGCGCGCGAGACGTCAGAGTTGGTGGCTGCATCGTCGTCGGCGGCAAATGCGATCACAACGCCCGCAAGGTCGTCGGCAGCAAAGCTCCGGCGCGTTAGCGTTACCGACCGCTCGCCCGCCAGTGCGAGGATGCCCTCGTCGAACTCTGCGGCAACCATGCGGATCCGCGCCGTCGACTTGGCAAGGAGGCGGAGCTTCTGCAGCGCCTTCTCGCCGCCGCCGACGATGAGGACCTCGCGGCCGTCGAGATCGACGAATATGGGGAAGTACCGCAAGAGCTGACCTTTCGCTGCGCGTTAAGCTTGCGCTTCACCGACCATGGGGAGCGGGCGGCGAACGCTAAGGATTGCACATGCCGCCCTGCCGGGTTTTATAAGATACCGAAGTACAATATTCTATTGCTGCACATCCTCCCGAGGGAAATAAGAACCGAATTCTGTCAAACCGCCGCCTCCGAGAAGGGCTTTCCTTCTTCGTGAGGTTTTGGCCAACGCGCCGAGGGACGTTCCGTCACCCGCGGGGACCGCGCACCGCCGCGGCAGGTTCACGTCCAACACTGCGCCGGGCCAATCCATCACGTCTCCATCACGTCCGGCACTCGCCAGTCGCTCGCGCGACGGCGCTGCACCGCACAGTACTCCGTGCTCGGATCATCAGGCAGTGCAGATGGCAAAATTGCGTCGCACAAGGGCACTCGTGGCAACGCTCGCAAAGCATGCTCGGCAAGCGTTGCAACGCACGCCAACACACGAGTTTGTGAGCCAGTTTTGACTTCCGCTCGAAGCGGAGGTGTGGTCTATAACGGCCACGGCGGTCCGGACTTGACTATCTCGTCCCGATCCGCAGACTGGGGTGGCACTTCACCAAAAGAAAGTGTCCGCTTCAGTGGGTGGACCCTCGGCGGGGCCATCTGTAGTGGAAGGCAACTTGCCGAATTAGGAGGAACGTTATGAAGGTTTGGACCAAGCCCGCAGTTCGTGAGCAGGAAGTCGGCCTCGAGGTCACCTCGTATCTGCCGGCCGAGATCGACATCATCTAACGACTGTCGATCAACTCACTTACTCCGTGAGTTTCAGACGACGGCGGTCGACACCTCGACCGCCGTTGTCATTTCCGGGGTTGTTATCTGAAGTCAGGCGGTCGGCGCGCCCCTAGACTAGAAGATACCATGATCATCAAGGTTCTGGGGTCTTCCGCGGGCGGCGGCTTTCCGCAGTGGAATTGCAACTGCCATAACTGCGCGGCAGTCCGTGCCGGCACTCCCGGCTTCAAAGCGCGCACCCAATCCTCTCTCGCGGTCAGCCGTGACGGAATAAGCTGGGCGTTGCTCAACGCCTCGCCCGACCTGCGCCAGCAGATCGCGAGCACACCTGCGCTCCAAGCCGATCCCCGGCGCGGACTACGCCACAGCCCCATCAAGGCCGCGGTGCTCACGAACGGCGACGTCGACCACATCATCGGCTTGATCAACCTGCGCGAAGCGCAGGCCTTCTCGATCTACGGCACGAGCCGGGTGCTCGGCATCCTCAAATCGAACTCGGTGTTCCAGGTGCTGGCCGAGCGTCTCGTCCCGCGCATAACGCTGCCGCTCGATCAACCCGTACAGATCAAGGGCGACGGCACCGATCTCGGGCTCACGGTCGAGGCCTTCGCCGTGCCGGGCAAGATCGCCCTCTATCTGGAGGACGCGTCTGCCGGCAAAGATCTCGGCACCCAGGAGGGCGACACCATCGGTCTCAAAGTCACCGATCCGGCGGCCAAGACCTCGTTCTTCTATATCCCTGGCTGCGCCACCATCGACGACAAGCTGGCCAAGCGCCTGAAGGGCGCCTCCGTCGTCTTCTTCGACGGCACCCTCTTCACCGACGATGAGATGATCGAGCAAGGACTGCTCGACAAGACGGGCGCCCGCATGGGGCACATCAGCATGTCGGGCGACGCCGGCTCTATCTCCGCCTTCTCCAAATTGGGGGTCGGAAGGCTCATATACGTACACATAAACAATTCGAATCCGGCGCTAGACGAGAACTCGGCGGCCCGCAAAGCGATCGACGGCGCGGGCTGGGAAGTCGGATACGACGGACTGGAGGTACGCCTATGACCGAGCCCGTGAGCCTCGAGCGCATCGCCGCCGAGCGCAAGTCCGACGAGCCCATGAGCCGCGCCGACTTCGAGGCAGCGATCCGCGCCGTTGGCGCCGAGCGCTACCACGACAAGCATCCGTTCCATCACATGCTACACGGCGGCAAGCTCAAGAAGCCGCAGGTCCAGGCCTGGGCGCTCAACCGCTACTGCTACCAGTCGGCGGTTCCGCGCAAGGACGCCGCCCTCGTCAGCCGCCTCTACGACCGCGAGCTGCGCCGCGAATGGTTGCATCGCGTGCACGATCACGACGGGTTCGGCGAGGAGCCCGGCGGCATTGAACGCTGGCTGGTGCTGACCGACGGCCTCGGCCTCGACCGCGACTATGTGATCTCCATGAAGGGCGCGCTGCCGGCGACGCGCTTTGCCGTCGAAGCCTACGTCACCTTCGTGCGCGAGCAGCCGATCACCATCGCGATCGCCTCATCCCTGACCGAGCTCTTCGCGCCGAAGATCCACAAGGAGCGCATTTCGGGGATGCTCGAGAACTACCCGACCTTCATCGACGAGAAGGTGATGGCCTACTTCAGGCGCCGGCTCACGCAGGCCCCCCGCGACGCCGACTTCGCTCTGCAGTACGTCCTCGACCACGCCAAGACGCGCGATGAGCAGGAGGCCTGCGTCGACGCCGTCCGTTTCAAGTGCAACGTGCTGTGGGTGCAGCTCGACGCCCTCCAGCATGCCTACGTCGAGGGCAACATTCCGCCCGGAGCCTTCCGGCCCGAGGCCCAAAATGGGTGAAGCGATGACACGCACCCGCGCCATCGTGACCGCCGCCACGCGGCCGGCGCTGCCGCCGCACATCAAGCTGCGTCACGACGCGGGCCGCGGCAAGTGGCTGGTGCTGGCACCCGAGCGCGTGTTCGAGCCCGACGAGATCGCTGTCGCAGTTTTGAAGCTTTGTGATGGGGCGCGCTCGGTCGACGACATCGCGAGCGAGCTTGCGAGAGAGTACAATGCGCCAAAAGAGGAAATCGTCGCGGACATCGTCTCGATGCTCCAAGACCTCGCCGACAAGGGAGTAGTGAAGGCATGAACGACATTGCCCCTACCCATGTGAAAGAAGGCACGGTGACGATGGATGCCGGCGAGATGCGCTGCGACAGCGCCGCCGCTCCCGAGCCGCTGGATGTTGCCTGCGCGCGCGCGCCGATCGGCCTGCTCGCGGAGCTGACCCATCGCTGCCCGCTGCAGTGCCCCTACTGCTCCAACCCTTTAGATCTCGAGAGGGCCAACACCGAGCTCACGACCGCGGAGTGGCAGAAGGTCATGCGCGAGGCGGCGCAACTCGGCATCCTTCAGATCCACCTCTCCGGCGGCGAGCCGACTGTGCGCCGCGACCTCGAGGACATCATCAAGACCGCGGCGGACGCCGGCCTCTATACCAACCTCATCACCGCGGCCGTGCTTCTGACGCGCGAGCGGCTCGTGAAGCTCAAGGAGGCGGGTCTCGACCACGTCCAGATCTCGATCCAGGACGTCGATACGGCCTCCGAGAACGCCGACCGCATCGCCGGCTACAAGGGCGGCAGCGATAAGAAGAAGATCGTTGCCGGCTGGGTACGCGAGCTTGGCATGCCGCTGACGATCAATGCGCCGATCCACCGCCACAACATCAAGAACGTCGAGGCAATCATCGACTACGCGGTGGCGCTCGGTGCCGGGCGCGTCGAAATCGCCCACGTCCAGTACTACGCCTGGGCGCTCAAGAACCGCGCGGCGCTGATGCCGACGCGCGAGGACTTCATGGCGGCGGCCAAGATCACGGAGAAGGCGCGCGAGCGCCTGAAGGGCGTCATCGTCATCGACATGGTCGTCCCCGACTACTACGCCAAGTTCCCCAAGCCCTGCATGGGCGGCTGGGGCCGCGGCATCATCAACGTGACGCCGCAGGGGCGCGTGCTTCCCTGCCATGCCGCGGAATCGATCAAGGGGCTCGAGTTCGACAACGTGCGCGACAAGCCGCTGGGCGACATCTGGCTCAACGGGCCGGCCTTCCAGAAGTACCGCGGCACCAGCTGGATGAAGGACCCCTGCCGCACCTGCCCGCGGCGCGAGGTCGACTATGGCGGCTGCCGCTGCCAGGCCTTCGCGCTGACGGGGGACGCGGCCAACACCGACCCCGCCTGCTCGCTCTCGCCGATGCACGCAGAGTGGGCGAAGGTGGCAGAAGTGGAGTCCCATATTGCCTCGCCGGAGTTCATCTACCGGCGCCCCGGCGGAGCCTCGCCTAAGCCCGTGCGCGAGAAAATTCCGGCGCCGACCGAGGCTTAGCTTTTCCTGACTCTCGTCGTCTAGTTTTTGGTGACGTCACCCTGCAGCCGCGGGGTGCGTCACCATGTTCAGTCGCGGTTCAAAAACTTCTTGGCACACTCCCGACCGGCATAAGAAGATGGCACCGGTCGCGCGTCTTACCGGTCGGGAACAATAGGGAAGGAAATCAGTATGCTCAGGTTGGTTGTCGCCGCAGGCGCCTTGCTCGCGTTGCCGACGCTTGCGTTGGCGCAGGATGCGGAGGCCGGAAAAAAGGTCTTTCAAAAGTGCGCCCCGTGTCATTCGGTCGGCCCGGGAGCCGCAAACAAGGTTGGGCCCAACCTCAGCGGCTTGGTCGGCCGCAAAGCCGGCACCGAGGAGGGCTTCAGCTATTCGGATGCCATGAAGAACTCGGGCATCACCTGGGACGAGGCTACCTTCAAGGAGTACATCACCGACCCCAAGAAGAAGGTCCCCGGCAACAAGATGCTGTTCCCGGGCGTGAAGGACGAGCTTGAGCGCGACGATCTCTTCGCCTACCTCGCCTCGTTCAACGCGGACGGCAGCCCGAAGAAATAACGCTCGCAGCCTTGCGATCATCAGACGCCGCGGACCTCCGTCCGCGGCGTCTTGCGTTTTAGGGCTCAGTCCAGCGGGCGCACGCCGACCTGGTCGATCGCTTCGAGCAGCTCGTGCACGCTTCTGCCCTTGATCTTGAGATCGGGCGCGATGTCCATCAGCGGCGCAAGCACGAACGCGCGGTCCGCGATGTGGGGATGCGGCAGCACGAGGTCCGGCTCGTCCAAAACGCTGTCGCGGTAGATGAGAAGATCGAGATCGATGATCCGCGGGCCCCACTTCTCGGTGGCGACACGGCCCATGCCCCGCTCGATGCCCTTGCAGCGGCGCAGCAGATCGCGCGGGGCGAGCTTGGTTTTCACCGCGACGCAGGCGTTGACGAACCAATCCTGATCGAGCTTGCCCCAGGGGTCGGTGGCAAAGTTGCGCGAGCGGGCGACGAGGCGGATGTCGCCTGGCTTCGTCAAGAGCTCGATTGCCCTATCGATATTGCTGGTCTTGTCGCCGAGGTTCGATCCCAGCGCGATAATGCAGTCGAAACCGGCGGCAGGCTCCGCACCTTTCTTTGCCGTCATCGTCTGCCGTTCGCCTCGTGCGGGAGCGCCGAGATGATCCCAATCTCAATCATATTTGATGTAGGCAAAGCGCGCGTCGCCGGCCGGCGTACCTTCGAGCCCGCGGCCTTCCTTACCGGGTTGCCAGTGCACGACCTCCTCGATCTTCGTAGCGAGCTCGAGGTCCTTTGACGTGATGCCTTTGGCGGAATGCGTCATAAGGCGCACTTCGACCCAGGCGTAGGAAGCCGTGATATCGGGGTGGTGCCAGGCCGCCTCGGCGAGATGGCCGACCGTGTTGATCACCATCAGCGTCCCTTTCCAGCTCCCCGTCTTGTATGTTCTCCTGATCCAGCCATCCTCGAGGTGCCACTTGGGCAGGTTCTTCTCAAGCCATGCGGTAACCTCGGCCTCCGGCATGGGCTTTTCGCGCTCGGCCGCCATATAGTCGCCTCCTCGCTTTATCCGACCTCACTCCCTAGGTTCACCGTAATGCCTCTGGCCGACGCAACGCAAACCCAGCCGCCATCGGACAGGAGTCCCGCCGCCGCGCGCGCGGCGTCTGCCGCCAAGGCGGTGCGCGTTGTCGCCCCGGCGCGGCTGCATCTCGGCTTCCTCGACCTCAATGGCGGCCTGGGGCGCCGGTTCGGCAGCATCGGTCTCGCCATCGATAGGCCGGCAACCGAGCTCGTGCTTTCGCGCAGCCGCTCATTCAAGGCCGAAGGGCCGGATCGCCTCCGGGCGCTCGAGACCCTGAAGCACGTTGCCGGTTCCTACACTGCCGACAGCGCCTACCAGCTCGACATCCGCACGGCCATTCCCTCCCACGCCGGCCTCGGCTCGGGCACCCAGCTCGCGCTCGCCATCGGAGCCGCGATCGACATGCTCGAGGGGCTCGACCATAGCGCCATCGAGACGGGCGAGATCATGAACCGCGGGGCGCGGTCGGCGATCGGCATGGAGGCCTTCGAGCGCGGCGGCTTCATCGTCGATGGTGGACGCGGTTCAAAAGACCACGCGCCTCCGATCCTCATGCGCACCGACTTCCCCGAAGCCTGGCGCATCCTGCTTATCATCGATCCGCGCACTTCCGGCGTTCATGGTGAAGCGGAGGCTAAGGCATTCGCGGAGCTGCCTCCGCTTTCGGCCGATGCAGCTGGACATCTCTGCCGGCTTGTGTTGATGCAGCTCGTGCCGGGTCTCATGGAAGCCGACATCGAAACCTTCGGCGCTGCAATAAGCGAAATCCAAGCGATTATCGGTGGTCATTTCGCGAGTGCTCAAGGGGGCAGCGCATGGGCGAGCCCAGCGGTCGGCCGCATCGCCCGTAGTTTGAAAGAGAGGGGTGCGTTCGGGATCGGCCAAAGCTCGTGGGGACCGACGGGGTTTGCCTACACACCCTCGGAAGAAATTGCGGCGCGCCTCTATGATTCTGCAATCGAAGACGCTAGAGCCGATGGGCTCGAAATTCTGATTGCCAGGGGGCGCAACCGGGGCGCCTCGATTGAGCGCATTGGGGGCCCGGATCTCTAAGCACCGAGGAAGATAAAAAATGAGCGACGCCATACCGATCCTGCACATGCTCTCGCCGCAAAAGCACATGAGCCCATTCGACGTGAACATGGCCGCGGATGCCGGTTACAAGGTGATCGTTCCCTACATCAACGTAACCCTCGAGGAAGTGACGGGGCTCACACAGGACGCCATCTTCTCGCGGCCGCCCGACAGCGGCGTGCGCACGGGCATCTTCATCGGCGGCAAGGACGCACTCCTCGCGCTCGACATGATGGATGCCGCCAAGAAGGCGCTGGTCCCGCCCTTCGGGCTGTCGACGTTCGCCGATCCGGCCGGTTCGTTCACGACGGCGGCTGCCATGGTGGCCTGCGTCGAGCGCGTGCTGCGCACGAAGTTCAACAAGGGCTGGAAGGGCACGCGGGTCGCCGTGTTCGGCGCGACCGGCGTCGTCGGCTTCGCCTCCTCCATCATCGCCGCGCTCGAGGGCGCGCAGGTGACCCTCGTTGCCCACCGCGGCGTCGACCGCGTCATCAAGTCGGCCGAGGTTTCAAAGCAGCGCTTCGGCGTCGATCTCATCCCCAAATCGGGCGAGACCCCGGAGCAGAAGACCGCGATCATCGCCGATGCGGAGGTGATCTTCGCCGCCGCCGCCGCGGGCGTGCGCGTCATCAGCGCCGCCGACAAGGCAATCGCCAAGAACCTGCTTGTCGTCGCCGACGTCAACGCCGTGCCGCCGCCGGGCGTGGAAGGCATGGAGCTGTTCATGGATGGCGCACCGCTGCCGGGGTGCAATGCGCTCGGCGTCGGTCCGCTCGCCATCGGCGACGTGAAGTACAAGACGGAGTCGGGGCTGTTCAAGCGCATGATCACCGGCGCAAAGCCGGTGCACTACGACTTCCGCGACGCCTTCCAGCTCGCGCGGACCTTCACGACTTGACGGGGAGCAGCGTCCTCATCGCCGCTTTGACCGGCCGCTCGCTCGCCCAGAGCGCACGGCGCGCGGGCTTTGCCCCGCTGGTGGTCGATGCGTTCGGCGATGAGGATGCGCGCGCGAGTGCCGCCGCCTTCACGCAACTCGCTGAGGTGACGCGGGTGGGCTTTCGGGCGCGGCCGCTGCTTGCTGCACTCGCGGCCGTAGCGGAGAAGGCACCGAGCGCGCCGGTCGGGCTCGTATTGGGCTCCGGTTTCGAGGACACGCCCAAGCTCGTGGCCACGCTCGCACGCCACTACCCGCTGATCGGCAACGGCAGCGAGGCGATTGCGCGCGCCAAGCACCCGGCCACGTTCTTTGCCCTGCTCGACCAGCTCGGGCTTGCGCATCCGGAGACGCAGCTCGATCCCCCGCGCGATCCCGACGGCTGGCTGTCGAAGCGCATCGGCGGCAGCGGCGGCGCGCACGTGCTCCCCTGCTCGGCCGCCAAGACCGACCGCCGCCGCTACTTCCAGCGCCGCCTGGAGGGGACGCCCGCTTCGCTGCTCGCGATCGCCGCGGGCAGTGCGTGCACCTCGTCGGCTTCAGCCGTCAGTGGACCGTGGGCGGCGCCGTCCGCCCTTACCGCTACGGCGGCGCGGTGGGCCCGGCGTGCCTCGGTGCAGCCATCGAGGAACGCATGCTCGCGGCTGCCCAAAGCGTGTGCCGGGCGCTCGAACTCGTGGGCCTCGTCTCCTTCGATTTCCTGCTAACGGACGGCATTCCCTACCTCTTGGAGGTGAACCCCCGCCCCGGCGCCACCATCGACGTCTTCGATGACGCAAGAGGCGCGCTCTTTCAGGCCCATCTCGCCGCCAGCCGGGGTCTCCCCTTCGCACTTCCCGAAGCAGCGCCCGGAGCGCGCGCCGCCGGTGTCCTCTATGCCGGCCCCTCCCCCCTGGTCGTCGCCAGCATGACCTGGCCCGACTGGACCGCCGACCGCCCGGCGCCCGGTACACGCATCCCCAGCTTCCGGCCCATCGCCACCGTCTTCGCCGATGGCGCCGATGCCACTCAGGCCGAGCAGAATTGCCGCGGCCGCTTGGACGAACTGGCTCACATGCTGTATGCACGAGCCCGGAACACGGAGCGCACTCATGCAGCAGAAGTACGTCGGCCCGGCACCGAGCGTCTCAGGCAGAGCGGCCAAGCTCGTTGATGCCCTCGTCGCCGATGCCGGTGCCTTGCGCTGCATCGTCAGCACCGGGGAGGCCGGCGAGCGCCGCGTCGACCTCGGTGCCGCCGCGCAAGGGGGGATCGAGGCTGGGCGCAGGCTCGCTGAGATTTGCCTCGGCGGCCTCGGCATCGTGAACTTCACGATGACCTCGGGGCTGCCGCGCTGGCCGCTCGGCATCACGGTGCACTCCTCCAACCCGGTCATCGCCTGCCTTGCTAGCCAGTACGCCGGCTGGACCATTCAGGACAGCGCCAGCGGCTTCTTTGCGCTCGGCTCGGGACCCGCCCGCGCGCTTTCGCGCGTGGAAGCGCTCTACAAGGACCTCGGCTACGTCGATCACAACAACAAGGCCGCCCTCGTCATCGAGGGCGACAAGGCGCCGCCGGCCGCCGTCGTCACCAAGATTGCCGCCGACTGCGGCGTCGCACCTGCCGACCTGACCATCCTGTTCGCGCCGACAGGAAGCCTCGCCGGCACCGTGCAGATCGCCGCGCGCGTGCTCGAGGTCGCCATGCACAAGGCGCACGAGCTGCACTTCCCGCTCGAGCACATCGAGGATGGCATCGGCACGGCACCCATCGCCCCGCCCATCCCCGATTTCATCAAGGCCATGGGCCGCACCAACGACGCCATCATCTACGGCGGCCGCGTGCAGCTCTTCGTGCGCGGTGGCGACGAGGCGGCAAAGAAGCTCGCCGAGAACCTGCCGAGCCGGAGCTGTTCCATCTACGGCCGCCCGTTCGCGGAAATCTTCGCCGCCGTCAACGGCGACTTCTACAAGATCGATCCCATGCTGTTCAGCCCCGCCGCGGTGATCGTCTCCAACCTCGACACTGGCTCCTCATTCCACGCTGGCGAACTTGCTCCAGAGATCGTCGACGCAAGCTTCCGCTGAGGCCGCTTCGGCCGACGGGGACCCGCGCATCGCTCTTTTCCTCGAGGAGGAAAGCGGCGACTGGCACGTCCGTCGTCTCGCTGCGGCGATGCGTCGGCGAGGCGCCTTCGTCGTCGTCACCTCGCTGCCCCGCTGCGCCTTTGACACCGCGCTCCCGAGCGGCATCGACATCCCGGGCTTTGACGGCGCGTTGCCGGACGCGGTGTTCGTGCGCTCGATCTCCGCCGGCACGCTCGAGCAGATCACCTTCCGCCTTGGGCCTCCTGCACGCCCTGCGTACAAGCGGCGTGCGCGTGTGGAACGATGCGCGCGCGATCGAGCGCTGCGTCGACAAATCGACGACGACGTTCCTGCTGCAGCAGGCCGGCATCCCGACACCGCGCACGCGCACCATGGAAGGCGATGCCCCGGCGAAAGATTACGTCGCCGACGCCGGCCGCTCGCTCATCTTCAAGCCCCTGTTCGGCTCGCAGGGCAAAGGCCTGTTGCGCGTCGAGGGCGCGAGCGCGCTGCCAGCGCCGGAGGCCGCCGACAACATCTATTACCTGCAGGACTTCGTGCCGCCCTCCGGCGAAGATTTCGAGGACTGGCGCGTGATCGCGACACGCTTCCGCGTCGTAGCCGCCATGGGCCGCAAAGCCGGCACCTGGATCACCAACGTGCACCAGGGCGGCTCGCCCATGCCGTGCGAGCCGACGCCCGAGATGCGCGAGCTTGCTTCGCGCGCGCTTGCCGCCGTCGATGCCGACTATGCCGGCGTCGACCTCATCGCCGCGCCCGACGGCCGGCTCATGGTGCTCGAGGTCAACAGCAACCCCTCCTGGCGCGGGCTGCAGAGCGTCTCCGACGTCGACGTCGCCGAGGCGATCGTGGAGGACTTTCTCACAGCGGTCGCCGATCACCAGCGCGTCCGCCGATGCCCCGCCTGAGCGAGACCGAGACGCGCGATCTTTTCCTCGCCGCCTGCCGCGCCGAGATCGCCGCGCTCAAACCCGGCAACGTGCACGTCCATGCCGGCGGGCACGGTATGGAGGTCCGCCAGTTCGAGGAAGCCGCCGCGGCCGCCGCGCCTTGGATCGCCGATAGCGACCTGAGAATCGGCGCCCGTATCCGCCACGCGGTCGATGCGTCGTTCGCAGCCGCCGGCTGCAACACCAACCTCGGGATCCTGCTGCTTGCAGCCCCGCTTGCAGCCGCAGCACAATCCGGGGACAGCGGCACACTGCGCGACAGTCTCGCAACCGTCCTCGCCGCACTCGACGCCAGGGATACCGCGGACGTCTATGCTGCGATCCGACGCGCCAATCCCGGCGGACTCGACATTGCGACCGACCAGGACGTATCCGCGGCTCCGACCGTCGGCCTCCTCACGGCCATGGCGCTCGCCGCCCACCGCGATCGCATCGCCTCCGCCTACGTCTCGAACTTCGCCGAGGTCTTCGATTTCGGTCTGCCGACGCTCGACCGGGTACGGCCCCTCGCCGATGATTTCAACTTGATGGTTACCACCTTACACATGGCTTACTTGGCCGCGTTACCCGACAGTCATATTGCCCGCAAATTTGGCACTGAGGTCGCTGAGCAAGTGCGAAAGGAAGCTTTGCTGCATAAGCGGCTTTGGACGCCAGTGGCCACGCCTAGTTCGTTTGCTGAGCTGCTCGCTTTCGACACTGATCTGAAGCAGAGAAACCTCAATCCCGGGACCACGGCCGACCTCGTTGTAGCCACCCTTTTCGCCGCCTCAATCCGCGACCGGATGGCACTGTCAAGCCTTGCGTAACCCCTTGTCGAGAGAGGGCTGCTGGCGCTATCTAGGGGCGGCCGCTTACGGCGTGCCGCTATCTGGCCAACCGGTTCGACGACGACTGTCGCCGATCGCAGAGAACAGGGATAGCTACAGAGATAGGGCAGAACCGGCATGTTCCCGGCTACGGCGGGGTTCGCGTTGGTGCTCGTGATGTTTTTAGCTTGGGAGGAACCCCGCAATGGCCAAGATTAACAAAGTTATGATCGGCGAGTCACTCGTCGGCGACGGCAACGAGGTCGCGCATATCGATCTCGTCATCGGGCCGCGCGGCTCGGCTGCCGAGACGGCATTCGTGAGCGCGCTGTCGAACAACAAGGACGGCTTCACCACCTTGCTTGCGGTCATCGCGCCGAACCTGCTCTGCAAGCCCAACACCATTCTGTTCAACAAGGTCACCATCAAGGACGCCCGTCAGGCCGTCCAGATGTTCGGCCCGGCCCAGTACGCCGTCGCCAAGGCCGTGCAGGACTCGGTCGCCGAGGGCGTGATCCCGGCTTCCGAAGCCGACGACCTCTACATCCTCGTTGGCGTCTTCATCCACTGGGAAGCTGCCGACGACGCCAAGATCCAGGACTTCAACTATCGGGCGGTCAAGGAAGCTCTTGCGCGCGCCATCGCCGGCAAGCCGACCGCCGCCGAAGCAACTGCCCAGCGCAACAGCGTCCAGCATCCGTTCGGTGCGAAGACTTGAAGCGGACACCGTCCACAGCAGGATAATGCCCCTCCGATGAAGGGGGGTCTGCTGAAGCGATTGGGTAGACTGCTCTCAGGCCGGTGGAAAGGTTAGAGCCGCGCTCTCGGGTTTTGCTCTGCCTCTCTCTCGCGATGACTTCAACGGCCGGCGATCTCGATGAGATCGCCGGCCGTTATCGTTCCGGCATGCAGCGCCGTGGCGACGAGCGCGCCGGAGGCACCGGCCCCTCGCAGAGCCTTGAGATCGACGAGATGGCGCACGCCTCCCGCCGCGTAGACGCGGCGCGCGCCGGCTCGTGCAACGATTGCGGCAATCCTTTGCAAGTCCGGTCCGTCGCCCGCGCCGACGCGCGCGAGCGTCATGACGATGACACGCTCAGGCCAAAGGGCAGCGTCATCGAGCAGCGCTTGCGGGCCCACGAAGCTGTCGCCTCGGAAATCGAGGGAGAGAGCGAAGAGCCCGCCCGGCTCTTTGCGCAGCCTCTCCAAGTCATCGTCGGCGAGGCTTTCCGACCCGACGACGGGGAGCACACCCGCACGCGCCGCGGCGGCGTCCCCTGAGATGCCGCCGTCGATCCAGAATTCCACACCCGGCAGCAGCGCGGTAAGCCGTGCGGCGAGACCCTCGTGGCGCCCGCGGCCCTCGATGCCGTCGAGGTCTGCGACGTAGATCGACCGAAACGGAAAGAGCGCCAGGAATCCGCGCGCGACTGCGACGGGGTCGCTGCCCCGCGCCAGCGGCGTCTCCACCGGCTTATACTGATCGCGTTGGCCTTGGCGCGCGTGCACGGCCACCCCATGGCGCACGTCGATGACCGGTATGACGTCCATTGGCTTGCCTCCGCGCACGCGTCGTGTATCACGGCCTCGCCTGGCTTGCGAAGTTGCCGGGCTCGGCGGAGACGATGCGATGGCCATCACGGCCGGCTACGACGTGGGCGGAGCGCACCTCAAGGTCGCGCTGGCCGAGGACGGCCGTACCATTGCCGCGCTGCAGTTGCCATGCCCGCTGTGGCGAGGCCTCGATCAACTCGATGCTGCGTTCGCGCAAGCCGCGCCGCTCGTCTCCCGCGCCCACGCGCACGCAGCCACCATGACGGGGGAGCTGTGCGAGCTGTTCCCCGACCGCGCAACCGGCGTCGCTGCCATCGTTGACCGCCTGGTGTCGATTCTTGGCGGCGGCGTCCGCATCTGGATGGGGCCGCGGGGCTTTGGCGCTCCCGCCGAGGCACATGTCGACCCCATGAGCGCGGCCTCGACCAACTTCCTCGCCGCGGCTGAGCTTGTCGCGCGCCGCTACGACGAGGCGGTGCTGATCGACATGGGCTCGACCACGACGGACATCGTTCCCGTTACCGGGGCCCGGCTCATGCCGCGCGCGCTCACCGATGGCGATCGGCTCGCGACCGGCGAGCTCGTCTATAGCGGCTTGACGCGCACCGACGTCAGCGCGGTTGCGCGCACCGTGCTCTTCCGCGGCCACCGGCAGCGCCTCGCTGCCGGCCACTTCGCGACCATGGCGGACGTGCGCCGCATCCTCGGCGAGCTGCCGGACGACGTGGACCAGCACGAGACCGCCGACCACCGCGGCACGTCGCTGGAGGAGAGCCTTGCGCGCTTCGCCCGCTGCCTCGGCCGCGACCGCCGGGATGCCAGCCTCGCCGACTGGCGCAGCGCGGCCGCGCTGATCGCCGCCGAGCAGATGGACGACCTCCGCCGGGCACTGCTGACCGCCTGCAATCTGACGGCCACGCCGATCGACGCGCCCGCCGTTGTCGCCGGCATCGGCGCGCCGCAGGTGTTCGCCCTCGCCGAGCAGGTCGGACGACTGGCGCACCCTTTTGCCAAAATCGCCGACGCAACGCCGGATTGCGCGGAATGGGTGACGCGCTGCGCACCTGCGGCGGCAATCGCGTTGCTTGCGGGCGAGCACGCCTAGACCTTCTGCGCTTGCTCCTTGCGCCAGGCGGCAATGCGCTCCATCAGCCAGCCCCAAGCTTCCTGCTCGCGCTCACCCGCGGTCTTGGAGACCGCGATCTCGAGATACTTGAGCTCGGCCTCGATCTTGTCCGCCGGCAGCATCTTCAGGCGCGAGACCAGCACCGCGCATTCGAGCACCGCGGCCTGCGCGCGGTTGAAGCCGCCCCAGGGGCGGTGGCTCGCGGCGTGCACCAGCCGGCAGGAGAAGCGCGGGCGCTGGTTGTCCTCGGTCACGCTGTCAACGGCGAGCTCCCAGTGTGAGACCGCACTCTCCAAGACCGCACCATCGACCTTCTCGGCCGGGCGCGTCGCCCAATCCTTGCGCCCGGTCAGGCTCCCCGCAAACACGCGCACATCGTCGGTATGGCTCGCGACCGCAAACGGCACCTCGCGCAGGTTGTCGAGCGTGCGCGAGGGACGGAACGGCGCCAGCACCCAGTTCGCGCCCTCGGTGATCAGACCGAGTGGCGCGATGTGCACCTCACCCTTCGCGTTCTTCGTCGTCACGATGGTTTCGACGATATGCGGCATCCGCCTTCTCCTTGCGCGCGGCTTTGAGCGTAGCGCCCTCGTTCGCGTGGCGCGTCAGGTCCTCGACTTTGTGGTCGGCGGCGACACCCCAGTCGAGGCTCCCGTCTTGGGTATAGCGCTTGCCCAGCGCGTGCGCGATTTCGGCCTTGGCGAGCTCATGGCCGAGGTAGAACGCATGTGCGCCGTCCGCCTCGACGCCGAGCTTGTCGAACAGCGAGAAGGCATCGCGCGCCACGTGGTGGCCGTCGCGGTTGTAGATGTGGATACCGTCCTCGGCGACCTCGATGCGGTAGTTCTGGTCGCGCACGACGCGCGCTGCGATCTGTTCCGGCGTGTCCGGATAGGGCCGCAGGTCGTGGAGCGACAGAAGCCCTCCGCCGTAGCCCTTGGGCAGGCTCTCGTCCTCGCGCGCGCGATACATCAGGCGGCGAGCGGCGTCGTGCTCCTGGATCGTGCGCCGCGTGTGCGGCGACACCTGCACCACGAGCACATTGCGGATCTGCAGCTCCGAGCAGATGCCAAGTAGAATGGCCGTCACGCCCTGGCTGTCGGCATCGGTCAGCTCGGTCAGGTTGCCGGTACCCATCAGTATTTCGACTTCCGGGCGCGCGCGCCGCAGCTCGGCGTAGCGTTCGAGCGAGGTCATGAAACCGAAGTGAATGGGGTCGAGCACGGGATCGGCAAGGCACGCGATGCCCTTGGCCTTGCAGACGTCGATGGCGCGGACGAGCGAGGCAAGGTCGCCGTGCGGCTTTGGCACCAGCACAGGAACTGTCTTGGTGCCGACGACGGCATCGAGCGTCGTCTCGTCCAGGCTGAGCACGTAATCTGCGCCGGCCTTGGCGCCGCGGCGCAGCTCCTCCACGTTGCCGGAATCGACGCTGACCTTGAAGCCGCCCTTACGCAGCGCCGCAATCATGTCCTCGAGCTGCGGAAACGGAACGTCCGGCTGGCAGCCGATGTCGATCACGTCCGCGCCCTCGGCCTTGAGCTTGCCCGCGCGCTCGACCATCTGCTCGACCGTGAGGCCCGGCGCGTCGACGATCTCGGCGAAGATACGCAGATCGTAGCGGGAGAGATCCGGCGGCTTACCGCCCTTGCCGAAGAACTGCGGTAGGTCGACGATCTCGTCTGGCCCGCGCTCGAACGGCACGCCGTAGTGCTCCTTCAGCTCGCCCAAGTTCATGCGGCTGCGGCCCGGCACGATCACGCGGTCGGCGTCGAGCGGCGCCTTGAGGCGGTTCCTCACGATCGCTTCGGTCATCAGGGCGGCGACCTTCACGCCGACGTTGGCGATGCGCCATGACCCCTCCGGCAAGCCGAGGCCGGCGACGGTGCGAGCCAGCCTCGGCTCGGCGAGCCGGCCGGTCAGGAATAGAAGCTTGTTGGCCATGGTCCGAACCTAGGCGACGCGGCGCCAGGATCGTAGCGCCGTCACTTGCGTCGCGCGATAGCACGCGGCGGGGCGGCCCGTCGACCGGCTTTAAGCGGAGCGGGGCGCGCTGGCCGGGACTGCAGGAGCACGGCTAGCTTATCCTCATCGCCGGCGCCCAGCACGCGCCAGGAGAGCCGAGCCCGCTCGACGATCTCTACGAAGGTCGGATCGACCGTTTCTGCCAGTGCAAGGCGCTGAAGCGTGGCGCCGTCCGGAACCCTGCATGATTTGATAAGCACGACGGAGGCTCGCCCGAGCCGCTCGGCAAGGCGCGCCGCCAGCCCATCCGAGGTGACCGACCAATCGGCGGGGATGGTCGTGTCGTGCTCGCTCAACTTCCACGGCAGCCAGACCGGGATGCGACCCTCGGCGAGCGTCCGCCTAATCGCCGGCAACGTCTCTACGGGTGCGAGGCGCGCCTCGAGCCCCGCCAGCATGTGGGCTGTCTGGTGCATGGCGAGGATCGCCATGTGGTGCGCGACGGCATCGTCGAAGCCGAGTTCGGCCTGGGCGACGCGCACGGCGTCGGCGAAGGTGCCACCGCCAGGCACCACGACGACGGGGGCTCGCGTCGCAGCCACGATGGGCACGATCGAGGCAAGGCGGCCGCTTTCGGCCACGCTGCCGCCGAGCTTGATGACTGTCACTCGCGGCGGCGACTTAGCGCTTGATGTGCGGGATGTCACTGGCCGGTACCGCCGTTCGCGGACGCACGATCTCGACGCCGACCGAAGCCGGTCCGCGCTCCAGCTTCTCGACGCGCACCAGCACGGACACGATGCGCTTATCGGCGAGGCAGCGCTCCGCGATGCGCTCGGCCATGGTCTCGACCAGATTTATGTGCCCGGCCGCCACCACGCCGCGCACAGCGCCGACGAGGTCGTCGTAGGAGGGTACGTCGGCAATCGCATCCTTCTGCGGCGACACGCCGGGCGCCACCGAGGCCTCGATGGTAAAACTCACCTTTTGGGTGACGCCCTGCTCCTCGTCGTAGACGCCGATCGCCACGGGCAGCACCAGGCCGCGCACGAAAATGCGGTCGCGGACCACACCGTCCAGGCGGCTCTGTCCGGCAAGCCTGCCGAGGCTCTGCTGATCGCTCATAGCGCGCGCTCCGTCTGCCGGGGCGCAATAGCACCGCGAGGTGCGGGCCCGCAAGCCCGGCGCACGGCGCGTACGGCGGCCGGGTCGATGGTGGCGGTGCGCGCGGCCCGGAAGCAGAGCCCGCCGCGGAAGCCGAGGACATCGGGGCCGAGCGTCAGCAGGAGCGGCACGTGCTCAACGCGCAACGAGCCGGCGAGCCCGGCGAGCATGCCGTTCACGCGGACCGCGCCGACGAACTCCCGCAGGCCGGGCGCGGATACGATGTCTGGCAGCGCGCCGGTGCACTTATCGTATGTGTCGAGCATCACCCCAGCGAAGCCCGCGTCCGCCAGCGGCCCGACGAGCTTGAGATCGATGCCGCGATCGGCGAGCAGCACGGCGACGAGCCGCGCGCCCTTGAGCGATAGGCGCCCCAGTGCCCGGATCGTGCCGGCAGCCGTCGCATCGGGCCAGAACCCGATCTTGACGAAATCAACTCCAGTCGCCGCCATGAGCCGCGCCGACTGGACCGCGCGTTCCGGGTCATCGGACGGGTCGCCGATGGTCGCGCTCACGGCCACGTGCGCGGGCACCGCGGCGCGGATGCCCCGTACGCGTTCCGCGGGGAGCGCGCCGAGCGCGCCCGCAGCCGGATTCTTGGCGTCGATGATATCGGCGCCGAGCGAAACGCAGGTTAGCGCCTCGCTTTCGTCGGTCACGCTGGCGAGCAGGCTCACCGGGCGGCGGGGCTTTTGTAATTCCATTTATGTCTGCGTCTTCGCCGCTTCTTTACGCTTCGCCGAAGATCCGCCGCTGCTCGGTCCGCACCTTCTCGCGGTCCAGGCGGTCGGCGACGGACAGGGAAACGGGGATGTCTCCCACAATAGTCGCAGGCCCGGTGGAGAGGCGCAAGATGCGGGTCGCCAGCATGACGGCCTCGGCGCGGTCGTGCGTCACGAACAGCACGGTTGTGGGCCGCCGCGACCACAGCTCGACCAGGAGCTCGCGCAGGCTATAAGCGGTCGGGTCGTCGAGCGACACGAACGGCTCGTCCATAAGCAGGACTTCCGGCTCCACCACGAAGGCTCGCGCCAGTGCCGCGCGGCGCTGCATGCCGAGCGAGATCATCTCGGGATAGGCGGAGGCCGCCTCGGTGAGGCCGACGCGCTGCAAGAGCTCCGGGATGCGAGCGAGGCGCGCGTCTCCCGGTGGGAGGGCCAGCGCGATATTTTCGTACACCGTGCGCCAGGGCAAGAGCCGCGGCGACTGGAACACGTAGGTGAGCCCGTTGTCGCCACTGCCGCCGAGATCGATCTTGCCATCGTAGTCCTTGTCGAGCCCGGCGATGATGTTGAGCATCGTCGACTTGCCCGAGCCCGAGGGACCAGTGATGACGACGAAGGATCCGGGCTGCACCGTGAAATTGATGTCCTTCAGGACGGCGATCTCGCCGCGCATGCCGACCGCGGGAAACACCTTTCTCTCGATCGAGACCGACAGCGGACGGTTCACCGGCGCCATTTGTTCGCCCTTGCGATGAGCGGCTGCAGGATCGCGATTTCGATGATCTGCACGACGATGATGAAGGCGAGCGCATAGGCGAGGATCATGGGCACGTCGAAGAGCTGGAAGGCGATGTTGAGCTGATGCCCGACGCCGTCCGAGCGCCCGAAGGCTTCGACGACCAGCACGATCTTCCAGACGAGCGCCAGGCCTGAGCGCGAGGCCGCGGCAAAGTAGGGCGCGAGCTGGGGCAGCGTGACGTGGCGCAGCGTCTTCCACCACCCGAAACGGTAGATCGCCGCCATCTCCTCCAGGTCCTTGGAGAGGTTGCGCGTTCCCTCGCGCATGGTCACGGCGACGTTGGGGATCTTGTTGACGGCGACCGCAGTGATGGCCGCGACCTCGGTCAGACCGAACCAGATGTAGCAAAGCACGATGATGACAAGGGCCGGCAAATTCAGAAAGAAAATCAACCAGGTATCGAAAAAGCGGTCGGCGCGCGGATTGCGCCCCAGGGCGATCCCGATGGCGGAGCCGATGCACATAGCGACGACGAAGCTGAAGGCGACGCGCGAAAGCGTAGCGCCGATGTTGCCCCACAGCTCGCCGGCCTTAGCCTCGCGCGCCATGACCTCGACGACCGCCAGCGGGCCCGGCAGATAGCGGCTCGCGGCGATCAGCGCGATGATTTCCCACAGCGCGATGAGAGCCGCCAGCGAGGCGAGCGACCACCCAACGCGCCCCAGCCTGATGCCGTGGGCGGGAGCCTTAACTGCCTGCAGCATGGAAGAGCTTCGGATCGAAACGCGTGTCCCCGCCCATCAGCTCTGCGGCACCCGCGCTAGTCAGCACTTGCGTGAGCTTCTCGGCCGCGCGCGTGTCGGCGGCCGACCACGGCGGTGGGATACCCTCGCGGTAGTAGGTCTTGATAGCGGCGAACTCGGCGTCGTTCTCGGGCTTGACGAGGTTGCGGATACGGTCCCAGGCGGGATCGGACTTGGCAAGGATGGCGTTGGCCTTGGCGACCACGTCGAGGAAGGCGGCGATCGCCGGGCCGTTCTTGGCCTCCGTCTCCTCGCGCCAGATGAAGCCGACAAGCGAGGGCACCGGGTTGATGTCGAGCGCCTTCAAAACCTCGTCCATACCGATGAGCTTGCGGTAGCCGGCACCTGAAAGACGCGCAGCATAGGTCCAGAAGTTGAGCACGGCGTCGAGGCGGCCGCTGCGCATTTCCTCTGTCAGCAGTGGTGCGGCGCCAAACACGGGCTCGGCCGTCTGGGCGACGTCCTTGCCCAAGGTCTTCTTCGAGTAGGCGCGCAGCAAAAGCCAGCTCTTGTCGATGGCGCCGCCGGCGACGCCGAGCTTCTTGCCCTGCAGATCGGCGAGCTGCGCGATGGGAGAATCCTTCGCCACCATCACCGCACCCAGCGCCGACGAATAGGGTGCGAACTTCAAATGCTCGCCCAGCCCACGCTGCCGCAGCGCCCAGGTCCAGTCGCTGACGATGACGTCAGCGTCCCCCGACAGCAGCGCGACGGGCCCGGCTTGGTTCGTGGCGACATCGATGATGACGAGTTTGAGCCCGGCCGCCTCCGCGAGACCCTCCGCCTTGATCGTTTCCAGAACCCAGCTCAGCGAGCCGAACTTCAACGACGCAACGCGGAGCGTGCCGGCCGTATCGGCCGCGCGCAGAGACCGAGGCAAGCTCAGCCCCGCGAGGGCGGCTCCGCTGGCGAGGAGAACGCTGCGGCGATCGATCATTGCGAGGCTCCTTCCGGGAACAGCCGCTTGTGCACGATGTAGTTCACGGCGCGCAACCACATCGCGTCCGTATTGCCATAGATCTCGCTCGAGGCCTGACGCGTCACTTTCTCCTGGCCGACGTCGCGGATATAGACGCTGACTGTGAAGAGAACGTCGGAGGCCTTGCGCACGGTGCCGATGAAGGCGACTTCGGCACCGGCCTTCTTGGCGAGGCCGTCCTCGCAGCCATTGCATTTGTACATGGGCGCCTTGTCGTCGATGTCCTTGGCGATCGGCGCGGGATCGATGACCTCGTAGCGCCCCCCGCCCTTCAGCTCCTTCGTCAGCTCATCGGTGATGAGCGCGAGCCGGCGCTTCTCCTCCGCGGAGATCCCCTTCGGCATGACGCCGATCTCGTATTGCTGCTGGCTCTCGTCGATGAGATCGAAGGGGAAGACGATGGCCTTGGGGCCTGCGAGAGCGGCCGTCGGCAGCATGAGCGCCAGGGCGGCCAAGATACGATTAACGGTCAACTCGTTTCCTCTGCAGCGCACGCGCCTCTCTTGATGGAGACTTGCGGTTCCGTTGTGTTATTAGGTTACGTGTGCCGATCAGTGTTGGTTTTGCAAGGGGCTTGTGGCGGCCCCTCGCGCCGGGAGAGGTCACAAGTCCGAGAGTAGCGGCAGGCAACCTTGACAAAGCCGCCGTCGGGCACCTTTTAGTGCAACATAATAACATGCCACCCGAGGGAAACGTAAGTCGGCGCTCTCGGCGGGAGGAGTTGAACCTGATGGCAGGGACCAAGGCGGCAATGCGGCTTGAAGGCGGAAGATTCCTGATCTCGCTCTGTGGGTTGGCGCTCGGGTTTGCGATGGCACCAGTGCTGCCGGCGTGGGCCGAGGACGCGCCGCCTGCGAGCCCCGCCCCGGTGGAAGCGGGTGCGCCGGCGGCACCGGGGGCGAAGGACGCCGTCCCAACAGCCACGCCTAAGGATACGTCCGCGGCGCCCGCCAATAAGGACGCCGTTGTCATACCCATGCTGATCGCACGCGAGCTGCAGGACGAGCCGCTGCCGATCTCGCTTCTCGACCTCCCGCCCGCCGATCTCGGTGTCGCCGGTGCCAAGCTCGCGGTCGCCGACAACAACACCACCGGCCGCTTCATGAACCAGCAGTTCACCCTCGACGAGATTGAGGATCACGATCCCGCCAAGCTCGTCGAGGAGGTCGTCAAAAAGGTCGATGCAGGCGCGCATTTCATCCTCGCCGACATGGCGCCGGCAACGCTTCTGAAGCTCGCCGACGCCGTCAAGGGCAAGGACGCCATCATCATCAACTACGGCGCGCCGGACGAGCGGTTGCGCGAGGAGGACTGCCGCCCCAACGTCCTCCACTCCGCTCCCAGCCGCGACATGCTGGCAGATGCGCTTGCGCAGTACCTCATCTGGAAGAAGTGGAACCGCTGGCTGCTCGTACTAGGCCCGCGTGATGAGGATAAGCTCTACGCGGATGCGATCCGGCGTGCGGCCAAGCGCTTCGGCGGCAAGATCGTGGAGGAGCGCCCTTTCACCTATGAGACCGGCACCAGCCGGCGCTCCGACGGCGGCTACGAGCAGATCCAGCAGCAGATCCCAACCTTCACCCAAAGCGCACCCGAGTACGATGTGCTGATCGTCGCCGACGAAGCCAACGTGTTCGGCGACTACTTCCCTTATCGCACCTGGGACGCGCGTCCCGTTGCCGGCACCTCGGGCCTCGTTGCGGCGAGCTGGCATCCCGCCATCGAGCTTTGGGGCGGGACGCAATTCCAGAATAGATTCAAGCGGTTGGCTGATCGTTACCTGCGGCCTGAAGACTACAACGCGTGGCTCGCGGCGCGCATGGTCGGCGAGGCCGCCTCGCGCACCAAGTCGAACGGCTTCAAAGAGCTCTCGACGTACATGCATTCTCCTCAGTTCGAGGTCGCCGGCTTCAAGGGCGTCGGACTTTCCGTGCGCAACTGGAACGGACAGGTCCGCCAGCCGATACCGGTCACGACGCCGAAGCTGCTCGTCACAGTCTCGCCGCAGCCGGGCTTCCTGCATCAAACGAGCGAGCTCGACACGCTCGGCGTCGATAAGCCCGAGACCAAATGCAAAGCCTATACACAATGACCGGCACGCGCGGCACCACGGGTGACCGGTCAATCGCAGGAGGATGTTGCCTGATGCGTCTTAAGTTCGGTTTCGCTGCGCTCCTCGGCGCGGCGGCAGTCCTCGTCGGCCCCGCACCGGCGGCGTACGCCTACACGGCCTTCGTGACGAACGAGAAGGACAACTCCGTCTCGGTCATCGACACCGACAAGTGGGAGGTCATCAAGACCTTCAAGGTCGGGCAGCGGCCGCGCGGCGTGATCCTATCGAACGATGCCAAGTGGCTGATCGTCTGCACGAGCGACGAAAACCTCATTCAGGTCTACGACACCAAGACCTACGAGCTTGTGAAGACGCTGCCCTCCGGGCCCGATCCGGAACTGCTGATACTGCATCCATCGGGCAATCCGCTTTACGTTGCCAACGAGGACGACAACCTCGTTACCGTGATCGACATCAACTCCGGAAAGGTCATCACGGACATCCCCGTCGGCGTGGAGCCGGAAGGCATGGGCATGAGCCCCGACGGCAAGGTGCTGGTCAACACGTCGGAAACGACGAACATGGCCCATTTCATCGACACGACGACGCACAAGACCTTCGACAACGTGCTCGTCGACACGCGTCCGCGTGTCGCCATGTTCAACAAAGCGGGCACCCAGCTCTGGGTCAGCTCCGAGGTCGGCGGCACGGTGACGGTCATCAACCCGGCGGACCGCAAGGTTCTCGGCAAGGTCACCTTCGATATCCCGGGCGTCACCAAGGAGGCGATCCAGGCCGTGGGCGTACGCATCACGCCGGACGACAAGCTCGCCTTCGTCGCGCTCGGCCCAGCAAACCGAGTAGCCGTGGTCGATACGGCGACGCTGAAGGTGCTCAAATATCTGCTCGTCGGCCAGCGCGTGTGGCAGCTCGGATTCACGCCCGACTTCAAGTATCTACTGACGACCAACGGCGCCTCCAACGACGTCTCGGTGATCGACGTCGCCGCGCTCAAGGTGACCAAGTCCATCCGCGTCGGCCGCTACCCCTGGGGCGTCGTGGTGGCGCCGTTCTGATTTTGCTTGCAGCCTGCACGCGCTAAAACGCACTGGTGGGAAGCCTGATAGGTGGAGGAAATGACGACGAGATTCTAGATTCTCGCGCGGTTCGAGCCGAAAAGAAAACGCTAGATTTTCCAGCGGCTTGACGAGAAACTTGGATCGAGCAACCGTCGCAATCAATATGGCATCTGAAGCTCAAGTCCCAGCGGAGTCGGCGCCCGCTCTTCTCGTTCGCAACGTGAGCCACAAGTTCGGCGACACGCTGGCTCTCGACGACGTGTCGCTCGTGGTGCCGCGCGGCGCCTTCGTGGTGCTGCTCGGCCTCAATGGTGCCGGCAAATCGACGCTGTTTGCGCTCGTCACCCGCCTCTACGACAACGTCACGGGCGATATCCGCATCTTCGGCTATGACGTCCGCCGGCGCGCCTCCGCGGCGCTGCAACGGCTCGGCGTGGTGTTCCAAAGCCGCACGCTCGATCTCGATCTCAGCCTCAAGCAGAACCTGCTCTATCACTGCGCGCTGCACGGAATTCGTGGGCGCGAGGCGCGCGAGCGCACCAAGCGGGCGCTCGAGATCGTCGGCCTCGCCGACCGCGCCAAGGAGAAGGTGCGCAATCTCTCTGGCGGGCAGGCACGGCGCGTCGAGATCGCACGCTCGCTTTTGCAGCGCCCCGGGCTGCTGCTGCTCGACGAGCCGACCGTCGGCCTCGACATCGGCTCGCGCGAGAGCGTCATCAACATCGTGCGCTCGCTGGTGGAGCGCGAGGGCCTCGGCGTGTTGTGGGCGACGCACCTGTTCGACGAGGTCCGCGACACCGATACCGTCGTGATCCTGCACAAGGGCCGCGTGCTGTTCGAGGGCTCGGTGCCGGAACTGCTCGCCAAAACCGGAACGAAGAACGTCAGCGACGCTTTCCGGGCCTTAACCGGCACCGCGCACACGGAGATGGCCGCATGACGATCTCGAGCCCGGCAACGGCGCAAGGCACCTGGCAGGCCGCGTCTCCGGCAGGCGCAAGCTGGAATCTCGACCCGCCCAAGCTCGGCTTTCGCGCCTACCTCACCTGCTTCAACGGCATCGTGTGGCGCGAGGTGTTGCGCTACCTGCACCAGCGGGAGCGTTTCTTCTCCGCCCTCGTCCGGCCCCTCGTCTGGCTCCTGATCTTCGCAGCCGGCTTCCGCCAGACGCTGGGCGTATCGATCATCCCGCCGTACGAGACCTACGTCCTCTACGAGGTGTTCATTACGCCCGGGCTGATCGGCATGATCCAGCTCTTCAATGCGATGCAATCCTCGCTGTCGATGGTTTACGACCGCGAGACCGGCGCAATGCGCACCCTCCTCGTGAGCCCCTTCCCGCGCTCCTTCCTCCTGCTGTCAAAGCTCGTCGGGGGCGTGGCGGTGTCGCTGCTGCAGGTCTACGCATACCTCTTCGTCGCCTACTTCTGGGAGATCGAGCCACCCATCTACGGCTACTTCACGGTGCTGCCCGCACTCGTCCTGTCGGGACTCATGCTCGGCTCCATGGCGCTCTTCCTCTCCTCGGTCATCAAGCAGCTCGAGAACTTCGCCGGTGTGATGAACTTCGTCATCTTCCCGATGTTCTTCGCCTCCTCCGCGCTCTACCCGCTTTGGCGCGTCAAGGAGTCGAGCGTCCTCCTCTACGAGATCTGCCGCTTCAATCCCTTCACCCAGGCCGTGGAGCTCATTCGCTTTGCTCTTTACGGACAGGTGGACTGGACCTCGCTTGTTGCGTGCGTGGCCTGCACCTTGGTGTTCCTGGGCGGGGCCGTCTACGCTTACAACCCGTCAAAAGGCCTGATCGCTCGGCGCGGCGGTCCGGGCGCAGGAGTGTGAGGAAATGCCCGAGGTAAAAATGCCCAAAACAAAGAAGACTGCCGCGATCGTCGTCTGCGCGGGGATTGCGATCCCGCTGGCGCTCGCAACTACCCTGTGCGCCCAGGAGCCCGGCGCAGCGAAGAGCGAGGCGCCTGCCCCGCTGCCAAGTCCGGCCGAAGTCGCCGGCAGCCCCGATTGGCCCTGCATGCAGCGCAAGGTCGAAACCATCTCGTCGGCCCAGGTTTGGGACGGCCCTGCCCTGCCCGATGAGAAGGATTGGCAGAACGACAACAAGATCCGTGAGCTGACGAGTGTCCTCGAAAGCCGCCGCGTCCCCCTCGAGGACGCCGAGAAGGCGATCAAGGAATTTGCGCAGGCGCAGCCGGAGGCCGAGCGCGACCAGAAGCTCACGCAACTGTTTGCGAGCGTGCTGGCGAAGATCAATTCCGACCGCAAGTTCGTCATCGGGCGCGTCGAGGAATTCCAAAAGCGGCAGAAGGCGCGTGCCGCCGAGCTCGAGCGTGAAGGCAAGGCGTTCGGGCAGACGAACCAGCCGATTCCCTCGCCGGACTCGCCTGGCGCCGGCGCCGCCGATTACAAGCTCACGCCCGAGCAGGAGACCTATAACTGGAACGCCCGCATCTTCCAGGATCGCCAGCAGAACCTGTCGCTCGCTTGCGACATTCCAGGCTTGATCGAGGCGCGCGCGTTCGACATCGCCAAGCTGATCCGCGCACAGATGAAGAGCTGACGCCGTCGGATCCCGCTTGACACCCGGCTAGGGTACCTTGGGCACGTCGACGAGCGGATAGCCAAGCTCCTGCCAACCGTCGGTGCCGTCGCGGAACCACATCACGTTGGTGTAGTGAGCCTCCACGGCCCGCTTGGCGGCGTTCCACGACATCCAGCAGTTCCGAAGGCAGAAGAAAACGAGGGCCGCATCCTTCTTGCCCCCCGTCAGGCTCTCGAGCCGTGTGCGGAAATACTCATCGATCGAGGGCGAGAGCGCGCCGTAGCCGACGTTGGGCAGCCAGTGCGCGCCCTCGATGCTGCGGTGGGCCGGGTCGCGCCAGAAGGTGCCGGCCGGCAGGTTCGCCGGCTTGGGCGCTTGCGGATAGACGTCGATGAAGATCGCGCCGCCCTTACCGTTCCACAGATCGGCCGCCTCGTCGGAACTGAGCACCTTGGCGCCGCTCAGCGTCGCGGGAACAGGCGCTCTGAAGTCGCTCATCCGGTAGTCCGGCGGCTCGGGGGCGGGCGCATCCGAGCCCGGCGCCTGGCCCTCGGGGAGCTTGGTGTCGGGATGCGGAATTTCGGCGGGCGTTGTGGCGGCTGGCGGCTTAGCGGGCGCGTCCTCGGCGCAGACAGCGGGTGCGCCGAGCGCAAGCGCCGACAGCATCAGCAGGAGGATGGGTATCGTAGCGGAGCGCATAGGGTGCGAGCAGTCGGGCGGACGCTACCGGCCCGCGGCCCATGCCGCCGATCCACCCACGCGAGCCTTGCACCAAGCGCTGCATGAGGATCCGGTTGGCGAGGCGTTGCCCGTCGATTGGATTGAAACCCGCGCTAGCCCCGCGGCTTGGTGACAGGATCGCCGTTGTCATCGAGCAGCGGCACGCCGAAGTCCAGCAGCGTGCGATCGATATCGCCCTGGCGCTTGCGGATGATATCGTTCAACTGGCGCTTCCACAGATCGTCGCCCTGGCGCACGCCCATGGTGATGCGGAACACCAGATGAGCGGACTTTCCGTCCTTGAGTAGGGGCACCACCGTCAGCTTCTCGCCGCCCTTGCTCGCGAAATAACCGGCGATCGGTCCCCAGAGCACGCCAGCAGCAATCTCGCCGGAACGGATGTCCTTGATCATGTCCTCGGCCGGGGAGTCGTAGCGGCGATCGACCACGAGCTGGTAGGGCTTCGCCATTCCCATGAGGCCGGCCTTGGCGATCAGGTTTGCCGGCGGCGTGCCGGCGACGACGCCGATGCGCTTACCCTGGAGGCGCGGGTCGAAGAGGCTGTCAACGCCGTCGAGCCCGGAGCCGGGCTTATAGACCAGCGCGTACGTCGAGCTGTAGATCGAATTGGTATTGAGCAGGGACGTATCGCCCTGCCCCGTGCTGATGACGATGTCACATCGCTTGGCGAACAGCGTGTTGCGCAGAAAACCGGTCACCTGCGGGAACCACGTGTACTCGACCGGCACCTTCAGCTCTTCGCCGAGGATGTTCGCGATCTTGTTCTCGAAGCCTTCGTTCTTGTCGTTGGAGAACGGCAGGTTTGACGGATCCGCGCAGACGCGCAGGATCTCACGGTTCACCAGATCGGAGCGGTGACCTTCGACGGCGCGGGCCGAGCTGAGCCACGCGCCGCTGACAGCAAGAGCGAAGAACGACAACGCAAAGAGGCCGATGACGTAATGCCTACTCACCGAGGCATGCCTTCTCTTCCGCCTTGGAGCTCTCCGGCCGGTCCACGTGATTGCGGCCGCCGAGCTGGCCCGCAGGGAGATCGGTGGACGCTCTGGCCTTGAGATACACGTAGAGGTCGTTGATGAAGCACATGACGTTCTTGTTGTCGCCGAACGACGGCATCACGAACTTCGTTCCCGCTTCGTCGCGGATACGACCGCTGGCGACGGTGCCGAGGAAGGTGCTGTAGTCCATCGTCTTGAGCGACTCTGCGAGCGCAGGCGCATAGGACGAGCCGAGGCCGTTGGGGCCGTGACAGACGTGGCACTCCGAATGGTAGCGGCGGTAGCCGTTGTAGGTCCCCCAGTCGACGACGAGCGTGTTGTCCTTCTTGCAGATGTGGAAGGTCGGCGTGCCGTCGGGAAGGACCCACTTGCCGTTCTCTTCCTTGGCGCCTTCCTGCGTGAAGCAGCCAGCGGCGTCGGTGATGAACGGAGCGAGGCCGGGCTTGTCCTCGGCCTGAACTGATGCGCCGAAACAACCCCCCAGGGCGACGGCGACGATTACCAAAGCGATCCTTCTCACGCGCGTTTCCTCTATCTGCTTTTTTGTTGCAGCACTCGTTACATAGGATTTGGGCATTTGGCCAGTCGGCACAAGGCCGCAACGATCAACGGCCCGTGATCTCGCACTGCGGAAGGTTAAGTTCGCGCGATGCGATAGCGGAGCCTCGTCAAGCTTCAACCCGTCTCCCGAACTTCAACGTGTCTCTCACAAGGAGACCGGCGCGGGTTGCCCCGCGCCGGTCCTTGGATCTGCTCGTCGACTTTATGGCAGCGAGAACACGGTGAGCGAGCCACCGAGAGCGGTGTACTGGCTCAGACCCGCGTAGCCACCGACAGCACCCAGACCATCGGTCGGGTTGGTCAGGCCGGCCGCGAGGCCGATGCCAGCCCAGCCGCCGACGCCCGAGAACACGCCGATGTACTGCTTGCCCTTGTGTCCGTAGGTGAACACGTTGCCGATGATGCCGGAAGGCGTACGGAACTTGAACAGCTCCTTGCCATCCTTCTGATCGACGCACTTGAGGTAGCCCTCAAGCGTGCCGTAGCAGGCAAGGCCGCCAGCGGTGGTGAGAGCGCCGGACCAAGCGGAGAACTGCTCCTTATTGGACCAAACGATCTTGCCCTTGCCAGCGTCCCACGCAAGGAAGTTGCCCATGTTGGTCTCGCCCTTGGGCGGATACATGGACAGCGTGGCGCCAACGTACGGCTGACCGGCAGTGTACTCGACCTTGAAGGGCTCGTAGTCCATGCACACGTGGTTAGACGGCACATAGAAGAGGTTCGTCAGCGGCGAGAAGGCCACTGGCTGCTCATCCTTCGAGCCAAGAGCGGCCGGGCAGACGTCGGTGGTGTTGACGTCTTGGCCGTTCAGGAAGGTCGACTTAGAGGCAACGACGAGCGGACGACCATAGGTCTTGCTGCGCTTGTCCATGTCGACTTTCGTCGCCCAGTTGACGGCCGGGTCATACTTCTCGGCAACCAACAGCTCGCCGGTCTTACGGTCGAGGGTGTAAGCAAAGCCGTTGCGGTTGAACTCAACCACCACGTTCCGCTTCGAGCCACCAACGTCGATGTCGGCGATGACGGGCTCGTTGATGCCGTCATAGTCCCACTCGTCGAACGGCGTGTACTGATAGGCCCAAGACGCCATGCCCGTGTCCGGGTTACGAGCGAAGAGGGTCATCGAGTACAGCTGGTCGATCTGCTTGCCATCCGGTCCCGCACGCTGAGCAGGGTTCCAGGTCGACGGGTTGCCGGTGCCATAGTAGAAGAGGTTCAGCGACGGATCCCAGGACATGTAGCCCCAGGTCGAGCCGCCACCGATCTTCCACTGGTCGCCGTTCCAGGTCTTGAGCGAGCTGTCCTTGCCGACCGGCTTGCCAAGCATCGTGGTCTTGTCGGGATCGACCAGGATATCGCTATCCGGGCCCATCGAGTAAGCGCGCCATTTCAACTTGCCGGTTTCGATGTCGTAGCCGGAAACCCAGCAGCGAACGCCGAACTCAGCACCAGAGACGCCGATGATGACGGTGTCCTTGATGACGATCGGAGCGCCAGTGCCGGTCTGACCCTTCTTGGGATCGCCGTCGACGACCTTCCAGACTTCCTTGCCGGTCTTGGCGTCGAGCGCCACGAGCGACGTGTCAGCCTGGTGAAGGAAGATCTTGCCGTTGCCGTACTGCACGCCACGGTTCACCGTGTCGCAGCACATAACCGGGATCACGGACGGATCCTGCTTGGGCTCGTACTTCCAGTTGATCGTGTAGGGATCGCCATCGAGGTTCAGCGAGTACACGATGTTCGGGAACGCCGTGTGGAGCCACATGGTGTTGCCGATAACGAGGGGCGAACCCTCGTGACCGCGCAGGACGCCCGTAGAGAACGTCCAAGCGGCCTTCATCGTGCCGACGTTTTTGGTGTTGATCTGGTCGAGCTTCGAATAGCCAGTCGCAGCGTAGTCTGCACGCTGCATCGCCCAGTTATTCGGGTCGTCTGCGGCCTTCTGGGCACTGTCGTTCGCCAGAACGGGCGAAGCCAGGCCAGCGGCTGCAAGTAAGCCAACTGCGAATACGCTTCTGCGCATTGCGCTTCCTCCATTTTAAGGTTCTTGCCACGCTTAAAAGCGGTGATGTCCGGCAGCGCCTCACACCCAAAATTCTGGGATGGGGTTTGCCCCTTCTTCCTCCCTGGCGATCGACCGGGCTCTTTTTTGGCTATTGCCACTTGGCCCTGGAAGCCATGTCACCACCGCGGCACATCTACGCACTTTTTTTTCACGTCCGCAAGCCGATCAGGTAACGGAAACTCACGCGTCCGTGAATAGGACAAGATCGCTGACTTAAAATCCCCCGCATTCCATCGCGGCTTGTTGCACTGCAAGATCAAATGGTGCGCCGCACGACAAAGTTGTGTTCAAGGTGCCAATTCATTGGCTTCACCACGCGCGACGCCCGCGCGATGACGTCGCAGATGCCACCAACGTGCACAGGACCGGGCAATTTTGCCCGACGTTCGCAGCGTCCCCCTATAACGGCGCGTTATCACGGAGCGCTCGCGGCGCCGTGAACTGTCGTATGTGTATCCGCAGTAGCACTTCTCAGGCCCCAAAACGCATGCTCGCAAGCCCCAGTTTTGCTCGTTTTCTCGCGGCAGCCACCCTCCTCGCCGGAGCCCTTTTCTGTGTGGCCGCGGCCGGCGCCGCCACGCCCGAGCCGCTCTCCGTCCAGGAGGTCGCGCCCGGCGTTTTCGTGCACCAGGGACGCTACGAGCTGTTCACGCCGCGCAACGAGGGCGACGTCTCCAACGCGAGCTTCATCGTCGGGCGTGACGGCGTCGCCGTGATCGATACCGGCGGCAGCCCGCGCATCGGCGCGAAGTCTTCTCGCCGCCATCCGCGCGCGCACGCCGCTGCCGATCAAGTACGTCATCAACACCCACATGCATCCCGACCACGTGTTCGGCAACGTCGCCTTCGAGGCGGAGAAGCCCACCTTCGTCGGGCATCACAAGCTCCCGCGCGCGCTCGCGGCCCGCGCCGAGCGTTATCTCGCGATCAACAAGGAGCTGCTCGGGGACGAGGCCTTTGCGGGCGAGCGCATCATCGCGCCGACGCTGCTCGTTGACGAGAGGCTGGAACTCGATCTCGGCGATCGGACGCTCCTGCTCGAGGCCCAGAAAACCGCGCACACCGACAACGACCTGACCGTGCTCGATAAGAAGACGGGCACGCTCTTTCTCGGCGATCTTCTGTTCGTCGAGCACGTGCCGGCGCTCGACGGATCGATCCGCGGCTGGCTCGCCCTGATCGATCAGCTGAAACAGCGCACCGACATTGCCCGTGTCGTGCCGGGTCACGGCCCAGCGTCCGTGCCCTGGCCCGCGGCTGTGGCGGCCGAGCAGCGCTACCTCGGTAGGATCGCCGACGACGTGCGTGCTCTGATAAAGCAGGGCAAGACCATCCAGGAGGCGATGGCGACGGCCGGACTGTCCGAAAAGGATGCGTGGCGGCTGTTCCCGGAGTATCATGCGCGTAACGTTTCGGCAGCGTTTGCCGAACTCGAATGGGAATGACCGGAAGCCGGCACTCGGAGGAATCAGAATGCACGCAGCGGTGAACCCCGCCAGACTTCTCCTCGCACTTGTCGCCGCGGCAGCGATGGCCTTCTCGAGCCTGCCGGCGCGCGCCGACGATCCCTGGCCCGACATCAAACGCGACGTGTTCGACAATCGCGACATCGCCGAGGAGGACGGCACGATCTCGCTCGATGCGCCCTACCGCGCCGAGGACGCCGCCGTCGTCCCCCTCACCATGCGCATCCCGGCGAGCATCGCGCGCGACGTCAAGACCCTGACGCTCATCATCGAGAAGAACCCCGCTCCCGTCGCGGCGACGTTCCACTTCGGCGAAGCCGCCGGGGTGGGCGAACGTATGCTGTCGACCCGCGTGCGCATCGACATGTACTCCAACGTCCGCGCCGTCATCGAGACGACCGACGGCAAGCTGCACATGACGACGAAGTACGTGAAGGCGTCGGGGGGATGCTCGGCCGCCGCCGGCAAGGACATGGACGAGGCGTTGGCCGCCATGGGCAAGATGCAGATTCGCACCTTCGAGCCCGCGACGCCGCCGACGAGCTCGCCCGACATGCGCGAGGCCCAGGTCATGATCCGGCATCCGAACTTCACGGGGATGCAGATGGATCAGCTCACCCGTGAGTTCACGCCCATGAAGATCGTGCAGGAGATCGAGGTGAAGCGCGGCGGCCAGCTCATATTCAGCGTGGAGGGCGGCATCTCGATTTCGGAAAACCCCAACTTCCGCTTCACCTTCGCCGCCGAGGGAAACGCCCCGATCGAGGTCACCGCGAAGGACACGGACGGTCACACGTTCACGGGCACTTCGGCCGACAAGGCCACCTAGCCGCCAGCACCCATCAAAAGGAAAAGGGCACCCGATGCGGTGCCCTTTTCCATTTCACCCTTGCGTCGAGCGCGTCAGAAGCAGCGAAGCTCCGCCGTTAGAAGCAGCGAAGCTCCGCTTCGACCTGAGCGGTCTTCAATTTCTTGACCTGCTCCTTGTAAGGCCCATACGACCGGAACACCTCCGCATTGTCGCCGGGCCGCTGGGCAATCGACATGATCGTCTGCGCCGCCTCGTACTCCGAGTAAGGCAGGATCGCCGCTACCGCGTCGATGGAGCACGAGCACTGCTCAAGCGCGGTGCGCGTTTGCCCGTTCGTCTGCATGCAGGCGAACACATAGTCGGCGCGCGCGGACGTGGGATAGTCGTTCTGCGGCAGCTCGACCGCGGAGGTTGCCACAGGGAAGAGCCCCACCGTCGCCAACGCGGCCATCACAAGGATTGTGCGGCCCATCATTTCACCTCCGCCCCGTCGAGCGTGATGCGCTCCTCGAGCTTGGGAGCCTCCTTCATGCTGCTCTCGTAGACCGAGGTTAACTGCGCAACCTCGCCTGGGACCTGATCGCTCACGACCAATGTGAACTTGGAGACGTCGTAGCCCTGCATCGTCTTGGCGTTGGCGTCACCGACATAAGGGGCCATGGTGATGCGATAGGCGTCGATGCTCTTGCCTTTGTAGTCGACTTTCACCGGCTCGATCTTGGCCTTGTCCTTGAAGCCATCGCTGAACGTTGCTTTCAGATAGCCGTACTTTGCACCCGTGAGCTGCTTCAGCGTATTCACCGACATGTCGAAATAGACGATGAACATCGGATTGATCGTCACGCTCGGGATCTTCTGCAGCTCGCGCGCGCGCTCGCCGGTGTAGATCTGCAGATCGACATCCTTCTCGCCCGTAGGCCTGATGCCGGTGACCTTCATCGTGATTTCGTCGGAGAACTTCTCGCCCAGGAGCTTCGGATCGGACGGAGTCCGATCGAAGCGGTAGCCCAGCGATGTGCCCTGATCCACGTTCGACAGGTGCTTGTGATCGAAGATCACGTTCATCGCCGTTGGCTGATTGCTGGTCGCCGACGGGGGCGCCGCGGGCGCCGCCGGGTCGGCCGCGTTGGCCACCGCGATTGCGGTCGATACTGCCAATGAAAGCGCCACGACAGCGCACACTCCAAAGAGCCGCATACTCAAGCTTCCTTCCTTATCAAGACTTTGATGCCACGCGTTTTGCGCTTGTTCTAACTTTCGATCGCACGCGCGTCCACTGGCAGAAACTTAACTCTTGGTCATGCTGCGGCGCGAAGAGAAGAGTTAACTGGGGCGCGCGGGCTTCGGTACTGCGTCGGCGGCCCTCAGCGCAGGAAGAGGCCAAATGCCCGCGGCCCGTCGCCGACCGCGGCCTCACCCTCGACCTCGAGCTTGTCGGTATCGATGCGCATGAGGACATTGTCGAACCAGCAGGCGACGTAGACGTATTTGCCGGCGGGATCGGCGGCGATGCCCTCGGGATGGTCGCCGACCGGGATCGACTTGATGACCTTCATGCCGGCAAGGTCGATGACGCTGACCGTGCTCGTATACTGGTTGGTGACGAACGCACGGCCGCCGGCAAGCGCGACGGCATAGGGGCGCCTCTCGACCTTCACGGTGGCGATGACCGCGCGCTTGGCGATGTCGATCACACTCACGTCGTCGCTGGCGACGTTGGCGGTGTAGGCACGCGTTCCGCTCGCATCGATGGTGATGCCGAAGGGTCGCTCGCCCACGGTCGCGCCCCCGAGCCGCTCGTTCGTCTCAGCGTCGATGAAGGAGACCGAGTTGCTGTCGCGGTCGGCGGTGAGCACGAGCCGCCCGTCCGGCGTGACGGCGACGCCCGACGGGGACTCGCCGACCGCCACCTCGGCAACCGTCGTCCCGCCCATCGGATCGATGACCGAGAGCTTATGCGTGTACCAATCGGCGACGTAGATGCGGCCGTTGCTCGGATGCGCGGCGATGCCGAGGGGGCCTTCGCCGATTTTGATCCGCCGCACGATCTTGCGCGCGACCGCATCGACGACCACCACCTCCTTGCCTTCCGGCGAGGTGAGGAAAGCGAGCTTGCCATCGGCCGACATGGCGATGCCGGCCGGTTTGCCCCCGATCTTCAGGGTCTCCGCGACCTTGAGATCGCCGAGTTCCACGATGGAGAGCGAGTCGTCGGTCTGGTTGGTGACGAAGGCCTCGCTGACGCTCGCCGGCTCGCCCGCCTGGCGTCACTACCCCGGCGCAAACGAGCAGCGCGAGCGAGCATCCGATCGCGTTGCGGCCGGCGCCGCACGGCCCCAGCGCCTAGCCGCCGGCTTCGAGCTTCTGCTTCAGCGCGTCGAGGCCTGAGCGATAAACGCCAGTTACGGCTTTGATCGCCGCCTCCTCGTTGAGCTCCGGCGGCGGTTCGTTGTTCATGAAGCCGCGATAGAATGCGCCCTTCCACTCGACCGTCGACTTGCCGCCGTCGCCCTTGACGCTCAGCGAGGAGGAATAGTTCTTGACCGGCAGCACCTTCACGTCGACGTCGGTGATCTCGTACTTGTAGAGCATCTTCGCCGCGTCGTAGGCATCGAGCTTCTCGGCGATGGTGCCGCCCGACTTCAAGGTGAGCGTTCGCGTTGCATTGACGTCGTTGCCGCCCTGCCCTTCGGTCTTGGCGATGGCCGGATGCCAGCTCATGTCCTGGAAGTTGCCGATGACCTTCCACACCTTCTCCGGAGGCGCGTTGATCTCGACGGTCTCCGTCACCTTTTGTCGGCTCGGGCCGTGTGCGCAAACGGCAACGGGAAACAGGGTCAGCACTGCCAACCCTAGTGCAAGAGCTCTCACCATCGGGCGTCCTCCGGGCGGTTCTTCTTCGACCTGATTTAGACAAAACCATAGTGGCGGCTCTATAGCCGCGCAATTCCCGGCGCTCAGGCAAAGCGCCGCATTCGGGCCGGTGTTGTTTTGGCGTGGCGTCCGTGCTTTGTTGCGCCCCGCGCGAGGGAGAGCGAGACCGACATGACCGCAGCGGGTGAAGGCAAGGCTGGCGCTTCCGAGGTCTATCACAACGTCACGTGCCCGTTCTGCGGACTGCTCTGCGACGATACCGAGGTGTCCCGCACCGGCTCGACGCTCAAGGTCCTGAAGAACGGCTGCGGGCGCGCCGTTGCCGGCTTCCAACGCGTTCTTCCCGCCGCCAAACCGCAGGTGCGCGGCGCTGACGTCGACCTAAAGACCGCCATCGACGCCGCCGCCGGCCTCGTCGCGCAAGTCGACGCTCCCGCTCTACGGCGGCATGGCGTCCGATGTCGCCGGCGCGCGCGCAATTCTATCTCTTGCCGACCGCTCCGGCGGCGTCATCGACCACGCGCTGAGCGAGGGCCAGTACCGCAACATCAAGGTCGTGCAGATGAGCGGCTGGATCATGACCACGCTCACCGAGGCCCGCAACCGCGCCGACGTCTTCGTGATCGTCGGCAGCGACGTGCACAAGCTGCACGGGCGCTTCTTCGACCGCATCGTCTGCCCCGGGCATTCGATGTTCGACGACGTGCCCAAGAAGCGCGACGTCATCTTCATCGGCGAGGGCCTCGACACCTCGGGCGCCAAGGGCGACCGCATCGGCGAGGTCATCAACCTGCAGTGCCCCAACGACCGCCTGACGGAGGTGCTGGGCGCGCTGCACGCGCGCTTGCGTGGCTTGCCCGTGCAGGCGCGCGAGACGGCGCCGCAGAAGCGCGGCGGACTACTCTCATCGCTGCTGCCGTCAAAGGACGGAGCGTCGGCGCCGGAAGTTGCCGGCGTGAAGTTGTCCGACATCGACAGGGTGGCTGAGAAGTGCAAGGCCGCACACTATTCGGTGTTCGTGTGGGCGCCGCCAGGGTTGAGCTTCGCCCAGGCCGACCTCGCCGTCCTGCTCACCTCCGAGGTCGTCAAGGAGCTGAACGTCACGACGCGCGCTGCCGGCCTTTCGCTCGGCGGCAACGAAGGCGCTCCCAGTGCCGCTTCCTGCGCAACTGGCAGACGGGCTTTCCGCTGCGCGTGAGCTTCGCCAACGGCAAGCCGGAATACGATTCCTACCGCTACGCCATCGGCCGCATGCTCACCGAGGGCGAGGGCGATCTGCTCACCTGGGTCTCCTCCTTCAATCCCGACATCGCGGTCCCGGCGACCAAGCTGCCGACGATCGTGCTCGGCACGCCCGGCCTGCGCATGGCCCAGCCGCCGACGGTGTTCATTCCGGTCGGCACGCCGGGCGTCGATCACGCGGGCTGCATGGTCCGTTGCGACAACGTCGTATCGTTGCCGCTCAAGAATCTCGGCCGCGCGCAGCTTCCGCGCGCAGCCGACGTGCTCGCCGCCATCGAAGCGGCCCTCTGAACGCGAGCTCCATTCCGATGATGATCAAGCTGACGGGCGGAAAACTGTACGACCCTGCCAATGGCGTGAACGGCGAGGTGCGCGACATCTACATCGCCGACGGCCGCGTCGTGCCCCCGGCGCCGGAAGCGCGCATCGACCAGGAGTACAACCTCCGCGGCAAGGTCGTCATGGCGGGCGCCATCGACCCGCACACCCACATCGGCGGCGGCAAGGTCACGATCGCGCGCACGCTGATGCCGGAGGACCACGAGCACGACGAGGTCGCACATACGGCGCTCACGCGCGCCGGCACGGGCCACGCGCTGCCCTCGACCATGATCACCGGCTACCGCTACGCGGAGATGGGCTACACCGCCTGCTTCGAACCCGCGATGCTGCCGGCCAACGCGCGCCAGGCGCATCTCGAGCTGGGTGACACCCCGCTCCTCGACAAGGGCGCGTTCGTCATGCTCGGCAGCGACGACTTCATGCTGCGCTCAATCGCGGAAAAGCGCGACTTCCAGCAGATCAAGGACTACATCGCCTGGACCATGCACGCCGCGCAGGCGATCGCCGTGAAGGTGGTCAATCCCGGCGGCATCAGCGCCTTCAAGTTCAACCAGCGCCGGCTGAACCTCGACGAGAAGCACGTCTATTACGGCATCACGCCGCGCGACATCATCCTGACGCTCGCGCGCGGGCTCCTGGAGCTCGGCGTCACGCATCCGCTCCACGTGCACGGCTGCAACCTCGGCATCCCCGGCAACGTGGAGACGACGCTCGCCACCATCCGCGCGACCGACGGCCTGCCGCTGCACCTGACGCACATCCAGTTCCACAGCTACGGCACCGAAGGCGAGCGCCACTTCTCCTCGGGCGCGGCCGCCATCGCCGACCTCCTGAAGAAGTATCCGAACATCTCGATCGACGTCGGCCAGGTCATGTTCGGGCAGACGTGCACGGCTTCGGGCGACAGCATGCGCCAGTACAACGGCGCCAAGAACGCCGACCCGAAGCGGTGGGTGGTCATGGACATCGAGTGCGATGCCGGCTGCGGTGTCGTCCCCTTCCGCTACCGCGACACGAGCTACGTGCACTCGCTGCAGTGGGCGATCGGGCTCGAAACGTTCCTCCTGTGCGAGGATCCCTGGCGCATCTTCCTGACGACCGACCACCCCAACGGCGCGCCGTTCTACACCTACCCGCACCTCATCCGCCTCTTGATGGACCGCGCCTTCCGCAAGGAGATGATGCTGAAGGTCGTGCCCGAGGCCCTGAAATACAGCACGCTGCCGTCGCTCGAGCGCGAGTATTCGCTCTACGACATCGCCATCCTCACGCGCGCCGGTCCCGCACGCAGCCTCGGCCTTAAGGACATCGGCCACCTCGGCCCCGGCGCCTGCGGCGACGTCACCGTCTACACCGACAACTCCGACCGCGAGGCTATGTTTGCCAAGCCGGAGCTGGTGTTCAAGAACGGCGAGGTCATCGTGCGCGACGGCAAGGTGGTGAAGGTCGTGCAGGGCGCGACCCACGTCGCCCGCCCCGAGTACGACCGCGCCATCGAGAAGCCGCTCAAGGACTACTTCGACCGCTACCACACCATCGCCATGGAGAACTTCCGCCTCTCCGACGAGGAGATCGTCGACGGCGGCCGCGGCAAGATCGTGGTGCAACCGACCAGGGCGCGCGTGTCATGAAGGTCAACGGCATCACCATCGACGACACGTTCGCCGAGGCCTTCGGCATGAGCGGCACTGGCGTCATCATCACGGCCGACAGCATGCGTTGGGCGCGCCAGGCCGCAGTGACCATGAGCGGCTTCGGCACCTCCGTCATCGGCGCCGGCGCCGAGGTCGGCATCGACCGCGAGTTAAAGCCGGAGGAGACGCCGGATGGGCGCCCCGGCGTACGCGTGCTGCTGTTCGGCTTCTCACCCGCCGCCGTCGGCCCTCAACTCAAGAATCGCGTCGGCCAGTGCGTGCTGACTAGCCCCGGCTCGGCCTGCTACGCCGGCGTCGAATCGGAGAAGCGCGTCGGCCTCGGCCAGGGGCCCCGCTACTTCGGCGACGGCTTCCAGACCGCGAAAAAGCTCGGTGACAAGCGCTACTGGCGCGTTCCCGTGATGGACGGCGAGTTCGTCATCGAGGAGACGACCGGCCTCGTCACGGATGCGGTCGGCGGCGGCAACCTGATCATTCTCGGCAACGACCGTGCCGGATTGCTGGCGACAGCCGAGGGCGCCGTCGACGCCATCGGCAATGTGCCCGACACCATCACGCCGTTTCCGGGCGGCATCGTGCGCTCGGGCTCCAAGGTCGGCTCCAAGTACAAGGGCGCCGTCGCCTCGACCAACGACGCGTTCTGCCCAACGCTGCGCGGGCGCGTGAAATCCGAGCTCGGTCCCGACACCGTCGCCGTGCTGGAGATCGTCATCGACGGCTTGACCTCCAAGTCCGTCGCCAATGCCATGAAGGCCGGACTCAAGGCCATCATCGACACAGGCGCCGCCAAGGGCGTGACGCGCGTCACCGCCGGCAACTACGGCGGCAAGCTCGGCCAGCATCACTACCACCTGCGGGAGCTGCTTCCATGAGCGGGCTGACGTTTCGCCTGAAAGGCACACTCGATGAGCGCATCGACGCCGCCGAGCTGACGCCGCGGCGGCTCGCTAAGCTGTCTCAGGGCGAGATCGAGCGCATCGTCGTCGGCTCGACCAAGCGGCAGTTGAAGGTCGGCGACGTGTTCGCCGTCGGCGGGCGGCCGGGAGACAGCGTGACCTTCGAGAGCGGCTCGAACCGTCTCGACTTCGTCGGCTCGCGGCTCGATGAAGGCAGCGTGATCGTCGAGGGCGACGTCGGCGACTACGCGGGCCGCGAGATGAGCGGGGGTCGGCTCGAAATCCGCGGCGATGCCGGCGCCTACCTCGCCTCGGGTACGAAAGGCGGCATCGTCACCGTCAAGGGCTCGGCCGGCAACCAGGTTGGCGCCCAGCGCGCCGGCGACAAGTTCGGCATGATGGGCGGCATCGTCGTCATCGAGGGCCACGCCGGCGACCGCGTCGGCGATCGCATGCGCCGCGGCACCATCATCGTGCGCGGCCGCTGCGGCGCCATAGCCGGCACGCGCATGCTTGGCGGCACCATCTGGACCGACCAGGGCTTCGGCGCCAACCCCGGGTTGCTGATGCGCCGAGGCACCCTCATAGGCCCCAACGTCGAAAAGCTGCTCGCCACCTTCGTCGATACCGGCAAGCACGACCTCGTCATCCTGCGCGTGCTCTCGCGCTACCTGGCCGCCACCCTGGGGCCGCTCGCCCCCCGTCCCATTACGGGACCAGTGCGCAAATATGCGGGCGACCTTGCGACCATCGGCAAGGGTGAGCTGCTGATCGCCGCCTGAACGACCGAACACCCCGCTTTTTCTGGACGCCCGCGTAACAATCGGCGGGCGCCGGCGAATAGCCTCTGCCCGCGGTGGCGCATCTTTCCAGCTTTCCAACCGTATATGTGCTGGAGTTGGGACGCCGTCGGCCAAAACAAATGAGGTTCATCGCATGATTGCGATCGTGATTTCAGCCTGTCTCATTAGCGATCCGGGCGTGTGCAAAGACTATCGCATCCCATTGACGAGCGGGATCGATGCGAACCACTGCATGACGGATGCGCCGCCACATTTCGCCACCTGGGCGGATGCCCACCCCGGCTGGCGCATCGCGCGCTGGAGTTGCCGCGCCGCGGGCACCGAGGACCTTTAAGGCGACGGCTCCGATCGCGAGCCTACAGGAGAGCTGCCATGCGTCGCGGTCTCGTACTTGCCATCGTTTCGGCTGCCTTATTGTTGCCGGCCGGCGCGGCGTACGCGCAGGACATGATCGATCAGCTCGATCTGAAATCGGACGAATTCAAGAAGGCCGACGTGACGCGCGAAGCCGTGCTCGCGGCCATCGCGGCAGCGGGTGCCGACGGGGTCGCCGACTTTTCAGGCCAGCGCCTTAACGGGCTCGACCTGTCGGGCCTCGACCTGCGCCGCCTGAAGCTGCAATCGACGCGCATCAACGGAGCGAAGTTCGTCGGCTCCAATCTCGACGGCGTGGTGCTCGACCAGGCCTGGGCGCTCAACTCGGATTTCTCCAACGCGAGCCTGAAGGGCGCGAGCCTGTTCTCGACGCAGTTCCGCGACGCCAAGCTCGACGGCGCCAACTTCGAGGGCGCGCGCGTCGCCGCCGACTTCTCGCGCGCGAGCATGAAGGGGGCGAACTTCAAGGACGCCGACGTCTCCGCCGACATGAAGAACCAGTCCATGGGGCTGATGCGCGGCGTGTTCCGCTCCACCGACCTCGAAGGCGCCTCGTTTCAGAACGCCAACATGGCGCGCGTCGTGCTCGAATATGCGCGCCTGCGTGGCGCCAACCTGCGCGATGCCAATCTCATGGGCAGCGAGCTCGCCGGAGCCGATCTCACGGGGGCCGACGTGGCGGGCGCGAACTTCAACCAGGCGGACGTGAACTCCGCGCGCCTCGTGTCGCTGCGCGGCAAGGACAGCGCCCGCAACCTCGACAGCGTGAAAAACCTCGACCGCGCCTACGTGGAGTAGCGCGCGCTAGCGCAGGCTCGCGCGTTTCACCCCGAACAGGCTGCTGACCTCGAGCACGAACTTCTGCCGGATGGCACGGCCGAAATCGGAATAGCCGTTGGCGGGCAGCACGAACGAGCCGGGACCGCCCTTCACGTGGTCGCGGTACCAGTCCTCCAGCGGGGTCTTACCGTTCTCCCCCTCGCCCGCTGCTGGCGGCAGATAGGATTGCGTCGGCACGCCGCCGGGGCCCTCGCCCTCCCCCTCGTTGCCCTCCAGGATCGGCAGGCCGTTCACGGTAACGCCGTAAGAAACAAGCTCATCGCGCACATTCTCGACCGGCTCCTGCTCGTTGCAGTTGTCGCGGCCGTCGCCGGAGACGTCGAGCACGACCTTGACCGCTTTGGCCGGGATCTGCGGCACGATCTTGTCGGAGACGAAGCGCATCATGCGCGACATGCAGGTGAACTCGCCGCCCTGGCGCGGCAGCGCGCGCACAAGCTTTGCCGCAGCCTTCGCCTCCTCCGCGTTGCTGATGCGCGTCCACGGCAGGTTGACCTTGGCCTGATCGGCCCAAGTGATCATAGAGAACAGGATGCCGCCCTTGGCCCCGCCGGCGATCGCCTGGATGACGCCCGGGTCCTCGAGCGCCTGCGCGATGCCCTCCATCTGGAGCTTGTAGCGCGCATCGTCCACCGAGTTCGATACGTCGACCGCGACGATCAGGGCCGTATCGACCTCATCGGTCGGCTCTGCCGCGCGCGCCATCGCAAGGCCAAGCCCAAACAACGCCAGGGCGGTTATGCCTACTCTCGCGAGCAAGCCGCGCCGCTCAGCTTCCGGTCTACGCATGCCGTGCTTGTCCTATCGTCGGTCCGACCACGTTCTACCAAGCTCTAGTGCAGAGCCGGAGCAAGACTACGGCACGGCGCGGTGTGCGGCCCAGCCGAACTTCCGTAGCACGCCCGCCGCACGGCTGTCAGTTGACGCCGCTCAATGCCTGTGCCGTGGAGGGATGACAGAAGTTGCGAACGCTTAAGAGTTCCCTTGCAAGATGCTTCGCCTCGGGCGCAAGCACCACCGGCGGTGAAAGAGGCAGAAATGTACGCACACATCCTGATCGCAACCGACGGCTCCGACCTCGCCAACCGCGCGGTCGAGCAAGGCCTCACGCTCGCCAGGGCGCTCGGCTCCAAGGTCACCGCCATCACGGTCACGGAGCCATGGACCGCCGCCGTCTCGGGCGAGTGGGCGGTGGCTTTTCCCGTCGCGGAGTACGAGAAAGCCGCCGCGGCCAACGCCGAGAAGATCCTGGAGCAGGTAACTGAGGCTGCCAAGCGCATCGGCATCGCGTGCGAGACGCGCCACATCAAGGACCAGTTCGCGGCCGAGGGGATCGTGGAGGAAGCAAAGGCGCGCGCCTGCGATCTCATCGTGATGGCGTCGCACGGGCGGCGCGGGCTCGCCAAGGTTGTGCTCGGCAGCCAGGCGACGCGCGTGCTCACCCACAGCACGGTCCCCCTGCTGATCTGCCGTTAGGCGACGAGGAGGGCGGCACCGAGCGAGATGCCGCCATAGGATAGTCGTAGTACGGCACGCCCACCAAAAAGACGCGCCGGTGGTGATGGTTGTGCACGTGCGGGAGCGGTCTAGCCGCCAAGACGAGCGAGTGGCTCTTTCAGATTATCTTGCGCCCCTGTCGGCGATAGGCATGCTCGGCCGTCCTCGGGAAAGGAGGTACCCATGCTCTACGCTTTCCTCTGCTACAACAACGAGGCCACCGTCTACTCCTGGACCAAGGAGGAGGACGATGCCGTCATGGCCAAGCTCGATGTCGTGCATCAGAAGCTTGTCAAAGAGGGCCGCTTCGGACCCGCGTTGCGGCTGATGCCGACGACCACGGGCGCCACGCTGCACAAAGAGAAGGACCTCGTGCTCGACGGCCCCTACGCCGAGACGAAAGAGGCGCTGCTCGGCTTCTACGTCATCGACTGCGACAACCTCGACCACGCGCTGTCGATCGCGCGCGAGCTCGCCGCCGCCAATCCCGGTGGTGCCTACGAGGTCAGGCCCGTGCGCCTTTTCCTTCCGGGTGAGCCGGGAGTGGGCGCTACGTGACCGACGTCGACTGGATCGGCGCAGCGCTCGCCGCGGCACGGCCGCAGGCGGTCGCGGCCCTATTGCGCTATTTCCGCGATCTCGACACCGCCGAGGAGGCGTTCCAGGAGGCGTCTTTGCGCGCGCTGAAGACGTGGCCACGCACGGGACCACCGCGTGATCCTGCAGCCTGGCTCATCTTCGTTGGCCGCAACGTGGCCATCGACAGCGTGCGCAAGCGTGCGCGCCAGGAGCCGTTGCCCGAGGAGGCACTTATCTCCGACCTGGAGGACGCGGAAGCCGGCATCGCCGAGAGCATCGACCAGGGTCATTACAGCGACGACGTGCTGCGGCTCCTGTTCGTATGCTGTCATCCCGATTTGCCCGCCACGCAGCAGATCGCGCTCGCCCTGCGCGTCGTCTCGGGGTTGTCGGTGAAGCAGATCGCGCGCGCGTTCCTCGTCGGCGAGGCAGCGATGGAGCAGCGCATCACGCGCGCGAAGCGCCGCATCGCCAAGGCCGACGTTCCCTTCGAGGCGCCGGGCGCGGCCGAGCGCGCAACGCGGCTCGCGGCGGTCGCTGCGATGATCTACCTCGTGTTCAACGAGGGCTATTCGGCGAGCGCAGGCGAGGTTTCTGCCCGCGCCCCTTTGTGCGAGGAGGCGATCCGGCTCGCACGGCTTCTTCTACGACTCTTCCCCGCCGAGCCGGAGATCATGGGATTGCTCGCGCTGCTCGTTCTGCAGCACGCGCGCGCGGCTGCGCGCTTCGATACGAATGGCTCGCTCGTGTTGCTTGATGACCAAGACCGCGCGCGGTGGGACCGCGCCAGGATCGCGGAGGGGCTTGCGCTCATCGACAAGGCCATGCGCCATCGCAGCCGCGGGCCGTACCAGATCCAGGCGGCGATCGCCGCCCTGCACGCGCGCGCCACAAAGCCCGCGGAAACCGACTGGGCGCAGATCGATCTCCTCTACGCGGCGCTGGAGGAGCTGCAGCCGTCTCCTGTCGTCACGCTCAACCGCGCGGTCGCCGTCTCCAAGGTGCGCGGACCCGAGGCGGCGCTGGCGATGGTCGAGCCGCTGGAGAGCCGCCTCGCCGGCTACTTCCATTTCCACGGGCTGCGCGGCGCGCTGCTGCAAACGCTTGGACGTGGACGGGAAGCGCGCGAGGCTTTCAGCCAGGCCATCGCGCTCGCGAATTCTCCGGCGGAGGCCGCGCACATCCGCATGCATCTCGATCGCCTGATTCTGGAGAGCGACGCCACGAGGGCAGACAAGGCCGCAAAATAATGTTGGCGCCAGTGTCGGGTGCCGCGCTCGATGGCCGTCCTAGACGCAAACGGAGAGAGGAAGGGAGCCGTCATGGCTAAGACTGCGCCGAAAGCAAAGTCGAAACCCAAGAGCAAGGGCGCGGACGACCGCGAGCTCGTCATCACCCGCATCATCGACGCCCGGCCGGAGGCGGTGTTCCGCGCGTGGACCGAACCCAAGCTCCTCAAGCAATGGTTCGCGCCGCGCCCGTGGACGACGCCGCGCGTGGCGATGGATGTCCGCACGGGCGGCTCGAGCCTCATCGTCATGCGCAGCCCCGAGGGCAAGGAGCAGCCCTGCCCCGGCGTGTTTCTCGAGGTCATCCCCAACGAGAAAATCGTGTTCACCGACGCCTACACGAGCGCTTGGGTACCGTCGGCGAAGCCGTTCATGACCGGAATCGTCACCTTCGAGAACGTACGCGGCAAGACGCGCTACACCGCGCGGGTGCGCCATTGGAGCACCGGCGATCGGGAGACGCACGAGAAAATGGGCTTCTACGAGGGCTGGGGAATCTGCACCGATCAGCTCGCCGAGGTCGCATCCAAGCTCTGAACGGCGCGGCCGAAAAAAGCCACAGCGCCGCGGTCGGATCGACCCCTGCCCGTTCGTCCTCGGAACCTAGAGCCAAGGAGGTTCATCATGGCCACGAAAACCAAGAAGAAGTCGCCGCCCGCGAATGCCGCAGCTGCGGTGGACCAGAGCTGCCCGGGCGAGGGCATGGAGCATCCGCCGCACAAGGGTCCAAACCCAAAGGTGAAGGGCAGCCCTGCGCCCTATCTCATGGTCGACGGTGCCATTAAGGCCGCCGAGTTCTACAAGCGTGCGTTCGGCGCCGAGCAGGTTGCCTGCGTGCCGCCCGACGACAAGGGCCGCACCATGCACGTCCACCTCTACATCAACGGCGGCTCCGTGATGTTGAGCGACGCCTACCCCGAGCACGGGCATCCGTGGAAGGCACCGCAGGGCTTCAACCTGCATCTGCAGGTCGACGACGTCGACAAATGGTGGGACCGAGCCATCAAGGCCGGCGCGGAAGCGCGAATGCCGGTTCAGCTCATGTTCTGGGGCGACCGCTACGGCCAGCTGCGCGATCCGTTCGGCATCGTCTGGGGCATTGCCACGACGCCGAAGAAGTGAGCGCGCCCCCCTCTCACCACCACTGAAATGGAAGAGAGTTGCGGCGCCGGGACGGGAGACCGGCGCCGCAACGATGGCTCACGCCGCGGCCTTGGCCATGGCCGGAGTGGCTACGGTCGCAATCGTCTTCAGGATCTGCGAGGCGATCTGGTAGGGGTCGCCCTGCGAGTTGGGACGGCGATCCTCCAAATAACCCTTGTAACCGTTCCTGACGAAACTGTGCGGCACGCGGATCGACGCACCACGGTCGGCAACGCCGTAGCTGAAGGAGTTGATCGAGGCCGTCTCGTGGTGGCCGGTCAAGCGCATGTGGTTGTCTGGACCATAGACCGCGATGTGGTCGGCGCGGTTGTCCTCGAACGCCTTCATCAGCTTCTCGAAGTAGTCCTTGCCGCCCACCTCACGCATGTAGGTGGTCGAGAAGTTGGCGTGCATGCCCGAGCCGTTCCAGTCGGTCGCGCCAAGCGGCTTGCAATGATACTCGATGTCGATGCCGTACTTCTCGGTCAGCCGCTCCATGAGGTAGCGGGCCATCCACATCTCGTCGGCGGCGCGCCGGGAGCCTTTGCCGAAGATCTGGAATTCCCACTGGCCCTTCGCCACCTCGGCGTTGATGCCCTCGTGGTTGATGCCGGCATAGAGGCAGAGGTCGAGATGCTCCTCGACGATCTTGCGCGCGATGTCGCCGACCTTGGAGTAGCCAACGCCGGTGTAGTAGGGACCCTGCGGCGCCGGATAGCCGCTGTCGGGGAAGCCGAGCGGGCGGCCGTTCTTGTAGAAGAAGTACTCCTGCTCGAAGCCGAACCAGGCGCCGGAATCGTCGAGAATGGTCGCGCGCTTGTTCGACGCGTGCGGGGTGACGCCGTCGGGCATCATGACTTCGCACATGACGAGCGCGCCGTTGGTGCGCGCGCCGTCGGGATAAACCGCGACCGGCTTCAGCACGCAATCGGAGCTCTTGCCTTCGGCCTGCAGCGTGGAGCTGCCGTCAAAACCCCAGAGCGGGAGCTCCTCGAGGCTCGGAAACGAGCTGTATTCCTTGATCTGCGTCTTGCCGCGCAGATTAGGGGTCGGCGTGTAGCCATCGAGCCAAATATACTCGAGCTTGTACTTCGTCATTGCGGATCTCTCCCTGCTGTTGACGTGACTGACAATGCGATTGCGCGTTCGGCCGCGGTTGAGCGGCCAAACTGCAGACGTGCGGGCAGTGGAAGCGCGTGAAGTGCGGACGTGTCGTGGCTTCGCATGCGCGTCGCTGAGCGACCGCGCGTTTGGATAGAAATGCCGGACGACCTCGCGGAGCAGACGCGCTTCTGCTCGCCCTGAGACACGCCGCTCAGCATCCGACTACCTTAATCATTCGGTTTGCAGACCCATCCGGTGCGAAGGGTGGTGGCGGAACCGGCGGCGGCACCAGGAGTTTGTCCGTCGCGGAGCGTTCACGCGCGCAGGGATGCTAGCGAAATATGCAGAAACAATCCTGCCCATAATATAGGCAATTGCTGTTTGAATTTCAGGCAGTTCCGCAATCAACAGAAGATCGCCCGGAGCGAGTCTGATAAAAGTCATTCAGGCGCAGACGAGAAAGAAAGACTGACAATGACCAACCCGATGCAACGAGAAACCGCGACAATCTACGAGTTCCCCGCAGGCGGTCGCACGAGCCGGAATGCCCGCTCGAGTTCCAAGCCTGCAGCGCATCCTCCACCCCCCAAGCTCGTGAAGGCCGAATACGGCCGCGGCTGGTATCACGACGCCGCGGTCGAAGAAGAGCAGTCTGCCAAGCTTGCAAGACCCGCCCCCGTGTTCACCGATCGCATCTGATCGGAGCGCGCTTTTAGACCGCCGGCCCGCCGATACGAGCGGGCCCCTTCGGATGAGCGTCACGCCCCGAAGATCGACCAGCCGAGCCTCTTGCTCAGCTTCTCCAGCGCGAGCTGTCCCAACTGCGAGTTTCCCTGGGCGTCGAGGCCCGGCGACCACACGGCGATCGACGCCTTTCCCGGAGCGATCGCCAGGATGCCGCCGCCGACCCCGCTTTTGCCCGGCAGCCCCACGCGATAGGCGAATTCTCCCGAGCCGTCGTAGTGGCCACACGTGAGCATCAGCGCATTGATGCGGCGGGCGCGCTCAGGCTGCACCACCGAGAAGCCGGTCGACGGGTTGTTGCCCAGCTGCGCGAGAAAGCGCCCGGCCATGGCGAGCTGCCGGCACGACATGGCGATGGCGCAGTGATGGAAATAGACGCCGAGGGTGAACTCGACGGGGTTCTCGATCACGCCGAACGACTTCATGTAGTTGGCGAGCGCGCTGTTGCGGTAGCCGGTCCGCTGCTCGGAGGCGGCGACGGTCTCGTCGATGCGGATCGAGGGATCGTCGGCCAGAAAGCGCATGAACCACAGGATCTCGCCCAGCGCCTCGCGCGGCTGATGGCCCGACAGGATGGTGTCGGTGACGGCGATGGCGCCCGCATTGATGAAGGGGTTGCGCGGGATGCCGCGTTCGTATTCGAGCTGGACGATGGAGTTGAAGGCGCTGCCCGAGGGCTCGCGGCCGACGCGGCTCCACAGGCGATCGCCAACCTTGCCCAGCGCGAGCGCGAGCGTGAACACCTTGGAGATGCTCTGGATCGAGAACGGCGCTTCGCTGTCGCCGGCGGCAGCGACGCTCCCGTCGGCCGTGACCACGACGAGACCGAACGCGTTGGGGTCGACGCGCGCCAGTTCAGGGATGTAGCTCGCGACCTCGCCGCGATCGGGCATGCCGCGCATCTCGGCGGCGATTTCCTGGACGACGGTCTCGAGGCTGCTCACGGGGTGCTCATGCGATTTGAATTGAGATTGCGCGCAAGATAGCCGCGAGCAGCCGTAAAAGTCAGCGCTTCAGTGTCGCGATCCTGGGGCCGCGCTCAGACTAGGTGCTGCCCGCCATCGACCGGGATGATGGTGCCGGTGATGCGGCTGGCCCCGTCGCTGACCAGGAATGCCGCCAGCGCCCCCACGTCGTCGACATCTACCAAATGGTGGTCGGGCGCAACGGCTGCGGCGGCGGCAAGGAGCTCGTCGAAGCGGTCGAGGCCGCTGGCAGCCCGGGTGCGGATCGGCCCGGGAGAGATTGCGTGGGCGCGGATGCCTTTCGGAGCCAGCTCCGCAGCGGTATAGCGGACCGCACTTTCCAGCGCCGCCTTCACCGGCCCCATCAGGTTGTAGTGCGCCACCACCCGTTCCGAACCGTAGAAGGTGACGGTGAGCAGACAGCCGCCGGTCGTCATGAGCGGTTCGGCCAGATGCGCCATGCGCAAGAAGGAGTGGCAGGACACATCCATGGCCAGCGCGAAACCTTCGGCGCTGCTGTCCACCACACGGCCGTGCAGATCATCCTTGGGTGCGTAGGCGATGGCGTGCAGCAGGAAGTCCAGTTGACCCCATTCCGCGCGGATACGTTCGAACGCTGCCTCGAGTTGCCCCGGCACGCGCACGTCGCAAGCCACCAGCAATTCGCAGCCGAGCGCGTCGGTGACGACGCGGACATACGGCTCCGCCTTAGCGTTCAGGTAGGTTGCCGCGAGCGTAGCGCCGGCGGCGACGAAGGCGCGCGCACAGCCGGCGGCGATGCTGGCCTCATTCGCGATGCCGACGACGAGACCGCGCTTGCCGGCCAGACTGGTTGAAACGGAAGGCTGCATGAGAGACGCTGGCTCCTGTCGTGAGGCTAGTGATGGAACTGCGTCAGCGTATGGCATGCGGAGGTGACAGTTCAGGGCGCCCTTTTGCCGCCGTGTCACCGTAGCCGGCGGCCGAAGGCGAAGATCGCCGCGAGCGGCACGACGAAGCCGATGGCGATGCTCCACATGACGATGTAGGGCAAGTTCTCGTAGGCGCCGCGGCCGACGACGTAGATCTCGTTCAGATACTTCGTCTGTAACTGCCCGGCGACGAGCGCGAGGTTCATCAGCGAGGCCATGAGCGCAAACCACGTCGCGCGGTGCCCCTTGGGCGCGTAGATCGCGGTGAGCGTCAACAGCGGGATCATGCTGAGCTGCGCGAACGGCGAGGTCGCCGCAGTGTCGATGATGGCGATCGTGCGCGCGCCGAAGCCGAACACCCGCTCCGTCCAGTCGGCCAGGCCGAGCACCAGCCCGAGGCTCGGCAGCGACAGGATGGTCGTGACGATCGTGAGCCACAGGAGCACGACCGGCACCGGTCGCCGGGTGATGGCATCCGAGAACAGCCACATGCCGAGCAGCGCGAGCCCGGCCCCGATCTGCCCCAGCGTGCCCTGGAAGGCCTCGTCGAAGCCCAGCACGTCGATCGCGAACCAGGTGTAGCCCTGCCCGACGAGCGGCGTTGCGCGATAGACGAAGATGATGAGCGCTGCATAGAAGATCGTGCGCTTGGTCGCCTCGTCGAGATCGTGCACGACGCGGACCAGCATGGCGCATACGACCACCATGGAGACGACGAACACGATCTCCTGGTTGTAGGGGACGCTGGAGAGGGCGAGTGCCAGCACGAAGGCGCCATAGGCAATGCCGCCGCCGAGGATGCGCCAGTCGATGGGGCTGCTCTCGACCGGCTTCAGGGTGATCAGCGCCGCGCCGCTCACCGAGATGACCGGAATGATGAGCCCGACGAGGAACACGGTCGCATAGCTGTAGACGCCGGCGATCCACCCGGCGACGCCGGCTACGAGGAAGATGCCGAACGACAGCGCCAGCCGCCCCAGCACCTGCACCATGCCGAGCTCGCGGTCGACCTCATCCTTGTCGCGAGGTGAGCCGTCCGAGTTCTCGCGGTCGACCACCTCTGTGCTCATGGCGTCGGCCGCCACGTCCTGGATAACGACGCCGAGCACGCTCGAGAAGGCGCCGAGGCGGTAGAGGTTTTCCAGGCTCGCGAAGGTGAGCCAGCCGCCGGCCGCGCCGGCGAGCAGCAACATCCCGAGCGCAATGAAGGCCGCCCCGATGAACACATAGGCGCGGCGCTGCGAGCCGAAGATGGGAACGGCATCGACAAGCTCGCCAAACACCATCTTCACGGTCCACGGCAGCGTGAGCCAGCCGGCGAGCTCGGCAAGCTCGGCCGGGGTCAAGGTCAGCGCCTTCTTGACCCAGAAGCTCTCGGCGACAGCGATGAGGCCCAGCGCGCCGTAGGCGAAATAGACCATGAGCAGCGGCAGATAGCGGGGGCGGAAGGCACGGATCGGATTGAGCAGCGCGGTTGCGAGCCGCTCCCTGAGATAGGACGCGTTCCAGATGCTCGTCGTGCTCGAGGTTGCCGCCATCATAGCTCGCTCCCGATCAGGACTGGGACGTATGCGTGTGGGCGGGCGCGGGGTCCAGCCCGGACCGGGATCACCCCAAAATGAAAGCAACCGCGACGGAGGCTCAGCTCCGTCGCGGCCGCTACAAAATCAGTAAAGACCTTGAGCCGGCGCTACTTCGCGCGGCGGTCCGGCAGCGGGTTGGCCCAGCCGAGATCCTGCCAGCTCTGTGGAATCGAAGAGGGCGAGCTTGTGGTCGCGCCGCCGGTGAAGTTCGCGCCCGAACCCGTCCCGAAGGTAACCGAGCCCAAGGGCCCGCCCACCGGCTTGTCGTCCGGATCGGCGTAGCGCGCCGTCCCGTCCGGATTGGTGCTGGTGCTGGAATCGACGTCGAACGCAAGCGCTGGCGGTGCCAGCAGGGCAACGCTTAGGAACGCGGCAAGCACGATCGGAGACTGTCGCATCGATTTTCCCTCCGGCAAATCAGCAGCTTCGTTGCCTCCTATGTATGGCGTTCGCGTGGCTTTTGCCTCGGGTCCGCAGAAATCGAGTGCCGATGTGGCATTGCCGCAACTTTGGAAACGGAGCCTTCCAAGAAAAATGGCCCGGTCCGCAGGAGACTGAGCGGAACCGGGCCTAGTTCGCCCTCAGCAGCGGGAGGCTGGGGGCTCGGAGTACCAGGGAAAATATCTTAGGGCGCTGCGCCAGCTAGTCCTCGACCACAGGCACCCACGGCTCGGCGCGCAGCCAATCGAGCCAGGGCGTGTCCCCTTTGGGCGGGTCTTCGAGACGCGTATCGACGCGGTGCCGGAACTGCACCAGGTTGTCGTCGGCGCCTATCGCGGCGGGAGCCACGGCGCGGGCTGCCTTACGCTGCCTCCAGGCGCGCAACTGCTCGGAAAAGCTGATCGGCTCGCTCATAGCGTGCGCCCTGCATGATGTGCGAGACCGCCGCGCGCCCGCTTGGCGCCGTGGGCGTCCGCCGCCGCCTGCGCGGCTTGCGGGGTCGCGAACATCTTGCCGTCAAGGAACTGGAACTCATTGAGCGCGGCGTGGAAGTGGAAGGCGGAGTCGCCCGCCTCGCGCACGATGATACCGACGGCATCGCTGCCGATCTCGATGATGTAGGCTTGTGAGGACATAGCTTCACCTGTCGCCGGCTCTGCCGGCTCCCTTGCGTTCAATTTTGCGATCGAATTGGAACGGCGGCTCAGGGGCCGCTTGCGTCGTGCTTCAACAACACGCGCAACAGGTACAGGCGGTTCCGGAGCGGAACGCTGGGTGACGCTTCTGCGTCGAGATTTTGAGTCGTTGAGCCATGCGGCTTCTCCTCGGAGCTGAAGCCGCGTCTTCAGTGCGGCCTCTTAGCGTTTGGTGTCGCGGCGCAAACTTGCTCTGCAAATCACCGCGGCCGACGACGAGCTCGCCGACGCATCCATAGAGCCTTGAGCGGCGTGAAGGGTCAAATAAGAATACATGCAAACGTTAGAACGGCGGGCCGGCACGCCCATTGCACAATTCTGCATAAGCTAATCGGAATATCATTATTCGGTGGCGTGATTCCCCGTACTACGCTCCCCCGATCGCCGGTTTTGCGCATCCGCGCCCGGCTACATCCCGCGGGCAGGGGCGGCCTCGCATGAACTTCCAGCAGCTTCGCATCATTCGCGAGACGGCTCGCTGCAACTTTAACTTAACCGAGGTGGCGAGCGCACTGCTCACCTCCCAGTCGGGTGTGAGCAAGCACGTCAAGGATCTCGAGGACGAGCTCGGCGTCGAGCTGTTTGTGCGCCGCGGCAAACGCCTCTTGGGATTGACGGAGGCCGGCAAGGAAGCGGTCGAGATCGTCGGCCGCATGCTGCTCGAAGCCGAAAACCTCGCGCAGATTGCCGGCCGCATGTCGAGCGGCGACCAGGGCATCCTCAAGATTGCCACCACGCATACGCAGGCGCGCTACACGCTGCCTCCCATCATCGCGAAGTTCAAGAAGGCATTCCCCAACGTGCGCCTCGTCCTGCACCAGGCGAGCCCCAAGGAGATCGCCTCCATCCTGCTCGATGGCGAGGCCGACATCGGCATCGCCACCGACGCCCTCGAGGCCAATGTCGGGCTTATCCCCTTCCCCTACTACACTTGGGAGCATGCGGTCGTCGTGCCGGCGGGACACGAACTCGAGAACGTCAAGCCGCTGACGCTGGAAGCCGTCGCCGAGTGGCCGGTCATCACCTACGACGAAGGCCTCACGGGGCGCACGCGCATCGACGATGCGTTTGCCCGCGCCGGGCTTGCGCCCGAGATCGCCATGTCGGCGCTCGATGCCGACGTCATCAAGGCGTACGTCGAGCTCGAGCTCGGCGTCGGCATCATCGCCTCCATGGCGTTCGATCCGGAGCGCGACACCGGCTTGTGCATGCTCGACTGCGCGCACCTGTTTGCGAGCAATACGTCAAGCCTTGCGATCCGCCGCGGGCGCTTCCTGCGCGGCTACGTTTTCCGCTTCATCGAGCTATGCTCGCCGCAGCTCACCGAGAAGACGGTGCGCAGCGCCATGCAGACGAGCCCGTTTACCGAGCGCTAGGTGCGGCCGACGTTCTGCGCGGAATGATGCATTCGGGACGCACGCACGCCAGTGGGCGTGCTCGGTTCACCATGCCAGACGCCTAAGAAGAGCGATCGCGGCGAGCACATTTCGTCGGCAAGAAAATCTGCGCTCGAAGCAAACACCGAAATGCTTCGGTCGCGTCGAAGCGCTTGCGCGATAAATCAATTTTCCGCGCACAAGGCTCGCGGTTTTGCCCGGTCCATGGCCCCGCACAAAACCGTATAAGCTCAGCAAATCTTCTTGGTTCGTGGTGAACGAGCGCGCGGCTACCTGTTCACCGTACCCTTTCATCGGGTGAGGTCACGAACACAGAGGATGCTCGTTATGAAGATTGCATTTTCCCGCCGCGGCGCCATCGCGCTCGCCGTGGCAGCCGGCCTGGTCGGAGGCGCCCAGCTCGCCTACGCCGCCGAGACGACGCTGCTCAACGTCTCCTATGATCCGACCCGCGAACTCTATCAGGCCTACAACGAGGCCTTCATCAAGCACTGGAAAGAGAAGACCGGCGAGGACGTCAAGATCAACCAGTCGCACGGCGGCTCCGGCAAGCAGGCGCGCGCCATCATCGACGGCCTCGACGCCGACGTCGCCACGCTGGCTCTGGCCGGCGACATCGAAGCGCTAGTGAAGAAGGACCTGGTCAAGGCGGATTGGCAGAAGCGGCTGGCGGACAACTCCGCGCCCTATACCTCCACCATCGTCTTCCTCGTCCGCAAGGGCAATCCCAAGGGTATCAAGGACTGGGCCGACCTCGGTAAGGCCGGCGTCGAAGTCGTGACCCCGAACCCGAAGACCTCGGGCGGCGCGCGCTGGAACTATCTGGCGGCGTGGGGCTATGCGCTGAAGCAGCCGGGCGGCAGCGATGCGACGGCGAAGGACCTCGTCACCAAGATCTACAAGAACACCAAGGTGCTCGACTCGGGCGCGCGCGGTTCCACCACGACGTTCGTCGAGCGCGGACAGGGCGACGTCCTGATCGCGTGGGAGAACGAGGCTTATCTCTCGGTGAAGGAGCTCGGTCCCGACAAGTTCGAGATCGTCACGCCGACGATCTCGATCCTTGCAGAGCCGACGGTGGCCGTCGTCGACAAGAACGTCGACAAGAAGGGCACGCGCAAGATCGCTGAAGAGTACCTCGCCTACCTCTATTCGCCGGAGGCGCAGGAGATCGCGGCCAAGAACTACTACCGCCCGCGCGATGCCAAGGTCGCCGAGAAGTACAAGGCCAACTTCGGCGACGTGAAGCTCTTCACCATCGACGAAGTGTTCGGTGGCTGGGGCAAGGCCCAGAAGACCCACTTCGATGACGGCGGCACGTTCGACCAGATCTACCAGCCGGCAAGCAAGAGCTGACGATCGGACACGCGGCTCTCGGGGAGTGCGGCCAGCGCTTCCCGAGGGTCCCGGTCGGCAGCCCCGCGGCAAGCCCAAACCTACGCCCACTTGCCGCGGGGCAATCTTGAAGCCGGCCACGAACGGTCTGTGTCGTCTCCCCCGGAGAATCCGGGGGACGTACTGGGGGAAAACGGCGCAACCGGGCTCTCGTTCCAGGGCCGAAGACGAGCGAAGCGAGGATCCCGAGGTTCCCATGGATACGACCCTCATCGTCCCCGGACTTCACGGCAGCGGCCACGACCACTGGCAGACGTGGTTTGAGCGCCAGATCCCCGATTGCATTCGTGTCATGCAGAGCGACTGGAGCGAGCCCGATCTGCCGAAGTGGTCGGCAAAGCTGCGCCGCGAGTTGAGCCGCGCGCCGGGCCGCGTCTATGTGGTGGCGCACAGCTTCGGCTGCCTTGCCGCCGTGCAGGCTGCCTTCGACTACCGCGAGAGCATCGACGGACTGATGCTGGTCGCGCCCGCCGACCCCGCGCGGTTCGGCTTGAGCGCGGCGATCCCCGAGCGCCCGCTCGGCGTGCCCTCCGTCGTCATCGCCAGCACCAACGATCCGTGGATGTCGCTCGCAGGGGCATTGGAGTGGTCACAGGCGTGGGGCGCCGAGCTGATCAATCTCGGACCGGCCGGACACATCAATCCGCAGTCGGGCTACGGGCCTTGGCCGCGCGGACTTTCGATCCTGCAGGAGCTGCATCGGGAGCAACTCGAGTTCGTGCCCGAGCACGTGCCCGGCGACGAGATCTATCACCAGCTGGGTGAATTCTGATGCGCCCGAGTGCACGCATAGTTGCTCGCGCGCACCGTCGCGAGACGATTCTCAAGAAGCTATCGGAAGGAGGATTGACGTGGAGGCCTGATGGCTAAAAAATCTAAATATATCAATCTGTTATAGTGGATTATTTCCAACATAACAGACGTCTCTCGCGGCGTGTCTCAGTGGGGTTCGCAAACTACTTCCCAGTGCGTCTCGTCGGTCAGTCAGTAGCGTTTGTAGAGTGGGAGTTAAGTGGATGTACGGGGGATTCTGGGGAAGGACCAACCTTGCGTTGGTCCTTGGAGTTGGTCTTTTCGCAGCAACGCCGGCCTCGTCGGCCGATCTCGGGGGAGATTGCTGCGCCGACCTAGAGGAGCGCGTCGCCGAGCTCGAGGCGACCACGGCGCGCAAGGGCAACCGCAAGGTCAGCCTGACGGTGTCGGGATGGGTCAACGAGTCCGTTGTGTGGTGGGACGACGGCGTCGAGCAAAACGTCTACGTCGGCACGAACTTCGTCGAACAGTCGCGCTTCAAGTTCACGGGCGAAGCCAAAATCGACAAGGAATGGTCGGCCGGCTACGTCCTTGAGCTCGGCGTCGCGGCCAGTCCACAGAACCAGTGGAACCAGTTGACGGATGAATCTACAAATCTCAACCCGCTCAATCAGAGCGGCGTGATCGTTCGCAAGAGCAATTGGTTCATCAAGAGCAAGACGTACGGTCAGATTGCCGTAGGCCAGAACGGCACGGCCACCTATCACCTGCTCGACGATGCCGATCCGACGCTCACACGCAACGTCGACGACGCCGAAGGCGCCGCCATCTTCCAGTCCACGTTCCAGCTGCGTCACAACGGTCAGCAGATCGGCCCTGCCGCCAATCTCAATCCTCTGAGATGGAACGACGTTCTGCGCGGCTTCAACAATTCGACACCGGGAGACAGCGCGCGACGCGACGTCATCCGCTACGACAGCCCGAACTTGCACGGTTTCGTTATCAGCGGTGCCTGGGGCGAGGACGACCTCTGGGATGCCGCCGTGACCTACAAGAACGACAGCATCGGCGACTTCTCCGTGCTGGCGCGCATCGGCTACGGTGAAAGCACTGATCCGGGGACGCAGATTGGCCCAGGTGCCGCCGGCACAGCCATTCCAACGTCCTACGTGATCGGAGGCACCTCGTGCATATCATCGAGCACGACGACGGCTTCGACGGGCCATTTCGAGTGCAAATGGGGCGGCGCAGGCAGCAACTATCTGGCACAAGCCGACGGGCCTGTTCGTGTACGGCGGCTGGGGCAAGCAGTCGGTCCACGTGAACGACAATCCCGTCACGACGGCCAATCTGGTCGACCCCGATAGCACGGTCTGGTTCATCCAGCCCGGCATCGAGAAGAAGTTCTTCTCGCTCGGCAAGACCAACATCTTCGGTGAGTACCGCCACGACGACGCCGGCTCCAACCCCGGCAAGACGGTCGGCGCCAGCATCGACTTCTGGCAGGCCGGCATCATCCAGAACATCGAGGCGGCTGATACGAGTCTCTACGTCGTCTACCAGCACGCCGACGGTGACATCTCGGGTAATGCCGTTACTGCAGCCGCCAGCGCCGCGCCGACCGGCAAGACCTCGCTCGACGCGTTCCAGACAGTCATCACCGGCGCCAAGATCAACTTCTAATCGCCGGCACTTCCGACAAGGCCAACACGACAGCAAGAGAGCCGCATCGCGCGGCTCTCTTTTTCGTTGCAGCGACCGCTCGTCTGGAGGGCTGCGATCCACTGCAAGCAACGCGCCTCATAAGCTTAGCAGTTTTTCTGAGTTCCGCCGGACCGGCCGCATCGTTAACGTCCCGTCGCAATCGGCACTCTCATCTTGCGGCGGCGCCATTGAGCTGGTCGGCAGACATCGCGATGTCGAAGCGGGGAAAGGCTCAAGGGGCGCGCTCACCGGCGCGCACACGCTCCCCTCTCGATCCGTCCGCTGCGCTCCTCTCCGTCATCGCCGCCAACCTTAAGCGTCTGCGCACGCGGCAGGGCCATTCGCTCGAGCGTCTCGCCAACCTTGCCGGCGTCAGCCGCGCCATGCTGAGCCAGATCGAGACCGGCAAGAGCGTGCCGACGATCAGCCTTCTGCTGAAGGTTGCGAACGCGCTCGGCGTGCCGATAGCGAACCTGCTCGTCACGCCCGCCTCGCGCGCCACCGCCGTGTTGCCGCGGGCGCGCGCGAAGATCCTGACCTCGAGCGCCGGGCGCTTCTCCTCGCGCGCGCTGTTCCCGCTCGACGCCAACCGGCGCGCGGAGTTCTACGAGGTGCGGCTGTCGGGCCAGCACCGCGAGGTCATCGAGCCGCGCGCCGCCGGCGCGCGCGAAAACCTGGTTGTCGTGCAGGGACGCCTCGAGCTTACCGTTGGCGGCGAGCAGCCGATCGTGCTGCCCGCGGGCGACGCGGCCGCGTTCCATGCCGATGTGCCGCGCAGCTTCCGCAACCTCGACGGCGAGGACACCATCGTCCATGTCGTGGTGACGTACATCGAGCCCGTCGGCCAGGGCTCGCCCGGCGTTTTCTCCGGCGAGTGACCACGAGCGCGACGATTGGATCAGAGCAAACGCGACAGCGTGCGGCGGCGTCGAACTGCTATACGGCGACGCAGATGTAGGTGATGAAAAACAGGCTGAGCAGCAGGCACGACCACGAGAGCAAATAGGCCGGCGACATGCGCGTCTCCCGAGCGTTAAGCATCATGGCCGAACCCTAGGACCGACGGCTCCGCCTCCCAAACAACAAATTCTGCAGACGTTATGCGCCAGCCTGCAAAGGCCGTAGCGAAACTTCGAGCGTGCCAAAAAGCGAGCATTCTCAAAGCTCTTCGAGTTGGCTCCGCCACGCGAACTCCCCGCAGACGCGCACTTCGTTGACACAAAACCTCAAGGACCTGACAGTCTCCCGCGCGCGGCGATCTCCCTTGAGCATGGATCCCTCAGTGACATTCACGTACGGCATTCTGATCGGCGTGCTCATCGGCCTGCTGTTCAAGCGCTACAACGATGCCCTGTGGAAGTGGCTGGAGAAGGTCACGCCCCTCCGCCCGCCAAGGGCGCCGTCATCGTCCCCAGTCAGACGACGCAGATGCCGACCCAGACTGCGATCCTGACGGGCGAGGTCCTACCGCCTGCCACAGCCTTCGCACCGGAGACGCTCGCGAGCTGAGCTTGCGAGCGCTGGAGCTCGTCATCGAGCCGGAGGCGAGCTCGGCCGCGCATCCGCGCGCCTTCGAGAACAACCCGAAATTCCTCGAAGCCGTGCAACTGCTCACGCGACCGGAGGTGCCGATCGACGTGGTCGAAGAGTACGCGATCGGGCCCCGCTGGGTGCTGTCGTGCGCAGCGCTCGCGGCACTGGCGAAGCGCAACGACCGCGACGAGGTCGTGAGCCACATCCTCGATTACTTCGACAACATCACGCCTTGGGCCATCTACTTCGCGCTCGCCTACTTCCTCGCCTGCAACCCGCGGCCCGCCGTCGGCGCGCCGCTCCGGCACGCCAAGGACTGGTGGCGCGACAACATCTTTATCGCGCCGATGTTCCGCGATCACTTCGCCGAGCGCGAGCGCTTCGGCGACGCGCCCACTTTCGACTACGGCGTTGGCAGCGCCACCGCCGCCCAACACGCAGTGATCAAGGGCTTCCTGGAGCGCGTGCACCATCCGATGGCCACGGCGCTGCTCCTCAACCTCGACAGCCTGCGCCACGAGAGCGTCGACCGCACGTTTCTCTCCTCGTTCGGCCGCTTCTGGACGAGCGCCAAGGGCCACGACATCCTGATCGAGCCGCCGGCGTGGCACGGGGCGCTTGAGGATGCGGCCGCGACCGCGCGCGAGGCGCCCGTGCGCTCGCTCCTCGTCAGCGGCGAAACCCGCGTCGGCAAAACCTCGTTCCTGCGCATCCTCGCCAAGCGGCTCGATCGCGAAGGCTGGAGCGTGTTCGAGGCAGGCGGCGGCGACCTGATGGCTGGGCAGCAGTATTTCGGGCAGCTCGAGGGCCGCATCCAGAAGACGGTCGAGGAACTCAACGTCTCCAAAAAGCTCATCTGGTACATCCCCGACATCCTGCAGATCGCCATGAGCGGCACGCACCAGGGGCAGGCCGCGAGCGTCCTCGACCAGATCCTGCCCGCGATCGCCGCCGGGCGTCTCATCGTATGGACGGAGGCTTCGCCCGCGGTCACGGCACGGCTCCTGCGCCTGCGCCCCACCTTGCGCAACACTTTCGAGATCGCGCGCATGGAGCCGCTCGAAACCGACGAGACACTCGAGCTCGGGGAGCAGCTGGTGCAGGGCCTCGGCGAGGCTGCGGGCATCGAGATCGACGAGGCCTGCGTGACGACCGCGCTCGATCTTGCCAAGCAATACCTCAACGGCTCGAGCCTGCCCGGGCCCGTGCTCGATCTGCTGAAGCTCACGGCCGGCCGCGGCGCCAAGGGCGACACCGGCCACATCGGGCCTGAGGACGTCGTCGTCACGCTCTCGCAGCTCACCGGCTTGCCCGCCTCGCTGCTCGACAACAGGGAGCGCGTCGACCTCGCGGCTGTACGCGGATATTTTACAGAGCGCGTCATCGGCCAGGACGAGGCGGTCTCCGCAATCGTCGAGCGCATCGCGATGCTGAAGGCCGGCCTCAACGATCGGTGGCAAGCCGATCGGCGTGTTCCTGTTCGCCGGCCCGACCGGCACCGGCAAGACGGAGCTGGCAAAGACGCTTGCCGAGTTCCTGTTCGGCTCGCCCGACCGCATGATCCGCCTCGACATGAGCGAGTTCCAGACGCCCGACTCCACCGCCAAGATCCTCGGCAGCTCGGAGGCCGCGCAGCCGACGGACTCGCTCATCATGCTGGTCAGGAAGCAGCCGTTCTCGGTGGTGCTGCTCGATGAGTTCGAGAAGGCGCACGCGAATGTCTGGGACCTGTTCCTGCAGGTGTTCGACGACGGCCGCCTGACCGACCAGCTGGGCCAGGTCGGCGATTTCCGCCACTGCATCATCATCCTGACGACCAACCTCGGCGCCACGAGCCACCGCTCGGGCGGCATCGGCTTCTCGCCTGCGACCGACAGCTTCTCGGGCGAGCAGATCTCGCGCGCGGTCGGCGCAGACGTTCCGGCCCGAGTTCCAGAACCGCCTCGACAAGGTCATCGTGTTCCGCCCGCTGACGCGCGAGCTGATGCGATCGCATCCTCAAGAAGGAGCTGTCGCGCGTGCTCGAGCGCCGCGGCCTGAAGGACCGCGAGTGGGCGGTGGAGTGGGAAGCCTCCGCGCTCGAGTTCCTGCTGGAGAAGGGCTTCACACCGGAGATGGGCGCGCGGCCGCTGAAGCGCGCCATCGACCAGTACGTAATCGCACCCTTGGCCGCCACGATCGTGGAGAAGCGGTTCCCCGAGGGCGACCAGTTCGTGTTCGTACGCAGCGACGGGCGCGCCATCCAGGCCGAGTTCGTCGATCCCGACGCCGAGACGTCCGAGCCGGAGCCAGCTCACGCCGCCGAGCTAGGCGAGTTGCCGGCGCTCACGTCGATGATGCTGGCCCCGAGCGGCAGCGATGCGGAGCTCGCGGCGCTTGCGACGGAGAGCGAGGGCGTCGAAGCGACGATGCAGTCGGCGGAATGGGAGCAGCTCAAGGAGCGCCTTGCGGCGGCGATGCAGCGAGAGCGGATTCTGGTCGCGGCCCGACCGCTTCGAGACGCTCGCGCGACTGGCGCTGATGGACCGTGTGCGTGCGGCGGCGGAGACGGGCCAGTCGCTGCGCTCACGCCTTGCGCGCGGCACCGAGCGCGCCGGCAAGTCCTCGCGCGAGCTCATCGCGAGGCTCGCAATGCAGCTCCACCTCGTCAAGGAGGGCATCCGTGACGCCTTCGACGGCGAGCCCATTGAGGTTGCCGTCCTGATCGAGCCGGCCCTGGAGAAACCGGCAGATCGCGATGCAACCCGCGTCTGGTGCGGACAGCTCCTCGATATGTATCGCGCCTGGGCAAAGAACCGGAACATGCAGTTGACCGAGCAGCGCGGCGACGGCGAGGCCCTGCCGATGCTCCTGATCAGCGGCTTCGGAGCGCATCGCCTTTTGACACGCGAGGCGGGACTGCACGTGCTGGAGCTGGCGGACGACGGCGGTCCCTCCCGCGCAACGGCCCGCGTGCGCGTCGCCGCAGCCCCGCTCGGCGAGCTGTCGCCCGACAGGCTGCGCCGAGCGCTCAAAGAGGCGCTCGACCGCGCCGGCGTCCCCAGCACGGTCGTGCGCCGCTACCGCGGCGACCCCTCCCCGCTCGTCCGCGACATGACGGCCGGCTGGCGCAGCGGCCGTTTCGATGCCGTGCTCGGCGGAGACTTCGACCTCATCGCCGCCGCGCAAGGCTGAAGGTCGCATTCTCCGCAACAGGGTTGTGGCCTATAACGAACGCGCCATGATGCACCGAGCGAACGCCACCGTTTTCGCCGTCTTCTGCCTCACCGCAGTGCTGGGCCCGTCTGGCCTTTGCGCCGAGGAGCTCCCCGAACTCGTCGACCGCGTGCAGGCGAGCGTCGTCTCCATCGCCGCCGAGAAGACCGAGGCCTCCCCGCCGCCGCAACCGACGGGCGACAAGGAGCAGGACGATGCCGCGGCCAAGTCGAACTCTGCGCCAGGGCTCGGGAATGGTGCTCTCAGCCGATGGCTACGTCATCACCTCCACGAGCCTCGTCGAGAAGGTCGGCAAGATCACCGTCACGTTCTTCGACGGCAAGCAGGCGACCGCGCAGATCATCGGCCGCGACCCGCGCACGGCGATCGCGCTGCTGAAGGCGTCGGGCGCGACGGGCCTGACGGCGATCCACTTCGGCGACGCGCATCTCATGCGCCGCGGCAGCTCGATCTTCTCCATCGGCAACACCTACGGCCTGCAGAACTCGCTGTCGTCCGGCGTCATCGCCGCCATCCGGCGCTCCGGCGGGGCGCTGCCGCACGTGGTGTTCCAAACCGATATGGTCGTGCAGCCCGGCAGCGCCGGCGCGCCGCTCTTCAACATGAAGGGCGAGGTTGTCGGAATGTTCACCTCCAACTACTCGAATGCCGGCAAGCGCACCGGCATCGGGCTTGCCGTCACCTCCGCCGTCATGAAGGACGTGGTGGAGAAGCTGCAGAAGTCGGGCGCCATCGACCGCGGCTGGCTCGGCGTGCAGGTGCGCAAGACCACGGACGAGGAGGCGGCCGCCGCCTCGATCGAGAAGGGCAGCGGGTTGTTCGTGGTCAAGACCGTCGATGGCGGCCCAGCCGCGGGCGCGGGAGTTGTGGCGGGGGACATCATCGCCATGCTCAACGGCAAGGCAGTGCATGATGTCGTCCCTTTCGCCTGGGATGTCGGCAACCTGCCGTCGAACTCGCAGGTGACGCTGGACATCGTGCGCAAAGGCGGGCGCAAGGATATCGAGGTGACGCTGGGGCACATGCCGGAATCGGCGACCGCGACGTCGGCCACGGCAGGCTCGACGCCGGCCGATAAGGGTTCGACCTGCCTGCGCTACGTGCCGAGCGTGGGGATGACGGTCGCGGTCGCCTGCGAAGAATAGCGGCCGGGAACCTTGTGCTCCGCCAACGGGTTTCGCTCGTACCGCCCGGACGTAGCTCGGGGTCTGGACGGGCAAACAGACCGGCGTCTACGGACCTTTTCCGATTTCTGAACCCTTCTGATACCATCGGGCCCTAGTCTGGACGCCGAATAGTCCCTCGTTTCGGAGCTCGTCATGGCTGCGCGCGCCTACTGGAAAGGCTTCCTGCGCCTCTCCCTCGTCTCGATCAGCGTTGAGATCTACAACGCGGTCGAGAGCAAGTCCGAGATCTCCTTCCGCCAGATCCACAAGCCGTCGGGCCGCCGCGTCAACTACACAAAGACCGTGCAGGGCATCGGCGAGATCGACAACGCCGACATCGTGAAAGGCTATGAGGTCGGCGATGACACCTACGTCACGCTCGAGCCCGAGGAGATCGACGCGGTCAAGCTCGAGAGCAAGAAGACGATGGACCTCGTGCGCTTCGTCGACGCGTCCGACATCGACCCGCGCTATTTCGAGCGGCCCTACTACATCGCCCCCTCCGACAAGCACTCGGGCGAAGGCTTCGTCGTCATCCGCGAAGCGCTGAAGAAGACCGGCAAGGTCGGACTCGCACAGCTCACGATCTCGGGCCGCGAGTGGCTCGTCGCCATTGCGCCGTTCGATGACGGGCTGCTGATGGAGATGCTGCGCTACGCAGACGAGCTAAAGAAGCCCGCGCAGTTCTTCAATGAGGTCCCGACGGCCAAGCCCGACAAGGAGATGGTCGATCTGGCGGTCGAGCTGATCGGGCGCAAGTCGGGCAAGTTCGCGCCGACCGAGTTCGAGAACCACTACGCGACCGCGCTGCGTGAGCTGGTGCAGAAGAAGATGAAGGGCCAGAAGATCACCGCTCCGCACGAGGAAGCGCCGCGCGGCGCCAAGGTCATCGATCTGATGGCGGCGCTGAAGAAGAGCATCGGCGACGGCGGAAAGTCGAAGGCGAAGGCGCCGGCCGCGAAGAAGAAGGCGCCGGCCAAGAAATCGGCTGCGAAGAAACGGGCTTAGTTTGCCTTCGCCGTGGAGGGGACCGGCATGCCACGCAAGATTATCGCGTTCGACGGGGAGACGCTGCGCGCACTCGAGCTGCTCGCCTCCGATTCCATGAAAGACCTGCAGGAGCTGGCGGATGAAGCATTCCGCGATCTCCTGAAAAAGCACAAGCGGCCGTCGAGCCTCAAAGAGGCGCTGCGCGAGAGCACGAGGCAATTTCCAGCGAACGACCAGACGGCGACACGCGCCAAGCGCAAGTCTTAGCTCAGGTCTTAACGAATCGCTAACTCATTGGCGGAACTATGCGCGCGCCGCTGACGTTTTTGCGGCGGCGCCGCAGGCGCCAAGCGCACGCGTGTGCATTCACACGTCTGCATCACACGTCGATCAACATCAGGGAGATTCCCATGGCTGCGCGCAAGACAGCGAGAAAAACCACGGCAAGAAGGACGACCGCGAGAAAGACAACGGGACGCACGACCAAAGCCAAGCGGAAATATTCGCCGGCCGCTTCACGCGACGTCGAGCTCGAGATGCGGCGTTACAATCGCGGCACAGCGAAGAGCGGCCGCGGCGGCAGAGGCGGCAAGGTCAAGAGCCGCAAGCAGGCTATTGCCATCGGGCTGTCGAAGGCGCGCAAGCAAGGCAAACGCGTTCCTCGCAAGGCTTCGTAGCCAGGAGGGAACGAGCCATGCCGAAAGAGCAGGCGATCGATCGCGGTCCAGCCAAACGCCAGCCGCGCAAGCGCAAGCCCCGTCAGCCGGAGCTTGCGCACGAGATCGAAGCACTCATCGGCAAATCCTCCCGACAAGAGCAACGCAAGATTAACGGTGACCGGAGCCCTTCGCTTCCATCGCGCGAGCGGTTAGCGCAAGTGCTTCGCTGAGCCGGTTTCTCGGAACCCGGCGCCGCCGAAGACGTTGAGCCTACCCCCGCACAAGGAGAACGTCATGACCAATAACCCCAATAACCAGAACGACAAGAACCAGGGCAACCGCCAGCAGGGCGGGCAGGACCAGAACAAGCAGCGCGAGGCGCAGAACGACCCCAACAAGCGCCAGCAGGGCGGTCATCAGGATGACCAGCGCGGTGGGCAGCAGCGTCAGGGCGGCCAGGGCCAGGGCGACAAGGGCAGGCAGCACGGCCAGTCGTAAGCGGTTTGGCGGTTGAGAATGATCGTGAGCCGCGCTGGATAACAGCGCACTTCGAGACCGCGAGGAGCAACGCAGCGAGCGATCGCCGCGTTGCTTTTTTATTTGGGCCCAATCCGCGCCTAAGTCTCCCAGAGGGAAGAGGCCGAGGCGACCGAGATGGGCGCGAGGATGTTGCCCGCAAGCTCGAGGCGAAGCTTCGGGAGGAGAAGGCCGCCGATCGCAAACTCACCCAGGTCGCCGAAGCGCGCGACGGATAGGTCCGGATGCCTGGATGCGCGATCGGCCGATGCTGCACCCGCGAAAGTCAGATGCCGGAAGAAATGGCGGAACCAATCCTCGTCCGTATCGTTGTTGCCGCGCGGTCTAAGGAAGGCGTCCCAAGATGCACGAGATCATTTACCTCATCGGACTAGTTGTGGTGGTCATGTTCGTGTTGAGCCTGCTAGGCCTGCGCTAACAAGGAGAGCAGGCCATGGCCAAAGAAGTCGCCGTCCGGGTGGAAACGAGCCACGTCGAATGGGGTCCGGTGTTTGCGGGAGCGCTCGCAGCCGCGGCCCTTTCTTTCGTTCTCTTGAGTGCAGCCGCGTCGCTGGGGCTGTCGCTGATCTCGGCTTATCCGGGCCATTCCTACGCCAAGACCGGCGGCACGCTCGCGGCGCTCTGGTCGCTTATCGTGACGATTGGATCATTCCTGCTCGGCGGCTACATCGCCGGGAGGCTGCGCTCATCCTGGCGCGAGGCAAGCGCCGATGAGGTCGCGTTCCGCGACGGGATGCACGGCTTCCTGGTCTGGTCGCTCGGCATCGTGGCCGGCGCCTTCCTTGTCCTGCTCACCACCATCACCACCGCGCAAGTGAGCGCGGATATGGCCTCGACGCAAGGCGACACCGTATTGGCGCCCGCAACGGACACGCTGCTGCGCACGTCCCCGACCGCTACGGCCGCGGCACCGCTCGACCGCGATGACGTTGCGCGCGTTCTCGCCATCTCCGTCGCCAACGGGCAGATGACCGCGAATGACCGCAGCTATCTCGCACAAGCCGTCGCCCAGCGCGCCGGCGTCCCCGCAGCCGACGCGGAGAAGCGCGTCGATACCGCCTTTGCCGACGCCCAGCGCGCCGTCGAAACCGCCCGCAAGGCCGCGGCGCTGACCGGCCTCCTCACCGCGAGCGCACTCCTCGTCGGGCTGGCTGCGGCCTGGTATGGCGCCCAGCGCGGGGGCCACAATCGCGACCACAACATCTGGGGCCGATCACCCATGCTGGTGCGCGAGCGCCGTGTGCAGGCCCCACTCGACTGAGCTCGTACCGACAGCCGCACGCAACGAAGCCGCCGCGCCCAACAGGACCGGCGGCTTTTCGTTTGTCCACTTACCGGCCTCGAGTTGCCGAGGCCGTTCAGCGAAATTTGCTGAGCCGCATGGCCCATGTTCCCGCCGGAACAGCGCAGGGGACACCTCCGCGACAATAGTGGCTCCAGAGAGAGCTGAACACGCGGAGACGACCGATGAACAAGATGCTGATCGCCCTTGCCGCCGCATCCTTCGCGCTGGCATTGACCCCAGCCGCGCAAGCCGGGTTTACCGTTCCCTCCATAAGCGGCACAGTCGCTGATCGTAAAAGCCTGCGACGACGACGAAGTCGTCGACTACCTGGAGCGCGCAGAGCCCGAAGGACGAGCGAGGTCTACATGCCGCCCCAGGCGAGCCTCCCGCAGCAGTCGCTCGCAAGTCTCTTCCGCGCCCGAGCAGCCTGCTGCCGAAACGCCCAAGAAGACGGCCGATGCTTCCGACAAGACGGATACCAAGGCGGACACGAAGTCGGACACGAAAACGGAAACGAAGTCGGAGACAAAGAAGGCCGACGCCAAGAAGTCGGAGTCAAAGAGCGTCGCTTCCGCCGATGCGGGAAGCTGCAAGAAATACTTCTCCTCGGTCGGCATGACCCTGTCGGTCCCCTGCGAGTAAGAGATCGGAGAGTTTGAGGTCGTCGCGCCGGCGGTTTGGCGCGTTCGGCGGCTCATCGAACCGGAGCCCCCGCGTCCCGGGAAGCTCAGCCGGCATGTCTCGAACCTCCTCTACGCTTGCCCGCATCTTGTCGATGTCGTTTAAGGTGAATCGCCAGGCAGGCGTCATACCGGGACCGCAGTGCTCCGCTAGACAGGCGCTAGCCAGCCAAGGTCAACGCGCCAGAGGGCGCGCAAAGGGAGGCAGAATGCCGGGCTCCATCTCGAGTGGATGCGTTGCGTGCGCCGTCGCGGGCCTCCTGCTGATGTCCGCAGCGGCGGACGCCCCGCGCGCCGAGCCGGCCAAGACCGAGGCGCCGGTCCCAACCCCGGTCGACATGCAGAAGCGCATGGAGCTCTACCGCAAGAAGCTCGCGGATTACACCAAGGCGTGGGACGCCTACGAGAAGGTCGCAACGCCGTATTGGAACTCGGTGACGGAGAAACGGCGCGCGCGGCGAGCCAAGCGCGCGCGCGGCGCAACGATCACGGCCGACGACTACGAGCTGCGGCAGCCGCCCGTGTACGGCGGTCCGCCGAAGCCGAAAAACCCCGAGGAAGAGAAGAAGCCACCGCCGCGCGAGATCCCGATCGTCGAGGACTTCCTGGCCAACGCGAAGGAGCACTTCGGCTTCAAGCCGCAGGCGCCCGAGAGCGAGGTCGCCTTCAAGCAGGCCTACGCCAAGGTCGCCTCCGCGGCGGGCCTCACCAAGGAAGCGGCGGTCAAGATCTACGGCTTTGAGTCGGGCGGCGACGGCAAGTACGACGTGCAGGCGGGCCTCGAGTACGACACGCCTGGCGCGCACGCGATCTCGACCGCGCTCGGCTACAACCAGCTCCTCTCGACCAACTCCGTCGAACTCATGGCGGAGGCGGGCGACGAATTCGTCGCCGCGCTCAACCGGGCGGCCGACAGCGCGAGCGGCGAACGCAAGACGCAACTCCACGACAAGATCGCCGCGGTCAAGAAAATGATCGCCTTCTCGCGCACGGTCCCCGACGACTGGAACGCGCACGACCGTCTCGGCAAGACTCCAAAGGGCCTCGGCGTGCATGCGGCGAATCTCGACGTCGACATCGGCCCGCTGTTGCAGACCGAGAAGTTGCTGACCTCGGTGAAGTTTGCGCGCAAGAGCGGCTATACCGCCCCGCTCACCGCGGCCGAGCTCGAGATGATGAACCTCACCGGCGACGGGAATGGCTTCGACATGGTGCAGATGCCGCAACCGTTGCGCGAGAAGGTGCCGACGTCGAACTTCTTCCAGCGCGGCGGCTATGAGCGCAACCCGGTCGCGGCGCACAACAACACCGTGTCGAAGCTGCTCGCGGCGACAGATGCCAAGATGGTCGAGGAGGCGCAGCTCCAGGGCGGCAAAGACCTCGCCGCCGCCTTCGACGCCGCGGCTCGGTCGGCGCAGCGCTAGAGCGGACCCACAAACGCGAGTGGTCGGGATGTGCGGCGCGCGAGGTCCGCGTTCACTCAACATTTAGGCAATTTGCCAACCGAGTTCTAACGGCGGTCTGGCAGGGTGGGTCGTGGCGCGCTCAGCGCTGCCGCGCCTAACACCTAGCCGGTCTCCCCCAAGGACTTGCATGTCGTCCCCAACGCGCCGTCAGGTTCTCAAGACGGCGGCAGCCGCGGCTGCGATCGCCGCATTCCCGCGCCTACCCCTTGCCGCCGAGACGACAGGCAAGCGCTTCATCGTCAACGACGCGAGCCGGCTCAACCCGACGCCCGTCTATCGCCACTGGATCGTCGGCACGGACGAGCAGAGCGTCTTCATCGAGCACCTGCGCCGCGAGCTGAAGGATGCCGCCGCCGCGAAACGCCCGGTCGCGGTCGCCGCCGCGCGCCACACCATGGGCGGCCAGAGCATACCGCGCGACGGCACCGCCATCACCATGCAGACGTTCCGCTGCGAGCCCGACACGCGCGCGAAAACCTACCTCACAGACGCCGGCACGCGCTGGCATCAAGTGATTGCCACCATCGATCCGCTCGGCTTCTCGCCCGCCGTCATGCAGTCGAACGCCGACTTCGGCGTCGCCAGCACGTTCTGCGTCAATGCGCACGGCTGGCCAGTACCCTACGGGCCGTTCGGCTCGACCGTGCGCGCGTTCAAGATAATGCTGGCCGACGGCACGATCCTAGCCTGCTCGCGCACGGAGAACTCCGAGCTGTTCGGCCTCGCCATGGGCGGCTACGGCTATTTCGGCATCATCCTCGAGCTCGAGGTCGACATGGTGCCCAACGTCTTGCTCAAGCCGACGTTTGAGGCGATGCCGGCGGAGGTCTTCGCGCGGAAGTTCACCGAGGCGATCGATGGCGACACCGGCGTGAAGATGGCGTACGGGCGCCTCAACGTCGACCGGGCGCGTTTCTTCCGCGAAGCCTTGATGATCACCTATCGCGCGCTGCCGACGCCGGAGGACGGCCTGCCGAAGGCCGTCACGAGCGGTTCGCTGTCGGCCATCTCGCGCGATCTCTACCGCGCCCAGGTCGGCTCGGAGCTTGTGAAACGCGTGCGCTGGTTTGCGGAGACGGTCGCGGGCCCGGCGGTCAGCTCCGGCATCGCCACGCGCAACTCGCTCATGAACGAGCCCGTCTCCAATCTCGCGAGCGCCGACCGCAGCCGCACCGACATCCTGCACGAGTACTTCGTGCCGGTGGACCGCTTCCCGGAATTTCTCGAGGCCTGCCGCGAGATCATCCCGGAGAAGATGACCGAGTTCCTCAACGTCACCCTGCGCTACGTGGGTCCGGACGAGACGAGCGTCATGGCCTACGCGCCCCAGCGCCGCATCGCCGCCGTCATGTCGTTCTCGCAGGCGGTCACGCCGGAGGGCGAAGCCGAAATGCTGCAGCTCACCGAGGCGATGATCGACCGCATGATCGCCATCGGCGGGTGCTTCTACCTGCCCTATCGGCTGCACGCGCGGCGCGACCAGGTCGAGCGCGCCTATCGCAACACCGCCCGCTTCGTGGAGAGGAAGCTGCACTACGATCCGGGCCTTCTGTTCCGCAACGCCATGTGGCAGGCGTATTTCGCGCCTTAGTCTCTTTCATTGCATGGGATGAGCCGACGATGGACCGCACGCAAAAGATTGCCCTGGGCTTCGCCGTCGTGTTGGCGGCCGTCACCGCGCTCGGCTTCATCCCCGGCCTCACGGACGCAGAGGGCCGAACCTTCGGCATCTTCAAGCTCAACCTCTTCAACGATATCCTGCACTCCTCCTCCGCGCTGTGGGCGCTGATCGCCGGGCTGATGTCGAAGCGCGCGGCCGTCGCCTTCCTCAAGATCTTCGGCACGCTCTATTTCCTCGACGGCGCCATGGGCGTCGCCTTCGGCTCGGGCTTCCTCGACCTCGGCATCATCCGCAACGGCATCCTCGACTGGCCGCTGAGCTTCAAGATCCTGGCGAGTGCGCCGCATCTCATCCTTGGCGGCGTCGCCATGTTCTCGGGCTTCGTGCTGGGCAAGGACTGAGCCGATGCTGCGCGTCCTGAAGTGGGTCGGCATCGGCTTTACCGCGCTCATCGTGGCCGCGCTCATCCCGGTCGTCTTCACCGAGACCATGTGCACCGCGCCGGTCGATGCGCAGGCCGAGCCGTTCAAGTCAGTGCTCGATCCGGCCGACCGGCGCGAGGAGGTCAACACCTACCTCACCTACCCCGAATGGTCGATCGTGCATGCCTATGAGGATTTCGCCGCGGTGACGCGCCAGGGCAGCGAATCCGATTTCGGCTACTTCGGCTCTATCCGCAGCTATTGGTCGAACCTGTGCCGCATCCGCCGTATCGCGTCATCGCGCGCACCCATTCCGGTCGAGACCATGACCATGCTCTACATCATCGGCGTGAGTTTCGCGGCCGAGATGGGCATCAAAGGCTTCTACGAGGAGACGGTTGGACGCGTGACCGCGTGGCTGCGCGGGCCCGTGCGAACGCCCGAGGACGAGTTCGCGCTGAAGGTCGCCGACGAGTACGCGCTCTTCCTGCGCCAGACGCCTTGGTATCGCTTCCCCTTCGGCGCGAAGCTGAAAGCGTTCTGGGCCGAGACGCCGCTCGTGGGCGGCAATCTCGTGCGCAAGATCGAGCGGCGCGGCTCGCTATCGCTCGAGTACGCGGTCAAGGCCGTCTACGCCAAGGCTCTCGGCGCGCTCGCCGGGCTCGATCCCGCGCCGCTCAAGATCCGCAGCGTGGTCTCCGGGCTCGATAAGACCGATACCGACGCGGACGAGCGCATCACCATCATCAAGACGCTCGACGACGGGCGCGCGATCATCGAGACGCCGCGCTACCGAACGTTTACCGAGATCATCCGCGGGCTCGCCGGCCGCGGGCGAAACTTCACCGAGATCGCCGGCAACGATGATATTCTCGTAACGGCGAAGGTGCCCCCTGGCGAGGCGACGGACTTCCCCGGCGCGCACGAAATATTCGAGGTGCCGATCCAGGCCAAGCCCGGCTGGCGCCGCGTCGGGCTCGACGTGAAGGTGCCAGCGCTGACCGAGCTGATCCGCAAGCTTGCGACGACCAAAGCCGAGTTGGAGCATGTCTACGATTACTGACGCCTCGATCACCGAAAGCCCCGGCTCCGGAGCCGCACTGCTTTTGCGTGCGGGCAAGCTCGCGGCCGCCGCTTTTGCCGTTGTATTCGCGTGGTTCGTCGCCGTCGGCGTGCTCACCTATTTCACCGAGATCTCGCCGACAGTGATCGTGTTCGGGCCGCAGGCCACGACCATGGGTGCGATGAGCCGCAGTGACACGCGCGTGCTCGAGGCCGGCCCGGGCTTCATCGTCGTGCAGGGCTCCGGCCACGGCTTTGTGCGCAAGCTCTATTCCGAGGGCGCATGGCTGGTAATGCCGTCGAACCTCGACGGCTGCGGCCTCGGCAGCTACCTGCGCGAGAAGTTCGGTCGCGCCAAAGCCTGAGCCTATCGGCTCGTGCTGCACTTCTGCGAGGAGACCTCCGACAGCGTCTTCAGCTCGCCGTTGATCTGCGCGAGCCGCTTCTCCCGCTCTTCCTCGCTGATCGAGGGAAACAGCGCCGGCGCGAGATCGGCCTTGCGGGAGCTGAGCGCCCCCGCCTCCGACTTCATGCGCTCGCACGTCATGTTCTGGTAGGGCTCGGCTGCCACGTGGGCGGGTGGAACGTCCATCAGGCCGGACGACGCACAGCCGGTGAGCACGCCCCCGAGCAGCGCGAGCGCAAGCGGCGCGGCGAACCGCGCGGCCGCTCCAGGGGACGATATGGGCGCGATCATCGCGCCTACGCCGAGCATCCACATGGCCGCGAGCCGTGCACCCGAAAAAGGGCAACAAAATGCCCGGCACGGGCGCCGGTTTATGCCAATTCAAGGCGCGGTTGCAAGGCGTTACGAAGGACCGCCGATCTCCCTCGCCGCCGCCCAGCGATGATGGGCCGCGCCTCCCCTTGAGCCAGATCATGGCCGGTGGCGAGTACGTCTGCCTCCTTCTGCCCTTCTTGATTCAGCGCGAGATGAGAGGGGCCCCATGTCCACCAATTGGACGGAACTGACGAAGACGGTGAACGCATCGCTGCGGACCTTGCGGCAGGGCAGCCCCGAGGTGATGAAGGCTTTCGCCGGTCTGGCGCAGGCGGCCCTGCACGAAAACGCTCTCGACAAGAAAAGCAAAGAGCTGATCGCGCTCGCCATCGGCGTTGCCACGCGCTGCGACGACTGCATTGCCTTCCATGCGAAGGCAGCGGTCGAACAGGGTGCCAGCCCGGCCGAGATCTTCGAGACACTCGGCATGGCCATCTACATGGGCGCAGGGCCGTCCGTCATGTACGCCGCGCACGCGATCGACGCCTACGCGCAGTTCGCCGGGCGGGAAAAGCAGCCCGCCTGAGCCGGCGCCCGGCGAGGCACGCAGGCCGCTCGTCTGCGACTAAAGCCGCAAAGCCCACATTGCCGCACCTTGACCTAGGTCAAAGCGATATTCCCGCTCTCCTTCAAACATCGCTTTGGCCAATCTCTGTTTGTCCGAACCAAGGAAAAACGCAGGGGGATGACGATGCCGCCTAGGGAAGAGGCCGTTGCCTTTTCGCACGCGATAACACTCCTGGTTGCCGTAGCCGGTGCCGGCGGGGCGCTCGCCTTGGCGCTCACTACGAGCGACCCGGTGATGACCTTCCACGGTCTTCTGTTCTTCGTCTTCTTCGCCGCGGGCGGATACTACGTCGCCACGCATCCACGCCGGGGCGGCAAGGACGAGCAGGACAGCTACATGGACGGCCCCATCAAGGTGGCGGTCATTGCCGCCGTGTTGTGGGGGGTCGTCGGCTTCCTCGTCGGCGACATCATCGCCTGGCAGCTTGCCTTCCCCGCCCTCAACCTCGACCTGCCCTGGACCAATTTCGGGCGCCTGCGCCCGGTGCATACCTCGGCCGTGATCTTCGCCTTCGGCGGCAACGTGCTGCTCGCCACGTCGTTCTACGTCGTGCAGCGCACCTGCCGCGCGCGCATCGCCGGCTACTGGGCGCCGTGGTTCGTCATCTGGGGCTACCAGCTCTTCATCGTGCTCGCGGCCTCGGGCTACGTGCTGGGCGTCACCGAGGGCAAGGAGTACGCCGAGCCTGAGTGGTACGTCGACCTCTGGCTGACGCTCGTCTGGGTCGTCTACCTGCTCATCTTCCTCGCCACGCTGTGGAAGCGCAGCGAGCCTCACATCTACGTGGCGAACTGGTTCTTCCTAGCCTTCATCGTCACCATCGCCATGCTGCACGTCGTCAACAACCTGGCGGTGCCTGTCTCGTTCCTCGGCACGAAAAGCTACTCGGCGTTCTCGGGCGTGCAGGATGCGATGACGCAATGGTGGTACGGCCACAACGCGGTGGGCTTCTTCCTCACCGCGGGCTTCCTCGGCATCATGTACTACTTCATCCCGAAGCGGGTCGAACGGCCGGTCTATTCCTACCGGCTGTCGATCGTGCACTTCTGGTCGCTGATCTTCCTCTACATCTGGGCGGGGCCGCATCACCTCCACTACACCGCGCTGCCTGAGTGGGCGCAGACGCTCGGCATGACCTTCTCGATCATGCTGTGGATGCCCTCGTGGGGCGGCATGATCAACGGTCTGATGACGCTTTCGGGCGCCTGGGACCGGCTGCGCACCGACCCTGTCGTGCGCCTCCTCGTGGTGTCGGTCGCCTTCTACGGCATGTCGACCTTCGAAGGCCCCCTCATGTCGATCAAGTCGGTGAACTCGCTCTCGCACTACACCGACTGGACCATCGGCCACGTGCACTCCGGCGCGCTCGGCTGGGTCGGCATGGTGTCCTTCGGCGCCATCTACTGCCTGGTGCCGTGGCTCTGGAAGCGGCGCGGGCTCTACTCGCTCCGCCTCGTCGAGTGGCACTTCTGGGTCGCCACCCTCGGGCTCGTTCTCTACGTCTCGGCCATGTGGGTGTCCGGCATTACGCAGGGCCTGATGTGGCGCGCCTACGACAGCCTCGGCTTCCTCAAGTACTCGTTCGTCGAGACGGTCGAGGCCATGCACTGGCCCTACGTCATCCGCGCCACCGGCGGATCGCTGTTCCTCCTGGGCGGTATTCTCATGGCCATCAACGTCTGGCGCACGATCCGCGGCGACGTGTCGACAGATCTCGCCGAGCAGCCGGCATCGGCGGCGGCGGCGGAGCTGCGCGGCGATGCCGCGGCAGTGCCTGCGGAGTGAGGGGGCGATCATGAACCACGGATTTTTTGAGAAGAACTCGATCGTCCTCCTGATCGGCATCCTGGTCGTCGTGTCGATCGGCGGCCTCGTGGAGATCGCGCCGCTGTTCCTGCTCAACTCGACGATCGAGAAGGTGCAGGGCATGCGTCCCTACTCGCCGCTCGAGCTGGCAGGCCGCGACATCTACCTCCGCGAGGGCTGCTACAATTGCCACAGCCAGATGATCCGCTCGCTGCGCGACGAGGTGGAGCGCTACGGCCACTACAGTCTCGCCGCCGAGAGCATGTACGATCATCCCTTCCAGTGGGGATCGAAGCGCACCGGCCCCGACCTCGCCCGCGTCGGCGGCAAGTACTCCGACGGCTGGCACGTCGCGCACATGCACGACCCGCGCTCGGTGGTGCCGGAGTCGATCATGCCGGGCTATCCGTTCCTCGCCCAGCGCAAGCTCGACTATCCCGACATCGCCGATCACCTGCGTGCGTTGCGGCTGACGGGCGTTCCCTACACCGACGAGATGATCGCCAAGGCGCAGGCCGATCTCAACGCCCAGGTCTCGCCCGACACCAAGGAGGCGAAGGAGCTCGTCGCGCGCTACCCGAAGGCGCAGGTGCGCAAGTTCGACGGCAGCCAGAACCCGGAGCCGAGCGAGCTCGACGCGTTGATCGCCTATCTGCAGATGCTCGGTACGCTCGTCGATTTCGCCAAGTTCGACGCGGCCGGACCCAACCTTCGCTGAGGCAGCCATGACCTACGAGGCAGCGTCTGTGCTTTCTCAGAGCGTGGTCCTGGTGCTGTTCTTTGCGCTCTTCATCGCCGTTGTCGCCTACGTGTTCTGGCCCGGCAACAAGAAGAAGTTCGACGAGGCCGCGCAGTTGCCTCTCGATGACGACGACAAGCCGGAGGGAGACGGCCGATGACAAACAAGGAGATCGACAGCGTCACGGGGGTTGAAACGACGGGGCACGTCTGGGACGGCGACCTCCGCGAGCTCAACAAGCCGCTGCCGCGGTGGTGGCTGTACACGTTCTACGCCTGCATCGTGTGGGCGATCGGTTATTGGATCGTCTACCCGGCGTGGCCGACGCTCAACGGCTACACCAAGGGCTACCTCGGCTATAGCCAGCGCGGCGCGGTCGACCGACAGGTCGCCGACGCCAAGGCTGCGCAAAGCAAATACCTCGCGCAGATCGCCGCAATGCCGCTCGACGACATCGAGAAGAACCAGGAGTTAATGCCGTTCGTGATCGCGGGCGGAGCTGCCGTGTTCGGCGACAACTGCAGCCCCTGCCACGGCAAGGGCGCGCAGGGCGGCGTCGGCTATCCCAACCTCAACGACGACGACTGGCTGTGGGGCGGAAGCCCGGCCCAGATCGAGCGCACGATCACCTACGGCATCCGCTCCGGCCACAAGGAGACGCACGATACGGCCATGCCGCGCTTCGGCCTCGACGGCATCCTCAAGCCGGCCGAGATCGCTGATGTGGCCCAGCATGTGCTCTCGTTCTCGGGCAAGGCCACGGATGCGGCCGCGGCCGAGCGCGGCACCAAGATCTTCGCCGACAACTGCGCCGTCTGTCACGGCGATGCCGGCAAGGGCAATCCCGAGCTTGGCGCACCGAACCTGACCGACGGCATCTGGCTCTACGGCGGCAAGCTTGCCGATATCGAGAAGACGGTAGAGACTGGGCGCGGCGGTGTGATGCCGTTTTGGAACGGCCGCCTCGACCCTGTGACGATCAAGATGCTCGCCGCCTACGTCCACTCGCTGGGTGGCGGCAAGTAGCACACGCACAGGCTTCGCGGCGGGAGTCGAGCAATGACCATGATCAACCGGGCCGCGGACATCGCGCCTGACAACTCGGCCACCGAGGCCGCGCCCGGGATCGTGCGCGTCGACGTCAAGGTCTCGACACCGGCCGAGCGCAACGCCCTGTCCTATGCGTCGCGCGAGAAGATCTACGCCAAGCTCGCTCACGGCACGTTCCGCAACATCAAGTGGGCCGTGATGGCGGTCACGCTTGGGATCTACTACCTGCTGCCCTGGATCCGCTGGAACCGCGGCCCGAGCCTCCCCGACCAGGCGTTCCTCCTCGACTTCGCCAACCAGCGGCTGTTCTTCGGGCCGATCGAGATCTGGGCGCAGGAACTCTACTACATCACGGGGCTCTTGATCATCTCGGCGCTCGGGCTGTTTCTCGTCACCGCGGTCGCCGGGCGCATGTGGTGCGGCTACACGTGCCCACAGACGGTGTGGACCGATCTCATGATCGTGGTGGAGCGCTTCTGGCAGGGAGACCGCAGCGCCCGCATCCGCCTCGACAACGGCCCCTGGACGTTTGAGAAGGTCTGGAAGAAAACGGCAACCCACATCACCTGGCTGCTCGTCGCCGTCGCCACCGGCGGCGCGTTCGTCTTCTATTTCCGCGATGCCCCGACGCTCGCCGCCGAGCTCATCGAGGGCGATGCGCCGGCACTCGCCTACGTCTTCCTCGGCGTCTTCACGGCCACCACCTATCTCCTCGGCGGCATCGCGCGCGAGCAGGTGTGCATTTACATGTGCCCGTGGCCGCGCATCCAGAGCGCGATGTTCGACCGCGAGTCGCTGCTCATCTCCTATCGCGGCTACCGCGGCGAGCCGCGCGCTCCCCACAAGAAGGGGCAGAGCTGGGAAGGCCGGGGCGACTGCATCGACTGCAAGGCTTGCGTGGCGGTCTGCCCCATGGGCATCGACATCCGCAACGGCGTTCAGCTCGAGTGCATCCAGTGCGCGCTGTGCATCGACGCCTGCGACGACATCATGCAGCGCATCGATCGGCCGCAAGGGTTGATCGCCTACGATACCTTCCGCAACCTCGACGCCGCCTCCCATCACGAGCGCGCGCCCCTGCGCATCGTGCGCCCGCGCACCATCCTCTATGCCGCTCTGATCGCCGTGGTTTGTGCGGTCATGCTCGGCGCCTGGCTCAACCGCTCGGTGCTCGACGTGAGCGTCCTGCACGACCGCAATCCTGTCTTCGTCCAGCTCTCCGACGGGTCGCTGCGCAATGCCTTTACCGTCAAGATCCTCAACAAGATGCACGAGGCGCGTACCTTCCGCCTCGCCGCCGAGGGCCTAAAGGGCGCGCAGGTCTCGATCGTGGGCGTCGGCTCCGGCGAGCCGGCGATCGAGGTGGTGCCCGACAACCTGCGCGCGCTGAAGGTGCTCGTCACGGTGCCGGCCGCCAAGCACAGACGAGCTCAAGGGCGCCGCAACGCCGTTCCGCTTCGCGATCATCGACGCGAGCGATGGCGCCACCACCTATCACCAGGCCACCTTCCGGGGTCCCGAGCATGAATCTGAACATGAGTCCGACCACGAGTTGGGGCATGAGTAGCCGGAGCCCAATTCCAGAAAGCCCGCGGCGCGGATTGCGCGGTGGGCACGTGCTTCTCATCTTCATCGGGTTCTTCGCGACGATCTTCGTCGTCAACGGCATCATGGTCTACGACGCGCTGTCGACCTTCGGCGGCCTCGAAACGCCCGACGCCTATCGCAAGGGGCTCGCCTATAACCAGCGCATCGCCGAAGGCGAAGCCCAGGAGCAGCGCGGCTGGCGCGACAAGCTCGCCTACGTTGCCGAGACGCAGCGGGTACGCGTCGATCTCAACGATTCGACGGGCGCGGCCGTGCCGGGGCTCGTCATTGCGGGCGAGATCGGGCGCCCCGTGACCGACCGTTTCGATCGCAAGATCGAGTTCACGCAGACAGGCCCCGGCACCTACGAAGCCGAGGCCGCCGGCCTCGATGCCGGCTGGTGGACCATCGACATCGAGGCGCGCAAGGGCGCAGGCGCCGCCGCTGAGAAGGTTTATGAGGCGAGGGAACGGATATGGATCAAGCCGTGAAAGCGGGTGCAACCGCGTTCGGCGGCCGCCAAACCCCAGTCGTCCCCCCAGCCGCCCGCCAAGCCCGTGACGTGACCCTCATCGTCGCCAACATGCGCTGCGGAGGCTGTATGGCCTCCGTGGAGAAGGCGCTGCTTGCCGCGCCAGGCGTCGCGAGCGCGCGCGCCAATCTGGCGGCCAAGCGGGTCGCCGTGCGGTTCGATCCCCGGCGCACCGACGCGGAGGCCCTTGCCGCCGTGCTGGAGCACGCCGGCTTCCATGCGGCCGAGGCGACGCAGATCAGCGACGACAGCGGCCGCGCCCAGAGCGCGGACCTGTTGCGGCGCCTCGCGGTCGCGGGCTTTGCCGCGGCCAACGTCATGCTGCTTTCGGTCTCGGTGTGGGCCGGTCTGGCGAGCGACATGGACGCGCCCGTGCAGTCGCTGTTCCACTGGCTGTCGGCGCTGATTGCGCTGCCCGCGATCCTCTATGCCGCGCAGCCGTTCTTCCGCTCCGCGCGCTCAGCCCTCCGCGCCGGGCGGCTCAACATGGACGTGCCGATCTCGCTCGGGATCATCCTCGCGTCGACCATGAGCCTCGTGCAGACCATAGCCGGCGGCGAGCAGGTGTATTTCGACGCCGCGATCATGCTGACGTTCTTCCTGCTGATCGGCCGCTATCTCGACGACAGCGTGCGCGTGCGCGCCAAGGGCGCCGCCGAAAACTTGATGGGCTTCAAGGCGATGACCGCCACCGTCATCGGAGAAGACGGCAGGCCTTCACGGGTGCGCGCGCGCGAGCTCGTCCCCGGCATGCGCGTCCTCGTCGCCGCCGGCGAGAGCATCCCCGTCGATGGCCGCGTCGTCGCCGGCGCGAGCGACATCGATGAAAGCCTCATCACCGGGGAGACGATGCCGCGTCTCGCCGGCGTGGGCGCGACGGTGCATGCCGGCACCATCAACACGACGACCGCCATCGAGGTCGTCGCGACCGCGACCGACGAAGGCACGCTCGTTGCCGAAATCGCCCGGCTCATGCACGCGGCCGAGCAGGCGCGCGGGCGCTACGTGCGCCTCGCCGACCGCGCCGCCCGCCTCTATGCGCCCGCCGTGCACGCGCTCGGCGCCATCACCTTCATCGGCTGGATGTTGGCGGGTGCCGGCTGGGAGCAGTCGCTCACGTTCGCGATCTCGGTGCTCATCATCACGTGCCCGTGTGCGCTCGCGCTCGCCGTGCCGGCGGTGCAGGTCGCGGCGAGCAGCCGCCTGTTCGCCGCGGGCGTCATCGTCAAGGCGCCCGACGCGCTCGAGCGGCTCGCCGAGGTCGACACGGTCGTGCTCGACAAGACCGGGACGCTCACGCTGGGCGAGCCGCGCCAGACCGATGCGGACGCGGTCGACAAGGATGTGTTGCGGCGCGCGGCGTGTCTGGCGCTCAACAGCCGCCACCCGCTGTCGAAGGCGCTGGTCAAGGCAGCGCAGGCTCGCGGCCTCCCGCTGATGCACGGCGGCGCCGTCGAGGAGATCGCCGGATCGGGGCTTGTTGCGCGCAGCGCGCAAGGAGAGGAGCGGCTTGGCAGCGCCGCTTGGGTGGGTGTGGCAGCGACCGGTGAGCCGGCAACGCTCTGGTATCGCCGCGATGGCGAGGCGCCGGTGCCGTTCCACTTCGAGGATGCACTGCGTTCCGATGCGGGCGCGGTCGTTTCCGAGCTCAGGCGCGCGGGCTATGCGGTGGAGCTCTTATCAGGCGACACAGTCGCCGCTGCCAGCGCCGCCGCCGCAGCGACCGGGATCGACACGGTGCATGGCGGCGTGCGCCCGGACGGCAAGATCGCGCGTCTCGACGCTCTGAAGGCGCAAGGCCACAAGGTCCTCATGATCGGCGACGGCCTGAACGACGCCCCCGCGCTCGCCGCCGGGCACGCATCCATCTCTCCGGCATCGGCCGCCGACATCAGCCAGACAGCCGCGGGCACCATCTTCCAGGGCGAACGCCTCACCCCCGTCATCGAGACCATCAAGGTTGCGCAGGCGGCGCGGCGCATGTCCCTGCAGAATTTCGCGATCGCGCTCGCTTACAATGCGCTGTTCGTGCCGCTGGCCATGGCCGGGCTGGTCACGCCGCTGCTTGCGGCGCTCGCCATGTCGTTTTCATCCATCGCCGTGACGGGGAACGCGCTGCGGCTGCGCACGATGCGGCTTTCTCTGCGCCCCGCAACACCGGTTGCCGGCAACGCGCCATGATGGCGCTCGTCTGGCTCATTCCGGTTGCCCTGTTTCTCGGCCTGCTCGGGCTCGCGGCATTTCTCTGGGCCTTGCGCTCGGGCCAGTTTGAGGATCTCGAGGGGGCGAGCTGGAGGGCTATCGCCGATAGCGAGCGGCCCGGTCCGCCGCGCGCGAACGACGAGAGCCAAGAGGAACGCTCAACGCCCTAGAGCATCCGACCCGCTAGGCTGGCAGTTGCCGGCTCGACACGCATCCCCAGCCCGCGAGCAGCCAGCCCGGCCGGTTCTGCTCCAGCCAGTGCAGCGCCTCGTTGATATCGGTGTTGTGGCAGAGCTCGCCCGGCGGCGGCACGAGGTAGTGCGTGACCCAGTGCTCGCGGTGGGCGCGGTCGCAATCACCCTCATGGCAGTATTCGAATTTCAGGACCTGGCCGGGCAGGCCGTCGGGCAACCTGATGATGCGCGTGCGGCAATCGTCCCCTTCGGCCATGCAGCGCACGTCCACATTGGGACCGTCGCCGGCGCGGATCGCGGAGGGCACCAGCGCTAGCAGCGCCAGAGCCGTGAGGGAGGCGAAGATACGGAAGGTCAGCGGCATCGGTCACCCCAAAGGTTCAATCTCAACCCACACACCGTGGGCCGGTTCCACCAGGGGCGCGTTCCCAAGTCGCGTGTTCTTGTTTTCCAAAATCGTAAGCACGAATGTGGAAACGCTCAAGAGCGAAAAACAGACAAGCTTTGCATAAATGCTAAGCGTCGATTGCCTCCGAGACCTAAGCAGCGCGCGCCAAGCTTCAGTATTGCACGACGCAGTCATACCCGGTCCGGCGCAGCGAGAAGCAGCGTTTCTGCGCCTGATCGGCATCCGCGAAGGGGCCGAGGCGCACGAGATAGGCAACCGTCTTGCCATCGGGAGCGACCCCGCGCTCGATCTTCAGCATGCTCGGATCGAACTCCGCGCCGTGCTGGGAGATCAGGCGCACGACGAGCGCGTAGGCCTCGTTCTGCGTCTGCACGCGCGCCACCTGTACGCGGATGCCACCCGCCGCGGCGGACTGCGGGACGGCCGTGACGGCTGGCTGCGGAGCGGCTGCGGGTGCAGGCTGCGGAGCGATGGCCGCCAACACCTGCGTCGCAAATGGCGCCGCTGTGGTCGCGGAATGCGATCGCTGAGCGGGATCGGGTAGGACTTGCGTCGCAAAGGGCGACGCTGCAGCCTCTGTATGACGCGGAATGACCGCCGCGGCGCCCCAGGCCGGGCTTGGGGCCGAAGTCGGACCGGCGGTCTGGGCCCCGGCCGGATCGATCGAGGTTGTCGTCAGGAAACTTTGCGGTCGCGGCGGAACCGGCTGTGGTGGCGGCAGGCTCACCGGAATCGGCGACCCGCTTTCAGCCTTTGCCGACACCACCGATTCCTGAGCGGTGATCCCAGCCTCCTTCTGCGCGGCCGTGCGACTGTCCTCCGCGTCCGCGAGCTGGCTGAACGACAGCCCGTTCGGCTGCGCGATAGCCGCGTCGAAGTCGGAGATTGCCTGCCCCGGCTTGCCCAGCGCCCGATAGCCCAGCCCGCGATAGTAGAAGGCCTTGGCGGCCTGGCGCGAGGAGAGATGCCCCTGCAGGGCTTCCGTGAACGCTTCGATGGAGGCTTCGAAGCTGCCCTGGCGATAGGCATTGATGCCGACGGACAGGGACTTCTCTGCCGCGTCGTCCGACGCCGCAGCGCTCTGGACTGCGACCGCAGCCAGCAGCACGACCGTCAGTACCCCCAGAAGACGTCTCATGCGCTCTTTTGCATTGTCCGGCGCTGGCGGTGCGCTTGCGCAGGTGTAATGTGATTCGGCGCAGCCGCTCGGCTTTGGCCGGTTTCTGGGCAATTTTGGTGGGGAGTTCTCGCGCAATCCTGTGGGTGGCGGCGATGGACAACAGTGAGCAAGCACACCGCACGCGGCAGAACGTGATCGCGCTTGTCATCCTGGCGTTGATATTGCTCGGAGGGGCGTGGCTCTTCCACGACTTGAAGGCGAGCTCCGACGTGCTCGACTGTTTGTCCTCGGGTCGGCGCGACTGTGGTCCCAGCACCTCTCCGGGGCGCTAATCCCTCCAGCGGCCCTTGACGTCTCCCGCAGCGGAACGAACATCCCGCTCGACCCGTTCAGGATACCGAAAAAAGGCCCCCCAATGCTGACTGCCTATCCGAGCGGCGTCGCCGCGCCGACATGGCTCGACCTCGTCAATCCGACGGACGCGGAGAGGGCCTCCGTCGAAACCCGCTACGGCCTTCAGCTCCCCACGCGCGCCGAGCTGAGCGAAATCGAGTCTTCGAGCCGCATCTCTGAGGAGACGGGCATCCTCTACCTCAGCATGCCGATCGTTGCGCATGCGGACGCGCTCGACCAGGCCCCCTCGCCGCTCGGATTTGTGCTGTCGAAGGACCTGCTCGTCACCATCCGCTATACGCCGCTGCGATCCTTCGAGGCGGCGGTAGCAAAGCTCACCAAGAACGGTGGTCGCGCGACGAGCGTCGAGACATTTGCGACGCTCATCGACGCGATGGTCGATATGAGCGCCGATCTGCTGGAGGGGATCGCCGCAGAGCTCGATGCGACATCAAGCGCCATCTTTCCGAAGCTGCGCAAAGGCCGGCGCCGTCTACCCAGCACGTCCAACGATGCCTTGCGCCGCGTCCTCATCGACGTCGGCAACATCGGCGAGCGGCTTTCCCGCATACGCGATATTCTGCTGGGCCTGCAGCGCATCGTCCCGTTCGTCTCCGCACCGCCCCGGGATTGGATCAGTCACGAGACGCAGGATCGCCTGAAGACCGCGCAAACGGACGTTCTCTCGCTCACCGACTATGAGACGCACCTGTCCAACAAGGTGCAGTTTCTCCTCGACGCGGTCCTGGGGCTCATCAACACCAAGCAGAACGATATTTTCACCGTGTTGACGGTCGTGTCGGTGGTCGGCATCCCGCCGACTCTGGTGGCCAGCATCTACGGCATGAACTTCAAAAACATGCCGGAGCTGAGCTGGGCCTGGGGCTATCAGTGGGGGCTTGCGATGATCGCGCTCAGCACCATCGTGCCCATACTGTGGTTCAAGTGGCGCGGCTGGCTGTAGCCCTTCGCCCGCGTTTACCAGACATGCGGGCGAGGGTTAACGGTATTGGTTCGAAGATAAACAGAACTTTAGCTAACTCGACAGCGTGTAAGGGATGGTTGCGCCCGGCTCTGCTAAGCCGTTCGTGTCGCGAACTGTTCCGCGGTAGCTCAACGGTAGAGCAATCGGCTGTTAACCGGTAGGTTGGGGGTTCGAATCCTTCCTGCGGAGCCAGCGACACCCCGATCCAGCAACGCCTAGCGGGCGGCAGGCCACGGCACGATCGGCACCGTCGACAGCGCGTTCTCCGGCGAGCCTTCGATGATCTTGTCGCTGATGGCGACGTAGACAAGCGTATTGCGCTTGCGGTCGACGATGCGGAAGACGTGCGTGTGCTTGAAGAAGATGGACGTGCTCTCGGAATAGACCTTCTCGCGGTCGGGGAGCGTGGCGAGATCGGTCGTGACCGGCCCCACTTGGCGGCAGGCGAGCGAGAAGCGCGAGGGGTCTTCGGCAAGTCCGAGCGTGCCCGAGACGCCGCCGGTCCGCGCCTGGCTTATGTGGCACGCCACGCCCGGCACCTTGGGATCATCGAAGACGCTGACGCAGACCTTGTCGTTGGCGCCGATGAACCGAAAGGTCGTGCTGACGCACGCAAGGTCGTCGGTGACCGCAGCGCCCGTCTGCGCAAGAATGACTAGGATTACGCCCAACGCCGCTCTCATCTTACACACCCACTTATGACGTCACGATTGAAACGCCGCGTCCCGGCGCCGAGGCCTGGCTCGAACTGCACATCAAGATCTCCAGCGGCGGCGCCACGAAGATTGTCCAGCGAACCTTGCCGGTCGAATACTTAAGGTCAGCCAAATCGATTCCAAGGATCGATTGTCACAAATGCCAAGCATCCTCGTAGGCTTGCGGGCACATGTGTTCAAAGGCGAGAAGCGACCCGTCGCTTCACCCCGCCGATTGACCGCTCGATTGTCTTTCATCCGCGACTTGATAGAACTTCATCTGAAGCAGCATAGAGAGAGACATCATGATCCGTGATCTTGCGCTTAGAGGCGCCTTCGTCATTACCGCCCTGGCTGTGGGGTCGGCGTCGGCTTGGGCCGCTGAATGTCGCAACGGGCGCAGCACCGATCCCAATTGTTATCGGGCGAACGGCTACGTTTGCGGCCCCTGCCAGGACGACCGCGATGATCGCCGGGGCGATGCCGAGGGCAAGCGTGCAAGCTGCGAGGTCTATGCGCGGATCGCCGTCATCCAAGCGGACGCCAACACTCGCTTCCGTTGTGGCCTTCAAGGCCCAGCTTGGGCGAACGATCCGGTGCGGCACTCCCAGTGGTGCCGATATGTTCCGCGGCGTCGTGCTGCTGAGGAACAGCGCAACCGCTCTGAAGAGTTGCAGCGCTGCTTCGACAAGCTCGGTGATTTCGACGACGACCGCTGGGGACGCTGACTTGGGCCTTCCACCGGTCGCGCATCCTGGCTGATCGCGCGACGAGCTTCTTCCAGTTGGAAGTCGAAAAACTGATGGCGATGCGGAACAGCGGCGCCTGGGAGACCGGGCGTCATCCTCGCGCTTCCTAATGAGCTTGGGAGCGCGGGAGGGTCGGTGTCAACTCGAATAGACCAACAAGGGCCGCTGGGAACTGTCCAGAGCTGACCCTACTTCTTGCAGGGGAACGCTTCTTCGAACGCTCTCATGATGGTCGACCGGGCCGGCAATTGCATTTTCTCCGAGTTCCGGTCCGCCCAACTCACGTACGCCGTCGCCAGTTGGACGGGCGTCGCGCCGGACGGAAAGCATATTTGGCCTTTGGCCCCTACCAACTGCAACGTCACGAGATACCCACCCACGAACCCGTAGATATAATTTGTGCAGGCCGTCGCACTCAGAACTTTGTCGGGAGGAAACGGGCTAGGCGTCTTCTCGTGCGCCACCACCTCTCGGCACTGTTCGAGCATGGACTTCGATGTCTGTCCCAGGCAGTGAGAAGCGCCGAGCCCGAGGATACTCATCACTAACGCAAGCCTTCGCAACATGCCTTGATCTCCTAGTGCCCGAGTGCGCGGAGAAGCTTGCGGCGCATCGGCACCTTTCCGAGACGTAATGAGTTCTCACGCGATGGTGCGCCGGCGTGAGCAACAAGCGCACTCCTTCAAGTCTATATCAGGGCTTCGGAGGTAGCGTTCATGATCGAAGCAGATAGAGGCAGTAAGACTGCCACAATCGTTCTCGCCGTTCTTGGGCTCCTCGGCGTTGCCTGTTTCGCCCTTGCAGGCGTTGCGATGCTTGAGCAGTCCACGGTGACCGCAACATCGGGGCCGGCCACTCCACTCTCGCGCAGTTAACAGGCGACGGAATCCAGCACCAACACGCTAGGCCCGGCGGATCCGCCGTTGTGCAAGGAGGAGATCAAGTCCATCACCGGTCACACGACGATGCGAATGGTCGCGCAGCACGTAGCGGAGAAAACCAAATGAATATCGTGGCGGTCCCTACGGGAGTCGAACCCGTCTTTCAAGATTGAAAATCTCGCGTCCTAACCGATAGACGAAGGGACCGTTCGGGGGTGGTCTATAGGGTCGTTTGGCGCCCCGCGCAAGCAACTGGCCAACCCCACAGGACCGCCCGGCGCGGCCTCCTAGTCAGCGCTGGCGGCGCGGGTCGGCCGCATCCTCGATCATCAGCTCGATGCGCTCGCGCCCGTTCCAGGACGAGCGCTTCAAATGCCCGGCAACGTGGATCGGCAGGCCACCGGTCCCCAGCAACAGATCGCCCAGCGGCTCGCCCGCCGCACGGAAGGCAACCGCCTCGAGCCGCGCGCCGCCTTCGGCCTCGAGCACGCAACGCACGTGGTTCTCGCCGACGAGCTTGGCAAAGCGCACGTGCGTCGCCGGGAAGGCAAAGCGCGGCGATGGGTTGCCCTGGCCGAAGGGACCGACGCGCTCCACGAGGTCCAACAGCTCGTCCGTCACGCCCGCGAGCGTCAGCGCGCCGTCGACGGCGAGATCGGCACGGTTGCGCGCCTCGCCTACGCTCGCGGCAAGGCGTGCCTCGAGAAACTGCTGCACGGCGGCGAGCTTCGTGCGCTCAACCGTAAGGCCGGCGGCCATCGCATGCCCGCCGCCCTTCACGAGATGGCCCGCGGCCACGGCTTCGCGCACGGCCGAGCCTATGTCGGCACCGGCGACGGAGCGCAGCGAGCCCGTGCCGCTGCCGGCTCCGCCCTCCTCCTCCCAGGCGATGACGCACGCCGGGCGGCGGAAGCGTTCGACCAGCCGGCTCGCGACGAGCCCCACGATGCCTTTGTGCCAGGTGTGCGACCCGACCATCAGGAACGGGAGATCGGGGCGCGCCGCCACCATGGCGTCGGCTTCGGCAAGCGCGGCTTCGAGCATCTCCTTCTCGAGCGCGCGCCGCTCCTTGTTGAGCCGGTCGAGCAGGATCGCGATGCGCCCAGCTTCGATCTCGTCGTCTCCGGCAAGCAGTCGCGCGCCGAGGCCCGCGTCGCCGATGCGCCCGCCGGCGTTGATGCGTGGCCCCAGGATGAAGCCGAGGTGGTAGGGCGTCGGCGCCTCGTTGAGGCTCGCGGCGTCGCTCAACGCCTTGAGCCCGATGTTCTTGCGCCGGCGCATGACCTGCAAGCCCTGCGCGACGTAGGCGCGGTTCAAGCCCGTGAGCGGCACCACGTCGGCGACGGTCGCGAGCGCGACAAGGTCGAGCAGCCCCATGAGGTCGGGCTCGGGCGTGCCCTTGGCGTAGTAGCCGCGGCGGCGCAGCTCGCGCGTCACCGCGACGAGAACGAGAAAGGTCACGCCCGCGGCGCACAGGTGCCCGAGGCCCGACACGTCGTCCTGGCGGTTCGGGTTGACGAGCGCGGTGACCGCCGGCAGCCGCTCGTCGGCCTGGTGGTGGTCGATGACGACGACGTCGCAGGAAAGCTCGGCGGCGCGGGCGAGCGCCTCGATGCTCGTCGTGCCGCAGTCGACGGTCACGATGAGGCGCGCGCCCTCCTTGATGAGGCTTTCGATGGCAGCGGCGTTGGGCCCGTAGCCTTCGAACAGACGGTCGGGAATGTAGATGCGCGCCTTGAGCCCGTGATGGGCAAGGTAGCGGGCGAGCAGCGCCGACGACGCCGCGCCGTCGACGTCGTAGTCGCCGAACAATGCCACCGGCTGGCGCGCCTCGACCGCGTCCGCGATGCGCTTTGCCGCAGTATCCATGTCGCGCAGGCTCGAGGGGTCCGGCATCAGCGCCTTGAGCGTGGGGCTCAAGACGTTCTCAACGTCGTCGGGCGCGATCCCGCGCGCTGCGAGCACGCGGCCCAACAGCTCCGGCAGGCCGTGGCGTTGGCTGATGACGCCGGCGAGCGGTTGCGCCTCGGCGCTCAAACGCTCGCGCCAGACGAGGCCGCGCGCGGACGCCGCGACGCCGAGAAACGGCGCCGGCTCGGCCGCGGCATTGATCGCTTTGCGCAAAGCGCCCATGGCCGGCTCCCCCGAATCAAATCCCTCATAAAATGAACACCCGCGGCGCCGTCTGGCGAGCCGCGGGTGTCCATTTTCAACAATTAGCCGGCGAAGGCGCCTTATTTGTTCTGCGGGGCCGGGGTCTGCTGCGCCGTCTTGGAGCCGCGGATGGCGAGCAGGACGTTCGACTCCGATGGCCGCCAGCGATAGCCGATGCCGAAGTCGAGCGCGGCCGTGCGCTTGCGGTAGAGGTCGTGCAGCATCGGCTGGTAGGTGTGCGGGAAGATGCCGAGCGGCGCCACGTAGTTTCCGAAGGCCATGAGCTGCCACTCATCCGGCTTGAAGAAGCGAACCGGCACGCCCGAGTCGTCCTCCACCACGACGTCGCTGTGGTCGACGATGTAGCTGCGGATGGTCGAGAAGCTATCGGCGTGCAGCAGGTAGGACGCGCTTTTGATGAAGCTGTCGGCCAAGCCGAAGGTATCGCAGAACTTGAGGAAGCCGCTGGTCTTCACGCCGTCGTTGGAGAGATCGGTCGAGAAATAGTAGAGCGTCTGCGGCTTGCCGTCGGCTCCGGTCGAGAAGGTGATCTTCGCGCCGCGCGGAGGGTTCTTCGGCAGCCCCGGATCGTTGGCGGGCTTCACGTTGCCGTCGGCGTCGAGGGCCACGAGGCTCACGTCGCGGATCGTCTTGCCGGAGCGCTCGAGGAACACGTAGAGGATCGGCAGCGTGCCGCCGAACCGGCCGCCGGAGAGCTCACCGCGCATCTTCTTGGTGATGAAGAAGCTGTAGTTCAGCACGGTGTTGAGCGAGTTCTCGATGCGCCCTATGCCGCCCTCCACCTGTCCCCTCGACATACCGGTGAGGTCGGGGATTTCGCCGACCGGCTCGAGTGCGGCCATGACGTAGGTGTCGGCCCCCGGATAGAAGGCGTCGGCGTAGAGGAAGTCCGGGCCGCTGAAGAAGTAGAATACGGCGGGCTTGCGCGGCGGCAGGTACTGCGTCGACCACGCCTTGATCTTGGAGAGCTGACGCTTGTCGAGCGCGGCCCAAGCGGCGTCGAAGCGCTTGGCGTGCTGCTGCCAGCTTCCGTCCTTGGTGTAGGAGGCGAGCGGGGAGTCCGCCGAAGGCGGCATGCCGGCGAGGATCTTGGCTGTATCGTCCGCGGTTGCGACGGCTGCTGCGGTCTCAGCCGCCGCCGCCTGCGCGAAGACGAGCAGCAGGCTCAACGCAAACGCAACCGCCTTTACCGGTCGGGCGCTATCCATCGATCGAACTCTCCGTTTTGGCGCGGGAAGGCGCCTGGGTCAGCGAGATTGCATAAATGAGAAGTCCGGCCAGCATTGTGGCAATGCTGGCGAGCGACTGCCACGGCCGCTCGATAACGAGGTAGTACATCATGAACGTGGTTACCGCGAGGAAGACGGCCGGGGTGAACGGATAGCCCCACATGCGGTACGGGCGCTTCAGGTCGGGCTCGCGGATGCGCAGCACGATCACGCCGAGCACGGCGAGGAACGAGCAGAACGTCAGGCTGAACTGGATGTAGTCGAGCACGGACTCGAAGCTGCGCGTCGCCATCAGCAGCGTCGTGACGCAGAGCTGGAAGATGATCGCGATCGCCGGCACGCCGTTCTTGGAGGTCCGCGCGAACACCCGCATCATCGGAATGTCCTCGCCCATCACCTGCGTGACGCGCGGCCCGATCCAGATCATGGCGCTGATCGAGGAGATGAGGCCGAGGCAGATCAGCGCGCCGACGAGGCGACCGCCCGCGTCGCCGAAGATGTGCTTGCCGGCGATCAACGCGACCTCGACCTGGCCGGCCATCTGGTCGATGGGCGTGGTGTAGAGGAACACCGCGTTGAGGCCGACGTAGAGCGCGATCACGATCAGCGTGGCCGCCAGGATGGCGAGCGGCAGGCTGCGCTGCGGGTTGTGGATCTCGCCCGCGATGTAGGTGGCGGCATTCCAGCCCGAGTAGGCGTACATCACGAACACGAGCCCGACGGCGAACGGCGCGCCCGTGATGTAGTGGAGGTCGGAGGCCGACGGCGCGAACGAGATCGGCTGCGGCGTGCCGAGCGCAAGTCCGGCGAAGATCAGAACGACGATCAGCGCGAGCTTCAGCCCGGTCGCGTAGTTATGAAACGTGCTGCCCAGCGCCACACCGCTCAAGTGGATGAGACCGACAAGCCAGACGATGCCGATGGGAATGAGCGACACCTTGGTGGAGAACACCTCCACCGTCGCCGCATTGATGATGCCCGGCGCGATGCCGTCGAAGTAGCCGGCGAACGCCATGGCCGCCAGCGCCACGGGCGCCGCGAAGCCGACGGTCGCGGAGATCCACCCCGCGACGAAGCCGATGCTGCGCCCGTAGATGCGCGACAGAAAGTTGTATTCGCCGCCCGAGCGCGGAAGCGCGGCGGCGAGCTCTCCGTAAGAGAGAGCGCCGCACAGCGCGGCAATGCCGCCGACGACCCAGAGCATCAACACGGCGAACGCCGACGGGATGCCTTGCACCTGGAAGCCGAGGCTCGTGAACACTCCGATGCCGATCATGTCGGCGATCGCGAGTGCCGCGGCGGTGACGGTCGTTACGGTCCGCAGGTCCAGTCCACGCTCCTCCGATGAGGGCGTACCAATCGTTCCAGCAATTGCCATTCGGAAGCCTGCGCTAAGCGTTTCATGCCCCGGCAAAACCTATTGGAGCGCGGAGAGTCTCACAATCGGGATGCCCATTTGCTGCAATCACGTTGCCAAATTGCACCGCCTACGGGGCATCGCTGCATCACGACCCCTTGCGGCCATTTGCCTGCCTGCCCGTTGGCGGCGGCCGTGGCCGCTTCCCCCGAATTGACACTTTCTTATTTTAACTAAGGCTATGTCCAAATTGTTGCAGCCGCACCGTGGGGCGTCTAAACGGCGGTTATTGGCTAAAAACTAACGCGCATTGCGCACACTTCGTAGATCGTCGGAGGGGGAATGCATCTTTCTCGACTAGTTCCTACTTTTGCCGCCCTGCTCGGCGGCGTTTGTGCGCTCGTTCCCGCGAGCGAGCCGACGCTTGCGCGCAGCGTGCCCGCGACCACCGGCACGATCCGCCCGACCATTCCGCCGATCCCGCAGCAGGTCTACGCCCGCACCCAGCCGACCAAGCAGGACAAGACCGCGATCATCCCGTTCGAGACCGCGCCCTTCCCCTATTCGGGCAACGTCGCCAGCTCCGACCAGCCCTTCCTCAACGTCGAGGACAAAGGCCGCCTCGGCCATCGCACCTTCTTCGGCCACACTTATTGGCAGGACGAGACCTACAGCGACGATCGCGTGCTGCTGCACATCCCCAAGGGCTTCGATATCCGCCGTCCCTCGGTGATGATCGTCTACTTCCACGGCCACGGCGCCACGCTGCGCCGCGACGTCCTCTACCGCCAGCGGCTGCCCGCACAGATCACCGCCTCGGGCGTCAATGCGGTGCTCGTCGCCCCGCAGTTCGCCTCCGACGCCTCGGATTCGAGCGCCGGCAAATTCTGGCAGCCGGGCGCATTTGCGAAGTTCGTCGGCGAAGCCGCGCAGAAGCTCGCCAAGCTCCACGGCGACCAGCGCTCGGTGCGCACGTTCGCCAGCATGCCGATCATCATGGTCGCCTACAGCGGCGGCTACCTGCCGGCGGCATGGTGCGCGTCGAAGGGCGGCCTCATGAAGCGCGTGCGCGGCGTCGTGCTGCTCGACGCGCTCTACGGCGAGCTCGGCAAGTTCGCATCCTGGATCTCGAACGACCGCTCGGCCTTCTTCGTGAGCACCTATCTCGGCTCGACCGAAGGCAAGAATGCCGAGATGGAGCGCGTGCTGGCCGACAACCAGATCGATTACGCCACCTGGCTCGAGCCACGGCTCGTGCCCGGCACGGTGAACATCTTCCCCGGCGGGCAGAACCTCACGCACCGCGATCTCGTCACGCACGCGTGGGTCGACTATCCGGTCGCGGACCTGTTGCGCCGCATCAGCGACGTGCCGCGCCGCTAGCTCTCTTGCACATCGTTGCGATTGGGGCGCGGTGCGCGGCGTCAGCCGATGAAGCGCGTGGCGACGTTGCGGCACGTCGTCTTGATGCGCCGCACGGTGCCGGTGCGCGAGCGCATGACGAGCGTTTCCGTCTCTGCGAAGTCGCCCCTGAAGCGCACGCCGTCCAAGAGCGAGCCGTCGGTCACGCCGGTCGCCGAGAAGATCACGTCGGCTGAGGCCATGTCCTCGAGCTTGAACTTCCGGTTGACGTCGGCGATGCCCATCTTCTGCGTGCGCTCGCGCTGCTCGTCGGACGCGGGGAGCAGCCGCCCCTCTATCTGGCCGCCGATGCAGCGCAGCGCCGCCGCCGCCAGCACGCCCTCGGGCGCACCGCCCGAGCCGAGATAGATGTCGATGCCGGTCTCGTCCGGGTCGGTCGTCCAGATGACGCCCGCGATGTCGCCGTCGGGAATGAGCTGCACCGCCGCACCCGCCTTGCGCACCGCCGCGATCAGCTCCGCGTGGCGCGGCCGGTCGAGGATGCAGGCGGTGATCTCGGCGACAGGCACGCCCTTCGCCTTCGCCAGCGCCTCGATGTTGGCCCCGGGCGGGGCATCGAGATCGACGACGCCCGGCGCATAGCCCGGTCCGATGGCAATCTTGTTCATGTAGATGTCGGGCGCGTGCAAAAGACCGCCGCGCTCGGAGATCGCGAGCACCGCGAGCGCATTTGGCATCGCTTTGGCGCAGATCGTCGTGCCCTCCAGCGGATCGACCGCGATGTCGACCTCCGGGCCCTCGCCCGAGCCCACCTTCTCGCCGATGTAAAGCATCGGGGCTTCGTCCATCTCGCCTTCGCCGATGACGACGGTGCCGCGGATCGGCAGCTTGGCGAGCTCGCGCCGCATGGCATCGACCGCGACCTTGTCGGCGGCCTTCTCCTGCCCGCGCCCGCGCAAATGCGCCGCCGCGATGGCCGCGGCCTCGGTGACGCGCGCGACCTCGAGAACCAGCACGCGGTCGAGCCCGGACTTGACGCTCTCTCCTGCCATCACGCGTCCTCGCTCAGCTTCTCGATGCGGATCATCTGCGGCCGCTCCGACACCTTGCCGTCGCGCTCGATGGCGTCGATCGCCTGCCGGATCGCCTCCTCCGTCGTCTCGTGCGTGATGAGCACAACGAGCGCGGGCGCGCCGGGCTTCAGTCGAGCGCCGATTCCGGGCAACGCCGACGGCGGCCGCCGCTGCACGATGCTCTCGATCGAGACCTGACGGTCGCCCATGCGCTTTGCGATCGCGGCCATGGCTCCCGGCCGGTCGTAGACGGAAAGCCGCACGTAGTAGGCGCCCTGGTGCGCGCCGAGCTTGGCCTTCTTATACGTCTTTAGATTACGGGTGTGTGTCACGAACGGCGGCACGAAACTGCCGCGCGCGATGTCGAGGATGTCTGCCGCGACCGAGGAGGCCGTCGGATGGCTGCCGGCGCCGGGCCCGATCAGCAGCAGGCTGCCGCAGTAGTCGCTGTCGATGGCGACCGCGTTCGTCACCCCCGAAACTTCCGCAATCGCGGAATTCTGCGGCACCATCGCCGGGTTGACGCGCGCCTCGATGCCGCTGTCGGTGCGCATGGCGACGCCGAGGAGCTTGATGCGGTAGCCCATCTCGTCGGCGGCCTCGATGTCGGCCTCCGTAATCGACTGGATGCCCTCGACGTGGATCTGGTCGAACGCGAGCTTGGTGCCGAAGGCGAGGCTCGTCAGGATCGCGAGCTTGTGCGCGGTATCGAAGCCGCCGATGTCGAAGGTCGGATCGCTCTCGGCATAGCCGCGCTTTTGCGCCTCCTTCAGCACGTCGCCGAACGAGCGCTTCTCGGTCTCCATCGTCGTGAGGATGTAATTGCAGGTGCCGTTCAAGATGCCGTAGACGCGGCGCACCTCGTTGGCGGCAAGCGACTCGCGCAGCGTCTTGATGACAGGGATGCCGCCGGCGACCGCGGCCTCGAAGTTCAAGGCGACGTGCTTTTCTTCCGCGAGCTTGGCAAGCGCCGTTCCGTGCTCTGCGATCAGCGCCTTGTTCGCCGTGACAACGTGCTTGCCGGCTTTCAGCGCGGCTTCCACCGCCGCTTTGGCGACGCCGCTCGATCCCCCGATCAACTCGACGAAGACGTCGATTGAGGGATCGGTCGCGAGCTTCACGGGATCGTCGAACCACGGCAGCGAGCCGATCTCTGCTCCGCGCTTCTTGCCCTTCGAGCGCGCCGAAACTCCACCGATGCGGATCGGCCGGCCCGCGCGCTCCTCGAGCCGGTCTTTATGATGCTTGAGCAGGTGAAGCAGGCCGCCACCGACGGTGCCAAGCCCGGCGATGCCCAGAGTGAGAGGCTGTTGCATAACGTGACGGATTACCGGCTGGCTTTTTGCGGAATCGGGATCACGTTATGCATCGTTTCCGGAGCCTGGGCGAGGAACTTTTTCAGGTTCCGCGCGGCTTGGCGGATGCGGTGCTCGTTCTCGACGAGGGCGATGCGAATGAAGCCTTCACCATACTCGCCGAAGCCCAACCCGGGCGACACCGCGATGCCGGCTTTCTCGATGAGCAGCTTGGAAAATTCCACCGATCCGAGACCACGAAACGCGGGCGGGAGCGGCGCCCATGCGAACATGGTCGCGGGCGGCGGCGGGATCGACCAGCCCGCGCGCTCGAACGTCTCGACGAGACAGTCGCGGCGGCGGTGATAGATCTGTCGCGTTTCCTCCACGCACTCCTGCGGTCCGTTGAGCGCGGCAGCGGCCGCGACCTGGATCGGCGTGAAGGCGCCGTAGTCGAGATACGACTTGATGCGCGCGAGCGCGGCGATGAGGCGCTCGTTGCCGACGGCAAAGCCCATGCGCCAGCCGGGCATGTTGTAGGTCTTCGATAGCGACGAGAATTCTACCGCGATGTCCATCGCGCCCGGCACCTGCAGCACCGACGGCGGCGGGTTGTTGTCGAAATAGATCTCGGCGTAGGCGATGTCGGAAAGGATGATGAGGTCGAGCTTCTTGGCGAGCGCCACCGCCTCGCGATAGAAGTCGAGGTCGGCCACCATCGCCGTCGGGTTCGACGGGTAGGACAGCACGAGCGCGAGCGGCTTGGGGATCGTGTGCTGGCAGGCGCGCTCAACCGAGCGCAGAAACTCCTCGCCCGTGCCCGCCGGCAGATGCCGCATAGCGGCGCCCGACAAGAGGAAGCCGAACTCGTGGATCGGGTAGGTCGGGTTCGGCACGAGGATCACATCGCCCGGCGCCGTGATGGCCTGCGCCATGTTGGCGAAGCCCTCCTTCGAGCCCAGCGTGGCGACGACCTGCGTCTCAGGATCGAGCTTCACACCGAAGCGGCGCGCGTAGTAGGCGGCTTGCGCGCGGCGCAAGCCCGGGATGCCCTTCGAGGCCGAGTAGCGGTGGGTGCGCGGCTTGGCGACCGTCTCGACGAGCTTGTCGATGATGTGCTGCGGCGTCGGCAGGTCGGGATTGCCCATGCCAAGGTCGATGATGTCGGCGCCGGCCGCGCGAGCTGCCGCCTTCAGCCGGTTCACCTCGGCGAACACGTAGGGCGGCAAACGCTTGATGCGGTGGAACTCGGTGTTCGCGGGCGCCACTCGGGGCCTCATTGCGGTTGTGGAGATGTCGTGTTTACGCCCGGCGCCGTGGCCCGTCCAGCCTCAGCCCGGGCTAGCGCAGTCCATATATAGCGTTAGCTAACGGGACTGCTCGATCTGCTGCTGGGCGTCCTGCTCGTGCGTGTCGCGCTTCTTGGCGAGCTCGTCGACGGCCTCTTTGCGCTCCTTGTCGGAGAGCGAGGCGCTGGCAGGCGGGCGGATCATGTCGGGAAGCGGCGTCTGGATCGAGTTCATGCAGCCGCCGGCAATTGCGGCAACGGCGATGCCGGCCGCCGCAATCAGCGCTTTTCCAAGCGCCAGCGAGCCTTTGCCGTATCCCATGATCTGCGGCCGCAGTCCGTGCATGCCGTATCCGCCCTTGCGCAGCCTGGAGAATTGCGCGATTCGATGCCCCGCGGGAGACGCTAGAGTGACCCAGGACCTTCTATGGGTTATCCACACGTCCAAGTGACACTAGCCCTGTAAATGTCGCAAAACCTTGGCGTTGGATAGTTAAAGGGACGCGCGAGCGAAAAACCGGTCAGAGGCGATGCAAAAGCACCACGGCGAGCCCGACGACGAGGCTCAGCCCTATAAGATCGGAAATGCGGAGGAGCTCAGCCTCAACCTGTTGCGGTTGTTCGAGCAGGGCGGTCGCGTGCTCACCGAGTTCATCGACCGCGCCGACAGCAAGTCGGGCCCCTATTCCGCCGCCGCCGAGATCACGGAGGCGACCAACACGCTGTCCGACCTCGCGCAGCACTGGTTCGCCGATCCGACCGCGCTCGCCGAGGCACAGGGCACACTCGTGCGCTCCTACGCCGACCTCTGGAACAACGCCGTGCTGCGCATGCTCGGTCAGGAGGTGACACCGGTCGCCGAGCCCGAGCCGGGCGATAACCGCTTCAAGGATCCGGACTGGTCGCAAAATCCCTACTTCGATTTCTGGAAGCAGGCCTACCTCATCACCTCGCGATGGGCCGACGACCTCCTCGACAAGACCGAGGGGCTCGACGATCGCACGCGGCAGAAGGCGGAGTTCTACCTGCGCCAGGTCTCGAGCGCGCTGTCGCCCTCCAACTTTCCGATGACCAACCCCGAGGTGCTGCGAGAGACCTTCAAGAGCAACGCGGAAAACCTCGTCAAGGGCATGACCTTTCTCGCCGAGGACATGAGCCACTCGGGCGACCTTTTGCGCATCAGCCAGACGGACGCCAGCGCCTTCGAGGTCGGGCGCAATCTCGCGACCACGCCCGGCAAGGTCGTCTATCAGAACGACCTCCTGCAGCTCATCCAGTACGCGCCCACGACGGAAAAGGTGCGCGAGCGGCCGCTGCTGATCGTGCCGCCGTGGATCAACAAGTTCTACATTCTCGATCTGGCGCCGGCCAAGAGCCTCATCAAGTTCCTCGTCGACCAGGGGCTCACGGTGTTCATGATCTCTTGGGTCAACCCGGACGAGCACCTCTCGCACAAGTCCTTCGAGGACTACATGCAGGAGGGCATCCTGACGGCGGCCGATGCCGTGAAGCGCGAGACCGGCACCGAGAAGATCAACGTCGTCGGCTACTGCGTCGGCGGCACACTCTTGGCCACGACGCTCGCATATGTCGCCGCCCGCGGCGAGGAGCCGTTCACCTCGGCGAGCTTCCTCGCCACCCAGGTCGACTTCACCTACGCCGGCGATCTGTTGCTGTTCACCGACGCCGATCAGCTCGAGGCGCTGAACGAGCTCATGTCGGAGCGCGGCTACCTCGACGGCTCGCGCATGGCGAACGTGTTCAACATGCTGCGCCCGCGCGATCTCATCTGGCCCTACATCGTCAACAACTACCTCTTGGGCAAGAAGCCGTTCCCGTTCGACCTCCTGTATTGGAACCAGGATTCCACGCGGATGGCCGCGGCCAACCACAACTTCTATCTGAGCGAGTTCTATGGCGGAAACCGCCTCGCCAAGAAGGAGATGACGCTCGCCGGTACGCGTCTCGACATCGGCAAGGTCAAGCTGCCGGTCTATGAGCTTGCGACGAAAGAGGACCACATCGCTCCGGCGAAGTCGGTGTTCAAGGGCTCGCAGCTGTTCGGCGGCCCGGTCGAGTTCGTGCTGTCTGGCTCGGGCCACATCGCCGGCGTCGTCAACCCGCCGGGCAAGATCAAGTACCAGTACTGGACCAACCCGAAGCCCGAGAAGTCGCTCGATGCGTGGCTCGCGACCGCCGAGGAGCATCCCGGCTCCTGGTGGCCCAACTGGGCGGAGTGGCTCGCCAAATATTCCGGCGACTGGATCGAGGCGCGCCAGCCCGGCAGCGTGCTCGGCGCCATCGAGGATGCGCCCGGCTCCTACGTCAAGGCCAAGCACTGAGCAGATCGACCGCGCTCGGGCCCCGGCAATCGCCGACTAGAGGCGTGAACTCATAAACGCGCAGCCAACTCCGGTGGATGCGAGTTGATGAAGGTGAAGTCTTGGGAACTAGAATCACGTCCATCCAGACAAAGGTCGCGACCGTAGTCGACGATGTCCGTTAGTGTGGGAAAAGCGGACTCTGCGCAGATGTCGAGTTTTCGGCCGAGTTTGACCCATCGCGACGAATGTCCTTGATTCAGAACGTCCGCAGCTGGTGAGAACGGACCCGGGACAACAGCGCTGCGGTCCTTATTCGTCGCGTAGTCTGCCGGACGAATGCTCAGCGCGTCAGGCGCGGTGCCACTTTGTATCAATTGGTCCCTTAATATCAGGCCTCCCATACACACCTTAAGACTAGTGTAGCTCCAACAAGGGATCCGTGGCCTTCCCGACTGAGCGGGTTTTTCTGCGCCATCCCGCGATACTCATCGCGTGATCTGCCTCCAAAACCACTTCATATCGAACAATTCAGAGTCAGCTGCGCGTGCCTCAACGGAGGCGGTGGTTGAGAAAACCTGCCTACCAAAGCGCGCACTCACAAACTGCAGTAGACCCGTTGTCAATGTACCCAAACAAAGCGCCGACGGGCATCGGTGGTTTCGACGAGATAACTGGCGGCGCCCTCTAGGCGCTCAACCGAGCTTGTTTGCTTATGTCCTTTTCCCATATCGAATACGATGACGAGACACGCGATTTAATGGAGGCTGCGCTAAACATGGCGTGGATGACCCTCTGCGCGAGCCTCGCTCCGTCGGAAGTCGACCGGGCTGCCATGGTTACGGCAATAATAGACGCCGTTGCCGATGGCGAGCGTGACTTTATGCGGCTACAGCAGAAGGCGTTAGACGCGTTGGCCGTGCGCGCGCTGGTGAAGGCGGTGGACCGGAGGAAGTTAATTCGGCTGTCGTCCAGCACCGACGATCCTGCGGTGGAACGCAGGAAGCACGTTCGGCCAGTGTCAGGCACCGACGTGGTCTAGTGCTTGTGCGATCCGACGCGGCTATCGAAGTGTTCACCTCGGCGATGGTTCTGCTTCCAAGGAGTTCACGCCCTAGTAGCTGCTCGTCGGCTCCATGAAGGTGACGACGCCGCTGACAAGCTCGTAGTGGGCCGCAACGATCTTGAGTTTCCCAGCCTTCAGTAGGTCCGCGAGGACGAAGCTCGTTGCGGCGAGCCGCGCGGCGGTGCGCTTGGCGCTCTCGCGCACGGCGTTGTCGAGAAAATCGCCGGCGGCATCGCGAACCGCAAGGGCGGCCGGAACGATGGGATCGATCATGGGCCCGATCGAGCCGGGGTAGGTCGCGTTCTCGGTGACGACGTCACAAGCGGCCGAGACCGCACCGCAATGGCTGTGTCCCATCACTACGATCAGCGGCGAGCCGAGCACCGCCGCGCCGTACTCGACCGTGCCCATGGTTGCCGTGTCGACCAAGTTGCCGGCGTTGCGCGCAACAAACAGCTCGCCGAGTCCGAGGCCGCCGAACACGAGCTCCGGCGGCACGCGGCTGTCGGCGCAGCTGATGATCGTCGCCCACGGAGATTGCGCCCCGGCAACGCGTGCTCGCGCCTCCGCGAGCCCGACCACGCACTCCTGCGGTTGCGACACGTAGCGGCCGTTGCCATCCTTTAGCGCCGAGAGCGCGTCATCGGCAGAGAGTGAGGTTGGCTTCGAATGCGCCGCTGCCGCTGGAGATGGAGCCAACACTCGTGTCACGCCGGCCGCCGTAGCCGCCGCCGCAACGCCGAGCGCCATGAGGCTGCGCCGGTCAATGCCGTCCTTGGCGGTGTCCTTGGCCCTGTCCTGGCCCACGTCCTTGCCCCCCTGAGGGGCCCCATCGTGGCAGTGTCCGCACATAGCTGTGTCTCCTGGGCTTTCCGGATTTGAGCGAGCAAAGCCCGGATGCCTTTAACAATCGGTCACCTTTGGCCCGGACGTTGCGAAAATATCGCTCCACTATGGCGCTCGCGCCGGCCACCTTGTTCGGTCACAAAGGTCGCCTAGATGGTGCGGCGGGCAGGAGTAGGGACCTTCCCATCGCCGGCTAGCCGCCGGCGCAACTGAAGACTCGCGTTCAAGCCGGGAGACGCTGTCATGCGCGCAACCCTCGCTTCCCTGCCCCTGCTCTTGCTGTTCGGCATCCTTTCGGCTGCCATGCCGGCCGACAAAATCACGTACCTCGAATGTCGCGCCGACAACGAGGATACGTCGAGCCTCTTTGCCCTCGACGACACCACGCAGAAGGTGTGCGACCGCGCGGTGCAGCCCACCTGGTTCACGCCGGCGACCTTCGATGCCCGGCTCGTCAGCTGGCAGGACGGCAGCTCGACCAAATCGATCTACCGCAAGGGCAAGGAAAAGCGCTACGAGCGCAACGTGCTCATCCTTGTGCACATCGGACGCTGCAATCACGTCAAGGCGCCACCGAGCCAGCTTTGCAAGCCCTGACAGTGGGCTAGGGGATCTGCTCCGTTCGCTGCTGGCCTTGGCTTTTACCCATTCGACCACGAGCGCATTGAGCACTGCCGGCGGAGCCGCTAGGCTTGTCCGACGGAACGTCTCGCGGTTTTATTTGGGGGGAGACGCAGATGGCTACGCAAACGAGCGACGTCGACGCGGTCATTGCGGCTTTGCGCGCGGTGCTGCGCGACGCCGAGCTGACGAGCGGATCGCTGCCGACGAACATCGTCAACCGCTGGATCGGCCAACTGCCCGGGGCGTGGCGCGGCCGTTGGCGGCGCCTCAAATTGCGCGGCAATGCTTTTGGGAACGCGCCGCGCGACGCCGTCATCGCCCACGTGCGCGCGACGATCGCCTATCTCGAGGCCCAGCGCGAGGCGCTCGGCCAGAAGCGTCGCTGGTGGCGCTTCTCGCGCGCGCAGAAGCGCCCCACGGCACGAGCCGACTTTGCGCCTGCGCGCATTGCCCCCTCGCATCCCGAGCCGCAGCAGACGGACGAGGATGGCGAGACGCAGCCGCGGCCGAAGTGGCTGAACTGACGCTCGGCCGGAACCGCAGTTGCGCCGCCTGCGCGAGGCGTTGTTCCCGCTCGGCGATATTGAAACTAACGGTTATCGGCGGTCGTAGGGTATTCTATCGCTTGAGCTGAGGCCGTCCGCGGACGACGTGCGATGGATGCCGAGAAATTCGCTCTCACAGTCCTCATGGCGCTCGTCATAGCGATTGTCATCCGCCTTTCGCTGGCGGTCGCCAGGCGCTTCAAGATCAAGCTGCCATGGGATGCGACGATCACCGGTTGCCCGAAGTGCGGCGCGGCCGAGGACTTCAATTCCGCATCGACGCCGGACGCGATCGACATCAGCCCTCCGGTCGTGCGCGGAAATCCGCACTCGGGCTTGGCCGATGACGCGGTCAACGTTGTAGCTGTGATCGTGGGCATCGGAGCGACGCTCGCCGGCTGCACCTTTTTGCTCACTGGCGTAGGGGTGTGGGTGGTCGGCGGCGGTATGGACGTCGCTGAGCGCGTGCTGCTGGGGCTGTTGGGCGTTGGCGCCGCTGTCATCGCCCTGCCGCTCGGCCTCCACATCGGCATGTGGGGCTGGCGGCGGGGGCTTCTGCCGCCGGTGGTTGTCTGCAAATCGTGCGGCTGGCGCGATCCGAAACATGCCGTTTGAACGAGATCGAAGTTGACCGCGACGACGTCGCCTCACCCCACCTGCGCCAGGCCCTGCTCCAGGTCGGCGATGATGTCGTCCTTATCCTCGATACCGACCGAGAGGCGCACCACGTCGGGCCCCGCGCCCGCGGCCTTGCGCTGCTCGTCGGTCAATTGCCGGTGCGTCGTCGACGCCGGATGGATCACGAGGCTGCGCGTATCGCCGATGTTGGCCAGGTGCGAGAACAGCTTCAGCGACGACACGAGCTTGACGCCCGCCTCGTAGCCGCCCTTCAAGCCGAAGGTGAACACCGCGCCGGCGCCCTTGGGCGCGATCTTCTTCTGCAGCGCGTGGTAGGGGCTCGAGGGCAGGCCGGCGTAGCTGACCCAGGCCACCTTCGGGTGCTTCTCGAGCCAGCTTGCAACCGCGAGCGCGTTCTCGCAGTGGCGCGCCATGCGCAAGGGCAGCGTCTCGGTGCCGATCAAGATCAAGAACGCGTTCATGGGCGAGATCGCGGGGCCGAGATCGCGCAGACCCATCACGCGCGCGGCGATCGCGAAGGCGAAGTTGCCGAACGTCTCGGCGAACTTCATGCCGTTGTAGGAGGCGTTGGGCTCGACCAGCGTCTTGTAGCGGTGCTTGGCGCCCAGCCAATCGTAGGTGCCGCAATCGACGATGACGCCGCCGATCGAGTTGCCATGCCCGCCGATGAACTTCGTCAGCGAATGCACGACGATGTCGGCGCCGTGCTCCTTGGGGTTGCACAGGTAGGGCGTCGCCAGCGTGTTGTCGACGATGAAGGGCACGCCCGCCTTCTTGGCGATAGCCGCGATCGCCGGCAGGTCGACGACCACGCCACCGGGGTTGGCGATCGACTCGCAGAAGATGGCGCGCGTCTTGTCCGTGACCGCCTTCTCGAAGGATTTGGGGTCGGTCGCATCCGCCCACGCCACGTTCCAATTGAACTTCTTGAACGAGTGATTGAACTGGTTGACCGAGCCGCCGTAGAGCTGGCGCCCGGCGACGAACTCATCGCCCGGCTCCAAGAGCGTATGGAAGGCGAGGAACTGCGCGGCGTGGCCCGAGGCGACGGCGAGCGCGGCGGTGCCGCCTTCGAGCGCGGCTAAGCGGCTTTCGAGCACCGCCTGCGTCGGGTTGGTGATGCGGGTGTAGATGTTGCCGAAGGCCTCGAGCCCGAACAGGGAGGCGGCGTGGTCGGCATCGTTGAAGACGAAGGAGGTCGTCTGGTAGATCGGCGTCGCGCGCGCGCCCGTCGAGGGGTCGGGTGCGGCGCCTGCATGCACGGCGAGCGTCGCGAACTTGGGCGGCGGCGGTGTTTTGCCCGGCATTCATTCCTCCCACTTGCGAAAATCGGGGCCTCAAGACTGGCCCTAGGGAGGCGATGGCGGCGATCAAGTCAACGGGAAATGCCGCACTGCGGCAGCCGGGGAACGGGATTTTCGGGAGCGCCGCCCGGCACGCCGGTTGCGCGCCAAAGGCGGTGCGGAAAAGCCAGGAGCGTGGGGCCCGGCATTTCCAATATCTTGGCCGATCAGACCCCGATTGGTCGATCGGAGCGCGGCCTTAGCCGATCAGGCCTTGGCGAAGCGACCGGCGGGACCGCAGGTCCATTTGCGCGGGCGCCAGTTGGGATGGGCTTCCATCCATTTCGCCATCTCGGCCTGGCCCAGCACCATGCACTGCTGCGGGGTGATGTTCGCCGCCGCGAAATTCAGGGGCACCTGCTGGCACTTGTCCGGGTTGTCCACGAGGCAGAAGGAAACGAGGATCTCGATCATTGTGCACCCCAAGGTTGCCGAATGAACCCCTCGTGAGAGGGTCGATCCACCTTGAGTGCGTCCTCGTCCTTTCTTGCTCTTATTGCCTGAAAGCGTAGTCCCGAATCGGAAGGTGCTCAAGTTTCAATCATGAGCAACTGGTGCCCAATTACCATTCAGCAACACTGTAGTAATAAATATGCCCCGACACCTTCGCAAAGCCCCGCCAATACTGCCATCTCGACTTGGGGGAAGCGTGGCGCCTGCGCAAAAGCGCGCAGGGCTCCCTCCGTCGGCTGCTCAATTGCACGGCAGTTTTTGCTGCAGCGCACAATAGCGCCCAACTCGTTTTTCGTGCCGCTTACGACTCGCCTCGACGCCCGACGACGATTGCGTGACGGCCGTTCCCGGACCAATGTCATTTCCGCGCCGTGCGGGCCATCCCGGCCGCCGGCTTCGGCACCTCTCCATGCTCTTGGACTTCGATCCCAGTCGCGCCCGGACGACGCTCTTTGCGGGCCTGTTGGACGCCGCCAAGGCGAACGGGCCGGACAAGGTCATCGTCGAGGACGCCGAAGGAACCACGCTCACCTACAAGCAGCTCGTGCTCGCGAGCTACGTGCTCGGCGGCAAGATCGCGCGCCAGACGCGGCCGGGCGACACCGTCGCGGTGCTCCTGCCGAACTCGGTCGGTCTCGTCATCGCGCTGTTTGGCCTCAACGCCTACGGCCGCGTTGCCGCCATGCTGAATTTCACCGCCGGCAAGAAGAACCTCTCCTCCGCCCTGCGCACGGGCCGCATCCGCACGGTGCTCACCTCGCGGCGGTTCGTCGACGCCGGCAAGCTGCACGACCTCGTCGATGCGCTCGGCGCCATCGAGTGGGCGCCCGGCAAGAAGGTGCGCATCGTTGCGCTCGAGGACGTGCGCGGCAGCCTCAACATCTTCGACAAGGTCGCCGGCGCCGTGCGCGCCGCGATCGCCGGCAAATTCAGCCGCGGATCGGCGAAGGGCACGGACGATCCCGCGGTCGTCCTCTTCACCTCCGGCACCGAGGGCGCACCCAAGGGCGTCGTGCTGACCAACTTCAACCTGGTCGCCAACACCTTCCAGATGCTGGATCACATGCGGGCGATCCTCGGCCCCGAGCAGATCCTCTTGAACCCGCTGCCGATGTTCCATTCCTTCGGGCTGACGGCGGCAACCTTCGCGCCCCTGTTTGCCGGCGTGAAGGTCGTCCTCTATCCGAGCCCGCTGCACTACCGCCAGGTCGCGCGACTGGTCGAGCGCAGCAAGGCCACGCTGCTGCTGGCGACCGACACGTTCCTCACCGGCTACATCCGTGCCGCCGAGCCGGGCCAGCTCGCAAGCCTGCGTGAGGTCATCGCCGGCGCCGAGCGCGTGAAGGCTCCGACACGCGAGCTGTGGGCCGCGAACGGCACGGACATCCTGGAGGGCTACGGCGTCACCGAATGCTCGCCCGTGCTCGCCTGCAACCAGCGCGGCGACAATCACATCGGCACCGTGGGCCGCCTCCTGCCGGGCATCGAGGCGCGCCTCGACCCGGTGCCGGGCCTCGCCGAAGGCAGGCGCCTGTTCGTGCGTGGACCCAACATCATGGCCGGCTACCTCAACGCCGATCAGCCGGGCGTCGTCATGCCGCCGAAGGACGGCTGGCACGACACCGGCGATATCGTCACCATGGATGCGGGCGGCTACGTCACCATCTGCGGGCGCGCCAAGCGCTTCGCCAAGCTCGGCGGGGAGATGGTCTCGCTCGCGGCTATCGAAAACCTGATCGCTGCGTTGTGGAACGACGTCCAGCATGTCGTGCTGAGCCTGCCCGATCCGCGCAAGGGCGAGCAGCTCCTTCTCGTCACCGAGAAGGTGGATGCGAGCAAGGACGAGCTCCTTGCGCACGCCCGCAAAGAGGGCTTCCCCGAGCTGTGGGTGCCGAAGGCGCTGCTCGTCGTGCCGGCAATCCCGGTGCTCGCCTCCGGCAAGATCGACCTGCAGGCGACGCACGAGCTGGCGGCCCAGCCGCGGCCCCCGGTTTGACACGCCGCCGGCCTAATTTCGGCCGCTTCGGCTCCTAGACCGTGGCCCGGCAAACACGTCCGCTGCCGGAATAATCCACCGTGAACGACAATCCTTGACCACCGCTTCCCGCTCTTTCATGGATGGAGCCGCTCGCGCACTCGCGCCGGGCGGGGGAGCCTTCCAGGCCTGTAAAAAACCAAGACCGAGAGAGTACGAACGGCAATGAGCACGACCACGTCGACGGCGCGCGTGGAAGCGGACGTTGCGGCACTCAGAGCCCCGACGCTCGCCTGGGCCTTGCGGCGCACGGCTTTGGCAGTTGTGATCCTGGTGGTTGCGATCGGCGGCTTTGCATGCCTGCTCTACGCCTCCATCGACCCCGACGAGGACAGCGCGCCCGTGGCCAAGCCCGTGCCGCACGCCGTTCCTTCAAATTCGACGGGGCATGCGCCCGAATATTCTATTGCGCCGCGACGGGTCTAATTCGCCGCCACCGTTGCAGTACAGCCTCAAACAACGCGTTAGCCTCACTTTGTGCTCAATTGCCGCCGATGCACTCGTCGGCGGGCCTAGAGCATCGGCTTCATCACTGGTTAGGGCCTGCGCACTAGGGGTGCTTCATGCGCTTCGCCATGCTCGCCCGCAATCCTGGGCTCTACTCTCACGTACGCCTCTGTGAGGCGGCGCGCGCGCGCGGCCACTCGATCGACGTGATCAATACGCTGCACGTGCACATGAACATCACGTCGAACCATCCCGTGCTGCGCTACAACGGCCGCCGCCTGCCGATCTACGACGCCGTCATCCCCCGCATCGGCGCCTCCATCACCCATTACGGCCTCGCGGTGCTGCGGCAGTTCGAGATCCAGGGCGTCTATCCCTTGAACGAGAGCGTCGCCATCGGGCGCTCGCGCGACAAGCTGCGCGCGCTGCAGATCCTTGCGCGCGAGGGCATCGGCCTGCCGGTGACGGCGTTCGCGCACGGGCCCCGCAAGGCCGAGGACGTGATCAAGGAGGTCGGCGGCGTCCCCGTCGTCATCAAGCTCGTCGAGGGCACGCAAGGCGTTGGCGTCATCCTCGCCGAGACCGAGGGCTCGGCCAAGTCGATCATCGAGGCGTTCAGCGCGGCCAACGTCAACATCATGGTGCAGGAGTTCATCCGCGAGGCGAACGGCTCCGATATCCGCGCCTTCGTGATCGGCGGCGAGGTGGTGGCGGCGACAAAGCGCGTCGGCCGGCCCGGCGAGTTCCGCGCCAACATCCATCGCGGTGCCACCGCCGTGCGCGTCGAGCTTTCCGCCGAGGAGCGGCACACGGCCGTGCGCGCGGCCGCCGCCGTCGGCCTCAACGTCTCCGGCGTCGACATGGTGCGCTCCGCCCGCGGCCCCCTCGTGATGGAGGTTAACTCTTCTCCCGGCCTGCAGGGGATCGAGAGCGCGACGGGGATCGACGTCGCCGACCTGATCATCGGCTTCCTCGAAGCCAACGCCTCCTACGGAAAGACCGAAACCAAAGGCGTCGGCTAGCCCGGCGGACAGGGCAGACCGGCCGGGTTGCTGCGGCAAAGCCGCCGATTTGGGCATACGGCGGTGCAACACGCCTTGCCAATTTCCCTTGCAGTACCGAGTTGCAATAGAGAGTGCAAAAGTGTTTGCGATCTCCAAGCCTTTGCCTTGATCGCGACCTCAACGGTCACTTATCATCGATGTATGGGCGCCCCCGGCAGGGCCACTCCTCGCGAGGGACGGGATCGGATGACGGAGCAGCAGAAGCACTTTCCCGAGTTCTACGTCACCGCCCCGCAGGCATGCCCCTACCTACCCGGACGTCTCGAGCGCAAGCTGTTCACGCACCTGACGCAGGAAAAGCCGGCGAGCCTCATCGACAACCTCCTGCGCGGCGGCTTCCGCCGCAGCCAGAACATCGCCTACATGCCCTACTGCGAGGGCTGCCACGCCTGCGTCTCGGTGCGGGTGCTGGTCGACGAGTTCGTGCCCGGCCGCAGCATGCGCCGCATCACCGAAAAGAACCGGGGGGTCGCATCGGTGCGTCGCCCGCCCGAGCCGACGTCGGAGCAGTTCGCACTCTTCCGCCGCTACATCGACGCCCGTCACGGCGACGGCGGCATGGCCGACATGACCGTGCTCGACTACGCGATGATGGTCGAGGACAGCGTCATCAACACCTTCGTCACCGAGTACCGGGTGAAGCCCGAGAACCCGCTGCAGACGAAGCCGGAGAAATGGCCGCTGGCGGCGGCCGCGCTGTGCGACCTGCTCTCCGACGGCATCTCCATGGTCTACAGCTTCTATGACCCGGAGGCGGAGGCGGCGAGCCTCGGCACCCACATGATCCTCGAGCACATCGCGTACGCGCGCCAGCTCGGGCTGCCCTACCTCTACCTCGGCTACTGGATCACCGGCTCGCGCAAGATGAGCTACAAGATGCGCTTCCAGCCGCAGGAGCAGCTCGGCCCCAACGGCTGGGTGCGGAAGTAGCGGCTCGGGGCTTTAGCCGAAATTTTCACGACAGGCGCCCTTCGCTGGCCTTTTATTGCGCCAGCGCGGCGTTGAGCTTCTCGAACATGTACGTCCACTTTGCCTGTTGCGTGTCGACCAGCACCTTCATGCGCGCGCGCAATTCATGCAGCAGCGCGCAGTCGGGCGTCTTGGCGTCGGCGCCCTCCTGCCCCAGCGACGAGATGTCGTTCAAGAGCTGCTCGGACTCCTGGTCGAACACCGCGATCTTGTCGTCGCGAACGTAAGGAGCGGCCTCCGTCATGAACTGATCGTGGCTCCAGCCGCGTTTGTCCTTCAGCTGGCGCAGCTTCTCCTGGAAGTCCGGCTTGTTCTTGAGGTTCAGATCGCGCAGCGCGGCGGCCGCATCGTCGACGACGGCCTCGAAGTCCGCCTTTGCGCACTCCTTCGCAGCGCCACCCGGCGCCGCGGGGGCGGCAGGGCCGGGAGTGGCGAGGTCCGGCGGCGCCCACACGGGAGGCTCCGGCTCCTTCGGCAACGCCTGATCGCGGTCGGCCGGCCGCTTCGGCGTGGACGGCTGCGCGGGCGCGTCCTGCGCCAGCACTGCCGTCGCAACCGCCTGCATCAACAGCGCAGAAAGGATAAGCCCTACCGCGGTCCGTCCCATGCCCGTCCGTCCCATGGGAGCAGTCCTAGCCGCCGCAGGGGACCCGGGCAAGCGCAGGCACGAATGGGCGTTGCCCGCGCCGCCGCGCCTCTCCAGGCACGCGGTGCCGAACCTCGTCGCGGCGAAATAGATGGCCGCGTCACATTCGGGATCGTTGTTCGACGCACTGCCGCGACTCGTTCACTGTGGCCCTTGACCATGTGACCACGAGGGAGATGGAATCCAAATCGCAGCGTGCCATAGTCCGATCTAGTTTTGGTAAGGCATTGAAACAATGACTGCATTGCAGCTGGCGTTTGCCACGGACACCGTGCACCCCCGCGACCGTTTCGATCTGTGGCACGACGCTGCCTGCAGAGCCTACGCCCAGCACGAGTGCACCACAGAGGCGCCGACCAAATTCGACGGCGCCCTCAGGACGGCGCAGCTCGCGCAAGCGACCCTCTCGATCTATGAGAATTCCCCGATGGACGTCTGGCGCACGGCGCGCCAGGTCGAGAGGGCACCGTCAGATCGCGTGTTCATCTGCCTGCAACTCGACAATGCCTGCCGCATTAGCCAGCTGGGGCGCGAGACGACGATTACCCCGGGTGAGTTCACCATCGTCGAGACGAACCGGCCGTTCAGGTTTATCTACCCGGAGAGATCGCGCCAGATGGTGCTCGACGTCGATCGGACCGAGCTCACGCGCAGGCTCGGCTCCGTCAGTGGGCTGACGGCATTGACCATCGGACCGGATTCCGCCATCGGCGGCCTCGCCTCCGGCTTCATGCAGATGCTTCCCGCGCATGCGGCGTTGCTGTCCGGGGATGCGGGCGCTCACGTTGCCAATCAGGTGCTCGACCTCGTTGCCATGGCACTCGGCCGGCGCGCCGAGGTGGGGCGGGTCAAGCTCGGATCGGCGTCGGCGCTGACGCTGATCCGTCTCCGGTCGGCTGTGGAGCAGGCGCTGCCGAACCGCGACCTCACCTGCCAGGACGTGGCGGCGGTCGCGGGCATCAGCGTGCGCTACGCCAACACGTTGCTCGCCAAGGAAGGAACGTCGCTCGAACGCCTGATCATACAGCGCCGGCTCGAGCGATGCAGAAAAGCGCTCGCGGAAACCCCAGGTCGGCCGATCAGCGACATTGCCTACTCGTGGGGCTTCTCCGACGTGTCGCATTTCTCGAAGGCGTTCAAGAGCGCCTTCGGCGTCTCGCCGCGCGACTATCGGCGCGGTGCTCGGGGACGCAATCCGCAGCGTGAGTGACGTGCGGACGCGCGTCGCTCACTTCGGCTCGCGCGAAGCGAGCACGCGGTTCTTCATGAGCCAGGTGACGCCGCGCACCCACGAGTAGTCGGCGCCGATGCGCAGACCGGTGGAGAGGCTCGAGATGACGGCCCCATTATGGGCGTCGCTGATCTGCACCGTCACCGTATATTCCGTCATGCTTATTTTGGTCACGACGCCGACCATGTCCTGATCGGCGCCGACCTTCGCCGCAATGGCGGCATCGCACCCTCGGCAATTGCGCAGGCCCTGCCCTTGCGCCGCCGACATATCGGCTCCCGCGGTGTCCACGATGCTGTAGCGGCCGGATGCGGCAAGCGCGCGCTTTGCTTCTTCCGTCGCCTGCGCCAGGTATTTGGTCTCGACCGGGCTCGCCCCCGTGTCGCCGGCGGCGCTGCGATCCTCGAGCTCGAAATCGAAGACGGCAATCTTGATCGGAGCGGCCGCTTGCTGCGCGCCGCTTTCTGCCGCGTGCATGCCCGCAGATCCGGCACAGAGTATCATCGCCATCGCCGCGATACCCATCGAGGCGGATCGTGCATCCTTGATGGCTCGTAACATGCAGAGTCTCCGGGTTCGGGCGCGATGGTCGGCGGGAGACTGAGCCGGCACGCGCGCGTCAGAAATGGCGATTTGCCCGCAACGCCTTGGGTAAAATGCCCGTGCCGTGCCGGAAAATTACGAGCTTCGATTGCACGGGCAATTTGCCCAGCCTTTCATGGGCTTCCACCCCTATCTCCCCCCTTAGTCATTTTCCTAGCGTTCCCCACCAGAGCTGCCGAAGCAAAGGGGAACGATCGACTTGGAACATGCACAGCGCACTCACCACGCTAGGCCGGCACGGCCGCTCTTGCGTCTCACATTTGGCGGCGCCCTCTTCGTCATTGGGCTGGCGGCGGCTTCGAGCTTCATCGCGATCGGACGCGCTGACGAGCGTGCACCGCAGACGCTCGCCATCCTGCCGTTCGAGATCCGCGACACCTCGGGAGAGAGCGGATCGCCTGACAGGCACAACGCGATGCTTGCAGCGCTCACGCGGATCGTGGGCGAAAAGATCGAAGCCGCCCACGTCTACAAAATCGTCCCCGAGCAGCGCGTCGCCACGGCTGTGGCTGCGGCGAATTCCGGCACCTTCCTGACCAACTGCAACGGCTGCGAGCTCGATATCGCACGCAGCGCCGGCGCAGATCAGGTGATGATCGGCTGGATTTACAAGGTGAGCACGCTCGTCGGCTCGCTCCACATCGAGATCAAGGATGTCGCGAGCGGGAAGAGGACATATGCCCGCGTGTTCGATTTCCGCGGGGACAATGAGGCCGCCTGGCAGCGCGCCGCAGACTACATGGTCGGCACGATGCGCAAAGCCGGCAGCAGTGCGCAGTCGCCGACTGTCGGACAATAAGAGACCGAGGGAGGACTATTATGTGCACGTCACCGTTTCATGCAGATTGCGCTCGATCCGAAATCGATGCCCCGAGCCGCCGCGACATGCTGCGCAAGCTGACGGCGCTCGGCCTCACGCTGCCGCTGGCAATGGCCACGCTCGATCATGCGGTCGCCGACCGATCCATGAGCTTTCTCGATCAAACGGAATACATCGGCGCCCTCAAGGATCTCATCGCCCGCGCCAAGTCGCCCGAGCTCGCCGCATTCCGCGTGTTCGAGCTCAACGGCACCGACATGCCTTGGAAGGACATCGATCTCAAGCTCGCCAAAGGCCAGAGCGTGACGTTCCTCCTCGGCGGACGCGTGTGGCTCTCGCGCGAGGCGGACCTATGGGCCGAGCCGGGAAACGCATTTCATGTGCGCAGCCGCGGCGTGCGGCCAATCTACAATCCCATGAGCAACACCGGCACGATGGTGGCGGCGCACGATGGCCCCATTGAGATCGCGCGCGCACTCGCGGAGTGGCAGAGCGAGGACGGCACGCTGTGGACGCCCGAGAAAGACTACAAGCTGGTCGACGTGAAGATGTACGGCGTCGCACTCGCCTGGCGCGGCAGCGCGCTCAAAGGCGTGAAGAGCCTGCTGGCCCACGGTGACGTTGGCGGCGTGCTGGGCGCCGAGCTGGCGCGGCTCGACAGCCCGCGCCGACTGCCGAAGGGGTGGAACAACCTCTACATGCTCGGCGGCGGGCCGGTGATCTTCAATGACATCGGCAACGGCCACATCTCCTGCCAGTCGCAGAAGAACGCCGGCATCCTGCAGCGGCCCGTATCTGTCGAGCTAAAGCCCGGCACTAAGCTCAACTGGCGCTGGATCGTCGAGGAGCTGCCCTCGCGCTTCCCCGAGGACCAGGCCATCACGCACGATTACCTGTCCATCGGCGCGGAATACGACGATGGACAGGACCTCACCTACATGTGGAGCAACGGCCTGCCCGTCGGCAAAGCGTTCCGTTGTCCCCTAGCGCGCTGGACGCCGATTGAATCGCATATGCCCGTCCGCAGCGGCTTTAAGGAGCTCGGCACCTGGCTGAGCGAGGAACGCGACCTCTACGCCGACTACAAGGAGAGCATCGGCGGACCGGCAAAATCCATCGTCCGCATTTGGCTGCTTGGCGTCACGATCTTCCAGCGGCGGATGGGCGCCTGCCGCTACTCCGACATCCAGATTTCCCAGCCGGGCGCTCCGGTCCTGAAGCTCTGAGAGATCGGCATCGGCAGACTGGGACCATGTTTGAACCAGCACTGCCGGGCGTCCCGGGCCGGCGCCGAACGGTACCGGGACGCACTTTCCTCGCCCGCGGAAGCTACGACCCGTGCGAGCCGTCCGCAGGCGGGAGCACGGGCGCAACGAGGCCTTGCCGCAGGCCGAAATAGAGAAGCTCGATGTCGGACGCCGCGCCCAGCTTCGACTTGATCGCGTAGTGGTAGTTCGCCGCGGTCTTGCGGCTGACATTCAACGCCGCCGCGATGTCGTCGGTCGATCGCGCCTCGAGGATCATGCGGAAGATCTCGAACTCGCGCGGCGACAGATCTTCGAGTCGCGCCTTTTCCTCCCGCACCTGGTTGAAGGCCAGAAGCTCGCTCATCTCCGGACAGATGGCGAGGCGGCCGGCGGCAACGTCGCGCACGGCGCTGACGAGAAGCTCGGGCGGGCTGCTCTTGGTGACGTAGCCGCGGGCTCCGGCGCGGAAAGCCTGCAGCGCGTAGGCGGCGTGCGCGTGCATGGTGAAGACGAGAACGCGCATCTGCGCATCCCAGCGGCGGATGTGCTCGATTGCGTCGATGCCGCCGCGGCCCGGCATCGTGATGTCCATGACGACGACGTGCGGCTCGAGCTCTTTATAGAGCTGATAGGCAGAGGCGGCGTCGCTCGCCTCGCCCACGACCCGCAGGCCCTCGTGCTTCTCGAGCAGCGTCCGATAGCCCTCGCGCACCACCGCGTGGTCATCGACGAGCAGCACACGGACCTCGCGCGTCACAGCAGGCTTCCTTGCTCGGCCGCAAACGGGATCCGCGTGTGCAGTCTGAAGCCCCGCTCCGCACCCGAGCCCGCCTCCAATTGCCCGCCGAGCGCCATCACGCGCTCGCGCATGCCGATCAGCCCCAATCCGTTGCCGCTCTTGCTCCCATTGAGGCCGTGGCCGTCGTCCTCGATCATCAGGTCGAGCCAAGCTCCCTGGCGACTGGACCCGCGAGGGGTCGCAGCCTCGCTTGCGTCCGCGCCGACATCCAAAGCCAAACGCACGCGCGTCGCGCCTGCATGCTTGGAGATGTTGGTGAGGCCCTCCTGCACGATGCGATAGACGTGCGAGGCCGCCGTCGGCGGCAGCGCCTGCAGATCGCCGTTGATCTCAACCGAAATCTGCAGCTCCCCGCCGGCCCGGCGCTCATGCTCTATTGCCAGCGCCGACAGGCTCGCAGCCAGCCCCAGGTCATCGATCTCGGGCGGGCGCAGCGTGCGCAAAGTGGTCTGCAGCGACTTCATGATCGCCATCGACACGTGCGTGAGCTTGTTTGCCTCCGGCACCAGCTCGGCGCACTCGGTCGCCGCCGTTGCCTTGATCGAGGCGGCAATCGCCGTCATGGCGCTCAGGTTCTGCGCCAACTCGTCGTGAAGCTCGCGCGCGAGGTGGCGGCGCTCCCGCTCCTGATTGTCGACGAGCTTGGCCGCAAGCGCGGTCTTCTCGCGCGTTGTCAGCTCGAGGCTCGCGGCCAACCGGTTGAACACCTCGCTGATGCGTTGCAGCTCGACCAGCCGGAAGCTCGGCAGCCGCCACGAGAGGTCGCCGCGCGCCAACTCATCGAGCCCCGCGAGAATCTCCTTGGTCGGACGCAGCGCACGGCCGATCGCTACGAACTGCAAGAGGCAGATCGCCGCGATCAGCAGCGCCGTGAACCCCAGAAGCCCGGACACGTCTTTCCAGATCGTGGCCAGGACGACGGCTTTCTGGGTCGTCACCGCGAGGGTTCCATAAGGCTTGCCGCGATAGGAAATCGGCCGCGTGACGTCGGCCGCTCCATCGACGAGCCAACCGAACAGGGACGAGAACCACTTGGGCGAGTAGGCACTCTCGGCATTCACGCCCATGCAGCTCGAGTGCCCGATGCTGCCGTCGGCCTCTAGATACTCGATGCATTGACCCGCGGTTTGCGCTCGCGCCGTTATCGGTTCCCAGTCGGGAAACCGCGACCGCAAGTCGATGTTGGCGTCGATGCGAAACATCTGCATCTGCAGCTGTCGTCCAACGGTGTCGGCGAAGCTCTCGTTTGCGCGGCGGACCTCGCGATAGGTGCCGACGAAGCTAATCGCTGCCGCGATGACAAAACAAAGGAGAGCCACGGTCACGACCCGCAACGTCAACGACCATTTCAAGTCGAGGGAGGGGAACGCGGCGACTTCGCCATCCGGGGGGCCTTTTAGCGGCGTCATTGCAGTCATGGCGCTACTCGATATTGGGTCTTTCTGGCATACGCGCTACCCAGTCCGAAGGAAAGGACCCCAGCCGCCATCGGGCAATTTGCCCAAGCTCCGGCGCACGTTAAGCAAACTGATCTGCGCGTCGCGCGCACTGCTCCCGAAAAAAGGTGCCCACCTCCGGGAATAAACGGCCCGGTCCCCGAGTTTACCCATTCGAACACCGGAATTTCCGAGTTGCGGAAAGGGTTGAGACATGGCGGACGACCATCATGACGAAGGCGGTATCAGCCGCCGGCATGCGCTCGAATGCATGCTGTGGGCCGGCACTGGTGTGCTCTGGGCAGTAACGGGCGGGGTGCCGAGGTCCATTGGCCTGCTCGACAGCGCGGCCGCGGCTACGGCCACCGGGCTCACGTTCCTGCAAATCTCGGATAGCCACGTCGGCTTCGACAAACCCGCCAACCCGCACGCGATCGATACGCTGAAGGAAGCTATCGACCGCATCAAGGCGATGCCGCAGAAGCCATCATTCATGCTGCACACCGGCGACATCACGCATCTTTCCAAAGCCGCCGAGTTCGACAATGCCGCACAGCTCATCGGCAGCGCCGGTCTGCAGGTGCACTACGTTCCCGGCGAGCACGACATCGTCGATGAGGGGACCGGCAAGGCCTATCTCGAGCGCTACGGCCAGAACACCAAGGGCTCCGGCTGGTACAGCTTCGATCAGGGTGGCGTGCACTTCATCGGACTCGTCAACGTTGCCAACCTGAAGGCCGGCGGCCTCGGCTTTCTCGGACCCGATCAGCTCGAGTGGCTGGAGGACGACGTCAAGGGCCTGAGCGCCTCGACGCCGATCGTCGTCTTCGCCCACATCCCCCTGTGGTCTGTCTATCCGAATTGGGGATGGGGCACGGACGATGCTGCCGTCGCGCTCGGCTATCTCAAGCGCTTCGGATCTGTGACCGTTCTCAACGGCCACATCCACCAGCTCATGCAGAAGGTCGAAGGCAACGTCACGTTCCATACGGCACGGTCGACGGCCTTCCCGCAGCCGGCGCCAGGCACTGCCCCCTCCCCCGGGCCGATGCTGGTGCCGGCTGAGAAATTGCGTAGCGTGCTCGGCATCACGAGCGTGCATTACACGCAGGGCAAGGAGGCGCTGGCGATCACCGATACGGCGCTCGCCGACCGATGACGGCGTGGCGGCTGATCGCTCTCGCAGCGTTTCTCGTGCTCGGCAGCGACGTGCGCGCCGAGGACATGGTGATCCAGATCGAGAACTTTACCTTCAATCCGGCCGAGCTGACGATCAAGCCCGGCACCACGGTAACCTGGAAGAACGCCGACGACATCCCGCACTCGGTCGTCGAGGATGGGACCAAATTCCGGTCCAAGCCGCTCGACACCGGCGAAACATTCTCAATGACGTTCACCGATGCTGGAGAGATCGGCTATTTCTGCGGATTGCATCCGCATATGAAGGGCAAGATTATCGTCAAACCGTGACACGGAGCCTTTGTGCCGGCATGCGGAAACGTGAGGCGTGATGGACGACCGGCAACGATTCGGTGAAGTGGTGTTGCCGCACCTCGACGATGCGCTGTCGCTCGCGCGGTGGCTCACGGGCAGCATCACCGACGCCGAGGACGTGGTGCAGGAGGCGTGCGTGCGCGCCTACGCAGCGATCGCGACGGAGAAGAGCAACCCGCGTGCCTGGCTGCTCGCCATCGTGCGCAACACCGCGTTCACCTGGCTTGCCAAGAACCGTCCCAAGGCGGTCCTCGTAACGGACGATGAGGGGCTGTTTGAGAGAGCGGGGCTCGAGATGATCGATCGGTCGCACGACGCCACGCCTGAGGCCGTGCTCATCGCCAAGGTCGATGCCGAGCAGTTGCACCGGGCGATTGCCGCGCTGCCCATCGCCTACCGCGAGCCGCTGGTCCTGCGCGAGATCGAGGGCCTGAGCTATCAGGAGATCTCGAGTGTCATGTCGATCCCCATCGGCACCGTCATGTCGCGGCTGGCGCGGGCACGCGCGTTGCTCATTCAGCGCATCGGCATGGTCGGCAAGGGAAAGGCAGGGGCGGCATGAACAAGCCTCCGTCATGGACGTCACGGGAGGAGTCGCTGCTCCTGCTCAACGCCTATCTCGACAACGAGCTCGATGCGGCGTCTGTGCTCGACGTTGAGCGGCGCATGGGCTCGGATGCCGCCTTGAAGGCCGAGTTCGCGCGGCTCGTCGAGCTTCGCAACGCGCTGTCCACGCACGTGGGCAAAGAGCGCGCTTCCGATGCGCTGCGACAGCGGATCGCGGACATAGCGGGGCCGAGCAATGCCCGGATCGCGCCGACACCGCGCAGTCGGCCCTCGGCGCGCAGCTTCGACTGGAGGCAGATGGCGGCAGCGGCGGTCGTCGCCGCGTGCCTCGCAAGCGTCGGCACCTACGTCGGGCTGCAGCAGACGGCGTCGAACGGCGAGATCGCGGAAATCGTAGCCGGGCATCAGCGGGCGCTTCTGGCAACGTCACCTTTCGACGTTGCATCAAGCGATCGCCATACAGTCAAGCCGTGGTTTGACGGTAAGCTCGCTGTCTCGCCTCAGATCGTCGACCTCGCCGAAGCAGGGTTCCCACTCGTCGGCGGCCGCGTCGACGTCGTCGACGGACACCCCGTGCCGACCGTTGTCTACAAGCGCCGCGAGCATGTGATCAGCCTGACCGCGGTGCCGAAGCCGGGCAGCAAGGACGAGGGCGGACCCCCCACGCACACGACCCGCGACGGCTATTCGCTGCTCGTGTGGCCGGGGCGCGACTTCAGCTACGCGGCTGTTTCCGATGTGGCCGCGAGCGAGTTGGAGGAGTTTGTGGCGCGGTGGCGCGGTGGCGCTACCGCCAAGTAGCGATCCTCCCGCCGCGCAGGTCTGCACTGGCGTTGCTAGCGGCCCCGACGCGCGCGATCAGGACGCCGGGCCGAAGGAGTTCGAGCGCGGGAAGCCCTTCGGCCCGATGCGGCCTCGCGGCATGCGTCGGCAATGATTTTCGAGCGCGAACTATAGGCCCATGTCCTTATGGGCCTCCTTCATGTGGTCGACACATCCCTTCGTGTCGCCCGCCTTCATGGCCGCCTTCGAGGCATCCAAATGCGTTTGCGCCGACTTTTTCTTGGTGGCATCCGTCATAGCGGCCACCTTGCCGTCCATCACCTTCATGTGGGCGTCGGTGCACCAGTCTTTGTTGTCCTGGGCCTGCACGGGAGCAACTGCGAGCGCGACCACAAAGGCCGCAAATACGGGCGCTTTGATCATCGTTGTCCTCCTTGAGCGTTTTGGTGAACTCGCGGCGTTTGGGCTCCAAGCCACCGCGAGGCCAGGGTAGTCAACGCTTTCGGCCGATCGTTCGTTCCCTGAGGACTTCATTGTCGACTATTCTTGTCGTTTTTCTCAACACGAGCAGCTTGCGGTTCTCGCCGACGGTGGCGACGTGGTCGGCGTCTTCCACGTTGGTTGTCGCCCCGAAACGGCAACAATCTCGCCCATACGAGCGCACATTCCGAGGCAACATGATCTCGACGGGCCAACGCAGTGATTCGAGGGGACAGGACCGTGGGACTGCCGCCTGCTCAGGCACAACGAACCGCCCTGGTCTGGCGCCTTGTCCTCAGGTTGCTCAGGCTTCTAACTCTGATGGTGTCGCTGCCGCTCTCCGCGTTTGCCGATGAGCGCGTTAGCGCGTGGCATACGCAAACGATCCCGCAGGCACCAGCCCCCGCTCCCATCGCTCTAGGCGCTACAGCGGCTCCGCCGCGGCAGCTGAACGTGTTCGAACGACAGGCGGCGGAGACGATCAAAATCACCAACGAGTTTCGTCGCAGGAACGGCCTTCCCGCCTTCGAGGAAGACCCGGTCTGTTCGCAAGCGGCCTTCGATCATGCTCAGGACATGGCCAGACAGAGCTATTTCGATCACTTCGGACCCAACGGCAGCTCACCGACCACACGCTACCAGCACCGCAATACTGCCGGGCAACGCGTGATCAGAATTACTGAGAACATCGCCAGAGGAAACGGGACCACGCCCGAGAGTGCGCTCAGGATGTGGCTCGACTCACCGGGTCACCGCAAACACCTGGTCGGCACGGAAATGAACCATATCGGGGTCGGCGTCGCCAACGGCTCCTGCTTCTTTGGACCCTGCACCTACTTCGTCCAATGCTTCTCGCGCTGGCCCTGACGGCCACGCGCGAACTACCTTCTGCCCAGGATGCGCTTTTATTGCCGGGCGCGACTGCTTAGATATTGGCGGCCCGACAATTCGCGGAATGGATCATGAAGCGCCTAGCACTCGCCGCTCTCGCAGCAACGGTTCTCGCATTCCGAGCAGATGCCGCCCTCAAGGCCGGCGATGCGGCGCCGGACTTCGTGGCGCAAGCCTCCCTCGGCGGCAAGGAGTTCACCTTCTCGCTTGCCGAAGCGCTCAAGAAGGGGCCGGTGGTGCTCTACTTCTACCCGGCGGCGTTCACGACGGGCTGCACCATCGAGGCGCACGAGTTCGCCGAGGCGATCGACAAGTATGCGGCGCTCGGCGCCAGCGTCATCGGCGTAAGCAGCGACGACATCGACACGCTGAACAAGTTCTCGGTGAGCGAGTGCCGCAGCAAGTTTGCGGTCGCCGCCGATGCCGACAAGAAGATCATGACGGCCTACGACGCCAAATTGGCGTTCGGCTACGCCAACCGCACGTCGTACGTCATCGCACCCGACGGCCGCATCATCTACGAGTACACCGCGCTCGATCCGAGCGGGCATGTCGAGAACACGCTCGCGGCAATCGAGAAGTGGAAAGCGGCGCCGTCCGCGCGTTAATGCGGTTTACCTCCCCTTGCAAATCGGAGCTGGCTGCGGCGGCGGGTCGGGATGATCCTTCTCGTATTGAACGAGGATCGGCTCGAGCGTTTCCTTCGGCCAGAATTTCGGAGCGCCGATTTCTCTCAAGCAGGACGCGTTCCAATATAATCCGGCGCGCGACGGCGACCGGCCGGCCTTCACCGCTTGCGCGACGGCGTCGATGTCGGCTGCCTCAGGATAAATATAGAGCGTCGTCGGCTTGTCCTTCATCATGGGGATGATTTGCTCAGCGTCCGACGCCGACCAACTGGTGCAGCCACTGCTGCGGCCGTCGGTGTAGTTCTCCACTGTTCCATACGGCACGTAGCCCTCTTGGTCAGCATACGGGCTGTCCGGCTTCTTGCGACGACATACTCCCCTCAACAATATCGCCGCGTGCCCTCCGATCTCGCGCTGTCTGGCGTTTGCAGTGTCTCTTTCGCCGTCGAACTGCACGAACGAGCGTATCAAAGTCGTCTCTCTTCCTGCGAGGCGATAGTAGCCTTTGAAAGACGTGATCATCTCGCCCGTCACATAGGCTCCGCCGGTCGTCAGCATGGAACCCATCGCGTTGCTGAAGTGCTTCGCGCACTGTCTGCCGTTTGCGAAATTCTTGCCATTGACTTCGCGCCGCCGCCGTAACCCGACGAGATCGCGCGAAACGACCGCTCCGCCTCGCAGATCACGTAGAACCGGCGCCCTAATCGCCATTGCCGAAACGCTTGGGCGCGTAGCGTCCATGGCGAAGTAGCAGGGATTCTTGGCCGTGCCGGCGTTCGCTTTTTGCAGGTAAAGCGCGCGCGCCCTCTGCAAGACGACTGGCGCGATTTGACCTTCGCCTTCGCCGACATAGGCCCGCAGCCAATCGGGAACATCCGAAGGCTCCGCCGCAAAGGATCGCGGCGTATCTAGCATCGCAACGGCGGCGATCAGGCTGACGATAGTCAGAAGGAGCGATCTTGGCTGCAACGGATCAGTTCCCCGCGGAAGCATTGCAATCGGAATCATAGGGCGCGGAAACAAGGCGACCATACGGCGCGTCGGGTTCAAAACTAGGCCGCGCGAGGGTTCGGACGCGGGCTCCGCGCGCGCGCGGGATGTCAGCACAGGGCCAGAAGCGGAAGTTAGCCAGCGCTCTTCATCAGTTGTCTGTTAGGGTTCCAACTGAGTGCACTTGCCGTGGGGTTCAACCAGCATCGCCAGCTGATCTCAACGTGAATGCGATGCATTCAACACAGCGAGCGGAACTTCAAGTTCGTAACGGACGCCGCCCGGATCGAAGCCGAGACGGGCCTTCGCCTGCAGCTGCGCAACGAAGGCATGCTCGATCAACTTGGAGCCAAAGCTACGACGGGTTGGTTCCTGGACAGGGGGTCCACCCTTTTCCGCCCAAATGAGCAGGAAGCTGGCGCTGTTGCCTGGCACCGTTGCATCGATATCCACCCGTCCCGTGGGGCGCGAGAGTGCACCGTATTTTACGGCATTCGTGCATAGTTCATTGAGTACCATGGCGAGTGGAAGTGCGGCCGCTGGAGCCACGTCAATATCGGCGCTTCGCATCGCGATCTGAGGTGCCGCGGCGGTAACAAAGGGCTCGATGCCCGCGCTTAAGATCGCATCGAGCTTGGCATTCGACCAATTCGTACGCAGCAGCAGATCATGAACGCGGCCGAGCGCTTGCAGGCGGCTTTCTATCGAACGGCGGCCTTCCTCGACGCTCTGAGCCGCTCTGAGGCTTTGGGAGGCGATTGCTTGAACCATAGCCAGAGTGTTCTTCACACGGTGGTGGAGCTCCTCCACCATGACTCGCTGCACTTTCTGAGCGACCTCTTGTTCAGCGGCGTTAATGCCTGCCTGGGCTAGCAAGCGCCGCAAGTCGAGGTTCTCGGCCTCAAGCCGGAACTCTTCCTCGTCAGAGATCATGAAGGACTGTTACCATCCGGCCTCGGCGGACGCCATATCGACTGTCGCACGATAATTCTGCGACCGTGTATGGAACTATGACCTTTGGTCGGCGTTGGGCCGTGGAGGATGGTTTCGGCCTGGACCGAATCTGCGCGGATAGGCCCTCGAGCTCTTACCCTGAAGGAAATTGCCGATGCGTGGCCAAGCGCGCGCGCTCACGGCCCTCGTCGTCGAAGATGAGGTGCTGGTGCGTTGCGACATCGTGAGCTTGCTGCGGGCGCAGAATTGGCTGGTTCTGGAAACCCCTGGGGGAGAGGCGGCTATTGAGCTTCTTCCGGCCCAGCACATTGATGTTGTCTTTACCGACATCCAACTTGCCGGGGCGAAAAATGGCTGGGACGTTGCGGAAGAGGCACGCAAAGGCCAACCCGGCGTCCATGTCATCTACACGTCCAGCAAGACGATGGACTCTTCGCGTCGGGTAGAGCGAAGCTTGTTCTTTGCAAAGCCTTACGCGGCAGATGACGTCGTCGCCGCTTGCCAAAAATTCGTCGACGGTAGACTGCCCCCGCGTCCGTAAATCGGATTCCGGCGAGACGCGCTATCGGGCAACCCAGTGAACGAGCGCATTCCGGAACAAATTCCGTCATCGGAAGTTCTGTTGGTAGCGTAGGCTGGGGCGGAGTCCAAAAATGAAAAATTCTGGTCCTGATACTGTCGCCGCAGTGGCGAGCGCCACAATGTCGGAGATCGCGGAAGCCGCACGCGACCAGTATGATAATGCAGTCAGCGCGATCCGGCGCAATCCGCTTCCGTCAATCGCCGTTGCTGCCGGCATCGGGTTCATCTGCGCGCTGATGGTGCGCTGACAAGTGGAACCCAACACAACAGCTGTGGAGCGTGCTTTCGCGCTGGCGAGGTCGGGCCGGTATGTGAACCTCGCCCAGGTCAAAGCACGCCTCAACGCAGAGGGCTACTGGTCGGACGCCGTTGCAGGTCCCCAGCTACGTTCTCAGCTCAAGGTCCTCATCGAGGCTGCGCGAACCGTCCACTGCCCGTAGCGGCCCGATCGACATCGGCATCAGATCACCGCTGCTCCGCAATAAGAGGAAAAATAATCCTCATGTATTCGTATATATTGTTGGATGCATTGCTCTGGGTAAATAGTATTGGGCCACTCGAGGCAAAAATTTAAACGCAGCGCGCGCCGATTAGTCTGCGAAAGAATATACATGATTATCTTAGATTAATTGCGCACGGACACATTACGAACGAAATTGGCTAGTAGAAATCCAAATAGTAGTTTGGATGGTGTTCATTCAGATTATACTTAACTTACACTTTAGGAGATTTCCCATGAGCGAAGCTGCACACGCGACCGCCAACTCCCCGCAGACATCTGCTCCCGGAATGCGCAGCGAGATCGGCCAGAAGTGGCCGAAGTTCGATGCCGCCGAGATTGCCGCGTTGAAAAGCAAGGACGACCTCGTGACCGGGGTGCAGTCCAAGTACCAGCTCGACAAGACCCAGGCCCAGAAGGACGTCGACGCATTCGCCAAGGGCCGGCAGCTCTAAAGCTGGCCTGACTTGGCTATCCGACGGCGCCCCCAGCTCCTGCTGAGGGCGCCGTCGGTGTTAGTGGTGCGATTTCTCGAACCACGTTGTTGATGGCCAAAAGGCGGATGTTCGGATGGTGCAAAAATTGACCAACACCTCAGTGACTTTCGCGCATCCGTTTTCCCTGCCCGGAGTTGAAGGAGCGTTTCCGGCAGGCACCTATGCCGTCGAGACAACTGAAGAGCCGTTGACCGGGCTTACCTTCGTCGCCCACAGGCGCACGCAAACGACGATCGAGCTGCCGTCGACGTGGCTGCCCAACGCGCGGCAACTCGCGGAGATCGATCCTGCAGACCTTGATGCTGCGCTTGCCGCCGACGCGGCGAAAGGCAATGTCCAACCATAGTTCAAGTTGAGCGGGTTGGACGAACTCGTACCTCACAGCGAGGCGGTGCCGCATCGGTTCGCGCCTAACGTACCCGCGTCAGGCCACGCAAAGCATTGCAAGCGTTTGCTTGTTGCGCTTCCGCTTCCGGTCAGAAGGCGACATTGCAGAGTCATCTGCGCAATTTCCCGCGGAAATAGCGGAAAGGCGGACCCCACTCCCTCCACTCTTATATGTGGCGAGCAAGGGGCTTGCTTCAAGACCCGGGTCATCCTGTAGAAACGCCGACCTAAACCAGAACCTACGGGGTCACGAGATGCGTGTGTTGTTGTCGACGTGCGAGTTGCGCGCGGCCGAGCTGGTCGCCGCCGCGGGGACGGCCGGAGTGGGGCGATGACCGAGCATGCGGTGGTGATCGCCGGAGGAGGTCCGACCGGGCTGATGTTGGCGGGCGAGTTGGCGTTGGCGGGTGTCGACGTTGCCACTATTGAACGGCGCCCCAGCCAGGACCTCGCCGGCTTGCGCGCAGGCGGCTTGCATTCACGCACCATCGAGGTTCTCGATCAGCGCGGAATTGCCGATCGGTTCCTCTCTGAGGGGCAGAAAGCGCAGGTCGCGGGGTTCGCCGGGGTCCATTTCGACATTAGCGATTTTCCGACCCGGCACCCTTACGGGCTCGGGCTGCGGCAAACGCATATCGAGCGCATCCTCGCCGGCTGGGTCGAAGAGTTGAAGGTGCCGATCTACCGCGGCATCGAGGTGACGGGCTTCGCACAGGACGACTCCGGCGTCGACATCGCGCTCAGTGACGGCCGGTCGCTGCGGGCGCATTATCTCGTCGGGTGCGACGGCGGACGCAGTCTGGTCCGCAAGGCCGCCGGCATCGCGTTCCCGGGCTCGGATCCGACAACCAGCAACCTGATCGCCGAGGCCGAGCTGGCCGAGACGCCGCCGGAATGGGGCATCCACCGTGACGCCCTCGGCATTCATTCCCTGGGCAGGGTGGAATACGAGATTCGCGACGGCAAGGTGGTCTACGCGGATCGGGGACCGGTGGGGATTCTGGTGACCGAGCGGCAGGTCGGAGCCACCGGCGAGCCCACCTTGGCCGATCTCAGCGAGGCGCTTATCGCCGTCTACGGAACCGATTACGGGATACACAGTCCCACCTGGATCTCCCGGTTTACCGACGCCACCCGGCAGGCCGAAGCCTACCGCAAGGGACGGGTGCTGGTGGCCGGGGACGCCGCGCACATACATCCGCCCGACGGTGGACAGGGCCTTCAGACCGGTGTGCAGGATGCGATGAACTTGGGATGGAAGCTGGCGCAGGTGGTCAAGGGGACATCGCCGGAGAGCCTGCTGGACACCTACCACGCCGAGCGCCACCCGGTTGCTGCCCGCGTGCTGCGCAACACGATGGCGTCGGTTGCGCTTCGCCGCGCCGACGAACGCACGACGGCAGTGCGAGACTCGATGGCCGAACTCCTCGGCATGGAGGAGCCGCGCAAGCGGTTCGCCGCGATGATGTCGGGTCTCGACATCCACTACGATCTCGGTGAGGGGCATCCATTACTCGGGCGTCGAATGCCCGATCTCGACCTGGTCACCGCCAATGGCCCGCTGCGGGTCTTCACCTTGCTGCACGATGCCCGGCCGGTGCTGCTCAACCTCGGTGAGCCCGGCGGCCTCGACATCACGGCATGGGCGGATCGCGTCAAGCTTATCGACGCTAGTTATGATGGCAGATGGGAGCTTCCGGTACTCGGGGCGGTTACTGCTCCCACCGCCGTGCTGATCCGGCCCGACGGATATGTGGCCTGGATAGGAGACCTAACCCAGCAGGGGCTCGCTGACGCACTAACCACTTGGTTCGGGCCGCCTACGGCGGTGTAGTGCACGGGTTTCCCCGCGGCCTATCGCTGATCTCGAGCCCGGCCCGGACGTCACTTCAGGTCTGGGTCAAAAGCGGAAGTCGCGGGCGGGCGGCTGTTCGAGTTTGCAATGTCTTCCAAAGCCGACGCGCAAACCCATCCCTTGCTCAGAACGCAGGGCCGAAGGAGTTCGAGCGCGGGAAGCCCTTGGGCGCGATGCGGCCGGCTTGCGCGCGCACGCCGACCCAGTCCTTCAGCTCCGACCACGACAGCGTGAACGTGCGCCCCGCGCTGTCGAGCCAGGTGAGGCCGTCGGCCTTCTTGAACACGCGCGCATCCGCGAGCTTGCCGTCCTTGAAGCGCTGCAGGATCACGCCCTTGCCGCGCGTCATCTCGTTGACCTCGTCGAGCGAGAATACGAGCAGCTTGCGGTTCTCGCCGACGGTTGCCACGTGGTCGCCCTCGACCGGCACCGCGAGCCTGGCTTCCTCGGGCTCGGCGACGTTCAGCACCTGCTTGCCCTTGCGGGTCGAAGCCACGCACTCGTCCTCCAGCACGATGAAGCCGTAGCCGGCGGTCGAGGCGACGAGCAGCTTGCGCCCCGGCTCGTGCGCGAAGATCTCCGCGACATCGTGGTTCTCCTCCAGCTCGATCATGAGACGCACCGGCTCGCCGTGGCCGCGGCCGCCGGGGAGCTGGCTCGCTTCCAGCGTGAAGATCTTGCCATTGGTGGCGAGCACCAGGATCTTGTCGGTAGTGTAGGCTTTGACGGCGCGCTTCAGGCCGTCGCCCTGCTTGAAGTCGAGCTTGGCGAGATCGTCGACGTGCCCCTTCAACGCGCGGATCCAGCCCTTCTCCGAGAGGACGACGGTCACCGCCTCCTTCTCGATCATGGCCTGGTCGAGATCGACCTCTATTTCCGGCGCCTCCGCGAACGAGGTGCGCCGCGCGCCGAGCTCCGTCTTCTTGGAGTAGCGCTCGCGCGTCGCCTTAACCTCGTCGGAGATGCGCTCCCACTGCAGCTCTTCCGACTTCAGGAGCTGCTTTAGCTCGCGCCGCTCCTTCGACAGCTTGTCGTGCTCGGCGCGGATCTCGATCTCTTCGAGCTTCGACAAAGACTTCAAGCGCAGGTTCAGGATCGCGTCCGCCTGCACCTCGGTGAGCTTGAAGCGCGCGATTAGCTTGGCTTTCGGGTCGTCCTCGAAGCGGACGATGCGGATGACCTCATCCAGATTGAGATAGGCGACGAGGTAGCCGTCCAAGACCTCGAGCCGGTGCTCGATCTTCTTCAGGCGGAACTCGCTGCGCTTGACCAGCACCTCGATGCGGTGCTCGAGCCATTGGCGCAGCACGTCGCGCAAGGACAGCACGTTGGGGATCTGCCCCGCCGACAACACGTTCATGTTGAGGCCGAAGCGCACTTCCAGCTCCGTCAACCGGAACAGGCTCTCCATCAGCAGCACGGGGTCGACGGTGCGGCTCTTCGGCTCCAGGACGAGGCGGATCTCCTCTGCGCTCTCGTCGCGCACGTCGCCCAGGAGCGACAGCTTCTTCTCGGTCAGCAGCTCCGCGATGCGCTCGATCAGCTTGGCCTTCTGCACCTGGTAGGGGATCTCGGTGACGACGATCTGATACGTGCCGCGCCCCGTCTCCTCCTTCGTCCACTTGGCGCGCAGGCGGAAGCCGCCGCGCCCCGTGCGATAAGCTTCGAGGATGGCCTCCTTCGGCTCCACCAGCACGCCACCGGTCGGGAAGTCCGGCCCCGGGATCATCTCGACGAGCTTATCGACGGTCGCCTTGGGGTGCTTGATGAGATGCAAGAGCGCCGCGCATAGCTCGTCGGCATTGTGCGGGGGAATGTTCGTCGCCATGCCGACGGCGATGCCGGACGAGCCGTTGGCCAAAAGATTTGGGAACGCCGCCGGCAGCACCACGGGCTCGGAGCCGGTGCCGTCATAGGTCGGGCGGAACGCGACCGTCTCCTCGTCGATGCCTTCGAGCAGCGCCTGCGCCACCTCCGTCAGCCGGCTCTCGGTGTAGCGCATGGCCGCGGCGTTATCGCCGTCGATGTTGCCGAAGTTGCCCTGCCCGTCGACGAGCGGGTAGCGCACGGCGAAGCTCTGGGCGAGCCGCACGAGCGCGTCGTAGATCGCCTGGTCGCCGTGCGGGTGGTAGCCACCCATCACCTCGCCGACGACCTTGGCGCACTTCTTGTAGCCGGCGGCGGGGTCGAGTTTTAATTCCCGCATGGCGTAGAGGATGCGCCGGTGCACGGGCTTCAGGCCGTCGCGCACGTCGGGGAGCGCGCGGTGCATGATCGTCGACAGCGCGTAGGCGAGGTAGCGCTCTTCCAGCGCATCCTGCAGCAGGATCGGCTCGACGCCCCCCGGCCCGGGCAGAATTGGTTTGTCGCTCATGCGATTGGCCTATCGCGCGGAGCCTAGCGCCGCAAGCCCGGGTTGTGGATGCACGGGACGCAGGCTTGACCCCGCCATAGAAAAAGCCCGGCTGAGCGGGCCGGGCTTCTCATCTCTCGCGGAGCTTAGGGCCCGCTTCGACGCGCGAGCGCCAACGTTAGAGCTAGTTGGCACTCAGCGCCGGCACGTCGATGGCGCGGATGCACACGGTGCCGTCGGCCTCGACGTGGCCCTTGGCGTACTTCTCACTCGCGATGCGCTCGAAGCTCTTCCTGTAGTGCTTGAAGGTGTCGAAGGCCTCTCGATCAATGCAGGAAAGCTCGATGTTCTCGAGCGCTGGATTGGACACGAGCACGGTGACCTTCTTTGAGCCGTCCTTCATGGCAAAACGCACGGCTTTGAGGCCCGGGTCCGCCACGGCGGCCTGAGCAACGGGTATCAGCGACATTGTTCACCCCTGTTTCGTTGCCGTCAGCCCCCAACGCGGGAGGGTGGCGGCAGGTTCCCGGGGCCGCGCGATTTTACCGGGCGCCAAAGAGCACAAGGGAGCGAGCATAAGGGGCGCCGGGCGGGCGGGCGTGCGCCGCGGTTCCGGCCCCGCGCCCGCATCAGCGTTTGATGGCGTCGAGGTCGCGCTGCACGCGGTCGAGGTCGTCCTTCAGGGCCTGGTCCTCCTTGACGAGCGCCAGATGGCGCGCGCCGAGCGCCTTGAGCACGTCGGGATCGTTGGGAGCCTTTTCCGTCTCGGCGAGGAGCGCGTCGAAGCGCGCCTTCAAGTCCACCTGCCGGGTCTTGAGGGCGTCGATGCGGGCTTGAATGTCCGCGGCCGCCCGGCCGCGTTCCGCGATTGTCTGGCTGAGCTCGTGCTGCCGGTAGCCGTTGAAGACGAGGAGCCCCGCGGCCGCCCCGCAGAGCGCGAAAATGAGCACCACCCATCGCGTGCGCATCCTGCGCTCCTTATCTGTTGCGGCCGAGGCGCGGTGCCGGGGCGTCGAGGTTCAGTCTAGGGGGTGGGCGGCGTGCAGGCGAGGACACGTCCGGCGATGCCGTCAGGGCCGGGCAGAGTCGGTGGGGCGCGTATGGGGATGGGGTAGCGTTCCGCCGCTAGCCGGCAAGGGCCCGGGTGTGGATGAACCCTTTCGCCCTTTAATCTTCCCCCTCTGTTTGAATCCGGTCACTTAAAAAGTAAATAGCAAAAAGCGATACAAGCACTATATTCGATAGCAAAATAAAAAACACCAATCTGCCGACCAACCAAAGCATTTCGAATCTGCAGCCATTGCAATTCACGCCACAATGTCCGACAAATGCCTCAATAAACGGAATTATAAGCGTCAACAATAAATGTTGTGGCAGACAAGTACGCAAACATATAACACACAAACTGCCGACGAGACAGAACAAACCAATACATCGCGCACCCTTGTCACTCGATGTCTAAATTCATTGTTGCGCAAGTCGGCTGAGGAGAATAATAGCGTGTTCGAGCGTACGGAGGGAAAATCGGCGCTCGCATGATAATGTCGTGCTGTCTGACGTGCCCGATCCTAAGACCGGCGCTCATCGAGTGACTATAGAAAAAGTCAAACATCTTTGTACGAATTATCCCGAACCTGCTACTTTCTAAGTATCGCCGGCTCGCCGCGCAATGGCTCATCGAGGAGTTTTCGCTCGACAAGAATAGCCGGGACTTTCATCTTCCTTTGGTTGATATACTCTAACCCCACGATCCTTGCGGTTAACGAAAGCCGGGCTAGACAAATTACTGTCGCCTCTAGTTATTAGAATGATAGTTTGCGCCGGATTCTTTGACCGCCTGACGTCCGCGATATAGATCACATCGGTAAGGTCGGCGTTCGTCCGCTTCCTCGGGAGTAAGGCCGACAGTTTCGTCGTTGATTCCGTCACTGTCATTTAAGCAGGCAAATGCGCGTTTTTTGGCATGATATCCCAGGATAATATCTAATGCCTTTTTAAATAAGACGGGTGGCGCATCGTGAGGGTGCATATTTATTTTAGCGCTGACCAAATAGACAGCACGCTCTGTTTTCAGAGAAGACATTTCAGCAATCCCGCGGCATCTCTTGAGAAGAGGTAGAGCAAATTTGGTTGGTGTCGGTGGTCGTTACGCCGAACTCCGTTAGTCGCAAACTTGGTTGAAAGCAAGGGTGCGCGCTACTTGGGCGGGTATTGCTCAGCCGGTCGCTTTCCCCACATCTCCACTTTTCCAATAATTCCAATATTTCCAAGTATTTATCTAGACGTCGCTGCTACCGCGATACCGAATGCGCCCGCGAACTGTTGAGATCGACTTATAGGGCGTGCTCTAGATCGCCTTAGGCGTTCGGGAAGGTGCGATGCGTGGAAACCACAAAGGTCATGGCACGTGAGCACATTCGGAGGAATTGCAAAACTTATCCCCACCCTCCTCCGCTCCCCCATACTCCCCCTAACCCTGCCCGTCATTGGGACGCATCAGCTGAGCGGCCGACGCGGGGCAGGGCCGGTGCCCGGTTCGAGGCGGTGCGGTTTTCGTTTGCCGCGCTTCCGCGAGGTTAGCTCCCTCAGAGAGCCGGGGCAGGTGTGCGAGGCTCGCGCGAAACTAGCAATAGCCGCGCGGGCAGCCCGTCGCGAGCGGCGGCGCTCTCAACTCTACTTTCGAGAGCTCCGGCAGCCGGTCGAGGTCCCGAGAAACGATGAGCCCGGCCGCGCTTGGCAGCCGCCCGGGCGGGACCGAAGCCCCGCTTGCGTATGTGTTCCGCGCCCTCGACCTGCTGGAAGTCCACCGCCGCGGGCGCCGAAAGGCTGCCGCTTAGAAAATCGGATGGCGGTCGTTTGGCGCCCGCGCTCCCCTCTCTCTCTCCCCTCGGGGCGCTCAGCGCGCCCGCGAGGCGGCGGAGCCGTGCCTTTTCTCCCTCTCCCCGCTTGCGGGGAGAGGTCGGGGTGAGGGGCAGCCTCACGACGGAGTGCAAGCTTCTGCCCCTCACCCTAGCCCTCTCCCCATGCGAACGAGCACGGGGAGAGGGAAGCAAGCTCTCCCCGCACCAAGCGCGAGTGTCATCATGGCGGGGGCGATGGCGCACGAGGAGAACAGCAACGCATGGCGGCGCGGACGGATGGCAGCAGCGGGGATAGCGACAGCGACACGCCGAGCGCGCGCGCGACCGAGCTCGCCCGGCGGTTCATCGCGAGCGCCGCGGGGCTGCCGCGCGTCTGCGTCTTGAAACGCTGCCGGCGCAAAAAGCGCTGCCTCGGCGCCGGTCTTGTCTGCGTGCACCACCACGAGGGGCTTCTGCGCAAGCGCTATGCCTCGGCGCTGGCCCGGCTCGGCTGGGAAAAACAAAGCCTGCCCCGGACAGAGCCCGGGACAGGTGAGAAAAGGACAGGTGAGAAAGGGACGTGAAGCGAATCGGCGCCGAGGCGGTGCGTCAGCGCTTTGCGGCAGCCGCGCCGCTGCGGGATGTGTGCCCGGACCCATGTCCGCGGCCACCGGCGTTTCCGCGGCCACCACCGGCTCCGGCATGTCTGTCGCCGGCACCGGCATGTCTGTCCCCGGCGCTGCCGGAGCGCGGACCATTGCGCGAACCCTTGGAGGCGCCGCTGCGCGGCGCTCCGCCGTGGCCATGACCATGACCCGAGCCGTTGCGCTGCCCGGAGGGCCGCGCCGCATGTGGACGTCCGTTGACTCCGTGCCGCGCGGCCGTCTCCATGACCGCGGTCGGAGCCGACGGCGGCAAGGCCAGCGTCGCCGCTACGGTTGGTGGAGGGGATCGTCTGCCGCGTCAGCCGCTCGATGTCGCGCAGCAAGGGACGCTCCTCGCTCCCGCATAGCGAGATGGCAATGCCCTCGGCTCCGGCGCGCGCGGTGCGGCCGATGCGATGCACGTAGCTCTCCGGCACGTTGGGGAGCTCGAAGTTGACGACGTGCGTCACCTCGTCGACGTCGATGCCGCGGGCAGCGATATCGGTGGCGACGAGCCCGCGGATGCGGCCGGCGCGGAAGTCTTCCAGCGCCTCCTCGCGCTGGCGCTGGCTCTTGTTGCCGTGGATGGCGGAGACGATGATGCCGGCCGCCTCGAGATGGCGCGCAACCTTATCCGCGCCGCGCTTGGTGCGTGTAAAAACGAGTGCGCGCTTCATGGCCGGATCGGCGAACAGCTCGACCAGCAGCGAGGCCTTCTTCTGCGGCTCGATGTGGATGACGCTCTGGCGCACGCGGTCGACGGTGGTGGCGACGGGGGCGACGGAGACGCGGACGGGATCGTGCAGCAGCTCGGCGGCGAGCGCGCCTATCTCCTTCGGCATGGTGGCCGAGAAGAACAGGCTCTGGCGCCGCTGCGACAGCTTCGCCACGATCTGCCGGATCGGGCGGATGAAGCCCATGTCGAGCATCTGGTCGGCCTCGTCGAGGACGAGGATCTCGGTGCCCGAGAGGACAACCGAGCGCTGGTCGAGGTGGTCGATGAGGCGTCCGGGCGTGGCGACGAGCACGTCGACGCCGCGGCTCATGGCGGTCGCCTGCGGCCGGTGCGCGACGCCGCCGTACATGACGGCGACGGTGAGCCCGGTGTGGCGGCCGTAGGTCTTGAAGCTGTCGGCGATCTGCGCCGCAAGCTCACGCGTCGGCGACAGCACGAGCACGCGCGCGTGGTGGCGCGGCGCCGGCCGGCGGCTGGCGGCGAGACGGTGCAGGATCGGCAGGGCGAAGGCCGCGGTCTTGCCGGTGCCCGTCTGCGCGATGCCCATCAGGTCGCGGCCGGCGATCACGCTCGGGATCGCCTGCGCTTGGATTGGGGTCGGTACCGTGTAGCCCTCGGCGGCGAGCGCCTTGAGGAGGTCGGCGTTGAGACCCAGCTCGGAGAATGTGGTCAATTCCATATCTTTCATATGCGGCCACGCGCGCCGGACAGCCGAAATCAGTTCGGCCGCACGCAAGCGAACGCGGCGGTTCAGGAGATGCCCCGCGTGGCCTGGGCTATCATTGAGAGTGGGATTTCAGAGGCGCTCAACAGGAGGACACAAGAGGCCGATGGCCTTGGATCTGGTGCCCGTTCACGCGGCTGGAGCGCCGATGTTCGCCGCGAGTTGCTCGAAGCGATGCGGGCTTATCTCATGCTCGCGCGTAAATAGCAAGGAAAGCTGCGCATGCGCGCGCAAGCGCCGCGCCGCCTCGGCTGCCGGTTCGATTAATCTTTCCATAAGCTTTGCGATGAACCGGACACTCGCGCTTCTCGCGCAACGCCGAAACGGCTCACTGGCCGCCGAACCAGGTCTGCTCGAGGCGGCTATAGGTGCCGTCCTCGCGCAGATCGAGCAGCGCGCGATCGACCTCACTGCGCAGGCGGCTGTCGAGCGGGAACACGATGCCGAAATTCTCCTTGCGGAACACGGGGCCGACGAGCTGCACCTTCCCCTTGCCGTCGTGGCCCGCGTAGTAGAGCAGCGCGGGCGCATCGAACACGACCGCGTCGACCTGCTTGTCGAGCAGCGCCTTGTAGGCGGCATCGATCTGCTCCACCTCCACGACATCGACGTTCTTCTGGCGCAGATAGGCGGCAGCCGTCGAGTTGCGCGTCGTCGCCACGCGCTTTCCCGGCAGGTCGTCGGGGCCGCTGATGGCGCCGCGGATCTGCTGCACGGTGAGCGAGGCCGTGAGCTGCGCGGTATAGTAGGCGACAAAGACGACGCCGATGAACATCCACAGGATAGCCAGCACGCGCGCCAGCCAATGCCGCGGCATCTGCTCGGCCTGCGTCGCCAAAGTCGACCCCGCCCACCACATAGCGTGGAAAATGCCGGGAAAGTAGCGCCGGTCCGGGATGATCCCCTGCTCGTGGCGCCGCTCGACCAGCCACACGATATGCGCGGGGACGACGATCAGGAGCGCCGCGATGCCGAGCCACACCGCGATCGTCGGCGAGGTCAGGAGGCGCAGGAACTCCAGCAGCGGATTGGACGGCCCCGATTCGCCGTTGCCGCGCACGAGGATCTGCAGCCCCGCCTCGAGCATGGGCTGGGAGAAGTCGAACTGGCGGTCGCGCTCGGCCGTGATGGAGATCGCGGAGATGCCGAGATCGGCCTTGCCCGAGCGCACGTCCTCGAGCAGCGCGCCGACGTCGGGCGCGACCTCGTACTGGGTCGCCAGCTTCAGCTTCTGCGCGATGCTGTTCCACAGATCGATGCTGAAGCCGGTGAGGCGGCCGTGCTCGTCGATCACCATCGGCGGCAGCACGCGCGTTGCCACGCGCACGCTGCGCGGCGGCTCCTCGGCCAGCGACGCCGGCACAGCCAACGCCAGCAGCAGCCCGCTGATGCAAAGCCTCACGATGTGGCGCATGCGATCCCCCGATCCCGCGCTGAGGTTTTAATGCTGGGGCCTCTCCCTGTCATCCTTGGTATCTCCGACGCTGCTTACACCGGGATGAACGGCTGGCACGGCTCCGCCGCCTCGCGGGCGCTGAGCGCCCCGAGGGGAGAGAGAGAGGGGAGCGCGGGCGCCAAACGACCGCCATCCGATTTTCTAAGCGGCAGCCTTTCGGCGCCCGCGGCGGTGGACTTCCAGCAGGTCGAGGGCGCGGAACACATACGCAAACGGGGCTTCGGTCCCGCCCGGGCGGCTGCCAAGCGCGGCCGGGCTCATCGTTTCTGGGGACCTCGACCGGCTGCCGGAGCTCTCGAAAGTAGAGTTGAGAGCGCCGCCGCTCGCGACGGGCTGCCCGCGCGGCCATTGCTGGATTCGCGCGAGCCTCGCACACCTGCCCCGGCTCTCTGAGGGAGCTAACCTCGCGACAGCGCGGCAAACGAAAACCGCACCGCCTCGAACCGGGCACCGGCCCTGCCCCGCGTCGGCCGCTCAGCTGATGCGTCCCAATGACGGGCAGGGTTGAGGGGGAGTATGGGGGAGGTGGGGAGGGCGGGGATAAATTGAAGCAGCGAACAGCTCCTCGGCGAACTCGGAACCTATTGCATTATTCAATTATCATTGTATCCTTGTCTGTATGAATGAAAAGCAGATCGTCACCTCGCTCGCGGCGCTGGCGCATCCTCAGCGCCTGAGGATCTTCCGGCTGCTGGTGCGCCAAGGTCCAAGCGGGCTTGCCGCCTTTGCCATTGCCGAAGCCGTCGAGGCGAGCCCGACGGCGACCTCGTTCCATCTCAAGGAGCTCGATCGGGCGGGGCTCATTCACGCGACACGCGACGGCCGTTTCGTGCGCTATGCCGTGCACGTCGATGGAATGCGAAGGCTGCTGACTTATCTGACCGAGGATTGCTGCCAGGGCCAGCCCGAGCTGTGCGGCACGGCCGTCGGCAAAGCGCGCGCGCTTTGCACGACTGGAGCCGGCAGGACTCCGGAGAGGAAAGTCTCGGCGGCTAAGACTAGGTGAAACTGTGACGGGAGGTAGTGTCATGACCGGGGAGCGGCCGCTCAATGTCCTTTTTCTCTGCACGCATAACTCGGCGCGCTCGATCATCGCCGAGTGCGTGATCGCCCGATTGGGAGGCGACCGCTTCCGCGGCTTCAGCGCCGGCAGCCAGCCGAGCGGGCGGGTTCACCCCTACGCCTTGGACCTGCTGCGGCAGCTCAACTACGACACGTCAAAGCTGCGCTCGAAGTCCTGGGAGGAGTTCGCCGCCCCCGGAGCACCCGAACTCGATTTCGTCTTCACTGTTTGCGACAGTGCGGCCAACGAGGTGTGCCCCGTGTGGCCCGGGCAGCCGATGAGCGCGCATTGGGGGCTGCCCGACCCCTCTGCCGCCGAGGGCACAGAAAGCGAGCGCCGCTTCGCCTTCGCCGACACCCATCGCATGCTCTATCAGCGCATCGGCATCTTCACCAACCTGCCGCTGTCATCGCTGGACAAGCTTTCCCTGCAGCGGCGGCTCGACGACATCGGCAGGAGCAAGATCACGTCGCCGGAGCCTGCGCGGTGAGCGAAGTGGCGTTGGCGCGCAAGCTCGCTGCAGAAGCCTTCGGCACGGCATTCCTGCTCGCGACCGTCATCGGCTCCGGAATCATGGGCGAGCGGCTCGCCGGCGGCAACGAAGCGCTCGCGCTTCTCGGCAATACCTTCCCGACGGGCGCCATGCTGGTGGTTCTCATCACCATGCTCGGGCCCATCTCGGGCGCACACCTCAATCCCGCCGTAACGCTCGCATTCGTGGTCGGCGGCAAAATGCGCCTACGGGACGCCGTTCCCTACGCGATCGCGCAGCTTGCCGGCGCTCTGCTTGGCGTCTTCATCGCCCACATGATGTTCGACCTTCCTCTGCTACAGGTCTCGGCCAAGGCCCGCTCCGGTCTCGCGCAAGCGTTCTCGGAATGGACGGCGACGTTCGGTCTTGTCGTGACAATTCTTCTCACGCTGCGCACGAAGCCGTCGGCGGTCGCAGCATCGGTCGGCCTCTATATCGCCGCGGCGTACTGGTTCACCGCCTCGACGTCGTTTGCCAATCCGGCCGTTACCATCGCGCGAGCGATCTCCGACACGTTCGCTGGTATTCGCCCGCAGGACGTGCCGCTGTTCGTGGCCGCACAGGCCATAGGCGCGATCTGCGCCCTTGCAGCGGCGACGGCATTGGCACCGCGAGCAGCTTCCGAAGGATCGGGCTCGAGCTAGCGCTTGCCGCCGATGACGTGGCTCTGCACGCCGCGGGCGGCGAGCTTCGGCCGCAGGCTCGAGATCTTGCCCGAGTTGACGCCGGCCCAGCCGATCTCGCCCGACAACCGCCCGTACTCGATCTTGGCGCAGCGGTTCATGACGACCTTGAGGCCGGCCGCCTCGGCTTCGGCCGCCGCCTCGTCGCTCCTCACGCCGAGTTGCATCCAGATCGTCGTGAGCCCGAGCTTGTCTTTGAGAGCAATGGCTTGCCGCACGATGCCGAGCACGGCGTCGGAAGAGCGAAAGATGTCCACGACGTCAACGGGCCCCGGCACCTCGGCAAGCGAGGCGTAGACCTTCTGCCCGAGCAACTCCTGGCCGGCGAGGCCGGGATTGATGGGGATGACGCCGTAGCCCTTGCCGAGCAGGTACTTCATGGCGAAGTAACTCGGCCGGCTCGTGTTGGCGGACGCGCCGACGAAGGCGAAGACGCGCGCGGAGCCGAGGATATCGGCGATGTAGTCGTCGCTATAGCTGTCGTGAGTCATGGCCGCTTTCTGGAGCGCGTGCACCGGCTGGGGCTTCAATCGAGCGCGACGCGCCCCGCGTCGTCGAGCTTGAAATATGGATTGTAGGCGACTTCCCACAAGTGGCCGTCGGGATCGGCGAAGTATCCCGAGTAGCCGCCCCAGAACGCCTTACGCGCGCTCTTGATCAGCGTCGCGCCCGCCGCGACCGCCTCCGCCAGCACGGCTTCGACCTCGGCTTCGCTGCGCGCGTTGTGCGCGAGCGCAATGCCGGAGAAGCCCGGCTTGCTGTCGGGGATCATTGCGTCCTCGGCGAGTGCGGCGCGCCCGTACAGAGCAAGGATCACGCCGCCGGCGCTAAAGAAGGTGACGGCATCCTCCGAAGGCCGCGCGGCCTTGAAGCCCAGCGCCTCGTAGAAGGCGCGCGAGCGCGCGACATCGCTCACCCCGAGCGTGACGAGCGACAGCCTCGGCTCCATCGGATTGCGCCTCGTTTGCTTGGCTTAGCGGCCGGTCCACTCGGGCTTGCGCTTCTCGAGGAAGGCGCCGATCCCTTCCTCCGCATCGCGCGCCATCATGTTCTCGACCATGACGCGAGCGGCGTACTTGTAGGCCTCGGAGAGCGGCATCTCGGCCTGCTTGTAGAAGGCAACCTTACCGGTAGCCACGGTGAGCGGCGACTTGGCGGCGATCTGGGCGGCGAGCGCGATGGCCTCCTTCAGCACCTCCGCGTCCGGCACGACGCGGTTGACGAGGCCGTACGCCGCAGCCTGCTCAGCCGGGATCATCTCGCCCAGCAGCAGCATCTCCATGGCGTGCTTGCGCGAAACGTTGCGCGACAGCGCCACCATGGGTGTGGAGCAGAAGAGGCCGATGTTGACGCCGGGCGTGGCGAACTTCGCGCTTTGCGCGGCAACCGCGAGATCGCAGGTGGCGACAAGCTGGCAGCCGGCGGCGGTCGCTGTACCCTGCACTGCGGCGATGACCGGCTTCGGGCAGGCGACGATCGCCTGCATCATGGCGGAGCAGCGCGTCATCGTCTCGTCGAAGAAGGCGACCCCGCGATCGGCGTCCGCGCGATGGGCGGTGAGCTCCTTCAGGTCGTGGCCGGCGGAGAATGCGGGCCCTGCGGCCGCGAGCACGATCGCCGCGACATGGCGGTCGGTCGCGAGCCCCTCAATGGCGACGTGCAGCTCGGCGATGGTCTTGAGCGACAGCGCGTTGCGGCTTTCGGGCCGGTTGAGTGTCAGCACCGCGACGCCCGGCTGCGGGCGATCGACGAGAAGGGCGGACAGCTTCTCGGGGCTCGCCGGAGCTTTGCCCTTTGCCTGCGCTGTCGACGTGCGCTCCTGCATCTTCTTCAAAGCCTCCAAAGGCATCGCGCAAGACTACTGCCGGCAAGCGCCCGGCGCTACTGCAGCGCCTTCTCGATCTCCGCGCGATGCGCCTTCACGATGTCGACGTTCTCCTTGTGCTCGACCTTGGGCGTCGACTTGATCGCCTCGGTGAGCTGATCGACGAGCTGCTTCTTGTCGGTCTCTCCGATCGAGGTGTCGGCCTTCACGCCGTCCAGCTCCTTCGTCAGCGCCTCGGCGGGATCGGTGAACTCGCCCGTCTGCGCGTCGAGCCCCGCCATGATGAGCGAGATATTGGCGGCGACGTCGTCGAGCTCGCTGAAGTTCGCAAACCCGTGCTTCTTGGCAATCTCCTCGAGGTCCGCCTGCGCGGCCGCATCGGGCTGGCCGTTCGTCCCCTGCAGCTTCTCGGAGATCTTGGCGAGCTCGGGCTGCGCGGAGATGAAGTCGGTGACCTGCTTGTCGGTGAGCTTGATCTGCTTCATCGGCGGCTCGGGCGCGTCCTCGGCAAGCGCACCAGGACCGACAAGGAGGAGGCTCATCGCGAAGCCAGCAGCGCCCAACCTCAGCGAACTCAGCAGGAAGCTCATGAATCGGATCTCCGGATATTGCGGGCGCACACATAGACCGCCGGCGGCTCAAGGGCCACGATTTTGCGACCGATTTCCGGCTCGCGGGCGGCTCGGGCAGGATTCGGTGGCGGTATTATTTTACCGCATATGTGGTATTATATTACCGTATGCGCTAAGCTATTGTTCTGATTGCTTTTTGTAAATAGCGCAACGAGCAGATTGACAACCGAGCACGGTTTTGGTTTCTACCGCGCTTCGCATTCCCCGACAGCGCCAGCCAACGGAGCGCCCATGATGAGGACCTACGTCGCCAAAGCCGGCGAGGTGGAGAAGAAGTGGATCCTGATCGACGCCGACGGCCTCGTCGTCGGCCGGCTGGCCGCTTTGATCGCCACCCGCCTCAAGGGCAAGCACAAGGCGATCTACACGCCCCACGTCGACTGCGGCGACAACATCGTCGTCATCAACGCCGAGAAGGTCGTCTTCACCGGCGATAAGCACACCGACAAGATCTACTACCGGCACACCGGCCACCCCGGCGGCATCAAGGAGACGACGCCGCGGCAGATCCTCGAGGGCAAGTTCCCCGAGCGCGTCGTCCAGAAGGCCGTAGAGCGCATGCTGAAGCGCGGACCGCTGCAGCGCAAATTGATGCGCAATCTCAAGGTCTACAAGGGTGCGGAGCATCCGCACGCCGCCCAGAACCCGGAGGCGCTCGACGTGGCGAAGCTGAACCGTAAGAACGCGAGGGCTATAAGAATGGCGCAGGAAACAAAGTCTCTCGACGCCCTCGGCGAGCTCAAGAGCGCCGCGCCCCCGCCGGCCGACGCCGCGCCCCAGCACGTGCAGAAGCTCGATTCTCTCGGCCGCGCCTACGCCACCGGCAAGCGCAAGAACGCAATCGCCCGCGTGTGGATCAAGCCCGGCAAGGGCGTGATCACCGTCAACGACAAGGACTTCACCAAGTATTTCGCCCGCCCCGTGCTGCAGATGCTGTTGCAGCAGCCGCTGACGGCCGCCAACCGCAACACCCAGTACGACATCATGGCGACGGTGCTGGGCGGCGGCCTCTCCGGCCAGGCGGGTGCCGTGCGCCACGGCATCTCCAAGGCGCTCACCTACTTCGAGCCCGATCTGCGCGGCGTGTTGAAGAAGGGCGGGTTCCTCACCCGCGACAGCCGCGTCGTCGAGCGCAAGAAGTACGGCCGCATGAAAGCCCGCCGCAGCTTCCAGTTCTCCAAGCGCTAAGCGGCCGACGATCCGGTCACCAATTGGCGGCGGCTCGGATCCCGGGCCGCCGTTCTCTTATCGCTTTAGCTTGCCGCGCTTGCGCACCGATGCCACATAGCTTTTCCGGGGCGCCGCGGGACGAGGGACGATTGGCATGAACTGGCTGCTGCAAGAACTGGCCGCGGGCGTGAGCTTTCTCGGCGAGGAAGCCGGGCACCTGTTGAGCATCGACTGGTACCGCGAGAACGGCCTCGCGCTTCTGAACATCATGATGATCGACCTCGTGCTCGCCGGCGACAACGCCATCGTCGTCGGCATGGCAGCGTCGCGCGTGGGGCGTGATATCCGCGCCAAGGTCATCTTCTGGGGCATTGCCGCCGCGGTCGTGCTGCGCATCCTCTTCGCGGCCGTCACCGTGCAGCTTCTATCCATCATCGGGCTGACGCTCGCCGGCGGCATCCTGCTCCTCTGGGTCTGCTGGAAGATGTACCGGCAGATCAAGATGGAGGATCACTCGGCGCACGCGGACACGGCCACAAACGGCAGCGAGCTCGGCTTCTGGTCGGCCGTGGGGCTCATCACGCTTGCCGACGTCTCCATGTCGCTCGACAACGTGCTGGCGGTCGCGGGCGCATCCAAGGGCTCTACGCTGGCGCTCGTCGTCGGTCTCGCCATCGCCATCGTACTCATGGCAGTGGCCTCGGCCTACATAGCCAAGCTGCTTGTGCGCCAGCCGTGGATCGCCTGGATCGGCCTCGCCATCATTCTCTGGGTGGCGCTGGAGATGATCTACGAGGGCTCGCACCAGGTCACCTGCCGCGCCTTCGATTTCGGCTGCTCGGAGACCCTGTGGCAGGGCATCCTGCACCGATTGGGGCTCACCTGAGCCGATTGCGGACCTGGGCGTATTGACGTTCGGGTTTGCCGGACCTAGAGCCAACGCAACGGACGCATTGGAGCTCGACGCCCATGGGCGTGCGCCACAGCAAAGCCGCCTCGGCGAAGCCGAGGATCTTCATCGACGGCGAGGCCGGGACGACCGGCCTCGAGATCCGCGAGCGGCTGGCTGCGCTTCCCGAGGTCGAGGTGTTGAGCATCGATCCTGAGAAACGCAAGGACGCCAAGTCGCGGCAAGCCCTGATGCGCGAAGCCGACCTCGTGGTGCTGTGCCTGCCCGACGACGCCGCGCGCGAGGCGGTGGCGCTCGCGGCCGAATTGGGCGAGGACGCCCCGAAGATCCTCGACGCCTCGACGGCACACCGGGTCGCACCCGGCTGGGCCTATGGCTTCCCTGAGCTCGACGCCCATCAGGCCGACGCCATTCGCCAGGCAAAGCACGTCGCCAACCCCGGCTGCTACCCGACGGGCGCCATCGCGCTCATCCGGCCGCTGATCGACGCCAGGCTGCTCGCCACCGATGCACCCCTCGCCATCAACGCGGTGAGCGGCTACTCGGGCGGCGGCCGCAGCATGATCGAGGCCTACGAGGCCGGCACCGCGCCGTCGTTCGAGCTGTACGGGCTTTCGCTCGAGCACAAGCATATTCCCGAGCTGCATCGCTATTCGGGACTTACGCGGAGGCCGATCTTCATCCCCTCCGTCGGCAACTTTCGCCAAGGCATGCTCGTGTCGATCCCGCTGCATCTCGACGAGCTGCCGGGCAAACCCTGTCTGCGCGACCTCGAGCTTGCGCTCGACAAGCACTACCGCGGCTCCGAGCTGATCAGCATCGTACAGGAGCCCGGCGCGTCGATGACGCGGCTCGCGGCCGAGACGCTCAACGGTACGGACCGGCTGGAGATCTTCGTGTTCGGCAAAGCCGATCTGCGCCAGGCCGTGCTGGTTGCGCGGCTCGACAACCTCGGCAAAGGCGCCGCGGGTGCGGCCGTGCAGAACATCCGGCTGATGCTCGGGCTCGACGCCGGTCGCGGCGCAAAGGCTCAGGCGCGCGAGGCCGCCCGCGTCATTCCGTGAAGATGCACGGTCGCGGCGGCGATAGCGATCGCTGCGCCGGCCTGGTGTGCGAGGCCGAGCGCGATCGGCACGCCGGCAAGCAACGTCGCAATGCCAATGGCCATCTGCGCGAGCAGCACCGCGGCCAGCAGACCGGCGGTGCCGATGAGGCGCTCGTCGTCGGCTGAGCGCCGCAGGGCCACGACGTGCCAGAGCGCGAGCGCCACCACGAGATAGGCGACCATGCGATGGTCGAACTGCACGGTCGTCACGTTCTCGAAGACGTTGAGATACCAGGGCGCGAGCTGGCCGAGCCCCGCGGGCACGAAGCGCCCGTCCATCAGCGGCCACGTATTGTAGGTGTGGCCGGCCTTCAGTCCGGCAACGAGGGCGCCGAGCCCTGCCTGCAGGAAGATAAGACCGAACAGGATCGCCGCAAAACGCTGCTCCGCGCGCGTCACCGTCTGCAAGCGCACGCGCTGAGGCGCGGGCCCGGCATCGAGCGCGAGCCAGACGAGCAAGGACAGGATCGACAACGCGATCAACAGGTGCAGCGCGAGCCGGTACTGGCTCACGTCGATGCGGTCGACGAGCCCGGATTTCACCATGTACCAGCCGATGAAGCCCTGCAGGGCGCCCAGCGCCAGCACGCCGAACAGCTTCAGCGGCAAACCCGGCCGCAGCCGGCCCATAGCCCAGAACGCGAGGAATGGGATGGCGAAGGCCACGCCGATAAGTCGCCCGAGCAGCCGGTGCGTCCACTCCCACCAGTAGATGAACTTGAAGTCGCCGAGGGACATTCCGGCGTTCACGATGCTGTACTCGGGGATCGCCTTGTACTTCTCGAACGCCGCCTGCCAGTCGGCTTCGTTGAGCGGGGGAATGGCGCCGAGCAGCGGCTGCCACTCGGTGATCGACAGGCCCGACTCGGTGAGCCGCGTCGCCCCGCCGACGACGACCATCGAGAACACCAGCAGCGCCACGATGAAGAGCCACGCGCGCACGGCGCGGTCCCCGTCGGCCGCCACACGCGATGCTGCCGGCGATGCGGCTGAGACTGCCAAGGCGGAGACCCTCGATGTTGCGTTCGCGAGCGTGATACGGCGCGCGCGGCGCGCAATCAATGCGCCTAACGGGCGCGGCGGTTGGGAGGGCCCCTAGGCCGCGGAAGATTGCTGGCCCGAAATCCGCTGCAGCGCGTGCATGAGGGCGAAGGGTATGCCTGATAGCAACGCCTTCACGTAGCGGATGTCCTGGAAATCGCCGTTGAGCGAGAGCCGCGGCAAGGCGGTAAGCGCCTGCGCATGCTCGGGATGGAGCAGGCCTTTTTGCGTCGTCACCGCGGTTAGGAGCCCCAGCTCCTCAGCCACGCGGAACTCTCGTGGGCCGGCGCTGCGCGCGCACCCATAGGGGTAGCTGAAGTGCCGGCAGGGGCGGGCAAGCTCGCGCTCGACGCGGGCGACGCTGTCGGCGATCTCGGCCCGCATGTCGGCCTCGGGCAGCTTGCCGAGCGCAAAGTGCGACTTGGTATGGGCGCCGATCGTCACCAGCGGGTCTTGCGCAAGCTCGCGCAACTCGTCCCAGGACATGAAGAGCTCGGCGTGGCTCGCGCGCGTGTCGATGCCGTAAGCTTCGGCAAGCTCGGCGACGACGGTGCGCGCCAGATCCTCGGGGATCGAGCGCAGCCACCAGTAGATCTCATGATAGGCGGCTTCCTTCTCGGCAGTGGTACCGAGCGCGAAATGCCGTCCCTCGCCGTTCATGCCGAGCGTGATGTGCGGGGCTATGCGCAGCACGTCCTCGAGCGTGAGCCACCACAGGTCGGCCCTGCCGTCGGCGAAGTCGCTCGGCACGTAGATGGTGAAGGGGAGCCCGTGGCGCTTGAAGATCGGGTAGGCGTGCTCGCGGTTGTCGCGGTAGCCGTCATCGAGCGTGAAGCACGCGAAGGGGCGATCGCTGCCGCGAGCGAGGCGGTCGGGAATCTCATCGAGCGGGATCACGTCGAAGCCCGCATCGAGCGTGGAGTCCACCACCGCGTCGAGGAAGTCGGGCGTCACGCGCAGGATGCGGCTCGGCGCGAAGTCCTGCGGCGGATCAGGGCGCACCTGATGCAGCATGAAAATGACGCCGGCACCCTTGGTGAAGGGCGCAAGGATGTTCTCGGCTCCCGAATAGTGCACCGCCGCCAGCGCAGCCTTCAGGAGCTTGGTCGACCGCCTGCTCATGCTTGCCCAACGATTGAACGGACGCCGAAGTGCTCCGCTCCCCGGCACCCGCAATTTTCGTGCAAGCGCGCGCGAGACCCCGACTATGCGTGCCGAGGTCTCGTTCGTTGGTTAAAATGACGCCGTCAATCCTGCGCTTTTAGGCATGGCCTGAGGCGGGACGCGCCTCGGATCCGCCCTTGGCCGTGAGCCGGGCTAGCCGATCCTGGACCACGCGACTCGAAAGTGGGCACTCGAGCCGGAACAGCTCGATGTCGGCGACCTCGAAACCGAGGAACGTGCCCGGCGCCTCCGTGAGCTTTGCCCGCCGCTTGCCCTCGGTGACGATGACACCGGCGTCGAACCGCCCCTGGATGGCTTCGAACAGCGCGCGCGCAGCGTGGCTCGGGCCGACGACAACGATGTGGTCGTAGGCCGAATCGAGCGCGTCGAGCGCCAGGTTCACCTGATCGGGATCGAGCATAGCTGCCGCGCTTGTGGCGCCGGTCCCCGCCGGGATCAGGTGCGCGGCGCTGCCGGGTACGCGCGCGACGACGTCCTCGAAGCGTGCCCTGCCCTGCAAGAGATCCGCGAGGCCGGGGCGCGTCTGGGCGCCGATCGTCTCGGCGACGCCGTGCCCGTCCGGGCTCCAGTCGACGAGCATTACGTCGGCACCGGCTTCCGCCAACGCCTTGGCGAGATCGACGCCCGCAGCGCCAGCATCGACGCCGTCCGTCTCGCCCGTGATCAGCGTGCGGAACCCGCCGATGTCCGGGGGCCGGGTCAGAAGCTGGCTCGCCAGCGCCGCAACCGAGTCGACGGAGTCGACCACGCCTGCCGAGACCGCGGCCGCGCGTTCGGTGCCGGTACGCGACGTCTTGGCTTGGGCGCCGGTGTAGCCGGGTGCACCTTGCCAGGTGCCCCGCGGCAGCGAAGCCGGTGTGCGGGCGGCGGCGAATAGAGCCCTCGTCACCACGATCGCTATGCCAAACAGCAGAAAGGCCACGGCAACGAGCGCCGAATACGGAAGCTTCTTGGGGAAGCTCGGCACGCTCGAAGGTCGCGCGCTGGTGATGATCTGCGCCTCGATCGGGACCGCCTGGCTGTCGGCGCGGCCGCGATTGGCCTCGAAGCGGGCCTGCAGCTGCTCCAGCTCCTGGCGCTTCGACTTGGCCAGCGCCTCGAGCTGGCGCAGCTTGACCTGATCGCCGCCCGAACCGACGACGCGGGACTTCATGTCGTCGAGCGACTTTTTCGCCGTGGCCTCGCGCAGGCGCCGCGGCTTGGGCGCCTTTCTCGATACCCTCGACGATCTTACCGACCTCGGACTTGATCTGGCGCTGCAGCCCCTGAAGATCTGCTTGGATCTGCCGCATGCGCGGATGCGCGGGTAGCAGCGTCGCCGACAACTCGGAGAGCTGCCGCTCCAACCGTACGCGCTGCTGCACCAGATTCTGAATGAGCGGCGATTTCTGTATCTCGGGGAGCGACTCGGCGTTGCCGGCGCGGACCATGTCGCGCGCGGCAGCGGCCCTCGCTTCGGCTTCCCCGCGTGCCGCCTGCGCCTTCGTAAGCTCCGCGTTGAGGTCGCCGAGCTGCTGCTGATTGAGGCCGGTATCGGCGGGACCGCCCTTGAAGATATTGGCGTCGCCGCGGAACTTCTCGACCGCCGCCTCGGCCTCGGCGACTTCCTTCATGAGCTTGTCGATCTTGGGCTGCAGGGCCTGCTGCACCTCATCCGTCTCCGCGACGGTGCGCGTCGCGAGCGAAACGCGGTAGACCTCGGCGAGCTTGTTTGCCACCGCGGCAGCGAGCTTGGGGTCGGCGGAGGTGAAACGGATGCCGATGAAGCGGCTCTCCTTGGGCGAATAGACGTCGAGGCGGTCGAAATAGGCGCGCAGCACGCGCTCCTGCTCGGTCTCGGTGCTGTGGCCAAAATCGAATGCGTGCATGACGCGGCCGACCAACGTCGGCGGCTGCAGCGCGCTGTTGAACTCCGGCTTTTTGGCGAGCCCTTCCGCGTTAATCACCTCGACCGCGAGATCGGGCGACATGAGCGCCCGCACGTGCGTATTGATCGCCTCCTTGTCCATGCGCGCGGCAACGGCTTCCGCGGAGGCTGCATCGCTCGTCTGCGCATCCCGTTTGGGCGCCACGAGTTGGATCTGCGCCTCGGAGCTGTATTCGGGCGTCACGAAGGAGAGAATGACGTAGGCGGCTATGCCGGCGGCGAGGCTTAGCGCGAGAAGCTTGGGGACGCTGCGGCGAAGAGACTGCCAGAGTGCGCTGATGTCGATGTCGTCAGGTGAGGCGGTATTCATGGAATGCGGGTCCGCTCGAAGGAACGCCTAATGGATGACCCAAATTAGAGCGGCCTGGGTAAGGATTTCCTTAAACGTCCGGAGAAAATACAACCGCTCAGCCTTTGTTAACCAGTCGGGCGGCACATTGCTTCGCAGACGTATCGTTTCACACGGCTGCGAATCCCCCATGTCCCTCAGGCTTGCGATATTGCTGGCGGCGTCGCTTCTCGCCTTGGGCGGCTGCGCGCAGGACGAGCTTGCCGTCATCGGCCAGATTTTGCCAACCGACATCATCTTTGACGCTCCCGCTGCCGCTCCACCCAACGACGACGTTGTGCGCGTTGCCGGCACCGGCTGGGGCGACACGACCGTACACCGCGGCGCCCCCCAAGGCCCCGTTGTCCCTGTTGCCGACACCGGCTGGGGCGATGCCACTGTCTATCGCGGCGAGCGCCCGGTTGCAGCGGCCCCCATGATGCCGGGCTGGGGGCCGCCCGCCGTCTACGCCGCCGCCCCCATCGCCGTGCCCGTGCTGCCACCCGGCCCGCACGCGGTGCCCGATTTCCTCGGCCCCTACCTGCTCGATACCGGCGACAAGTTGCGGGTGTTCGTCTACGGCCAGCCGAACCTGTCGCGCATCTATACCGTCGACCAGATCGGCAATATCGCCGTGCCGCTCATCGGGCAGGTGCACGCCCGCGCCCGCACCACGGTCGACGTCGAGCGCACCATCCGCGCCAAGCTCGGCACCGAGTTCGTGAAGGACCCGCAAGTGACCGTGGACGTGGCGCAGAACCGCCCGTTCTTCATCCTGGGCGAAATCCGCCTGCCCGGCCAATACCCCTACGTATCCGGCATGACGGTCGAGACCGCGGTCGCCATCGGCGGCGGCTACACCGAGCGGGCGAGCCAGCGCTGCTACCGCGTCACGCGGCGCGTCAACGGCGTCGTCGACGTGATGGAGGTTCCCGTCCGACTATACGCTTCTGCCGGGCGACACCGTTTACGTCTACGAGCGTATCCTCTGAGCGCATCAGGGGCCGCCGACGTGACCGAGCATTTCCGCATCCTGCACGTCCTGCGCGCGCCCGTCGGCGGCTTGTTCCGGCACGTCCTCGATCTCTCGGCCGCGCAGGCCGAGCGCGGACACGACATCGGGCTCGTCTTTGATTCCACCAATACCGACCCGCTCAGCGAAGCCAGGCTCGCGAAGGTCGCGGGCGCCCTGAGCCTCGGCGTGACCCGCATGCCGATGGGCCGCTGGCCCGGGCTCGCCGACGCGAGTGCCAGCCGCGCGGTCGCAGCCCTCGCCAGCGCAAAAGGCGCCGACATTCTGCACGGGCATGGTGCCAAGGGTGGAGCCTACGCGCGCCTCGCCGCAAAGCTCGTGCGCTTCCAGGGGCAATCCGTTGCCGCCTTCTACACGCCGCACGGCGGCACCTTGCACTTTCCGCCGGGCACTCCCGCAGCACTCGCCTTCATCGGCATGGAGAAAGTGCTCGCCCGCTTCACCGACGGGCTCATTTTCGAAAGCGACTACATCCGCCGCGAGTACGAGCGGCGCGTCGGGACCGGCCTCGCCCCGACCACGGTGATCACCAACGGCTTGCAGCCATCCGATTTCGGCACGCATGAGCCCCGGGCCGATGCGGCCGACTTCCTGTTCGTCGGCGAGCTGCGCCAGCTCAAGGGCGTGGATGTGCTGCTGCGCGCACTTGCCGAGGTTAAGCGCGCGCGGGCGGCGTCCGCCGTCATCGTCGGCGCGGGGCCGGATCGCGAGGCGTTCGAGCGCCTGGCCGAGGAGCTACAGTTGACCGGCGCCGTGACCTTTCCCGGGCCGCTCCCGGCAGCGCAGGCCTTCCCCCGTGGGCGTGCGATCGTCGTCCCGTCGCGCGCCGAAAGCCTGCCCTTCATCGTGATGGAGGCGGCCGCCGCCCAAGTACCGCTGATCGCCACCGATGTCGGGGGCATTCCGGAGATCGTTGCAGGGTCCGATACGCCCTTGCTCCCGGCCAACGATGTCGACGCGCTGGCTCGCGCCCTGCAAGCTTTTCTCGACGATCCCGGGACGGCCAAGGCGCGGGCGCTGCGGCTGCAGCAGACGGTGCAGAAGCGCTTCGCTATTGGTGCGACGACGGCTGCCGTGCTCGACTTCTACGCGGCGCATGGGCACGCCGCAGATCGGGCCCGCTAACCTTAACGACAAACCTAAACGAGCATGTAGCCAGCCAGCGGGCCGGTGGCACGATGTGTGCGTTTGATGGGGTAAACCAGTAAAGAGCCCCCCCACAAATGCTGCACGTCGAGAGAGCTTCCACCCAGCAAAGCGCGTCCTGCGTCGAAGCGCTGCCGACCCAGATTCCGCGGCTTGCGGACTTCCGCTTCCACGACAAATCGAGCCTCGTCTCGATGGTCGTGATCCGCGGTGCCGTGCGCGCCTTCGACTTCGCCATCATCGTCGCGCTCGGACTTGCGATTGCGCTTCTGTACGTCGATGAGCCGATCGTCGTCAGCAACGCAGCCTTCCTCATCGCCGTGATCGGTATGGCCCTCACGACGGTCGCGGCGTTCGAGCTGCTGCAGCTCTACTCGCTGCCGGCGTTAACCTCCTTCATCCGTCATATGCCGCGCGTTTTCCTTGGCTGGACCGCGGCGTTTGCGCTGCTCATTGCGGGATTGTTCTTTCTCAAAGTGGGACACGAGTTCTCCCGCGTCTGGTTCGCGCTCTGGTATGCGGCGGGCGCGGTTGCGCTCATCGCCGAGCGCTTTGCCGTCGGCACGGTCGTGCACCACTGGACCCGCCAAGGGCGACTATTCCGCCGCGCTGCCATCTACGGTGGCGGCACCATCACGGAAACGCTCATCGACGAGCTCGAGGTCGACCTCGACAGCGACGTCCGCATCATGGGCGTCTTCGACGACCGCGGAGACGATCGCGTCGATCGCATCGTCGCCGGCTATCCGCGTCTCGGCGGCTTGAGCGATCTCGTCCAGTTCGCACGCAAGACCCGGCTCGACATCGTAATCATCGCGCTGCCGATCACCGCGGAGCGCCGCCTCGTGCAGTTGGCGCGCCTGCTGTCGGTGCTGCCGGCCGAGGTGAAGATCCCGGCGCGCGCAACCGAGCTGCGCTTCACCCGCGACACCTACTCGCACGTCGGCAACGTCGCCATGATCGATCTGCTCGAAAAGCCGATCGCCGACTGGGGCACCGTCGCGAAATGGCTCTTCGACAAGGTCGTCGCCCTGCTGGCGTTGCTGCTGCTGGCCCCGGTCATGCTGGCGGTCGCCGCGGCGATCAAGCTCGACAGCCCCGGGCCCGTGCTGTTCCGGCAGAAGCGCCATGGCTTCAACAACGAGCTGATCGAAATCTTCAAGTTCCGCTCGATGTACGTCGACCGCTGCGACGCGCAATGCGGCAAATCTCGTCACCAAGGGCGACCCGCGCGTCACCGCCGTCGGCCGCTTCATCCGCAAGACGAGCCTCGATGAGCTGCCGCAGCTCTTCAACGTCGTCGCCGGCTCGCTCTCGCTCGTCGGACCGCGCCCGCACGCGCTGCAAGCCAAGGCCGCCGGCCGGCTTTATCACGCCGTCGTCGACGGCTACTTCGGCCGCCACAAGGTGAAGCCCGGCATCACCGGCTGGGCGCAGATCCACGGCTGGCGCGGCGAGACCGATACGCCCGAGAAGATCCAGAAGCGTGTCGAGCACGACATCTACTACATCGAGAACTGGTCGCTGCTGCTCGACATCTACATCCTGTTCAAGACGCCGTTCGCGCTCCTGAAGTCCGACAACGCCTACTGAGCTCAGCCCAACCGAGTCGTAAGATGCGTGCCGCAACGATCCAAATCGCAGGGCAGAGCCGTGAGCTCGCGCACCGAGGTGCCGCGCCGCGCAAGAGCGCCGCGCGCCGGCTCGTGCTGGCGCTCGTCGCGGTGACCATCGTCTCCAGCGGCTTTGTGTTCTCTGAGCCGGCGCCCGTCGACGCGCTGACCATCGGCCTGATCGTGCTGTTGCCGGTCGTCGGGCTCGTGTCCTTCAACCCGACGCTCATCGCCTACTTCTCGCTTTGGACGGTTGCCGGCGCCTGCGCCGTGCTCGCCGCCGCGCTGTCGCTCGACCTCGGGATCACGCTGCCCCACGTCGCCGTCACCCTCTACCTGACGCTTGCCTCGGTCGTGTTCGCCGGCTTCATTGCCAAGAGCCCGACGGCGCACAGCGAGCTGATCTTCAAGGCCTGGACCTGGGCTGCCGTCGCCGCTGCCGGATGCGGCCTCGTCGGCTATTTCGGCCTGCTGCCCGGCGCCTACGAGCTCTTCACCAAGTTCGGCCGCGCCAGCGGACCCTTCAAGGACCCCAACGTGTTCGGCCCGTTCCTCGTGCCGCCGCTGGTCTACATGGTGCACGTCGCCCTCGGCCGGCCCTGGCACCGCATGCTGGCGCCGCTTGCCATTGCAGGCTTGCTGATGCTGACCGTCCTTCTGACCTTCTCGCGCGGCGCCTGGATGAACCTCGCCGTCGCGCTCGCGATCTTCGGCTACCTCACCATGCTGACCAGCCGCCGGACGATCACGCGCGTCAAGCTCATGGCGCTCCTCGTTGCCGGGCTGCTGTTCACCGCGGGCCTCATCACGATCGCGCTCTCGACCGATTACATCTCCGATCTCCTGGTGCAGCGCTCGACGCTGGAGATGGAGTACGACAGCGGCACCGAGGGGCGCTTCGGCGGCCAACAGAAGGCAATTGGACTCATTACCGAGAACCCGCTTGGGCTCGGCGCGCTCGAGTTCGGCGAGCGCTATCATCCTGAAGAGGTGCACAACGTCTATTTGAGCATGCTGCTCAACGCCGGCTGGCTCGGCGGCGGCATCTACTGGATCCTCGTCGGCTTGACCGCGGTGCTGGGCTTCCGCCACGCGCTCAAGGCCACCCCGACGCAGCCGCTGTTTCTCATCGTCTACGCGGCCTTCATGGCCAATGCCGGCGAAGGGATCATCATCGACAGCGATCACTGGCGCCACTTCTACCTGCTGGCGGCGATGGTCTGGGGCCTGATGAGCGCACGCACGCTCGCCCAGCCGGTGATCGAAGCGACGTGGGCCGCGATATCGCCCCGCCGCCCGGCCCGGCTGCGTCCGTCGTCTCCCGTCGCCGCGCGGCGCGGGCGCCGCGCGCCGAGCATCGTCGGCGCCATGGCGCACGCCTGAGCCGGCTCAGCCTATCAGCCGCAGGTGGTTGTCGAAGGAGCGGCCGGGGAACGACGCCGTCTTCAGATGGGTGTGGTCGGGCGTCTCGGTCTCCACGACGCCAAGCCCCGAGCTCAACGCGAACTCCGACTGTGCGACGCCCGTCAGGCCGCAGCCGTCGATGAGCGGCGTCTCGCCGATGATCGCCGCGCGCTCGGTGTCGACGTAGACGATGCGGCCGGCGCGCGGGGCCGAGGCCGCCAGCACGCGCCTGTCGCCGCTGATCGCCACTGCCCCGATGTAGCCGGCAAGATCGGCGCCCCGCGGCGTCTCCGGCTCGATGATGCGCAATGGCTTGTCGATGCCGGCGAAGCCGATGAGCTCGGGCGTCTCCTCCGCCTCGCCCTCCCACTGCGCGCCGAACCAGACCGCGCCGCGCGCGTCCGCCGCGATGTGGCGGATCGAGAGCTTGTGCAAATCGCGGCTCTGGTTGTGCTGGGCGATGAGGTCGCCGGTGGCGCTGTCGATGAAAGCGAGCGACGGGCTCATGGTGTCGATGTTGAGCTTCTCGCGTCCTGTACCGCCCGCTTCGACGTGGGTCTCGATGCCGCCGTTGGCGACGGCGAGCGTCTTGCCGTCGGCGAGCAGGATCACCTCGTGCGGGCCGATGCCGAACGTCTTCAGCTCGCCGATGCGCTTGTAGCCTTGCGTGGCGCCATAGACGCCGAGGAGGCCGTCGCGCGTCTCGTTGTCGTGCTCGGTCGCGTAGAGCAGGCGTCCGTCCGGCGAGAACACGCCGTGACCGTAGAAGTGGCGGTTCGGCGGCGTCGTGAACAGCACCGGCTCGCGCCGGCCCCGCACATCGAAGGCGAGCGCGAACGAGCCGGGGCGGCGCGCGAACACCACCGCCTGACCGCTTGTGGGCTCGAGCGCGATGTCGTGGCCTCGGTCCCGCAGCGGCAGCTCGCGCACGATCGAGCCATCGAGCCGCAGCACCACGACCGAGTAGGTGCCATCCGCACGCCGGCACGCGGCGATGAAGTCGCCAGCACCGGCGTCCACCGCATCATCGGGCGATAGCACGCCCGCGAAGGCGTGCGAGGCCGAGCCCAGCGCCAGCGCGGAGCCGATCAGGAAGCTGCGCCGGTCGATCTGCATCGCCTCAATCGCCATCGAGCTCGTTGAACCCTATCGTCAGGCCCGCGAGCGGAGCGAGCTCGCGCCCGACGAGCTTGCGGATGTTGTCCACGTGGAAGCGCAACGAGCGCAGCTCGCGCGCGCGTTCCGGATCGCCCTTCTCGCCCGCACCCTTTTCTATCGCGGCCGGGGCATCGTGCGCGAGCCTCTCCCACGCCTGCGTGATCCAGCGGGGCATCCAGGCCTTGTCTTCGGGAACGTTGCGTCCGAGGTCCAGGCTCTCGTACAGAGCCTTGAGCGAGGCGACCTCCGCTGCGACGTAACGGCTGCTCAAGCCCGCGGCGGCGTAGGGGAGCTGCAACGGCTGCTTTGCGGCGGCCGGCTCGGTGCCCGCGTTGGCAGCCACGAGCGGAGCCACTTGCCGATCCTGGATCATCTGCAGCCCGGTCACGAGCGCGCGGGCGAACTCGGCCTGCGCTTCGGCCGCCGTCTTGTAGCTCGCATTGTCGGGACCGGGCGCCAGCATGCGGGCGCGCCAGCCTTTGTCCCCGCCCCATTCCGCGACGAGATCTCCTGCGATCCCTTGCAGGTTCTTGGCGATCGCAACGGCAAGGCGGCAGCGATAGCGCCCGTCCTCATCTTCGGAGGTGATCGGCGGCTTTGCCGTGAGCAGGCTCTCGAGCGCGGGCAGACCCTGGATGGCCGCGCTCTTTGCGGCAAGCGCCGCCGGCTCGAGCGCGGTTGCATCGCGCTTCGCGACCAACGTGCGGAGCTGGCGCTGCATGAACCCGCGCGGATCGGGCCAGAACGAAATGCGCTCCGGGCGCCCGGTCACCGCCATGGGGCCAAAGCGCAGGAACTCGATCTCCGCCCAAGCGAGCACAACCTGATCGAAGTCCTCGCGCGCGGCGGAGAGGCGCTCGGGCTTGCCGTTGCAGGTCGCATCGAGATCGTCTGCGAGCTTGGCGATGGCCTTTTGGAACTTCTCGAAGCGCGGGGCGAGATACTTATCGACGATTTTCGTGGTCGTCTCGGCATAGGACGGCACCGCGCGCTCGGCAGCGCCCGCGCCGAGTGCGAACGCGACCGAAGCTGCAAGACCCAATACGATGGCCACCGCTCTCAGCACGTCCGGTGCTCGTCGATGTGAATTCTGATCTGCATCAGCCCCCGCCCGATTTTGTGGACCTTCCCCTATGGCCGCCGAAGCCGGCAAAGTATCACCTGCAGCGCCGCGCCACAGCGTCGCGGCCGATAAATGCTCTCCCACACCTCGCGCCCCCGAAAATATTCTTGACTTGGTGAGTACGAAATCATTCTCATCGCGACATTGATCGCTGCAAGGGCGCCGAAAGCGCAGCCCGCGGGGGGCGCGGCCTGAGGCGCGCAAACGAACGAGCCTCGACCACAGCGGCCATAGTCGGGATTTCGAGAGGACACTTTCCATGCGCAGATTGTTCGCCGCTACCCTGGCGGTCGCCGCCGTGCTCGCTGGGGCTGCAAGCGCCGACCCTGCCCCCGCCGTCTCGGAGGTGATCAAGACCTACGCCGACATTGCGCAAGCGAGCTACGCGGACACGCTTGCCGGCGCACGTGGTCTGAAGACTGCCGTCGATACGCTCGTCAAGTCGCCGACCGACGCCAATCTCAAGGCGGCCCGCGAGGCCTGGATCGCGGCACGCGTGCCCTACATGCAGACCGAGGGATTCCGCTTCGGCAACAAGATCGTCGACGACTGGGAGGGGCGCATCAACTCCTGGCCGCTCGATGAAGGCCTCATCGACTACGTCTCCGCCGACTACGGCAACGAATCCCCGACCAACGACCTCTACGTCGCCAACGTGATCGCCAATACCTCGATCAAGATCGCGGGTGAGCAGGTCGATACCTCCAAGATCACAAAAGAGCTCCTGACCGACAAGCTGCAGGAGGCGGGCGGCGTCGAGTCGAACGTCGCCACCGGCTACCACGCCATCGAGTTCCTGCTCTGGGGCCAGGACCTCAACGGCACCGGTCCGGGCGCCGGCAACCGGCCTGCGACCGACTACGACGTCAAGAATTGCACGGGCGGCCATTGTGACCGCCGCGCGCAGTACCTGCAGGCTGCGACCGACCTTCTCGTCGACGACCTCGCTTGGATGGCCGACCAGTGGAAGCCGGACGGTGCCGCGCGCAAAGCCGTCATGGCGGACGGCGGCCAGGCGGGGCTGACTGCGCTGTTCAAGGGGCTCGGCAGCCTCTCCTATGGCGAGATGGCCGGCGAGCGCATGAAGCTCGGCCTCCTCATCCACGATCCCGAGGAGGAGCACGACTGCTTCTCCGACAACACGCACAACGCGCTTTATTACGACGCCGTCGGCATCAAGAACCTCTACCTCGCCTCCTACAAGCGCACCGATGGAACGGTGGTCTCGGGGCCCAGCGCCTCAGATCTCGTGCGCGCCAAGTCGCCGGAGACGGACAAGGCTACGCGCGCGGCGATCGACGCAACGATCGAGCGCATGGATACGATCGTAAAGCGGGCCGAGGCCGGAGAGCACTACGACCAGCTCATCGGCGAGGGCAACGAGAAGGGCAACGCCATCGTCGAAGCTGCGATTGAAGCGCTCATCGCCCAGTCGAAAGAGTTCGAGCGCGGTATCGCGGCCCTCGACCTCAAGGCGATCGAGTTCGAAGGTTCCAACAGCCTCGACAGCCCCGACAAGGTAAAGAAGCAAAAGCAGTCGAGCGCCAACTAAGAGGGTGCCAGAATGGGCGCTAGGCGGGGGCGACTTGCGCCCGCGCCTGCTTGTGCGCGAGGCAAGGCAACCTCGAGGTCACCGATGCTCTTCAATGGCCCATAGCAAGGGAACAAAACCGCGGCTGACACTGCTGCTGGCGCCGGGTCTTGCCGCGGTCTGCCTGGCCGCGCTCATGAGCACGGGCGGTCTCGGCGCCGTGGACAGCAAACTGGAGCAGCAAGTCACAGAACAGGCGGCTTTGCAGGGGCGACCGCCGCCCGATGAGCCCGACGAGGCGTTCCCCGGCGGCACGGCGACGACGGACGAGAGCATCGACACGCATGACGCGTTCTCGCACTTCTCGCGCGGCATCGGCTTTGAGGGTGAGGCGCGCTTCAAGGTCGGCAACGCCATCTTCCGCAAGCTGTGGGTGTCGGCGCCGTCGTCGACCCAAGGCTCCGACGGACTCGGGCCCCTTTACAATTCGCGCTCCTGCCAGAGTTGCCATCTTAAGGACGGCCGCGGGCATCCGCCCAACGGCAACTTTCCGCAGGACACGGCGGAATCGATGTTCCTGCGCCTCTCGATCCCGCCGGAGACCGACGAGCAACGCCGCCTCATCGCCGAGCACAAGGTGAACTCCATCGACGAGCCGACCTACGGCGCGCAGCTACAGGAGACGGCGGTGCAGGGCCACGACAACGAAGGCCACATGCACGTCACCTACGAGGAGATGCCGATCAAGCTGGGCGACGGTTCAACCGTGAGCCTGCGGCGGCCGACCTACTCCATTGCGGACCTCAAGTACGGGCCGCTGCACCCCAAGACCATGCTGTCGCCGCGCGTGGCGCCGCCCATGATCGGGCTCGGCCTCATCGAGGCGATCCCGGAGGAGCAGATCCGCGCCCATGCCGACCCCGACGACAAGGACGGCGACGGCATCTCGGGGCGCGCAAACGAGGTCTGGTCCATCGTCGACAACCGGCTGGAGCTGGGCCGCTTCGGGTGGAAGGCCGGCGTCCCCTCGATCCGGCAGCAAACCGGCACCGCATTCGCGACCGATATCGGCATCTCGAATCCGGTGGTGCCCAAGCCCTCGGGCGATTGCACGCAGGCGCAGGCGTTCTGCCTCAACGCACCCAACGGCAACAGCGCGCGCGACGGGGGCGTTGAGGTGGGCGCGAAGCTGTTCGACCTCGTCGTGTTCTACGCGCAGAACCTGGCGGTGCCTCCGCGCCGCGATTTCACCGATGCGAAGGTCGCCGACGGCAAGGCGCTGTTCTATGCGCTGAACTGCCAGGGCTGCCACACGCCATCGTTCACCACCGGCAAAGTCGAGGGCCAACCCCAGCTCAGCAATCAGAAGATCTGGCCCTACTCCGACCTGTTGCTGCACGACATGGGCGAGGGCCTCGCCGACAACCGCCCCGAAGGCATGGCGGACGGGCGCGAGTGGCGCACCCCGCCGCTGTGGGGCCTTGGCCTCACCCGGATCGTCAACGGCCACACGCTGTTCCTGCACGACGGGCGCGCGCGCAACCTCGAGGAAGCCATCCTCTGGCACGGGGGAGAGGCGCAAGCCGCACGCGACGGCTTTGCGGCGCTGAGCCAGAGCGAGCGCGAGGCGCTGCTCGCGTTCGTCGCCTCGCTCTGACCTCAAGCGTTACTGCGCGCTCGCCGCCGTCTTGCGCGCCTGGAACTTGCCGCTCATGTCGACCACCGGCTGCGTGTCCGACGCCGTCGGCAACTTCATGACGTCCTTGGCGTCGAGATCGAAGCGGTTGAGGTCGACCATGCGGATCGTCTGGTCGTTATAGCTCTTGTAGTACATGCGCAGGTTCTGCGGGTCACGCATGACCGTGAACAGTGTCTCGTCGGCATGCAGACCGCCACCCTCGTTGGTGCGCGCGACGCCGTGGGGGATGTCGAAGTTGTTGAGGATGTGGAAGCCACTGAACACACCGGCGGACGCGTCGGGGGCTGCAAAGGCAGTCGCGCTGAACACGGCGGCGCGCACAAAGCGCGACGGCGGCGTGAAGTCGCCCGGCAGACCCAGCATGCCGGCACCCATGCCGAAGCTGGCGAATGTCTTGCCGTCGAACTTGACCGGCGGCACGTCACGCGGACTGAGCGCGATGTAGTTGCGCAGGTTCGTCATGTGCCAATCGAAGCTCGGCGAGTTGGTGAGGATGCCGAGGGGATTGTCGTAGAGCACCAGCTTGCCGCCGATGGGCTCGATGACGAGGCTCTTGCCGCCCTTGTCGGTGACGATCCAGTGGAACGGCTGCACTCCCCCCGGCCAGCCGGGGATCAGCGTCGGCGCCACGATTGCCTCGCCATTCTCGATCGCGGCACGCACCTCGTCCACACTCGAGAACTGGGTCAGGATCCAATTGGAGAAGTCGATCGACGACATCGACTTGGCCTGGTTCTGCGGCGTCGTCGGCGTGTACTCGGCATAGGTCGGGAAATAGAAGGTGCCGATCGCGAGGCCCTTCTCGTTGATGCCGTCCATGATGCCGAGGTTGCCGAACGCGATGGCACCCAGCGCGCCGTACTTGGTCGTCCACTTCTTGCCGTCGCCCAGCGGCGTCGAGCCCGTAAAGTTGTAGCCGCGCGGCTCGACGGCAAAATCGATCGCCACCGGGATGCCGAACTCGAGCGTGCGTCCGTGCACGAAGCTACCGTCGGCGTTCTTCAGGAAGATGCCGGTGCAGGCGCTGGCGCTGGTCGCGGCCGCGAAAGTGAAAGCGGTGGCGGCGGCGATGCCGCGAAAGAGCGTGGAGGTTCTGTTCATTGGGGTCATCGGGGGCTCCGTTGGCCGGGCGCTGCGCAACGCCGCGGGGAAGCCCATCCGGGTAGCAGGTCTTGCTTGAGGTCCCGTGAGACGGATCGCTCGAATTGCAGGCATCGCGGGGTCTCGCGAGCCCGCGATTGGCCAGAGTTATGACCAATCTTTGAGCATGATCGAGCCAATGTGACAAACCGGCCACACCAATTGGGGGTAATGTGTCCCTACCCGGAGCATCGCCAAGCAGAGCAACCAAACCGCTCCGGCCATAGGGGAAAACACAATGGGAATCGTCACCGCACTCGCGGTCAGCATCGGCCTATTAGGCGGCGTTGCGACCTATCTTTATCTTTCGGACTTCCTCGGCCTCGGCCTGCAGATCTGGGCCGCCTTCATCGCGTGGGCGAGCTTCTATCACTGCGGCGGCAAAATCGGGGGCTTCACCAAGAGCGTGCTCGCCAACCTGTGGGGCATCGTGTGGGCCGTGCTCACGCTGCTTGCCATCACCAAGCTCGGCTTCGCCGAGACGCTGGGGCTGCCTATCTGGGCCGGCATCTGCGTCGCAATCGGCGTCGGGCTGATGATCCTCGGGTCCAACATCCCGATCTTCTCGGCGATCCCGGCGACGGTCTACGGCTACGCGGCAACCGTGGCGCTCGCGCTGCTGACTTCCGACGGCGTCGCCAAGCTGACGCAGCCGGACGTGCACAACCCGGCTGCCGTGGTCGCGCTCTCGATGATCGGCGGCGCCATCTTCGGACTGATCTCCGAGGCGTTCGCCGGGGTGCTGGCGAAGTCGTAGGGCTCCGCGAGCCTTCGACGACCAGTTGCGGGTCCGGCGCGAGCCGGGCCCGCACAATGATGTTGCGTTCAGCTCCGCGCGCGATGCGCGCGGTAGCGCCGGATGAGCGCGTTCGTCGAGCTGTCGTGTGCGAGCTGCGACTCGGATGCGGCCTTGATCTCCGGCACGATGCGGTTTGCCAGCACCTTCCCCAGCTCCACGCCCCACTGGTCGAACGAGTCGATCGCCCAGATCGCGCCTTGCGTGAAGGTGCTGTGCTCGTAGAGCGCAACGAGCGCACCGAGCGTGCGCGGATCGAGGCGCTCGGCCAGGATCATGTTGGTCGGGCGGTTGCCTTCTGCGACGCGGAACGGGATCTGCGCGGCCGGAACGCCTTCGGCTGAGAGCTCGGCCGCGGTTTTGCCGAAAGCCAGCGCCTCCGCTTGGGCAAAGAGGTTAGCCATCAAGAGATCGTGGTGCTCGGCAAGCGCGCTCAGCGGCTCGAGGAAGCCGATGAGGTCGCAGGGGATGAGCTTCGTCCCCTGGTGGATGAGCTGATAGAAGGAGTGCTGCGCATCGGTGCCGGGCTCGCCCCAGAAGATGGGCCCGGTCTGGTAGCCGACGCGGCGTGCATCGAGATCGACCGACTTGCCGTTGCTCTCCATCTGCAACTGCTGCAGATAGGCCGGGAAGCGCGCGAGCGGCTGGGCGTAGGGCATGACGCCGATCGCCTCGGCGCCGAAGAAGTTGTTGTACCAGACGGTCAGCAGCCCCAGCAGCACCGGCAGGTTCTTGGGCAATGGCGCCGTGCGGAAGTGCTCGTCCATGGCGTGGAAGCCGTCGAGCATGGCGCGGAAATTGTCGGCTCCGATGGCGATCATGGTCGACAGCCCGATCGCGGAATCCATCGAGTAGCGCCCGCCGACCCAATCCCAAAACCCGAACATGTTGGCCGGGTCGATGCCGAATTTTTCGACCGCCTGCGTGTTGGTGGAGACGGCCGCGAAGTGGCGGGCGACGGCCGCCTCCGAGCCGAGCTTGCCGACCAGCCACGCGCGCGCGGTGGCGGCATTGGTCATGGTCTCGAGCGTGGTGAAGGTTTTGGACGAGACGACGAACAGCGTCTCCGCCGCATCGAGATCGTGTGTTGCCTCGCTGAAGGCGGCCCCATCGACATTGGAGACGAAGCGGAGGTTGAGCCCGCGGTCGCTGTAGCGGCGCAGGGCCTGATAGGCCATCTCAGGGCCGAGATACGACCCGCCGATGCCGATATTCACGACGTTGCGGATGCGCTTGCCCGTGTGGCCGGTCCACGAGCCGTCGCGCACCTTCGCCGCGAACGCCGCCATGCGGTCGAGCACGGCGTGCACGCCGGGGACGACGTTCTTGCCATCGACCTCGATCACGGCGCCGCGCGGAGCGCGCAGGGCGACGTGCAGCACCGCGCGGCCTTCGGTCGTGTTGATCTTCTCGCCGCGGAACATGGCGTCGCGCCGCGCCGCCACGCCGCAGTCCTCGGCGAGACGCACGAGCAGCTGCATCGTCGCATCGGTGATGCGGTTCTTCGAATAGTCGAGGATGATCCCAGCGCCCTCGGCAGTGAAGCGCGCAGCGCGGCCGGCATCGTCGGCGAACAGCTGCCGGAGGTGCGTGTCCTTGATCTTTCCGTGGTGGTCGGCAAGCGCTTGCCACGCTCGCGAGCCGGTCGGCGCCTCCGCCATCGGCGGGTCTCCTATCGCAGGGCTTTCGACTTGCCGTCGATGGACTGCAGGAGATCCTGCCACGACTTGACGAAGGCCTTGGCGCCGTCGACCTGCAGCTGCCGCCCCACCGCATCGACGTCGATGCCGGCGGATGCGAACTCGCCCAGCACCTTGCCGCTGTCGCCGCCGTCCGCCGGAACCAGACTGCCGACGCTGCCATGATCGGCGAAGGCGTGCAGCGTCTCGTCCGGCATGGTGTTCACCGTATTGGGCGCGGCGAGCGCGGTGATGTACATGGTGTCGGGCGAGCGCGGGTCCTTGGTGCTGGTGCTCGCAAACAAAAGCCGCTGCGGGCGCGCGCCGACATTCTCGAGCCGCTGCCAGCGGTCGCCGGCGATGAGCTCGCGATAGGCGCGGTAGGCCTCCTTGGCGACCGCGATGCCGAGCTTGTCGCGCAGCCGGTCAGAGACCTTGTCGGCGACGGCGCGGTCCCAGCGGGAGACGAACACGGAGGCGACCGAGCGCACGTCGGGCGAGAGGCCCGCGGCGACGCGGCGCTCCAGCCCCTTCATGTAGGCTTCCGCGGCGGCGAGGTAATCGCTGCCCGAGAACAGCAGCGTCACGTTCACGCTTACACCTGAAAAGATCGACTCCTCGATCGCCGGCAGCCCTTCCTTGGTGCCCGGGATCTTGATGAAGAGGTTCGGCTTGCCGGCGCGATTGAACAGGCGCTTGGCCTCCGCGATGGTGGCCTTGGTATCGTAGGCAAGCAGCGGCGAGACCTCGAGCGAGACCCAGCCGTCGACGGTCGCCGTGCGCTGGTGCACGGGTAGGAAGAGATCGGCTGCGCGCCGGAGATCCTCGAGCGCCAGCTCGAAGAACAGCGACTCGCCCGCAAGCCCCGCCTTGACCAGCTTGGCGATGGCGCCGTCGTACCAGGTGCTCTTGGCGACCGCCTTCTCGAAGATCGACGGGTTGGAGGTGAGGCCCGTCACCGAAAGCTCGTCGATGTATTTGCGCAGCCGGCCGCTATCCAGCATGTCGCGCGTGATGTCGTCGATCCACAGGCTTTGCCCGATGTCGTGCAGCTTCTGCGTCGCCTTCACGGGGCTTCTCTCCCGATGAGTTGCTGGGGCCACGAACGCCCGCGATCCGAGCTGCCGCCGACCGTCATATCCGCCAGGGCGGGGCCGCCCGCAAGCCCGATGTCGCCCGGGCAGTTAAGGTATCTGGCATGCGCGCAGAAATGCGGCGTTTGTGAGCGCATCGGAGGAACCTCGCTGCGCGCCCCGCCGTTATGCCCGTCGAGCGCGCATACGCTCTGATTGCGACGATCAAATCGAGGGCTGAGAAACCTTACCGCAGCTTTGCTTGATCTAGTTCAAGGCATTGTTATGCAAGGCGTCGGACAAGGATGGCATGCTCGCGTAGGCGCCCCTGGAAAGAGTGCGTGCCGTGATGGACCTCGTCGAAGCCACCCTCAAGAAGCCTGCCATCGGTACGCTTCGCATCTACGAGGACCGCGAGGCGCTCGCGCGCGCGGCGGCAGAGCTGATCTGCGAGACCGCCGTCTTGAAGCCGGGGCCGGCCCGCATCGCGCTGTGCGGCGGGACAACGCCGGAGCCGGCCTACAAGCTGCTTGCGCAAGATCCCCTGCTCCACCGCCTGCCCTGGAGCCGGGTGCATTGGATCATCGGGGATGAGCGCTTCGTGCCGCCTGCCGACCCTGCGAGCAACTACGGCATGGTGCGCGATGCCTTCCTGGCGCGCGTTCCGGCGCCCCCTGAGAACGTGCACGCCATCGCAACCGAGGGCATCGACCTCGACGAGGCCGCGGCGCAATACGACACGCGGCTCAAACAGCTATACGGCTCTCAGACTCTGCGCATGGACAGGCCGCTGTTCGACCTGACGCTGCTCGGCCTCGCCGATGACGGCCATACGGCCTCCCTGCTCAAGGACAACCCTGTGCTCGATGAGCATGACCGCTGGGTTGGCCCCGTTCGCGCCAAGCCCGACCGCGTGACCCTCACCTATCCGGCGCTCGAAAGCAGCCGCCTCGTCGTCTTCATCGTCGCCGGCGAGGACAAGCAGGAGATCCTCGACCGCGTGCTGGCCGGCGATGCGAGCACTCCCGCCGGGCGTCTGCGCCCCATCGGCGACGTGCTCTGGCTCGTCGACCGCGCCGCTGCCGGCCGCTGGTACTGAGCTGTCGCCACGGCTCGATGCGCTGGCAGTCCGCCCCCGCCAATCCTACATATTTCGCGACTTGCATCGGCCGCCATTGCCACCAACTCGCCGCCGGCGCGTTAACACGGCATGATAGCGACGTCCGCACGAGAGCGTGGGATCAGGGGAGCTTCAGGTTTGAACGCCAAGCTCGGAAAGCCGCCATTGCGGCAGCGGTTTGCGCGCGCGGTCGGCGCCGTGAAGGCGGCGTTATGGCCCACGGCCGCGACCGATACCGCCACGGAGGAGGAGATCGCGGCTGCCGCGCGCGAGTTCGCGCCCGTCGTGTGGCTGCTCGGCAAGGTGCAGTCGGGGAAGACCTCGCTCATCCGCGTGATGACCGGCTGCTCCACCGCCGAGATCGGCGACGGCTTCCGCGCCTGCACCAAGACAGCGCGCATCTTCGACTTCCCCGAGGAGGCGCCGCTCGTGCGCTTTCTCGACACGCGCGGATTGGGCGAGGCCGGCTACGATCCCGCCGAGGACCTCGCCTTCAGCGAGCGTCAGGCCCACCTTGTCATTGTCACCATGCGCGCGCTCGACGCGCAGCAGGAGGCAGTCGTCGATGTCGCACGGCTCATCCGGAAGCGGCATCCGGAGTGGCCGATCGTCGTCGTGCAGACGGCCCTGCATGAGGGCTACCGGCCGGGTGCCGGCCACGTGCAGCCGTACCCGTTCACCACGGGGGACGCCGCTGCGCTGTCCAATGCCGGCGTAAGCTCCGATCTCGTGCGCAGCCTCGCCCGCCAGCGCACGCTGTTCGATGGCGTGCCCGGCCACGCTGCGATCGTATTCGTGCCGGTCGATTTCACTTTGCCCGAGGATGGGTGGACGCCCGCCGACTACGGCCACGAAGCGCTCGTCGCGGCGTTGCAGGCCGTCGCCCCGACCGCCGTCGTCTCCGCGCTGACGAACCTGACCGGCTCTGCGGCCGATGCGCTGGAGGACCGCGCGCACCCGCATATCCTCGGATATGCGACAGCGGCCGGCGCCGCCGACCTGTGGCCCATTGCGGGCATCGCGCTGGTGCCTGCGGTCCAAGCCAAGCTCATCCACACTCTCGGCGCCATCTACGGCATCGTCTGGGACCGGCGTGCGCTGGCCGAATTCGCAAGCGCGCTCGGCGCCACCACGCTCATCCGCGTGGCTTCCGGCTTTGGCGCGCGCGAGCTCGCCAAGCTCGTCCCCGTCTATGGGCAGACCGCCGGAGCCGCCGCCGCCGCAGGTATGAGCTTTGCCACCACGTATGCGCTCGGCAAGGCCGCGTGCTACTTTCTTGCCCGCCGCAAAGCGGGTGCCAGCGATCCGTCCGGCGTCGCGCAAGCCTACAAGGATGCACTCGGCTCGGCTTTGCGGCTGGCGCGCGAGCGGGGCATCTCGAACCCGCAGAACCGAAAGAGCTAGATGAGCCGGCAGACCCGCGCCCTATCCTACCTGCGCGCCGCGATGCTGATCATCGCGCTGGCGCTACCGCTGATCTCGCTCGTGCTCCTGGGCTCGCTGTGGCTCTGGCAGAACGGCTACGTCCTCTACTGGGCCATCGCTGCCTGCGTCGTTACGTTGTCGGCCTACGCGATCGAGCGCTGGATACTGCGCGATGCGGTCAAGCGCGCGCCGCCGCCCGAAGACCCGCAGGACGCCGCCGATCCCCTGTGGAACGCGCGCGAGAACGCCGCATGGGATGCCGTGCGCCGCATCGTCGAGACGCTCGAGCCCTCCGAGCTCGACAGCCGCGACGCGGTGCTCGCGCTCGGCACGCGCACGATCGATGCGGTCGCCAGGCAGATGCACCCGGGCGAAAAAGAGCCGTTGTGGAAGTTCACGGTGCCGGAGGCGCTGGCGCTCATCGAGCGCGTCAGCGCGGAGCTGGGGCCGCTCGTGCGCGAGAGCATTCCGCTCGGCGACCGTCTCACCGTCGGCCAGCTCATGACCATCTACCGCTGGCGCTCCATCATCGGCGTCGCCGAATCCGCCTTCGACCTGTGGCGCATCGTGCGCCTGTTGAACCCCGCCTCCGCACTCACGCAGGAGATGCGCGAGAACGTCACGCGGCAGCTCTACGACTGGGGCCGCGAGGAGCTGGCGCGGCGGCTCGCGGCCGCTTACGTGCGTGAAGTCGGCCGCGCCGCGATCGACCTCTACAGCGGCCGCTTGAGCGTCCCGGCCGCTACGCTGGCGACGCACGTCACCAAGGCGACGCGCGAGGATCGCGCCGAGCCCGAGCTCGCCGAGCCGTTGCGCGTGCTGATCGCGGGCCAGGTCGGCGCGGGCAAGTCGAGCCTCGTCAACGCGCTTGCGGGCGAGGTGAAAGCCGCGGCCGACGTGCTTCCGGCTACCAAAGGGTTCACGGCCTATCAGCTCGTGCGCGAGGGCTCGCCGGAGGCGCTGCTGATCGACAGCCCCGGGCTCGGGATGGATGCCGAGGAGACGGCCGCGCTGCTTCAAGAGTCGAGCAATACCGACCTCGTGCTGTGGGTCGTCTCGGCGACGCGGCCCGACCGCGAGGCCGACAGAAGGGCGCTCGGCGCCTTGCGCGACCATCTCGCCGCCCGCTTCGAGCGGCGCCGGCCGCCGATCCTGCTGGTGCTGACGCATATCGACCAGCTCCGTCCCTTCCAGGATTGGAGCCCGCCCTACGATCTCGACAGCGGCCGGGAGCCGAAAGCGCAGTCGATCCGTGCCGCCCTGCAGGCGGTTGCGGGGGAGCTGAGTATCCCCGTAGAGGACGCGGTGCCAGTGTGCCTCGACATGGCGCGCGGGGCTTACAACGTCGACACGCTGTGGGCGAAGATCCTCGACGTAATGCCCGAGGCGCAGAGCGCACGCCTCCTGCGGGTGCTGCTCGCGGCCGGCAGCGAAGGCCGCTGGCGGCGGCTGTGGTGGCAGGCGGTCAACGCCGGGCGCGTCGTCGGGCAGGTCCTTAAATCGAAGGCTTGATCGGCCCAGGACTCTCCAAGAAAAAGCGCGGCAACGGCGGCATCGATAGGCGCCCGCATCGCTGCTAGTCTGATGCGGGGGTGCCTGCTGGGCGCATCAGGGGTTCGATTTCCATGATCCTGTTCGGCATGATCGGCTACGTGCTCATCCAGTTCGCCATCGGCATCTGGGTGTCGCGGCGGGTCAAGAACGAGACCGACTACATTCTCGCCGGCCGCAGCCTCGGACCGACCCTCGTCGCCTTCTCCGTGTTCGCCACGTGGTTTGGCGCGGAGGCGATCGTCGCCACCTCGGGCGAGGTCTACGACAAGGGGCTTTCGGGAGCCATCGTCGATCCGCTGGCGTACGGCTCCGCCGTGATCGCGGCGGGCGCGCTCTACGCCGCCTTCCTGTGGCGCCAGGGCGTCTCGACCTTTGCGGACGCATTTCGCGCGCGCTTCTCGCCCGCCATCGAGAAGCTCGTCGTCATCGTGCTGTTGCCGGGCTCGGTGTTCTGGGCGGCGGCGCAGATCCGCGCCTTCGGCCAGGTGCTGGCGTCCGGCTCCGGCATGTCGCTTGCGACCGCGATCACGGTGGCGGCGCTGCTCGTTGCCTCCTATTCGGCTGTCGGCGGCCTCCTTGCCGACGCCGTCACCGACGTGCTGCAGGGCATCGCCGTCATCAGCGGCCTCGTCGTGCTGACAATTGCCGTCGCCTACGCGGGCGGCGGCGTGTCGAATGTGCTGTCCCACGTGGAGCCGGAGAAACTGCGCATCCTGACGGCGACGAACGAAGCCCCGATCGAGCGCATCGAGCAGATCGCTGTTGCGTTTTTCGGCTCGTTCGTGGCGATCGAGCTGATCTCGCGCTTTCTCGGCGCGCGCTCGGCGGGCGTCGCTGCGTGGGGCACCATCCTCGGCGGCGTCATGTACATCGTGATCGGCGTGCTGCCCGTGTTCCTGGGGCTCGCGGCCTCGACGATGGTGCAGACGAACCCGGAGCTCGCGTCGAAGCTCACGGACTCGGAGCGCACCGTTTCGGTGCTGTCGGAGCACTTCCTGCCGAGCTGGCACTACGTGATCTTCGGCGGCGCGCTGATCTCGGCCATCCTGTCGGTGGTGCACTCGGCACTGCACGCCTCCGGCGCGCAGGTCTCCCACAACATCGTCGTGCGCGTCGTGCCCGGCATGGGCGGCCGCGAGAAGCTGATCGCTGCGCGCATCAGCGTCGTGGTGCTGACGGCGATCGCGTTCGTGCTGGCGCTGACCTCGGAGCGCATCAAGGGATTGGTCGAGATTGCCTCGGCGTTCGGCAGCGCCGGCGTGTTCGTCTCAGCGGCGTTCGGGCTTTTCACGCGCATCGGCGGGCCGTTGAGTGCGGGGCTGTCGATCTGCCTCGGCACGATTGTCTGGGGAGTGGGGCACTTTGTATTCGAGTGGCCCGCACCTTACCTCGTCGCCATCGCGTGCTCGGCAGCGGCCTATCTCGCGGCGAGCTTTTGGAAGCCGGACACGAAGTCAGCTTGAGCCACGCGGGCTCAGCTCCACGCCATCCCGATAGCGTTGCCGCTGACCAGTCCGGCCACCAGCACCAGCGCGACCGCACCGGCGCGATAGCCAACTCGGGGCTTGGCGATCCCATGGTAGCCACGCTGCAGCGACGACCCCGCTGCGATCCAGCAGGTGCCGATCAGAACGATCAGAACCGAAAGGGCGCCGAGACGCGGCAGCGCCGCAACGAGGCCATCCGATTGACCCAACGGCAGCAGCGTGAAAGCGAAGATGATCGCTTTGGGGTTGAGGAGCGTGGTCACGAACACGCGGAGGGGCCCGATGGGGCGCGCGTCCGCGATCGGCAGGCCGCTCTGACGCCAGAGCACGGCGGCGAGATAGAGCAAATAGAGACAGACGACGATGCGCAGAGCCAATCCGAACGCCGGCATCGCGGCGACGATAGGGCCGACGAGCGAGAGCAGGACGACGATGGCGAGCAGGTAGCCGCCAAGCTCGCCGCCGAGCAGCGGGAGCGAGCGGCGGAACCCGCTGATCGCTCCCGACGTGGCAAGCAGGGTGTTGGTGGGGCCCGGCGTGGCGAGCACCGCCACCGCGCCCAGGAAAAAAGTCGCCGCTTCGGACATGGGCCCATGGTCGAGGGGAGCGCGGCAAGGCGCCTTGATCTGGATCAGGTCGGGAGCGGAGTTGGGAATCGAAGGCGAAATCGTACAGCCGCGGCCGTCTTGCGACTGAGCTCGCTACTCGTCGCTCCCGTCGAGCGGATCAGCACTGGCATTTTGCTCATCTGACCGCTCATGCTTGACGCAGTAAATCTGCATCTTGGAGTTGAGCGGTGCTTGCGTGCGAAGCAGATTTGCGGCGCGGTCGCATTGCACCGCGCTCGGAAACCCGCGCGCGGTGGTCCGGTGCTGGCCCGAGGTCAATGTAACGATGGTATAGAGGGTCGCGGCATCCATTTGCTTAGTCCGCCAAGTGACAGCTACTCCCTTTGTAAGCCGACCGCTTCTCGCTCGCAGTAACGCAAGGAACAGCCAAGCAACTTGCCGCGACCCGTCACCCATTGCCGAGATCATTCACTTTCCCGGCTGCGCCAGGTTCGAGATGGGGCAAGAGCCCTTGCCATCACGGCAACGGGCCAGTCCGGAACAAGGTCACCCGCAGTCCGCCGTGCAACACCGGGGCAGCGCTCAGTGCGAAGGGCAGGCCAGTCGCATCGGCGAGCGAGGCCTCATCCGTCACCAGACCCACGCGCCAGCCTGCGAACCGGGTCAATAGCGTTTGTCCGAGCGTGCGGTAGAGAGACTTGAGGCGCGCCTTCTCTCCGACGCGGTCGCCGTACGGCGGATTGACGATGACGAGGCCGGGCGGTCCGGCCGGCGCGGCGAGGTCCTCGATGGCGAGCTGTTGGAACTCCGTGATGCCGGCGACGCCCGCTCGCTCCGCATTGGCGCGGCTCATGCGGATCGCGCCCGCGTCCAGGTCGCTGCCGTAAAACCGGACGGCGGGAGTGGCGCCGCTGTGCGTGCTGCGCATCCGTTGCCAAGCCGCCGGGTCGAAGCTTGTAAGCTGCTCGAACGCAAAGCGCCGTGAGCGGCCCGGCTGCAGGTTAGCGGCGATCTCCGCCGCTTCGATGACGAAGGTGCCCGACCCGCACATGGGGTCGACGACAGGCTCGGTGCCATCAAACCCACATTGGCGGAGAAATAGAGACGCCATGGTCTCCCGCATGGGCGCCTTGGCGACGGCTTGCTTGTGGCCGCGCTTGTGCAAAGGCTCGCCCGACGTATCGACAGCGATGGTGCAGAGATCCTTCTCGATGCGCGCCTTGACGCAGACTTCCGCCTCTGGGGAGACGGGCGCGCCGAGTTCCTCCGAGATCGCCCGTTCGATCCGCTGCGCCGCGGCTCCTGAGTGATAGATTCGGGATTTCTTGCATGACGCCTCGACGCGGAACGCCACATCCTTGCGGAGCACGTCGCCCCAAGGGAACTGGCGGGCGCGCTTGTCCAGGAGTGAGAGATGGTCAGCCCGGAATGCGCCGATGCGCGCGAGCACGCGGCTAGCGCCTCGGATCTCGAGGTTCGCGCGCCAGACCTCGGGCCAGCCGCCCTTCAGCGTCACGCCGCCAGGAACTGTCTTGGCCTTGAACCCCTTGGCCCGCGCCTCTGCGCAAAGCGGACCTTCCAAGCCCGGGGTGGCCACGAGGAAGATCTCGAAGTCGCCGTCTGCCGTCATCGCGCCTGAATATCGGGAAGTCACGCGCCCTTCGACATGTTTCTCGCAGCCCCCGCATTGAGGCACGGGCAGAGCGCCTCATTAAAGTCGATACCGTTGCGCATATCAGGTCGATTCACTCCCTTGACTATTGCCGGCGGTGAATTGCGAGTAGGCTCTGGTCTGGAAGACGTCGTTACATTTTCGGGGGTCCCTGCATGTGCGCCGCGCAGTCCGTTCAGGCGGAAGCTGCACCCGCCGAGAAGCTCAAAGTCTTCATCTCCTACTCCCGCAAGGATCTCGCGTTCGCGCTCCGCCTCGTCGAGGCGCTGGAAGCGCGCGCTCTCGACGTGCTGATCGATACGCGCGACCTGCCGCTCGCCGTCGAGTTCCAGAAGGAGCTGCTCGGCTTCATCCGCCAAGCCGATACGGTCGTCTATGTCGTGAGCCCGGATTCGATCGGGTCGAAATGGGTCGCTTGGGAGATCGAACAGGTCGAGCTTCTGTCCAAGCGGCTCGCTCCCGTTGTCGCCCGCGACGTGCAGGCAGATACGGTCCCCGACGGCATCCGCAAGATCAACTACGTATTCTTCACCGGCGCGAACGCGGAAGGCGCGCGCTTCGAGGCCCAGGCCGATGCGCTGGCCTCCGCGCTGAAGACCGATCTCGAATGGATCAAGGCGCACACGAGATGGGGCGAGCGCGCCCGCTTGTGGGACGAGCAGGGCAAGCGGTCGGCGCAACTCCTGCGCGGCCACGAGCTTGCGCAAGCGGAGGCCTGGAGCGCGCGCCAGCCGCTCGAAGCGCCCCCGCTCACGCCCCTGCAACGCGACTACATCGCGACGAGCCGCAAGTCGGCAACGCGCCGTCAGCGCTACTGGATCACGGGCTCCGCGCTCGTTTCGGTCTTCACCGCTGCCCTTGCATTCCTCGCCTACGTGCAAAAGGAGGCAGCCGACGCGAGCGCGATCGAGACGCGGCACACGCTGGCGCTGGCGGACCGGCGCAAGGCCGCGGAGCTTTCAGCTCCGACGGCGAACGCCGCGACGCAGCAGCCGGGCCGGGCCCTCGCCTATCTTGCCCGTGCCATGCGCAACGACCCGGCCAATTCCGGCATCGGACGGCGCGCGCTCTTTCTCATGGCTGAGCATCCGCATCTGCGTCCCCTCGCGACGGCGAGCGGCGCACAGCCGGCCTTGGCGGAGCGCAAGGCCATCTTTACCGATGGCGACGGCACCGAGCCCGGCGCCATCGAGCTGGTGAGCCCGGACGGGAGCTGGGCGTTGAACCTCAAAGCCGCGCCGGTCGGCATCCGCCGCGCCGGCGAAGGGGCCTTCGAGCCGCTCAAGGACGCGGAGACGTTCGGCTTCGGGTACAGAGGGGCGGCTTTTCCCGACCACTCGCGCTTTGCGGCCCTCGCAGGCGGAACCTGGGTAGACGGCAGCGGGATCTCGGAGCTACGGATTATATCCGATGCCGGCGAAATCATGGGCAGGCGCTATTTCGACGGCGAGATCATCGAGGGGATGGGGTTCAGCCCCGACGGGCGGGTGCTGTCCGTCTCGCTGCTGGCTCCTCGAACCGGGTCCGGGAGTGGCAGCGAGGGCCGGCAGCGCACGCTGTTGTTGGATGTCGCGCCGCACGCCGACTTCCTCCTCGATCTGGTCGAGCTGCGCTCCGTAGAGCAACCGGTCAAGACGATCCGCTTCTCCCCTGACAGCCGCACGATCGATATCGACGGCCAGTTGTTCTCCGTCGGCCGCGTGATCGCGGATGAACCTCTGGCGGTCGAAAGCCTCAAGCAGGTGCAATTTTCCGACAATTCCTCGCGCATGAACATCTTATCGGGCGAGGATCGATGGTTGTCCGTCGATACCGCAACGGGATTGGAGACGGAAGGCGCACCGGTCGTGCCGGCCAAGCCCCCGCCGCCCGAGATCACGGCTGCCAAGGCCGGCGCCGCCGTCGAGGTCAGCGTCGCCGGGACTGTAAAGTTCAGTGCCGGCGATCCGCGCATCATTCTCGGCGGAGCAAGCGAGGACGGGGAGCGTCTGATCTGGATCCGGGACGACGGGTCCGCGCAGATCGTGCCCCTGGCGGCCGGCGCTCTCGGCGGCGAGTGGCGGTCTCTCCGCGCTCTCTACGGGCGCCCGTGGCACGAATGGACGCACGATTTCCTGACGGTCGGCGATAACGGCGCCGCTCGCTGGTCGCTCATCTACCGCGCGGAGAAGCGGGACGCCGCCGCGTGGAAGGCATCGCTGGGAAGCATAGCGCCCGCCGCCGGGGACAGGACGATGTCAAGCGCGATCGCGTTGCATCCGGGCGGGCGCATCGCGGCGATCGGCGAAACGGGAACCACGCGCGTGGGCGTCAACCTAGTCGATGTCCTGACCGGAAAGCCGTTGCTCGATACGGTCGGCCTTGCGTCCTCGGAGCTGACCCTGCTTTTTTCCCGCGACGGTTCGAACCTCTTTGTTCATGGCTCGAGCACCTCAACCGCCGTCGGCCAGCTCGATGTGCTCGACGTCAGTAATGGATTGGCGGCGAAGAGACCGCAAATCTACGCCGGTCCCTTCGTCGAGCGTCCGGACGGCCGCCGGGTTGTCGCTCTTGGCGGCAACGGCGACGGTCCGGAATTCATTTTCGACATGCTGGGCGATGCCACTCCGGTTCCGTCCTGGATCGCCGATCTGGCGGAGGGCGTCGGAGGATGGCGTCTAGGCGGGGAGAATGTGCTGCGCCCGCTGACGCCGGAGGAGCAGACCGCAAGCGTCGAGACGGCGCGGAAAGCGCTCGCGGCGCGCAAAGGCGGCGCGGATCGGTGGGTCGAGTTCGCCGCGTGGTACTTGTCGGACGACCCCGATCCCACGATTTCTCCCTACTCGCGCATGTCGAGCAGCCAGCTCGCCAAGAGGAAGGCCGACGACTGGGCGAGGGCGCATGCGCCGACGAGCTCGGCGCTTCCCGACGCTGCACCTAAGGGCGAGCAGGAGGGGGCTTCAAACCCGCAGCCTCGCACTTTTGCTCGGCCCGGAACCGTCGTGGCGGAGCAAACCGCGACCACGCCCGGGCCGGCCGCCACCTCCTCGATCGAGGCCGAGGGAGGCGCCGCACCGCCGGATGCCCCCGTGCAACCCGAGCAGTCACCGCCCGCCGCATCCGCTCCTGTCGTGACTGCCAAGGCCGAGCCGGAGGCGGCGATGCCAGCGAAGGGGGCCTATCACGTTCAGGTCGGCGCATTCCTGCAGAAGAGCGAGGCGGATAAGCACATCACGTTGGTGGCGACCCGCGCCGGCGATCTCGTGCGTGACCACGCGCCTGTCGTCATTCCGCCGCAAGGCGGCAGCTCCAAATTCTACCGCGCCCGCTTCACCGGGTTCGACGAGAAGCAGGCGCGCGAGACGTGCCAGGCAATGAAGCTTCAGAAGATCGATTGCATCGCTGCCAAGGGCGAGTGAGGCCGACTTCCGACGGCATGCCCCGGCTCATCGGCTGATGCCGCGCACGAGCGATCCTGCTCGCTGTCATCTTGCCTGCTTGGGTGATCTTTTCGTCTTGGGTGCTGCATCGGCCAACTCGGCCTCTTTTGCCAGCCGCGCCGCCCGGAGCCGCGCGGTCTTCGCGAGAACAGCAACCCTGTTCGCCTCGATCTCGCGCATCGCCTGCGCGGCGTCCCTGGCGCGGTGCTCTTTGATTGCGGCAGCCGAGCTTCGCTGCTCAGGGGTCTTTGAGGTTACTGGCATCGGCGCATCTCCACGTCATGAAACCCGATCGGGAAATTCCTGTCCCTGGTCCTCTCGGAAAGCAGTCGCTCGACGAAAAAGCCCGCGACTGAGTTCCAGTCGCGGGGCTCTGGCCATAAGCTTTGCCAGTACATCCGTGGTCAAAGCGATATGACTATTCCTTGGTCGGCGGTGTTGGTTAGACCGCCTGTAGGTTCTCAGCTGCAGACTTGCCAGTTTGGCGATCGGCAACGATGTCGAAGGAGACCTTTTGGCCCTCCGTCAGAGTGTCCATGCCGGCGCGTTCCACCGCGCTGATATGAACAAAGACATCCTTGTCAGCATTTTCAGGCTGAATGAAGCCGAAGCCCTTTTGGCTGTTGAACCACTTCACGGTTCCCGTGATCATGCAAATCATTCCTTTAAAAAACATACGTTTCAGCCGCGCCGATGGCGTGGCCCGTTAACTCGAGATTTGTTGGAAGGTCATCAGTCAGGCGCGCTTTCCGCGGCCAGGCCAAGTCGTTCGGCCGAAAACTCGATAAACGCTATATGGTGATCATCAACTGATTGCACAAGGCCAACGTGCTGCAATTCTTAGGGGCACGGCGAGAAGTTCACTCATCTGAGTCATTAAAGAGATTGGTCGGAGCGGGGAGATTTGAACTCCCGACCCCCAGTCCCCCAGACTGGTGCGCTAACCAGGCTGCGCTACGCTCCGAAGCGCCCCTTTTGCCCCGCGCGGTCACCCGGGTCAACGGCAAACGCCGCCGCGCTCAAGCGAGCAGCGCCGCAACCGCGCTTTTGCCCTCGGGCAGCCTGAAAACCTCCGGAATTGCCTGCGCCGAGCCCGAAGCGACCGCCGCGAACACGCCTTCGCCGAGCGCAACGTCGCGGGTCGCGCCCACCGGCGTCTCTGCGAGGACGCCGTCCAGTCGGGCACGAAAATCCTCGTCCGTGCGAGCGCTGTCGCCGCTGATGCCGAGCCGGGTGAAGAGCCGCCCGACGCCGTCTCCCTCGGCCTTGGCGAAGGCCTCGAGCCGCACCCAGGCCTGCAGAAAGCGCGCGTCCGCGTCTGCCGCGAACGGCTCGTCGCGGCTCAGCGCCGCCCCCGCAGTCTCGATGCGCGCGCGGCGCGGCTCGCGCACGCGAACGGCGCGCGCCCGTTCCAGATCGACGCCCACGGCGCCGCCGCGCGCAAGCGCGATCAGCGCCAGCCCGGGGACGTGCGATATGTTGAATGCGATCGGCGCCTCGTCGAGCCGCGGCTTGCCTCGCGCCGAGCGGGCGAACGCCACGCCGCGCAGAGCCATGCCCGTTGCGCGCTCGAGCACGACGCGGAGAGCAATGTGAGCTGCAAGCCATTCCTCGGCGAGCGCCCTGGCGGCAAAAGTCGCTGCACGCCGCCGCTCCCACTCCGAGAGCAGCGCCACATCCTGCTCGACCGCGAACAGCGCAGCGGCCGAGGCTCGCGTGTCGACGCACCAAAGCTCAAGTTCGCCGATGGCGCGTGCGTCGATGCGCTCCCCGGCAGCTGTCGCGCAGGCGCTCAAGCGGAAGCGGCGCGGCGCGGCTTAGCGCGCCGGCGAGCGCCCGTTTCGACGGCCTTGCCCATGAGCGCATCGCGGCAAAGCTCAAGCTCCGCGATCGCCGCCTTGAGGGCGCTTGTCGTCGACGACGAACGAGACGACGCCCCGCGCTCTCCCGCGGAGCCGAAGGCGGTTGCTTGCACGCTCAAATGCGCCTTGCCGCGGCGGTCGCGCTTAGCTGCCGCCGGGGGCGCCTCCTTCGGCGCCGGCACCTCTCCGCTGATGCGCTTCACCTGATCGATGCCCTGCTCGCGCAGGATCTTCTGCACACCCTTGATGGTGTAGCCTTCGGCGTGCAGCAGGTGACAGATGCCGCGCAGGAGCGCCAGATCCTCGGGCCGGTAATAGCGGCGCCCGCCGCCGCGTTTCATCGGGCGGATCTGGGGGAACCTCGCTTCCCAGAACCGCAGGACGTGCTTGGGCACGTCGAGCTCGCTCGCAACTTCGCTGATCGTCCGAAAGGCCTCCGCCGTCTTGCTCATTGCGCCTCCGCTGCCTGCGGCGCCTGGAAAGCAAACGCGCCGCCGTTACTCCGCCGCCTTACGTCTGGATCGGCCCTGATTGATCCGCTCTTTCATGATGTTGCTGGGGCGGAACACCAGAACCCTGCGTGGTGTGATAGGTACCTCATCCCCCGTTTTCGGGTTGCGTCCCATGCGCTCGCCCTTCTGGCGGATGCCGAAGGAGCCGAACGAGGACAGCTTCACCGCCTCGCCGCGCGCTAAAGAGGCCGAAATCTCGCCCAGGACAAGCTCGACCAACTCCTGACTTTCGTTGCGCGGAAGCCCAACCTTCCGCACGACCGCTTCCGCGAGGTCCGCCCGCGTCAACGTCTTGCCTCCCATGGCAATTGCCTCCCAGTTTTGTAATCTTTTGGCGATGCTACCGGGAGCGCGCTTTATCGTCAATCAGGAGCGCATTTCAACTGCCTGAAATCACACAAAAATTTTTGGGGCGTGGCGAGGAGGCGGCCGCGTTCACCAGCGGGCGAGCACCGCACCCCATGTGAAACCTCCGCCCATCGCCTCCATGAGCACCAAGCTTCCTTCCTTCAGGCGGTGATCCTCGAAGGCTTGGTTAAGGGCGAGCGGGATCGACGCGGCCGACGTGTTGCCGTGGCGGGCGAGCGTCATCACGATGCGCTCGGGCCCGACGCCGAGCTTCTTCAAGACGCCGTCGAGAATGCGCTGATTGGCCTGATGCGGCACGTAGAGGTCGATCTCGTCGGGTGCGAAACCGGTCATCACGAGGGTCTCCTCGATGACGCCGGTGATCTTCTGCACCGCATGCCGGAACACTTCGCGGCCGTTCATCCTGAGGTGCCCCACGGTCTTGGTAGAGCCCGGGCCGCCATCGACGTAGAGCAGGTCCTCGAAGCGTCCGTCCGAGCGGATGCGCGTTGCAAGGATACCGCGGTCCTCGCGCGTGCCGTGCTGCGGCTGCGCCTCGAGCACGACCGCGCCCGCACCGTCGCCGAACAGCACGCAGGTGGAGCGGTCCGACCAGTCGAGAATGCGCGAGAACGTCTCCGCACCAACGACGACGGCGCGCTTGAATTGGCCCGTCTTGAGGAAATTGTCGGCGACCGTCAGCGCGTAGACAAAGCCCGAGCACACGGCCTGCACGTCGAAGGCCGCGCCTTTCGTCACGCCGAGCGCGTTCTGAATGGTGACCGCGGTCGCCGGAAAGGTGCGATCGGGCGTCGCGGTCGCGCAGATCACCAGATCGATGTCGACGGGGTCGATGGCCGCGCGCACCAGGGCCTGCTTTGCCGCGGCGATACCGAGATCGGACGTGCGCTCGCTTTCATCCGCGATGTGGCGCTCGCGGATGCCCGTCCGCTCGACGATCCATTCGTCGCTGGTATCGACGAGCTTTGCCAAGTCCGCATTGGTCATCACGCGCTTTGGCAGATGCGCGCCAATGCCACGGATGACGGAGCGGATGACTGCCAACGGCGGGTCCTCTTTTTGTTCGACCTTGTTGTGCGCGATGGGTGGGTAACGGAGCCCGCCGCTGCGGCCGCTCCGGACCCCAATCGTCAACTCGCGGTCATCGCCTCGAGCTTGTGATGGAACGCCGCCAAATCGGCGGCTAGCCGCGTCGTCAGCCGACTTTCGGCCATCTCGTACGCGAGATCGACGGCGCTGGCAAAGCCTAGCGCATCCGTGCCCCCGTGACTCTTGACCGCGATCCCGTTGAGGCCAAGGAACGTGCCGCCGTTGGCCCGCCGCGGGTCCATCTTTTCCTTAAGGACGCGGAAGCCGCCGGCGGCCAGCAGCGCGCCGAGCCGCGACAGCCAGGTGCGCCGCATCGCGGCCTTGAGGTACTCGCTGATCTGCCGCGCCGTGCCTTCCGCGGTCTTGAGGGCGACGTTGCCGGCAAAGCCTTCGACGACCACGACATCGACCGCCCCCTGTCCGATCTGGTCGCCTTCGATGAAGCCGCGATAGTCGAGGGGCAGGTCCGTGCTCTTTAACCAAGCGTGCGCCTGGCGCACCTCCTCGTCGCCCTTGACCTCCTCGACACCGACGTTGAGCAGCGCGATCGTCGGGCGCTCCACGTGGAAGAGCGCGCGCGCCATCGCCGCTCCCATCAGCGCATAGTCGGAGAGCTGACGCGCGGTCGCCCCGATGTTGGCGCCGACATCGAGCACGATGCATTCCGCCTTGACCGTGGGCCAGATCGCCGCGATGGCGGGGCGCTCGATGCCCGCCATGGGGCGCAGGATCAGCTTGGAAATTGCCATGAAGGCGCCGGTGTTGCCGGCCGAGACGGCAACGTCCGCCTGGCCCTTCTGCACCGCCTCGATGGCGAGCCACAGGCTCGTGCCCTTGCCGCGGCGCAAAGCCTGGCTCGGCTTGTCGCTCATGCCGATGGTCGTGGCGGTGTGGACCACGTGCGACTTCGCCGCGAGCGCGGGAAACTTCTCGAGCTCAGCTGCGATACGCGCCTCGTCGCCGAAGAACAGAAAGCTCAGCAAGGGGTAGCGCTCGAGTGAAATGGCCGCTCCCGCCACCACGACGGGAGGGCCGTGATCGCCTCCCATGGCGTCGAGCGCTATCGTCCGCGGCTGAGACATGTCGCGGGTCGCCTCGCAGTTATTGTCTCGGGCTGGCAGCCGCCATGTCCCGTGTGGCCACCGTTAGATTGCGCCCGGACCATACTCTTTTGCAGTTGCGAAACAACACGATTTTCAATGTTTTTCCCTACGTCGCGTTCCCCGAGCCACAGTTTGGCAAGTGCACGGCGTCACGCCTGATCTTTGAGCTTTTTCAGCGCCGCGAACGGGCCCGACGCCCCCGACTCCTCGGCGCTTTCGGGGTCCTGCCATTCGAGTGTCGCGCCACTCTTGCGCGGATAGGGATCGAGCGCGGCCGACAACGTCTCGAAAACAACGCGCCCCATTTCGATCGTCCCGTGCTCGATCGGCTCGACGTCGGGGACGCTCGACACCTCGACCTCTTCCTCGCCCGTCTCCGTCAGCGCGCCCGGGGGCCAGAACTGGACCTCAAACTCCTCCGCGATTTCCTGCGGGATCGGTTCCAGCGTCGCGACGCAGGCTTGCGTCACCTGGGCGCGAAGAGTGCCGGCGAGACGGTAGCGGCCGGCCCCCAGCGCACGCACCCTGTAGTCCGCTTCTATCGCTTCGCAGGAAACGAGCCCGAGCGCGCGGGCGACGGCGCTCCTCTCGGCTTCGGTCGCCGACGCGGTTTTGTGCAGGCCGGTCTCGGGAATCTCGGTCGTGCGAAGCGACCACGGCAGCGGTCCGCTCATGGCGCGCTCTTTACCGCAATGGACGGATCGGGAAAGGAAAGGCGTCCCTCGAGCACGTCCGCGACCGGCGCGGCCGCCAAAGTCACGGTCGCCGCTCGGACGTAACCTGCGAGCGCGCTAACCGAGGCGGCTTCGCCTTCCGGCGCTTCCAGATGACGGGCGAGCATTCCCTCCAGCGCGGACCCGCCGGCGGCAATCGCCTCCCGGTAGTCCTTCGCCCGCGCATAGAAGCCCGCCGCCGCGCGCTTGACCCGCCGAGGCACGCCGACATCACCCGTGCCGAGCTCGCGTAGCGAGTCGTCGATATCGGCGACGAAGGCGTCGACGAGGGCCTGCGCGGCTGCCGCCGCCTCGGGGCTCGCGCCGGCAACGCGCAGCCGCTCCAGCACCAGGAAAAGGTGAATGACGACCATCTCGTAACGCCCTGTAGGTGTGTCAGGAATGCCAAGTCGCGCGTAAAATGCCGGCTGCCGCGACTGCGTCACGATCGCGCCATAAATCTCACCTGCTTTACGCTGGAACTCAGCCCGCCTCCTAAGCGACCGGAGCATCTAGAGCTTGGCTCGCTTTGGGAGGTGAAGAAAGTTCGGGGGACGGGGCCGCCGGTCGCGTTGCATCGGGTAAGACCTCAGGTTAAGCGCGCTCTAGACCGCCAACCAATCGATTCTCGGGAAGCCAGTGACATAATGCGCCGAGAGACGAACGCGCGCCAGTGCCAGAGCCGCTCGCGGCAGACGGATCGGATGCCCATTGCTCGCTGCAGGGCGCGGACGCCTGCGCTCGTGCTGCTTGCCGCGCTTGCGCTGTGCGGATGCGAGGCAACGACGCTGAAGCACGGCACCCAGTTCCATGATGGCGACCTGCAGCAGATCCAGCCGGGCATGAGCCAAGAGCAGGTGCGCATGAACCTCGGCACGCCCGCGACCACGGCGGTCGTCAACAACGGGCAGGCCTTCTACTACATTTCGAGCACACAGACGCAGTCGGCGTTTTTCCTTCCGTCGGAGAAGGACCGGCAGGTGGTCGCCGTGTACTTCTCACCCGGCGGCACCGTCGATCGCGTGGCCAATTACGGCATGCAGGACGGCAAGGTGTTCGACTACGTCTCGCGCACCACACCCGCACCGGGCGGCCACGACGACGGCATCCTGAAGATGCTGTTCCGCAACCTCGGAACGAAGCAGATCTTCGGCAACGACTAAGAGCAAGCCCGGCAGCCTGACGGCGAGCGGACGCTCCGCTCGCCGCTTCCACGCCAGCTATTGCGCCGCCAGCACCGCCAGCAGCAGCAACGCCACGATGTTGGTGATCTTGATCGCCGGGTTCACCGCCGGGCCGGCCGTATCCTTGTAGGGATCGCCGACCGTGTCGCCGGTGACGGCCGCCTTGTGCGCATCCGACCCCTTCACGTGCTTGACGCCGTCCTTGTCGACGAAGCCATCCTCGATCGCCTTCTTGGCATTGTCCCAGGCGCCGCCGCCCGACGTCATCGAGATGGCGACGAAGAGGCCGTTGACGATCACGCCGAGCAGCATGGCGCCAACCGCGGAGAAGGCAGCGCTCTTGCCCGCAACGCCGCCGCCCGCAATGACGTAGATGGCGAAGTAAACCACGATCGGCGACAGCACCGGCAGCAGCGACGGCACGATCATCTCCTTGATCGCCGCGCGCGTCAGCAGATCGACGGCGCGCGCATAATCGGGACGCTCGGTGCCCTTCATGATGCCGGGCTTGGCTTTGAACTGGCGCCGGACCTCCTGCACGATGGAGCCGGCGGCGCGGCCAACGGCCGTCATCGCGATGCCGCCGAACAGGTAGGGGATGAGGCCGCCGAGCAGCAGACCGACGACGACGTAGGGGTTGGCGAGCGAGAAATCGGGATGCACACCCTTGAAGTAGGAGAAGGCGGTCGAGCCTGCGGCGTTGGCCTGGTCGATGAAGTGCTGCAGGTCGTAGCTGTAGGCAGCAAACAGCACGAGTGCGCCGAGGCCAGCCGAGCCGATGGCGTAGCCCTTGGTCACGGCCTTCGTCGTGTTGCCGACGGCGTCGAGCGCGTCGGTGGAGCGGCGCACCTCCTTCGGCAAGCCAGCCATCTCGGCGATGCCGCCGGCGTTGTCGGTGACCGGACCGAAGGCATCGAGCGCGACGACGACGCCGGCGAGGCCGAGCATGGTCGTAGTGGCGATCGCGGTGCCAAACAGGCCCGCGAGCGAGTAGGTCGCGAGAATGCCGCCGACGATGACGAGCGCGGGCAGCGCGGTCGCCTCGAGCGACACGGCGAGGCCCTGGATCACGTTGGTGCCGTGACCCGTTACGGAAGCCTGCGCGATCGAGCGCACGGGCTTATAGCCGATGCCGGTGTAGTACTCGGTGATCCACACGATGAGGAAGGTCACGAGCAGGCCGACGAGGCCGCACAGGAACAGGTTCATGCCGGTGATCGGCGTGCCGGCTGCCGTTCCCACCTCGCCGAAGCCGCCGAGAACGAAGTGCGTCGCCGCGTAAAGGCCGGCGATGGAGAGCACGGCGGAGGCGATGAAGCCGCGGTAGAGCGCACCCATGATCGAGTTGTTGGCGCCGAGGCGCACGAAGAAGGTGCCGATGATCGAGGTGATGATGCAGGCTCCGCAAATCGCCAGCGGATAGACCATGAGCTGCATGAGGTTCGCCTGCCCGCCGAAGAAGACGGCGGCGAGGACCATGGTCGCGACGACCGTCACGGCGTAGGTCTCGAACAGGTCGGCAGCCATGCCGGCGCAGTCGCCGACGTTGTCGCCCACGTTGTCGGCGATCGTCGCCGGGTTACGCGGATCGTCCTCGGGGATGCCGGCCTCGACCTTGCCGACGAGGTCGCCGCCCACGTCGGCACCCTTGGTGAAGATGCCGCCGCCGAGACGGGCGAAGATGGAGATGAGCGAGGCGCCGAAGCCGAGCGCAACGAGCGCGTTCGTCACCGTGCGGTCGTCAGGCGCGTAGCCGAGCCCGCTGGTCAGGATCAGGAAGTAGACGGAGACGCCGAGCAGCGCGAGGCCGGCGACGAGCATGCCCGTGACCGCGCCCGACTTGAAGGCGATGTCGAGCCCGCGCGCCAGCGAATGCGTGGCAGCCTGCGCGGTGCGCACGTTGGCGCGCACCGAGACGTTCATGCCGATATAGCCGGCGAGGCCGGACAGGATCGAGCCAATGAGGAAGCCAATGGCGACGAGGGGTCCGAGCAGAAGCCACGCGAGAAGGAAGATGACCGCGCCCACGATCGCGATCGTGCGATATTGGCGGTTGAGGTAGGCTTGCGCGCCTTCGCGGATGGCGGCAGCGATCTCCTGCATGCGCGCCGATCCGGCGTTCGCGCTCATCACCGACCGGATGGTGTAGGCGGCATAGACAAGGGCCAGCACGCCGCAAGCGACGATAGCCCACAAAATCTCAGTCATCCGGGATCCCCTTTGGCGGCCAGCTCGTTAGCGGCAACCGAAGGGTCAGCCGCTGATCTCTCGCACTTGCGGGCGAGATTCGCGGGCGGACCATGCCAAAAGTGTGGACCCGTTGCAACACGAGCGGCCAGTGCCGGATCGCCGCGTTTTTGGCCGCAAGAACGCGGGGCGGGCGCCGCGTACGGCGTCCGCTCCTTCAGTCTCGCCCGAAGGTTACCAGTGCCGGTGCCAGCGCCGATGGCCCCAGCCGTAACCACCCCAGTAGTAGGGATATGGCCGATAGTAGTAGCCATAGACCGGGGGATAGTAGCCGTAGCCATAGTAGGCGCCCCAGGGCCGATAGGCGCGGTAGCCGTAGCCACCCCAGCCCCAGCCGCGACGGCCCCAGCCGCCGCGCCATCTCACCGTGTCGACCGTGGCTTGCGCCTGGCCGACAGCCTGCCTTTGGACGAGCACCTGTGCACTGGTCGCCGAAGCCGGGGTTGGGGCGGCAAACAGCAATAACAGCGCAACCGTCGAGGCAATTGCCAGTTTCATGCGGTTTCTCCCAGTTTGCGTGCGGGACGATAGTTCATATAGGAACGGCAAGTTGCACTTGCTTGCCGGGGAACCGTCACGCGGGGATGATAGTTGCCAACGGCGTTCAATCGGCCGTTCGGGACCATGCGAGAAAGGCCCACTGGCGTGCTTATCCAGGATCGACTGAGCAGGGCCCAAGGAGGGCAGGCGTTCGCCAATCTGGCGCGCGCCTTCCATCTGCCTCCTGCGAAGGTCGAGGCCGCCGTCGGCGCCATGGCGACCTCGCTCATCCCGCAGATCGAGGCAAAGATACGGTCGCGGCGCTTCCTCGTCAGGCTTATCGAGCTTTTCAGCAAGGGCATGCATCACCAGGTGCTCGAGAACCCGACGATGCTCGGCACCACCTCGACCCAAGTGCTGGGCAACGACGCGCTGAACGTGATCGCCGGGCGCGAGGTGGCCAAGACGATCGCGCGCGATGCGGCGGCTCGATCCGGCGTCAGCGAAATGATCGCGGAGTATCTGCTCCCGGTGGTTGCCGCCATGGTGGTGGGCGCGCTGGCGGAGCAGAGCCGCGAGGACCTCGAAAGACTGGCCCGCGGCGACAGCGGCGCGAGCACCATGGCAGCAGCCGACGGCGCCGCAGCCCCCGTCGTCAGGTCGCTGCCGCAGGTTGCTGCAAGCGGCGGCGGCTTTACCGGAAGCACCGTCGGCGGGGTTGGCCTCGCGAGCCCGGGCGCCGTATCGGAGCGCCTTGTTGTGCTGGCAGACAACATCAGGGACGGAGTGCCGTTGCCCGACGACAGGGATGCCGCGGACGCGACGCGCCGCGTGCTGGCGCCCTACCTTGCATTGCCGAGAGTGCCGCTCGATTGGATCGCGCGACTGCGCGCGCTCGGCGGAAGCGCATTCAAAGCGCCGCGCGCCCGCAAGCGCCAATGAGCCTGCGAGCGCGAGAACCAACCGTCCGACGAGCGTAGCCGGACTACCGGCAGGGCCGCGCTTCGGCGTCGCAATACCAGCCTGCCGACGAGCGCGAGCACTTCATCCGCTGGCTGGCGGCGCGCCCATACCGAGCCCAATCGCTGCCGTACTCCAGATCGGTGAATTCCGCCCAGGAGCGGATCGCAGCCCCCTGAGCAGCGGCCTGGCTGCGCTGCGCGCCGCTGCTGCCGTAGTGAAAATGATCCGCCATGCACAGCCGGCCGCCCTCGCGGCGCAAGCACGTGGATGCTGGCGAGACCCGTCTGATCCGCCTGTGACGGTGCCACCCCGAAAATGGTCACCGCGGTCGCAGCCGCGACCAAGCTCACTACGAACCTCGAACCCATCTCTCCCCCCGTCGTGTTAGCCACCCGGCGTGGGAGATTGCCAGATTCCTGACCCGTTCTCGATAGCGGCGTGGGTCGCAGGCCGTTGAATTTGCAGGCTTAGCGGCAAACCGGTCACATCGAAGGTCAACTCCGCAGCACACTGAGAGCCTGACCTAGAGCAGCGGCTCCTCATAGACGCGCTTGCCCTCGACCATCAGCCCCTTGATGCCGGCATTGCCGGCATCGTCGATGGCGATGAGGGCATCGAGCTTCTTCTGGCCCACGAGCTTCTCGAGCTCCTGGCCGGTGCCTTCCGGCACGAAAAAGTCTTCGATGCCGTAGCGGACCGTCGCCTGGCCCGGCGCAGCCGACGTTGGCGCGGAGGCGTACGCGATGCGTCCCTTGATGAGGACCTGGTCGGGAGGGAGATTTTCCGGCTTCTTCGTGCTTACGGACAAGGGCTTCCAGCGGTCGCCGGTCTTTTGCAGCGTCACGTAGAGCGTAGATCCGCTTTTGAGGCCCGCCTCCGTGACGGGAACGCGGGAGATATCGTAACCGAGCGCCACGTAGTCGCCCTGGAAGAGCGAGCGCGGATCGACGGGGATCACCTCCAGCACGACCTCATGACCGGTCGAAAGGAGATGCGCGCGCTGCCAGATCATCCAGCCGAGAACAGCGGCCTGCACGAACGCGACGACGGCGATGCCGATCCACATGTTGCGGCGATTGATGTCCATCACGGCGCGGCCTCCACACCGGGTTGCACGCGCGAGTGCAGGCGGTAGGCCGCGACGGCGAGCAGGATCACGATGACGCCCGCCGACAGGAAGAACAGCGAGGAGCCGAGCAGCGTGCCGACGGTCTTGAAGTAGAGCGCCAGCACCTCGATGGAGAAGCCGGCATAGCCGAGCCAGAGCAGCGAGCCGTTGTTGTGCTTGAGCCCGATCCAGATGCCGCCGACGACGAGCGCCAGCGTCACGATCGCCAGGAGGATCAGGTTGTCGAGGGGAGCGTTCTCGATGAACTGGAGCGCAAAGAGCCCCGCGAAGGCTATCGCCATGCCGTAGGCGATGGCGGCCGCGCCCCACGTCCGCCAGCGCCCCAAGAGCACGGGGCCCGCCAGGCCGGCCGCAGCGACGATGAGGCCGATGGCCACCACCACGCCGTGCCCGTGGCCGTCGAACAGGAAGTAGCCGATAGTGACGATCCAGATGCTGAGGATGATCGCCGCGAGGTGCAGCCCGGGGATCCATTCGCGCCACAGCATGGCCGCCGCAACCGCGCCCCAGCCGATCAGGAACGGCCAGTGCACGCGGTTGGTGTCGGACATCTCCCAGCCGCTCCATAGCCCCATCAGCAGCAGCGCAAGCGCGAGTGCCGGGTTGGAACGCAGGACAACGCCCGCAAGCAGCGCGCCGAGCGCCCACGTGAGAACGGCGTCAGGGGCGTGGCCGCTGATATGGAACATCTGCGCAATCAACATGATCCCGGCGCCGAACAGCGCGACGCCGGTGAGGATTGCGGCGTGCGCAAACGCCGGGTGATTGCGGTCGAACAGCAGTCCGGCGAGACCGTAGGCGCCAAAGAGGCCGCCGAAGATGAGCGCGAGCCTGAGCAGGCGCGCCATCTCGTTCCAGTGAGCGGCAACGAAGCTCATGGCGCCGAAGCCGATCAGCACCGCGCCGAGGATGCCGAGCACGGGCGCCAGCTCGAGGCTGCGGCCGCGCCCGGCGACGTCGCGGCGGATGGAGGCCTCACCGTCGGCGGAAAGCCAGCCGGCCTCGCGCCAGCGCGCGAGGTCTTGGTCGAGACGCCTCGCATAGCGCGACATGAAGAGGGCACCCGCTCGAAGAACACGAGCACGCACGATAGCCGCGGAGGGCAAGCAAGACAATGACGGCATTTCGGCCGCTTTGCGTCGGGGGTAAACGGCGTCGGCCCGCGCCTGCATTGAGGGGCTCGGCGTTTTCCTCTAGCGTCCGCCGCCATGACACAAAAGCAGCCCATCCACGTCATCGGCGGCGGCCTTGCGGGCTCGGAAGCCGCCTGGCAGATCGCCACCGCAGGCGTCCTCGTCGTGATCCACGAGATGCGGCCCGACAAGATGACGGACGCCCACAAGACGGACGCGTTCGCCGAGCTCGTGTGCTCGAACTCGTTCCGCTCCGACGACTGGGAGACGAGCGCCATCGGGCTCCTGCATGAGGAGATGCGGCGCGCGGGCTCGCTGATCCTTGCCGCTGCCGACCGCCACAAGCTGCCTGCCGGCGGCGCGCTCGCCGTCGATCGCGATGGGTTTGCGGTGGAGGTGACCGAGCGGCTGCGCGCCCATCCGCTCGTCACGATCGAGCGCGGCGAGATCGCCGGCCTCCCGCCCGCCGAGTGGGACAGCGTCATCGTCGCCACGGGGCCGCTCACGTCGCCGGCCCTGAGCGCCGCCGTGCAGGCGCTCACGGGCGAGGACGACCTTGCCTTCTTCGATGCCATCGCTCCGGTCGTGCATCGCGAGTCGATCGATATGTCGGTCGCCTGGGCGCAGTCGCGCTACGACAAGGCGGGGCCGGCCGGCACCGGCGCCGACTACCTCAACTGCCCCATGACCAAGCAGGAGTACGAGGCGTTCATTGCGGCGCTGCTCGCGGGCGAGAAGACGAGCTTCAAGGAGTGGGAGGCATCCACTCCCTACTTCGACGGCTGCCTGCCGATCGAGGTGATGGCCGAGCGCGGGCCGGAGACGCTGCGTTTCGGGCCGATGAAGCCGGTCGGTCTTTCCGATCCCCACAAGGGCGGCGCGCGCCCATACGCCGTGGTGCAGCTGCGCCAGGACAATGCGCTCGGCTCGCTGTGGAACATGGTCGGCTTCCAGACCAAGCTGAAGCACGCCGAGCAAGCGCGCATCTTCCGCATGATCCCGGGCCTCGCGGGAGCGGAGTTCGCGCGCCTCGGCGGCTTGCACCGCAACACCTTCCTCAACAGCCCCAAGCTGCTCGATCAGATGCTGCGCTTGCGCGCCGAGCCTCGGCTGCGCTTTGCCGGCCAGATCACGGGCGTCGAGGGCTACGTCGAGAGCGCGGCGATCGGGCTGCTCGCGGGCCGGCTCGCCGCGGCCGAGCGGCTGGGGATCGCGTGCACGCCACCGCCGGCAACGACGGCGCTCGGCGCGCTCATCGGACACATCACCGGCGGGCACATCCTCGTCGAGGAGACCGATGCGGCGGAGTCGCGGGCACGCTCATTCCAGCCGATGAACATCAACTATGGGCTCCTGCCGCCGGCGCCCGCGCTCGAGCGTGACGGCTCCGGCAAGCGCATCAAGGGCAAGGACAAGACGCGTGCGAAGCGCCGCGCGGTGTCGATGCGCGCACTCTCCGACATCGAGACTTGGCTCGGGCGGGCGACCGCGCCTTCGGCCGCCGCAGAGTAACGCTTCGCTGCTACTCGACGGGGTAGCCGGCGGCATGCGTCGTCGGCTCTTCGACGCCCGCGCGCGAGCGCTCCGGCGCGGCGTACTTCTTCAGCACGGAGCGCGCCTTGTCGACGACGGCGTCGGCGATCGCCGCCTGCCCCTCGGCCGTCGGGTGGAAGGCGCCCGAATAGGTCGCGGCCAGCACGAGCTGGAACCACGACAGCGCGTTGAGCTTCAAGACTTTCAAGAGCAGCGTCGAGGCGACGTGGAAGTTCGCCGTCATGAACGCGTCGTTTGGCGTACGGAACCAGCGTTGACGCGATGCATACGCGCGGAAGTCGGCCGGGTTGTATGGACGCCAGCCTTCCTCCGTCTTGCGCGGCAGGCGCAATTCGTCGGCGATGTCGCCACCGTCGTAGGTGCTGCCCGCGCAGATGCCGCGGCCGATGAAGGCGCGGCGGTGCGACGACACATACGTCCAGTGATACTGCTCGGCGGCGTCCGCCATGGCGTGATTGAGCTTGTCCGCCACCCAGGTGCCGACACGCGCCTTCGCCTCGGTGAGCTGGAAATCGGGCAGCACATCCATGCCCGCCCGCCCATCGGGGCAGACCTCGCTGCCATCGCCGAGCAGCGCGAGCTCGGGATAGGCAGTTAGGATGACCCGATCGGATTCCTCCCACGGGATGTGCAGGAGATAGTGGATGGCGCGGTTGAGCGACTTATAGCGCAGGATGAGCGCATCGAGCTGGGCGCTTGCCGCGGTGAGGCCGTGCACCTGGCCGAACCAGCCGCCGAGCCTGCGTAGGATCGATTCATCCGACAACACCGAGTTGGCGAGAAGCCGCGAGAAGCCCACGTCGTTGCCGCCGACGGAGACAAACATGAGATCGATCTTGCGCGCGTTGATCGGATCGCACTTCCTCAGCACGAGACCGCCCTGCAGCTCGGGGATGGTCCCGTTCATGTGATAGGCTTCGGGCAGATCCTGCATCGGCGCCTCGTGCAGGCCGCACTGGGCGGACGCGATGAGCGAAATCTGCGACAGGTCGGGCGGGTTGGGCACCCACTCGTTGCCGGTGTAGCGCAGGAACAGGCCGAAGGTGACCTCCGAGCCCGAGCAAGCGACGCCGACGTAGGTGACGGCGCGGTGCGGGTCCTCGATGCCGAGCTGGAGGGCCGCGCGCAACTGATGCGAGTAGAGCGAGCGGTGGCACGCCTGATCGCTCCAGCGCGCATTCTCCTCGATGAAGTCCTTGTCGCCGATCTGCTTCCAGGGCCCGACGCGGGCCGGATAGCCCGTGAGATCGAGCCCTTCCTTTGCGCGCTTGCCGTAGCTCGCGGAGCGCTCGCGCGAAAAGTGCACCGGCACGTCCGGATTGCCTTCGCCCGAGGCGAAGCTGTCGCCCATGCCGACGATGAGGAGATCGCGAACGCGAATGTCCTCGGTCGCGACCGTACGGCCCCCGATCTCCACCTCGACGGTGAGCCCGGCGGGATAGGGGACATCGAGCTTTACCTGCTCGTTGCAGGGCTGCGTCACGACCTTGCCGCGCAGCTCCTCGCCGCCGTGGGGAGCGGTGAGCCACGTGCAGCTCAGACCCACTGCCTCGTCGACGTTGTCGATGCGCGCGATCACGCGGTGCGATTTCGGATTGATGTAGTCCTTGCCATCGGGGCAGACGAAGCGGTTCGTGCGCACATCCCAGCAGGTGTTGCGGAACATGCTCTCCGCCCAGCCGTCCTCGTGGCGGCGGCTCAGCGCCTGCTCGGCGGCGAGCACGGGATGGCGCAACCGCTGCTGGGGCGTGAGTGCGAGGTAGGTCGCACGATGCACCTCAGTGTCGGCGGCGTCGGTGAAGAAGCGGAATGAATTCTCGACCTGCCAGGAGATCTCCGGCACCTGCAACGGGATGACGGGAGCGGGTTCGGACGGCGGCTGCGCCAGAGGCGCGGGATCGGCTGGGCTCGTTGCCGGCGCCGGAGCCGATGGAGGAGATGGAGGCGCGGGATCGGTCTGCCCCGCGGCAGACGCCGCAAACGCGAACATGAGCACGCCCAGCGCCAGCAGCCGACCGCTCGATCGGATCATGCCTTACCTCCGCCTCGCCGCGTCGCTCAGATTGTGCCGCGAACGCTTGCCCGCCACAGACGCCACACGCGCGTCAGCGGCGAGATGTCGGCACGCTCGCGAACGATCGCCGGTCCCAGCCTCTCCAAAGCTGCCAAATAGGGCTCCACGAGGGCGGCGGGGAGGATTGCGGCGTTGGCGCTCTCCGGTGCGGCGCGTGAGTTCCGGCGCACTTGCTGCAGCGAGCTTCTCGCACCGTCGAGGATCGCCGGCGCAAGCTCTGCCCAATCATTAACCAGATGCGCTCGCGGAGAGCGTTGGCGCGCCTCGAGCATGAGCGGAACGGTGCGCAGGAGCTGAACGCGCCCGTAGGATTGACCTGCCGCGAAGAGCAATTTGTCGGCTGCTTCTCCGGGAGGCACGCCCAGGATGCGTGCGGCGAGGCGGAAGGCCGCGCCCTCGGTCTCATCGAGATGCTGGTCCAGCGCCGCGCCACCCATGCCGAACTCCGGATCGAGCGCGCGCGAGCGGGCGTCGAGCAGCTTCGCAAACGGCTCTGCCGGTAAACCATGGCGCGCGATCGCCTCCCGCAGGGCGTCGGCGACCGGATTGCCGGTGGCCTCGCGCTCGGCAGGACCCGCCTCCAGCACGTCGCGCCACCACTGCAGCCGGATCTCTCCGATCAACGGCTCGCTCGCGGTGGCGGCGATGCGCGCGGTATCGCCCACGAAAGCGGCGAGCGCGATCAGGTCGCGGCGCGCCGCGCGCGGGGCGAGACGCGCGGCCAGGTAGCGGTCGAGCGCGTTGGCGCGGGCCGCGTCCTCGACCGCGGCGTCGGTAGCAAGCTCGCGATCGTTCGGCTCCGCCATATGGCCACCACGTCATTCAACCGCAATGAGGCCGGCGCTCACGTCGCGCCCTTCCGCCAGCAGCACGTTGAATGTGCGGGCAGCGGCGCCCGTGCTCATTGGCTCGAGCCCGATGCGCGCCTCGGCAAAGAGTTTACGCACTTCTGCTGAAGGAAGCGCGTGCGAGGGCCCGGCGCCGAGCAGCACGAACCCCGGCGGCTTGATCTCGCGCAGGAACGCCGCGCACGTCTCAGCCGTCACGTCATCGATGGTCTTGACGTCCCAGGCATAGATGCCGCTCGGCAGGATCATCACCGAGCCGCGGTGGCTCATGCCCGCGAAGCGGAAGCCGCCGTTGCCGTAGGCGTCGATCGGCGCGCGTTGCGGATAGTGGGCGGGAGCCGGAGCCATCGCCTCTCCTCGCGCTGCGCCCAGCGGCTAGGTCTTGGCCTTTGCGCCAGCCGGCTCCTTCGTCTTCACGGCATGGCCGACAGTGTCGCGCTTGATGCCGAGGTAGCCGAGCAGCGGCGCGGCGATGAAGATCGAGGAATAGGTGCCGATGACGATGCCGAACAGCATGGCAAAGGAGAAGTTGCGGATCACCTCGCCGCCGAAGATGAGCAGCGCCAGGATGCCCGCGATCGCGGTCATGCCGGTGAGGATCGTGCGCGACAGCGTCTCGTTGATCGAGATATTGAGCAGCTCGTCGAGATTCATCCGCTTGAACTTGCGCAAATTCTCGCGGATGCGGTCGGACACGACAACGCTGTCGTTCACCGAGTAGCCGAGGATGGTCAGAAGCGCCGCGACGATCGATAGATCGAAATCGAGCTGCAGCAGCGAGAACAAGCCGACGGTCACGAGCACGTCGTGCAGCAGCGCGATCACGCAGCCGGCGGCGAACTGCCATTCGAAGCGGAACCACACGTAGACGATGATGGCGATGATCGAGGCGAAGACCGCGATGATGCCGGTGCGCCGCAGCTCGCTCGACACCGCCGGTCCGACGACCTCGATACGGCGTTGCGTGAAGCCGTCACCCAGCGCATCGACCACCTTCTTCATGGCCACCTGCTGGTTGCCCTCGCCGCCCGGCTGTTGCTCGACACGGATCAACACGTCGGTATCGGCGCCGAAGCTCTGGATCTGCACGTTGCCGACGCCGAGCGCGTTGAGCTTGGTGCGGATGTCGTGCAGATCGGCCGGCCCGTTCTTCGACTGCACCTCGATCAGCGAGCCGCCCTTGAAGTCGACGCCATAGTTGAGCCCGCGCGTGAAATAGAGGCCGAGCGACGCCGCCATGAAGGCGATCGACAGCGCGAGGCAAATGCCCTTGTAGCGCATGAAGGGCAGCCGCGTGTTGTGCGGGAAGAAGTCGAAGCCCTTGAAGTTGGGAACAGGGAAAAACATCGTTGCCTCTCTAGACCGGCACTTCGACGATACGGCCCTTGCCCTTCTGCGCCCTGAGCCACCAGACGACGAGAAGGCGGGTCACGGTGACGGCGGAGAACACGGACGTGAGGATGCCGATGGTCAGCGTCACGGCGAAACCGCGGATCGGCCCGGAGCCGAGCCAGAACATGATGACGGCGGCGGCTAGCGTCGTGAGCTGGCTGTCGAAGATCGTGATGAACGCGCGTTGAAAACCTTGCTCGATCGCCGCGATCGGCGTCTTGCCCGGAGCGCAGCTCCTCGCGGATGCGCTCGTAGATCAGCACGTTGGCGTCGACCGCCATGCCGATCGTGAGCACGAAGCCGGCGATGCCCGGCAGCGTGAGCGTCGTGCCGATGATTGTCATCGCGGCGACGATCAGGAAGCCGTGCACCAAGAGGCCGACCACCGCGATCACGCCGAACGTCCCGTAGGCGACGATGGTCAAGAGGCCGGTGAGGAAGCAGCCGACGAGGCCCGCGAGCTTGCCGGCCTCGATGGAGTCGGCGCCGAGCGAGGGTCCGACCGTACGCTCCTCGACGATCGTCAGCTTGGTCGGCAGCGCGCCGGAGCGAAGCTGCACCGCGAGCGTCGTTGCGGAATCGACGGTGAAGCTGCCCGAGATCTGGCCCGATCCGCCGAGGATCGGCTCGCGCACGACGGGGGCCGAGAGCACCTTGTCGTCGAGCACGATGGCGAACGGCGAGCCGACGTTGTCCTTGGTGAAGTTGGCGAACTTGCGCGCGCCCGACTGGTTGAAGCGGAAGGAGATGATCGGCTCGTTGGTGCGCGAGTCAAAGCCCGGCTGCGCGTCGACGAGATCCTCGCCGGAGACGACCGGCGTCTCTTGCAGCACGTAGGAGCGGCCGGCCTCGCCCTCGCCCGACGGATAGACCTTGTAGCCGATCGGCGCCCGCGTCTGCTTGGCTTCCTCCGCCGTCACCGTCGGGTGCACGGCGTGAAACGTCAGCTTGGCGGTCTGACCGATGAGGTCCTTGAGCTGCTTGGTGTCCTGCAGGCCGGGGAACTGCACGAGGATGCGGTCGCTGCCCTGGCGCACCACGGTCGACTCCGCCGTGCCCATGGCGTTGACGCGGCGGTTGACGGTCTCGATCGCCGCACTCGCCGCGCTCGAGACGCGGTGCTGCAGTCCCTGCTCGGTCGGGCGCAGCGTGATCACGTCGGGCGGCGTCTGCTCGACCGAGATGTCGTTGCCGCCGGTGCCGAGGATGGCGTTGCCGATAGGCTGGATGAGCTTCTTCAAGGCGGCGTAGGCCTTGTCCATGTCCTCGGGCTTGGAGACCTTCACCTGCACCGAGTTGCCGGCGATGCTGAGGCCGCTGAAACCGATCTTGGCCTCGCGCAATTGCTTGCGCGCGTCATCGCGCAGCGTCGTGAGCCAGTCCTTCTCCAGCTCGTTGGTGTCCATGGCCAGGAGAAGGTGCGCGCCGCCGCGAAGGTCGAGGCCGAGCGGCAGCTGGCGGTGGGGCACCCATCGCGGCCAGCTGTCCACCGTCTCCTTCGAGAAGAAGTTCGGTAGCGTGAAGACGACGCCGGCAAGGCACGTCAGCACGATGAGGACGATTTTCCAGCGGTCGAAGTGCAGCATCGCGACGATTTTCTCTTGGGGTTGCGTCCAATTCCTGGATCGGGGCTTAGGTTGCCTCTTTGACCGTCTCGCCCTTGGCGCGCACGTCCATGAGCGTCGATTTCAGCACGCGCACGCGCATGTTGTCGGACAGCTCGACCTCGACCTCGTCGGAGTTGTCGGCGGCCTTGGTGACCTTGCCGACGAAGCCGCCCGAGGTGATCACGGTGTCGCCGCGGCGCACCTTGCCCACGAGCTCGCGATGGTCCTTGGCGCGCTGCTGCTGAGGACGGATGACAAGGATGTAGAAGATCACGATCATCAGCAGCATGGGGAACAGCAAGCCGCCGATGCCTCCGAAAGCATCGGTGGCGCTTCCAGCCTGCGCGTATGCCGGCGTGATGAACATTCGTCCGTCCCCTTGCGGATGTCGGGCAACAGAAGGTTAACCTGCGCGAGCGCAGCCCTCCAGCGCCTCTCCTGCCTGAAAAAGTGCCGTGACTATAGTGCTGAGCGCCAGCTTTGCAACTGTCGACGGCGCGAGAAATCCAGCACAAGCCGGGTGACTTCGCCGCCGCTCGCGCTATAGAAGCCTACGCCCGACGGAAACAAGCAAAATCGCTGGCGCAGCAGTCATTTGCGAGACCCATGATGAACGATGAAGCGGCCCTCTTCGCGCGGCTCGAGCGCCTCGCCGCCGCATTGGAAAGACTGGCGGCTCCTGCCCCGGTCGAGCCCGATTTCGACGCGGCCGAGGCGTTCATCTGGCAGCCCGAGCGCGAAGGCTTCGAGCCCGTCGGTCAGGTAAACCGCGTTTCGCTCGAGCTCTTGAAGGGCCTCGAGGCCGTGGCCCCGCAGCTTGCCGAAAATACCGAGCGCTTTGCCTGCCGCCTGCCCGCCAACAACGCGCTGCTCTGGGGCGCGCGCGGCATGGGCAAATCGTCCCTCGTCAAGGCGGTGCATGCCGACGTGCGCGCACGCCTGCAAAAGGAGCTGCGTGCGCAAGGAAGCGATCTGAAGCTCGTCGAGATCCATCGCGAGGACATCGGCTCGCTGCCGCGCTGCCTCGCTCTCCTGCGCAAGAGCCCCCACCGCTTCATCGTCTTCTGCGACGACCTCTCCTTCGACAAGGAGGACACGAGCTACAAATCCCTGAAGGCGGTGCTCGAAGGCGGCATCGAGGGACGCCCCGAGAACGTCATCTTCTACGCCACTTCCAACCGGCGCCACCTGATGCCGCGCGAGATGGTCGAGAACGAGCGCTCGACCGCGATCAACCCGTCGGAGGCGGTGGAGGAGAAGGTCTCGCTGTCGGACCGGTTCGGCCTCTGGCTCGGCTTCCACAACTGCAGCCAGGACGCCTTCCTCGACATGGTGCGCGGCTACGCGGCGCACTATCGCCTGAAGATCAAAGACGAGGAGCTCGTACGCGAGGCGCTGGAGTGGAGCATTGGCCGCGGGGCGCGCTCGGGCCGCGTCGCCTGGCAGTTCACGCAGGCGCTTGCGGGCCGGCTCGGCAAGCGATTGGAGCCGTGAGGGCTACGCAGTTAAGGGCGCAACCTTCCCTGGCCTACCACGTTACGTTGGCGGAGGTTTCGCCATGAGCAAGCGAAAGCGCCGCCCGACGGCGAGCGAGGCTAAGGCGCACAAGCGCGGTTCCAGGGCTGCCACGAAGAAGAAGTGGTCGCAGGCTGTGACCCGGAAGAGCGACGCACTCGATCTCGAAGCGAGCGTCTTCAGCAAGGACGACCCCAAGGCGATCGCCGCCTCCCTCAAGCGCTCGGCTGAGCGCAGTCGCCGGCGCAAGTCCGAGCCCTATCGCTCGGCCATGTCCATGCTGACTTTCTACGTCAACCGCGCGGGAAAGACCCTGCCGGCAAAGCGCAAGCGCGTGCTGGAACGCGCCAAGGATGAGCTGCGCAAGGCCTTCGGGCGCGACTGAGCGCTTTTCGCTCGAACCCGGACCAGCATCAGATCTCTTCTCCGACACCGGCGAGCCCTCCCTGACCTACAGCCGCTCGAGGAACGGCACCGGATCGACGGGCTTGGAGCCTTGCCGCAGCTCGAAGTGCACCTGCGGCTGGTCGACGGAGCCCGTGCGCCCGGCCTTGGCAATCACCTGGCCGCGCTGCACCTTGTCGCCGCGCTTCACCATCAACTCGTCGTTGTGCGCGTACGCCGTTACCCAGCCGTTGTCATGGCGCAGGAGCACGAGGTTGCCATAGCCCTTGAGCTCGGAGCCGGCGTAGGCGACGACGCCGCTCTCGGCTGCGTGCACCGCGGTGCCTTGCGGGACCGACAGGTTGATGCCGTCGTTGTGGGTGCCGTCGTTGCGCTGGCCGAAGCCGGTGATGATCTTGCCGTTGACGGGCCAGCGCAGCTTGTCGCTCGCCACGCTTCCGCGCGGAGCCTGCGCCGGGGCAATCGTGCCGGTGGTCGAGACATCGTCGCTGCGGCTCGCCACGCGCGTCGTGTCGCGGCGGTTGATGACGGTCGGGTCCTGCGACGTGCCGGGGGGCGGCGGGGACGCATCGGCGACATCGGACGACGGCGGGGGCGGCGCAGACTGCGTGCCGCCCGGAACCTTGAGCACCGTGCCGGTGCGCACGCCGCGTGGATCGGTGATGCCGTTGGCCTGCTGCAGCTCGGCGACGGGCACGCCGTAGGTGCGCGAGATGCCATAAACGGACTCGCCCTGGCGCACGGTATAGGAGCTGCTGTACTTCGCCTGCAGGTCGGAGGGTACGCTGGTTGCGGGCGGCGCCGGTGGCGGCGGGCTGCACGCTCGCGACCTGGCGCGGCTCGTCATGGCGCGCGGCGTAGCCCTCGGGCAGATAGATCTTCTGCCCCGGCTGCAGGCTCGGGTTGCTGAGGCCGTTCACGTCCATGAGCTCGGCGACGGAGACATGATGGCGGCGCGACAGCTTGTAGAGCGTGTCGCCCGGCTGCACGTCGATGCTCTCGCCCTTGCGCAGCGCCGTGCGGGCGGGCGGAGGCGGATTGTAGCCTTGCGAGTTGCGCTGGTCGTAGGGTTGCTGGCTGCGCTGGTCGTACGGCTGCTGGCTGCGCTGGTCATAGGGCGGCTGGCCGCGCTGATCGTACTGCCCGCGCTGCCCGTAGTTGGGCGAGGACGGCGGCGGGTCGGGAAGGTTCGCGACCGCGACCTGGCTGTCTGAGTTGGAGCGCGGCGCATCGTAAGCCGAGCCGTATTGGCCGGGGCGGCCATCGTTGCCGAGATAGTTGGGACCGTGGTCGCCCGCATCCGCAGTCCGCACGGACGACGTTTGGTCCTTCTTGTCGTCGGTGAGGCTGAAGCCCGGAAGATCGAAGCGGCTGATGGAAGCGCTGCATCCGCCGACGAGGGCGGCGACGAGCACGACGGCTGCGCAGTTGGCGGGGAGGAGGACGGCGCGTGCGCCGCGAGTCGAATGCCTAAAACGCATCATGATACGCACCTTTACTGCCAACCTTTGATTAACCGTTAAGGGGTTAAGAAGGCCTTAACGGGGGGCAGAATTGCGCAACGGATAGTCACTTCGCCTTGCCCGCGTTGCAGAGACGACCCCGGAAATCGTGGTGCCTCGAGTCGCCAAGAACTACGCAGGGATTGTGCTGCGATGAGGACGCCGCGGCGACAACATGGCGGCGGAGCGATGGCAGCTAGACGCGTCGGCGCCCCTTGCCGGCAGCGCCGGCATTGTTGGACGGGAAGGCCGCCTGCAGCGCCTCGCGCGTCGGATCGTCCGTCAGGTTGAGGCATAGCGGCGTGATGGAGATGAGCCCTTCGTCGATGGCGCCGAGGTCGGTGCCCTTGACGATCTTCGACGGCGGCCGCTCGAAGCCGAACCAGAAGTAGGGCGTGCCCCAGGGATCGTTGCGCTTGTCGATGTTCAGCAGCGCCTGATCGCGTCGGCCCTGCCGCGTCACCGCGATGCCGGTGACCTCCTGCGGGGGCCGCGGCGGGAAGTTGATGTTGATGACGCTGCCGGTCGGCCATCCGGTGTCGAGCAGCTTCTCCACGATGCCCGGCCCGTGCGTCAGCGGCGTCTGCCAGATAGATCGTGCCCTCGCCGATGGAGCCGCCGGTCTGGCTCATGGCGATGGAGCGGATGCCGAGCAGCGTGCCCTCGATCGCCGCCGCGATGGTGCCCGAGTAGGTCACGTCCTCCGCGAGGTTCGATCCGTGGTTGACGCCCGACAGGATGAGGTCGGGCGGATTGTCCAACATGAAGTGGCGCACGCCCATGATCACGCAGTCGGTCGGCGTGCCGCGGATGATGAAGGTGCGGTCGGCGATCTGCTTGCAGCGCAGCGGCTCGTGCAGCGTCATCGAGTGCGAGGCGCCGCTCTGGTTCACCTCGGGCGCGAAGGTCCAGACGTCGGAGGACAGCTTCTCCGCGATCTGGCGCAGCACCTCGAGGCCCTCGGCGCCCCAGCCGTCGTCGTTGGTGATGAGGATGCGCATGTCAGCCCCCGCCTCGGTGCCTGCGCGATCTCTTCACCTCTCCCATAGGGAGAGGTCGCAAGCGGCGCGTTAGCGGCGCGCGCGGGTGAGGGGTTACGACCTCGATAGAGCGCACGCCCCTCACCCGGCTGTCGTGCTCCGCACGTCCAGCCGACCTCTCCCCCTGGGAGAGGTGAAGGTGGGGACCATAGTCTTGTCCGTCGACCCCTATGCTCGCGCTCATGCGGCTTTCTCGATCTTTTTGAGGCCGCCCATGTAGGGGGCGAGCGCGTCGGGGATGACGACCGAGCCGTCCTCCTGCTGGTAGTTCTCCAAGACCGCGATCAGCGTGCGCCCGACCGCGAGGCCGGAGCCGTTGAGCGTGTGCACGTAGCGCAGGTCCTTTGCGCCCTTCGGCCGGTAGCGCGCTTCCATGCGCCGCGCCTGGAAGTCGCCGCACACCGAGCACGACGAGATCTCGCGGTAGGTGTCCTCGCCCGGCAGCCACACCTCGATGTCGTAGGTCTTCTGCGAGGCAAAGCCCATGTCGCCGGTGCACAAGAGGATGGTGCGGAACGGCAGGCCGAGGCGCTTCAGGACTTCCTCGGCGCAGCCGGTCATGCGCTCGTGCTCGGCGAGGCTCTCCTCCGGCGTGGTGATGGAGACGAGCTCGACCTTGGAGAACTGGTGCTGGCGGATCATGCCGCGCGTGTCCTTGCCGGCGGCGCCGGCTTCGGAGCGGAAGCACGGCGTCCACGCGGTGAGGCGCATGGGGAGCTTGGCCTCGTCGAGGGTCTCCTCGCGCACGAAGTTGGTCAGCGACACCTCGGCAGTCGGGATGAGCCAGAACGCGTCTCCTCAGCGCTTCGACATGCTGTCTGGGACCACTTCCCGATAGCCGAGCTGCCACGTCCTCAGTTTCGGCATCTTTTGTTCGGCAGGATAGCCCGGCTTGTCTCTGCGGCTGATTCGCCAAATGGCTTCAGGGCCTCACGAGGATCTTCGAGGCATGAAATAAGTCTTCCTCAAACTTGGGCAGGTTGCCGGTGCCATAGGCGGCGTGGTCCTTCACCAGCAGCGGCACGTTGTTCTCTGTGTAGCCGAACTCGCCCGTGTGCAGGTCGAGCATGAAGGCCGCGATCGCGCGCTCGAGTCGCGCCAGCGCCCCCTTCAGCACCACGAAGCGCGCGCCGGAAATCTTCGCCGCCGTGGCGAAGTCCATGAGCCCCAGCGCCTCGCCGATCTCGAAGTGCGGCTTCGGCTTGAAGGTCGAACTTCGGCGGCGCGCCGACCTTGCGCACCTCCTTGTTGTCCTTCTCGTCCTTGCCGTCTGGCACATCGTCGAGCGGCAGGTTGGGAATGACGGAAAGCGCATCGCAGCAGCTTGGCGTCGAGCTTGCGCTCCTCCTCCTCGCCGGCGCGGATCGTCTCCTTCAGCTCGCCGACCTCGGCCAGCAGCTTCTGCGGCGCCGGCCTCGTCCTTCTTCGCCTTCGCCTGCCCGATCTCCTTCGAGGCCGCGTTGCGCCGCGCCTGTGCCTCCTGCAGCTTGGTGATGTGGGCGCGGCGCGCCTCGTCGAGCGCGATCAGCTCACTCGCCTGCGGCGCGAGCCCGCGCTTCTTCAAGCCGGCGTCGAACGCCTCCGCGTTGTCTCTGATCCACTTGATGTCGAACACGGGAGATGCCTCGTCGCGGCCGGTGATTTCGCAGGCGTGCTATAGGGCGACGCAGCGCCCCGGTCCAGCGGCTAAGTCGTCGCCGAGGGGGCCTGCGCTTGCGCCGCGGCCTGGCGGGCGATGACGCGCTCCACCGCCCAGATCGATAGCTCGTAGAGCGCCATCGTCGGCAGCATCATGGCGAGCATGCTGAACGGGTCGGGCGGCGACAGCACGGCCGCAACCGCGGTAATGCCGAGGATCGCATAGCGCCGCCCCTTCTTGAGGGCGGCGGGTGTGATGAGGCCGGCGCGCGCGAGCAGCGTCAGCGCCACGGGGAGCTGGAAGCAGATCCCGAACCCGATGATGAGGGTCATGATCAGCGACAGATACTCCGACACCCGCGCCTGCAGCTTGATCTCGACCGGACCGCCCGTCTCCTGCATCGACAGGAAGAAGTGCATCGCCATCGGCATGACGACGAAATAGACGAGCGTGGCGCCGAGCAGGAACAGGATCGGCGTCGCGATGAGGTAGGGCACGAATGCCTTGCGCTCGTTCTTGTAGAGCCCCGGCGCCACGAACTTGTAGAGCTGGCTCGCGATGATCGGGAACGAGAGGCACACCGCGCCAAACAGCGCGAGCTTCATCTGCGTGAACAGGAACTCCTGCGGCGCCGTGTAGATCATTTCGATCGGCGCGCTGCCGCCCTGCGCCCAGCGATAGGGCAGCACCAGGATGTAGTAGATCTGGCGCGCGAAGACGAAGCATACGGCGAACGCCAGCCCTACCGCCGCGAGCGACCAGATGAGCCGCTGCCTGAGCTCGATCAGGTGATCGAGCAGCGGCGCCTTGGAGGCGTCGATCTCCTCCTGGCCCGGGCGCTTCGTATCGTCGGTCACGACGCCTCCGGCTTCGACGGCTCGGGGCTTGGTGCTTCAGTCGGCTGTGCGGCCGGCTGATCTTGCGCCTCGGTAAGCTCGTGCGGCCGGCCGCCTATCACCCCGTCAAGCTCGGTGCGCGCCGTCATTACGTGCTCGTCGATCGCGGCGCCGCCCTGCTCGATGGTCGAGCGCATCTCGCGCCCTATCCCCTCGAACTCCTTCTTCAGGTCCTGCCAGCTCGGCTTCGCGGATGGCCTCGTCGAACTGGGCGCGGAACTCGGCCGCGTGGCGCCGCACAATGCCGAGATACTTGCCGACCGTGCGCAACAGGATCGGTAGATCCTTCGGGCCCACGACGATCAGGGCCACGATCGCGAGAATCAGAAGCTTGCTGGAGGTGAGATCGAACATACGCCGTTCCAATTGCCGATGCGGCCGGCGCGATGGAAAGGCCGGGGCCGTCGCGAGAGGCGCGATGCTAGCCGCGCGCGGAGCGTCAGCTCAACTTGCTGCGGTCGCGGTCGCGCTCGGCCGTCGTCGTCGAGGGATGCTCGATGACCTTGGGGTCGGGCCGCTCGGCGTCCTCGTCCTCCGACAGGCCCTTCTTGAAGCTCTTGATGCCTTTGGCGACGTCGCCCATGATCGAGGAAATGCGGCCGCTGCCGCCGAAGATCAACAGCGCGACGAGCGCGAGGATGAGCAGATGCCAGCCGCTGAAGCCCATTGTCGATTGCTCCTACTCGGCCAATACCGCAACGACGGAACCTAGGGTTGCGATTTCCGTGGCGGCCGACACCATTGCTTAGCAACAAGTCGTTGCGATTTCCGCAACTGGTATTACAGAAACCATATGGGGTCGCAAGGCGGCATCCGCAGCGTTCGAGCGCCAAGTCCTTACCAAGTATTGCTTTTCTTTGATCTAGAGCCGATCAGCGCGGGTTCGGATCGGCTTCGTCCGGCGCTTCGTCGTCCTCTTCGTCGGCGTCTGCCTCCTCCGGCTCCTCCTCCTCGATCGCGTCGAGCGCCACCTCGTCCGGCATCAGCGCGGCGATGTCGGTCGGCTCCGGCACGGAGAAATCGGGCGGCAGGTTGCCGTCGAGCAGGCCCGAGGCTCGCAGCTCGGCGAGGCCCGGCAGGTCCTTGATGCTCTCCAGCCCGAAGTGGCTGAGGAACGATTCCGTGGTGCCGTAGGTGACGGGCCGTCCCGGCGCCCGCCGGCGACCGCGCAGGCGCACCCATCCGGTCTCGAGCAGGATGTCGAGCGTGCCGACGGAGGTCGTGACGCCGCGGATCTCCTCGATCTCGGCGCGCGTGACCGGCTGGTGGTAGGCGATGATCGACAGCGTCTCCAGCGCCGCCTTCGACAGCCGGCGCTCCTGCACGGCGAAGCGCTCGAGCAGGTAAGCGAGATCCTGCGCGGTGCGGAACGCCCACTTGCCGGCAACGTGCACGAGATTGACGCCACGGCCGGCGTAGAAGGCACGCAGCTCCTCCAAGAGGGCGGCGATATCCTCGGTCTCGGCGAGGTGCGATTTCAGCTTCGCCTCGTCGAGCGGCTCGGCGGCCGCAAACAGCAGCGCCTCCAGGATGCGCAGCTTCTCGCGGTGATCGGCGAAGGGCAGTGCGGCCACGTTGCGCGGCAGTCCGCCAAGCGCCTCCGGCGCGCCCGTGTCGTCGGGTGCGTTGTCGTTCACGTCCTGGCTCGACGGCACCAGGCTCAGGCGGGGCGGCTCCATGCGCTTTTCTCTCGTCATTGGCTTGGTGACGCCACTGCTGTTTACGCTAGGCGATGCGCTGCCACTCGGCATCTGGCTGGCGCGACCTCATATAGATAGGCTCGAACGGCCCGTCCTGCCTTAGCTCGACTCGGCCCTCGCGCGCCAACTCCAATGTGGCGCCGAACGAGCTCGCCAGCACGGTCTTGCCGTCCTCGGTCGGTACGAGCAGTTGCTTCAGGTAGCGGTCGAACTCGAGCCAGTCGGCGGCGGAGGCGACATCGCCCATGAAACGCTCGAGCCGCGCGCGCGCATCCTTGATCGACCAGACGGACCGCGCCTTGACGACGTGGCCGACCTTGATGGTGCGGCGGCGTTGATCGGCGTAGGCGTGCAGGAGATCGTAAATAGTCGCCGTGTGCGCGGTCTCACGGATGGTCTTGGTGCCCTCGGGCATGCCGCGCTGAAAAACGTCGCGGCCGAGTCGCATGCGGTTCATGAGCTCGGCGGCAGCGTCGCGCATCGCCTCGAGCCGCATCAGCCGGAACGACAGCCGGCGCGCCAGCTCTTCGGCGCTCACGTCCGTCGCCTCGCCCACCTCGCGCGGCAAGAGCAGACGCGACTTGAGGAACGCAAGCCACGCGGCCATCACCAGATAGTCGGCGGCAAGCTCGAGCCGGAGCTTCTGTGCCTCGGCAATGAACGACAGGTACTGATCGGCGAGCGCCAGCACGGAAATCTTGGCGATGTCGACCTTCTGCGTGCGCGCGAGCGCCAGCAGCAGATCGAGCGGGCCCTCGTAGCCGGCGACGTCGACGATAAGCGCGTCCTCTCGATCGAGAGGCGTTCCCACGACGGGCTCCTCCCAGGTCGAGATCGCCTGCGCGTTAGGGTCGGTTTCTGCGCTCATGCCGGCTCCAGGACGCCGCGATAGCCAATATCGCGGCCGATCCGCTGTACATATAGTGTTGAGTTTACACTGATTCAGCACCGCCTGCCGCGGCCGTTAGGACACGGGCGAGGTGCACCTCCGCGGCCGCCGAATCGAACGGCTGGGCCTTGGCCGCTATGGCGAGGGCCGCGGCAAAGCGTTCCCCTGCGCGGCCCGAGAGCGCCGGCACGCCGGCAGCGGCTGCCTGCATCTCCGTCAGATCACCATTGCAATGAAGCGCTAGATCCGAGCCCGCAGCGATGACGCGCTGTGCGCGGGCGCGCATGTCTCCCGCCAGCGCCTTCATCGACAGGTCGTCGCTCATCAGGAGGCCATCGAAGCCGATCTCTCCGCGGATGATCTCGCGCGTCACGATCGCGGACGTGCTCGCCGGCTCCTTGGGGTCGATTGAGCGAAACACCACGTGCGCCGTCATCGCGGCCGGCATTCGGCTGAGCGCCTTGAACGGCGCGAAGTCCGTCGCCGATAGCTCAGCACGGCTCTCCGTGACGACGGGAAGCGCGAGATGGCTGTCCGCGGTCGCCCGGCCGTGGCCGGGGATGTGCTTGATGACGGGGACGACGCCGCCGGCCATGAAGCCTTCGGCAACCGCCTTGGCGAGCGCTATCACTTGCGCGGGATCGGAGCCATAGGCGCGGTCGCCGATGATCTCATGCGATCCGGGCACAGGCAGGTCGACGACCGGCGCGCAGTTCGTGTTGATGCCCAGCGCTTTCAGATCGTCCGCGAGCAGCCGTGCGACCGCGAAAGCAGCGGCCGCGGCGCCGCCGGGGTCGCGTTTGAAATCGCGCCCGAAGGCGGCTGCCGGCGGAAGCTTGCGGCCGAGCGGCGGGCGCAGGCGTTGCACGCGCCCGCCTTCCTGATCGATGAGGACCAAAAGCTCGTGTGAGCCGACGGCCTCGCACACGGCATCGATGAGCGCGCGGATCTGCGCGTGGCTCTCCAGGTTGCGGGCAAAGAGGATCAGCCCCGCGGGCCGCGCCTCCTTCAGGAAGGCGGCTTCGCGCGGCGCGAGCGTGAGGCCCGCGACGCCGGTGATCAAAGCGGTGCGCATGGCCCCTCCGCCAGACAAATCAAGCGGGGCATGAATGGGCAGATCATCGGCGTGCCAAAGAGGGCGCCAGAGTGACGGATTGGAGAGTGACGGCTCAGTATGCCGTCACCCAGCAATCCTTGTAGCCGGCGGCCTTCAGCTCGGTGCAGAGCTGCGAGGCCTGCGAGCGCGAGCCGGGCGGTCCGACCAGCAGCCGGTTGAACATGCCCTTGTCGCCGAGATTTGCTTCCTGCACCTCTGGCGTCTTGTTGGCGAGCACGGTGCCGTACTTCTGCTGCATATCGGCGAAGCGCTTCAACGCATCGAGGCGGCTGCTGCCCGTCGCCGGAATGGAGGCGAGCACGACGACGTAGCCGTTGGCGCCGCTGGCTCCGGTGCTGGCGGCCGGTTCGGCCGCGGCGACTTGCTTCTTCGCGGCGGGAGTTGCCTTGGCGGCCGGGGCCGGCGTCTCGTCGATTGCCGCCGTATCGGCCTGCGATGTCGGAGCCGGCGGCGGGGGTGGAGCCGCGGCCTTAGCCTTGGCGTGCTTGGCGGCCGTCGTCGCTGCCTTGCTCGCAGGCGGGGTCGCAGCGGGTCGCTGCGGCGGCACCGCGGCCGTGGTTACATTGTTGTTGCTGCTGTTATTGCTGCCGGGATAGCGGCCTCCGAAGCCGTCAATGACCGTGAGGCCGGGCACCGAGACGGAATCTCCGGGAGGCGCGGCTTCCGCCGGAGCCTCTGGGGCGGCCGGCGGCACGATGGCTCCGTCGCGCCCGACGACCACGGTCTGCACCTTGCGCGTGCCACTGTCGGTGTCGGTAGGCGTTGCGCTGCCGGTCTCGTCGCTCGCGGGAGGCCCATCGCCGAGCCGGCCCATGACCTTGCTGTCGGCATGCGCGAACTGCTTGCCGCCCGGATCGGTCGGAACGGTCTTCGCCGGCGCGCTATCGCCCTTCACGACCGGAGTGCCGGGATCGGAAGGACCGCCGAGGATCATCTTGTAGCCCTGCGCCAGGCCGTAGCCGAGACCGACGGCAACGACGATCGCCCCGGCGATGCGCAGCACCCAGCTACCGCGGCGCGGCTCGTCGTACTCGTAGTCGCCGGCCTCGTCGTGATTGTGGGTCGCTTCGAGCGCACCCGGATGATGGGGCTGGTCGAAGCCGAGCTGGTTGCCAGCGTAACCCTGGTGCTCGGACAGCCCGGCGTCGCCATAGGGAATTTGCGCGGCGTGCACCCATTCCGCCTGCTGCTGCAGCGGATCGGCGGCATAGGCGCCGTTTCCGACCGGGCCGCGCCGGAGGGAGAGATCCGCCTGGGCGCCGTTCGGCATGTAAGTTGCGGGGTCAAAGCCGCGCGGGTCCTGCTGCGGCGCTGGCGCACCCCATTGATCGTAGCTCGGAGGCGCGGTGCGGGGCTCCGCTGGCCCGGGGAAGGAGGGAGCGGGGAACGACGGCGCGGCGGCTTGGCGTGCTGGGGCCGGCCCCAAATTGCGCTGCTGTGGCTGGGTCTGCTGGCCGTGGCCGAACGGAGGCTGCGTGCTCGGATAGGCGCCGTAATCGGCCGGACCGGGCTGTGTGATGGGGTCGGGGCCCGCTTGCCGCGGAGCCGGCCGGGCGGGCGCTGCCTGGGGGTACTGGGGCTGCTGGGCTTGTTGGGGCTGCTGCGGATAGTGGTAGGACGACTGCGGATCATAGCCGTTCTGTGGCTGCTGATCCGGATAGGGCGCCTGCGGATAGGCCGGATTCTGCGGGGCCTGGGGGTAGCGCGGCGCCGGGGCCGGCGCGCGGGCATTGCGCGGATCGGTTTCGGCGGGCCGCCGCTGCCCTGGTCTTGCGGGATTGGTCATAGCACCGTGGGAGCGAGCCATCGTGAAGGAATCCCCTCGAACACCCTAGCGGGGCGATGCCCCCGCGAATCGCGAGTCTAGCGCATGGAATCCGGCGCCTCGACGCCAAGCACTTTCAGACCCGAGCTTATCACCTGCTGTGTGGCGGCAATGAGCGCCAGCCGCGCCGCAGTCGTAACCCCGTCTTTTGCCTGGATAAATCGCAAATGTGGCAAATCATTGCCTCGGGCCCATTGCGCATGAAGCATGGAGGCCAGCTCATAAAGGTAGAACGCGACCCGATGCGGCTCCTCGGCGCATCGCCGCGCCCGCCATGAGTTGGGGATAGAAGGCGAGCCGCTTGATGAGATCGATCTCGCCCGCGTCCGTCAGCTTGGATAGGTCCGCCTTGAGCACAGCGGCGCTGTCCGGCGTCAGCTCCGGAAACACCTCCTGCGCGTTGCGGAACACGGAAGCTGAACGCGCGTGCGCGTACTGCACGTAGAAGACGGGGTTGTCCTTCGACTGCTCGAGCACCTTGGCGAGGTCGAAGTCGAGCGGCGCGTCGTTCTTGCGCATCAGCATCATGAAGCGCACGGGGTCGCGGCCGACCTCGTCGATCACATCGCGTAGCGCGACGAACGTGCCGGCACGCTTGGACATGCGCACCGGCTCGCCCGCGCGCAAAACCTTCACGAGCTGGCACACGAGGATGGCGAAGTCGGCCTTGCCGTCGGACAGCGCCGCCATCGCCGCCTTGATGCGCGAGATGTAGCCGATGTGGTCGGCACCGAACACGTCGACGGTAGTGATCGAAGCCGCGGATAAGCTTGTCGTAGTGATAAGCCACGTCGCCGGCGAAGTAGGTGTAGCTGCCGTCGGACTTCATCAGCGCGCGGTCGACATCGTCGCCGAACTGGGTCGACCGGAAGAGCGTCTGCTCGCGGTCCTCCCACTCGTCGTTCTCGTGGCCCTTGGGGCGCGGCAGACGCCCCTCGTAGATCAGCCCGCGCTTGCGCAGCGCCTCGATCGCCGCCTTGATCTTGTCGGTCTTACCCGAGGTCAGCGTCGCCTCGGAGAAGAACACCTCGTGCGTGACGTTGAGCGCGGCGAGGTCGGACTTGATCTCGTCCAGCAGCGGCTCGACCGCCGCCGCCTTCACGATGGCGAGCTGCTCGTCATCCGGTTTCTGCAGGAGCGCGCGGCCGTGCGTCTTGGCGAGCGCCTGCGCCGATGGGCTTCAGATAGTCGCCCGGATAGAGCCCTGAGGGGATCTCGCCGATATCGTCGCCCAGCGCCTCGCGATAGCGCAGCAGCACCGACTTTGCCAGGATATCGACCTGCCCGCCGGCGTCGTTGACGTAGTACTCGCGCGTGACCCTGTAGCCGGCAAACTCGAGGAGATTGCACAGCGCGTCGCCGAACACCGCGCCGCGGCCGTGCCCGACGTGCATGGGGCCGGTGGGATTGGCGGAGACGTACTCGACGTTGACCGTCTCTCCCTTGCCGATGTTGCCGCGGCCGTAGCTGCCGCCGTCATCGAGGATGGTACCGACAAGCCGCTGCCAGAACTCCGGCTTCATGCGTGAGGTTGAGAAAGCCGGGACCGGCGATCGTCACCGCCGCGATGTCGGGATCGCTATCGAGCTTTGCCTTCAGCTTCTCGGCGATGTCGCGCGGCTTCATACGTGCGGGCTTCGCCAGCACCAGCGCGGCGTTGCTCGACAGGTCGCCGTGGGTGGGATCGCGCGGGGTCTCGACCTCGACCTTGGCGATGGCGAGGTCGGCGGGAAGCGCGCCTTCGCTCTTCAAGGCTTCGAGCGCCGCCGCAACGCGCTCCTCGACGTGCGCGTACACGTTCATCGGGCTTCCGGATCCTGGACGATTGCTATTGTTAAGTCGCGGCCCGCCTAACGCAAATTGGGGGTGGCGTCAAACAGCCGCCGGTGCTCGCCGAGCGCGTAGCGGTCGGTCATGCCGGCGACAAAGTCGGCAATGAGGCGGGCGAGCCTGCGTTCGCGCAAATCCCGCGCCGCGGCCCGCCACGTCGGCGGCATTGCGGCCGGCTCGTCCAGAAAGCGGGCGAATAGGTCGCGCACGATGGCTTCGGCATCGCGCATGATCCCCATCACGCGCTCGTGCCGGTAGACGCGCTGCAGGAGAAAGCCCTTGAGCCGGGCGATGTCGGACGCCATGGCGTCCGAGAACGCTGCCGTCGGGCTGCCGCTGGCGCGGATGTCGTCGGGCGAGCGAGGTTCGAGCGCGCCGAGCCGGCGGCGCGTCTCGCCGACGAGATCGGCGATCATCACCGTGATCATGCGCCGGGTGATCTCGTGCACGCGCCGCCCCTCGTCGTCATCCACGGCGCGGCCCTGTCGAGCCTCCGCCACCGCCGGCCCGACGAGCGGCTGGGCCTCGAGGTCGGAAAGCGCAATGAGGCCCGCGCGTAGCCCGTCGTCAATGTCGTGCGATACGTACGCGATGTCGTCCGACAGCGCGGCGACCTGCGCCTCCGCGGACGGGTAAGTCGCAAGCTCGAGGCTGTGCCAGGCCTCAAACCTGCGCGCGATCTTGGCGACCGCGCTCGTCGAGGCCTCAGCCTCCGGGCCGTTGTGCTTGGCGAGACCTTCGAGCGTCTCCCACGTGAGATTGAGGCCGTCGAAGCCCGCGTACTTGCGCTCCAGCGCCGTGACGACGCGCAGGCTCTGGGCGTTATGGTCGAACCCGCCGAACGCCTGCATCACCCGGTCGAGCGCCCGCTCGCCGGCATGGCCGAACGGCGGATGGCCGAGATCGTGCGCCAGCGCAATCGCCTCGGCGAGGTCCTCGTCGAGCCGGAGCTGGCGGGCGACCGTGCGCGCGATCTGCGCCACCTCGAGCGAATGCGTGAGCCGCGTCCGGTAGTGGTCGCCCTCGTGGAAGACGAACACCTGCGTCTTGTGCGTCAGCCGGCGGAAGGCCGTGGCATGGAGGATGCGATCGCGATCGCGCTGAAAGGGGCTGCGGGTGGTGCACTCCGATTCGGCATGCAGGCGCCCGCGGCTCGCAATCGCGCTCGCGGCATAAGGCCCCGGCTCACGCGCGCCGGGAGGGAGGCCCGCGCCGTAATCGCCTGCCGGCGGCCGATTCCTGTTGGCTGTCGCGCTCAAAGGGGGCAATCGCTCGCTGCCGGGCTTCTGCGGGGCTTTGACTTGGCCCGGCACGCGCTTATCTTCCTTAAGGTGAGACGTGGCCGCCCGGCAAGGGCGCCCCTAGAGAGACCCACCGATGACCCAGACCGTAACCGTCACCGACCGCGCCGCCAAACGCATCGCCGAGATCGTCGCCGGCGAGGCGGCCGCACGCGCGCTTCGCGTCAGCGTCGAAGGCGGCGGCTGCTCGGGCTTCCAGTACAAGTTCGACCTCGTGCCGGCCCCGGCGCCCGACGACGTGGTGCTGGAGCGGTCCGGCGCCAAGGTCGTGATCGATCAGGTGTCGCTCGGCTACCTGGCCGGCTCCGAGATCGACTTCGTCGACGACCTCATCGGCTCCTCCTTCCGCATCACCAACCCGAAGGCGACGGCCTCCTGCGGCTGCGGCACCAGCTTCTCGCTCTGACGCGCGATGCGCTGGTAAGCCCCTCGATTCTGGCTTACGCCTGGGCCGCTTGAGCCACGGGCAGCGCCGAAGCCATGAAAGTCGCAACCTGGAACATCAACGGCGTGAAGGCGCGGCTCGAATCGGCCGTCGCCTACCTGCGCCAGGCGGCGCCCGATGTGATCTGCCTGCAGGAGATCAAGAGCGTCGACGAGGGCTTTCCCGGCGCCGCCTTCGAGGAGCTCGGCTACAACGTCGCCGTCCACGGGCAGAAGGGCTTCAACGGCGTCGCCATCCTCTCCAAGCTGCCCTTCGACGAGGTGGCGGCGCGGCTTCCCGGCCACGAGGGCGACGATCACTCCCGCTACATTGAGGCGACCGTCTCGACCAAGAGCGGCGTGCTCAAGGTCGCCTCGATCTACGCACCCAACGGCAACCCGACCGGCACGGACAAGTTCTCCTACAAGCTCGGCTGGCTGAAGCGGCTGCAGGAGCGCGCACGCGTGCTGCTGGCCGACGAGCTGCCGCTCGTGCTCGCCGGCGACTACAACGTCATCCCCGAGCCCGTCGACGCCAAGCGGCCGGCGGCGTGGACCAACGATGCGCTGTTCCAGCCGGAAAGCCGCGCCGCCTACCGCACGCTCGTCAATACGGGCCTCACCGACGCTGTGCGGCTCTGTCATCCCGAGCCCGGCATCTACACGTTCTGGGACTATCAGGCCGGCGCCTTCCAGAAGGACGACGGCATCCGCATCGACCACCTGCTCCTGTCGCCGCAGGCGGCGGATCGCTTGGTGTCGGCGGGCGTCGATCGCTTCACGCGCGCCTGGGAGCGGCCGTCAGACCACGTGCCGGCGTGGGTCGAGCTCGACCTCTAGCCCGCGGTCAGTGGCATCATGGCAGGTGACGCCGGTCACCGGCTTTATGTCGTGCACGGCCTCGTTCCAGGTCGCGATGTCGCCGGCGAGCTTGGCTTGGACCAACAGGTAGGCCGCAAGGTCGAGTGCGTGGCGGCTCTTCTCCGTCAGCACGAAATCGGTGTCGATGCCGGCGAGTGCTCGTCCGCAGGTTGCTGGCGCAAGCCCTGCCAATTGTCGTCCGCGATGGCGTTTGCGCGCAGCAGCTCATCGAACCGCGCTTCCTTTCCCACGAGGTTGGCGCCGTACTGCCCCTCGAAGTCCGGGTTCATGACGTCGCGCAGGCCGAGTCGGATGATCAGCGGCCGCGCGGCAAGACGGCCCGTCCTCGAACATGTTCGTCCACGAGGTCTTGGACGCGGGGCCGCACGTGCCCGTTCGCTTGGTCAGGGAGTTGGGCCAGTTGGTGTCGATCTGGTCGGTCTCGACGCCACTGCCCTCCAGGAATTTCGTGCCGAGGTCCTGCATGAGCGCGACCGCTGCTCTCGATCAATTCCACGCCGTGGCCGACGATCGTGCTCTCGTAGGCGTAGCGATCCTCGTTGCCGCGCTGCTGGAAGCGCGAGCCGTTGGTGTCGAGCCGGTCGAGCGTTGCGTCGATGGCAATGACCAGCACCTTGTGCGGGCCGTCGCTTCCCTCGAGCGCGGCGCGAAGCTGCGTCAGCAGCGTGACGAGGCCGGAATTGTCGGCGAGTGCGCCATCGGCGAGGAAGATGCGGCGGCCCTGAAAAAGGATCTTGGTGCCGCAATGATTGAGCGCGACGTTCGGGTAGGCGAACGGGAACGCGGACGAGGCGGTGACGGCGTCGGCGAGGCGCACGCTCTCGGGCTCGACATTGATGAAGGTGAGGTCGTTCTCGCTCGTCAGGTCTTGCGGCGCGCTGAGCATCCCCCAATAGCCCCGCGGCTGGAAGAAGGCCGTGTCGATGTAGTGCCTGGAGAAAACGAAGCGCACGTGGTTGGCGACGTCAAAGGAGTTCAGGTAGAGCGCCGGACGGCTGGGCAGATCGGCAAGCGTGGCGCCGCGGAAGAGCGTCGCGTCGTAGTCGTCGCGCGCCAGCAGTCCGCGGTGATAGTTGCTGAACAGATACTTGGCCCAGACGCGCGGATCGATGAGTGCAAGCCCGTACCACTGCCGCAGCCGGTAGCTCAGCGCCATCTTGTCAAGGAAGCTGCGCCAGGTGGGCGAGTCGGCATCGGCCGAGCGAAGCTGCTCGCCGTAAGCGACGAAGTAGGCAGCGGTCAGCGCGCCACCGGATACGGCGGACATCGCGTCGATCTGATCGAGCAGCGAGCGCGCCTCGGTAGTCGCACCCGTGTCGATGCGCGCACTGCTCGCCCGCATCTCGCGCAGGATCGCGGCGGCGAGGTAGGCCGCGCGGCTGCCCCCGCCCGAGGCCGCAAGCCCGACAACCGTGCCGCCCGGTTCAAGCTGCACGAACGGCTTGGGATCGTTGAGATCGATGCCGCCCTTGATACACTGGCCGATCGGCTCGTAGAGCGGCACGATGCGCAACCAACGCACGCCCAACACCGCGATGGCAGCGACGCCAATCACGGCAAAGCTCCAAACTGCGCCCCTGAGCACGCCCTTGAGCACGCGCTGCACCCCACGCATCCCTGCGGACGCGAGAGTTGCAGGCAAAACGCGTCAAGGCAAGTGGCGGCCGCGCCGAGGGTTACGAGCCTTGGGTCACTTGTCGCAATCGATGGTGATGGTCACGCCCGTCGCCGGCAGGAAGCGCTTGCAGCCGACGTTGCGCGCAGGCTTGGTATCGAGCGCGGCATCCGCAGTGGCGACGCCGTCGATCCCGTTGAGCGCGCTAATGCGGTCGCGTGCCTTGCGCTGCACGCTGCGCCCCTCGAGATAGCTCGACGGCTGTGCAAGCGCCTGCTGGTAGCGCGCCTTGGCGCCGGCCTTGTCGCCGCGGGCTTCGAGGATGCGGCCCTTCAAGAGCAGCGCGGCGGCCAGCGTGTCCTTCAGGTCGAGCGCCTTGTCGACGTCGGTGGTGGCGGCGTCGAGATCGTGCTCATCGAACGCGATTGAGGCGCGCACATAGTAGGCCGCAGCCTTCGCATCGCCGTCGTCGATGAGCTTGCCGGCCTCCGCACGCGCCGCATCATAGTCGCCCTTGTCGGACTTCAGCAGCGCCCGCATCAGCCCCACCTGCGCCTGCTTGGGCTTCAGGTCGGCGGCCTTCTCGATGTCGGCCATGGCGCCGTCGTAGTCCTGCTTGGCGCGCCGCATGGCCGCGCGCGTGTAGTAGGCGGTCCAATCCTTGGTGCTGATCTTGATGGCGCGATCGACGTCCTCGAGTGCCTTGTCGGGCTGGTCCTGCTCGTCGCGCACGAGGCCGCGCGCGTGGAAGGCGCGGGCGAAATCGGGATTGAGCGAGACGACGCGATTGAAGTCGGCAAGCGCGGCATCGAGGTCTCCCGCCTTGCGGTAGCCGGCGCCGCGGTTGAAGTAACCGATGTAGAACTGCTCCCGCGGGAGGCGGCCGCTGTTCATGACGCGGGTGCAGGCGTCAGCCGAGTCCCGGCCCTTGGCCGCGGTGCAGTTGGCGAGGTCCTCGTCCATCCCGGCGAAGACCGGGCTTGCCAAGCCGGCCAGCAGAAGCAGCCCGGCACCGAGATATGCGGCGCGCATGATGAGGGGTCTCCTATGCACTCTGCTTGATTTGCGTGTTGCTGTGGCTTTGCGGCCTGCAGCAAATCCTAGCGTCGCTGTTTACGTGAAACCCACCATCTCCACTGTTCCCGGGGGAACAGCGCAGTGCAGCAATCGCGCGCGCAATGAAGTGCGGTCGACCGGTCCGACCCCGTTGAAAGGCCCGTAATTCCGGCTCATCCGAAGATTGTGGCGAGCCATGAGACGCGATTTGCAGTGCGGTGGTCGCCACATTCGACGGCAAGACCGTTCAGCGTCTCGTTACGAATTTCGGCGATTGTCGCGAGCTTGAGAGGCGTGTGTGGACATCGTCTTGCGTCCCGTGTCCGCAGCGCCCATCTCATGTAATCTCTGCGGCGTATCGCTTGGCCATTTTGCCTTTCGAAGGTAAGCCATGAACAGACAGCTCTCACAAAACATTTCGAATGCTGCGCGCGTTTGCGTGCGCAAACTCTCGCTCGTGCCGTTGGCGTTGCTCGTCGCAACCGGCGCCATGGCGAAGGCCACGCCGGATACCGGCTCTCTCGCCGGCTCCTGGAGCGGGGGCGGTTGGGTTTCCTTCTCCAACGGCAACAAGGAGAAGGCGCGCTGCCATGCCAACTACAGCCGCGCCGGTGGCGATGCGTACTCGCTGTCGGCGACGTGCGCGACGAGCGCCGGCAAAGCCTCGCAGACGGCGACCGTCTACAAGGTAAGCGAAGGCCGCTATCGCGGAAGCTTCTTCAACTCCGACTTCAACGTGCATGGGACCATTCGCGTGGCCGTGCACGGCTCGAGCCAGGACGTGAGCCTTTCGGGCGACGGCGCCTCTGCCGCGCTCAGCCTCTCGCGCCACTGAACCTGGCTTTCAAACCTTTTGGGACCGTATCCGCCTGCGCGGATGCGGTCCTGATCGCATTCCCTCGCGCCTAGCTCGCGCGGCACAGCATCGCCGGCATGCCTGATCCCGCCGCCTTCCAGCTCTCCGTGACCGAAGGCGATCTGACGAGGATCGAGGCGGATGCCATCGTCAACGCCGCCAACAGCGTGCTACTCGCGGGCGGCGGCGTCTGCGGCGCGATCTTCAGGGCGGCCGGAGTCGCTGAGCTGACCGCGGCCTGCCGCGCCATTGGCGAGTGCCCGACCGGCTCGGCCGTGATCACGCCGGCGTTCGGCATCAAGACGGCGAAGTACATCATCCACGCCGTCGGTCCCGTCTATTCCAAGCATGACCCGGCCGAGGCACGCCGCCTGCTCGCCTCGGCCTACGCCGCATCGATCAAGCTTGCCGCCGACAATGGCTGCGCGTCGATCGCGTTTCCTTCCATCAGCACGGGCCTCTTCGGCTATCCCCTGGAGGAAGCCTGCCGCACGGCGGTCGAGGTATGTCGCAAGGAGGGCGCGGCTGCGGGGCTCCACATCAAGCTCGTCGCCTTCGACACCATGGCGGCCAATTGCCTGCGCCGGCTCGTCGACGCGCCGGCATGACCGGCGCGTGGCCAACGATCGCTAGCTCGCTTGAAAAGATTATTGCCCGGGAGCCGGCGTGGTGACGCTGGCGCCGACGTCGCGCATGCCGGGGCTGGCCGCGCCCTTGACGAAGTCCTGCTGCCCCGGCGGCGGCACGGCCTTGCCCGGCTGCGCCGATACGACGCCCATATCGAAGGGCACCGGTTCGCCATCCTGGCAGGTGCGCACGGCTTGCGTGCTGAGCGCAGCAAGGCCGGTGCGGTCACGCACCTCATCCGGCTTGCGGCCGTAGCGCGTGCGCCAGTCGGCGACGAGGCCCGTCGCCTGTTTGCGGATGCCCTGCGCCGCGCCGCAATAGATGTTCTGGTAGATGTCCTCGATCCACACGCGCTCGTAGGGCGGCGCGTTCGCAACCGCGACCGAGATGAGCGCGAGCGCGCGCACGGGATCGGCCTGCATGTACTTCCCGCGCCACAACAGATCGGCGAGGAACGCCTGCGCGCCGGGATGGCCCTTCTGGCTCAGCACCGACAGCCAGTGCTTTGCGTAGGGCACGTCGCTCTCGATGCCGTCGCCGCGGAGATACAATTTCGCCAACTCGAATTGCGCGTCCTCGTCGCGGAAGAACTGCGCGGCCTCGCGCAGGTACTCCGCCGCAATGCGCGCATTCGGCTTCACGCCCGCCTCCGGCAACCCGCTCTGCAGGTAGCCGGCGATCTGCGTCATCGCCTTCGCCACGTAGGGTGCGCGCTGATCGTCGTCGGGATCGACGTCGGTGTGCTCCTCGGCGATCTTCATGTAGAGTTCGTAAGCCTTGGCGTGGTCGGTGTGCGAGCCGTTGTTGTCGGCGTAGATGCGGGCAAGATAGTAAGGCGCGAGGAACAGCTTCGCCTCGGCCGCATACTCGAGCGCCGGAATGGCGATCTCGTAGTAGCCGCCGTTGAAGGCGCCGATGCCCTGGTCGAGCGCGTCCTGCGGCGAGCGGTAGTTGCCCGGCGCGGCCGCGACGCAGAGAGCGCTGAGACACAGCGCGAGCCCCGCGAGGATACCCCCGATCGTCTGCCTAGATGTCCGCATAACAGACCACTTCCGCTTTGCCGCCCGCGTGGGTCACGGCGCCATTACGCGCCGGCCCGACCTGATTTGCGTATTTTCTTAGCGCACCACTTTGGTAGGGATTGGGCGGCGCTCGCCACACTTTCGCCCTCGCCGCCAGCTCCGCGGCGTCGACTTCCACGTCAAGCGTGCCCTTGTCGGCGTCGATCGAAATAATGTCGCCATCTTTCAGCAGGCCGATCGGACCGCCGACGGCCGCCTCCGGCCCCACGTGGCCGATGCAGAAGCCGCGCGTGCCGCCGGAGAAACGCCCGTCCGTGATCAGCGCGACCTTCTCGCCGGCGCCCTGGCCGTAGAGCGCCGCGGTGGTCGACAGCATCTCGCGCATGCCGGGGCCGCCCTTGGGGCCCTCGTAGCGGATGACGATGACGTCGCCTTCCTTGTACTGGCGTGCCTCGACGGCCGCGAAGGCGTCCTCCTCGCAGTCGAAGATGCGAGCTGGCCCGCGGAACTGCAGCTTCTTCAGCCCGGCGACCTTGACGATCGCGCCCTCGGGGGCGAGCGAGCCCTTGAGGCCGACGACGCCGCCGGTGGGCGAGAGCGGATTGGACACGGCGCGCACGACCTTCTGGTCGGCGTTGAATTTCACGCTCTCGAGGTTCTGGCGCATCGTACGCCCGGTGACGGTCAAGCAGTCGCCGTCGAGCATGCCGCCATCGAGCAGTGCCTTCAGGATCTGCGGCACGCCGCCGATGTCGTAGACATCCTTGGCGACGAATTTTCCGCCGGGCTTGAGGTCGGCGATGTAGGGCGTGCGTTTGAAGATCTCGGCGACCGCGAACAGGTCGAAGTCGATGCCGGCCTCGTGTGCCATGGCAGGCAGATGCAGCGCGGCATTGGTCGAGCCGCCGGTCGCGGCGACGACGACCGCAGCGTTCACGAAGGCTTCGCGCGTAGCGATGTCACGCGGACGGATGCCGCGCGCGAGCAAGTTCATGACGGCTTTGCCGCTTTCCAGCGCGTAGACGTCGCGGCTCTCGTAGGGAGCCGGCGCACCGGCCGAGCCAGGCAGCGCGAGCCCGATCGCTTCGGACACGCAGGCCATGGTGTTGGCGGTGAACTGGCCGCCGCACGAGCCCGCGGACGGGCAAGCGTGGCATTCGAGATCGTGCAACTCCTCCGCCGTCATTCGGCCTGCGGAATACATGCCGACGCCTTCGAACACGTCGACCACGGTGACGTCGCGGCCCTGGAACCGGCCGGGCAGGATCGAGCCGCCGTACATGAAGACGGACGGTACGTTGAGGCGCAGCATCGCCATCATGATGCCGGGCAGCGACTTGTCGCAGCCGGCGATGCCGACGAGTGCGTCGTAGCAGTGGCCGCGCATGGTGAGCTCGATCGAATTGGCGATCACCTCGCGCGACACGAGCGAGGACTTCATGCCCTGGTGGCCCATGGCGATGCCGTCGGTGACGGTGATGGTGCAGAACTCCCGCGGAGTGCCGCCGCCCTCATCGACGCCGACCTTTGCCGACTGCGCCTGGCGCATCAGCGCGATGTTGCAGGGGGCGGCCTCGTTCCAGCACGACACGACGCCGACGAACGGGCGGTGGATGTGCTGCTCCTCGAGGCCCATGGCGTAGTAGTAGGAACGATGCGGCGCGCGCGTCGGCCCTTCGGTCACGTGCCGGCTCGGAAGTTTCGACTTGTCGAACGTCTTGGCGTCCATGTAGTTCTGGTCCTCGCAGCTTCGGATGCGGATGATCGGGTGCCCTAATATGGGCATTGCCGCTCGCATCGGGCGAAGGCTGCTTCTTGAGCCTTTGCAATGACGTGCCGTGCACGGCCGTGGCTTGCCGCCACCGTCCGCGTGTTCCCTCGATTTCCCGTATGATCACGCTGCCGGGCCATTATGGCGCGATGGTGGCAATAGCGCACCTCGGTCGTGGCCTGTCTGCCACATCCCACAGCAGCGTAAATTCGTAAAGAGCGCGCTAACAGCGCCGCAACTTCGCTAAACGGCAGCCTCTAGTCGCTTAACAGCCGCGCGCAGACGCTTAAGAGCCTCTTCCAGCTCCGCCTTGCGCTCGCGTGCCTCCTCGACCGCCTCTTCCTTGGCCTTGGCCATGAACTGCGGGTTGGAGAGCTTCGCATCCATCTTGTCGAGATCGCCCTGCGCCTTCTCGATCTCGCGCCCGAGCCGCTTCATCTCCGCGCCCGTGTCGATGACGCCGGCAAGCGGCAGCGCGGCCGACGTGTCGCCGACGACGATAACCGCCGCGCCTTTCGGTGCCGCCTTGGGGAAGGTGATGCTTTCCAGGCGCGCGAGCCGGCTGATCGTCTCCTGGTGCTTCTTTGCGCGCTCTTTCAAGGCGGCGCCCGCGCCCGGAAGCGCGAGCGGGATCTTGGCCGCCGACCGGCACGTTCATCTCGGTGCGCACGGAGCGGATCTCGTTCACGAGACGCACGACCCAGCCGATCTCCTCCTCGACCGCCGCGTCCGTGAGCCCCGACAGCTTCGGCCACTGGGAGAGCGCCAACAGGTTCTCGCGCTGCTCGCCGTGCTCGACCATGTGCGCCCACAGCTCCTCGGTGATGAAGGGCATGAACGGATGCAAGAGCTTCAGGATTTGGTCGAGCGTCCAGGCGACCGTCGCGCGCGTCTCGGTCTTCGCCGCGTCGTCGTCGCCGAGAAGCGTCGGCTTGATCAGCTCGAGGTACCAGTCGCAGAACACGCCCCACACGAACTCGTAGATGGCGGCGGCGGCCTCGTTGAACTTGTAGGCCTCGATGCTCTCGGTGACGGCGGTCGCCGCGCGCTCGGTCTCGCCCACGATCCAGCGGTTGATCGTCTGCTTGACGCCTGCCGGATCGAAGCCGCGCTTGCGCACGCACTCGTTCATCTCGGCGAAGCGCGAGGCGTTCCAGAGCTTGGTCGCGAAATTGCGGTAGCCTTCGACGCGGCTCGTCGACAGCTTGATGTCGCGCCCCTGCGCGGCCATGGCGGCGAGCGTGAAGCGCAGCGCGTCCGCGCCGTAGGTGTCGACGAGGACGAGCGGGTCCATGACGTTGCCCTTCGACTTCGACATCTTCTGCCCCTTCTCGTCGCGCACGAGGGCGTGGATGTAGACGTCGTGGAACGGCACCTCCTTCATGAAGTAGAGGCCCATCATCATCATGCGGGCGACCCAGAAGAAGATGATGTCGAAGCCGGTCACGAGCACGGTCGTCGGGTAGTAGCGCTTCAGCTCCGGCGTCTTGTCGGGCCAGCCGAGCGTGGAGAACGGCCACAGCGCGGACGAGAACCAGGTGTCGAGCACGTCCTCGTCGCGCTTCAGCTGAAGTCCCGAGGGCTAGACAGAAGATCGTTCAGATCGTCCGCCGACTGGAATACTGCACCCGGTTGTCCCGCAGTTTCTCGGAACCGCTTAACTGCGAGCCTTTCGGCTTCCGCCTCGCTTTCGGCGACGAAGAACTAACCGTCAGAGGGATTGCCGATACCACGCCGGGATCTGGTGGCCCCACCAGAGCTGGCGCGAGATGCACCACGGCTGGATGTTGCGCATCCATTCGAAGTACGTCTTCTCCCAGTTCTTCGGCACAAACGTCGTCTTGCCGTTCTCGACCGCGGCGATCGCCGCCTTCGCCAGCTCGGCCGCATTCACGTACCACTGGTCGGTGAGCCACGGCTCGATGACCGCGTTGGAGCGGTCGCCGTGCGGCACCGTGTGCCCCGTCGGCTCGATCTTCTCGACGAGGCCCAGCGCCTCCAGGTCGGAGACGATGCGCTTCCTCGCCGCAAACCGCTCCATCCCGCGATAGGCCTCGGGCACCTCCTGATTGAGGTTGGCGTTCTCGTCGAAGATGTTGATCTGCGCGAGGCTGTGCCGCTTGCCGACCTCGAAGTCGTTGAAGTCGTGCGCGGGCGTGATCTTCACCGCGCCCGAGCCCTTCTCCGGGTCGGAGTATTCGTCGGCGACGATCGGGATCTCGCGCCCAACGAGCGGCAGCTTCACTTTCGCCTTGGCCTTGACGAGGGCCGCGTAGCGCTCATCGCTCGGGTGCACGGCGACGCCGGTGTCACCCAGCATCGTCTCGGGCCGCGTCGTGGCGACGACGATGTAGTCCTTGTCGTAGCCCGGCACCTTCGCGCTGAGCGGATAGCGGAAGTGGTACATGTGCCCGGACGGATCGCGGTCGAGCACTTTCGCCAGCGCCTTCGCGTCGAACGGCTTCTCGGGATCGCCCGCGGTCCAGTTGAACGTGCCCTTCGCCTCGACCTGCACGACCTCGAGGTCGGAGATCGCGGTCTGGAACTTGGGGTCCCAGTTTACGAGCCGCTTGTCCTTGTAGATGAGCTTGGCGTTATAGAGATCGACGAAGACCTTGAGCACGGCCTTCGACAGACCCTCGTCCATGGTGAAGCGCTCGCGGCTCCAGTCGCACGAGGCGCCGAGCCGCTTCAGCTGGTTGAGGATTGCCGAGCCGCTCTCCTCCTTCCACGCCCACACCTTCTCGACGAACTTCTCGCGCCCGAGCGTGCGCCGGTTCGGCTCCTGCCGCTCCATGAGCTGGCGCTCGACCACCATCTGCGTCGCGATGCCGGCGTGATCGGTGCCGGGCTGCCAGAGCACGTCCTTGCCGCGCATGCGCTCGAAGCGGCAGAGCACGTCCTGCAGCGTATTGTTCAACGCGTGCCCCATGTGCAGCGAGCCGGTCACGTTGGGCGGCGGGATGACGATGCAGTAGGGCTCGCCGTCCTTGCGGTCGGGCCGGCCGGCGCGGAAGGCTTGCGCCTCCTCCCACTCGGCATGGATGCGCGGCTCGATCTCGGCGGGCTGATACGTCTTGTCGAGCATGGAAGGTTTCGCGGGGGTCCCGGGTCGAGCGCAGGTCGACGGTCCTACGATCTTGCTTCCCGCGCTGTCAACGGTGATGGAGACAGGGCCCATCCCCGGCGCGCCGGCGCATGCCCTTGAGAGTGCGAAGATTATCGCGCGCTTCAGGCCTTGCCGGGGCCCTTGCCGCCGCTCGTGATCTCGCTGCGCAGTGCCGCTTCCACGATGCGCGGCATATTTTCCGCGAGCCACTGGCGCAGCATCGGGCGCAACAGCTCGGCGGCAGCGCCGTCGAGCTCCGGCACGCTGTCGTCGGCTTGCGAAGCCTGGGGTGCCGGCACGGTGGACTGGCCCTTCTTGTGAGCAGCGACCGACTTTTCGACTCCCACGCCCTTCTCGCTGACGCCTCCGATGAAGGCCGCGCCCGAGGTGAACACCGACATCGATGACGGCTCCTTTCTCACGAGCTCGATCATGGCGTCGACCAGCGCCTCCGAAGGCCCTGCGGGCGCCGGAGCGGGTGCGGCCTCGCTTAAGGCCGCTTTCACGACTTCCGCCGGAGCGGGCTCGGAGATGTGCGCGCCATCACGCGCGACGGATTGATGATCCTGCTCCTTCGGGCGCGCGACGTCTTCCGCCGCTGCAGGCGTCGGGCGCGCGGGCTGCGTTGAGCCGCGGCTGCCGAACGAGCCGGCGGCACCATGTACTTGGCCGTTGAGCGCCGCGCCGTTTGATCCGGACGGGCTCGCAGCCGGGGCCGCCGGATATCGCGACGGCATGGCGATGACACGCTGCGTATCGGCCTTCGGTTCGGGCGCCGACGGCGCCGCCTTGGCAGGTGCCACGGCAGCAGACGACGCAACGCTTGAAGGTTGGGTACGATCCGGCGCCGGTGCGCGCGTGCCAAAGGGAAGTGCAGCTCCGGCGCTCGAGCCTGCGGACGGCTCGGCCGGCGCCGCCGTGCGGCTCGGAGCGGCGGGCTCGGGAGTGGGCGCCGGGCGGGCGCGACTTCCTAAGGAAGCGAGCGGCTCGGCTGGCGCGGCGACGCCCTTCTCCAAGAGGTCGGAGATGCGCTCCTCGAGCGTGCGGGGCTGCGCCGCGGCCTTGATCGCTTCCGACAGGCTGCCATGGCTCGAAGCGGGGCGTGCGGCCGGGGTCGAAGCGGTCTCGGCCCGGTTCTCCCAGCGGCCGGAGGTCTCGGCGGGCGCCGTCGCCTCGGGGAACGGAGTGCGCGTCATCTGGTCGGGGAGCGGGCGTGGTCCCGAACGGTCGTCGGAGATCATTTTGCGGATGGAGGCGAGAATGTCCTCCATGCTCGGCTCGGAAGCGAACTGCGGCTTGTTCATGCGCCTACCCTCGTCAAAACGCACGTCCGCGGCTCTTTGAGCGCCGGCTCGCGGTTGGGCGTCCACCCGGTCTTACGATGCAGCAGCCCGCCCAACAATCCATCGCGGGCCTGCCGCCGACGCCCCCGTGCATCGATACAGCATACCGAAAAGCCGGCCCGCAAACAGTGCGGGCAGCAGCCTTCGTTAGCGGGAAGGCTAGCGGCGATCCTTGGCGGTCTTGTGGCGCGAGTTGTGGCTACGCGAGCCTATTTCGCGGGGGGCAGGGGGGGCGTCTCTTCCTCGACGGGGGTGGTGTCGAGCTGCTCGACACGGCCGTCGGCATGCGTGATGGAGACGCCGATCCACTTGCGGCGCACCTCCTTGTAGTGAACGTTCGGGTCGTAGACGTAGGCCGCGGCACCGATCCAGGCGACGTCGAGCCGGCCCATGGCCGACATCACCGAATAAGCCGCAATCACCAGAGTGGCGCGGTCGGTCTCCAGGTTGACCTGCGAGTTCAAATACTCGAGCTCGGCGTTCAACACGTCGAGCAGCGTGCGCTGGCCGACCTTCTCCTCCTCGCGCACGCCTTGCAGCGCCACCTTGTTGGATTCAACCGCGACCCGGTCCGACTCGACCTGCGCCCGCGCGGCCTCGAGCTGCGACCACGCGGCGACGAGCGTCTGCTGCTGCTCGGTGCGGATCTGCTCGATCTGCTGCAAGGCGCCGATGTGGTTCTGCTTGGCCTGGCGCACGCGCGCGTAGACGTCGCCCGCCTCGTAGATCGGCACCGTCAGGCGCCCCGTCACGATACCCTGCTCGGCCTCGTCGATGGTCGTCTGCGGCGTCGAACCGGTCCGTATAGCTCGCCTCGAGCTGCACGCTCGGCAGCAGCTCGCCGCGGATCTGGTCGACGAGGTACTTCGCCGCCTGCTCGCGGTAGAGCGCGGCAATCGACCAGCGGGTTCTCATTGTTGCAGATGCCCGTCGCATCCTGCAGCGACTTGGGGATGTCCTCCTCCGGCGGCCCGGGCCACGACAGGCCCTCGGGCGGATGGCCGACGACCTGCTGGAAGCTGCCACGGCTGGTGCGCAGGTTGGCGCGGGCCGCATCGAGGCGGGACACCGAGTCGGCGCGCCGCGCTTCCGCCTGGGCGACGTCGGTGCGCGTCACCTCGCCGACCGAGAAGCGGTCCTGCGCGGCCTTCAACTCGCGCGACAGCACGTTGACGTTGTTCTCGTTGAGGCGGACGAGCTCCTGGTCGCGCACCACGTCCATGTAGGCGGTGACCGCCTGCAGCAGCACCTGGCGCTCGATGTCGCGCAGGTTCTCGCGCTCGGCGCGCACGGTCGCTTCGGCGTTGTTGACGGCGTTATAGGTGCGAAACCCGCGGAAGATCGGCTGAATGCCCTGGATGGTGTAGCCGCGCGGCTTGGTCACGCCGTCGAAGAGCGAGGACGGACGTTGGTCGGTGCGCTCCCAGCTGACGTCGGCAGAGCCGGTGACGGTCGGGCGGTATCCCGACATGGCGCGCGCGACCTCCTCGTCGGTGCCACGGGCAAAGGCGCGCTCGGCGTCGAGGCGCGGGTTATAGCCATAGGTCGCCGACAGCGCCTCGACCAGGCTCTCCGCCTGCGCCGGCACCGAGACGATCCACAGGCTCGCAGCGAGACCGACAACGCCCGTGAGGCCGCCAAGAAACGCGCCGCGCGGGCGCACCAACGGCCCCCGTGGAGACCGTCTCGCCCTATCTGCCCGTTGCCGCACGCCGATGTTTGGGATGGTGGACCGCATTACTTTCTCCAAGCAACGTGCCCAGCGGGCACCGTCATTCGCGACGGGCCGCGAAGCGAATCGCCGGTTTTGAACAGACAGTGGGGAACTGATTCGCCTTTGTGTAGAGGCTGGCAGCCAACGGGGGGAAAAGCCTTGTCCGAGCGTGGCTTCAATCCCACACACACGCGCGTCGTGGTGACGCGCCGGAGCGCGGAAAAAGCTCGGTTTTCCACATGTCAAGTGCTGAGCGAGAAGGGTGGTGGGTCATTTTGAAATTCCCCCGCAGTCATCCCCCGATGATCCACCGAACTCCTAACAGGAGTCGCCGTCGCAATCCGTCGCGGCGCGATACGCGAGGTTTGAAGCTCCGCGAACGTACGCTTGAGGCTGGCCTGGATTCGCTTACACGCGCATGACGCGCAGCCCTTTTTGCACCAGACGCTTACATGGCGCTTGGACTTTTCGGCGCACCTAGAAAGTGAAGGCGAGCGCCGGCTCGAAGCCGGGGAGCTTGGGGGCCGCCGCGTCGAAGGCCGTCCATTGATCATGCGAGCGGCCAAGCCGTCGCCAGATCGTCGCCTTGCCCAATCCGCCTTCGCCGCGCACGACGGCAACCAGCCGGCCGCCGTCCTTCAGCTCATCGAGCAACGCCTCGGGCGCTATGGCGATCGAACCCTCGAGCACGATCGCGTCGTAGGGTCCGTCGCTGGCGGCACCGCCCGGCAACGCGCCCTCGGCGATGGCGGCATTGGCAAGCCCCAGCGCCGCCGCGTTGAGGCGTGCTTCCTCGGCGAGGCGCGCATCCGACTCAAGGCCGACGACCGACTTGGCGATCTTGGCGAGAACCGCGGTCGAGTAGCCGCTGCCGCAGCCGACATCGAGCACGCGGTTGCCGTCGCCGATCTCGGCGAGCTGCAAAAGCTTGGCGAACACGCGCGGCGCCATCAGCATGCGGCCCGCGGCCGACAGCGGCACCGCCTCGTCCATGTAGGCGAGATCGGCCCAGGCGGCGGGCACGAACCGCTCGCGCGGGAGCGAGCCCATGGCCTGCAGGATGCGCCTGTCGGTCACGTCGCTGGTGAGAATCTGGTTCTCGACCATGTTGGTACGCTGCCGCGCGGCGTCCGTCATCGTGCCCTCTCCAAATGTCGTTGCCAGCGTCTCGGCGGCGAGACAGCCTGCGCGGCTTGAGCCGCGCAACCCGCTTTAGCCCGCAATCACACGTCTCCCGTACGCTACTGCGGATGCCCTACTCAATATCTTTGCACGCTCCCTGGGGTATGATAAACGGCCATTTCCGTTCAGCGCCGCTTTGGCGCGGAGTGGTTGGGCCACGTGGCGGAGTGGTGACGTAGCGGACTGCAAATCCGCGCACCCCGGTTCGATTCCGGGCGTGGCCTCCAGTGCCTGCCGCGCCTGCGGCGGGTAGCCCCTAGTTCGGGGGTGCGGTTTCTGCTAAGAGCCGCCCGTCAGCAAAGCATCGGCTATTCCGCGGTAGCTCAGTGGTAGAGCCACCGGCTGTTAACCGGTTGGTCGTAGGTTCGAATCCTACCCGCGGAGCCAGCTTTTCACTCAACGTCCGGTCTCGAGCCCGCGCGCTGAAGCCGCCCGGATTCCATGCGAGCTCCTCTACGGCCAGCTCGACCAGGCAAGCAGTCCGACAGCGATCGCCATAAATCCGGTCGCAGCCCAGCCCAGAAGCGTCACCCATCGCGGCAGAGCGAGCGTTAGCTTAGTACGGGGGCTCGAAACCAATACCATCATGGCCGCCATGATCGGCACCGCGACAACGCCGTTGATCACGGCAGTCCAGAACAGCATCGCGACGGGATCGATGTTGCTCATGCTGAGCCCCGCCCCGGCGAGCGTTGCGGCCCCGACAATGGCGTAGAAACCCAGCGCACGACCGGCCGGCAGCTCGAGGCTGCCGCGCAGGCCAAACGCATCGGCGACCGCATAGGCGGCAGACCCGGCGAGCACCGGCACCGCGAGCAAGCCGGTGCCGATGATCCCAGCCGCAAACAGCGCGAAGGTCAGCTCCCCGGCGATCGGACGCAGAGCTTCGGCGGCTTGCGAAGCCGTTTCGATCTTCGTGATGCCGTTGGCGTGCAATGTGGCTGCAGTGGTCACGATGATGAAGAAGGCGATGAGATTGGCAAAGAACATCCCGATCCAGGTGTCGAACGAAATCCGAGAGAAGAAATCCGAATGTGAGAGTGCCGATGGCGCGTGCCTTCCGCGATGACTGAGGCGCGATTCCTCGGCCTCCTGAGAGGCTTGCCAGAAAAAGAGGTAGGGGCTGATGGTCGTGCCGAAGATGGCGACGATCACGAGGAGGAGCTGATGATCGAGAGAGAGGGTCGGGACCAATAGAGCCCCGAGGACTGTGCCCCATGCAATGTGAAGGCTGAAGGCCGCCGCTACGTACACGAGCAACACCGAGGTCAGCAGCTTCAAATAGCCGACATAGCTATGATACGGGATGAATACTTCCGCGATGAGGCACCCGAGCCCGAACAGCAGGGCATAGAGCAGCGCCGGGCCGTTCACGACGAGCCGGAGGGCCTCGCCCATGGCGGCAAGATCCGCAGCTATGTTGATGGTGTTGGCAATCACCAGCAGCATGACGAGGCCATAGAGGACGAGCGGGGGGAGCTCGCGCCCAATATTTCGGGCCAGTCCACTGCCCGTGCGCCAGCCGATGCACGCGCTGATGATCTGGATCGCCGCCATGAACGGGAGCGTCAGAAACATCGTCCAGGCAAGCGCATACCCGAATTGCGCGCCGGCCTGCGAAAAGGTTGCAATTCCGCTCGGATCGTCATCGGCGGCACCACTGATCAGTCCAGGCCCGAGCGCCTGCCAAATCCGGTGCAGGGACCCGGCCCCCGGTATTCGAAATCGCATGTGTGCGCGTTCCCCTTAGCCGCCGTCGGCGTCGATAGCCGCGGCACCCTCAACGCAACGCTAGCAGCGCCGCGCCATCACGATGAGACTAAAGCAGAGCCCCCGGCAAATGCGAGCTGCAAGCCATCACGTGCGTGATAGCGGCGTCGTCGTATTCGTCACCGGACCGGTAGGTTTCGAAGAACTCATTGAGGTGCTCAACCCGGTCGGCCATCCCGTTCACCGACTGCAAGCCCACCGATACGCCGTAGTTGGTGAAGGCGAACTTCACCTCGCGCAAGGCCGGCTCCCGACAGAAGTACCCTTCCTCGACCCACATGGTTTCGAGCATGTGCAGGCAACGTTGCCTTTGCAGACGCGCCCACGGTTCTGCGGGAAAGAAATGGCTCATCCACAGCATCATGCCGAGACCGAGATCCTGCGTGACGACGAGCTTGCGGGCGTCGCGATCGATCAGCTCACGCATCTCCCCGATCTCGCGCGTGAGCGCCGTCTCATCGAGCATCCGGTAGGACACATATCCATCGAAGGCATCGAGGGCGCCAAATCCATAGCCGGGATAAGGGCCGCTCAAATCCTCCGCCATCTTCCAGAGGACGCCGCGGCCCCGCAGCACAAACGGATCGTGGATCTGATGCACGAGCTCAACGCCTTTGCGGCGATAGTCGGGTACATGCCGCGCCAGCACCGCGAGGGCGTAGAGCCACATGGCGAGATAGTGGAAATATTGCCCGTCCCGGTCCGCCTCCTCGCCAATGCGAATTCCGCGCTGGCGCCCGAGCACGCGGTCGACCTCCGCGACTACCCACTCCGCCTCATCGATGAATTTGTCGCCACCGATAGCCTCGTGCAGCGAGGCGAGCAGAACGACGCCGAACGCGTCGGTCCACAGGTAGCGCAGCCCATTGGGCCAGATGCGCATCTCCCGCATCCAGCGGAGCTTGGCGAGGACATAGTCGATTCCGCGGCTCGACATTCGACGGCACCGGATGGTCGTTTATCCTAAGTATACTGATCGAAATCTTCAGGTGCCGGGTTGATCTCGATCAGGCCCAAGGCGTTCTGCCGGGTGGCCGCGTTTTTGTGCGACGGGACGTCACTCGCACAACGCATCTTCACAAAACTCGACAATCCGTCGCACGCCTTACCAAGCGCTGTGACCTCCCTGTTGTTGCTTGGGGCGTCGCGATCTGCGTTTTGGAGGCGAGGGGAGAAGGCCCATGGCGATGTTCACGTCCCAGATGCTAAACGCGAAGCCGTCCATTCCTCCGTTCTTGGTCCGCCGATCCGGCGCCATGGACAGTGCGCCCGCGCCTTCGAACGAAGGCGACGCGGCATTCGCACTGCGGCGCCGTGCGATCGTCCGCCCCGGCAGCCGAGCGCCGATCGAGCGAGTTGCAGCCTTCCTCGTCGCCATTTCACAGAACAATGAATATGAGGGACGGGATGCGCGCACCATTCCGGACTCGCTGACCTGTGGCTTCGTTGCGCAACTGCTCGACATCGACGTTCCTTTGTTGGCGGATCTCCTCGTTTCGCTCGAACGCCGGGGTCTGGTGACGTCGTCCCCGTCGGTCGGCCTGGAACTCACCAACCTCGTCGGCCTGGAAGAACTCGCAGACGCGCATTGAGCGCGCGGGCGTGGCTAGCGCAAGGAGGGCTTGATGCAGGTTCCAATACAGATCGTCTTCGAAGGCATCGGGCATTCCGACGCCATCGAAGCCCGCGTCCGTGACGAGGTCGACAAGCTCGAAAAATTCTACGACCGCATCACCGCAGCGCGTGTCGTTGTCGGCAGGCCGCAGCACCGCCACGCGAAGGGCGACACCTACCAGACCCGCATCCATCTCACCATTCCCGGCGGCGGCGATGTGGTGGTGAACGTCGATCCCTCGCTCGATCATGCACACGAGGACGTCTACGTGACGATCCACGAAGCCTTCAAGGCTGCGCGCCGGCAGCTGCAGGACGTCGTGCGCGAGCGCCAGCCGACCCACAAGAGCAAAGCCGACTAAGGCTGATGGGCGATCGTTGACACGCAAAGTTGCGAGGCGGAAGACGCTGTGTCGAAGACGCCCGGAGCGCGACAAGAAAATGGCGCCGGCTTGAGGGTTAAGCCGAGCGCCAGTTATCGCACGCGGCCCCAGGGGTTGGGGCTCGATGAACCTCTCCGGGGGAGGAGGAGCTCAGTTTTCCAACACTGGCAGACTATCCGACGATCCGAATTGACGAACATCAATGGTGATTGTCGCACCCTCGCAATGAGCAAGGGCAGGCCCATCAAGACCACCGCATCCTGTGATTGACCGGGATCAACGTAGGGTCGCACACAAGGAGCAATGGTCGCGTGCACGCCCCGCCGCGAACGGGAGTCTCCCGTGGCCGATTATCCGAAGCAGCGCCGCTACATGGTCGAGCATCACATCGTCGCCCGCGGTGTGCGCTCGCCGCTCGTGATTGCGGCCATGGACACCGTTCCGCGCGAGGAATTCCTGCCCTCGCACCTGCGCGAGTACGCCTACGAGGACACGCCGCTGCCGATCGGCGAGGCGCAGACGATCTCGCAGCCCTACATCGTTGCGTTCATGGCCGAGGCGCTCGGGCTTTCGGGCGGCGAGAAGGTGCTCGAGATCGGCGCCGGCTCCGGCTATGCCGCGGCGATCCTCTCCCGCATCGCCGGCGAGGTCTTCACGGTCGAGCGCATCGGCGAGCTCGCCGCCAAGGCGTCGGAGAAGCTTGCCGATCTAGGCTACGACAACGTGCACGTGCTGCACGCCGACGGCACGCTGGGCTGGCCCGAGCACGCGCCCTACGACGCTATCATCGTTGCGGCTGGCGGCCCCGAGGTTCCGAGATCACTGAAGCAGCAGCTCAAGATCGGCGGCCGCATGGTGATCCCAGTCGGCACCGACCCGCGCGCCCAGGAGCTCGTCCGCGTCACGCGCGTCGATGAGGACGACTTCAAGACCGAGGACATCGCCGATGTCCGCTTCGTGCCGCTCCTCGGCGAGGAGGGTTGGGCGGGGGAGGCGCCGCGCCCAAGCCGCCGGCGCGCACGGCTCGCGATGGCGGCGCGGACCGCAAGCTGATCGACGCCCTGGCGGCTAATGCGGAGCCGTTCGGGGCCATCGACCTCGTCGACCTTGACCCGCTCGTGCGCCGCATCGGCAAGGCGCGCATCGTGCTCATCGGCGAGGCGACGCACGGCACCTCGGAGTTCTATCGACTGCGCGAGAGGCTCACGCGTGCGCTCATCGACAAACAGGGATTCAACTTCGTCGCCATAGAAGGCGATTGGCCGGACGTCGCGCGCATCGACCATTACGTCCGGCACTTCGAGTTTTCGCCTTCGGAGTGGACCGCGTTTGCGCGCTTCCCGACCTGGATGTGGCGCAACGACGAGGTCAGGAGCTTCGTTGACTGGCTGCGGGAGCACAACACACATAAGGAGCCAAGCCGGCGCGCGGCATTCCACGGTCTCGATCTCTACAGCCTCCATAACTCGATCCGCTCCGTCCTCGACTATCTCGAGGGCGTCGACCCGGCGGCGGCGAAGATCGCACGCGAGCGCTATGGCTGCCTCACGCCTTGGCAGGCCGACCCCGCCACCTATGGGCGCGCCGCGATCACGGGCAGCTATCGCTCCTGTGAGAACGAAGTCGCGCTAATGCTGGCCGGCATCCTCGCGCGAGGGCGCGAATACGCGCTGCGCGACGGCGAGCGCTATTTCGATGCCGTGCAGAACGCGCGGCTCGTCGCCAACGCCGAGCGGTACTATCGCACCATGTATTACGGGTCGCGCGCATCGTGGAATCTGCGCGACAGCCACATGTTCGAAACGCTCAAGACGCTGCTCGATTTCTACGGTCCGGAGAGCAAGGCCGTGGTCTGGGCGCACAACTCCCACATCGGGGACGCGTCCGCGACGGAGATGTCGATTCGCGGCGAGCACAATCTCGGCCAACTCTGCCGCCGTGAGTTCGGCAGCCGCGCCTTCCTCATCGGCTTTGGAACGGACCGGGGCACGGTGGCAGCCGCATCGGACTGGGATGCTCCCATGCAGGTCATGTCGGTGCGCCCGGCGGTGGCGAGGAGCTATGAGCGCGCATGCCACGCCGCCTCCGAGGAGCTGGGCGCGGCGCGCTTCATGCTCTCCATGGGAAAGGGCTCCCCGGCCGGACTGATTGAAAGCCTCGAGGTGCCCCGCCTCGAGCGCGCGATCGGCGTGATCTACCGCCCCGAGACGGAGCTCGCGAGCCACTATTTCCAGGCCGTGCTTCCGCGCCAGTTCGACGAATACATTTGGTTCGACGAGACTTCGGGCGGTGACACCCATTGCTACGAGAGACCTGGAAGGTATGCCGGATACGTATCCGTTCGGTCTTTAGAAGACGATCCGATCTCGACGGAGCAAGCCGGGATGCCCTACGCGAGCAATGCCGCCCTTCCCGCTTCGGTACGGGAGCACCTGCCCGAGCATGCCCAGGACATCTATCGCGCGGCCTTCAACCATGCTTTCGCAGCCCACGCCGGCGATCCGCGGCAGGAGGAAGCCGCCCACCGCATCGCCTGGGCGGCCGTGAAGCGCGCCTACGTCAAGGCCGGGGACACGTGGGTGCGGCGATGACCTACATCAATCCGTGCGGGGCCACCGGCCGCTATAAAGGCGCGAAGTTGCTCGGGTAATTTGACAGACAGCACATGGAGGACGGAATGCGTCTCATCTTGAGTTTGGGAGCCGCTTTGGCCATCGGCATGCTGGTCGGCGGCCCGTCGCAGGCCGGCAGCGCCAGCATGCTTGCCGGCGCTAAGTCCGCATCACCACTCGCCGCCTCCCACAAGGTCGGCTGGGCCCGGTGCGAGCTCTGGGCCGACAAGTGTGCGCGGCGTTGGGGTCCTGGCACGTGGCGCTTTGGGCGCTGCATGTGGCGGCACAGCTGCTGAAACCGACATAGGAGGCTCTATGGCAAGGTTTGCTCTGGCGCTCAGCATCGCGATGTTCGTCGCCGCCGCGATGCCGGTCTGCTCCGCATCGGCCGCCGTAGACGAGGTCGCACAGGGTCGCGAGCTCGCGCAGCGTCTATGCGCGGGCTGTCACATGCGGCCCGGACAGGGCGAAAAGAGCGACCACTCGCAGATCCCGAGCTTCCGCGCGGTTGCCAATCGTCCTGGGCAATCGCTCGAAGGAACGGCGAGCTGGCTGAAGATCGCGCCGCCGACGATGCCGAACCATCACCTTTCGAGCGAGGAGCGGGCTCATCTCGCCGCCTTCATCATGTCGTTGCGCGAAGGTGAGCGATAAAGCGCGCGCGTACGCCGCATCTAGAGCGGACCGCATCTTGACAGCGGTCAAGGGCACGGCGGGCTCGACTGGCTAAGGGCGATAGTCCAAAACTGGCCACGGCAAGCACACCAGATGCGGAAAGCGTCGGAGGCTTGTGCGCGCCAAGAATGATAACCGCGTAACACGCGGGAAATTGGGAGGGCGTTTCGGTAGGCTGCAATGCACGGAACAGGAACCCGCATATGAGCAAGACCGAGACCCCTGAAGCGACAGCAGAGCTGAAGGACCAACGGGCGACGCCGGTCGCGGCGAACCTCCCGGTTGCTCTGCCCCACGCCAAGGGCCTTCCCGAGATCATCCCAGGTACCTGGTCGAAGCGGCGACTGAGAACGTCGGCGCTCATGCTCGGCCTCGTCGGCGTGGGCATCGCCGTCGGCCTCTACTGGTGGATGCATCGCCAGCCGCTGCTGCCGCCCGGCATCGCCTACGGCAACGGGCGCCTCGAGGCCGACCCCATCGACATTGCGACGAAGTTCGCGGGGCGCATCTTCCAGCTCAAGGTCGACGAAGGCGACATGGTTTCCGCCGGCCAGGTCGTGGCCGTCATGGACACGCGCGATCTCGCCGCCTCGCTGAAGAAAGCCGAGGCTACCGTCGAGCAGGCACGCAAGGCCGTGAGTGAGGCCTCCGCCAATATCGACCAGGCCCACTCCCAAGTGACGTTCGCCAGCCAGGAGATGGAGCGCTCCCGCAAGCTCGTCGAGCAGGGATGGACGACGCGCGAGACGTTCGATCAGCGCCGCCAGCAGCTCGACAGCGCGCAGGCTGCAGAGAGCGCTGCGAAGGCGAGAATGATCCAGGCCGAGCATGCGCTCGATGCCGCGACGCATGACGTCGAGCTCTACAAGGTCAACATCGACGACAACACGCTCGTCGCCCCGCGCGATGGCCGCATCGAATACAGGATCGCCAACGTGGGCGAAGTGCTTCCAGCGGGAGGCAAGGTCTTCACCATGCTCGACATCTCGTATGTCTACATGGACATCTATCTGCCGACAGCGGAGGCCGACCGCATCAAGATCGGCAACGATGCGCGCATCGTGCTCGACGCCTTTCCCGACCGGCCGATCCCCGCGAAGGTGAGCTACATGGCGAGCCAGGCGCAGTTCACGCCGAAGATGGTCGAGACGCAGACCGAGCGCGAGAAGCTCATGTTCCGCATCCGCGTGCGCATCGACCCCGATCGCTCGCGCGCACATAAGGATGCGGTGCGTAGCGGGCTGCCCGGCGTCGCCTACGTGAAGTCCGACCCGCAGACCGACTGGCCGGAGCGACTCAAAGGGAAGTCGTGACCATGGCGGCACCCGACGAGCCCATCGTCCGCCTCGACGGCCTAACGCATCGCTACACCGCCACGCCCGCCCTCGATGACGTCACGCTCGCGATCCCGGGCGGCTGCCTCGTCGGCTTGATCGGTCCCGACGGCGTGGGAAAGTCGTCGCTGCTGGGCATCGTCGCCGGCGCCAAGCGCATTCAGGCCGGCTCGGTCGAGGTGCTGGGCGGGAGCATGGCGGACGCGCACCACCGCGCGGAGATCTGCCCGCGCATCGCCTTCATGCCGCAGGGGCTCGGCAAAAACCTCTATGCAGACCTCAGCGTGCGCGAGAACATCGAGTTCTTCGCTCGCCTCTTCGGACAAGACCGCGCCGAGCGCGAAATGCGCATCGCCAACCTGCTGGACAGCACGGGCCTGACGCCGTTCGCCGACCGCCTGGCGCGCAACCTGTCGGGCGGCATGCGCCAGAAGCTCGGGCTCTGCTGCTCGCTCATCCACGATCCCGATCTTCTCATCCTCGACGAGCCGACGACGGGCGTCGATCCGCTCTCGCGCCGGCAGTTCTGGGAGCTGATCGCGCGCATGCGCCAGCGCCGGCAGGACATGAGCGTCATGATCGCGACCGCCTACATGGAGGAGGCGGAGCAGTTCGACTGGCTCATCGTCATGCATGCCGGTCGCGTGCTCGCGGCGGGGACGCCGGCGCGGCTCAAGCAGGAGACCGGGGCGCAATCGATCGAGGATGTCTTCATCGCGCTGCTGCCGCCCGAGTTCAAAGCGGGACGACGTGTGCTGACGATCCCGCCGCGCGGCAAGACTGTGCGCGAGCCCGTGATCGTCGCTCGCGACCTGACCCGCCGGTTCGGCGCCTTCACGGCGGTCGATCACGTGAGCTTCGAGATCGAGCGCGGGGAGCTGTTCGGGTTTCTGGGCTCGAACGGATGCGGCAAGACCACGACCATGAAGATGCTGACCGGCCTGCTGCCGGCGACCAGCGGCAGTGCGATGCTGCTGGGCCGCCCGGTCGATGCCGGCGACATGCGCTCGCGCATGCGCGTCGGCTACATGTCGCAGTCGTTCTCGCTCTATACCGAGCTCACCGTACGCCAGAACCTAGACTTGCATGCACGCCTGTTCCAACTGCCGTCCGACAAGGCCGCGAACCGCATCGCTGAGCTGATCTCGCGGTTCGGATTGGCAGACTACGTCGATCAGCTCGCCGCCGATCTGCCGCTGGGCATCCGCCAGCGGCTCTCGCTGGCGGTCGCGGTCGTGCACGAGCCCGAGGTGCTCATCCTCGATGAGCCGACGTCCGGCGTCGATCCCCTCGCCCGCGACAGCTTCTGGGAGCTACTGATCGATCTTTCGCGCCGGCAGGGCGTGACGATCTTCGTCTCCACACACTTCATGAACGAGGCCGCGCGCTGCGATCGGGTCTCGCTCATGGACGCCGGCCGGGTGCTCGCGACCGATACACCGGCTGGCCTCGTGCGCGCGCGCCATGCCGCTTCGCTCGAGGACGCGTTCATCAGCTACCTCGAGGAGGCGGACGGAAGCCGGGCAGATCTTGCGCTCGAGGCGGGGAAGGGCACCGAGCTTATTCCCGCCGGCCCGGCGGTCGAGCCCGCTCAGCAGCTCTTCAGCCCGCGGCGGATGCTCGCCTATACGGTCCGCGAATCGCTCGAGTTGATACGCGATCCCATCCGCCTCGGCTTTGCTCTGCTCGGCACGGCCTTCCTGATGTTGATCTTCGGGTTCGGCATCACCACCGACGTCAACTCGCTGACCTTCGCCGCGCTCGACCGCGACAAGACCTACGAGAGCCGCGCCTATCTCGAGGAGCTGCGCGGCTCGCCCTATTTCGTCGAGGCGCCGCCGATCACGGACGCGCATGATCTGCAGGACCGGCTGAAGAGCGGGCAGGTCACGGCGACGATCGAGATCCCCGTGGGCTTCGGCCGCGACGTGAAGCGCGGACGGCCGACCGAAGTGAGCGCCTGGATCGACGGAGCCATGCCGTTCCGCGCCGAGACGATCCGCGGCTATCTCGAAGGCGTGCACCAGCAGTACCTCTCCGATCCGGCGATCCGTGGAAAGGGGGAGGCTGCCCCGCCACTCGCGAGGGTCGAGGTCCGCTTTCGCTACAACCAGGATTTCGACAGTATCTTCGCCATGGTCCCTTCGACCATCGCAATGCAGCTCGCCCTCATCCCGGCGATCCTGATGGCGCTCGCCATCGTGCGCGAGAAGGAGCTCGGCTCCATCACCAACCTCTACGTCACGCCGGTCACGCGGCTCGAGTTCCTGCTCGGCAAGCAGCTCCCCTACATCGCGGTGGCGATGGTGAACTTCTTCATTCTGCTGCTGATGGCGATCTTCATCTTCAAGGTTCCGCTGAAGGGCAGCTTCCCCATGCTGGCGATCGGCGCGCTCGTCTACGTCACGGCGACCACGGCTTACGGCATGGTTATCTCGGCCTTCACGCGAACGCAGATCGCGGCGCTGTTCGGCACCGCCATCCTCACCGTGCTGCCAGCGCAGATGTTCGCCGGAATGATGACACCGGTCTCGTCGCTCACGGGCATGGGCGCCGTAATGGGGCGGCTGTTCCCGATGACATACTTCCTCCCGATCAGCGTCGGGACCTTCACCAAGGGCCTCGGCTTCTTCGATCTCGTCGGCTACCTGGGCCAGCTCGCGCTGTTCGTCCCCGCGCTCACGCTGCTGAGCCTTCTCCTGCTGCGCAAACAGGAAAAGTGATCCCCCATGCGCATGCTCTCCAACATCTACTGGCTCGGCACCAAGGAGCTGCGCAGCTTCCTCCGCGACTGGGTGCTGCTCGGGCTCGTCGTGTACTCGTTCTCGCTCGCCGTCATCGCACAGGCGCGGAGCAACGCGCAGGAGCTGCACAACGCGTCCATCGCCATCGTCGATGAGGACAACTCGCAGCTATCCCAGCACATCGCGCGGGCGTTCCTGCCGCCCTATTTCAAGCCGGCGCAGTACGTCGCCGAGCGCGACATCAATCGGCTCATGAACACGGGCAAGTTCACGTTCATCATCGACATTCCTCCCAACTTCGAGCGCGACGTGCGGGCCGGCCGCAGCCCCGCGTTGCAGATCAACGTCGACGCCACGGCCATGGTGCAGGCCGGCATCGGCTCGAGCTACGCCATGCAGATCATCGACGGCGAAGTCGCCGACTACATCTCACGCACGCAAGGCTCGCCCACGCCGCCGGTCAATCTCGTCGTGCGCATCGCCTTCAATCCCAACGTCATGACGGCCTGGTTCACCAGCGTGATGGGCATCATCAACAGCGTGACCATGCTCGCGATCATCCTTGCCGGCGCCGCCGTGGTACGCGAGCGCGAGCACGGGACCATGGATCACCTGCTCGTCATGCCGATCACGCCCTTCGAGATCGCCATGTCGAAGATTTGGGCCAATGCGCTCGTCATAACGGTCGCGGTCGGCCTGTCGCTCGCCATCGTCGTGAAGGGACTGCTCGACATCCCCATCGCAGGCTCGGTGCCGCTGTTCATGTGTGGGGTAGCGATCTACCTCTTCTTCGCCTCGGCGGTCGGCATCTTCCTGGCCACGGTCGCGCGCACCATGCCGCAGCTCGGGCTGCTCTATATCCTCGTCGCCGTACCGCTGAACCTGCTGTCGGGCGCCAACACGCCGCTCGAGAGCATGCCGCCACTCTTGCGCACCATTATGCAGGCATCGCCGTCGACGCACTTCGTCGCCTTTGCGCAGGCCATTCTCTATCGCGGCGCCGGCTTCGACATCGTATGGCCGCGCTTCCTCCTGGTGGGCGCGATCGGCGCCGTGTTCCTGGGGCTCGCTCTGCTGCGCTTCCGCAGCGTGGCGGCGGAAGCAGGCTAGCCGCTCCGTGACTCACCGGCAGATGAGAACCGGCACCTTGGAGCGGGTCAGCACCTCGGTCGCCTGGCTCCCGAGCAGGAACTTTGCGAGCCCTCGCCGCCCGTGCGAGCCCATCACGATGAGGTCGCAGCCCGACTGCTCGGCCGTTTCGAGAATTCCGTCGGCGGGAAACCTGTGGCCCACGTGCACGACCTTGCACTGGACCCCCGCGGCCGCTGCGGCTTCATCGACCTCCGACAGAATCCGCGCGGCTTCCTTCGCGCAGATCTTGTCGAAGTCCTCCACACTCGGCGCAAAGACCGTTTCCCCCAATGCGGCTTCGCTCCTCGGCCCCGTGACCGTGACGACGCTCACGCGCGCGCCAAGGCAACGGGCAAGGGCAAGACCGTCGTGCATCGCCTTCCTGGCGATCTTCGACCCGTCGGTCGCTATGAGGATGTTCTTGTACATGTCGCTCCTGCATGGGCGTGTCCAGCAACAAGCCTAGGTGCGGCATGGGCTTCCGGCCTTGAGCTGAATCAACGACGGAAGCGGCGGCTCGGACTCGTATTCATCCCCGAGCGTAAGTCACCGGATCCGTAGTGGAGGTGTGAATGCGGCTGGTTGCAACAATCGCTGTGGCTGGGCTGGCGCTGAGCGGCGTGAGCGCGCAGGCCGCAGCGCCAGACGCGGAGCAAGTCGAGCGCGGCCGCCAGATCGCGGACCGGGTCTGCTGGATCTGCCACGTGACAGAAACCAATTCGGAGTTCTCGCCGATCCTGCGCGTTCCCGGCCCGGATTTTCACGCCATCGCCGCGCGTCCCGACACGACGGCCGCGTCGCTCACCGCGTTCCTACATACCGCGCATCGCACCGAGGACAAGCCCTATACGATGCCCGATCCGGGGCTCAACGATGACATGATCGCTGCCGTGGTCAGCTACATCCTGAGCCTCAAGCCGCACTCCTGAGTCGAACGGGTCATGCTCCCATGAAAGACTTGGCCCTATCGAAGGTCTATGCGCTGATCGAGCCGGGCCCAGTGGTCTTGCTCGCCACGGCAAGCGGCGGCCGCGCCAACGTGATGACCATGTCCTGGCACATGATGGTCGACTTCGAGCCGCCGCTCGTCGCCTGCATCGTGAGCACGGGCGATTACAGCTTCGCCGCCCTGCGCAAGACGAAGGAGTGCGTGATCGCCATCCCCTCGGTCGAGATCGCCGAGCTGGTGGTCAAGATCGGCAATTGCTCCGGGCGTGACGTCGACAAGTTCGGCGAGTTCGCGATCGCGTCGAAAAAGGCCGGGCAGGTCGCGGCGCCGCTCCTGCCCCAGTGCTTCGCCAATCTCGAATGCCGGGTGGTCGAGACGCGACTCGTGGATAAGTACAACCTCTTCATCCTCGAAGTGGTCAAAGCGTGGATCGAGCCCAAGCAGAAGAACGCAAAGACGATCCATCACCGCGGCTACGGCACGTTCGCCGTCGATGGCGAGGTCATCAAGCTCAAGTCGCGCATGCGATAGGCAGTGCAGGTTTGCCGAACGGGGGCAGGCATGTTGGCGAGAATTGCGCACACCACGGACTTCTCAGCGCAGAGCATGGCAGCTTTCCGCCATGCCCTGCGCTTAAGCCTCGCCAACCGCTGCCGGCTGGACCTGCTCCACGTCAAGGAGGAGGGCGCAGACGACGCCTGGGGCTCCTTTCCGCATGTGCGCGAGGTGCTCGCCGAATGGGGGTTGATGGATGCGCATGCAGCGCCGGCCGACATAGAGAGCAAGCTCGGGGTGCGCGTTGCGAAGATCGAGATCAAGGACCGCGACGTCGTCGACGGGATCAGCCAATTCTTCCTGACCCACCGTCCCGACCTTCTCGTCGTCGCGACGCACGGACGCCAGGGCGTCAACCGGTGGCTCAACGGCTCCGTCTCCGAGGACGTGGCGCGCCGAACACATGTTCCGACGCTGCTGATCGGCCCCGACGGCCATGGCTTTATCGACGCTCGGTCGGGCGACATGAGCCTTCGGCGCATTCTCGTTCCGGTGAAGCCGATGCCATCGCCGGCCCGCGCGCTCGAGCGGCTCGCCTCGTTGCTGTCGGCGGCGGAAGTGACACCGGAGTGCTTTGAGCTCATGCACATCGTCGAGAGAGCGGGCCCCGCCGACGACGTGGGCGCGCCGGCCAATGTCGACTATTTCGAAGGGCCCGTCGTCGAGACGATCCTGCGCGTGGCGGACGAGCGCAACGTCGATCTCATCGCCATGCCGACGGCCCGCCATCACGGCCTTACCGATGCCTTCCGCGGCAGCACGACAAGCCGCGTCATCGCGCAATCGCGCTGCCCGGTCCTGACGTTACCGCTGGTCGCTGCTGGCCCCTGACGGGTCGAGCGGCCGCACATCGCCCCACGGGCCCGACTCGACCGTTGCATTGGCGGCGGGCTGTGCGTCTGCCGTCTCGCGCGCCTTGACGTAGCGCGCCTCACCGCCGGCGGCCGCGAAGATGAAGAGCGCGATCAGCACAAGCATCGGGTTGCCCATGATGAAGCCCAAGGCGGCAAACACGAGCGCCAGCCCCTGCCCGATGCGCGCGGCCACTTGCGTCGCGGGGCCATAGCCGAGCCAGATCGCCAGCACGGCGCGCAGAACGCGGCCCCCATCCATTGGGAACGCCGGAATGAGGTTGAAGACGAGCAGCACCACGTTCGCCGCAGCGACCTGAGCCAGGAAGCTCTCCTGGAATGCCCCGAAGGACAGCGGCGTGGCGTCGAGCCACAGTACCGCGAGGAGGACGAAGGCGATGGCCGCATTGACGGCTGGGCCGGCCAGCGCCACCGCGATCTCCTGGCTGGGCTTTTCCGGCATACGCTCCATCGAAGCGACGCCGCCGATCGGCAGCAGCGTGACGTCGGCCGTCCGGATGCCGTAGCGGCGCGCAGCCCAGATGTGCCCGAACTCGTGCAGCACCACGCAGGCGAACAGCACGAGGATGAACAGCACGCCGTGGGCAGCATTCTGCGGGCCGCCGCGCTGCCATTCGGTCGCGGCGATCCAGGCAAGCAGCAGCAGGAACGTCAGATGCATGCGGACGGCAGTGCCGCCGAGCGTGAACAGTTTTATCGACCAGCTCATGAAGCCAACGCGGGATACGAGGGTCAGTGCCACGCCATCATATAGGGATGCGAGGCCGCCGCGGCGAGCGCAAGCGGTGCTGCCACCGCCACCGCCGGAGATATCCTTAAGGGGCAAGTGTGGGCGCGGGCGGCGGCTCGTTGGGATCGCGGTCCATCTCGGCGATGGTATCGGCGGCGCCATCACGCCCGTAGAGGTCGGGCCGGAACACAACGGTCCCGTCACGTTCGGCCCAGGCGGTGATGTAGGTGAAAAATACCGGGATCGGCCGCGTCAGCGTAATGTCCACCGGCTGGCCTCCGGCGATGATCTGCTGCGCGCGCCCCGCCTCCCAGCCCGGCTCGTTGTGGCCGATCCAATCGACCAGGTCGAACACGTCCTGGACGCGCACGCAGCCGGCCGAGAAGGCGCGCGACCGCTGGGCGAAAAGCGGCTTCATCGGCGTGTCGTGCATGTAGACGTTCTGGTCGTTGGGCATATCGATGCGCACGAGCCCGAGAGCGTTCTGCGGCCCCGGGTCCTGGCGGAACTTGAGCTTCTGGGCCTGCGGAGAGCCCCAGTCGACCGCGGCGGGATCGACCTCCGGGCCGTCGACGCTGGAGAAGACGCGGATCTGCTCCTGCGTGAGGTAGCCCGGCTCTTTCATCACGTGGGGGATGAGGTCGAGGTGGGCGACGCTCTCCGGCACCCGCCAGTAGGGAAAGAAGTTGAGCGCGCGGACGGTCGCCTTCACGGAGGGCGATGGGCGCTCGGTGCGCCCGACGATCACGCGGTGGCGCTGCTGGACCTCGTACCTGTCCACCGCCTCGAGCTGGAAAGCCGGAATGTTGACGAGGATGTAGCGGTCGGCGACCGCCTGGGACATCAGCTCGCGGATGCGGCCAAGGTTGAGCCGAAGCTGAGCCAGCCGGTCCTCGGTCGTCATGTTGAGCGCGGGGAAGGTCGACTGCTCGACACGGCCGGTGGGGCGCAGTCCGTTGCGACGCTGGAAGCGGCGCACGGCGGCCGACAGCTCCTCGTCGAAGGTGTAATTGCTGTAGGGGGCGGCGCGGCGCGGAAGGTCGCCGCTGATCTGCAGGCGCTTGCGCAGGACCGGCACGCGCTCGTCGTCGTCGCCTTCACGCATCATGCGCCCCGGCGGCACCAGCGGCCAACCGCCGGCGGCGGCGATCGCCTGATAGCGCTGGATTGCGTCCTCCATCCCCGCGATCATCTCGTCGCTGCGCCAGGGCGTGGGATCGGGGCGCAGATCGTCGAGCGGATCGGCGGCGCTCTGAGGCCGGTCGCCGCCGCCGTTGTCGTCCCTGCGGCGGTTCGAATAATCAGGTTGGCCGAAGCCGGTGATGCCTTCCCACCAGTTGGCTTGTGCAGCCTGTGCGTAAGCTGGGAGCGCCACCAGCAGCAGCGCAAGGGCGAGGCCCATCACGCCCGCCGTCCGCCAGTCGCACGCGTTCTCCAGAAAGTTGGCAATCTGCGCCCCGCGGGGCCGCGCGGGCGCGCGAAATGCCTGCATCGATCCGTCCTGACCGTTGCTCTCGATTACGAGAGCGGAGCTTACGGGCTGGCGGCAGGGCTGCCCAAGCTTCGCCTGACCACCGAACGCCCTCACTGCCCACTGGATATGGCCAAACAAAGACGACAGGGTTGATCCCAGGGTGCCAGACGCCCGCACCAGTGGCAACGACGTGCCATTCGGTTGCATCGGAGCCTCGAAAGATTGTGGACCAGACCTAATCCCCAAAGTGATCCCAGCCGGTTCTGGTGAACGCCATGGCGCGACCACTTCCGTCGTGCACGCGCAACCCCTGCCCGCCGTCGACAATAAAACCAATGCGCGTGACGGGAGTTCCCGCGGCGGCGGCCGCAGCTTCGAATTTCTCCACCTCGTGTGGCGCAATCGCCGCGAGCACCTCGTAGTCCTCGCCGCCGGTGATGAGGTCGGCGAGAGTCGCGCCGCCCGCAGCCACCACCGCACGCGCGGCGGCCGACAGCGGGACGGCAGCTAGCGTCGATCTCGCCGCCAACGGACGAGACCCGACACAGGCGATCGAAGTCCTTCACGAGACCGTCGGAAATGTCCATGGCGGCGTGCGCATGGCCGAGCAGCGCCGCGCGCAGGCCGACGGGCGGCTGCGGCAGCCGAAACCTGGCATCGAGATGGGCCTGCGCAGCCGCATCGAGCCCGCAGCGCTGCGCAAGCGCGGGGTTGCCCACGAGCGCTAGGCCTAGGGTGGCATCGCCGATGGTGCCGGAGACGTAGACGGCGTCGCCGACCGCCGCGGTCGACCGGCGTACCATGCGGCCCTTGGGGACGGTCCCGAAGGCGGTGATCGAGACGCTGAGGGGGCCCAGCGTGCGGTCGGTGTCGCCGCCGATGAGCGAGCAACCGAACGCTGCTTGCGCGCGCTGCAGGCCGCCCGCAAAGGCCGCGAGCCAGGCGCGTTCGGGCGCGCGGGGAAGTGCGAGCGATAGCACGTAGGCGAGCGGGGTTGCGCCTTTGGCTACGAGGTCGGAGACGTTGACCGCGAGCGCCTTCCACGCGACGGCGCCCGGATCCTCCCCGGGAATGAAATGCACGCCCGCGATCAAGCCATCCGTCGTCACGACGAGGTCGTGTCCGGGCTCCGGCGTGATCGCCGCGCAGTCGTCCTTGAGGCCGAACGCGCCAGCAAAGCCGGCAGCGAGGGGGGCCCAGAACTCGGCGATGATCGCTTCTTCGCTCTGCAGATCAGCGGGCTTTGCGGTCGTCATGGCCGTTGAACTCACTTGCGCGCAACCGCCGCGCCAGCTTGTCCAGCACGCCGTTCACAACTTTCGGCTCCTCGTCCGAGAAGAACGAGTGCGCCACGTTGATGTACTCGTTGATGACGACGCGGGCGGGAACGTCGGGGCGCTCCATCAGCTCGAACACGCCGGCGCGCAGGATCGCGCGCACGATGGCGTCGATGCGGATCAGCCGCCAGCCCTCGGCGAGCTGCTGATCGACGAGCGGATCGATGTCGCGTTGACGGCGGACGACGCCGCGCAGCAGCTCGGTGAAGAACACGGCGTCGGCTCCTGATGCGACCTCGTCGCCGGGGGGCTTGGGGAAACGCAGGCGCACGAACTCGTCGATCACCGCGTTGAGGTCGGTGCCGGCCATGTCCATCTGGTATAGCGCCTGCACGGCCGCGACGCGCGCCGCGGTGCGCGGCTGCAGCGCCGTTGCCGTGGCCTGGGTGTGCTCGTGCTCGTTCCCGCTCATACTTCCTGCCTCTCGAACGTATGCACGAGCTCGATGACACTCAGGCACGCGCGCACCGCGTCTCCGCCCTTGCCGTCGGCGCCGCCTTGCGCCCGCGCCATGGCTTGCGCCTCTGTATCGACGGTGAGGATGCCATTGCCGAGCGGAATGCTGTGGCGGATCGCGACCTCCATCAGCCAGTGATTGGCGTTGTTGCAGACGATGTCGTAGTGCGAGGTCTCGCCCCGGATCACGCAGCCGAGCGCCACCGCGCCGTCCCAGCGGCCGCTCGCGGCGCTGCGCGGGATGAGCCCCGCGGACGCCGCCTGCGCCAGCACCTGCGGGATCTCGAGCGCGCCCGGCACCGTGATGCGGTCGTAGCCCACGCCTTGTGCCTCGAGCGCGGCGATGGCGCCGTTGGCGAGTTCGTCCGAGATGGCGTCGTAGAAGCGCCCCTCGATGATGAGGACGCGCGCCTGCGGAGCGTGACGGTATGACTTTGCTGCGCTCTGCGCCGGAGGCTTGGTCTTGAGGGCCTTGATCTTGACTACCATGGCGCTCACTCGATCCGCCGCGTGCCGACGATGCGCAGGCCGAAGCCTTCGAGACCCACGTAGACGTGTGCGGGCGAATTGGTCAGCAGCACCATATCGCGCACGCCGAGGTCGGTGAGGATCTGCGAGCCAAGCCCGATCTCGACCTGGCGGCGCTCGCGCGCGCCCTCGGATGTCTTAGGATCGCGGGTGCGCCGCTCAATCCACTCGGACACGGATTTCGGCCGCAGGTCGCGGATCAGCACGACGACGCCGCGCCCTTCGCGCTCGATCGTGCGCAGGGAAGCATCGATCAGGCGGCTGCCTTCGCCCGCCTCGCGGATGCCGAGCAGGTCCGCGAGCGCGTTGACGGCGTGCACGCGCACGAGCACGGGACCCGGTGCTGACAGGTCGCCCTTGACGAGCGCCAGGTGCTCGCCCGGCTCGACGGTCGCCTCATAGACGTGGAGGTCGAAGGCGCCGGCTGCGGCCGTGTTGACGCGCGTGCGGGCAACCGCGCGCACTAAGTGGTCGTTCTTCAGGCGGTAGGCGATCAGACCCTCGATGGCACCGATCTTGAGGCCGTGGCGCTGTGCGAAGGCAACGAGGTCCGGCATGCGTGCCATGGTGCCGTCGTCGTTCATGACCTCGCAGATGACGGCGGCGGGATAGAGCCCGGCAAGCCGCGCCAGATCGACGGAGGCTTCCGTATGCCCGGCGCGGATCAGCACGCCGCCCTCGCGCGCGATGAGCGGGAAGACGTGGCCGGGGGAGACGATGTCGGCGGCGCCCTTGGTCGCGTCGATGGCGGTCGCGATGGTGCGCGCGCGGTCGTGCGCGGAGATGCCGGTCGATATGCCTTCGCGCGCCTCGATCGACTGCGTGAAGGCGGTGCGGTTGCGCGAGTCGTTCCGGCGCACCATCGCTTCGAGCCCCAGCTCGTGCGCGCGCTGCTGAGTAAGCGACAGGCAGACGAGGCCGCGGCCGAACCGCGCCATGAAATTGATCGCGTCGGGCGTCGCCATCTGTGCGGGAATGACGAGATCGCCTTCGTTCTCGCGCTCCTCCGCGTCGACGAGCACGACCATACGCCCGTTGCGCATATCCTCGAGGATCTCGGGGATGGCGGACAGGCAGCCGCGGCCTTGCGACACTGCGATCGCACCGGCTTCATGCGTCACGGGCGGAACTCCAAGAGCCGCGCGACATAGCGCGCGAACAGGTCGACCTCGAGGTTGACCGATTGTCCGGGGGTTTTGGCCCCCCACGTCGTCACCGTCAAGGTGTGAGGAATTATGTTCACGCCGAAACGGTTGTCGCTCACCTCGTTGACCGTTAACGACACTCCGTCAAGTGCAATCGACCCCTTTGGGGCGATGTAGGGGGCGAGGTGATCGGGCACCTCGAAGGAGAAGCGGCGGCTTTCGCCGTCGGCGCGGACATCAAGGATGCGGGCGAGCCCGTCGACGTGGCCCGTCACCACGTGGCCGCCGAGCTCGGCTCCCGCCTGCAGCGGGCGCTCCAGATTGACGCGGCGCCCAGGGCTCCAGTCGGCAAGCGTCGTCTTGGCCCGCGTCTCGTTGGAGGTGTCGACGGTGAACATGGCTCCCTTGCCGTCGGCGCGCACCGAGGTGAGCGTCAGGCAGCATCCGTCGCACGCCATGGAGGCGCCGACCTCGAGCGTTTGAGCGGCGTAGCTCGTCCGGATCGAGAATTGGCCGTCCTCGCGCGCCACGACCTCGCCGATGTCGGAGACGATGCCGGTGAACATGAGCTTTCCTCGCTGCCGCTTAAGTCAAGGCTGGGGTTGTTGCGCCGGCCGGCCGAGGCTGTGCCAGCGCCGCCGGAACACCATCATATCGTCGCCGCCGACGTTACGTTGCTCGAAATGCTCCAAGCTTTCCGTTGCGACGTAGCGTGAAAGTGCCGCTAACCCCTGCTCCAGGTTGAGCGGCGGCGCGCCCGCGGCGCGCGCATGGAACAGCACGGCCTCGTCGACGAGGCCCGCCTGCGAGAACGTGCGCCACGTATAGGCGCCGCCCTCGACCAGGAGGCGCGTGATGCCGTTGGCGACGAGCGCCTCCATCAACGAGGGCAGCCACAGCTCGCCGCCGATCTCGGGGACGCGAAAGACACGGGCGCCGGCGGTTTCGAGCGCCGCTGTGTCCGTGCGCGGCCCGCAGAAGACCCAAAGCGGGTGCTCGCGCGCGGTGCGCACGAGACGGCTGTGGGCAAGCCCGTCCAGGCTGCGCCCTACGACGATGCGCACCGGCGACCGGTCCTCGAGGCCCGGTAGCCGGCAGGTCAGCAGCGGATCGTCATCGATGACGGTCTGGCGCCCCACGAGGATTGCATCGGCACGGGCGCGCAGGAGGTGTCCTTGCGCGCGCGCTTCCGCACTCGTCGCCCACGCCGGCTGACCGCCGCTCCCGCGCGGCACCGATCCGTCGGGGTCGAGTGCGAGCTTCACTTGCACAAGCGGACGGCGCTCGGTGACCCGCAGGATGTGGCCGGCCGCCATCCAGTGCGCCTCGCGCGCCATCGGCCCGCGTTCGACCGCGATGCCCGCGGAGCGCAGCCGCGACAGCCCGCGGCCGGCGACGCGCGGGTCGGGATCCTCGATGGCGCAGACGACGCGGCCGACGCCGGCAGCGATGACGGCGTCGGCGCACGGCGGCGTGGCGCCGTGATGCGAGCAGGGCTCCAGCGTCACGTACAGGGTCGCCCCGCGCGCCTGCGCCCCCGCGCGGCTCAGGGCTTCCGTCTCCGCGTGCGGACGGCCTCCGCGCGCCGTGACACCGCGCGCGATCACCTCCCCGGTCGCCTCATCCGCGATGACGGCGCCGACGGACGGGTTTGGCGCCGTCGCGCCCAGCCCGCGTTGCGCGAGCCGCAGGGCAATCGCCATCATGTGAGCATCAAACCCGGCACCGGCCGCAGGAGCCATGAGACGCTAGTGTCCCGATTCCGAAGTTCGCCACAGTTCGCCGCCGGGGCCGAGAGCGAACTTCCGAATCATAAGGGACACTAGAATCGTGAACTTGCTAGTGTGATTCAGATCGAGAAATTCGCTCGTGACCATGCCGCTGACGATAGCGAATTTCTCGATCATCACACTAGTGCTTCTTGAGCGGCGCCGTCTCGACGACCGGGCTGTCGAACGCGATGCGGTCGATGCCGGACGCGGCGTGCGTCGGCACCGGCTCGCCGGCGATCTCGCTCAGCACCTCCTGGAAATCCGCGGCCTCCCTGAAGTCGCGATAGACGGAAGCGAAGCGCACGTAGGCGACGGGGTCGAGGCCGCGCAGCGCCTCCATGACGAGGCCGCCGATGGTGGAGGTCGCGACCTCGGTCTCGCCGGAGCTTTCGAGCTGGCGCACGAGGCCGGAGACCATACGCTCGATCCGCTCGGCATCGATGGGCCGCTTCCTCAGCGCTACGTCGACCGAGCGCACGAGCTTGTCGCGATCGAAGGGCACCTTGCGGCCCGAGCGCTTGACGACGGTCAGCTCGCGCAACTGCACACGCTCGAAGGTCGTGAAGCGGCCGCCGCAATCGGGGCAGATACGCCGCCGACGGATGGCCGCGTTCTCCTCGGTGGGGCGGCTATCCTTCACTTGCGTGTTTGCGCCCGCACAATAGGGGCAACGCATGGAGTGCCTCCGTTCGGGCCGCCGCGCCGGCGCTCAAGGGCAGGCGCCGCGCCATGAGTATTAGCCGTTGGGGCGTCAGAAACGCAACGAGGTGCCCGCGGATATCCAATGGACAGCTGCGGACACCCCGAATTGGCTTGTGCGAAATCAGGTGTAGATTGGGAAGCGCTTGCAGAGCGCGATCGCCTGCGCCTTGACCTTCTGCTCCACCGCACCGTTGCCGGCCTCGCCATTCTTGGCGAGCCCGTCCAGCACCTCCGCGATCATACGGCCGACCTCCTGGAACTCGGCGACGCCGAAGCCGCGCGTGGTGCCGGCGGGCGCGCCGAGGCGGATGCCCGAGGTGACCATCGGCTTCTCCGGATCGAAGGGCACGCCGTTCTTGTTCGTCGTGATGTTGGCGCGCCCCAGCGCCTTCTCCGAGATATTGCCGGTGAGCTTCTTGGGGCGCAGGTCGAGCAGGATCAGGTGCGTATCGGTGCCGCCGGAGACAAGCGCGAAGCCGGAGTTCACCAGCACCTCGCCCATCGCCTTGGCGTTCTCGATCACGTTCTTGGCGTAAACCTTGAAATCGGGCCGCAGCGCCTCCCCGAAGGCGACGGCCTTCGCGGCGATGATGTGCATCAGCGGGCCGCCCTGGATGCCGGGGAAGATCGCCGAGTTGACCTTCTTGGCGATGTCCTCATCGTTCGTCAGGATCATGCCGCCGCGGGGTCCGCGCAGCGTCTTGTGCGTCGTCGTCGTCACGACGTGCGCGTGCGGGAACGGGCTCGGATGCGCGCCGCCGGCGACGAGGCCGGCGAAGTGCGCCATGTCGACCATCAGGTACGCACCGACCTCATTGGCGATGGCGCGGAAGTCGGCAAACTCGATGTGGCGCGGGTAAGCAGAGCCGCCGGCGATGATGATGCGCGGCCGGTGCTCGAGCGCGAGCTTGTAGACCTCATCCATGTTGATGCGGTGCGTGTCGGGCTTCACCATGTAGGACACGGCCTTGAACCACTTGCCCGACTGGTTGACGGGAGAGCCGTGCGTCAAGTGGCCGCCGGCCGCAAGACTCAAGCCCACGATGGTGTCGCCCGGCGCGGCAAGAGCGTTGAACACGCCCTGGTTTGCCTGGCTGCCCGAGTGCGGCTGCACGTTGGCGAAGCCGCAGCCGAACAACTTCTTGGCGCGGTCGATTGCGAGCTGCTCGACGATGTCGACGTACTGGCAGCCGCCGTAGTAGCGCTTGCCGGGATACCCTTCCGCGTACTTGTTGGTAAGCACCGTGCCGGCTGCCTCCAGCACCGCCTTGGAGACGATGTTCTCCGAGGCGATGAGCTCGATCTCGTGCTGCTGGCGACCGAGCTCCTTGCCGATCGCGTCGGCGACCTCGGCGTCGCCGTCGGCGATGGAGGCGGTGAAAAAGCCGGACTTCTTGGCGGGGGCCTTCATCGTGAACATTTGCTGCTTCCTTGTTGTCGCGCGCGCGAGGAGTTCGGGAATTCGGGAAGGGGTGCTGCCGCAGCCCCGGGGAGCCAATACGCCATAGTAAGGTCGAGCCGCGTCCGGCTCAACCTCTCTGGCAGCACATTGGTGCGGTTCTCGCTACAGCTTTTTTGCCGCTGGTACCGGAAGCGGGCCGGGGCGCCTACTCGGCCGCGAGCCGGACGACCTCGCCGCGCGACAGCGGGCATGCCTGCCACAGCTCGGTCAGCGAATGGACGAGATAGTCCATCTGCTCGTTTGTGTGCACCGGCGAAGGCGTCAGCCGGATGCGCTCGGTGCCGCGCGGCACGGTCGGATAGTTAATCGGTTGCACGTAGATGGCGTAGCGGTCGAGCAGCGTGTCCGTCACCGCTTTGCAGTGCACCGGATCGCCGACCGTCACCGGAACGATGTGGCTCGCGTTGGCGACGAGCGGCAGACCGGCATCGGAAAGGCGCCGCTTGAGCGTTTGCGCGCGCTCGTGCAGCCGGGCCCGCTCCATGACGCTCGATTTGAGGTGGCGGATGCTGGCCAACGCTCCCGCCGCGATGGCCGGCGCTAACGAGGTTGTGAAGATAAAGCCGGCCGCGTACGAGCGGATGGCGTCGCAGCAATCGCGGCTCGCGGCGATGTAACCGCCCATGACGCCGAAACCCTTCGCCAGCGTGCCGTTGATGATGTCGACGCGATCCATCACGCCTTCGCGCTCGGCGATGCCGCCACCGCGCGGACCGTAGAGGCCGACAGCGTGCACCTCATCGAGGTAGGTGAGCGCGCCGTACTTCTCGGCGAGATCGCAGATGGCCGCGATCGGCGCGATGTGGCCGTCCATGGAATAGACGCTCTCGAACGCGATCAGCTTCGGCGTCGCGCGGTCGTACTCCTTGAGCTTGGCCTCGAGGTCGGCAAGGTCGTTGTGGCGGAAGATGCGCTTTGGCCCGCCGCCGTGGCGGATGCCGGCGATCATGGAGGCGTGGTTCTTCTCGTCGGAGAAGATCACGAGCCCGGGAAGCAGCTGCGCCAGCGTCGATAGCGTCGCGTCATTGGCGACGTAGGCCGAGGTGAAGAGGAGCGCCGCCTCCTTGCCGTGCAGATCGGCGAGCTCGGCCTCGAGCTCCACGTGATAGTGGCAGGTGCCGGAGATGTTGCGCGTGCCGCCGGAGCCGGCACCGACGGAGTCGATCGCCTCGTGCATGGCGGCGATCACGGCCGGGTGCTGCCCCATGCCGAGGTAGTCGTTGGAGCACCAGACGGTGATGGGACGCGGCTGCCCCTCGCCCTTGAAGTGCTGGGCAGCGGGGAACGCGCCCCGATGACGCTTCAGGTCCGCGAAGACGCGGTAGCGGCCTTCCTGACGGATGGCTTCCAGTGCGTCCTTGAACTTGCTTGCGTACTCCATCGAGCGTCCTTCACTCCCCAGCCGAGTTTTTTATTATCATCATTCTAAAGTGGCGTTTCTAGCAATGCATCTATTGTCGCGCCGCAGCCTAGTCAGCGCCGGTGACAACGCACAAAAGTTAAGGGCCGCGTGCCTCCCGGCCCTTGATGCCGATCAATGTTTGGAGGGCTGGATTAATATGCCGCAGCGATCTCGCCGACGCCATCCTTCTGGTACACGTCCGGCCGGAACTGGACCACACCGTCCTCCGTCGCCCATGCGGTAACATAGGCGAAAAACAGGGTGATTGGCTTCTTCAGCCGGACCGTCTTGGTCTGGCCGTTCTCCCGCATGGCCTCGACTTGTTCTTTGGTCCAACCCGGCTGGCCTTCGAGCAGCCAGGCGGCGAGCTCCTCGATGTTCTGCACGCGCACACAGCCCGAGCTTGCCGCACGGAAATTGCGGCCAAAGAGCGACTCTTTGGGCGAGTCGTGCATGTAGACGGAGCTGGCGCTCGGGAAGTTGATCTTGAGGAACCCAAGCGGGTTCTCCTTTCCCGGCGCCTGGCGGTAGGAGAGCTGCAGCGGCTTCCCAGAGCTCCAGTCGATCTTCTCGGACGCGATCTTCTTGCCGCCCTCATAGGCATCGATGCCGAACTTCTCCAGCACGTTCTGCCCCTTCGACTGCATATCCTGACCCTTGGGGATCAGGTCCTCCTTGATGACCGTCGGCGGCAATGTCCAAACCGGATTGAAGTTCAAGTCGGTGATGGTTGAGCGCAACTGCGGCGTGGGCCGGTCCGGTTTTCCGACGACGCCGGAATGCCGGGAGACGACGGTGTTGCTCTGAATGGCCTCGACCTGCGCGGCCGGGATGTTCACCAACACGTAGCGCTTGCCGGCAATCTTCACGAGGTCGGTGAGGCGCTCAAGGTTCACCTGCAGCTGCTTCAAGCGCACGGCGGCCGGCACGTTGAGGGCGGCGAGCGTGCGCTTGTCCACGATTCCGGTCGGTGCGAGGCCGTTCGAGGCCTGGAAGCGCATCACCGCCTTCTCGACCTCGCTGTCGAAATAGTTGGGATAGCTCGTCTCATCGCGCAGGTCGCCCGAGGTGGTAAGGCGCCGGCGCAGAAGGCTTACCGCCGGGTGCGTCTGTCCCGGCTCGAACTGCATGTCGGGGATGGACAGGAAGCCGCCGGCGTCGACGATCTGCGTGTAGCGGTCGATGGCGGCCTTGGTCGCCGCCACGTTCGCCTTCGACAGCGTGGGAAAGCCCTTGGGCGGATTGGATTGCCATTCCTTGATGAACTCGCGGTCGTATCCGCCGCCGGTTCGAGCTTCGCCAGGACCCTCGCCCGAGGGCCCGAACTGAATGTCCTGCGCCAATGCAGCGGTGCCTGCCGCACCGAGCGCAAAGGCGCCGGCTGCAACGCGCACAATCGACCTAGCCCGTGCTGAGCTTGAACCGGCTCTGTGCATTTTGCTCGAACCCCTCGTCCCCGAGAAGCCGCACCCCATCCTCAATGTGAGGTCGCAAGCCGCCGAAAGGAATAGGTATTCGAGCAGATTGGAAAGGCGAAATCGAGATCACCGCTAGCGGTACCGGGGGATGATGCCGGTGCGCCACATCTCGCACATGCAAAAGGGGGCCGCGGAGGATGTCCGCGGCCCAGCTCCGACTGGCGTTTTGGTGCGTGTTGTCTCGTGTTGGTCTCAGAGGCGGTAGCGAATCTGGTCGGACCAGAAGCGCTCAAGGCGGACAAGCGCCTTGTTAAGTCCGCGGAAATCTTCCTCGGTAACCTCACCGACGGTGCCCACCGAGCCGAGTTGGCGCTGGTAGAGCTTCTTGACGACGTCGCAGGCCTCCATGCCCTTCTCGGTCAGGCTGACTCGCACGCTGCGGCGGTCGGTCTCCGACCGCTTGTAGTGCAGGTAGCCCATGTCCACGAGCTTCTTCAGGTTGTAGGAGACATTCGAGCCGAGATAATAGCCGCGCGTCTTCAACTCGCCGGCGGTGAGCTCGCCCTCGCCGATGTTGTAGAGAAGAAGAGCCTGCACGCTGTTGAGGTCGGCGCCGCCGAGGCGGTCGAACTCATCTTTGATCACGTCGAGCAAGAGGCGGTGCAGCCTCTCGATGAGACGCAATGCTTGGAGATACTCTGAACGGAAGCCTTCGTCCTGAGCCGGCGCGCGATGGCGCGCCACGTCGAGCGCAACACTCATACCACTGCCTCATCCTGTTTGACGCGTCCCGGTTTTTCCGGGTTACACAAACAGATACGGCATAAAACTAAAACTTACCTAAATGCGCATAGTAAAATAATAGTAGTGCCACCCCGCCGGAAGCTCTCGTTCATACTAAGTGGTACAAATCTAAATATTGAACTATCGCTTTCTACACCTTTGCCGACGGGCATTCATACGCGCGCGGCCTGCATCTCCTCCCGCGTCGGCAGCACCATCTCCTGCGCGCCCATGGACGCGAAATAATCTTCGACCATCGCCGGCGTCACGTCATCGAGCCGCGCGGGCTGCCACCGCGGCGCGTTGTCCTTGTCGATCAGTGCCGCGCGCACGCCCTCGTAGAAATCTTGGCCATCGAGAAACCGGCATGCGAGCCGGTAGTCGACCTGCAGCGTCTGGCGGAGATCGAACGCGCGCGCTTGGCGAATATGCCGGTGCGTGACCTTGAGCGACAGCGGCGAGCGCGCCTTCAGGTCCGCGATCACGCCGTCGGCCCACGTGCGGTTTTCGTCATCGATGCCGGCCAGCCGGTCGAGGATCTCCTCTACGCTTGCCGCCGAGAAGCAGTCCGCGATGGGCTCCGCATAGCGCTCTAGCTCGCGCGCGCCCGGATCGACGTGGCGCTCATCCAGCAGCGGATCGACGGGCCAGGTTTCGATAAGGGCCGCCTTGATCTCCTCGAAGCGCTGCGCCGGGATGCAATGCGTGAGCAGCCCCAGCGCGTAGGCGTCCGCCCTCCCGATCGACCGCCCCGTGAGGCCGAGATACATGCCCATCGCGTCGGGGAGCCGCGAAAGCACCCACGCGGCGCCGACGTCGGGGAAGAGCCCGATCGCCGTCTCCGGCATCGCGAACCGGTAGGCCTCGCCCGCCACCCGATGCGTGCCGTATTGCGTGATGCCGACACCCGATCCCATCACCGGCCCATCGATGAGAGAGATCGTCGGCTTCGAGAAACACTCGTGCAGCCAGTTGAGCGCGTATTCCTCCGCGCACGCAGCGCGCGCCTGTGCTTTGTCCTCGCGGCCCAAGCTGACGAGCTCGCGGACGTCCCCACCGGCGCAGAACGCCTTCCCACCTGCGGACTGAATGACGACGGCGTAGTTGGTCGGCTCACGCGCCAGACGCGGATAGGTGTCGGCAACCTTGCGGCGCATCGCGACGTTGAGCGCGTTGAGCGCGCGCGGGCGGTTGAGCGTGATGAGCGCGAGCGAGCCGCGCCTCTCGACGGAGAGCTCATCGGAAGCCTCGGAGGGCCGCGCTTGGTCGATGACGTCGTGCTGCACGAAGGCGCTCCTGGCGAGGCTGGACAAGGCCGCAAGCGACCATGAATTGGACGAATTTGGAGCTATACACCGGCTGACACGCCAATCAAATGTGCGGAGCCGATTCGTGGGTTAACACGGCTTGCGCCTGGGCAAGCGAAGCCAACAATCGAAAGGCGGACGATGCTTCGATATGGTCTTCGATACAGTGTGGGGCTTGCCGTGTGCGCGGGAGCGGTCTGTGGGGCGCAGCAGGGCGGCGCGCTCGCGTGGTCCACGTCGGTAAGCCCCGCCTCATCCCCGTTACTCGTCGTTGCGGCCAAAGACACGAATTCCAGCATCGCGGTATCCAAGACCAAAAAAACGGCCCACCAGCCGCCCGCACCGGCAAGCGAGCCGATCCTGCCGGTCCCGGAAAAGAAAGATGACAAGAACGCCAAGGTACCCCCTGCACCCACGCCGGCCACGTGGAAGCCGGAGGAGATCGCCGCGGCGCAGGCCCGCTGCACCGCGATCCTGAAGGACCTCGACGCCGTCTCGACGCCGGTGCCCCCGATCCGGGAAGGACAATGCGGCGCCGCCGCGCCGATCCGCCTGACGAGCCTCGGCAAGAACCCTGCCGTCACCTTCTCGCCGCCGGCGCTCGTCGATTGCGAGCTTGCCGGTGCGCTCGCCGGCTGGATCAAGAACGACGTGCAACCGCTTGCCATGAAGCACCTCGGCGCCAAGATCGTCCGCGTCGAGGTGATGAGCGACTACGCCTGCCGCACCTCCGCGGGCCGCGGAGCCAAACACTTGAGCGAGCACGCCTTCGCCAACGCCATCGACATCGGAAGCTTCGTCACCGAGAAGGGGCAGACCGCGAGCGTGCTCGGTGGTTGGGGCACGCCCAAGCGCGAGATCGCCGAGCGCATCGCAGCCGAGAAGGCCAAGGCCGAGAAGGAGGCGCAAGCGCTCGCCGCCGCCGACGCGAAGGCGCAAGAGAATCTGAAGGACCCTGCAGCCAAGCCGGATGACAAGAAGACCGCACCGGTTACCGTCGCCTCGAGCCTCGGCACACCGGCCGCGGGCGGCGCTAAACGCATCCGCTCCAATGGCGTCGATAAGATCAAGATCACGCTGCCGGGCGCGAGCGCGGCCGCGAATGACGAAATCACCAAGCTTGGCGGCCCCAAGGCGGCCGGCGTGCGCAAACCAGATTCTAAGACGTCCGATCCCACGACCGCGGTCGCTGCACTCTCGATCGTGGAGAAGCCGCCGGGCCCGCAGGCGCAGTTCCTGCATGCGGCTCACGCCGCCGCCTGCCGCATCTTCGGCACCACGCTCGGACCGGAAGCGAACGCGGACCACCGCAACCATTTCCACGTCGACATGGCCGAACGGAAATACAAAAAAATCTGCGACTAACCCTGATCCGCCGGATGGCCGCGCCGGCCCTTGCCAAAGGGCATCCTTCCGGCGAGTGTGGCGTCCCTCAAGCGGATCCAATCGCATGAAGCCGCGCCGCCCAGTGCCAGACCCCGAGCCGACATCGCGGCACTCAGAGCCGGCCGCTCGTACGCTGAGCGCCGCCTTTCCCGGACTGCGCCTTCGACGCACGCGGCGCACCCCGTGGTCGCGCCGCCTCGTCGCCGAGCACCGCCTGAGCGTCGCCGACCTGATCTGGCCCCTATTCGTCATCGAGGGCTCAAATAAGCGCGTGCCGGTCGCCACCATGCCGGGCGTGGAGCGACTTTCGATCGACAACGTCGTCGCGGCGGCCGAGGAGGCAGTGCGCCTCGGCATCCCGGCGGTTGCGCTCTTTCCCTACACCGAGCCCAAGCTGCGCTCCGCGGATGCGCGCGAGGCCTTCAACCCGGAGAACCTCGTGTGCCGGGCGACGCGCGCGATCAAAGAGGCTGGGCTCGACCTCGGCGTCATCCTCGACGTGGCGCTCGACCCCTACACGAGCCATGGCCACGACGGTCTCATGCGCGGCGCGGAGATCGCCAACGACGAGACGCTCGGAGCGCTGGTGCGCCAGTCGCTGGTGCAGGCCGACGCCGGCGCCGACATCCTCGCGCCCTCCGACATGATGGACGGACGCGTCGGCGCTATCCGCTCCGCGCTCGAGGGAAGCGGGCACACCAACACGCTGATCATGGCGTACGCCGCCAAGTACGCGTCCGCGTTCTACGGGCCGTTCCGCGATGCGGTCGGCTCCTCGGTGACGCTCGCGTCCTCCAAGGCGGTCGGCGACAAGCGCACCTACCAGATGGACCCCGCCAATACCGATGAGGCGCTGCGCGAGGTCGCGCTCGATCTCGCCGAGGGCGCCGACATGGTCATGGTCAAGCCGGGGCTCGCGTATCTCGACATTGTGCATCGCGTCGCCGAGACATTCCACGTGCCGACGTTCGCCTACCAAGTGTCGGGAGAGTACGCGATGCTGCAGGCCGCGGCCGCGGCTGGCTGGCTCGACGGGGACGCCGTGATGATGGAGAGCCTGCTCGCATTCAAGCGAGCCGGCGCTGCCGGCGTGCTCACCTACTTTGCTCCGCGCGCGGCGGCGCTCCTCAACGCTTCGCGCTAGCGGCGGACGCGGCGGCGCGGCTCGTAGGGGAGCTGATCGGGTGGGGGCGCCTGCGCCCCATCCGCCGGTTGCTGGCCGTTCTGCTGCTGCTGCGCGAGCGCGCCCTTGGGCTTCTCGCAATCGGTGAGCCACACGTCGAACACGGGATGCTCCACGGCGTTGATGCCGGGGCTCTCCGCAAACATCCAACCGGTGAAGATGCGCTTCTGCTGGCCGTCGAGCTGCATCTCGTCGACCTCGACGAAGGATGTCGTTTTCGGCTGCTCCGTCGGAGGGCGCGAGTAGCACACGCGCGGCGTCACCTTGAGCGCGCCGAACGTCACCGTCTCGTTGAGCGGAACCTCGAACTTGGAGGTGCGCGCCGTCACTTTGTCGAGCGCGGCAAAGACGGCGACGCCGTTCTCGATGCGATCGGCTCGCGCGGCTCCCGCAGCGACGGCGAGCGCAGCGGCAATCAGCGCGACGCGCGAAGATAAGGCAAAGCGAGAGCCGGGATGTGCGTTTGGAAAATTCATGCGCTCCAGGTCAATTCCGCCCGCATTCACCGGCCTTCACTGATCGCCGAGTAGGGCCGAAGTTGGACCCTCTCGCACGCCTCACGACTGCGGCCGCCAGGGCTTGTAGTCGCCGGTAGCCTTGGCGCGCACGCCGCGCCCCAGGATCGAGCCCGGCGGCCGGTAGGCTTCGGGCGTCCCCGTCATGTTCATGAGATGCGGACGCTGCCAGGGGCGCGGCTGGTAGCTCTGCGCCGTCGGCGGCTCGTCCACCGTGTAGTGCAGCCAGCCGTGCCAGTCGGCCGGCACCTTCGAGGCTTCGGCGAAATCGGTGTAGGTTACCCACCGGCGCGGACGACCGAGCGGCCCCACGCCCTTACGCTGCTCGTAATAGGTGTTGCCGAAGTCGTCCTTCCCGACGAGGCGGCCCTGCCTGAGGATCGTAAGGCGCGTGCCCCAGGTGTTGCCGCCCCACCAGCTAAAGATCTCGCTGAAAATGCCCATCGTGGCCCCGCCATCTCGCACCTGCGTGAAAGGAAGTATCGGAGCGGGGACGGATATGTCCAGTCACGCCTTCAGCGCGGCCGAAGCGCAACACCCGATTTCGCGGAATCGCCATACGCTGCTCGCTGAGCTGGTGACGGCGTTCTCGTGATCCACAGCCTCCGAAAGCCGCGGTTTTACCCGGCAGGCATTAGAAGTTTGGTCACCAGAACGTCACAAAGCATCCACCGGCTTTCCCGGGGTTTTCCATAGACCATCTACATCTAGTATGGGTGTGATCGACAACATACAAACTCTTTGGCGGAAGACCACGAATTGGCCAGTTTGAGTAAACGCGATCCGAACGGCCGCGAATGCCCTCCAAGCGAGGGATTTTCGCCCCGGCGCGTGTGGTTTTAGTCGAGTGCCGGGCCCTGTCGGCCCAATACCAGACATTGTGTGAGCAGCGGGCGAGGCTTTGCCGTCTCGCCGCGGGGGAATGTGTGTCTCGTGCGTAGCGCGAGTTGCGTTGCGACCACATCGAACAAAGCAAAGAAAATCGGCGCCCTGCCAGTGCCGCGTACTAGGCGCCCCCGACATCGACTGGGGGACTACTCATGAAGATCACGCGGCGTTTCACCGAAGCAGGCAAGTCGCCTTACGACAGCATCAAATTCCGCCGCGCCACGAGCGAGATCAAGAACCCCGACGGCTCGACCGTCTTCCGCCTCGACGGTTTCTTCGTGCCCGAGCACTGGAGCCAGGTCGCAGCCGACATTCTCGCGCAGAAATATTTCCGCAAGGCGGGTGTCGCCCGCCGCCTCAAGAAGCTCGAGGAGACGCAGATCCCCTCGTGGGCCTGGCGGTCCGCGCCCGACGAGCGCGCGCTCTCTGAGCTCCCCCAGCCTGAGCGCTTCGGCGGCGAGACGGATGCCCGCCAGGTCTTCGACCGCCTAGCCGGCACCTGGACCTACTGGGGCTTGAAGGGCGGCTACTTCACGACGGAAGAGGACGCCTGCGCCTTCTTCGACGAGCACCGCTACATGCTGGCGATGCAGATGGGCGCGCCCAACAGCCCGCAGTGGTTCAACACCGGCCTGCACTGGGCCTACGGCATCGACGGCCCCGGCCAGGGCCACCTCTACGTCGACCACGAGACCGGCAAGCTCACGGTCTCGGAATCCGCCTACGAGCATCCCCAGCCGCACGCCTGCTTCATCCAGTCGATCGAGGACGATCTCGTCAACGAGAACGGGATCATGGACCTGTGGGTGCGCGAGGCGCGCCTCTTCAAGTACGGCTCCGGCACCGGCTCCAACTTCTCCAAGCTGCGCGGCGTCGACGAGAAGCTGTCGGGCGGCGGCAAGTCGTCGGGCCTCATGAGCTTCCTCAAGATCGGCGACCGCGCTGCCGGCGCCATCAAGTCGGGCGGCACCACGCGGCGCGCAGCCAAGATGGTCGTAGTCGACGTCGATCACCCCGACATCGAGGAGTACATCAACTGGAAGGTGAAGGAGGAGCAGAAGGTCGCGGCCCTCGTCACCGGCTCCAAGATCTGCCGCAAGCGCCTGCAGGCTATCATGAAGGCCTGCGTCAACTGCGAGGCCGAGGGCGGCGAGACCGAGACCAGCATCCCCAACGAGCGCTGCTTCGATCCCACCAAGAACCCGGCCTTGAAGCGCGCCATCAAAGAAGCGCGCCGCGACGAGGTGCCGAACAACTACATCCTGCGCGTCATCCAGTTCGCGCGCCAGGGCTTCAAGGACATCGAATTCGCGACCTATGACACCGATTGGGATTCGGAGGCCTACCTGACCGTCTCCGGCCAGAACTCCAACAACTCGGTGCGCGTGACGGACGAGTTCCTGGAGAGCGTCGAGGGCGACAAGGACTGGCAGCTCGTATCGCGGCTCTCGGGCAAGCCGTGCAAGACCATCAAGGCGCGCGATCTGTGGGACCAGATCGGGCACGCCGCCTGGGCCTCGGCCGACCCCGGCATCCAGTTCCACACCACCATCAACGACTGGCACACCTGCCCCAAGAGCGGGCCGATCCGCGCGTCGAACCCGTGCTCGGAGTACATGTTCCTCGACGACACGGCCTGCAACCTCGCCTCGCTCAACCTGATGACGTTCCGCACCGGATCGGGCGACACGCGCTTCGACGTTGGCGACTTCGAGCATGCCTGCCGGCTGTGGACCATCGTGCTCGAGATCTCGGTGCTGATGGCGCAGTTCCCTTCGCGGCAGATCGCGGAGCTGTCCTATCGCTACCGCACGCTGGGGCTCGGCTTCGCCAACATCGGCGGCCTGCTCATGGCGTCGGGCATTCCCTATGACTCGGAAGCGGGCCGCGCCATCTGCGGCGCCATCTCCGCCATCATGACCGGCGTCTCCTACGCGACCTCGGCCGAAATGGCGCGCGAGCTCGGGCCGTTCCCCGGCTATCAGCCCAATGCCCCCGAGATGCTGCGCGTGATCCGCAACCACCGCCGTGCCGCCTACGGCCACAGCGAAGGCTACGACAAGCTCGCCATCGCGCCGGTGCCGCTCGACCATGCGGCCTGCCCCGATGGAGCGCTCATCGAGGCGGCGCGCCGCGCCTGGGACCGCGCCATCGCGCTCGGCCAGAGCCACGGCTTCCGCAACGCGCAGGCAACCGTGATTGCGCCGACGGGAACGATCGGCCTCGTCATGGACTGCGACACCACCGGCATCGAGCCCGACTTCGCGCTCGTCAAGTTCAAGAAGCTCGCCGGCGGCGGCTACTTCAAGATCATCAACCAGGCCGTCCCGGCAGCGCTCACCACGCTGGGCTACCGCGAGAGCGAGATCGCCGAGATCGTCGTCTATGCCGTCGGTCACGGCTCGCTCGGGCAGGCCCCCGCGATCAACCCGACGACGCTCAAGGCCAAGGGCTTCGACGCCCAGGCCATCGCCAAGATCGAAAGCGGGCTTGGCAGCGCCTTCGACATCAAGTTCGTCTTCAATCGTTGGACGCTCGGCGACAAGTTCCTGACCGAGACCCTCAAGGTTCCGGCGGACCGCCTCAACGACCCGGCGCTTCGACCTCCTCACCTTCCTCGGCTTCTCGAAGAAGAACATCGAGGACGCCAACGAGCACGTGTGCGGGGCGATGACGCTCGAAGGCGCGCCGCACCTGAAGCCCGAGCACCTGCCGGTGTTCGACTGCGCCAACCCGTGCGGGCGCAAGGGCAAGCGCTACCTCTCGGTCGAGAGCCACATCCGCATGATGGCGGCGTCGCAGCCGTTCATCTCGGGCGCCATCTCCAAGACCATCAACATGCCGAACGACGCTACCGTCGAGGACTGCAAGGAAAGCTATCTGATGTCCTGGCGCCTGGCGCTGAAGGCCAACGCGCTCTACCGCGACGGCTCCAAGCTCAGCCAGCCGCTCAACTCGCAGCTCCTCGCCGATGACGCCGACGAGCAGGAGGAGGCCGCCGAGCAGCTCCACGCCGACAAGCCGTCGACCCTGCGCGCGACTGCCGCTGCGGAGCGCATCGTCGAGAAGATCATCGAGCGCGCGGTGTACGTGAGGCAGCAGGAGCGCGAGAAGCTCCCCAACCGGCGCAAGAGCTACACGCAGAAGGCAACCGTCGGCGGCCACAAGGTCTACCTGCACACGGGCGAGTACGAGGACGGCCGGCTGGGCGAGATCTTCATCGACATGCACAAGGAAGGCGCCGCCTTCCGCAGCCTGATGAACAACTTCGCCATCGCCATCTCGCTTGGCCTGCAATACGGCGTGCCGCTGGAGGAGTACGTGGAGGCCTTCACCTTCACGCGCTTCGAGCCGGCGGGCCTCGTGACCGGCAACGAGACGATCAAGAACGCGACCTCCGTGCTCGACTACATCTTCCGCGAGCTGGCGGTCTCCTACCTCGGCCGCAACGACCTCGCTCACGTCGACCCGCGCGAGATCGTGGGCGGGCACCGGGCTCGGCTCCTCCGACGCGGCGACCGACGAGGCGCTCGACCTCGACCTGCCCGACAGCGTCAGCAAGGTCGTGTCGAAGGGACTGATCCGCGGCAACCTGCGCGTGGCGTCGGGCGGGCGGCAGCAGCAGATCGAGACGTCCGTGACGCAGCTGCGCGATGAGGCGGGCTCGTTCCCGGCCGTCGAGAGCGACACCGCAGTGTTTCCGATGACGGAAGGCGCGACCGCGCTGAAGCCCGACACCGAGATGCTCTACGCGCGCACCACGATCTCGCGCACGCAGGTATCGGTGAAGGGGCGCGAGGCCGACCGCCGGGCGGAGGCGCGCATCCGCGGCTACGAGGGCGAGGCTTGCCGCGAGTGCGGGAACTTCACGCTCGTGCGCAACGGCACCTGCCTCAAGTGCGACACCTGCGGCGGCACGAGCGGGTGCAGCTGAGTAGAGGTCTATCATGCCAAAGAATCGCGACATGCTTCTGTTGCTGGTCGAAGCGTCAAAGCTGAGACGACGTCGATCTCAAATTGAGAAGAGTGCCGCCGCCTTCGGATCATTTGTTGAGGGGTGGGCTGCGAACGGAGATTTCCCCCGCGAGATCGCGAATGCGGAGGCTCGATACGAGCGCGAAGTCCGTCGCTCGGAGTTGTGGGTCCGCCGCTATACAGCTGCTTCGAATGAGCAGCCACGATGACTGACGACGCACTGAAGCGGCTACGGCCGGCACCCGCCAGCGTCTACCTGCTGGCCGAGCACCTCGACGCCGCGCTCGCCGCCGGCGAGGACCTGACCGGCGTGCTCTGCCTCTCGTCGGACACGCCCCCGCGCGAGGAGGCCGAGCTCGTCGAATTCCGCGCCAGCCGCCGCGAGGCCATCGAGAAGATCCGCACCTACGAGCTCGCGCTGCTTGCGCGCCTGCTCATGGGCCGCGAATGGGCGGTGACGGTCGCCACCGAGAACGAGCGCTTCCACCCGGTCGCGCGCCTCTACGTGGCCGGCACCGCGACGCTCGTCGATGCGGTGGCCGAATGCGCCGACCTTTCGGGCGAGGACTTCGACACCGGCGACGACCTCACCGCGTACATGCGCGGGCGCGGGCTCATCGAGCCGGACGCCGTGGGCCTCTCGGACGCCGCACCCGTAGCCGCCAACGAGGCCTTCCTTGTCGCCAAGCGCGCGCCGCTCGGCGTGCTGCTCGACCTCGTCGCGAGCTTCCTTGACGCGCTCGAAGCGGAGTTCGAACTCTTCCCGCCGGTCGAAAACGAAAGCGGGCGGGGTTTGAGCCCGCCCGCCTCGCTCAGGATCTGATCGCGATCAGAGGCTGGAAGAAGCCTCCGCGCGGATGCCAGCCGACATGACCTGCTCGGCCGTCCGCTCACGCGGGGCTGCGCGGTATACCTGCTCCGAGGAGGCAAGGCGCGGGCGCTCGTAGAGCGCGCTCGTTGCGCGATGGGCGCTCGTAGCGGGCCTGCGCTTTGCGCGAGCGTTGCGGCGCCTCGTCCTCGTCGCGACGCACGGCGCGCTTCCTCGCAGGCTTCGCGTCCTCGTCGTCGTTGGCCGCGACCTGCTTGGGCTCCGCGTTCGGAGCTTCGGCCTTCGCAGCTTCAGACCTTCGCGGCATCGGCCGCAGCGACTTCGGCCTTCGCAGGCTCGACCTTCGCAACTTCGGCCTTCGGAGGCTCGGCCTTCGGGAGCTCGGCGAGAGCGACCTTCGCCTCCGCCCCGGCGCTCTGCTGCTCCGATCCCCACGCGTGCGGCGTCCTCGCCCCACTTGCTCTGCTTCATGTCACGCCGAAGATCGAGAGAGGCAACCGTCTGCGCCGCGGGATGCAGCGGACGCACACTCTGCGTCAGCAGGCCGAGCGAGCCGGTCGTCATCATGGTGTCGGCCGCAGCAAGCGCCATCGTCGCGCGTCCGAGCGCTTGCGGCGCCTCGGCCACGAGCTGCTCCGTATCATGCGACGTGAACGTGTTGGCGGCGGTCACGGGCGCCATTGGCGAGGCTGCGGAGGCTTGCAGCGCCATCGCTACTGCCATGCCCTGCTCGGCGGCATCGAGCGACGAGTAGCGCCCGATATCGCCCGGAACCGGCGAGTAGGTGCGGTTTTCGACGTACACGGCCTCCTCGGGCTCCGGCGCCTTGATCACGCGCACCTGCAGCTTGCCGATGCCGGCACCTTCGTAGCCCAGCCGGTCGGCCGCGGCGCGCGACAGATCGAGCGTGCGGTCGCCCCAGTAGGGGCCGGCGTTGTTCACGCGCACGACGAGCGCACGACCCGTGTCCGGGCTCCACACGAGCAGCATCGTGCCGTCGGGATAGATCGGGCTTGCTGTGTTGTCGGGACGGTCGGCATAGAAGCGCTCGCCCGATGAGGTGAGCCCACACGGATTGTAGCGGTCGTGCTTGCAGTCGTCGTAGTGAGAGGCGGTAATCGTCTCCTCGACGCCGACGAGCGCTTTCGTCTCGTCGATGGTCTTCACTCGGTGGCAGACACCGTAATAGCAATACGTCGAACCCGGCGTCTTCGCCTCGGTCGGCGTTGCGAAATTGACGGTCAGGGCCATCGCGGCGAGCGCGGACGCACTCAACCCGATGCACACCGGACGAACGCGCTTCGCCCAGTTGGTTTTGCTCATCACCATCATCACTCCACGCTGTTTCAAAGCTCGGCGTGAACGCCGCGCGGTATTGATCGTTCCGCGCGGGCGCCCCCCGATAGCGGTGCAACGTGCAGCAGGAAGCGGGGATTAGATGGCAGGTCGATGCGACATATCGGTCGCTGCGACGCATGGCCGCTGAATGACTTAGAGCAATTTGTTCGCTCGCAACATCAACTCGAGCGCGCTCGTCGCGGCGCTGAGCCGCGCGGAATCTGTCGAGCGAAGAACGAGTTGCGTGCTGATGCGCCCGTCGCTGAACGACGGATAACTTCCCATCGTAACATCGGGAAATGTCTTTTGATGCGCGGCGAAGATATCCGCGACCTCTCCCTCTGCGCGATTAAGCTTGATGGTCGTCGTCTGCATCACCGCGCCGGTGTCGAGCTGAGGCGTGATGTCGTCGAGCATCACCTGCATGACCTCCGGAACGCCCGCGAGCACGATCACGTTCTCCACTCTGAAGCCCGGCGCGACCGAGATCGCATTCGGATCAGCGACGCGCCGTGCGGGATGCGCGCCATGCGTAGTCGCGCGGGCGTCGGCTCGAGCTTGCGCTTGGCGAAGAACGCATGCAGCAGCGCGAGCGCGCGCTCGTCGTGACCGATGCCGACCCCCAGCGCCTTCGCAACCGCATCCGCCGTGATGTCGTCATGCGTGGGTCCGATGCCGCCCGTGGTGAAGAGGTAGGTATAGCGCGCGCGCAGCTCGTTCACGGCCCCGACGATCGCGTCCTCCTCGTCGGGCACGACGCGCACCTCCTTGAGGCGGATGCCGACGCGCGTCATGTGCTCGGCGACGTAGTGGATATTCCGGTCGGCAGTGCGTCCGGAAAGGATCTCGTCGCCGATCACCAGCAGTGCAGCCGTGACGATCTTTTCCTCGGCCAATGGAGCCTCCGTAGCCTCGCGCCGCCATGGTCTAGCACCGGCAGGGTGGCGCGACGAGACGCCCCGCAGCCAAATTGGCGTTGCGGACGCGCGGGCGCCGCCCCTAGCCTTGCCGCATGCGATTCCCCTCGGCCCTCGAGCGCGGTCGGCTCCTCCAGCGCTACAAGCGCTTCCTCGCCGACGTCGCCCTCGACAGCGGCGAGACCGTCACCGCGAGCTGCCCCAACACCGGGTCGATGCTGGGTCTGACGGCGCCGGGTTCGCGCGTCTGGCTATCGCGGAGCGACAGCCAGACGCGCAAGTATGCGCACACGTGGGAGATGGTGGAGGCGGACCTCGGGCATGGCCCCGCTCTCGTCGGCATCAACACCGGGCACCCAAACAAGCTCGTCGCCGAGGCCATCGCTTCGAGCCGCATCAAGACGCTCGCCGGCTACCAGACGCTGCGACGCGAGGTGAGATACGGCGAGGCGAGCCGCATCGACATCCTGCTCGAGGACGCGCGCAAGGGGCGTTGCTATGTCGAGGTCAAGAACGTGCACCTGATGCGGCAAGCCGGCCTCGCCGAATTTCCCGACTGCGTGACCGAACGCGGCGCCAAGCACCTGCGCGAGCTCGCGGCCATGGCGGCCGAAGGGCATCGCTCCGTCATGGTATTCCTCATCCAGCGCACGGATGCCAAGCGCTTCTCGCTCGCGGCCGATCTCGATCCCGGATATGCCGCGGCGTTTCGAGTGGCGAGCGAGGCGGGCGTCGAGGCGATGGCCTTCCGCTGTCGCATGAGCGAAGCCGAGATCGCGCTCGACCGGGCCGTGCCGATCGTCGGCTGGGCCACAAATTCGTGAAGCGGCAAAGTTGCCTGCGCCCTGTAACGCTGGGCCCGGCGCCCCGTATCTGGAGGCAGAACCACCAAGATACCGGACTTTGGAGAAACCCATGCTCACCCGTCGCAATTTCGGCCTTGCCGGCGCCGGCCTCGTGGCCGCCGCGGCAGGTCTGCGGGCAACCCGAACAGAGGCAAACGAGGAGACGATGGCCACCACGACCGCCAAGCCCTTCGAGATCACCAAGACGCCCGAGGAGTGGCGCAAGATCCTGACGCCGGAGCAGTTCCGAGTGCTGCGCGAGGAGGGCACCGAGCGTGCCTTCACGAGCCCGCTCGACAAGACCTACGCCGCCGGCACTTACGACTGCGCCGGTTGCGATCTGCCGCTATTCTCGTCCGACACCAAGTTCCACAGCGGCACCGGCTGGCCGAGTTTCTTCAAGCCGCTCGACAACGCTGTCGGCACGACGAGCGACACGAGCTTCTTCATGACGCGCACGGAGGTGCACTGCCGGCGCTGCGGCGGGCACCTCGGGCACGTGTTCAATGACGGTCCTCCGCCCACGGGCCTGCGCTACTGCATGAACGGCGTCGCCTTGAAGTTCATCCCCAAGGCGGTCGGATAAAGGCAACCTGACAAAGCAGCGGGTAGGTCGACCGCCGGATCGGTTGACAGCATCCGCCCGGCCGTGCACCCGTCGCGGCCGGGCGGAGGTCGTTCTGAGGCATGCTGCAGCGGTTGCGCGACTGGGCACGCGGCATCAAGCGCGATGTGCATGCGCTTTATCTGGCGGCGCGCGATCCGCGCGTGCCGTGGTACGCCAAGGCGGTGGCACTCGCGGTCGCCGCCTACGCGCTCTCTCCCATCGACCTCATCCCGGACTTCATCCCGGTCATCGGCTATCTCGACGACCTGATCATCGTGCCGCTCGGCATCCTGCTGGCGGTGCGGCTGATACCGGCCGACGTCCTCGCTGAGCATCGCTTCGCGGCAAGCGAGGCCGCCGAGCGGCCAACGAGCCGCACGGCAGCACTTGTCATCGTCGCCATATGGATCGGCCTGGCCTTGGTCGGGCTCGGGTTCGCGTTGCAGTATTTCGGCTATTGACCCGGCACGCTCAGTTGGTCTGGCGGCGCCCGAACGAGACCGCGTAGTCGAGCGAGCGCATGGGCAGGATCTTGTCGTTCTTCGGCGCCTCGACGCCATCAGCGAGGTTGTTGGGATCGAAGATGCCGGCATCGCAGGTCGCATCCGGCTCTTCCGCAGAGATCGAAAGCGTTCCCATCTTCACCTCCTTGCGGCCCTCGGGCCAGTCGGTCGAGGGATCATCCTCATTGTCGCCGGGCTCGCCCAGGATGGCGTAGAGGTCGAACTGGGCGGGCCCCTTGGCGAGGCGGTCCTTCAGCTCGCCCGCGTAGAAGTCATCGCCCTTCCCTTTGGCCTCGTCATCGGTCAAGCCCGGCTCGCTCTTCACCGGCACGAACTTCCACTTGATGACGTGCTTGTCGCCCTTGGCGTTGGTGAGCGTGAAGGCGTGCACACCGTAGTAGTCGGCGGTCGCGTAGCTCGCCGGTATCGGGCGCCCGTTGAGCCAAGCGGCCTGATGCGTGCTGTTCGGATTCGCCTTGAAGTAGGCCGTGATCTTGTCGGCGTCCTGCTTGCCGTCGGGACCCGGCGCCACCGCCTTGAGCAGCTCCACGAACTGCTCCGGCGTCTTGGCGACGAACATGGGCGCCGAGATCCCGAGCAGGTCGGTCGTGTTGCCGTTGCCGAGCTCGAAGTGGATGGCGAGGCCGCGTACGTTGTCCTTTTGCGCATCCGATGCGGCGGGGTTGCCGCCGCCGAGCGAGAAGCGCGCGACCACGGGTACCGGCCCGGCGAAATGCGCCGCCTTGGTAAGCGAAGGAGCCTCGGCCGTCGGGGTGAAATTGCCCTTGAGGCAGATGCCCTTGGTGTGCGCCGCGCGCTTGCCGGCATGCGCCCCAAACACGCCATTCAAGGCGTTGACGAGGTCTTCGGGCTGCGCCTCTTCCGCACCCGCGACGATCGGGGCCGCAAAGAGGGCAAGCGCGAGAGCGGCGGCGCCGCATAGCGATGGTGTCCGCATGGGTCAGCTCCGGATGGGTTGGTGGGGGTGGGAGAAGACGATCTCTGGGCTCGTCTATTCGCTTCGTTTGTCGGGCGCGTGTCAACGTCTCGAGTGGCAAATACGGAGTCGCATCCGCGGTGGCCAGGGACACCCGCTCGCTCTCAAGCAGGGAAATAGTTGCCGTGGAAGCCGAAGGGTATGTGATGCGGGCATTCCGCCTTTGCGATCTCGGCCAGGCTCATCGCATCGAGGACGAGCAGGAACGATTGCGCGCGCTGCGCATCGAGCACGACCGACAGCAGCACACCCTCGCCCTCCCGCGCACGGTCCGGCAAGCCCACGAACACCGGCTCGCCCGGATAGCAGTGCTCGCGCCACCACGATTGCGTCTCGCCGGTCTCGGTGTCGATCTTGATGATCGAGTTGAGGAAGTCTTTGGGGTCGCGCCGTCCCACGCCCCAGACGTGGCGGTAGGGCCGCCCTGCGCACAGCTCGTAGTCGATGCGCGGCAGCTCGATCATCGCCTCGGCGACCTCGATCGCAAACGCATCGCCCGGGTGGCTCAGCGGCACGACATACCGGGTCAGGCGCCCGGTCGCATCGATGGGATCGCTGGCCCGCAGGCGCTCGAGGTAGAGCTGATCGATGATGCCGGCATCGCGGTAGGCGATGAGGTCGACGACGATGTTGCCGCCATCCTCGAAGGCGTTGACGTGGTGGAACGCGAAGATCGGATCGGTCTCGACCGATTTCACCAGGCCGCCGCCATCCTTGTCAAAGACGTGGATGCGCAAGCCGCGCTCGGGCCGCCAGCGATAGTTGCGGATGAAGGGCGCAAGCTGAAGCTTGAGCCGCAGCGGATCGACGACCAGCGGAAACTCCACCAGCACGAGATACTGCTCGGTCATGGCGAAGCTGTGCATGTAAGCCGGGCGGTCGACCGGCATCTCGGCCACCACGCATTCCGCGCCGCCGTCGTCGTCGATGGAGAACAGCCGGTAGCGGCTCTTCATGCCGAACTCGACGACGTAGCTGAACTGGCACTTGCGCCGGGCATCGTGGTGGGGATGCGCGATCGATACGCTACCGCCGATGGCGGGGCCGTAGCCGTAGTCGCCGAGCGTCGCCAGCGTCTCGGCGTCGAAGCGGACAGGCAGCGTCGTCTCGGTGAACGCAACGGCCGCACCGCCGAGCGGGTTGATGTTGACGTTGCAGTTGTCGGTGAGCTGCATCGGCTCGAAGACCGCGGCCACGCGCTGAAACAGCGTGCGGCAGGGATCGGTCGCAAACTCGCCGCGCGCAAGCGCACCCTTCGCGGACGCTTCGCGATAGGAATTCGATTGCAGAAAGCGGTTGCGGTAGGAAACGTTGCCGTCGGCGAAGCCGAACCGGTGCAGCATGGCGAGCCCGTCGAACCAGTGATTGACGGTTTGCCGGCCGAGGTCGTACTTCGCGGGCCCGGTGCGCAGAAGCGCGCCCGACAGCCACGCCGGCATCTCGCCTTGGATCGGCAGACGATCGACGACGACCTCCTGCTCGAGGTCGGCGAAGCCTATCGCATAGGATGCCCGGTCGGAGCCTGCCATGGGCGCCACCTTCAACCCGCGAACGCAAAGAAACTATCAACGCCGCGGCGGGGAGCCCAGCACAATCCGATCGTCAACTTGACGAAAATTGCGCCGATGGCGCGCCAGCTCAGCCGGCCGCACCCTTGCCATCGCCGTAGCGCAGCACCTTCACTCGCTCCAGCGTGACAAGACCGCTTCCCATGAGCTTCTCGAGCGTGGGCACGAAGGCGTTGATCTTGTCCTCCGCGTCGACGATCTCGATCACGATCGGCAGGTCCTGCGAGAGCCGCAGAATCTTGGTCGTGTGCAGATGGCTCGAGCGACCAAATCCGACAGGACCGCGCAGCACCGTGGCCCCAGCGAGCTTCTGCTCGCGCGCGGCAAGCACGATCGCTTCGTAGAGGGGCAGCCTCCCCGCGCGGTCGTCCTCACCGATGAAGATGCGCAACAAGACCGCGTCCTTGGGAACCAGCATGGCTACACCCATTTGATCGCGTTGAAGTGCACGGCGAGCAGGTGCCCGAGCCACACGGCGAAGAGGCACACGATGACGGAAGCGCCAATGTAGAGGCCGGCATACAGCCACTCGCCGTCGTTGACGAGGTTGAGCGTCTGCAGGCTGAACGACGAGAAGGTGGTATATCCGCCGAGGAACCCGATCATCACGAACTGCCGGATCGTCTGGTCGACGAACATGCGTCCGTCAGGAGCCGTCAGCGTGGCAAAGAAGCCGATTATGAGAGAGCCCAGCACGTTGACGAGAAGCGTCCCCCACGGGAACGTCTCGCCCAAGAGCCGCGCCATGACGCCGGTACACCAGAAGCGCGCCATTCCGCCGAGCGCGCTGCCGAGGGCAATCCAAAGATAGAGCTGCACGCGAAAATCTCCTGTCTCGTATTCAGCGAACGATATTTCGCTCGCCGAGCTGCTACGCGGCAGGAGTTATCAGCCCCGTGGAAATCCCGAGCGGGAAGCCCCACGACGGGCGGTTCAGGGGGGACTCCATCCCCACCTCTTCGCCCGTCATCCATAGGCCCGGCCAAGAGCCCGGTCAACGCGGCAGCGGCACGCAGGGGTCGGCGCGGCGGATCACTCCGCCGCCTGCCTGTGCGCGGCGAGCACCTGGTCGGCAAGGCGCCCGGTGAGCTCCGCCAGATGGTCGAACTTCGCCCGGTAGGTGCCCACGCCCGCGGTCGCCGAGCGCAGATCGACGATGAGGCTCTCCATCTCGGAGGCCGGCATCTGCGCCTGCACCACGTCCCACCCGCTCCAGCCATCGCGCGCATCGAAGCCGAGGATTTGCCCACGCCGCTGCGAGATGATGCCGTTGATGCGCGCGGTGGCTTCGCTCGGCACGGCGATCTCCACCGCCATGATCGGCTCGAGCAGCACGGGCGCGCACTTCGGCATCCCCTCCGTCATGCCGATGCGCGCCGCCTGGCGGAACGCCATGTCGGAGGAATTGACCGTGTGATAGGAGCCGTCGAGCAGCGTCACGGAGACGTCGACCACGGGGAACCCCAGCGGCCCGTGGCTGAGATAGTCCTTCACGCCGATCTCCACCGACGAGAAGAACTGGCGCGGGACGACGCCGCCCGCGATCTTCTCCACGAACTGGAAGCCGGAGCTGCGCGGCAGCGGCGCGATCTCGAGCACCACGTCGCCGAACTGGCCGTGGCCGCCCGACTGCTTCTTGTGCCGCCCGCGGATCTCGGTCGATTTGCGGATGGTCTCCTTGTAGGGGATCATCCGCGGCTGGCGGTCGACGGCGACGCCGTACTTGCGCTGCAGGCGCTCGGAGGAGACGCGCAGGTGCATCTCGCCCTGGCCGAGCAGCAGCATCTGATGCGTGTCGTGGTTCTGTTCCAGCGACAGCGAAGGATCGTCCTGCACCAGCTTGGCGAGCGCAGTCGTGAGCTTCACCTCGTCCTTGCGGTCCTTCAGCACGAGCCCGATGCCGAACACCGGCTCCGGCGCCGGCGGACCCTTGACCTGCACGACGCCGCCCTTGTCAGCCGTGATCGTCTCGCCCGTCTTGATGCCCTCGAGCCGGCCCAGCGCGACCGTCTCGCCGGCGTGCGCCGTCCCTCGCTTCAGCGGCTCCTCGCCGCGTAAGGCAAAGACGCCGGCGACGCGCTCCTCCCTCCCGTCGGCGCCGAACACGGTGGTGCCGTCGGCGATGTCGCCGGTCAGCACGCGCACAATCGAAAGCTTGCCGCCGTGGGCGGTGTGCAGCGTCTTGAACACGTAGGCGGCGGACCTGGCGTTCTCGAGCTTCAGGCGGCGCGCGGTGTCGGCGACGACCGGCGCCTCGTGGCGCAGCGCCTTCAGGAGCCGGAATATGCCGTGGCCGTCCTGCGCCGAGCCGAGCAGCACCGGGCAGATGAGCCCCTTGCGCAAGTCGTCGGTCAGATCGTGGAAAATCTTGTCGCGCGGCGTCGGCACATCCGACAGGAGCTGCTCCATCAGCTCATCGTCGTGGTCGGCGAGCTGCTCCAGCATGTGGAAGCGCGCCTCTTGCTCGCGCTCCAGCACGCCCGCAGGAAGCTCCACGATCTCCGACGGCGCCTGCGTGCGGTAGACGTAGGCGCGCTCGGAAGCGAGATCGACGAAGCCGGTCGCGACGCCGTTCTCCCAGATCGGGATCTGGCGCAGCACGAGCGGCTTGGTGCTCGCCGGCTGCAGCACGGGGATCAGCTCGCGCAGCGGAACCTCGGAGGCGTCGATCTTGTTCAGGAAGAGGAAATGCGGAATGCCGCGGTCCTCGAGCTGCTTCAGGATGATCTGCAGCGCCGGGACGCGCTTGGGGTCGGGCTCGCAGACGACGACGGCCGCGTCGCACGCGGTCAGCGCAAGCGAGCCTTCATGCTGGAATTCGATGGAGCCGGGGCAGTCGATGAAAGTGAAGGTGTCACCGAGGAAGGTCACGTCGGCGCCGTTGAGGGAGACGCTCATGCCGTGGTCGCGGGCCTCGGGGCTCGCGTCACCGACGGTCGATTTGTCAGCGACGCTGCCAGCCCGCGTAATCGCACCGGTGCGGGCGAGGATGGCTTCGAGTAGCGTGGTCTTGCCGCTCAGATAAGGGCCAACGAGTGCGATGCAGCGGGAACGCCCGCCACCATTGGCCCCTGATCTTGGGCTGTCGGATTGCCCCATTTTTTCCTCCCTTGGCTGGAGGCGCACGCCAGCTAAGGGCCGCGCACCCCGCGCCTCGGTGAGGATCGCGGCTCCTCTTCATGTTCGCGCCGCACTTGGGCGAGCGCAAGCCCGCTGAAGTACAAAATGCTCGTAACTCCATATAACGAAGTTGTTCGTGCAATCGCTATTGCATTGCACAAACTTCGCTCGAAGAATGTTTGACGGTTTTGCGAATGCGAAAGCAAAAATACTTGGAACCGGATCGAATTTAACGCATTAATGATCGGGTCGGTTCGCTCGGGGATTCATCGGGGGCGGTCGATGGCGGCTAAGGATCGCGAGGGGGCTCCGATCCGCGAGAACAGAGGCGTGCGATGAGTATGAAGGCGCTGATGTCGGCGGCCCACGCAGCGGGATATGCGATGGCTGCGGAAGATTTGCCCGAATGCCGGCCGGCTCCGGTGCCCCAGGAGCAGAAGAGCACTGCGCTCACGGTGCGCAATTCGAACAGCCTGTGGTCTGAGGTGAAGGACTTCCTGCACTTCGACTGGCTGCGCGGGCGCTTCACTTGGCACGGCGGCGCGGCGGCCTAGCCTACAAGCCAAACGATGAGCAGCGCGCCCAGCGCGAGCGCCAATCCAATGCGCCAGTAAAGGCACGTCCGGCACGGCCCTGAAGGGTCGACGGACATAAGAAGCTCCGTCATGACGGCGGCCACACAAGCACTGCGGGCCGGCCGTTTTAGCGTAAGTTCCCGCAGAACCGCTGAATGCGCCGGCAGGCTTCCTCGAGAAGCTCGCGCGAGGTCGCGTAGGAGACGCGGAACGCAGGCGAGCCGGCGAACGCGGCGCCGTGCACGACGGCCACGCCTTCCTCCTCAAGAAGCGTCGTTGCGAAGTCCTCGTCGTTGGCAATGGTCTTGCCGGACTTCGCCGTCTTGCCGATGGCGCCCGTGCAGCTCGGATACACGTAGAACGCGCCCTCTGGCTTCGGGCAGCGCAGACCGCTCGCCTGATTGAGCATCGACACCACGAGATCTCGACGCTCGACGAACTTGGCGTTGTTCGCCGCGATGAAGTCCTGCGGGCCGTCGAGCGCCTCGACCGCCGCCCACTGCGTGATCGAGCACGGGTTCGACGTCGACTGCGACTGCAGCTTGCGCATCGCATTGATGAGCGGCTCGGGGCCCCCGGCATAGCCGAGCCGCCACCCGGTCATGCAGTAGGCCTTGGACAGCCCGTTCATCGTGAGCGTGCGGTCCATGAGCTTGGGCTCGACCTCGGCTGGCGTGTGAAACTTCAAGCCGTCGTAGATCAGGTGCTCGTAGATGTCGTCGCTCAGCACCCAGACGTGCGGATGGCGCAGCAGCACATCCGTCAGCGCCTTGATCTGCTCCTTGGTATAGGCCGCGCCCGTCGGGTTCGACGGCGAGTTGAAGATCAGCCACTTGGTCTTCGGCGTGATCGCCGCCTCGAGGCCGGGCCCACTCAAGCGGTAGCCGTCCTCGAGCCGCGTCTCGGCAAATACGGGCTTGGCGCCGGCGAGCATGACGATGTCGGCATACGAGACCCAGCACGGCGAGGGGATCACCACCTCGTCGCCGGGGTTTAGCGTCGCCAACAGCGCATTGTAGATGACCTGCTTGCCGCCGGTGCCGACTGAAATGTTGGCGGGCTTGTAGTCGAGGCCGTTCTCGCGCTTGAACTTGCGCACGATCGCCGCCTTGAGCTCCGGCGTGCCGTCGACGTCGGTGTACTTGGTCTTGCCCTCGGCCAGCGCCTTGACTGCGGCCTGCTTGACGTTCTCGGGCGTGTCGAAGTCGGGCTCGCCGGCGGAGAGGCCGATGATGTCGCGACCCGCTGCCGCGAGCTGTCGCGCCTTGGTCGACACGGCGATGGTCGCCGAGGGCTGAATTCTGTTCAAGCTGTCGGCGATGAAGCCCATGGCCATTGGCCCCTTTTCCTGTCCGAAGCGCGTCCGCGGCCCCTACTAACTTTTGCAACGCGCAACATCAATAGCGCGGGCTCGATGCACACGTGCGAGCGCGTGCGCATTTCGTCGCCATCTGCCTCGTCCCGCGTCGTCAGTTACCTGAGGGACACAGCCATCGCGCGCTTCACGTTAATCAAAAGAATACGCGGCAATCGCCACATTCCGGGCTCAACCACGCCACAGAGCGGAGAGAAGCTTGAAGGTGAAAGGCGGCGGTTTGCATCCACACGGGAAGAGGGCTTTAGAAGATGTCCGGTGTCGAGATGACGAAGATCAGGCCTTTGAAAATGGTGCTCCGGACGGTAGCGGATGCGCTCTTCGGGCTTGTCCTGTTCCTAGCGTTCGCTTTTGCGGTCGGCGCCTATGAGAGCCACTCGCCCGCGACTCACCGTCTGGGCGGTATACTTTCGATGAGCTCCAGCGCCGGCGACCTGCTCAAATTCTCCCTCGACGACAGCCCGCTGATCGCGGCCGCCGTCGTCGCGACTGCGGTCCCGGTACCGCATTCCGCCACCGTATCCGGCCTGCGCAGCACCACCCGCGACACCGCGTATGTGCTGCTGGCGGCCATCTTTTCGGCACTCGTTGCGTTCAACCTTGCCTTCTTCAGACACCTTCGCCGCGAGTACGCCTCCCCGCGGTGAGGTGCGTGGAGGAGAGGCTCGGGCTCTGCTGGGAGCCCTTGACGGTCTCTCCTCCACTCCTAACATTTGGTAATGTAGGCTTAAGGTCTGCCAAGTAACCCCTGAAGTCCCTGCTTTTGCGGGGATTTGGCCCGAACCCGGAGCGAATCATGGCGAAACGTCCCTTGCGGCTGACGAACCTGCCGGTTGCAGCGTTGGGCATCGTGGCGATCGGGGTCGGCGCAGCGGCCATGACGCTCGGCAGCAGCGACACGGTCGTCGAGCGGGGTTTCGAGCGGGCGCTGGCCTCCCGCGCCGAGCAGCCCAACACCATGAAGATTGCCGCCCCCGCCGTGGCCGGCAGCGAGCAGTTCTGGCTCACGCACGTCGTCCACGATGCCAGTGCGCCGTTCACAAAGCCCGTCGCCGTGGGTGACCGCGTCACCATCAGCTCGGGCGGCCACGACCAGGTCCTGCATGTGGTCACCGTGGACAAGCTCGACTCCCAGCTCATTCCGATTTCGTCGGAGCGCCCGACCCGGCTTCTGCTCGTTACCTGTCGGGATCAGGCGAGCCCGGAGAGCCGGCCCGTCCGCTTCCTGATCGAAGCCGACGACGCATTGCCGACGCTGGCCTCGCCCAAGGCGGCCCGCGCCCTCTAAGCTGCTCTGAGCTGCCCCATCTGCGGCTGTCACGCCTGCGCAGGATCGCGGGTGTAGGCTGTTGCCTGTGACGCCGGGCCTCGTGATATGCTGACGGCCTCGCGCCACGAGACCGCGCGGGCATAAAGGCAAGCATCGAGGGGGACTTCAGACATGCGGCTCAACCCACCGAGCATTGCGATCTTCCTCGTGGCGCTGACGCTCGCTCTCCTGGCACTCATCACCAAGATCGGCCTCGTCGGTGTGCCGCACTACCTGCCACATCAGGAATTCTGGCTGGCAATCACCGCCTACATCACGCTGATGGTCGGCAACTTGGTGCGCGGGCTCTAGGCTGGCGCATCCGGTTCGCCAGGGGCCGGCTCACCAGGGAATGGGCTTGCGGTCGCGGAAGAAGCCGCCCGAGGGGCCGTCCTCCGGCAGCGTCGCCAGCCACACCGCCGTTTCCGCCCCTTTCTCCACCGTGCGCGTCGCGTTTGGACCGCCCATGTCCGTCCGCACCCAACCCGGGCACATGGCGTTGATCTTGACGGCGCCCGGCCCGAGCTCGGCAGCGGTGAGCCGCGTCAGCGCGTTGAGCGCCGCTTTCGACATGCGGTAGGCGGGAAATCCGCTGCCCATGTCTGAGAGTTGCCCGGCACCCGAGGAAAGATTGACTACGCGGCCATAGCCGCGCTCGCGCATGCCGGGCACGATGGCCTCGATCAGGCGCAGCGGCCCGACGGTGTTGGTGGCGAAGGTCTGCATCACGAGGTCGATCGGCGCCTCGAACACGCTCGCGTCCTCGGGCGAGAAGCCCTCCTTGAGGATGCCGGCGTTGTTGACGAGCACATCGATGCGGCCGAAGCGGCCGAGCACATCGGCAACGCCGGCGCGCACGCTTTCGCCCTCCGTCACGTCGATGGCGACAGCTGGTACGTCCAAGCCCTCGGCGCTCAAACTCGCGGCCGCGGCTTGTCCCTTCGCAAGATCGCGCGCGGCGAGCACCGTCGTCAGGCCGCGGCGCGCGAGCTGCCGCACGATCTCGAGGCCGATGCCGCGGTTGGCGCCGGTGACGAGAGCGATGCGCTTCTCGGCCAAGAGCCTTTGGGCCATCTCAGGCTCCCTTGCCGTGGAAGACGAAGAAGGCTCCGGCCGCGATCAGCGCAAAACCGATAAACTGGTTGATGCCGAGCGGCTCCTTCAAATAGAGCGCGGAAAATCCCGCAAACACGATAAGCGTGATGACCTCCTGGATCGTCTTGAGCTGCGCGGCCGCGTAGACCGAGTTGCCCCAACGGTTCGCGGGCACCGCAAGGCAATACTCGAAGAAGGCGATGCCCCAGGAGACGAGGATCACGAGCAGCAGCGGCTTATCCTTGAAGCGCAAATGCCCGTACCAGGCGAAGGTCATGAACACGTTGGAGAAGAAGAGGAGCAGGATCGGCGTCAGGTAGGCCTGCAGGCTTGCAAACGGCATCGCGGTCACCTTCTTGGATGTTGCAGTGTCAGTAAGCCCAAGGCGCGCACCCTGTCGAGCTTGCGAGCTTTGCAGGCGACGGAAACCGTGTGCCCTCCGCGTTGGTTCGAACGCGACCAAATAACGGAGAAGCTTGGGCCTGCCCGACCGCCACGATCACGTGCGACTGAGCCGGGGTAGCATTCGAGACGGGCTCGTGAAGAGGAGAGGCTGAACGGCCTCTCTCTCTTTGTTTGCGCTCACTTTTTCGCGGACGCGCCAAGCTTGCCGGTCAGGAACTGCGCTTCCCCGTTGCCGAACGACCAGTCGGCGTCGGTGTTTTCCACGATGCTCACCATCACATCGCTCGGCGCGATGCCGCATTTCGTCTGCAGGGCCGCACACAGGAGCCGGTAGAAGTCCTGCTTCTGCTCCTTTGTGCGCGGGCGGCTCGTTACCGTCACGATGACGACCTTGTCGGTCCGCTCGATCCCAAGCCCCGTGTCCTCGATACGCAGCCGGCTCGCATCATGCTCCTGCACGATCTGGTAGCGGTCGCGCACCGGCACGCGGAACGCTTCCAGCATGGCCTCGTGCGCGGCATCGAGCAGGTTGGCGATCTCCTTATCGGTGCGTCCCTTGATGAGATCAAAGCGGATCAGCGGCATTCTTGTGCTCCCTTACCAGACGCCCGGCACCAGCCGGTAGCGCACGCGCGCAGCGTAGGCGTCGTAGCCTTCGAGCTCAGCCTTGAGCGTGTTCTCCTCCAGCACCGCGCGGTAGCCGAGCAGCGCAATCAGGGCGGCGGACCAGAGGAGCCCATACCAAGAGCCGAGCAGAAGCGGCGTGCCGACGATCAGCCAAACAGCGCCCGAATACATCGGGTGGCGAACGTAGGCATAGGGCCCGTTCGAGATCACCTGATGCTTGCGCTCGCTCTGGATCTTCACCACCGGAGCCGCGAAGGTGTTCGTCATCAGGACGACGTGGCAGGCATAGAAGCCGAAGGCAATGCCTAGGCCGCCGACGACCTGCAGCCAGAGCGGCACATCCGACCAGTGGAAGCGCACCGCATCGAGCCCAATGAGTACGTACTGGCTCATCCACAACGCAAAGAAGATCGAGATCAGCACCTTGTCCCAGCTCTTCTGCTCCTTCTGGATGGGGCCGCTCATACGCTCGCGCAGCAGAGCCGGGTCGCGCTTGGCGATGACAAACCCGGATATGAGACCGAGCCCGCCGAGCCCGGCGAGGAAAATCCAGGCCTGTGGCCAGCGCATGGTGCCGGCGGATACGAACAACAGCGCGCCTGTGATCGCAAGCCAGATGACGGTCTGGACCAGCATGCGCGTGATGAGGCTTTGGCTCGCGGGCATCGGCTGCTCTCCCGGTAATATGCTTGTCGAACAGATTACCACCCGCTTACGGCGGCCCTTTGATCGAATTGTTGCACCGATTTTGCGTGGCGTGTGCTCGCGCGCAACTGGTTGCAGAGGCTTCTCTGCGCTAGGGAATCGCTGAAGCGGCTGCCGCGTACGGGCCGCCGCGCAAGCCTGAAGGAGCATTTCATGGCACGCATCATCACCATCGGATTGACTTGTGCGGTCGCGCTCGCCGGCGCCATGACCGCCACCAGCGCCGAAGCCGGCTGCCGCCGCGCGGGCGGTGAGGCGACGATGATCACCAAGGATCTTGCGGTGTTCATGGCCAACGCCGCGCTCAAGAATTCCATCGCCGACCACGGCGAGCGGCCCAAGGGCGCCGTCGCGGTGAGCTGCAAGGACGACACGTTCACGACGACCTGCCACGCGCGCCGCGAGGCCTGCAAGTAGGCTGCGCAAAGTCCGGGTGCTGCTCGCGGTGCTCACTGCCGGCGCTTCTGCGCGTCGGCCATGTGCGTTTGCCTGGCACGAGAGACGCGTCCGGCTTAGCTCTCAGCCCCGCTTGAAGTCGAAATGCATCGCCTTCACGGGGACCTCGCTCGTGGCGAGTGTGATGGAGACCGTCTGGCTTGCGGCGGAGAATGCGACCGTCATGCTGCCCGCGACGCCGCCGCTGATATTCAAGCGCAGGTTGCCGGGAGTCAGCGTGCCGGACGCGTCGCCCGAGGCATTGTAGGTGCGCTCCTCCCAGCTCCCGCTGACCTTTCCGCCGGCGTAGCTCAAGTGGCTTCGCAGCTCGAGCTTGCCCGACGGCCCGGTGCAGCGGAGCGCTGTGGTCAGCGCTTCGCCTTCGCCCGAGCTCGTGTAGTAGGCGGTGCAGGCGAGCTTCTCGCTGCGACCGTCCTTGAAGTTGAGCCCGCCGCCGCCGACCCAGCTTCCCTTGACGACGTCGAACGGCGTCGGCACCGCGCCCGCCGGGCAGGCCGTCGCCAGCGCCAGAACGAACGCCGCCGTAACCTTTGCCGTGGTTGGAAAGACTACCTTTTGCCGCTTGAGCGTCATCGTAACCCCCTGATGCGATGTGAGAAGACGCTGCGCGCGGCTGCCGTTTTCCTTACGCCGCGTGCAGGTCGCCGCAGCAGAGTACGTTCCTCGGCCCGGGCGCTGTTACCTAGGGAACAGCCTCGCGATCACAACGCCAACATAGTGGCGTGTTTATGCCGCCGCGCTCGAACCAGGGGGAGAGCCGCCGTGAACATCCACACCGTTGCGCTCGTTGCCGCTGCTGCCGCCGCATTTGCGGGATTGGCGCAGCCTGGCGTTGCTGCCGATCTGGCGAAAGCACAGGCCGGACACTACGCACTCGATAAGGGCCACGCGAAGGTCGTCTTCTCAATCAACCATCTGGGCTTCTCGACCTATTACGGCTTCTTCACCGATCTCGCCGGTAGCCTCGATCTTGATCCGGCCGCGCCCGCCAAGAGCGCGCTCTCCATCACGATCAACATCAACAAGATGGTCACGACGGACCCCAAGCTCGACGCGAAGCTGAAGTCGGATGCCTTCTTCGACGTGGCAAAATTTCCTAAGGCGACGTTCAAGTCGACGAACATCGAGCTCACCGGAGAAGGCACGGGCAAGCTCACCGGCGACCTCACACTGCATGGCGTGACGAAGCCGGTGACGCTCGACGTCACGTTCAACGGCGCCGGTACGCCGCCTATGACCCAGCTCTACGTCGTCGGCTTCGATGCTGTCGGCACGCTGAAACGCTCCGACTTCGGCATCAAGAACTTCGTCCCGCTCGTGGGCGACGAGGTCAAGCTCGTCATCAGCTGCGAGTTCGATCGTGCGCAACCGCACTGAGACGCCGGGCTGCATGACGGCCTGCTGCGTTGCGCTCGCGTTGCTGCTCCTTCTCCCCGGGGCTGCGAGCGCGAGCGACTGGAAGGTCGTGGCAGGCAAAAGCTGGCTCGGTTTCACGGGCTCTGCGTCGGGCACGCCCTTCGATGGGCGCTTCTCCCGCTGGGATGCCCGCATCACCTTCGATCGCGACAAGCCTGAGGCCGGCCACGTCACCGTAAGCGTCGACATGGCAAGCGCCGCGACGGGAGATAAGGAGAAGGACCAGACGCTGCCGCAAGCCGCCTGGTTCGACGCAAAGTCGTTCCCGCAGGCCACGCTCACGGTGCAATCGTTCCGGGCGAAAGGCGGACACAATTACGACGCCATCGGCACACTCGCCCTGCGCAATGTGTCGAAGGCCATCGTCATGCCGACGACGATCGAAGTGAGCGGCAACACCCTGCACGCGACAGGCCACCTCGACATGCTGCGCACCGACTACGGTGTGGGCGAAGGCACGAGCGCCCAGTGGGTTGCCCTGGAGGTTGTCGCGGCGTTCGACGTCACGGCCGAACGCCTACCCTGACGGCCAGCGGCAGCTACTGGCACTTGACCGACTTGACGCCGTCGAGTCCCCACCAGGCATCCATGCCGGCGTGGATCTTGCCGGTCGCCGTTACCGTCTTGCCGACCTTGCAGCTTCCGAGTGCCGCCTTCGGCAGGCCGGTGATGAAGGAGAAGCAATGGTCGGTGCCGCCGTTGTCGAGGGTGATGAAGAGCTGCTTGGCGTTGTCCTCCTGCTGCTCGATCTCCTTGATCTTGGCGGTCATGGTCGCGGGCTCGCCCTCCTTGTCGGCGAGCTCCCCGAAATTGCACTCGCGGGCCGAGAGCGATGTCGACGACAAGGCTGCAACGACAGCCACTGCAAGGCCAAGGCTCAGGATGCGAACTCTCACGGACACGGACGATCTCCCCTCTAATCCGGCTTCGCTGGCTCGGCGGCATCGAGGCAGCCGGCGAGCGATGCCCCCTGTGAAGCGGGCGGTGATTTTCCATCACTTGCGCGCCCCGCTGACAAGGGGCGGCGCGCACCTTCCTGTCGATTCCTCGATCGGCGCGTGATCTTGACGACTATGGTCGGAAGCGGACGCCCGTGGCAGAACCGGCTATGGTCGCCGAGTGACCGGCCCCCAGATCCCACTCCCCGTCCTCTACGTCGACGCCGACGCCTGCCCCGTGAAGGACGAGGCGGTGCGTGTCGCTGAGCGGCATGGTCTTGTCATCCATTTCGTCTCGAATTCCTGGATGCGGCTGCCCGAAGGCCCCCTCATCCGCCGCATCGTGGTGGCGGATGGCGCGGATGCGGCGGATGACTGGATCGCCGAGCGCATCGGTCCGCGCGACATTGCGGTGACGGCCGACATCCCGCTCGCCGCGCGCTGCCTCAAACGCGGCGCGCAAGCGATTGGCCCCACGGGCAAGCCGTTTACCCAGGAAGGCATCGGCATGGCACTCGCCATGCGCGATCTCTCCGCCCACCTGCGGGAAACGGGCGAGAGCAAGGGCTACAACGCCGGTTTCACCAAGGCTGACCGCTCACGCTTCCTGCAGGCGCTGGAGGAAGCGGTCCAGCTCGCGCTGCGGCGTCCGGCGGAAGCTTGAGCCGCGGGGTGCGAATGCCACGAGACACGGCAGCGTTACGCCGACGCGTCCCAAATGCTGCCACGCAAAGGAAGCAATTTGCAGGGGTGCCTTTAAGCTCTGTTATGCGGCCGTTAGGTAGCGTCGCGCCTTGCTTTAGCCGCCCGATGAAAAACTTGCCCCCTGAGGTTCATCCATGAAGCCTATGCTCCTGCTCGTAGCGGCCCTCTTGGCTCTCGCGTCTGCGGCCTCCGCAGCCGACCCTGCGGCGCCGGCGCTGCGCACTTCGCCCGATCTCGCCGAAGGGGTGCAGGCGTTTCCCCGGTTGGACGGCGATACGAAGGCCGCCGTTGCAATCAACCGGGCGCTGGATGATGCGGATGCGCAAGTCACTGCAGAGGCAAAGAGCTGCGTGGAGGACTCCGACGGCAAGGGAAGCTGGAAACGCAACGTCGAGGTCACACTGAAGAGTGCGCGCTTCATCAGTTTCCTCGCACATGACGACTACTATTGCGGAGGCCCCTATCCGGATACCTCCATTCTTGCTCTCGTCTACGATCTCAAAACCGGTGCACCCGTCGACTGGAAGCGGCTCATTCCGGGTGTCTCCGAGCAGTCCGACAAGGCGGAGGCAGCTGACGAAACGCCGCTGCGGACCATAAGCTCGCCGGCGCTGCTCGCTCTTTTCAACGACGTGTCGGCACGAAGCGGAGGCGATGCCGAGTGCAAGGAGGCGCTTGCAGCCGATTCAGACGAGCCTACCCAACTTTTGGTATGGCCCGATGCCAATGCCAAAGGGCTCGCCATCGCCATTCCGGGGCTCCCGCATGCGGCTAGGGTCTGCGGGGGCCCGTTGACCATTCCCGCGGACAAACTCAAGGCGATGCGGGCCGATGCCGGCCTGATCGAGGACATCGAGGCAGCGTCTGCACAAGACAAAGGTGCGCACAAGCGGCTCTGAGGGCCGACCGCCGCTCATGCCTGAGCGGACGCAGCCGGCTTGAGCAGGTGGGCGGCGCACGCCATATTCGGCGCATGGCCCGCCCCCCCAAGACCGAGTCCGATACGACCCCGAAACCGCGCGCCTCGCGTGGGAAGTCCGGCAAGCCGCCCGCGCCACCGGCCGAGACCGCCGCCGGCACGCCGCAGACCCGCGCCTTCGCCGAGGCGCCACAGCCGGCCTTCGATTCCGGCGAGCCGCCTCGGCCGACGCTGCCGGCGCTGCGCCAGCAGGGGCCGCGTCCGCCGATGGCGGGGGAGACGATCTCGCGCTACCTCGACGCGCTTCTGGCGAAGCCCGCCGAGCGCTCGGCGCGCGCCAAGGAGATGCTGCTGCAGCAGCCGATGCTGGCGACGCACCCGCTCGTCTCCGGCAACCAGCCGCTGTTCACGCCGCACCGTCCGCCACGGCCGGAGAAGTCGGAAGGCGGCGTGCGCTTCGAGCTCGTCTCCGAGTACGAGCCCAAGGGCGACCAGCCGACCGCGATCGCCGAGCTCGTCGCCGGCATCGCGGAAAACGAGCGCAGCCAGGTGCTGCTCGGCGTGACCGGCTCGGGCAAGACCTACACCATGGCGCAGGTGATCGCGGCGACGCAGCGCCCCGCGCTCGTGCTCGCGCCCAACAAGACGCTGGCCGCGCAGCTCTACGGCGAGTTCAAGAGCTTCTTCCCCGACAACGCGGTCGAGTACTTCGTCTCCTACTACGACTACTACCAGCCCGAAGCCTACGTGCCGCGCACCGACACCTACATCGAGAAGGAAAGCTCGATCAACGAGCAGATCGACCGCATGCGCCACGCGGCGACGCGCGCGCTGCTGGAGCGCGACGACGTCATCATCGTCGCCTCCGTGTCGTGCATCTACGGCATCGGCTCGGTCGAGACCTACACGGCGATGACGTTCACGGTGCGCGTGGGCGAGCGCCTGTCGCGCCAGCAGCTCCTCGCCGATCTCGTGGCGCTGCACTACCGCCGCAACGACGCGGCTTTCGTGCGCGGCGCCTTCCGCGTGCGCGGCGACACGGTGGAGCTGTTTCCTGCCCACTTGGAGGACCGCGCCTGGCGTATCTCGCTGTTCGGCGACGAGGTGGAGAGCATCACCGAGTTCGATCCGCTCACTGGCGCCAAGACGGACGAGTTGGCGCTGGTCAAGATCTACTCCAACTCGCACTACGTGACGCCGAAGCCGACGCTGCAGCAGGCGATCAAGTCGATCAAAGGTGAGCTGAAGCAGCGGCTGGAGGAGCTCTACGCCACCGGCAAGCTCTTGGAGGCGCAGCGGCTGGAGCAGCGCACCGTCTTCGACATGGAGATGATGGAGGCGACGGGAAGCTGCGCCGGCATCGAGAACTATTCGCGCTATCTCACCGGCCGCAATCCGGGCGAGCCGCCGCCGACGCTGTTTGAGTACCTGCCCGACAACGCGCTCGTGTTCGTCGACGAGAGCCACGTCACCGTTCCGCAGATCGGCGGCATGTTCCGCGGCGACTACCGGCGCAAGGCGACGCTCGCCGAGTACGGCTTCCGCCTGCCCTCGTGCATGGACAATCGCCCGCTACGCTTCGAGGAATGGGACGCCATGCGCCCGCAGACGGCGTTCGTGTCGGCGACACCCGGCGGCTGGGAGCTGGAGGAGACCGGCGGCGCCTTCGTCGAGCAGGTGATCCGCCCGACGGGCCTCATCGACCCGCCCGTCATCGTGCGCTCGGCCAAGACGCAGGTCGACGACCTCCTGCACGAGGTGCGCGAGGTCTCCCGCGCCGGCTACCGCACGCTGGTCACGACGCTGACCAAGCGCATGGCCGAGGACCTCACCGAGTACATGCACGAGGCCGGCATCCGCGTGCGCTACATGCACTCCGACATCGAGACGCTGGAGCGCATCGAGATCATCCGCGACCTGCGGCTCGGCGCCTTCGACGTGCTGATCGGCATCAACCTGCTGCGCGAGGGCCTCGACATCCCCGAGTGCGGGCTCGTTGCCATCCTCGACGCCGACAAGGAAGGCTTCCTGCGCTCGGAGACCTCGCTCATCCAGACCATCGGGCGCGCGGCGCGCAACGTTGACGGCCGCGTGATCCTGTATGCCGACCACGAGACCGGCTCCATGCAACGCGCGATTGCGGAGACCGACCGCCGGCGCGAGAAGCAGACGGCCTACAACGCCGCGAACGGCATCACGCCGGAGAGCATCAAGCGCAACATCCACGACGTGATGGCCTCGGTGTACGAGCAGGATCACGTGACGGTCGATGCGGGCTTGGCGGAGACGCCGCTCGTCGGGCACAACCTCGCCACCGTGCTCGAGGAGATGGAGCGGCGCATGCGCGAGGCGGCGGCCGACCTCGAGTTCGAGACGGCGGCGCGGCTGCGCGACGAGATCAAGCGCCTGCGCGAGACCGAGCTGGCGATCTCCGACGATCCCTTGGCGCGGCAGACGGCGGTCGAGGACCGCGCCGGTGGCTTCGAGGGAAAACGCAAGTACGGCCCCAAGGCGAATTTGCCTTCGACCAAGAAAACCCCCTCACCCCAACCCTCTCCCCGTCCAAGCGGAGCTTGGCTTCGCCAAGACGGGGAGAGGGGTCGGGTCGCAGGGATGCGAGCTGCAACGCCTGTCGCTCCCCGGCGGGGAGAGGTCGGAAGCGAGCGAAGCGTGCTTCCGGGTGAGGGGGTGGAGCGCTCGCGCATCGCGACCGAGTACGAGCCGGTGCAGCCGACCTACGCGCAGTCGAGCGCGCGCCCGGCGTCCGGCTCGAGGCCGGCGTCCGGCTCTCGCATCAAGAAGCCGTCGCTCGACGATATGGGCCCCGGCACCGATAGGCCCGTTCCGGCGCGCGCTCCGAACGTCGATCCGCGTGCGAAGGCGGGGGCATTCGGCGAGGGCGTGCGCGGGCCGCACAAGCCGACGCTCGACGAGATGGGGCCGCATGCAATGTTGCCGGTGCCGGTAGGCGATGGGCCTCGCCCGCCGAAGCCTACGCGCACCATCGATGTTCAAACGGAGAAGGAGAAGCGTGGCCGCCGCGGCCGTCCGCGCAAGACCGGAAGGCCGGGGCAATAGGTTGGGCATGGTCGTCGATGGCGCGGAACGAGCGGAGGCCGTACTCCCCGAGAATGACCTCAAATCTTTGGAGTGCCTGGCGGGACGCTGGCGTGCCGGAGCTGCAGGGGTACGCATAAGAGAGGACGAACGGCTGGACAGCCTCCTCGCGAAGGACGGCGTCCTTCATCGCCTCGCCGTATCGAAACTAGGGCCCGCCGCGCGGCCAGTTCGTTGTGTATTGTTCGACAAGCGCGCAGACACCAACTGGGCTTTGGGCTGGCACCAAGATCGCACAATCGCAGTGCGCGAAAAGCATGACGTCCATGGTTTCGGACCGTGGACGCTCAAATCCGGTATCGTTCACGTCGAGCCGCCGTTCTCTTATATCGTCAGCATGATCACGTTGCGGGCCTTTCTCGATCCCTGCGGCACCGACAACGGGCCGCTACGCATTGCACCCGGCTCGCACGCGTTAGGCCGCATCCCCGCCGATCAAATCCTGGACGTAGTGAAGCGGTGCGGAGAGATCACCTGTTTGGCGGCGCCTGGTGATGTTTGGATCTGTGCCACCGCGATTGTGCATGCCTCGGAAGCGTCGCGTAGCGAGGCCGGCCGCCGCATCCTGATGGTAGACTACTCGGCCACGGCGCTGCCTGAGCCGCTGGAGTGGGCCGGAGTTTGAGAGGTGCCCCGCGGCAGGCCACGCGAAACGGGTAGACCCGGGCAAAAGCAGCATACCCGGTGGCGAACGGCCCGAGCCCATTGTCAAGCCAGCAGCTTTGCCAGCGTGCCGTCCGCGACCATCTTGTCCTTCACCTTCTGCGGAATGGGATAGAGGACGCCTTCGCCCTCGAGGACATGCTTGCCCTCCTTGTCCTCGACCCAGCAGTCGAACACGACGTTGCGCTCGCCCTTCTCCTTGACGAGGGCGACGGCGGTGTAGGGCTCGTTCAATTGCACCGGCGCCAGGAACTTCAGATTCTGGCTGCCCCAGATCGCGCCCAGACCCGGCATGTCCATGCCGAAGATGCCGGAGAACTTGGCGACCGAGATCATCCCGTGCGCGATGCGGTTCTTGAAGATCGTGCCCTTCGCGTACTCCTCGTTGAAGTGCGCGGGATTGAAGTCGCCGGAGATCTCCCCGAACTTCTGCACGTCGCTATCGCTGATCGGAGTATTTCAGGCGGAACGTGTCGCCCACGTTCAAGTCATTGATGCTCTTGCAGGCACGCGGCAGCGGATTGGTCATCGGGAGAATTCCTTTTCAAGGCGTCCGACGCCCACTCTTTCATGGAAGGGTTCGCGTGAGCAACCGACGGCGCCTCAACGCGCCGCCGCGGCGGTGCCGACGGCCGCCGTCGAGTCGTCGGCGCGCATGATCCCGTATGTCTTGTCGAGCGTCGCCGCGTCCGACGACTTCTCACGTATCGAGTAGAGGTAGTCGTCGACGAACAGATATGGCAGCCCGCCGGGCGCGGCACCGCGTGCCTCCGCCTTTGCCTTCATGGCGTCGAGGCCCGCAGGCAGATTCTCCATGCAGCTGACGCGGGAGAAGATCATGCCCTTGATGTCTTCGCGCGGGCGGCACACCTCGCCGTAGCCGTCGTAGACTTTGCCGTCCTCGTAGGCCGAGTAGTAGAGCGGCTCGCCGCCGCGGGCCCGCGCCTTCTTGCCCTGATGCTGGCTGCCCCAGAAGCAGACCATGTCGCGGCCGGCGATGATCCGGCGCCCGGTATAGACGACCTGGTGGCCCCGCTCGGAGGCGCCAACGTTGTTGTTCCAGAAGATCTTCAGGAAATCGCCGGGCTTGGCGTAGGTGAGCGCGTCGTCGCGAAAGCTGAAACCCGTGCCCGTGTGATGCAGTAGGGCAGCGGTGCCGGCACCGTTGGAGTTGAAGATCCAGAACGCACCCTGGCCGTCGACGAGATGCGTGCCGTCGGGCATCAGCGTGGTGGCTTCGAGCGCGCGGATCTCGTCGCCGTTGAGGTTCAGCTTGCGGTTGGCTTGCAGCAGCACCGCGAGGTGCGCGAACACCGAGTAGGTCGCGCTGGTGCAGTGGGACGGGTGGCCGTGGCGCACCAGCATCTCCCAGCGCCCGGCAATCTCGAGCGACGCCACGACCGGCAGCTCCGGATGATCGCGGTCGTAGCCGCCGCCCTTCGGCAGATTGTGGACGATGTCGAGGATCATACGGTTGTAGTCGACACCGCGGCAGGCAGGGGCGTCCGCCATCTGCGCATGCGCCGGCGCGGCGAGGCAGAGCCCCACCGTCGCGACAGCCATGAAACCGCGAATGCGTCGTGTCGCGAAGGACACCGTCCCCATGATGGTAAAAGGCTCGCGCTGTTTCCCCCGGCCCCTAATTGGCCTGAAACTTGAGCCGGAATAGGGCAGCGGCTGCGGCATCCTCCCGCGCCGCGGAGAGGCCTGTTACTCGGGCGCGCCGATAATGTAGCGCGCGATCGCGCTCGGCCGCACGCCGGTCTCGCTGCGCGACCAGCCGCGCACGGATACCCCTGCCTGGTGCACCGTCTCGGGATCGCCGGATACCAGCGGATGCCACCATTCGAGCCCGCGTCCCTCCGCGATGCGCCGGTAGGCGCAGCTCTTGGGCAGCCACTCGATGTCGCCTACGTTGGCGGCGCTGATCGTCACGCAGTCGGGCACGCGCGCAAGGCGGTCGGCGTAGTCGCGGCAGCGGCACGTGTGCGTATCGAGGAGCTGGCAGGCGAGCCGGGTGAGGTAGATGTCGCCGGTGACCTCCTCCTCGACCTTGATGAGGCAGCACTGGCCGCAGCCGTCGCAGAGGGATTCCCACTCCGCGTGCGTCATCGCCTCGAGCGGCTTCGTAGCCCAGAACGGCGCCTCGGCTGCGGCGGGCGCACCCTCCGTGCTGTCACGGGTGCCATTCGTGGGCTCTTTCGGCATGCGGGGCTTCTAACACGCCAGCACGCGAGCGCAGTCAGAAAGGTTTGTCGCGTCCTTCCATTGAGAGGTGCACTCGCCTCCAATGTCGGCTAGACAACAGCCGACTTTGCGCCCAACCGCTCCGTAGGAGGAGAAGAATGCCAGCCTTGCTCGGCCTTAATGCCCTACCTGGACGCGTCCTCCTGGCGCTTGTCCTTTTCGCCGCCGCGGCCACGCAGGCATCGGCACAGACCCAGGGAAAAACCATGACCACTGCATCGGGCCTCCAGATCACGGACACCAAGGTCGGCACCGGCGCACAGCCGCAGACCGGCCAGACCTGCGTCATGCACTACACCGGCTGGCTCTATAACAACGGCGCCAAGGGCGCGAAGTTCGATAGCTCGCTGGACCGCGGCGAGCCGTTCGAGTTCGCCATCGGGCAGGGGCAAGTGATCAAAGGCTGGGACGAGGGCGTCGCGACCATGAAAGTCGGTGGCAAGCGCACGCTCATCATCCCGCCGCAGCTCGGCTACGGCGCACGCGGCGCCGGCGGCGTCATCCCGCCCAACGCGACGCTGATCTTTGACGTCGAGCTGCTCGGCGTGAAGTAGCGCGCTCCCCACGTCCCGCGGCCACAAAGCCTTCTGCGTGGCGACGCCGCGGCGCCGGTGGCCGGCGCGCTTATCGCTATGCCGGAAGACGCTGCACTCATGCGGCAATTGCGCACTCCGGCATTAATCGATAATCGCTGCAGAGCATTCCGACAAACACATCATCTGTCATGGTCGCGGGCAGAGGGGGTTTACGCACACCCCGACTTGGTCCGCCTTATGCTTGACGCCCAGCCACCGATCCGCGGCACGCGCGACGTGCGCATCGACTTTTTTCGCGGCCTCGCGCTCTACATGATCCTCGTCGATCACGTGGTGGGCGACCCCATCGGAAAACTCACTTTCCGAAGCATGGGCTTCTCCGATGCCGCCGAGCTCTTCGTCTTCTTGTCTGGGATCTCGTGCGCCATTGTCTATTCCGGTGTACTCGCACGCAGGGGTTGGGGCGGGTTGCTCGAAGCCATCGCGCGACGGGCATCGTACATTTACGCCTTCTATCTGCTGACGTGCATTGCCGTCATTTTGCTGACCAAGATTGCCGCGTCGCTCACGAGCGTGGACCTCAACAATGATCCGTTCCTGGTGGTCAACGCCGATCCGATCTCCGCGGTGCAGAGTGCACTTCTACTGACCTCTCCGCCCGCACTGCCCGGAATCCTCGTTCTCTACTTGATGCTGACGCTCATCGTGATTCCGCTTGTCCTGCTGGTGTCGAGAACCAGCGCCGTCCTGGCTCTGGCGGTGAGCGCCGCCGTTTGGGCAATCGCTCAATGCGATCCCGACCTGTCTCCGCATCTGGCAGATCACTCGGTGTTCGACTGGCTGGCGTGGCAGTTGCTTTTCACGATCGGCATGCTCGTTGGGCTCGTACAAGACCGCACCCGGTCAATTCCGGCCTCGACCTATCGCGCGCTAGTGAGCGCGGCCTGGCTTGTTGTGATCGGCAGCCTGGCATACCGGGTGGTGCTGGTCCTTGCACCCGCAATGCACATCGATATCGATTGGCTGCGCTTGTCTCCGGCAACGGTCGCGCAAATGAAAGAGAACCTGTCCTTGCTGCGGCTCGTGCATTTCTTGAGCGTTGCGTTTCTGGTCGCAAACTACGTCAAGAGCAGCAGTCCGTTCTTTGGGAGCATCGGTGCGCGCCAGGTCATTCAAACCGGCCGACATTCGCTTGAGGTGTACTGCTTGTCCGCTATCTGCAGTGTCATCCTCAACATCATCGTGGTCGTCTATGGACCGGGCCTGCTAGCAAAGCTGTTGCTAGACGCGACTGCGATTGCACTGATCCTGCTAAGCGTGTGGATTCTGGGGGAAGCGCGCCGCAGCCGGAAATCCAAAGAAAAAACTGGCAGCGGCGACCTTCTGAGCCCAATCCAAAGCTAGGCGCTACGTCCACCTGCAGCGCGAGAGCTACTTCAGCCGCTCAGCGGGAGCCGGGCAGTCGTGCTGGCAGCCGACGGGATAGCCCCATGCCGGATAGTACGGCGGCTGGATGTAATACGGGCGCGGCTTGCGCATTTCTGCGGCCGGGCGCCAGTAGTTCGAGTTGTAGTAGGGATAGTAGCGCGGCGGATCGTAGACGTATGGGTACCGATCCGGCGCGTCCGGGTCGAGGTCGCGGCCGAAAAAGCCGGCCTTTGCGGGCGCTTGAGCAGCCAAGCCCAGCGTCAGCCCTAACGTCAGCGCGATGCCGGCAAGTGCAGTCGTGATTCGCATGGCGGACCCCCGAAGCGCAATACGTACGCGATTCAAAGTACTACAGGCAATGCGCCACACGCGACCCCGGGCCGACCTGGGTCAAAATAGCCACAGCACGGCACCCGCCGCGGCTGCGGCAAGCAGCACCAGTGGCTCGGTAAGGTTGGCGAGCGCGCCAGCGGCGAGCGCCTCGTAGGACAGCCCGGCCCGCTCGATCACGAGATAGGCGCGATCCCGCTCGTCGAGCTCGTCCATGACGGCGCGGGCATTGGCGAGGCTGCAGACGCCCGCAAACTCGTCCGGCGAGAGAACGTAGCGCGTGCCCTTCAAGGTTGCACCTACGTTGAAGTCGGCGTCGCAGGGCACACGCGCAAACCGCCGGACCGTTGCCGGAGACGGAATGACGCTGTGGTGGGCACGCACGAAAGCCCCGTACAACTCGCCGAATGAGGGCTTGCCAGAGCGCGCGATGTCGGCGGCGACCCGGTCGCAACCGCCGCTCCAGATGACGGACTCGGGATCGTTCTCGCAGGTCATGCGCACGGCATAGCCGCGCGGCAGGTCGAAGCGGCCCTGCGTGTCGCTGAAGGTGACCGCGGCGTAGGCACCTCCGCCCGCGAGGGCGGCGGCCACGAGCGTGCGCCAGTGCTCCCGCAAGAAGTCGTTTACTACTTTGAAGCCGAAGTTCCCGCCCATAGGCGCAAGCTGTCACCGCTGGAGCCGCGAAACAAGGGCGCAGGCTGGCGGCAATGCCGGCAGAAAATCAATGCGCAGGTGGCCGATAGTCCGGCGTTTACTCCGTCCAAAGATATTCCGCAATGAATAGCTGGCGGAATTGTCCAATTCGCTTTGACGACCGGGCAAGGACGAACGATGGCAAATCACCCAGGCTTGCCCCCGGTAAGGGTACGTTTACCGCGCCAAAAAAGGCGCCGGGCGTCCACGAAGCGTCAGCCGACGGAAGTTTCCCACCCCGCGCGTTGCAGGCGGATAGGGGACGCCATGGATACCACCAGCCTGCTTCAGGCCATCTACAAGGCCTTTCGCGAGAAACGCCTCGCCGACACGATCTCGCATCTCGCCGACGACTTCCGCCTCGTCGTGCATCTGCCCGAAGATGCGCTGCCCGGCGGCGACAGGCCACGCAGCAAGGCAGAGGCCGCGCTTCTGTTTCAAGGGTTCATCAACGACTACGACTTTCTCGCGTACGACCAGGGCCCGATTATCGTCACCGGCGATCACGCCACCTCGCAGCCGCAGATCCGTTATCGGCACAAGAAGACCGGCAAGGTGATGGAGACGCGGCTCAACCACACCTGGCACGTCAAGGACGGCAAGGCGCGGGCACTCGACGAACACCACGACGTTGCGCGCGTGCAAGCGTTCATGAAGAGCCTGAGAGAGTAGCCGGATTCAAAAAGGGCTGCGGCTGTACCGCAACCCTTTGCATTGTAGCTGGCCGGGATTGCGCCTGACGCGCATCAGCACTTGCGCAGGTCGGCCGAGAGCTGGCGGAAATAGCTCGAGCGCTGCGGCGACACCGTCACCTGCTGCGCGCACTCGGAGCCGGCTACCGCCATCTTGGCCTGAAAGAACTGCCCGCCGAGCAGCACCTCGAAGCCGTTCGCGGTCACGTCGCCGCGCACGATGCCGCCGACCGAGTTGATCTTGTCCTCCCAGCGCCCGCTGACCTTCGTACCGTCGATCTCGAGCAGCGTCGCCGCCTCGAGGTTGATGCTCGCGCCCTTGCAGCGCAGGTTCTGCTTCATGCCGGAGCCGGTGGGGGTGGGCAGATAGGTGACGATGCACTTGAATGTCTCGGGCGAGCCCGACATGGAGGTCATGACCGCGTCCCCGGTCCAGCGGCCGGCGAGCCGCGCCACGGGGTCGGTTGCGGGGATGGCGGCGATGTTCGCGGTCGCGGCGGCGCAAAGGCCGGTGGCTGCACCGAGCACGACTTTGACGAGGCGAGAAGTATGCTGCACGAGTTCCCTCCGTAAGCGATGTGCGCTAGCGCGCCAATGGACTGCCGCCTGTGCCGACCCGGACTTCCCCGTTTACTCTGCTGCTGGCGACATTCTTTCTTTTCGTTGCCGCCTGCGCTCCGGATGGGTTCTAGCCCCCGCAGTGCCAGAGAGAGTGGAGAGCGATCTGGTCAACTTGTTGTCCGTGGGCGAAAAATGAGCAGGGTGCTGACGAGCTTTGCAGGAGAGCCCGCGACGCCGGGGTCTAAGCGAAAAATCGCGGTGTTCTGCTATGGTTGGTGATAAAGAGCGAAGCGAGGCACGTTAAGATTCTGGCACGGAAGTGAGCGAGAACAAGGCGAAGGCATGACGAGCGTTCCGGACTTCACCAAGATCGGCCTCGACGGCGGCGCGGCCACCGCGCGCGCTGGCAGCGGTGCGGCCGCCGGCGTCGTCTGGGAGGCACCCGAAGGCATCGCCATCAGGAGTGCCTATACCGCAGCCGACACCGCCGGACTCGACTTCCTCGATACCTTTCCCGGCATCGCGCCGTTCCTGCGCGGCCCCTACCCCGCGATGTACGCACTGCAGCCGTGGACCGTGCGCCAGTACGCGGGCTTCTCCACGGCCGAGGATTCCAACGCTTTCTATCGCCGCAACATCGCGGCCGGGCAGAAGGGCCTCTCCGTCGCCTTCGATCTCGCCACTCACCGCGGCTACGACAGCGATCACCCGCGCGTGCGCGGCGACGTCGGCATGGCCGGCGTAGCGATTGATTCAATCTACGACATGCGCACGCTGTTCTCCGGCATCCCGCTCGAGCAGATGTCGGTGTCGATGACCATGAACGGCGCGGTGCTGCCGGTGCTCGCCCTCTTCATCGTCGCCGGCGAGGAGCAGGGCGTGCCGCCGGCCAAGCTGTCGGGCACCATCCAGAACGACATCCTCAAAGAGTTCATGGTGCGCAACACCTACATCTATCCGCCCGAGCCTTCGATGCGCATCGTCTCTGACATCTTCGGCTACACCAGCGCGCACATGCCGAAGTTCAACTCGATCTCGATCTCCGGCTATCACATGCAGGAGGCGGGGGCGACGGCGGACCTGGAGCTCGGCTACACGCTTGCCGACGGCATCGAGTACGTGCGCGCGGGCGTCGCCACCGGGCTCGGCATCGACGCGTTCGCGCCGCGGCTGTCGTTCTTCTGGGCGATCGGCATGAGCTTCTTCATGGAGATCGCCAAGATGCGCGCCGCGCGCCTCTTGTGGGCGAAGCTCATCCGGGACGAGTTCAAGCCCAAGGACGCGCGCTCGCTCTCGCTGCGCACACATTGCCAGACCTCGGGCTGGTCGCTCACCGCGCAGGACGTGTTCAACAACGTCACCCGCACGTGCGTCGAAGCCATGGCGGCGACGCAAGGGCATACGCAGTCGCTGCACACCAACGCGCTCGATGAGGCGATAGCGTTGCCGACCGACTTCTCCGCCCGGATTGCGCGCAATACCCAGCTCCTCTTGCAGCAGGAGACGGGCACCTGCCGCGTCATCGACCCATGGGGCGGCAGCTTCTACGTCGAACGGTTGACCTACGAGCTGGCGCGGCGCGCGCTTGCCCACATCGAGGAGGTCGAGAAGCTCGGCGGCATGGCCAAGGCGATCGCCGCCGGCATCCCCAAGATGCGCATCGAGGAGGCGGCAGCGCGTACGCAGGCCCGCATCGACAGCGGCAAGCAGACGATCGTCGGCGTCAACAAGTTCCGCGTCGACGACGAGGCGCAGATCGATATCCTGAAGGTCGACAACAAATCGGTGCGCGAGCAGCAGATCGCAAAGCTGCAGCGGCTGCGCGGCGAACGCGACGAGAAGGTCGTGCAGGCCGCACTCAATGCGCTGACCGAGGGCGCGCGCGGCAACGCCAACCTGCTCGATCTCGCGGTCAAGGCGGCACGGGCGAAGGCGAGCGTCGGCGAAATTTCCGATGCCATGGAGAAGGTGTTCGGCCGCCACCGCGCCGAGATCCGCGCCATCTCAGGCGTCTACCGATCGGAGGTCGGCAGCATGAACGACGACGTGGCCAAGGTCCTGAAAGCGGTCGAGGCCTTCGACAAGGACGAGGGCCGCCGGCCGCGCATCCTGATCGCCAAGATGGGCCAGGACGGCCACGACCGCGGGCAGAAGGTGATCGCATCCGCCTTCGCCGATCTGGGCTTCGACGTCGACATCGGGCCGCTGTTTGCCACCCCCGACGAGGCCGCGCGCCAGGCGGTCGAGAACGACGTGCACGTGATCGGCGTGTCCTCGCTCGCCGCGGGGCACATGACGCTGGTGCCGGACTTGAAGCAGGCGCTGGAGAAGGAAGGCCGCGGCGATATCATGGTCGTCGTCGGAGGCGTCATCCCGCCGTCCGACTACCCGGCGCTCTTCGCGGCGGGCGCGGAGGCGGTGTTCGGGCCGGGGACGAACATCCCGGCGGCCGCGATGGACCTCCTCGCCAAGCTCAACGTGAAGCTCGGGCACGCCGGCAAGCAAGCCGCGGAGTAGTCATTAACCCGGGCGATCCTGGTTTGGGACAAGAGTGACGGCGACGGCGCGAAGCGCTATCAAACTCTGCCGTTAAACCCCACGGAGGACCAATGGACGAGCCGATCGAGAAGGGCTTCATGGCCTTCATCGCCGAGGGCAAGGAAGGCATCGGCGCGGTGCGCGAGGTTTGGCGCGACCACATCATGATCTACGTGGAGAACGGCGGCGAGTTCCGCGTGCCGCTCACAGCCGTGCGCAAGGTGCACGACGAGAAGGTGATCCTCGACCCCAAGCAGCTCGACAAGGGGCTGCTCGATGCGGTGGGCCACGCGCACGACAGCGAGGATCCCAGACTGCTGGGCTGAGAAACTCCTGGGCTGAGACGCCACGATCCTCCGTGCCTAGCTGTGCGCCGAGTTGCCGCTCCCTTCAAAGGTTGCTCGCAAGGCGCACCCACGTGTCCTGCGCGGAACAGCGGAAGGCGCGCGTCTCTGCCATTCCCTAGGGCCAATAGTGCCGCGATACCGCGCGCCCGAAGCCTCGGGTGCCGGGACCGCGCGCCCTAAGGCAAGGTCTGGGACAAGGGACGTAAGACTTTCATGGTCCGCACATTCTTCGCCGGTCTGGGTGTGGTCTTTGCTGCGCTCATTCTCTTTGGCGCGGGCTTCTTCGGGCGCCTCGCACTCGAGCTCAGCGCACAAGGGCCGGCCTACGAGAAGCTCGCCGTCGACATCACGCGCGACCTCTCCAAGCAGTGGTCCGCGGCCGATATCAAGCAGCATTTCGCGGCCCCGATGGCCTCCAAGCTCGGGGGCCGGGGCGCGCAGGCGACCTTTGGCGCGCTGAAGCCGCTCGGGCAGCTCCGCTACGTCGATGGCATGGCGCACACCACCCGATGGGACAACGCCGGCTGGACCGAGCTCGCCTCACCCGCCGCGGCCGCCGAGATGCTCGCGGAGGTGCTCAACAAGACCGTGCGGGTGACGTTCGTCGCCAAGTTCGCCAACGGCTTTGCCACCGTGAGCATCGAATTGAGGAGCGACGGCAGGACCATGAAGCTCTGGCGTCTGCAGGTCGACGGCCAGGACGAGCTCCTGCGCGGCCTCGAAACGAGACCGCAGGCGATCGCCCGCGCCTGAAACGCAAAGGCGCCCCTCTCCGACCTCACTCACGAGCGACCTTGCGGCATCGCGTCCGCCTCGAATGCCGCCTGCTTTCGGCCCTGGGCAGCACAGATGCGGTGGTGTAGGAACCTGCTGACGCGAATGCCCCTCGAGGCCTCCCCGCCGGTGCCGGAGGAAACGCGATGCTGACGATCTACGAATCCAACGGCAAAGGCCTGAAGGTCCACGACAGCGCGGCTCCCATCACCGGGAACTGCGTGTGGTTCGACCTTTTGCAGCCTACGCAGGAGGAAGACCGCTTCGTCGAGGAGGCGCTCGGCATCGACATCCCGACGCGCGCGGAGATGCGCGAGATCGAGCCGTCGAACCGCTTCTACTACGAGCGCGGCGCCTACTTCATGACGGCATCGATCACCTATAACGTCGAGCAGCCGGTGCCGCAGACGACGCCGGTCACCTTCATCCTCGCCGGCGACCGCCTCGTCACCGTGCGCTATGCCGAGCCCAAGGCGTTCCCCCTCTACATGCAGCGCGTCGATAAGGGCGATGCGGTGTGCACGACGGGAGCCGCCATCATGATGGGCCTGGTGGAAGCCATCATTCACCGCATGGCTGACCTCATCGAGCGCATCCAGGACGAGGTCGACAAGCTTGCGGCCGCCGTCTTCGACCTGCGCGGCGGCAAGCAGACACGCAACCGCCGCCTCGACGTGCTCTTGAAGGGCACCGGCAAGGCCGGCGACATCACTGCACGAGCGGAGGAGAGCGCGAGCTCCATCAACCGGCTCTTGCACTTCTACGTGCAGGCGACGCACGAGCGCGGCGACGACCCGCGCATCCGCCAGCGCATCAAGGGCGCGCACCGCGACATCAACTCGCTCATGGACCACACGCGCTTCCTGTCGGGCCGCATCACCTTTATCCTCGACGCCACGCTCGGCATGATCTCGACCGAGCAGAACCAGATCATCAAGCTGTTCTCGGTGATGGCCGTGGTTTTGCTGCCGCCGACGCTGATCGCGTCGATCTACGGCATGAACTTCAGGCATATGCCGGAGCTCGACTGGGAATTCGGCTATCCCTGGGCGCTGCTGCTGATGGTCATCGTCGCGGTCATCCCCGTCATCTATTTCCGCCGCAAGGGCTGGCTCTAGGCGCCGGCAAGACGCAGCCACACGAGCGACGCGCACGCGCAGATGGCGAGTGTTGTCGCGATTCCGCGGTGGAGGATGAACAGCAAGACAACCGCCAGCAGCGACAGCGCCACCGAAAGCAGATCGATGGAGCCAAGGTTTGGCACGATGAGGCGCAGCGGCCCGAAGGTGCGCTCGTCCACGGTATGAAAGATCACGTGCAGCGCGAACCACAGCGACAGGTTGCCGATCACGCCGACGACCGCCGCGGTGACGGTCGAGAGCGCGGAGGCGAGCCGCGGCGCCGCGGTGATCCGCTCGATGTATGGGGCGCCGGCAAAGATCCAAAGGAAGCAGGGCGCGAACGTCGCCCACAGCGTGACCAGCGCGCCAAGGATGCCCATCACGACGGGCGGCTCACCGCCGAAGCGATGCGCGGCGGTGTAGCCGACGAATTCGGCGACGAGAATGAGCGGGCCGTTGGTGGTCTCGGCGAGGCCTAGGCCGTCGAGCATCTCGCCGGGGGTCAGCCAGCCGTAGCTCTCGACGATCGTCTGCGCCATGTAGGTCAGCACCGCATAGGCGCCGCCGAAAACCACGACGGCGAGTTTGGAAAAAAGCCAGGCAAGTTGGGACAGGACGTGGTCCGTCCCGAAAGCGGCCGCGACGAGAAGCAACGGCACGATCCAGACCGCTAGCCAGATCGCCGCCGTGCGTAGCGTCTGCGTGAGCGGCACCGAAGCGCCGCTCGAGGGCGCGGCAGCTAGGGGCACTCCGTCAGACGGGCGCAGGTACCCGGCTATGGCGGCGGCGATAATGACGAGGGGGAACGGGACGCCGAAAAAGAAGAGCGCGACGAAGGCCGCGGCGGCTGCGAGCCAGTCCGGCGGCCCCCTCAGCGCCTTGCGGCCCAGGCGGACCAAAGCCTCGAGCACGATCGCGAGCACGGCGGCCTTCACGCCCGTGAACAGCGCCGCAACCAGGGGCGTCTTGCCGTAGGCCCCGTAGAAGATCGAGAGCGCCAGCACGAGCGCTGCGCCGGGGGCGAGGAACAGGAGGCCCGCCGCGAGGCCGCCCCGCGTGCCGTGCAGACGCCAGCCGGAATAGGTCGCAAGCTGCATGGCCTCGGGGCCCGGAAGCAGCATGCAGAAGCTCAGCGCGGACAAGAACGCGCGCTCGTCGAGCCACCGGCGCTCCTCGACCAGCACGCGGTGCATGAGGGCGATCTGCGCCGCCGGGCCCCCGAAGGATTGCAGGCCGATAGCGCCGAAGACGCTGCTCATCTCCCGGAACGAGGGGGCGGCGCCGGGTCGAAGGCTGTCGTGAGTGGATACGGCCGGTTGGGTGCCCATGCATGCCTCCAAAAGAGGTTGGAGACGGCGCTTGGGCATGTGCCTAGAGGGGCGGCCGCGTCTGCCCCGGAGAGGCCAAACCTTAATGCGGAGGCTCGGCGGGGGCAACCGAAGCGGGCAAAGACCGCTTATGTTCTGCGACCCGCCGTCGCGGCAGTGCACTAGTGCAGCGCACAAAAACCCTTAAGCCACGGGAGATGCGAGGATTATTTCAAATCACGCACGCAATTTGAAGCATTGACCGCCACAATTCCTAATGGTGGGTTGCGCACGCCAGGACGGGGCACATCCCCTGACCCATGGCGGCAGAACAAGTTCTGGCGTTCCGCAACGGGCCACCCGCAGCAAAACAATCCCCTCCCACCAAAACCGTGATGCCTCCGAGGAGGCCACCTCCAGTCGCAAGGAGCGATCTGGTTCCGGGGGTTGGGCGTTTGGCCCAAGCAATGCCGCTACAACGAGGAGTGATAAATAATGCGGATTTCTCTCTATTCCGCTTTGGCCGTGCTTTCCTTCGGCCTCATCGCATCGCAGCAGCCCGCTGCGGCTTCGACATTCTGGACCTGCATGAGCCCAGAATTCGGCTGCGGATCGGCCGGGTCGCCATCGGGCTCAAGCCACAACTACCGCTCGCGTGAGCGCGTCTATGCCGACGATACCGAGCGCCGGGCCTATCGCGGCAAGTCGCGCCAGACGGCCGACCGCGCCGAGCGCCGCGCAGCACCGGTGCGGGTGGCATCCATCAATCCGCGCAGCGAGCAGCGGCAGGTCAAGTCGGATGCGACCGAGGCGCCCGAGCAGGTTGCATCCGTGGAGCCGCGCAACGAGGGGTCGAGCGTCGCCACCGACGTTTCCGTGCGCAAGCCGCAGGCTCCCGACGCGGAGCGCACCGCCGCGGTGAGATCGGCCCAGTCGGGCATGGCGTCCTACTACGGCAACGAGTCCGGGTCGCAGACCGCTTCCGGGGCCCGTTTCGTCGCCAGCGCCATGACGGCCGCCCATCGCACGCTTCCGTTCGGCACCAAGGTTCGGGTGACGAACAAGGCGAACGGTCGTTCCGTCGTGGTCACCATCAACGATCGCGGCCCGTTCGTCCGCGGCCGTATCATCGATCTGTCGACAGGCGCCGCCGGCGTCATCGGCATGATGGGTGCGGGAGTGGCGCCCGTAACCGTCGAGGTCCTGGCCAGCAACGGCTGACAAGCCCGATCCGTTAACGCCAAAGGGCGGCGGAGGCTCAGCCTCCGCCGCCCTTTCTTTAATCGGCAAGCAGGGGCCGGGGGGACTAGCCCACTTCCTTGGCCGATGCCGAGGACATGACCGGGTTCCATTCACCGGCCTGGGTCTGGCGCACTCCGACGAGAAGCAGCCCGACCACGACGAGCGCCGCGCCGGCAAGCGCCACCAGCACAGCGGCCATCGGGCCATTGAGGCCTCGAGGCGAGAGGTTGTCTGTAACTGCCTTCATAGTGTCCTCCCGGAGTGATCCTTGCGGGCGATGGAGCAATATCGCGCGCCTGAAAAACATGATCCCCCCAGCCGGGAAACGCGAGGCCGTCAGCCGGCATCATTGGGAAAACGCCGATGCCGCTTCCTTCCCGTTTGCCCAGCGGGGAGAATTTCCGGTAAATTCCGGTAAGTTGGGTGGGACGGGCACGACGGGGCACAGCGGCCATGAAGAGTACGGTTTCCAAGTCGGTGCGCGAGGCGGCCTTGGCGCAGCTCAAGACCGCCATGATCGAGAAAAAGCTGACGCAGTCGGAGCTCGCGGATGCGGCCGACTGCCACGAGAAGACCATCCAGAACCTGCTCGGCGGCCGCTCGGTGCGCGACCAGACGCTGTTTGACGTATGCGTCGTGCTGGGCCTCGACTTCGAGAAGGTGCGGACGGCGTGGAACGGCGGCGCCAGCGGCCAGCCTTCCGACTTGCATGGCGAAGGCGGAGTTGTGGCGCCGGTGTACATGGGCGCCTATACGCGCGCTGCCGTCGACCACTACCTCGGCAGCTTCCTGACGCTCAGGCCCTCGTTCTCGCAGCCCGGCTCGATCGTCGCCTACCGCACCGACATCACCTGGGACGCGGAGTGGCCGAGCCTGCTGTTTCAGGAGCGCGACCGGCCCGATGCGCCTTACTCGCACCGGGGCCGGCTCTATATTCCCTCCTCGTCGAGCTTCATTCACCTCGTATCGCTGACGAAGGGCGCCATGCGCATGGTCGTCGTCTCGCAGGTCGACCGCTTCGGCGAGATGCGCGGCATCATCACGACGCTGCACAAGCACGGTGCCATGCTGGTGCCGGTGGCGACGCCGATCGTCTACGCCAAGCGCGAGAGTTTCGAGGGACCGTTCGGCACCATCGGCGTGGACAGCCCCGCCTACAAAGGATACCGCGCCACGCTCGACGACACGGTCGCGCAGGGCTACGCGCGCCTCGTCGGGCTGTGAGCCCGGCGCTTCCCGATCCCGCGTGAGGCGGGCGCGCCGAACGTTCGGCGAAATTCTCTGGAAAAATGCGACTGGTCATAGAAGCCTGCCGCGTGTGCGGCCTGTGTATACGTGCTTCCGCTCACGACCTCCCGGATCGCCGCCCGCAGCCGCTGCCACGTGCGATAGCGTCTTAACGGCACGCCGACCTCACGCACGAAGAGATGCTGCAGCCGCGACGCGGAGAGGCCAACCGATCTCGAAAGCTTGGCGGCGGGTATCGCGTTGCCAAACTGCGTGTTGAGGCCCTCGAGGATCTTCGTGACGCGGGGGTCGATCTCGTTGCGCGCGCGGGCCTTCGAGAAGACGAGTAGTTCGTGTAGCGCTTCGTCGGAGCAAAGGTCGCTCCCCTCACCTTCATACGCCTCGCGCAGGCAGGCGATCGCATCCGAGCTCCCAACGACGGCGCGGTTGATCTCGCTCGCGTTGCGCACGAGCGGCGTCAACGCATCGACGCCGCCAATGTTGGGCTCGAGATAGAGCACGCCCAGAGGATCGCCGGCGAGGTCGAACTCGTAGGCGACGCCCGCGGGAATGACGGCAGTACGGCAGCTCAGCCAATCGGCTCCGGCAATTCGCAGCCTAAACGCGCCGTAGAGTCCGGCGAGCAGCACCGGGACGCTGTGCGAATGGAGCGCGTTGCGGCCGAGCGGACCCGCAAAGAACGCGAGGCCCTCTCCGACGTGCCAGAGAGATCCCGCCGTCGAGGCGGCAGCACGTTCGTACAAGCGCGTTTCAACTCTCATCGCTAGCGTTCCATGCCAAGTGCCACCCGAGATTAGCGAGAGGAGGAGTTCGCTCCAATGACCCAGTTACACATGACCCGCCGCCGCGTGCTCGGCGCCGGCGCCGCATTGGCGGCAGCCCCGCTCATCGCGGGCTCGTTCGGCCAACCCGCCGCGGCCGCCGCTCCGATGCTCGGCCCCGCGCAACCCAAGCACCTCCGCTTCAAGCTCGGCGCCTTCGAGGTCACAATGATCTCCGACTCCGAAGCGTTCATCGACGGCCCCTGGCCGCTCATCGGCAAGAACGCCCGCCAGGAGGAGGTCGATCGGCTGATGCTGGACAACCTGCTGCCGGCAAACAAGTACCGGCCGGGCTTCACGCCGATGGTCGTCAACACGGGCAAGGAGCTGATCCTGTTCGATACCGGAAACGGAGCGCGCGGATTTGTTCCGAGACCCGCCGGCGGATGGCTCGCGGCACAGCTCGTGCCCGCGGGAATTAAGCCCGAGGACATCGATCTCGTCGTTCTGTCGCACGGGCATCCCGATCACATCGGCGGCGTTATCGAGAACGGGCTACCGCTTTTTGCCAACGCGCGCTATGCGATCGGGGGCACGGAGTACGATTTCTGGTCGCCGGCCGGCAAGCATACGGGCGACCTGGAGAAATACTCCGCCCTCTTCCGCGACCTCATGGTGCCGCTGGCCGAGAAGACGACGTTCCTCAAGCCGGGCGACGACGTGGCCTCCGGCGTTCGTGCCGTCGAAGCGTTCGGTCACACGCCGGGGCACTTGGCCTTCCATATCGACGGCGGCGGAAAAGAGCTGTTCTGGTTCGGCGATATCGCCCATCACCAGGTCGCTTCGCTGGCCCGGCCAGACTGGCATTGCGTATTTGATGTCGATCCCGAGAAGGCGTCGGAGACGCGCGCACGCGTGCTCGAGATGCTTGCTGCCGATCGCGTTGCCGTCTGCGGCTATCACATGCCGTTCCCCTCGATCGGCTACGTCGAGAGGCTGCCATCGCGCGGCTATCGCTGGCTCCCGCACTCCTACCAGCTCGATCTTTGAGATCGACGGCAGCGAATTCGAAAGGTCAGAGCGCACGGACGGGAAAGTCGCGCGCTCTGGCCAATTCTACTTAGTCCCGGAGTTCTACTTCGTCCAGGCCTTGCCTTCCTTCAGCGCCTTCTCCTGCGCCTTTTCCTCTTGGTAGGACTGTTCGGCGGCCTGCTGCGGTTTCGTAGCGCCCTTGTCAGCAGGTTTGGCGTCTTCGGCATAAGCGGCGGGGGCGGCGATCAAAACAAAGGCCACTGCGAGCAAAGTCTTCATGGTGCGTTTCCTCAGACGGTGTGACGCCGCGCTGCTTTTGGTTCGCACCGCAGCTCTCAAGGCCGCGGTTCACCACAAGCTAGGGGCGCCGCCAACCACCGCCTAGGGAGGAATTCCCGGGAATTATTCCGGATGTTGCACGCTCACGTCTTGGCGTAGCGGCCAGCCGGACGGCAGGTGAAGCGCCGCGTCTGCCAGCCGGGATGCTCGGTGATCCATTTGGCGATCTCGGGCTCGGCGCGCATCATGCACTGCATGGGAGTGAGGGCCTCGGCCGAATAGGTGAGGCTGACGTTCTTGCAGGTGGCTGGGTTGTCGATGAGGCAGACGGCGAGCAGCAGTTCGATCACGGTTGGCACCTTGTCGTTCAGGGGCCCGCTTGTGTGGCGAGCCGGTGAGCTTGGGCGCCATCCCTCGAACGTTTCTTGCTTTTGTTGCCGCGATCGTGCGGTGCGCCGCAGCATGAGCAAACGAAGAAGAAGTGCAGAGTTTATTCAGCCCACGGCATAGGGGGATTATTCGGCGGCCCCACGCGGGCGCGACACCATGGCTTCTCCTCGCGCGGCAAAATCGCCGAGCAAATCCTTGAGCGGTGCCGCAACGGCCGCTAGCATCGCCGCATGTTGGGGGATGTGAAGCGTACCTATCGGCGTGTTGCCGCGGCCTTGGCGCTGCTCGGCGTCGCCTTTTACGCGCTGCTGCTCCCCTGGCACCTCACTTCGCAATTCGCTCTTGGCCTTTACGAGGCCGAGTTCGGCCCGCTCGCCGCCGTGATGTGCGGCAAGAATGTCGACGGCGTTAACCCTAGCCTTCCCGGTGCGCCCGCGACGAGCTGCCCCATCTGCAAGGGCCTCGCCGCCTTCCAGCTCACGCTGGCTCCCGCACCGCCCGTGGTGGCACTGCCGGCGCTGGCACACGCGCAGTTCGCGCCCGCCGCATCCGACGACGTCGCCGGCGCGGTGCTGCCCACCCCGCGCAGCCGCGGACCTCCTCTCCCAGCCTGACCAAAACCGACGGCCGAACGCCAGTCACGCATATGCGCGCCCGGCATCGATCGCCGGAACTGCGTAACGGCACCGTCACGCGCGTTCAAATGCGTGGGCGAAGCTGAAGTGCGTTTTGGGGGGAGTAGAGTACATGTACCGGAGTATCTGGGCGCCGCTCGCATGCGCGGCTGCCGTCACCGTCGCCGCCGCCACAATCGACAGCCGCGCACTGGCGCAAGCAACGGACGCCAAGGCGGCGCCACTGCCGAAAGTCACCGTCGAGCAAAGCGAAACGCCCGTGCCGACAAAACCCACGAAAAAGAAGACGATGGGCAAGGCAAAGCAGCCGGCGGCGATCGCAACCGCCCCGCCTAGCTCCGCTGTTGCCGGGCAGACCAGCGGCGCGGGCGCAATCCCCAACGGTGTGCCTGCCAGCCGCGCGGGTAGCCTCACCTCGCCCAACACTGCGGAGGCACGCGCCGAGATCGACCGGACGCCGGGCGCCGTCGAGCTCGTGCCCGATACTGCCTACAAGGCCTCGACGCCTTCGGCCACCATCAAGGACGCGCTCGACTACGTGCCGGGCGTGTTCGCGCAGCCCAAGTGGGGTGACGACACGCGCCTCTCCATCCGCGGCTCCGGGCTCTCGCGCAACTTCCATCTGCGCGGGCTGCAGCTCTACATGGACGGCATCCCGATCAACACCGCCGACGGCTTCGGCGACTTCCAGGAGATCGATCCGACCGCCTACCGCTACATCGAGGTCTACAAAGGTGCCAATGCCCTGCGCTTCGGCGCCAACTCGCTCGGCGGCGCCATCAATTTCGTGATGCCGACGGGTTACGACTTCGAGCTTGTTTGGCGCGCGCGTGGATCTCGGCAGCTTCGGGTTCCACAAGCTCGCCGTCAGCTCGGGCGGCGTGTCCGGTCCGGTCGACTATTTCATCACCGGGACGGCCCAGGAGCTCGACGGCTTTCGTGAGCATAGCTGGGGCGAGAGCGCGCGCGGCAGTTTCGACGTTGGCTACCGGCTGAGCGAGGACGCCGAAACACGCGTCTACCTCAACGCCAACTGGGTACGCCAGCGCATACCGGGCGAGGTGACGAAACTCTCGGCGCTCACCTCGCCGCAGACGGCGGACCCGCTGCACGTGACCAACGACTGGCAGCGCAACATCGATACGCTGCGCGTGGCCGACAAGACCGCGGTCCGGCTGGGACCCGGCACGCTTCTGGAGGTCGGCGCCTTCAACGTGGACCGCCACCTCATGCACCCGATCTTCCTGTGGCTCGACTACACGTACGACGACTACGGCGGGTTCGCTAAGCTGAGTGACGTGCATCTCGTCGACGGCCACAAGAATCGATTGATCGCGGGCGTGAACCTGCTCAACGGCAACACCGACGCCAAGATGTTCGGCATCGGACCGGATGCAGCGAAGCTGAACCTGCTCTCCAAGCTCGACCAGACGGCGCGCAATTTCACGTTCTACGCCGAGGATTCCTTCGACCTCGCGCCGGGCTTTGCGCTCGTCGCGGGAACGAATTATCTGCACGCGGTGCGCGAGCAGGGCGTGGTGTTCTCCCTCATCGGCGACCAGGCCGGCGGCCAGACGTTCGATCTATGGAGTCCAAAGCTCGGACTGCTGTGGGACGTCGATCCCGGCTGGCAGGTGTTCGCAAACGTCAACAAGAGCGCGGAGATCCCGAGCTTTGGCGAGAACCAGATCGGCAACCCGATTTTGACCGCCCAGGCGCAGGAGGCCGTGACCTACGAGATCGGCACGCGCGGACGGCGAACGGACTACTCCTGGGATCTTGCCGTCTACCGCGCCAACATCGACCACGAGCTGCAGTGCCTCAACGCCAACCTCGGCTCGTTCTGCCAGGTGGTGAACGCCAACGAGACCGTTCATCAGGGCATCGAGGCGGGATTCGGCGCCGCCGTCTGGAAGTCGATCGTCGTCACGGGCAGGAACCCCGACAAGCTGTGGCTCAACACGGCCTACACGTTCAGCGACTTCCGCTTCGACCACGACCCGGGCTTCGGCGACAACCAGATCCCGGGCGCGCCGCGGCACTACCTGCGCTCCGAGCTGCTCTACAAGCACCCGTCGGGCATCTATTTCGGCCCCGACATCGAGTGGGTGCCGGAGGCCTACTACGTCGACAACGCCAACACCTTCAAAAGCGCGGGGTACGCGATCTGGGGCGCCAAGGCCGGCTTCGACAACGGCGGCAGCTGGGCAGCCTACGTCGAAGGCCGCAACCTATCCGACAAGGCCTACGTCGCCTCCACGAGTATCGTCGGTAATGCAGCCGGCGCCGATCTGCCGCTGTTCAATCCCGGCAGCGGCCGCGAGGTTTACGGCGGCGTGCAGTACAGATGGTGAGGAGCATGCGGGGACGATCCAAGGGCATGAACCTCGCATTGACGGTCGCGGTGGCGTTGATCTGTTGGATGGCGCTGGCTGGCGCCGTCCAACCCGCCGCCGCTGCAGCGACCGAGGAGGCAATCCGAGCGGTCCTGCTCAAGACGTGGGACAAGCCCGATACCAAGCTGGTCGTCGACCCCGTTGTGGTCGTCGGGGACCATGCCGTAGCCGGATGGACGCAGGGAGCGCGCGGCGGTCGCGCGCTCCTGAAGCTCCGCTCGGGATCATGGAGCGTCGTTCTGTGCAGCGGCGATCCTCTGAAGCGCGCTTCCGCCCTCATGGAAGCGGGAGTGCCGGGCGCAGATGCACAACGCCTCGAAGCCGACTTAAGCGCCGCCGAGCAACGAGCCGACCCCGAGCGCGTGCGCCTCTTTGCGACCTTCGAGGGCGTCATGCGCATGCAAGATACGGAAAATCGCAGCCGATCCGATAAAGTGGAAACTCCAAAAAACTGAGGCTAAAATGACGAATAAGACCGCGAAAATATTCAAAATAGGGCTCAAAAAAGGTGCCGCACGCGCCGGCTGCGGCATCCTCCTCCTCTCGCTTGCGAGCTTCGGCGCATCCGCGCACATCGTCTTGGAAACGCCGCAAGCGAAGCTCGGAGCCTCCTACAAGGCGGTGTTCAAGGTGCCGCACGGATGCGAGGGCTCGCCCACGGTGGAGGTCCGCGTCGACATCCCCGAAGGTGTCATTGCGGTGAAGCCGATGCCGAAGCCCGGCTGGACGATTGCCCTTACCAAGGGAAGCTACGCGCGCAGCTACGCCTTCTATCATGGCGAGCAGCTCGGCGAGGGCGTGCGCCAGGTGACGTGGACGGGCGGGCCGCTCCCCGACGATTATTTCGACGAGTTCGTGCTGAGCACGTTCATCGCGGGCGAGGCAGAGCCCGGGCGCGTGATCTACTTCCCCGTCAATCAGCGCTGCGAAAAAGGCGAGCAGCGCTGGAGCGAGATCCCCGCTACGGGGCAGAGCCCGCACGCCCTGAAGTTTCCGGCGCCGCAGCTCACGCTTGTCGCCGACGCGGCGGCCGAGACGAAGCCTGTCGATACGGTGACCGCCGACGGGAAGCTCATGATCGAAGGCGCCTGGGCGCGGCCGACGCCGGAAGGCACCAGCATCAGTGCCGGTTATCTCAAGATCACCAACCGCGGCGACAAGCCCGACACGCTCTTGGGTGCCTCGACGCCGGCAGCCAACAGCGCCGAGCTGCACGAGTCGGCGGTCGACGCGGAGGGCGTCATGACCATGCGGCCCGTCGAAAACGGTCTCGAGATCAAGCCGGGGCAGACGGTCGAGCTCAAGCCCGCGGGCGTGCACATCATGCTCTTGGGCGTGAAGGCACCGCTGAAGGAAGGCCAGACCGTCCCGGTGACGCTCGACTTCAAGTCCGCCGGCAAGGTCGAGGTGCCGTTCGCCGTGAAGCCGATCGGGAGCGTCGACAGCCACGTGCATCAGCACTAGCGGCATGCGCAAAAAAACGCGCGGGCCCGGGGGAACGACCTCCCCCGAGCCCGCGCCAGCCAGCCGGACGCCCCACGACCGCGAAGGCACCGGCGACTCCGTAGCCTCAAGTGCGGCTCAGCACTTGGCGATTTCCTCTTTGACGATCTGCAGCGCGAGCTTGATCTCGTCCTCCGTCACCTCCGAGGTGAGGAAGAAGCGCAGCCGCGCGGCGTTCAGCGGCACGCCCGGATACATGATGAGCGAGGTGTTGACCCCGCGCTCGAACACGCGCGTGACGGCCTTGGCTCCGCGCGTGGTTGCACCGACCATGATCGGCAGCATGCCGATGCCGATGGAACGGCCGGTGTCGAGACCCAACGCGTGCGCCTCCTTGAGGAAGAACGCGCCGTTCCGGTGCAGGCGGGCGACGCGCTCGGGCTCGCGCTTGATGACACGGAGCGCGGCGAGCGCAGACGCGGTCATCGCGGGCGGCAGGCCGACGGAGAACACAAAGCCCGGTGCCGAGTAGCGCAGCGTATCGATCAGCTCGGTGTTGCCGGCGATGTAGCCGCCGCAGGACGCATACGCCTTGGAGAGCGTGCCCATCCAGATGTCGACCTTGTTGCCGGGGATGCCGCAGTGCTCGGCAAGGCCGGCGCCGGTACGGCCGAGCACGCCGCAGCCGTGCGCATCGTCGACCATGAGCCAGCAGCCATAGCGCTCCTTCAACTCGATGACGCGGGCCAGATCCGGAGTATCGCCTTCGGTGGAGTAGAGGCCCTCGATGACGATGAGCGCGTTGCGGTACTTGGCGCGCTCCTCGCGCAACACGGCCTCAAGCGCGTCGAGCTTGTTGTGGCGGTAGCGTCTTCGTCGTCGCGCCCGACAAGCCGCATGCCGACGACGGCGCTGTTGTGCACGAACTCGTCGTGGACGATGAGGTCGTCCTTCGTCATCAGCGTGCCGATAGTGGACACGTTGGCCGCGTGCCCGCTGACGAAGCAGAGCGCGCCGTCGGTGCCGATGGTCTGCGCGATCTCGCGCTCCAGATCGCGATGGAGCTGGGTATCGCCCGACACCATGCGGCTCGCGGAGATGGAGGTGCCGAACTCGTCGATGGCGTCCTTGGCAGCCTTGATCAGCTCCGGATGACCGGCGAGGCCCAGATAGTCGCACCAGGCGAAGTTTAACACCGGCTTGCCGTCGATGATCGTCTTGCGGCCTTTCACGCCGTCAGCCGAGCGGAAGAACGGGTTGTCGATGCCAAGCACCTTGCCGAGCTTCTCGTGGTGCTTGATCGACTTGTGCGCCGACAGCGACGAGAAAGGCTGGGCCACCAGCGGGCGGTCGAGCTTGGAACGTAGCAAGTTCATCGTTTGCGAGATCATGGTCGTTTCTCCTGGTACGGGGCGGCCGTTAGCGGCGCGCGATTCAATCCTGGGTGTAGACGCCGAGATGGATGTCGAAGCCGCCCGACCACTCATCGAAGGCTGCTTCATCGCGCTTGGCCTGCGCAGCGAACACGGCACCCGGACCGCCGAGCGCGTGCAGCTTGCCGTACGTGTCGTAGCTCGCGGCATGCACCTCTGGAGTAAGGCTCTGCAGCGCATAGCCGTTGAGGGACGACAGCGGATCGAAGGCAGCGAACGAATGGCGCATGACACGTCTCCTTGCTTACGCGGCTTTACGCGCGTGGCGACGCTTCACGGGGGGCGAAGCTTGCGGAGACTTTTATGGATGGCGAGGGAGCCGCGCTGTTCCGGCGGGTACAGGGGCCGCAATCGTGGCGGGTTAGGGGGCCGGAAGATCCGGCTGCCTTCAGTGCCGCTTCTTTCGCGACGGCCGCCGAGGGCTGTGGGCAGCGAGCCGCTCGGGAACGCTCTGCAAGACGGCTTGAACCTGGCTCGCCGGCACGGGCTCGCTGAAGTAGAAGCCCTGCACGTCGCATCCGGCCATCGTGACGGTGCGCAGGTGATCGAGCGTCTCGACGCCTTCGGCGACCGCGCCCATCTGCAGCTGCTTTGCCAAACCGGCGACCGCGTGAATTATGGCCACGCAATCGGCGCGCTGCGGGCCGTCAAGATCCCGGATGAAGCTTCGATCGATCTTGATCTTGTCGAAAGGGAAGCTGCGCAGGTAGCTGAGAGAGGCGTAGGCCGTACCGAAGTCATCGAGGGCGATCTTTACACCGAGACCCCGGAGCTTGTGCAGCGCATCCTGAACCTCGGCCTCGTCACGCAGGAGCACCGATTCCGTGATCTCGAGCTCGAGACGGTTCGGTTTCAATCCGGTTTCGTCGAGGGCCTTCTTCACGGCTTTGTACACGTCGCCGTTTGCAAACTGAATCGCCGACAGATTGACCGTCACCTTGACGTTCTCAGGCCAAGTGGTTGCTTCCTTGCACGCTTGCCGCAGTGCCCACTCACCCATCTCAACAATGAAGCCAGTCTCTTCGGCAACGGGAATAAACTCGCCCGGCTCGATCAACCCGTGCTCCGGATGATGCCAGCGCATCAGGGCCTCGAAGCTGGTCACGCCCCCTTGCTCGAGATTCACGATGGGCTGGTAGTGCATCTCCAGCTCACCCTTCGCTTGCGCCTTCTGCAGGTCCTTCTCGAGCTGGTGGCGATCGCCTGACTTGTTGAGGTGCTCGCTGCGGAAGAACATATAGGTACAGCGTCCCGAGGTCTTTGCTGCATAGAGCGCCAAGTCGGCGTGCTTCATGAGCTCCGCGGGATCGGAGCCGTGTTGGGGTGCCAATGCGATGCCGATGCTCGCAGCGGCAGTGACCTCGTGCCCGAGCACGTGATGCGGCTCGGCGAGCGCCTGCAGCAGGCGCTTTGCGAGCTTGGTCGCGTCGGCCTCGCACGCTGCGCCCGACTGTAGGACCGCAAACTCGTCGCCGCCGAGCCGCGCTACGAGATCGGGACCGCGAAGGCTCTTGCGCAGACGCTTGGCGACGCTCTTCAGCAGGGCGTCGCCGACGGGATGCCCGAGGGTGTCGTTGACTTCCTTGAAGTGGTCGAGATCGATCCAATGCAAGGCAAAGCCGCCTCCGGCTCGAACTGCGCTGAACCAGTTCTCGAGCTGCTCGCGGAAGTGGTGCCGGTTGGCGACCTCGGTCAACGTATCATGACGCGCCAACCAATCGATCTTCTGCTCGGCGAGGCGCTTTTCGGTGATGTCCTCTTGAATATCGACCCATCCGCCGCCGACGAGAGGCTGGTTGCTGACGAGAACGATGCGGCCGCTCATGAGGTGCTGCGTGTGCGCGAACGACTTTCCGCGCGTCGAGCTCCGCCACGTGGTTCTCGATCCACTTGCGCTGTTTTTCAAGTCCGCAGGATCGTCGTGGCCCGTCTCCATCTTGACGTGAAAGCGCACGATCTGCGCCAGTGTCGTGCCCGGCCGAGTGAGCTCCTCGGGCAATTGATAAATCTCGCTATAGAGCTTGTTGCACACGATCAATCGTGCCTGGGCATCGAACATCGACAGGCCGCGGCCCATGTTGTTGAGTGCGACCTCGAAGCGGCTGTTCAATTCCTCGAGCTGCTTTTTCTGCTCGAGGATGAGATCGGTATTGGGTTGAAGCGCCGCGATTACTCGCGTGAGGGCGGCGAGCGGTTCCTCTCCCGCGCCAGCGGCCTTTTCCGGCCCGGACGGGATATCATGTGGGCTCGACCTGCTAGGCCGTTCCCGATGCGCTTTATGGGAGGTCGTGGGCAAGAAGAGCCCTCTCGGCGGCGATACGCCCGAAAGTCTTATCCCGCTCGAGTAAGCGCACGCTTAACAGTTTGTCTTCAAACTATCAGGACCCACCATTTGCTGAGCGGTTGAGGTCAACACGACCGCGGTTGCAGAGGTCAGCACGCGGACGGCATGAGGTGGATGCCTTCGGGTAAGAGGCGAACGCTCAGCGTGCGCCCGGCCTCGAACCCGTGATCGCGAGCATCCCGCGACGCCATGGTGAAGCGGAGTGGCGCATCGCCATCCGCATCGACGCGCAGCGACAACGCCGTGCGCTCGCCGAGCCGCGTCACGTCGGTCAGCCGGCCATGCACCACGTTGGCCTCGCCCTGATGGGCCGCGTCTACGAGCACGACATAATCGGAGGGCACGAGCCAGGTGACGCGCGCGCCCGTCCGCACCTTTCCCGTGTCGGCCACATCGAGGCTGCGACCGCTCCAGCGAATGCGCCCCGGCTGTCCCCCGCCCGAGACCCGCTCGACCTCTCCGGCAAAGAGGTTGGTCTGGCCGGTGAGCCGCGCGACGAGCGCACTAGCCGGCCGCAGACGCACGTCGTCCGGTGTCCCGGTCTGCAGCGTGCGGCCGCGGTCGATGACGCAGATGCGGTCGGCGAGCGCCTGCGCCTCCTCGAGATCGTGGGTGACGAGGATGATCGGGATTGCGAGCGAGCGCCGCAGGCTCGCCAGCTCTTCTTTCAGGGGCTCGCGCGTCATGCGGTCGACGGCCGAGAACGGCTCGTCGAGCAGCAGCACTTTGGGATCGCGGGCAAGCGCGCGGGCAAGCGCCACGCGCTGGCGCTGGCCGCCCGAGAGCTGATCGGGCTTGCGCGCCTCGAGGCCGTCGAGGTGCACCCGCGCCAACAGCGATGCTGCCTCCGCCGTGCGCTCGGGCTCGGCGACGTGGCGCATGGCGAGCCGCACGTTATCGAGCGCCGAGAGATGCGGAAAGAGCGCGTAATCCTGGAACACGAGCCCGACGGCGCGCGCCTGCGGCGGCACCATGATGCCGAAGGCGCCGTCGAACCAGATATCGGGGCCCGCAACAATGCGGCCGGCGGCCGGCCGGTGGAGGCCCGCGATGGCGCGCAAAACCGTCGTCTTGCCCGCGCCCGACGGGCCGACGAGCGCCAGGAGCTCGCCCGGACCGCAGGCGATGTCCACGTCGAGCGCAATCGGCCCCGCCTGCGACAGCGCAACGCTCAAGCTTGCCGGCTCGCGCACCATGGAGGTCAGCGTCGCACCCGCGCCAGCACGTGCACAAGCGCGATCGCCACCAGCGAGAAGGCGAGCAGCGCCGCCGACATAATGGCCGCGTCCTCCGAGCGGAACGCCTGCACGCGATCGTAGATCGAGATCGACAGCACGCGCGTCTCACCGGGAATGCTGCCGCCGATCATCAGGATGACGCCGAACTCGCCCAGCGTGTGCGCCACCACGAGCGCGATGGCCGAGACGATGCCGGGCCAGGCCAGCGGCAGCTCGACGTAGCGCGTAGTCTCCATGCGCGACAGCCCGCTGACGAAAGCCGCCTCGCGCACGTTGCGAGGAATGGCCTCGAACGCGCGCTGGATCGGCTGCACCGCGAACGGCAGGTTGATGATGACGGAGGCGACGAGAATGCCGGGGAAGCTGAACACCAGCGGCACGCCGAACACCCACTTCAGGAAGGCGCCGAAGCCAGAGGCCGGCGAGAAGGCCGAGAGCAGGTAGAAGCCGAGCACCGTCGGCGGCAGCACCAGCGGCAGCATGACGACCGCCTCCACCACACTCTTGCCCGCGAACCGCCCCCACGCCAGCGCCCTTGCGAGCAGAATGGCGACGGGCAGGATCAGCACGCACGTCCAGAACGCGAGCTTGAGCGATAGCGAGAAGGCGGTCCAATCCATGTCGGCTCTGCCTCAGGCCCCCGGCACGGAGAACCCGTTCTTCTCCAGGATCGCGCGCGCCTCGCTGCCCCTGACGTAGTCGGCGAACGCTTTAGCGGGCGCTCCGGCCCCCTTGATGACGGCCATGCCGTGTTCGATCGGCTTGTGCCAGGACTCCGGAATGAGCGCCGCCGTGATCTTGGGCGCCATCTCGGCCGAGAGCGCGAGCGAATGCGCGATGATGCCGGCTTCGGCCGCGCCGGTGGTGGCGAACTGGGCCGCCTGACCGACGTTCTCGCCGAGCACGATCTTGCCGGTAAGCTTGTCCCACAGTCCCGCCTTCTGCAGCGCCTCGCGCGCAGCGACGCCATAGGGCGCTACGTCCGGATTGGCGATGGCGAAGTGCGCAACCTTCCCGGCCGCCAGCGCATCGCCGAGACCCTTCAACTCGCCGTCGACCGCGACGGGTGAGCCCTTGGGCGCGACAATGCTGATGCGCCCGCGCGCGAAGATGACGGGCGCGCCTTCGGTCAGAGTCTCGGACGCGAGCTTCTTGACGCTCTTGTCATCGGCGGCAAACAGCACCTGGAACGGCGCGGCCTTCTCGATCTGCTGCACGAGGTTGCCCGTCGCACCGTAGGTGATGCGCACTTTCTGCCCCGTCTTCTTCTCGAACTGCGCCGCGATCTCGTCGAGCGCGTAGCGCAGGCTCGCGGCGGCGGCGATGGGTGCGCCCGCGTCGGCCGCGGCGGCCGGAGCGGCGGCAGGCTTCTCCTCGGCGCGCGCCAACGGCAGCGCGAGCGAGGACATGAGCACGAAGCTCAGCAGCGGGACTAGGAACGATCTCGTCAACTCACGTCGCGTCGGAAACATCGGATGGCTCCCCTATCGATCGGAAGCCTCGATGATAGATAGGCTCGACCATCACAGTCGAGCGCTATATTCTCTTGGGAATATCGCCGGCGGCTGCAAGTTTGCGTGACGATGTCGCAGCCGTCATAGCAGACGCCGCGGCCGGCCGCGGCCGCTCGGGCGTCAGGAACCGCGCCTTCAGGTCGACGCTCGACCGATGGCCGATGCTATTTCGATGGAGGCTCAGCCATTTATCGGTCTCGTCGCGGCCCGCGCTAAACAGGTAGTTAAGCATGGCCCAATCGGGCTTCCACGTGCTGTCGGGGCTGAGCGCGCTCGTGTAGCGGCCGGCCTCGATCAGGTGGAAGCGATGCGTCGCCAGCCGGCCGTAGCGGCCGCGCGCGCCCCCGAGCCAGCGCTTGGAGCATTCGCGCACAGTCTCCACAAGTTCAACATCGCGGACGAGCGGCGCGTTGAACGCGAGCCGGTTGGCGTGCAGCGCGATCTCGCGCACCCCGGTCGGCAACCCGTGGCGCACCAGCGGGTTGATCTGCACGATCAGCGTGTCCTCGACCGGGCTCTCCATGGCGACGGTGCGCAGGTCGGGGTTGGCAGAGAATCCGCCGTCCCAGTAGGCAACGCCTTCGATCTCCACGGCGTGATGCAGCGCCGGCAAGCAGGCCGAGGCCAGCACCGCGTCGACCGTGACCTCCTCGCCGCGGAAGATTCGGGCCCGCCCGCTCGCCACCTCGGTCGCCGCGATCAGCAGCTCCACCGGCGAGCTCTCGCGCAACTTGGCGAAATCGATCGCATCCGTGAGCAGCCGGCGCAGGGGGTCGAACCCCAATGGATTGAATTCATAGGGAGACCAGAGGCTCGCCACATGCGCGAGCTGCGGCGCGCGGCTCAGGCTGAAGAGAAACGGATTGAGGCGCAGCAGATCGGGCACGCCCGCCTTGTGCACGGCCTCCCAGACGCTGCGCAGCTTGGCGCGCGCCGCCCGCCTATCGCCGCCGAGCAGACCGGACGCGAGCGCCACGGCGTTGACGGCGCCGGCGCTCGTGGCGCTGACCCAGCAGATCTTGAGCTCCTCGTCCTCGAGCAGCCGATCGAGCACGCCCCAGGTGAAGGCGCCGTGCGCGCCGCCGCCCTGAAGGGCAAGATTGACCCGAGCCTGTCGCCGAAACAGCCGCACGCTTTCTCCCGCTCCGCCGCACGATCAGTAGGGCTCGATTGAGCCCTATATAGTGTCACGGCAGCGGTTCGATGGGGAGAACAACCGGACGGCCTTCTATCTCGGCGACCGTGGCGCGAACGCCATAGGCTTGGGCAAGATGCTGCGGCGTGAGCACCGCTCGCGCCGTTCCCAGCGCCAGCGTCCTGCCGCCCTTCAAAAGCAGCGCTCGGTCGCAGTAACGGGCAGCGAGGGACAGATCGTGCAACGCGACGATGACGGCGCGTCTTTGTGACGCCATGCGCACGAATTGAGCAAAGAGCGTGAGCCCGTGCGCAGGGTCGAGCCCGGTCGTCGGCTCGTCTGCGACAAGAAAACGCGGGCGCTGCGCGAGCGCGCGCGCGAGCAGCACGCGGGCGCGCTCGCCACCCGACAGCTCGGTGACGGCACGATCGGCGAACGCCGTCACATCCATCGCCGCCATCGCCTCCTCGACCGCGTCGCGATCCTCGGTGCTGGGCGCGGCCACGCGTGCGCGGAAGGGCAGCCGGCCCAACGCAACGAGGCGGCGCACGGTGAGCGGCCAGTGCACGGTACGATCCTGCGGCAGGTACGCAACTTCGCGCCCCAACGCGCGCGCGTCGAGATCGGCAAGGGGACGGCCGCCAAGCGTCACCGCGCCCTCGTGCGGCGGGATGAGACCGGCCATGGCCCTCAATAGCGTCGACTTGCCGGCCCCGTTGGCGCCGATGACGGCGACGATCTCGCCCGGCTCGACCGAGAGGTCGACCGCGTCGAGCACGCGGCGTCCAGCGAGGCGGACGCCGACGCCGCGTGCGCTCAGCGTCTCGCGCAGGGCGGCGCTCATGGCCCCAGCTCCCGCCGCGTCTTGAGGATGAGCCACAGGAAGAACGGCGCGCCGACGAGGGCCGTCACGACACCGAGGCGCACCTCGCTCAAGGGCGCAAAGAGGCGTAGCGCGACGTCGGCCGCGAGAATGAGCGCGGCGCCGCCGAGTGCGCTCGCAGGCAGAAGACGCTGCGGCTCATGCCCGACGAGCGGACGCAAGAGGTGCGGCACCACGAGGCCGACGAAGCCGATGGTGCCGGCGACCGCGGTGGCCGCGCCTACGGAGAGAGCGGTGCCCGCGACGATGCGATTGCGCAGCGAGGAGAGGTCGACGCCGAGGTTCTGGGCGGCGTCCTCGCCCAGCGTGAGCGCATCGAGTGCTCGTCCTGTCGTCAGCAGCAGCGCGCCGCCCAAAAGGATCAGGGGCGCCGCGAGCCAGACGTGGACGAGGCTGCGGTCGGTGAGCGAACCGAGCAGCCAGAACAGCATCTCGACCAAGGCGAACGGGTTGGGCGACAGATTGAGCGCCAGCGTCGTCAGTGCGCCGGCGAGGCTCGAGATGGCAACGCCGGCGAGGATGAGCGTGATCGGCCCGCTGCGCTCGCCCGCGAGCAGCATCACCGCCATCGCTGCGACCGCCGCACCGAGGAGGCCCCCGGCGGGAAGCGCGATAGCGAATGCTCCCGCCGCTCCGGTATGGATCGCGACGACCGCACCCAGTGCGGCGCCGCCGGAGATGCCGAGCAGCCCCGGCTCGGCCAGCGGGTTGCGCAGGTAGCCCTGCAGCACCGCGCCAGAGAGCCCCAGTGCGCCGCCGACCAGCGCGCCGAGGAGAGCGCGCGGCAGGCGGATCTCCCAAAAGATCACGCGCGCGGCGTCGCCACCGCCCGGAAGGCCGATGCCGGTCGGGCCCACGAGCAGCGAGGCGACGAAGGCGAGGACGGCAACGGCCGCGAGCACGCCGATCACCGGCATTCTCGCAGCGAGCCCAGCGCGCCCCGGGGCATGCACGACCGCCTCACTCATGCGGAGCCACCGTGGCCGTCGATTTGGCGGCGAGCAACGCGCGGCGCTCGGCGCCAAGTTGCTCGATCGCGTCGGCAATTTTCGGCGTCGCGCACAGCCACTGCGGCATGGGCAGCTCGATGTGCGGGCGGCTCGCTGCGACCGCGGCAAATGCCGGATGGCGCAGATTGTCGCCGACGGTGGAACGGAGCTCGTATGGGGTGCTCACCAGCACCAGGAGGTCGGGTGGATCGGCGACGACCTGCTCGAGCGCAAGGCGCCCTCCGGGCCCGAGCGGAACGTCGCGCGCCATGTTGTGGAACCCTGCCGCTTCCAAAGCGGCGTCGACGAGACTGCCGCTTTCCGAGGCGATGCTGTTGACATCATATGCGAGCGCGCGCGGCCGCGCGGGGCCTTCGGGTCGCGCGGCGACCATGCGCTTGTCGAACGCCGCTATCATCGCTTCACCGCGCGCCTTGTCGCCGACAGCATCCGCCATGACGCGGATCGCATGGCGCATGCCTTCGAAGTCGGTCGCCAGCGGCACCAGCACGACGCGGAAACCGAGGCGGCGCAAAAGGTTCACGGTGGCGGTCGCCGAATATTCCTGCGCAATGACGAGGTCGGGCTGCAGCGCCATCACCTCCTCGGCCATACCGTGCACGCCCTTGAGGCCCCTCGCCTCCTCGACCTTCATCGACACAGCGGGGTCGACGGCGAGATAGCTCAACGCCGCGATGCGCTCGCGCGGCACGAGGTCGAGCAGGAGCTGGTCGGCGCAGACGGTGAGCGAGACGATGCGCTGCGGCGGCTCGGCGCGCGCGCCATCCGCGCTCAGCCCCGCCGCGAGGATCGCGGCGAGACCGAGCAGCAGACGGAGTGACCTTGCGTGCAGCTTATCCATGGCATCCTTTTACTTGCCGTTGGCCCACGCTACCGTCTGGGCCTCCTCGTAAGTGAGCCGCACGCCCGCGAAGGCCGCGATCGGCGCCGACTGGAAGCCGTAGATCTCCTGGTGGCGGTCGTCGAACGCATTCTCGACGCGCCCGAAGAGTTCCACCCCAGGAGCGACCCGATAGTTCGCCGCAACTGTCGCCAGCCAGAAGCTGTCGAGCGTCACCCGCTCCTGCGCCGTCGCGAAGAACGACAGCTCGCGGAAGGCGAAGTCATCCTGCTGGCCAGTATAGGCGACGGCAAAGTTGACGTTCCCTTTGTTCAGGAAGGCATAGTTTACGTCGATGCGGCCGGAGTGGGGCGGCCGGCGTATGGCCTCCGAATCGTCCGGCTTTCTCGCATCGAGATAGGTGTAGGCGGCGCCGAGCGACAGACCGGAGCCGAGCTCGGTGCGGGCCGCCACCTCGACGCCCTGGCGCGTGCTCTTGCCCACCTCGTTGAAGGGCTTCTGCGGGAAGCCCGCGACGTCGATCTCGTTCGTGAGATCGGCGTCGAAGTAGGTCACGTCGAGCGTGAACAGCCGTTTGCCAAAGGTGTATTCCACGCCCGCGTCCCAACCGAAGGATTCCTCGGGCTTAAGGTTCGGGTTGGGGATGAAGAAGGTCGGGAAGGTGCCGTAGAGCTCGAACATGCTGGGAAACTTCACGCTCGTGCCGATACTCGCGTGCGGACGAATGCCCAACCCCTTGAGCGGGATCGGACACCGCCGTGCGCCAGGTCGTGAAGTCCTGGAACTGCTCGTTGTCGTCGCGGCGGATGTTGGCCGTGACGAACACCGTGTCGGCGAAGCCGCCGCGATATTCGGCGACGTAGGACAGGCGGTCGCGCGAGCGCTCGATGAAATCGCCAAGGTCGCCTTCCGGCGTGAACGTCTCCTGCTCGTGCTCGATGAGGCCGCTCACGGTGTGCTGCGCGGCGAGCAGCTCCGGCGTCGCGAAGCGCAGCGTCGAAAGATAGCCGTACTTTACATCCGAGCTGTCGTTTTTCGAGAAGAACGGAAACGCCGGCGTGCTGCGATCGGTGTCGGTCGTCACGTCGGTGCTGCGGTTGGCGTGGATCTCGTGCGTCAAGTGGCCGCCGAGCGTGTCCCAGCGCAGGTTCACGCCGCCGATCCAGGTGTCGGAGGTGAAGGTCGAGTAGTCGTCGACGGCAGTGGCAAGCGAGCCCACGGGCCCCGTGAAGTTGTCACGATCTCCATCCTTGGTCATGTTGCGGAGCGCGAAGTTCAAGGAGACGTTGTCCAACACACTGAAGCGGCCGCGGACCGAGAAGGTCGAGAGCTTCGAGCCGTCGTCCTCGTTCCCGAATGGCGAAATGTTGAACCCATCCGTCTTGCGGCGGTCGTAGCTGATGGCCAAGGAGCCCTTGTCGTTGCCGGCCGACATGCCGACCGTGGTGCCGCCAGTGTCGAAGCTGCCACCCTCTGCGCGCGCCGTAAATGTGAGCGGACCGCGCCCGCCGCGTGTGATGATGTTGATGACGCCGCCGACGGCGCTCGAGCCGTAGACGCCGCTCATCGGCCCGCGGATGATCTCGATGCGCTCGATATCCGCGGTTGCCAGATTGGAGAAGTCGAACTCGCCATCGGTCGGGTTGTTGGCCTCGACGCCGTCGATGAGGACGAGCGTCTGGTTCGCTTCGGCGCCGCGGATGCGCACCTGCGTAAGGTTGCCGATGCCGCCGCTCTGGCTGACCTCCACGCCGGGCAGGCTGCGGAGCGCATCCGCCGCATAGCGGATCTGGCGATTTTCGAGGTCCTTGCGCGTGACCACGGTGACCGCCGCCCCGATCTGCTCGATGGGCACGCCGTCGCTGGACTTGGGAATCGGCATCGGCCTTCCCGGTGCCGGTGACCTCAGCCCCGGTCGTGCCGCCCTGCACGGGCGCACTCGCCTGGCTCGTAGTCTTCTTGACCGCCTTCGGCGCCTCGAGCGTGGCGCCTTCGACGACGATCGGCGGCAGCTCGGTCGATTGCTGAGCCCATACCGGGCCGGCAACCGCCAACGCACACGCCGTCAATAAGAACCGAGTTGGCCTCGTTGATCTGGCCGTAGTTCCCCAACACAAACGCAACATTTAGCGACTCCCCTAACGCGACAAAGAGGGGAAGCCTGTCGATACGCCTCACAAATCACTGCGAGATTGGCTGCGAACGCTGAGCACGGCGGAAAGCCGCCGCTCGCTCAACGCGCGAAGCGCAATCTCAATCGACGTGTGTCAGAAGATGACACCGTACCAAGGCATGCCTGACGTAGCTCCCCACCGGTTGCACATCAGTCGCCACTACGGTTCTACGCTCTACCGCACGCCCCGTACGGAAGATGGGCGACACGTGCCGGCAGGTCTCCTGGCTCACGGCTCGAGCGCTTTGCTCCGACCTTCCCAACGGGCCCAACGCGGGACCGTCAGTGGCATTGCGGAGTAAGCTTGCCGCTTACAGTTGCGGGGGCAGCCGCGGCTTCAGGCCCCAAAATGAGCCCTACCGCGTTCCCTTTTCACACCGGCGCGCGAGCACCGATGAACCAACACGAGCGATAATGGATCAGATCGACGGCGATGCTGTCAAGCGCGTTGCAGCAAGCTCAGGTGATCCGCCGGCGATCGATCTGCTCGATGCGGCTTGCACTCGGATCGAGCCCACGTGTCGTCAGCTCGATGTGCGGGGCGCCGTCGGCGCGCGCGATGCGAAAGAGATTGTAGCGGCCGAGCGGCTCCGATTTATGCGCACGCGCCGAAGAGCCCGAGGCAACGCCGATGACGGGTATCTGCCCGTGTGTCCATGCGAAATCGAGATGGTTGTCGCGATGGTTGTGCCCGTGCAGGACAAGCTCGGCGCCGTGCTCTGCGAGCACGCGCTCAAGCTCGGGCGCATCGCGCAGAGCCCGTCGCGGCGGCGCCTGTCCGGGCAGCGGCGGATGATGGATCAGCACGACGCGGATCAGGCCCTCGCGCCGGGTGGCTGCAAGAATCTCGGCAAGTGTTGCAATTTGGCGGTGCCCAAGCTCGCCGGCTGCGACGAACGGCGGCGTCGGCACCGCCGAGTTCAAAGCGATAAGCGCGGCCGGGCCGAGGCGGCGCACGAAGGGAAAGCGCGCGCTCCCGGGCGCGTACTTCGCGCCCCACGCGTCGCTGCGCATGTAGTCGGCCCAGCGCTCGACGCCCGGGTCGTCGCCGAGATGGGTGTAGATGTCGTGGTTGCCCGGGATCACCGTGACCTTGTCGGGTGCGCCCAGGCCCTGGAGCCAAGCCCGCGCCGCCTCGAATTCGGCCGGCAGCCCCAGATTGATGAGGTCGCCCGTGACGGCTATGTGGTCGGGGCGGTGCGCCAGCATGTCGGCGACCACGAGATCGAGGGCGTCGCGGCGGTGAACCTGCCGGCGGCCGCGGTGCCAGTTGAGATAGCCGAGCCCGCGCTTGACGTTGAGGTGGCGCAAGGCGAGCCCGCGCAAGGGCGCGAGGTGGACGTCTGAGAGCTGGGCGAGCGTGATCGTGTCGGTCATGCGGCCTGAGGGGCGGGAGCGAAGCGCAACCTTTACCACGGCGGTGGTAGCGAGACGCTCGCGCCGGCGCCATCGTTAAGATGATGCCCGCCATAAGGAGGCCCGCTTGCCAGCCCGCAAATTGATCACCCACGGGTTCTACCGCTACTGGCGCCTGACGCGCGGATTGACGCTGGGGGCGCAGGGCGCCGTGATCGACGGCGAGGGCCGCGTGCTGCTCGTGCGCCACACCTACAGGCCCGGCTGGCATTTCCCCGGCGGGGGAGTGGAGCGGCGCGAAACGGTCGAGGAAGCGCTCGCGCGCGAGCTCCAGGAGGAGACCGGCGTGCTCGTGACCGGCAAGCCGGAGCTGTTCGGCGTCTATGCCAACTTCCACGTGCTGCCGAGCGACCATGTTGCCCTGTTCGTGGTCAGACAATGGCAGCAGCCACGGATCCCGCCGCCGTCGCGCGAGATTGCCGAGCAGGGGTTCTTCGCCAAGGACGCGCTGCCGCGTGAGATCAACGAGAGCACGCATGCGCGCATCCGCGAGCTCTTCGACGGGGGGACGAGGAACCCCCTGTGGTGAGAAGCCTTTACGCCGCAGCCGGCCTCGTGCTAAGGCGCGGGTCATGACGACGCGAGCATCAAACTTGGCGATTGCGCTGCGACGACGGGCAAGCCCGGCGCGCGCCTTGCGCGCCTGATCCGCTGTCAAGCTCCGCGCGGCCGCCACTTGGCCGCTCCGCCATCCTGTCGTCGTCGGTATCCATGTCGCCCAATGTCTTGAACCGGCCCGTCGCGCCGGCCGATCTTCCGCTCATCGAAGAGCTGCATGCCCGCGTCTTCGGCCCCGGGCGCTTCACGCGCACCGCCTACCGGGTGCGTGAGGGAACGCCGCCGATCTCGCGCTTCTGCCGCGCCGCGTTCCTCGACGGCCGCATGGTCGCGGCGGTGCGCTTCACCGAGATCACGGTTGGTGGCGCCGGAGCCGCCTGCTGCTGGGGCCGCTCGTCGTCGCGCCGGAATTTGCCGGCCAGGGCTTCGGCCGCCAGCTCATCGCCGAGGCGCTTGAGTGCGCTAAAGCCGACGGCATGCGCCTCGTCGTGCTCGTCGGCGACGAGCCCTACTACGGCCGCTTCGGCTTTCGCCCTGTACCGCCGGGGCAGATCACGCTGCCGGGTCCGGTCGATCCGCGGCGTCTCCTCGCCGCCGAACTCGAGCCCGGTGCGCTTGCCGGCTATCGCGGCGCGATCGTCGCGAAGCGGAGCTGAGCCGAGCCACCGTGTGGAGCGCGTCCGCGGGATGACACTTGGGCGCCCCAGCGGCTAAGCTCGATCCACGGCGCCGAAAGGCGCGGCGAAGGGAGAGCTCGATCATGGACAGACGCACCTTGCTCGCCGGCGGCGGCACGCTGCTCGTCGCGGCGACGCTGGCACGCGATGCGCATGCGCGCTTCAAGGCTGCGGAGCTGACGCATGAAGACTCCCACTTCATGCAGCTGGCGATCGATCAGGCGAAAGAGGCCGACTATCCTTTCGGCGCCGTCATCGTCGAGGGCCGGCGCGTGCTGGCGCTCGGCCGCAACAGCTCCAAGCGCAACGCCGACCCGACCGCGCACGCCGAGATGGTCGCGATCCGCGCCTTCCTCTCCGGCCATGAGCCCCAGGACTTCAAGCGCACGACGCTCTACTCCTCGGGCGAGCCGTGCCCGATGTGCATGGGGGCGATCATCTGGTGCGGGATTAGACGCCTCGTCTACGCGGCCTCGATCGCCGAGTTGGCGACGAAGATCGGCCAGATCAACATCACGTCGCAGCAGATGGCGGACGCGACGCCATTCGCCGACATGGAGATCGCGGGCGGCCTCTTGTCCGGTAACGCCATGCAGCTTTTCGACAAAGGTTAGCCGGACGGCCTAAACGCGCGAGGGAACAAAGCAGGCGCAAGGGGCGTTTCCAGCATCGATAAGTGTCACCCTGGAGACCTCAATGGCCCGCGACCTTCTGCTTTGGCTGTTCGGCGTACCGCTCAGCGTCATCGTGCTCCTGCACCTCTTCGGCGTGCTGCACTGGTGAGCCGGCGCTCACGCGTTGACGTCGAGCACGATTTTGTAGCGCGCTTTGCCCGCCACGAGGTGGGCAAGCGCGTTGTCGGCTTTTATGTGTCGGGCAGATTGCACATGGCAACGTGGTTGCCGCGACAAGCAATAAAATAGAAGGCACCCATCTCCTGGCGGAGGCAGGTGCCCTCTCTGAAGACCCGCGCCTCGAGGGGTTTGGGGGAGGGGAGGGCCGAGGCGCGTGTCCGTGCGGAGAAAACCCACCTGGAAGCCCGCGGTTCCAAGGCTCGCAAAATTTTTTTCGAGCGCCGAATTGTATGACCTGAGCTGACTTCTGCGGCACGGGCGAGCAGGCAACCGATCGGCCGCTAATAGACTGGCGGCACGTACATTTTCTTCGGCACCGGAGAACGCAGATAGTCCGGGTTGTGCACGCGTGCGGGCAGCACGACGGGATCGCGCAGCACCTCCTGGTAGGGGATCGAGGAGAGCAGGTGCTGGATGCAGTTGAGCCGCGCCCGCTTCTTGTCGTCGGCCTCGACGATCCACCAGCGCGCCTCCGGGATGTCCGTGCGTTCCAGCATCGCCTCCTTGGCCTTGGTGTAGGCCTCCCAGCGCCGCCGCGACTCCAGATCCATGGGGCTGAGCTTCCACTGCTTCAAAGGGTCGTGCACGCGCATCATGAAGCGGAAATGCTGCTCGTCGTCCGTGATCGAGAACCAGTACTTGATGAGCACGATGCCGGAGCGCACGAGCATGCGCTCGAACTCGGGCACCGTGCGCAGGAACTCCTCGACATCCTCGTCCGTGCAGAAGCCCATGACGCGCTCGACGCCGGCGCGGTTATACCAGGAGCGGTCGAACAGCACGATCTCGCCGCCCGCGGGCAGGTGCGAGACGTAGCGCTGGAAATACCATTGCGTGCGCTCGCGCTCGTGACGGTGCGGGCAGCGCCGCGACGCGGCAGATGCGCGGGTTCAGGCGCTGCGTAATGCGCTTGATTACGCCCCCCTTGCCGGCGGCGTCGCGCCCCTCGAAGATCACCACAATCTTCAACTTCTGGTTCACCACCCAGTCCTGCAGCTTCACGAGCTCGCCCTGCAGGCGGAACAGCTCGTTGAAGTAGAGGTTGCGGTCGATCGTATTGCGCGCGGCCTTGTGCTCGATCAACTCGGCGAATTCCGCCGCGCGCGCGTCGTCGAGCTCCATCTCGAGCTCCTCGTCGACGCTGTCGATCAGCTCGCGCCGGATCTCGTTCTCTTGTCCGTCTCTCGCTGTCGCCACCCATAAGCGCTCCGATCTGGCAAAATGCCTGCTGGGCACATGGTGTCGTTGTCTCATGATGGTTTTGCGACAAGGGCGCGCGGAGAGCGCTCGCGCCTCGCATCGTCAGGCCACGAGGTCAGCTCACGGGCTCGCCGGTCCGAGGTTCAAGCTGACGACTCTGTATTAGCCGGCCGGCGCCAAATCGTCCCTCGATTGGACATGCGCCCGGCACCGTCATCACCTAGTCGGCGAAAGGATCGCGCATGAGGATCGTGTCCTCGCGCTCGGGCGAGGTCGAGAGCAACGTCACCGGGCACTCGATCAGCTCCTCGATGTAGCGCACGTACTTGACCGCCTGCGCCGGCAGGTCGGCCCAACTGCGCGCCCCGCGTGTCGACTGCGACCAGCCTTCGAGCGTCTCCCACACCGGCTCGATGCGCGCCTGCGAGTTGCTTCCAGCCGGCAGCCGGTCCATGCGCTCGCCGTCGAGCTTGTAGCCGACGCCGACCTTCAGCTCCTCGAAGCCGTCGAGCACGTCGAGCTTGGTGAGCGCGATACCGTCGATGCCGCAGACCTTGATGGTCTGGCGCACGAGCGTGGCGTCGAACCAGCCGCAGCGGCGCTTGCGGCCCGTCACCGTTCCGAACTCGCGCCCACGCTCGCCGATGCGCTCGCCTGTGGCGTCGTGCAATTCGGTCGGGAACGGGCCGGAGCCGACCCGCGTGGTGTAGGCCTTGGCGATGCCGAGCACATAGCCGATCGCGCGCGGGCCGACGCCGGAGCCGATAGCAGCCTGCGCGGCGACCGTGTTGGACGAGGTCACGAACGGATAGGTGCCGTGGTCGACGTCGAGCAACGCGCCCTGCGCGCCCTCGAACAGGATGCGCTTGCCGGCCTTGCGCTCGCGGTCGAGCAGGTCCCAGGTCACATCCATGAACGGCAGAATCTTGGGCGCGATCTCGGCAAGCTCGCCCATCAGCTTCTCTTTGGAGATCTCCGGCTGGCCGAGCCCGCGGCGCAGCGCGTTGTGGTGCACGAGGATGCGGTCGACCTTGGGCCCGAGCGTGGTCAGGTTGCGCAGGTCCTGCACCCGGATGGCGCGCCGCCCGACCTTGTCCTCGTAGGCGGGCCCGATGCCGCGGCCGGTGGTGCCGATCTTGTTGGCGCCGGCGGCCTCCTCGCGGATGACGTCGAGCTCGCGGTGCAGCGGCAGGATGAGGGTCGCATTCTCGGCGACACGCAGGTTCTCGCGGCTCACCGTGACGCCCAGATCGCCGATCTTGCGGATCTCGTCGCACAGCGCCCACGGATCGACCACGACGCCGTTGCCGATGACGCCGAGCTTGCCGGGGCGCACCACGCCCGAGGGTAGCAGCGAGAGCTTGTAGGTGTTGTTGCCGATGACGAGCGTGTGGCCGGCGTTGTGGCCGCCCTGGAAGCGTACGACGACGTCGGCGCGCTCCGACAGCCAGTCCACGACCTTGCCCTTGCCCTCGTCGCCCCACTGGGCGCCGACCACCGCAACATTCGCCATCGTCAGGTCCGCCTCGCAGCCAAAGCCCCGGTCAAGCCGGGGCGAGGCCGTTATAGCGCAGATTCCCGAAAGCGAAGCCCCCGGGCAAGGCCCAGGCGGATAGGGCTAGCGGTAGACGATCGAGCGGCCGCCGGGCCAGATCACGCGGTATCCGAACTCGATGACGCGCTCCTCCTCCGGCTCGAGCTTCGATTCGAAGGCGACGATGCCGCGCTTGTCGTCGAGGTCCTTCTTCGTCGGCGAGGTCGGCCCCACGATATCGACCTTGATATCCTGGTTCTGGGACACGGGGATCTGGTCGTGCACCACGAGCTGCACCGCGCGTTCGTGCATGTTCTTGACCGTGATGCGGAAGTTGCGGCTGTCGGTCTTGGCCGAGGAGATGAGGCCGGTCTCGCCCTGCTTCTGATCGGAGATGGCATGGCGCACGCGGACCTGGTCGTCGGCGCCGAAACCGAGCTCATGGTCCTCGCCGGGAGAGAGCACCGGCAGCGCCCCGGTGCCGACGAAGGTTCCGTCGCGGAAGAGCGAGACCGCGCCCGGCAGCAACGGCGAGCCCTTCGGCAGCACCAGCTTGGCGTAGAGGTAGGCCTTGGCATCGACCTTCGGCACCGTGCGCACGGTGAGCACCGGCTCGAGGCCGTCCTGCTGCAGAAGCACGCGCTTCGTCTCGCCGGTATCGGGGATCGTCAGGCGATTGGGAACGGCGAAGATCGCCGAGAACGGCGCGGTCGCTACCGAGGCAGTCTGCTCGCCGATGTCGGCGGGCGGAGGCGCCGGTGCAGCATCCTCCTCCACCGCGATGCCGGCGGCCAACTGATCGGCCTCGGTCTTCCTCTTGCGGGTTGCGAGCGTTCGTACCTTGTACTCGCCGGACGCGGCCTGAGGCGCCGGCGCCATGGAGGCAACGGGCCTGTTCTCCTCCTCGAAGTCGACCGTGACCGTCTGCAGATCGGGCGCGGCGGCATCCGCCGTGGGGCGCGTCGTCGAGAGCTGCAGGGCGACGTCGTCCCAGCTCTCGCCGGTGTGCTGGCGGATTTCGGCGCGGCGCGTGAGATCGAGCCGCGGCGGGCTCGTCTTGGAGCCGGTGGCGAGGCGGGCATCGTAGCCCGGCGTCCAGGCCGCATTGCGGACCTGGTAGCGCACGGTGAGGTCGGCTTCGACCGGGGCGGCAGCGGTGGCGTGCACCTTCACCTCGGTCTGCTCGGTGCGCGCGGGCGCGAGTGCGGAGAGCTTTTTCTCGACCTCCTCGATCTTGCGGTCGAGATCGCGCTTCTTGACCTGGGCGTCGAGCGCACTCTTCTGCGCGTCCGCCATGCCCGTGGCGATGAGCCCGAGCACTTGCGGCCAGTCGGTCGCCGGCGTCGGACGCCCCGGCTGGTCCTCGGTGTGCGCGGGAAGCTCGGCGAGATTGCCGAGGAGCTTCTTCTGCGTCTCGGCCGCATCCTCCTGGCCTTGCGCCAGCGTGCGATCGTCGCGCAGCTTCTCGACCTCGTCCTCGAGGCTCTTGCGCTCCGCCTGCAGCGCCGCCTGGTCGGCGCGCGGAATGAAGCGGCGCTGCGTGTCGACGGATAGGATGTCGAGCTTGCCGGTGGCCTTGCCGTCAACGCGGATGGAGCCGGCGATGGTCTCGGCGGGGAGATCGCTGAAGACGATCGTATGGTCGCCCTTATCGAGGTTGAGGCGGGCGGCGCGCGTCACCTCGGCGCCCGAGAGGAAGACGGTGACGGAATCGACGCGCGAGGTTGCGGGCACGTCCTCGGCCGCCGCATTCCCAGCCAATACGGGCCCCGCGAGAAGGCTCGCCAAAACGCCGACGATCGCAATCGAGGTGCGCATCGTTTTTCCCCTAACCTTGCTCTGATGACGGCTGCGGCCGCCGGGCAAATCCGCACGACGAGTGGGATCGTTTCACGTCTGAATTATGACGGCCGATCAAGGCGGTTGGCGGCGCCGGCCTGGCGCCCGCGGGCGCTAGGTTAATGCGGCCGCGGGCTCCGAATAGGCCCAGTCGAGCCAGGGGAGGAGCAGCTCCAGATCGCGCTTTTCGATCGTGGATCCGCACCAGATACGCAAGCCGGGAGGCGCGGTGCGATAGGCGCCGATGTCATGCGCCACGCCCTCCTCCTCGAGCCGCGCCGCGATGTGCCGGCAGATCGCACCCTCCTGCTCGCGCGCTGTGAGCCGCAGGCACACCGACGTGTTCGACCGCGTCGCCGGATCGACGGCGAGGTTTTCAATCCACGGCGTGCGGTCGATCCAGTCGAACAGAACTTTCGCATTCGCGTCCGCGCGCGCCTGCAGCGCCGCAAGGCCGCCTATGCTTTCGCCCCACGCCAGGGCGTCGAGATAGTCCTCGACGCAAAGCATCGACGGCGTGTTGATGGTCACGCCTTGGAAAAGGCCGTCGAGCAGGCGGCCGTCCTGCGTGAGGCGGAACAGCTTGGGCAGCGGCCACGGCGGCGCGTAGCTCTCGAGGCGCTCCACCGCGCGCGGCGAGAGGATCAGCATTCCGTGCGCGGCCTCCCCGCCCATCACCTTCTGCCACGAGAAGGTGGCGACATCGACTTTGCGCCAGTCGATCTCCTGAGCGAACACGGCCGAGGTGGCGTCCACGAATGTGAGCCCGCGGCGCCCCGCCGGAATCCAGCCGCTGCCCGGCACGCGCACGCCGGATGAGGTGCCGTTCCAGGTAAAGACGACGTCGCGGTCGAAATCGACTTTGCCGAGGTCGGGCAAGCGTCCGTAGTCGGCCTCGAGCACGCGGGCATCGGCGAGCTGCAACTGCGCGACGATGTCGCCGACCCAGCGCTTGCCGAAATCCTCCCACGCCAGCACGTCGACGCCGCGCGCGCCGAGCATCGTCCACAGCGCCATCTCGAAGGCGCCGGTGTCGGAGCCGGGCACGATCGCCACGCGATAGCCGGCAGGAAGCTGCAGGAGCTGCTTGGTCTTGTCGATGGCGAGCTTGAGACGCGCGAGAGCCGCGGGCGCCCGGTGCGAGCGGCCCGTGAGGGCGGAGCGCAGCACGTCCGGCGTCCAACCGGGGCGCTTCGCGCACGGCCCGCAGGAGAAGTTCGGATTGTGAGGCCGCTCGTTGGGCTTGACGGTCTGCATGGGCTCGGGCCGGCTATCGCCGCGGCAAGGCGCCGGGGCCGCGCCCGGTCTAGAGCGTGCGAGCCCAAAGGGGAAGCGGCATGCCGACGTCGCAAACGCCGCAGGCGCAATCGCGGTCCCAGCCTCAGTCGATGTAGAAGCGCAAGCCTGCGCGGATCTGGTGCTCGCTGATGCCGCCGACGGTCACGTCCGAATTGACGCCATTCAGCACCAGGTCGATGTCTGTGCCGCCGATGTAGAGAAAGCGGTAGCCGACGTCGAGCGACACGATGCTGTTGATGTCGTAGGTGAGGCCGGCCATGGCGGCGCCGGCGAAATTTATGCGCGTGGTGCGGTCGCTCACGCTGAAGCTGCTGGCCGCGACCGTATCTGTAGCGATGCTGGAGCGCGTCAACTGATTGGCAGCAAAGCCGGCGCCGCCGCCGATGTAGGGCGTGAAGGCCGTTCCCGTGCGGATGTCGTAGTAGGCGTTCCAGAGCAGGATCGTCGACATGAAGCGGGTCTTGTCCTGCACGGCGACCGTGCCGCCCGGATATGTCTGCGTGGCGCTGAAATTGGCATCCATGATGGAATGGACATCGACCGTGAAATCGGTGCGGAAGGCGGGGCCCCAGACGTAGCCGACGCCGACGCCGCCGGTGAAGGAGGGCAGGAAATCCTCGCTGAGCCAGCTCGGGCTGAGCCCGATCGTGCGGCCGGCGAACGGTGTCCCGGTCGTGGTGATCGAAGGCTGGGAGCCGAAGCCCGCGGCGAAATCCGCGCGGAAGTACCACTCGGGCTCATAGACGGGCACGGGGATCGGCGCCGGGACGGGTGTCGGCGGGCCGCCGGGCTCGTAGCCGTTTCCATAGACGGGGCCGCGGCCGAAGTCGCCGGCGTGGGCGGCCGGGGCAAGCGCGCCGGCGCCGAGCGCCAGCGCCAGGGCCGCCCCCAGCATCGGGGCAAGCGAAATGCTGATAAGTGTCCGTCTCATCGTCTTCGGTCCCTCAATCGGCGGCGAGGGAAGCCGAAGCTTCGCCCCACGACTCAAGTCTGATCCGGCCGGCCGCTTCCAAAGACGGGAGAACAAACAACCCGCGCCTCGACGAGGCTCTGCGGGCGGAATGCGCCTGCCTCACGCGTAATCGAACCAGGAAAGCGAACTTGAGAACTCGGGGGCGGCCCGGACGACAGGTCGGGGCCTTTAGAGCTGCCGGGCGCTCGCGGAAGTGTGGAGCGCCCGGCAGAAGCTTGTGGTGCCGCCGGCCGCGCGGGCGGCCGGCAGAGGTCTTACTTCACGGCGTAGAGCGGAGCATCGTGCTGGAGCTTGTAGCGGAAGCCCAGCAGCAGATCGTTCGACGTGATGTCCTTGATGAAGAGGCCGCTGTAGGAGCTCGGAGCCGTCGAAGGCGGTGGCTACACCGCTCTTGGCGGTGCCGAGGCTGGCATAGCGGTACGACAGATCCAGCGCCAGCTGCGGGCTGATGTCGTAGCTCGTGCCGGCGTACAGCGCCCAAGCGAAGTTCGTGGTGGTGTGGTCGGCGCCGTAGAACGTGCTCGCCCTGCGGTGTGTTGACGTCCTCTAGTCCGTTCACCGAGATCGTCGCGAAGCCAATGCCCGCACCGACGTACGGCGTGAACCCGCGCCAGCATCCGAGATCGATGTAGGCGTTGGCGAGGCCCAGCCAGCTTTGGATGTCGGCCGTGTACTCGTCGGTGCCGCCGCCGAAGAGCTGATAGCGGTCCTGGCCAACAAAGAGGGCGTCGCCACGATACTCACCCGTGAGATCGAAGCGCAGCCAGTGGCTGTGCTGCCAGCCGATGCCGAGGCCGTACAGCATGGAGCTCTTGATGTCGTCGTGGAACACCTTGAAGGTGTTGTCGGTGTTGTAGCCTTCGGTCCAGATGCTCCCGACGTCCGGGTTGGCCTGGCCGATGTAGCTCTTGAGGTAGATCCCGCGATCGAGGGGGGGAGGAGGAGGAACCGCTTCGACGACGAGCTGGCGGAGCCTCATAGATGTCCGCCGCATGGGCTTTGACGCACAAGGTAAGCACGAGAGCTGACCCGAGCGCAGCGCCCAACATGTAGGAACCGCGATTGGTATTCATGATACGTCCCTTTTCAATACTGTCCGCCGCAGACTCACGCGGCCTTCGTCTGGCGAACGCAAAACGTGCTCATGGGCGACTATGGGGGAGAAGGTTTAAGGGACGCTTAATCGCCGTTTCGTTTTGAAACGGATGTCCTGCGCATACGCGCTCAAAGCCCCGCGCGACGGCGTGCCGGAGCCGCGCCACAGACGTAAACAAAAGGTTTCAATCTTCGGGGACGTGGGCCCTTCACCTCTCCCATTGGGAGAGGTCGGCTGACGTGCGCAGCACGACAGCCGGGTGAGGGGTGTGCGCTTCGTTGAGCGTGTAACCCCTCACCCGCTCGCCCCGCCAAAGCGCGGCTCGCGACCTCTCCCGGACATGGGCGGAGCCTGTTCCGACATGCGCGGGAGACGGCGCGTATGCCGCGGTTCGCGGCCTTAGGCGGCGGCGGCCGCGCGCACGGCGGCGACGATGTCGCCGACCACGGTCGAGACGAGGTGCTCGTCGTCGCCTTCCGCCATCACGCGGATCACCGGCTCGGTGCCCGAGGGGCGGATCACGAGGCGTCCGCCCTCCCCGAGCTTGGCTTTGCCGGCGTCGATCGCGCGTACGACGCGGCTGTCCTCGAGCGGGCTGCCGTTGGCATAGCGCACGTTCTTCAGGATCTGCGGCAGCGCCTCGAAGCGGTTCGTCACCTGGCTTACCGTCTTGCCGGTGGAGACGACCACGGCGAGGATCTGCAGCGCCGTCACCAGGCCGTCGCCCGTCGTCACGAAGTCCGACAGCACGATGTGGCCGGACTGCTCGCCGCCGACGTTGTAGCCGTGCTTGCGCATCTGATCGACGACGTAGCGGTCGCCGACGGGCGTGCGCACCAGCGACAGGCCGATGCCCTTCAAATAGCGCTCGAGCCCGAGGTTGCTCATGACGGTCGCCACGACGCCGCCCGCCGTGAGCTTGCCGCGTGCGTGCCAGGCTTCCGCGATGACGGCCATGATCTGGTCGCCGTCGACCATCTGGCCCTTCTCGTTGATGATGACGACGCGATCGGCGTCACCGTCGAGCGCGATGCCGATGTCGGCGCGCACCTCGCGCACCTTGGCGATGAGGGCGTCGGGGTCGGTCGAGCCGCAGTGGTCGTTGATGTTGCGGCCGTTGGGCTCAACCCCGATCTTGATGACCTCGGCGCCCAGCTCCCAAAGGGCCTCGGGCGCCACCTTGTAGCCGGCACCGTTGGCGCAATCGATCACGATGCGCAGCCCGTCGAGGCGCAGCTCGCGCGGCAGCGTGCGCTTGGCGAATTCGATGTAGCGCTCCTGCGCGCTTTCGACTCGGGTTGCACGGCCAATTGCCTCGGCGGGGACCAGCAGGTCGGCGGTGTTGGCGTCGATCAACTCCTCGATCTTCTTCTCGGTTTCGTCCGACAGCTTGTAGCCTTCGGCATCGAACAGCTTGATGCCGTTGTCGTCGAACGGGTTGTGCGAGGCCGAGATCATGACGCCGAGGTCGGCGCGCAGCGAGCGCGTCAGCATGGCGACGGCGGGCGTCGGCATCGGCCCGAGCAGAAACACGTCCATGCCGACCGAGGTGAACCCCGACATGAGCGCGGCCTCGAGCATGTAGCCCGACAGGCGGGTATCCTTGCCGATGACGACGCGGTGCCGGTAGTTGCCGTTCTGGAAGATCTTGCCCGCGGCCATGCCGACCTTCAGCGCCACCTCCGACGTCATCGGCGAGGTGTTGGCTAGGCCGCGAATGCCATCGGTTCCGAAATAGCGGCGCGACATGGGCATCCCCCAGTGGGTCGTTCGTCGGTGAAGTTTGCGCTTTAATTACTGCAAAATCGCTTGGGGCGAGCGCAAGCGCTTACCCGGCCCCCCGACATGGTAAACGCATGCCTATCACTATGGCGCCAGGGAGCCGCCGACTTACCTCAAATCCTGTTTGTGCAGATTACGCAGGTTACGTCGTGCCGCTCAACCGGGCCCGAATTTCGGGCCTCGGCGGCTCCCTTAGCCCAGCGTCCCGACTTTTTCCGGCGCGGAGGCGATATGGCTCCGTACGGCGTCAATGAACGCCATTTCGGCCGCCGGGTCGGTGAAAGCGCTGCGCGGCACCAGCGCTCCGGCTCCAGGCTCGGTCCACAGCACGATAACCCCGTCATGAACCGTCACGCCCTCGAAGGCAGCCCAGCGATAGACGTGATCAACCAGACGGCTGGTCGATCTCAGCCCATCCTCGGCGACAACGACGTGGTGCTCCGCCAGCGTCGGGCCATCGGCCTTGACCACTCTGCCGGTCAGCCGGCGATAACGCCGCCACGACATTGCGTAGACGACGGCCACCCCGGCGACGAAGCCGCAGGCGAACTCCAGCAGGGCAAAGGGCCTCCCGGTCAGCTCCGGAAAAACCAGGTAGGCGCAGGCGAGCGCCGCGCCGGCCACGAGCGTGTAGCCCAGCATCCAGCCCCACCACGCGGCGACGTAGTCGGTGTTTTTCGCTTCGACCCGATGCGACGCGAGCCTTTGATAGGTCTTGAGGTGCTCTGGATCGTACCGAAACGCGAACTCCATACTCCACCCCCGGCTCCCCTACGCCAGCCCGTCCTGCGAGCCGGTGGTCGATGCGCGCCATACCGCCAGCGCTTGGCGCGTCGCCGCTACGTCGTGCACGCGCACGATCTGCACGCCTTGCGCGACGCCGGCGAGCGCGGCGGCGAGCGAGCCCGGCACGCGATCTTTCGGCTGCGGGGCGTCGGAAATGTGGTCGATCAGCTTCTTGCGCGAGGCGCCGAGCAGGATCGGCACGCCGAGCCCGTGATAAAGCGCCAAGCCGGCCATGACGGCGACGTTGTGGTGCAGGTGCTTGCCGAAGCCGATGCCGGGATCGGCGACGAGCTTGGCCTTGGGAATGCCCGCCGCCACGCAGGCAGCGATCCGCTCTTCGAGAAAGTCGAACACGTCCAGGACCACATCGCTGTACTGCGGATTGTCGTTCATGGTCTTGGGGTCGCCCAGGGCGTGCATCAGGATCACTGGCAGCCCCGTCTCGACCGCAACGCCCAACGAAGCAGGGTCATGTGTCAGCGCCGAGACATCGTTGAGGATATCGGCGCCCGCCGCCGCCGCGCGGCGCATCACCTCGGCCTTGCGCGTGTCGATGGAGATCAGCGCGCGGGTGCGCGGGCGCAGGCCCTCGATCACCGGGATGACGCGGGCGAGCTCGTCGGCAACCGGCACGTAGCCGGCGCCGGGGCGCGTCGACTCGCCACCGATATCGATGATGTCGGCGCCCTCGTCTGCGAGCCGCAGCGCGTGATCGACCGCGGCCTGCACCGATGAGAGCCGGCCGCCGTCGGAGAAGCTGTCGGGCGTCACGTTGACGATGCCCATGATGCGAGGGCGCTTCGAGCGACAACCCCGCGAGGCGCGCGCGCGGCGCGGTGATGGCCTCCATCAGCTCGGACGCCTGCAAGGTGTGGCGGCCCCAGTCGCGCTCGAAGGCGTCGCCGACCGAGGCGAGGCGGCGCGCTATGCGCGCGCCCTCCCGCTCGATGATCTCGATCGCAGCAAAGCGTAGCGGCTGGCCCGCGAGCGGCAGGCCGCTCCAGGCCTCCTCGCGGTCATCGCCCAAAGGCGCGGGGAAAATGCCGACGGGCCGAACGTAGATTGCGCGCTGCATCAGAGAAGGCACCCAGCAAAAAGAAACGGCCGCGGAGGTCCGCGGCCGCATCTAAAGCCTTTGGCGGTTTCGCTCAAGCCTGCGGCTGAGGCTCCATGCCGCCGGTGCCGGGCTCCCCGCGCGGCCTGAGGCGGCCGCCCGACGTCGGCACGGCCGAGCCGAGCTGATCCTTGGGGCCGTCGTCGTCCGTCTTGCGCACGATCTTCTCGCCGCGCAGCAGTGCCCATACCTCGTCGCCCGAAATGGTCTCGTACTCCATCAGCGCCTGCGTGATGGCCTCGAGCTCCTTGCGGCTGGCGCCGATGACCTCGCGCGCCTTGTTCTCGCCTTCGGTGACGATGCGCCGGATCTCGATGTCAATCAGCCGAGCGGTGTCCTCCGACATGTTTTGCCGCTGCGTGATCGCGTGGCCGAGGAAGACTTCCTGCTGGTTCTCGTTGTAGCGCAACGGTCCGAGCTTCTCGCTCATGCCCCACTCGGTCACCATGCGGCGGGCAAGCTCGGTCGCCTGCATGATGTCGCTCGAGGCGCCCGTGTTGAGGTGGTCCTTGCCGTAGATGGCCTGCTCGGCGCAACGGCCGCCGAACGACATGGCGATGCGCGCCTCGCACCATTGCTTGGAGTAGCTGAGCTTGTCGCGCTCGGGCAAATTCATGGTGACGCCCAGAGCCCGTCCGCGGGGAATGATGGTCACCTTGTGCAGGGGATCGCCGCCGACAACCTTGAGGCTGACGAGAGCGTGGCCCGCCTCGTGGTAGGCGGTGGCAAGCTTCTCCTCCTCGGTCATGATCATGGAGCGGCGCTCCGCGCCCATCATGACTTTGTCCTTGGAATCCTCGAACTCGACCTGCGTCACGAGCCGCTTGTTGCGGCGTGCCGCAAGCAGCGCGGCCTCGTTGACGAGGTTCGCCAGATCGGCGCCCGAGAAGCCGGGCGTGCCGCGCGCGATGACCCTCGGGTCGACGTCGGGAGCGACGGGAACCTTGCGCATGTGCACGCGCAGGATCTTCTCGCGGCCGGCGACGTCCGGGTTCGGAACGGTGATCTGGCGGTCGAAGCGGCCGGGGCGCAGCAACGCCGGATCGAGCACGTCGGGGCGGTTGGTCGCGGCGATGAGGATGATGCCCTCGTTCGCCTCGAAGCCATCCATCTCGACGAGCAGCTGGTTCAGCGTCTGCTCGCGCTCGTCGTTGCCGCCGCCCAAGCCGGCGCCGCGATGGCGGCCGACCGCGTCGATCTCGTCGATGAAGATGATGCAGGGCGCATTCTTCTTCGCCTGCTCGAACATGTCGCGCACGCGGGAGGCGCCGACGCCGACGAACATCTCGACGAAGTCGGAGCCCGAAATGGTGAAGAACGGCACGTTCGCCTCACCCGCAATGGCGCGAGCGAGCAGCGTCTTGCCGGTGCCGGGCGGGCCGACCAGCAGCGCGCCGCGCGGGATGCGGCCACCGAGCCGCTGGAACTTCTGCGGGTCGCGCAGGAACTCGACGATCTCCTGCAGGTCGTCCTTGGCCTCGTCCACGCCGGCGACGTCCTCGAAGGTCACGCGGCCGTGGCGCTCGGTCAGGAGCTTAGCGCGCGACTTGCCGAAGCCCATGGCGCGGCCGGAGCCCGACTGCATCTGGCGCATGAAGAAGATCCACACGCCGATCAGCAGCAGCATCGGGAACCAGTTGAGCAGCATGCTCATGATGGAAGGCACGTCCTCCTCGGAGGGGCGGGCGCGGAACTTCACGTCCTTCTTCTGCAGCCGCTCGACCAGCGTCGGGTCCTGCGGAGGGGCATAGGTCGAGAAGGCGGTGCCGCCGTCGCGCATGGTGCCGTAGATGTGGTTGCCGGCGAGAGTTGCGTCGGAAACGTTGCCCGCGTCGACGGCGGTCAGGAATTCCGAATAGGTGATCTCGTTGCCGCGGCGGCTGGGCGTCGAATTGTTGAACAGATTGAACAGCGCTGCCAACAGGACAAGGATCGCGACCCAGATGGCAAGCTTTTGAAAGTTTGAGTTCATTGCGTTCCCTATAGAGCCCGGCTGCGAGCCGGCGCAGATCTTGGAATCGCTCGACGCGCCGCCGCGAAGCTCACCGTTAACATAGGTGCGGGCCTGGTTATTGCCAAGTTACACGCATTGGGCTCCCCAGGACCTTAACAAGGATGCGGCCCAGCGCAGCAGGCATCCGGCTTAATGGTGACCCGAGGGGCAACTATAGCCCGCAAACAAGGCGCCATGTGGCGCTACCAGAGGAATTCACTACCGCAGAGCATGGCCTGGTTGGTCCAAGCTGCCGCAGGCCACGGCAGGGTCGCCAGAGCCGGGACGGCCAGCAGAGTGCCCTCCTGCCAGAAGGCGGGCAGCGTCGCCGCGGCGCGTGCCGGAATCTTCGGGTCGCGTTCAAGTTGCTGGCGCAGCTTCGCAAAGCCGGACCGGCCGAGCGGGGCCACGATCACCGGCGTAGCAAGCTCTGGATCGGCCGCGACACGAAAGCGGAGGTCCCACACCGCGGCTTCGCCGGGGGACAGCTCGATCTCGGGCAGCGCCTTGCGACCCGGCTCGCGGTGAACAAGGATCTCGCCCGCGCGCCGCTGAACGATGGCGCCGCCAAGCGTAGTGGGTCGGAACTCCGGCTCGCCAAGGCGGGCGAGCAGCGATTCTAACTTTGCCAGCCGCGCCGGCTCCGACTGTCCTCCGAAGGCGGCAATCAGGCGCGCAAGGAGGCGCACGCGCACCTCCTCGGCCGCGCCGACGAACGTCCTCGCATCGAGGCTCGCGTAGGTGCCGCCGTGCAAATCGAGACGTGCATCGGTTTGCAGCCGATGAGCCGCCTCCTCGAGGGCGGCGCGCGCACGCTCAAGGCGCCGGGCGCTGAGCGCGATCTTCTCGGGGGCGAGCCCGAGAGCTGCGAGCGCCGCCCTGGCCTGGCGCAGGCGCACGCGCTCGAAGCGGTCGCAATCGTTGCTGGGGTCTTCCAGCCAAGAGAGGCCTGCCGCTCTCAGCGTGGCCCTGAGACGCGCGCCCGGGATCGCGAGCAACGGCCGCACGAGCTGGCAACCGGCATCGCGATCGAGCGGGCGGGATGCGCTCATGGCCGCGAGCCCGTCCAGCCCGCTGCCGCGCGCGAGCCGCATGAGAAACGTCTCGGCCTGGTCATCCTCCGTGTGCGCCGTAACGACGGCGACGGAGCCCGAAGGGCGGTAGCGCTGCGCCAGCTCCGACAGGAGGCGATAGCGCGCCTCGCGCGCCGCATCCTGCACGCCGGTCGAAGGCTTGCCGCCCTCCCAGGTGAGGATCTCGTGCGCGAGCCCCATCGCGCGCGCCTGCTCGCCGACCCACTGCGCCTCACGCCGAGACTCAGACCGCAGGCCATGATCGACGGTCGCCACGACGAGCTCGCGGCCCAACTTCGGGCGCCGCTTTGCCCAGCGCGCGGCGAGGTGCAGCATCGCCATGCTGTCGGCGCCGCCGGAGACGGCGAGGATCACGGTCGGGTAGGATTGGATGGGGGCAAAGAGGGCGTCGACTTCCGCCTCGCCGATCGGCGATGCGACATCGAGAGGCGCATCGAACTCGCCGGCTCCCTCAGGGACAGCCGATGCGCTGGCGCTCCGACTTGGCGCGCATCTTGACGTTGTCGGGCGCGTCGGGGAACCGCGTCGAGAGCTCCGAGTAGGACGAGCAGGCGCCATCTTTCTGTCCGAGTCGGTCGAGCGACATCGCGAGCTTCAACAAGCTGTCGGCCGCGCGCGCATTGCCCGCATAGTCCTTATAGCCCTTGAGGAAGGCGCCGGCCGCCGCCTTGTACTCGCCGCGCACGAAGTGCGCCTCACCCAGCCAGTATTGCGCGTTCCCCGCAAGCGAATCCTTAGGGTAGCGATTAAGGAAGTCCTCGAACGCCGTCTGCGCCGCTCCGTAATCGCGCTGCATGAGGTAGCCGTAGGCCGTCTCGTAAAGCTGCTTGGGATTGCCCGCGGGTGCGCCCGGGGGAGCGATAGCTGCAACCGTATCCTGCGTCGCGCCGGGGGGCGGCAGCTTGCCCGCAGGAAGCTGCGCACCCGGAGGCTGCGAGCCTGGAGCGTGCTCGCCCGGGGTCTTCTGGGTGAGCGGCGGGTGCTGTGCGGGGGACGCCGCCGGCTGCTCGCTGTCGGAAACGTCGGCTACGGCGTCGCCGGTCCCCGCCGTGACCGTCGTCGAGCCGAAGCGGGCGGCATCGCCAGGCCCAGGCTTTGCGAGCGGCGTATCGGGAGGCAGCGCGTCGGGGGTTGCTTCGGTCCGCTTCGGCTGGCCGCCGAGCGCGCGCACCTGTTGGGAGAGCTGCTCGATCTGCGCGGCCATGGCGCGCACCTGCGTCTCGAGCGCATCGACGCGCATGCTGTCGGCGCCGTCACCGCCGCTATCGCCATCTTTGCGCGGAGCCGACGCGGCGCCGTTGCGGGCAAGCGACTCGAGCGTGCCGACCACGACCTGCATGTCGACGAGCTGCTCCTCGAGCTGCTCGACGCGCTGCTTCAGCGCCGCGTCGCCGCCGGACGGTGCCGTCGCCGCGGCGGCGTCCTTGGGCTGAGCCCGCGCTTGACCCGGTGGTGCCGGCTTCTGCGTCGACTGCGCGAGCGCGGGCGCGCACGCGAGAAGCGCCACGAGCATCGTTGCGGCAAACGCGAGGCGGAATGGACGCTCAATCGGCAAGGTATCGGTTCCCATATGCCATCGTCGGGCGAGAGCAGGTCAAACGGACAAGAATTCCAGCGGGGGACGCGCTGTGGCCACAGCCAACATTGCTTATCGCTCCCTTGTCAACGCGTCACGCCAGCCTGCTGTGCCAAGGGCGGAGTCTGCACAGCCTTCGTTGGTGTGGGTTCCGGCGTGGACGAAGCATCTGCGGTGGCTGGTCCTGCAAGGCCAAGGCGCGCGCGGGTGCCGCTTGCGAATACGAGCGTTACCGCGCGGCGGTTCTGCGAGGTGCAATCGGGCGCCGTGCAGGTAGCCACGCGTTGCGTGCGGCCGGCGGCGACAATGGAGACGCGGCTTGCCTCGACGCCTTCCTCGATCAGCCGCTGGCGCACGGCCTCGGCGCGCTCCCGCGACAGCGCGACGTTTTCCTCTTCCGTGCCGGGCTCGTCGGCGTGGCCCTCGACGGCCGCCTCGAACTCGTGCCAACGGATCAGCCACTGCGCCTGCGCGGCGAGCGCCATGCGTGCGCGCGTCCCGAGCTCGGCGCTGCCGGAGGAGAAGAAGATACGGTCGCCGGCCTCGCCGCGAAGCTTGGCCTGGATCGGAGCGTTGCGGCGCAGCTCCTGCTCCCAGACCGGGCCGCGCCCGGGCGCGGACGCCGGCGGCGATACCACCGCGACGCGTGCGCTGAGCGGGGCAGGGACGGGGTTGGAAACGGCGGCAGTGGCGCTCGGTGGGGACGTGCCGCGATAGAGGTCGCCGAGCCGCTGGCGTGCAAGACCGGCGGCAGCCGAATCGGGGAAGCGGGCGATTACGCTCTCGAACGTCTCCTGCGCCCACTCGCGGTGGCCACCACCGAGCTTGTCCATGCCGTCGAGATAGAGTTCCTGCGCACGCTGCTCGGGTCCGTAGGTGCCGTCGCCGTAGGTGCCGTCCCCGTAGGGATAGCGGTCGGCATCCTCATCGGCGGGGGGGCTGTTCCGATCACCCTCCGGATAGCCGGCGGCGTCCTCGCTCGACGGCGCCGACTGCAAAGGCAACGCGCGGACGGCAGATAGCGAATCGAGTGCGACGACGGCGAGGAACAGCACGCCGGCAAGCATCGCGCCGCGCCGCCCTGCCGGTACCGCCTCAGGCCGAAACATCACGCGTCCTCGCGCTGCAACCTGCTCAAATGATGGAGATGTTCTGCGCGGCCAATGCGGCCAAACTTTGCCTCGAAAGCGCGAAAAGCGGGCGCGCCATGGGCACCGCAATGCGCTTCACGAAGGCATGTGGCCGCCGGGCCCGCGGACACCGAACGAGAACGATAGCGGCGGCTCAAGAGCGGGCGAGTCGTGGGCCTAGTTGCCTTGGGCGACGGCACCATCTCTGGAATTCAGCACCGTCTGCGCGCGGCGATTCTGCGACCAGCACGAGATGTCGTCGCAAACCGCGACCGGGCGCTCCTTGCCGTAGGAAATGGTGCGGATGCGCGAACCGTTGACGCCGTTCTGGGCGAGGAAACCGCGCACGGTGGTCGCGCGGCGCGCGCCCAGCGCGATGTTGTACTCGCGCGTGCCGCGTTCGTCCGCGTGGCCTTCGATGGTGATGGTGTACTGCGGGTACTGCTGCAGCCACACCGCCTGCTTCTGCAGCGTGGCGGTCGCTTCCGGCGTCAGCTCGCTCGAATCGGTGGTGAAATAGACGATGTCGCCGACGTTGACGCTGAAATCGCGGTGCGTGCCGGGCGTCACCGAGCCGTCCTTGCCGGTGAGTTGCGCGGTCTGGGAATTCTGGTCGTTGGCGCAGGCCGCAAGAGAGCCCGCCACGAGCACGACGGCAAGAAAGCGCGTTGCGTGGGCGAGCAGAGATGAGGCGGCCATCGTAAAGGTCCTTTTCGTCACCAGTCCTGGCGTCTACTCAACATCAGACGAGGGTGACAGTTCCAGTTCAAATGCCGAGTTATCCGAGGCTTCGTGCGAAAATGTGGCCGAGCCGACTGCAAATGGCCAGGGCGCTAAAGGGTCACGGCATCGCCACGATTGAGCCACGCAGAGCCTAGTGAAGCGTTAACCCGGCGGTCGAGGTGAATTTGCGATGCCTCGCGCGGGAACGGCAGCGCGAAAGTTTGCGCACGGATTGCCAGCTCACGGATCAGGCACAAACCAACGCCAACGATCGAAGCACAAAAAACCAAGACCGAGGTGGACGCCTGAGCGTCGGCACCTCGGTCCTGATATCTGGCCTCCTTGGCGAACCAAGGAGGAAACGCGGTGGTCGAGTTACCGAGCCGGCTGCGTAGCGGCCGGAACGTCGGCGCCGAGCTTCAGCGGAGCAGGCTCTTCACGCCGGCAAGCGCCGAGAGCAACAGCAGCGACCACAGTCGCAATAAGGATGGCCCCCTTCATCGTAATCTCCTGAATTGTTGAGTTGGCTGTACCGTTAGCGAGTCTGCCCAGCGACCGGAACGGTCACGCCGAGCTTCAGCGGAGCAGGCTCTTCACGACGGCAAGCGCCAAGAGCAACAGCAGCGACGACGACGGCGAGTACGATTGCACTCTTCATAGCATTTTCTCCTATGTTGTCCTGGCCTTGCCGCCTGCTCTTAGCGAGCGGGCTGCGTGGCGGCAGGCATGGCGCCCAGTTTCAACGGCGCCGGCTCTTCACGGCGGCACGCGCCCAGAGCGACGGCCGCAACGACTGCTGACAGAACGATCAGCCCCTTCACACCCTGCATGGTATCATCTCCTGATGCTTCTTCGGCACTAGCCATGTACTGGCGTACTGGCGCTGCATCCGATGATCAAGAACAGAGGCAGTTATCCCTCAGTTTTCCAAGCCGGTAGATGCGAAAATGCAACGCCTTTCCAACGGCTCCGCGAACACTTGTGTGTAGTCGCGATCTAACTCTGAAGGGCATGAAAACACGCTGAAAACCGATTGCCCCGCGAGCTCGCCCGAGCCCGGCTGAGGATATCCGGTTTCACTTGGGTTTCAATTTAGCAGCGGCGACCACGCCGGGTCCGAAGCAAACGACGGGGTCGGAATCGCGCGCTCGTTGTAGCCCGTGAGATCGATCGAAAAGATTCGCGGACCGCCCTCGGCCCCCGGCGATTCCCGGAAGAACATGATCACGCGGCCGTTCGGCGCCCAGGTCGGCCCCTCGTTGTGGAAGCCTTCGGTCAACACGCGCTCGCCCGAGCCGTCCGGACGCATGACGCCGATGAGGAAGCGTCCGCCGAGTTGCTTGGTAAAGGCGATATAGTCACCGCGCGGCGACCAGACGGGCGTCGCGTAGCGGCCGTCGCCTCCGCTGATTCGGTGCGGATTGGAACCGTCGGAGTTCATCACGTAGATCTCCTGCGTGCCGTCGCGGTCGGTCTCGAATGCGATCTGGCGGCTATCGGGGGAGTAGCTCGGGCTCGTGTCGATCGCATTGCCCGGCGTGAGCTGCCGCCGCTGCTTGCTGCGCAGATCCATCTCGTAGATCGCCGAGTTGCCGCCGTTCTGCAGACTCATGATCACGCGCTGGCCGTCAGGAGAGAACCGCGGCGCGAAGGTCATGCCGGGAAATTCGCCGACGGTCTCGCGCTGGCCCGTCTCGAGGTTCAACAGGAACACGCGCGGCTGGTCGCCCGCGTACGACATGAAGGTGATTTCCTGATTCGTCGGAGAGAAGCGCGGCGTGAGCACGAGCTCCTGTCCCTTGCTCAGAAGCCGGATGTTCTGGCCGTCCTGGTCCATGATCGCGAGCCGCTTGACGCGCTGCTGCTTTGTCCCGGTCTCGTCGACGAAGACGACGTGAGTGTCGAAGTAGCCCTTCTCGCCGGTGAGTTGCTGATAGACCTGATCGGCGATGATGTGGCCGACACGGCGCCAGTTCTGCCCGCTCGTCGCGAAGCGCTGACCCGCGAGCTGCCGCCCCGCCGCTACGTCCCACAAGCGGAACTCGGCGATGATGCGTCCGTCGGAGCCCTGGCCGACGTTGCCGACGACGAGCGCGTCGGCTTGGATCGAGCGCCAGTCGGGAAAGCGCGGCGCTGCGTTCACGTCGCGCACCTGCTCGAGGAACGAGGCGCGGTCGAGCGGCCGGAACAGACCCGAATGATCGAGATCGGCGGTGATGACGTCGGCGACGTCGGCCGCGAGCTTGGCGTCAGGCCCGAGGAAGACCGGAATGGCGATCGGAATCGGCGCGATCGTGCCTTGCGTCTGCCGCCCCTGCAATCCGCCGCCGGGAGCCGGCGCCGCATCGCGGCCGCGAGCGCCGGGCGAGGGATACGTCGGCTGCGGGCTCATCTCGCGCAACTGGCTATCGAGACCGCCGCCCTGCGTCGGTCCCTTGTAGCTGTCGTCGGGGCGCTGCGCGAACGCCGGCGCGGCGACGAGCAGCATCAACAGTGCGACCGTCGGCGCAAGGCGAAAGGCCAAACGTCTCAAAGTGTCGTCTCGCATGGTTCAAACCTTCGCTTCCGGGCGACGCCCGATCAAGATCATCGTTGCACCAGCCCTAAGATGACCGGCCAATCGAACTCCCACGTGACCGTGCTCCAGGCGCCGTACTTGTCCGCCGGCAACTGGAACGGTGCGCATTGCTTGATGGCGCGGATGGAGGCATCCGCCGCGATCGAGTAGAGCGGCGAGCTCTGCGGCGCGACCAGCACCGGCTCGCCGTCGAGCGAGCCGTCCTGGCGCAATTGGAAGCGCACGTTCACGACCGGCGTGTCGGTGCCGCCGCCCCCGCCCGGCATCTTCGCGCACGGCTGCAGCTGCGAGTTGATCATGGACTTCAACAGATCCTGCTCACGCGCCGACAGCACGGTGTCGTGGCCCTCACGCTCGCCCGTGGTCGGCCCGGTGTAGTCGGTCGGCTTCGTCGGCTGCACGGCCGACCGCGGCGCGCCGCGCTTGTCCGGCGACTTGTCGATCAGAGCCGCGATCTTGTCGGCGTCGAACTTCTTCTTGGCTTCGGCGAGCTTCTTCTTTTTCTCGTCGGCCTTTTTCTTCTCTTCGGCTTTCTTCTTGTCCTCGGCCTTTTTCTTCTCCTCCGCCTTCTTTTTTTCTTCCGCCTTCTTCAGCTCCTCGGCCTTCTTCTCCTGCTCGAGCTTCTCCTCGAGCTTCTGCTTGTCCTCGGGCGTGGGGCCGGGCGTAGGAAGCGGCTCGGGCGGCGGCGGCAAAGCCGCGAGCTTGTCCGCGATGGCATCTTTCTTCGGCTCTTCCGCCTTCGGGGGCTCGGGCTTCGGCTCCTCAGCCTTCGGCGGTTCAGGCGGCGGCGCGGCAGCAGGAGGCGGCTCGGTGACGGGCTTAGGCTTCTCGGCTTCCTTCTTGGAGAGGTCGGGCTTCTCCTCCTCCTTGGCCTTCGCCTCGGCGATCTTGGACTCGGGATCGCCCTGCTTCAGGCGCGTGAGCTCCGACGGCGTGATGAGCGTCGCCTCGATCGCCACCGTATCGGGCATGAGCTCATGCGTGCGATGGAGCGAGATGAGCGCCCAGCCGAGCAGCAAGGCATGGCCGATGAACGAGGTTAGGAACCCGCGGTACACGCCCTAGCCTCCATCCTCCACTTCCGTGACGAGGGAGACCTTGTGGAATCCGCCGGCGCTGATGCGGCCCATGACACGCATGACGATGCCATAGGCGACACCCTTGTCGCCGCGCACGAATATCTGCTCGTCGTAGCCGTTCTTGGCGATCGCCTTGAGCTTGGTCGGCGACCTCGTCGAGCGGCACCAGCGTCTCGCCGATGTAGACGGTGCCGTCGGATTTCACCGTGATGGCGAGCGGCTCCTTGCTCGACTGCAGCTGCTTGCCCTTGGCCTCGGGCAGCTCGATCGGCACGCCGACCTGCAGAAGCGGCGCAGCGACCATGAAGATGATCAGCAGCACGAGCATCACGTCGACCATGGGCGTGACGTTGATCTCGGACATGGGCATGTGGCGGCGCGATCGCCGGCGGCGGCCTGCAGCCTGAGGTGTCGCCCTGATGCTCGCAGCCATGGTTCCCTTTAAGCCCTAGGGCTTTCCCAAATACGAAGGCCGTTCAAGTTCTGACGTCGATCTGCCGCGAAACGATGGCGGCGAACTCGTCCGCGAATGCCTCCAGCCGGTGGCTGATCGCTTGGCTGTCGGCCGAATACTTGTTGTAGAAGATGACGGCGGGGATGGCAGCGAGCAGGCCGAGCGCGGTCGCAAACAGCGCCTCCGCGATGCCCGGCGCCACGACTGCGAGGTTGGTGTTCTTCGACAGCGCGATCGCCTGGAAGCTCGTCATGATGCCCCACACCGTGCCGAACAGTCCGACGAAGGGTGCGGTGGCGCCGACGGTGGCGAGGAACAGCAGCCGGCGGTCGAGGCGCTCCATCTCGCGGCTGATGGTGACGTCCATCACCTTCTCGACGCGAAGCTGAATGCCGCCGAGCGCGCGGATGTTACCTTCCACCGACCGCTTCCACTCGCGCATCGCGGCGACGAACAGCGCCGCCATGGTGATGGGCTTCGTGCGCGACAGCGCGGTGTAGAGCTCATCCAGCGACTGCCCCGACCAGAACATGTGCTCGAAGCGATCGGACTCGGCGCGCGCGCGCCGGAAGGCGAAGAACTTCTCCACCACGATGGCCCACGACCAGATGGAGGCCAGCATCAGGCCCGCCATCACGAACTGCACGACGAACGAGGCATTCAGGAACAGCTCGAGGAACGAGAAGCCCCCTGGCGTCGTCGCGGCGCCGATGGCTTCATGCGTCAGGTCGGTGGGGTTCATCTGTTGATCCGTGATCGTGGGAAGGGCCCGGCGGGATGCCGGCAGGGAAAAGCACGCCCGATGGATATGCCCAACCGGCGCGCACCGAAGCCGACATTGCCGTGCATGGCCCGCATCCCCAAGAGGGCATGTTGCCTCGCAATATGACCAAACGGGGGCGCAAGGCACGCGCAAAGCGTTGGCCGGCGGGAAGTTACCAACGGCCACGTTCACCCTTCCAGCAGGATGACGGTTTCGCGAAAGCCTACTTCCGCTCCTGGTCGCGGTGCCAATAGACGAAACAGCACCGTCACGATGGAGGTGAGGATCATCGTCGCCAGGATGTCGGGACGGTTGATGAAGCCGATCCAGGCGTCCCAACCCTGCAGCACACGGCCGCGGGTGGTCAGGAAGCCGTTGCTCACGACGATTGCCAACACCAGCGCGGCTGTAAGCGCGACGGAGCCCGCCACGAGCAACGCGCGCTTCAAGAGGCGCGGCACCTGCAGCTTCTTTCCCGGCACCACCAATATGGTCTTGTCAGCCATGGCTATTCTCTCCGCTTGCTGACGCCCGAAGTTAGCTGATTCGAGCTTGCCACGGGCTCATGGCAACAGTTGGCCGCTACGAGTGGCCCCTGCAGCCCGCCCCTTTACGTGCCGGCCGCAACTTCGGTTCCCGCCATCTCGAGCAATCCGCGCCACGAGCCATCGCTTGGATCGTAGGCCGTAAGGTGACCTGTCTCCATGTCGTAGAGCCAGCCGTGGATGTTCAGCCGACCCGCCGCCACGCCCGCGCGCACGATGTCGTAGGTCATCAGGTTGTCGAGCTGGAACTGCACGTGCGCCTTGATGGTCGCGGTGAGAGCCTCCGCTTCCGGCACGCGCGCTGCTGCAATGAGCTGGTGGGCCGGGCGCGTGAACTCCACCCAGCGGCCGAGGTGCGCCTCGCGGTCGGGCGGGATCGGCTCGAGCAGCGCCTTGATGCCCCCGCAATGGGTGTGGCCGCAGACCACGATGTCGTCGATGCCGAGGTGACCGACGCCGTACTCGATCGCCGCACCGACCGCATCGTCGGCGGCGTCGGCCGGTGGCACCACGTTGGCGACGTTGCGGATCTCGAACAGCTCGCCCGGGTCGGCGCTGGTGATCTGTGCGGGAACGACGCGGCTGTCGGCGCATCCGATCCAGAGGAGGCGCGGCTTCTGCTGCTTCTGCGCCAGGCTCTTGTAGAAGGCACGGTCGCGCTCGAACTGCTGGCGAAAACGCTCGTGCCCCTCGATGGCGTCCTTGATGTCGAGGTCGATGCCCCGCTCATCCTTCTCTTGGGTCACGGGCTCCCCCCTCGTTCGACCGTCAAGTGCACGGCATCATCGATGGCGGCTGCGCCGTTGTCCATGACCGTAGTGTTACAGCGCGGCGACCGGCAGCTCGACGCGGATGCGCGTGCCGCCACCCGGGCGGCTCTATCAATTCATCGCGTGCATCACGCCTGCAACGAGGCTTGCCTCGATAAGAACCACGGCTTCGTGCTGATCGTCTTCGACCGGCTGTTCGGCACGTTCGCGGAGGCGCCGCGCGAGGAGCCCTTGCGCTTCGGGCTCAAGGGACGCGAGGTGGGCCAAAACCCGTTCTCGATTGCGCTCGATGAGTGGCGCAAGCTGCCCGCCGATATCGTCCACGCGCCCGGCCTGACGGCGAAGCTCAAGACCCTGTTCGGCGCACCTTAGGGGTGCGATCCGTTGCCGCCGCCAGATCGGCGGCCTTCAAAAAAAGTCGAGCCCGAGGCTTTTCGTCAATCCGCGCTTAACCATCTCGCGCGCTACGTCCCAATTCGGGCCCAATCGGCCTCCTACATCGCTCCGACGTGCTCGGAGGGCCGGGGGGCTTGTGAGCGAGTACATGCGTCTCCTGCGTAGCCTTCTGGCGGCACCCGTCGTCTGCGCTGTCCTTCTCAGCGCCGGCATCTACACCCATCCCATGCCGGCCAAGGCCGAGCAGTGGATCGGCCGCAGCGTCACGCTCGGCGGCCGCAAGGTGCAGTGCCACAACGCCCAGATCATGATCGACCGTACGCTTCCCAGCGAGGGCGGGGCCGGCGACGACTTCGTCATCCTCAACCCCGACATGCTGAAGAACCAGCCAGAAACGGTGCGCATCTTCGTGTTCAAGCACGAATGCGGGCATCTGACCGTCGGCGACAGCGAGCTCAAGGCCGACTGCTTCGCCGTGCAGCAGGGCGTGCACGAGCACTGGCTCGATCGCAAGGGGCTCGACCAGGTGTGCCAGTCATTCGACGGGGCGCCCGAAACGTCCACGCACCCGTCCGCGGAACGGCGCTGCCGCAACCTCGACCAGTGCTACGCGGCAGCCCTTGCTGTGGAAGCCAAGGCCAATCCACCGACGGGGACGCCGGCGCCGGTCCCGGTCGCGGCCAAGCCGCCGACGGCCAAGAAGCCGGTGGCTGCCAACGAGGCGCCCGCCCCGCAGACCTCTGCCGCCAAGTCCGTCCCCGCTCTCGCGCAGCCGGCCTTCAAGACGACCGTGGCCAAGGCCCCTGCTGCCAAAGCGCCCGCTCCACAGCCTTCGGTTGCCGAAGCACCTGCCGTCGAAGCCCCGGCCGTCACTGCGACGGGCAGCACGCCCAATGCTGCCATTCCGCCGGCCGAAGCCTGGGGCGTACCCGTCAACGACGAGACGGCGGCGGCGGCGCACAAGGCGGTATCCGCTTGGCGCTGCACCGACCCGCTGCGTGTCAGCGATGCCGGCGGCGACGGCATCGCGCACCTCATCGGCGAGGACGCCAAGACCGCTGCCGGCTGCCGCTGAGACTGTAGCCCATCCTCTGGCGACTCCTCCTCTGGCGACCCCTAGGCGGTCCCCTCCCCCTAGCTCAGGGAGAGGCGTCTGAGCTCGGTCCCCCTTCCTGGCCTCTTGGGGCCCTGCCCCTCTCGCCCGCGCTCTCGGCAGCGGTCCCTTCTTTGGCGCTCGCGCGTGCCGGCGGCTGCGCTGGCGGCTGCAAGAGCGGCTGCCCCTGCGGCCAATATCCGTAATCATACATTCCGTATGCACCTGCGGGAGCCATTCCTTATCGATTTATTCCGGCGCCGCCGCACTTTTCTGACCAGCGCAATAATTCAGTTTCCCTTCATTGTTTGCACATAAAACAAGTTACGGAATTCTTTGTGTTTTATCCCCACAACAGATCGCAATCGTTGCTTTCCATCCGTCAATTCCCAATAAACAAATGTACCACGGGATAGGCAACATTTCCCCATTTCGTTTGCCGCCAATTCGTTTCGATACGACTTGTCGAATTCCGATACAGACACGCTCCGTTTTTTAGCCGTGTTTCTAAGGATCTCGGTGTTTTTCTTGGCATTAAATAACAGCGGAATGGCCCCCGTGTTATCCATAAAAGCGTGAAGTCCGGCGACCATAAACATGGCGTCCGGAAGGGAAATATACGTGGGCGTTTTGGAGGTTTTGATGCGTAAACTACTTGGAATTCTGGCTGCCGCAGGCGTCATGGCCGGTATGGGCATGGCCGTCGCGACGCCAGCTGAGGCGCACGGTTGCTGCACCTATGCAAAGAAGGTGTACTATCGCACGCCGGTCGATCACGTCGTGAAGAAGGTCTCTTACGTGCGCGTCCGCAGCTATCGGACCGTGTACGTGAAGCGGCTCTATCAAACTCACTGTGGATGCCGCCGCTTCTATCGCAACGTTGCCTACTCGAAGCCGGTCGTCACGGTTGTGCCGAAGGTTTCTTACGTGACCGTCCGCTCTTACCGCACGGTCGCCGCGATCAAGCATTTCCGCCGCGGCTGCTGCTGCCATCGCCTTTGGTGGTAAGTCTCGCGTAGCCTGAAGCCAAAGGGGGCACGGCTCGCGCCGCGCCCCCTTTTGGCATTTCATTTGGCCCTTTTCGCTTCCGAGCTTTTTTGTTTCCGGCACCTGCAGCCGGCTAATGCTCTGCTCTGCGGGAAACCAACGCCGGCCGGACAACAAAAAACGCCCGCACGCAAGCCAAAGCCGCGTACGGGCGTTTGATGCTGAACGAAGCTCGGCGAAGCCTAGACGGACTCTTTCAGCTCCTTGGCGGCCCGGAAGGCCACCTTCTTCGACGCCTTGATCTTGATCGCCTCGCCGGTCGCCGGGTTACGGCCCATGCGCGCCGGGCGCTTCCTGACCTGCAGCACGCCCAAGCCGCCGATACGGATCTTGTCGCCCTTCTTCAAGTGCTTGGTGATCATCGTCACCAGGTCCTCGAGCACGGCGGCGGCCTGCTTCTTCGGAATTTCGTGCGCTTCCGAAAGCGAGGCGCCTAGCTGGCGGAGCGTGATGGTCGTGACCTTCGGAGCGGTTTTTTCAGCCATTGGATGTTTCCCTGAGAATCAGCGCTTCTCGCGCGATGCCACATCGAACTGCCACGGCCGCAGGGTGGTCCGCATACCGCGCAGGCGGCGCATATTTACAAGAATCCCTGCGATTTTCCTGAAAAACTTGCACGCTACACCTAACTTTCCCCTGCAAAACGGGCCTAAAGTGCGGCTCACTTTGCCGCACCGGGCGCTACCGGCGAGGTGAGCCCGAAAGCTTCCCGCAGCGTGCCCGAGATGCGCAGGGGCTTGCCCGAGACGGAAACGAGGACAACCGTCACCTCCGCCTCGGCGAGAATCGTCTCCTCCCGCCGCACCGTTTGCTGCAGCGTGAGGCTCGCCGCGCCGACCTGCTTCACTTGCGTCTCGACCTCCAGCACCTCGTCGATGCGCGCCGGCTTCAGGAACTCCAGGGTGAGGCGGCGCACGACGAAAGCGGCCGGCTCCACGCCGCCGCTGCCGTCGATGAGGCGCCGGTGGTCTCCGCCGAGAAGCCTCAGGAAATCCGAGCGCCCGCGCTCGCACCAGCGCACGTAGCTGCCGTGATAGACGAGGCCCGAGAAATCCGTGTCCTCGAAGTAGACGCGCACCGGCAGCACGTGCCGCCGTCCGTCCGCGTGGTCGACGAGCCGGCCGGCAAGGTCGGGCCATTGATCGCGCCAGGTGGGATCGGTGGTCATGGAAAGGCACTCGCGGGTGGGGATGGGGTTGGCGCGACCTTGCGCCGATATCGCCGCGCTTGTCACCTGCCCCGCGGATGGCCACACGGATGGCACCGGCGCGCGACGATCGGGCTCACGCCGCCAGCTCGATCATGACGATCTCGGGCGTCGCCCCGAACCGCACCGGCAACCCGCTGCAGCCGAGCCCCGCCGACACGACGAGGTTGCGCTTCTGCTCGACGATGTGGCCGTAGACGTAGCGGTTGCCGAAGCGCGAGGGGACCACCGGCGCATAGCCGAGGATGCGGATCTGGCCGCCGTGCGTGTGCCCGGAGACAGTGAGGGCGACGCGGTCCGGCACATGCGGGAAGATATCGGGCTCGTGCGCCATGAGGATGACGGGGGCATCGTCCTTCACCTGGCCGAGCGTGCCGGCGAGGTCGTCGCAACCAAGAAACCTTGACCGGCCCGCTTTCCTGCCCGGCGGCGACCAGAATGCCTCCTGATCGGCAAGCCCGGCGAGCCAGAAAGCGCCGCCATCCTTCTCCAGCCGCACGCTGGCGTTCTCGTAAACGGGGATCCCGGCATCCTGCAGCGCTAGGCTCGCTGCCGGCGTTCCGGAGCGGCGGCGCTGCACCTCCGTGTCGTCCCACCAGTCGTGGTTGCCCAGCACCGCGTGCACGCCCAGCGGCGCCGTCAGGCGCCCCAACTCGCGCGCCCAATCCTTCTCCCTAATGGGGTCTGCAAAGCGCATCATCCCCCGCCCGGCGACGTAATCGCCGAGCAGCAGGATGCAATCGGGCGCCAGGTTATTCGTGTGCCGCACGAGGTGGCGGATGCGCTCGCGGCTCATCCACGGATCGCAGGCGTGCAGGTCGGCCACAACCGCGAGCTTGACGCTCAGCCCCTTTGGCCAGCGCGGTGGCGACAGGCGATAACGGGTGACGAGCGTGGCGAACGGCTCCGCAATAGCGCAGCCGCTCAAGCCTGCAGCGCTCGCCGTAGCGACGCCGACGCCGTGCAGAAACGCTCTCCGCGTCATCACTTGCTGTTTGGTCCTGTGGCCCTGCTGGTGCCGCGCTGGTATGCCTGATCGGCGGTCAATTTAGGGCAGCACTTATCTCAAATCGTAAATTTCCGACCGGTCTTGGCGCAATCTGGGGCAATCGGCCGCGAGCGGCGGCCGGTCGGTTGGCGGCAAGGTTCACAATCGATTAACGGCGCCACCGGCTGAGCGGCTCATGATCCGGATCGGCTGCGCCCGGGCGGCGGATCGGCGTCGTCCGCATCGACGTCGGCTTCGGACTGGACATCGAACAGACCGCCTTGCGGGCTGGCCGCGCGCGGGGGCCCCGAGAGGCCGAGATGCCGCCACGCTTTGAGCGTGACGATGCGGCCGCGCGGGGTGCGTGCGATGAAGCCCTGCTGCAAGAGATAAGGCTCGACGATCTCCTCGATCGCATCGCGCGGCTCCGATAGCGCCGCCGCGATCGTCTCGATGCCGACCGGGCCGCCGTCGTGCGTCCTGGCAATGCATGCCAGATAGCGGTGGTCGAGCGCATCGAGGCCCTCGTTGTCGACCTCGAGCGCGGTGAGCGCCTTGTCGCTGAGGGTCGCGTCGATGATGGGCGCGCCGGCCACGGATGCGAAGTCGCGCACGCGGCGCAACAGCCGTCCGGCGATGCGGGGCGTGCCGCGCGCGCGCCGCGCGATCTCGTGCGCGCCCTCGGGGCTGATGGCGGCGCCGAGTACGCGGGCCGCCCGCGTCACCACCAGCTCCAGCTCCGCAACGCTGTAGAAATTGAGGCGCACGGGGATGCCGAAGCGGTCGCGCAGCGGCGTGGTCAGCAGCCCGAGCCGTGTGGTGGCGCCGACGAGCGTGAACTTGGCGAGGTCGATGCGCACCGAGCGCGCGGCCGGCCCCTCGCCGATGATGAGGTCGAGCTGGTAGTCCTCCAGCGCGGGGTAGAGGATCTCCTCGACCGCCGGGCTCAGGCGGTGGATCTCGTCGATGAACAGCACGTCGCGGTCTTCGAGGTTGGTCAGCAGCGCCGCGAGGTCGCCCGCCTTGGCGATAACCGGACCCGAGGTGGAGCGGAAGCCGACGCCAAGCTCCCGGGCCATGATCTGCGCGAGCGTCGTCTTGCCGAGGCCCGGCGGTCCGGCGAACAGCACATGATCGAGCGGCTCGTTGCGATCGCGCGCAGCCTTGATGAAGATGCTGAGGTTGGCGCGTGCCTGCTCCTGGCCGATGAACTCGGCGAGCGACCGCGGCCTGAGCGAGGTCTCAGTGGCGTCGGCGTCGCGCTTGGCTGAGGTGACGAGCCGGTCGGTCATGGTTTGTTCACTTGCCGCTGTTTGGCGCCCTCGTCAAGGCGATGCCGCAAGAGGCGCACTCATTTGAGCATCGCGGCGACGCGTCCGGCGGGCAGCGCGAGCAGCCACGTCCATTGCCCGGCGGCCGAGCCCCACACATAAGCGACGGGGATCGACAGCGCGAAAACGAGCGCGACCAGAAGCGGCGTCACCAGGCCCTGGCGCCGCTCCGCAGCCGGGACGTCCGCCTCCATCAGCACGGGATCGCGACGTGCATAGCCCCAGATGGCGCCAAGCAGCACGCTCGTCGAGAACAGCACCGCGGCGTAAAGCATGGTCGGCAGCGGCGTCCCGTGATCGCTCATGACGCTCGTTACAAACGGGATGAGGCCGATCATCAGCAGGAAAAGCAGGTTCAGCCACATCATGACGCCATCGACGCGGGCGATGAAGGCGAATTGATTGTGATGCGCCATCCACAAAAGACCGATGACGAGGAAGCTCAGCACGTAGCACCAGAGCTGGTGCGAGGAGGAAGCAAGCACGCCTGGCAGCTCCGCGTCGGTCACGCCCGCGGGCAGCTTGAGGTCGAGCACGAGCAGCGTGATGGCAACCGCCATCACCGCGTCCGTGAAGGCGACGAGGCGATGGGAGGAAAAGGTCGGGTGCTCTCCGCCGCTCTGGTCCATGTCGAAGCCGCCGCCCGTCGTTCCAGATCTTTGCTGGTTGAGCTGCTTTGCGCGCTCCGTCAAGCCGAGCGCCGCACCAAATGCTGCAGCGCGAAAGAGAGCCATGCGTCTGAAGGTGCCTCCAAACGCTTCCCAGGCATGCCTCGAAGGAGTAGCGTTGCGTTGGGGGCCCCGAGGACAGAAAGCAAAACATGCTCAGGATCATCGCGGCCGCGTGCGTTGTCATCGCACTCCCGGCTTCACTGCAGGCGAGCGAAGTTTGCGTTGCCTGTGAGGCTCCCGCGGCGACCTACCGCTGCTCGCTCGATCGCACGTCGATGGATGCACGGGTGAAGCTCGGCGACTCTGCGGAACGCAAGGTGTGCGAGAAGGTGCTGTCGCGGCTCGGGCCGCACGGCGCGTGCAAGATGGTCAATACGACGCCTTGCAACGGCACGACCAAGTCGATCACGCTCGCAGACTATCAGCGCGCACTAACCGACAGCAGCGAGCAGACCTACCAGCCGAGCGTGCTCGAGAAGGCCCAGAGCGGCATGAGCAAGACCTGGGATTGCGTGTCCTCGCTGTTCACGAACTGCTGATCCGGCTGGCCAATCCTCGCAAGGCCGCTTTTCGTGCCTACATTTCCGGCAACGGCTTCAGCTCGAGGATTCAGCATGCGCGCGCGCACGGTTGTTCGTTCGTTGTTCGGCTCCGCCATCTTGGCTCTCGCAGTTCTCGCTCTCGGACCGACGAGCGTTCCCGTCTCCGCCCGCAGCGCCCAGCAGGACACGCAGGCCTTCGACGAAGCCTGGCGCATCGTGCGCGACAAGTTCTACGACCGTAACCTGAAGGGCCTCGATTGGGAGGCAGTCGGCAACCGGCACCGCGCCGACTACGAGAACGCCAAGACGGAAGCGGAACGCTCCGCCGCCATCAACGCCATGCTGGCCGAGCTCGGCGCTTCGCACACGCACCACTACACGCGCGACGAGACGGCCTATTACGAGCTCGCCGACATCTTCTCCTACAAGCTGCGCCGCGAGATCCCGAAATATTTCTCCGGCGACAAGGTCGCCTATTCCGGCATCGGCATGTTCACCAAGGAGATCGACGGCAAGACCTTCATCAGTGCGGTGTTCCCCGGATTGCCGGCGGACAAGGCCGGGCTTCTGCTCGGCGACGAGCTCGTCTCCGCCGATGGGGCGCCGTTCGAGCCGGTCGCTTCGTTCCGCAACAAGGCCGGCAAGGCGGTCGCTCTCAAGGTGCGTCGCGTCGACCGAACGGTCCGCTCATCGACGTGGCGTCGAGCCCAAACAGATCGAGCCCGCCGAGACGTTCGAGGATGCGCTGAAGAACAGCGCGCGCATCATCGAGGCCAATGGCCGCCGCATCGGCTACGTGCGCATCTGGTCCTACGCCGACAACGACTACCAGAGGGCGCTCGAGGAGGTCTTGAGCGACGGCAAGCTCAAGGACGCCGACGCGCTCGTTTGGGACTTGCGCGGCGGCTGGGGCGGCGCGCAGCCGTATTACCTCAACGTGTTCAACCCGTACGGGCCGACGATGACACTCACCGGCCGCGACGGCGAGGCGCACGTCGTCAACTACCGCTGGAGGAAGCCGGTCGCGCTTTTGATCGACAACGGCACGCGCTCGGGCAAGGAGGTGCTCGCGTACGGCTTCAAGAAGAACGGCTACGGACCGGTGATCGGCGAGCGCAGCGCCGGCGCACTGCTCGCCGCAACCGCGTTCCTCCTGTCCGATGGCAGCCTCTTGATCCTCGCGGTGGAGGACGCCTCCGTCGAAGGCGAACGGCTCGAGGGCAAGGGCGTGGGACCGACGATCCCGGTGCCGTTCGACATCCGCTACGCGGCCGGCAAGGACCCGCAGCTCGACAAGGCGATCGAGGTTCTCGCCGGCGGCGCTTAGGCCCTCTAACGCGCCAGCTCCTTGAGGCCGCGGCGGATGAGCTTCGCCGTCTCGGCGTCCTCGCCCAGCTCCTTCATGGCGATGGCGATCGCGCTCGAAGCCTGCGCCGGCGGATAGCCGAGGTTGGTCAGCGCCGACATTGCCTCGGCGGCGGCGTTCCCGCGCGGCGGCGACGTCATGCCGAGCGCTGCGCCCGCCGGCAGGTTGAGGCCCGCGACCGACAGCGCCGGGGCCTTGTCCTTCAATTCGGCAACGATCCGCTGCGCGAGCTTCTTGCCGATGCCGGGAGCCTCCTCGACGCTCGCCCAATCGGCAAGCGCGATCGCGTTGGCGAGATCCTGCGGCGAGAGCGTGCCGAGCAGAGCAAGCGCCACCTTGGCGCCGACGCCCTGCACCGTCTGCAGCGTCCGGAACCAGCTCCGCTCCACCTCGCTGTCGAAGCCAAAGAGGCGGATCGCATCCTCGCGCACGTGCGTGTCGATGGTCAGGCTGACCTCCTCGCCGGTCTTGAGGTTGCGCAGCGTGCGCGAGGAGGCCTGCACCTCGTAGCCAACGCCGTTCACGTCGACGATGAGAAAGCTCTCGCCGATGGCGTCGACCTTGCCCCTGAGCTTGCCGATCATCGCTGCACTCCGGTCAAAGGTTTACTGTCGCGCGCTCGATGCGCACGCGCGTCGCCCGGTGGTTGGCGTGGCAGATGGCGATGGCGAGTGCGTCCGCCTCATCCGCGCTTTTGCACTGCGCGCGCGGCAATAACAGCGCGATCATGGCGCCGATCTGGCGCTTCTCCGCGTGGCCCGCGCCGACCACCGACTTCTTCACGAGGTTCGGCGGGTACTCGGCGACGACGAGGCCGCCCATCGCGGGCGCCAGCAGCGCCATGCCGCGCGCCTGACCAAGTTTTAGGGTCGCGCGCGCATTCTCGTTGACGAAGGTCTCCTCCACCGCGGCCTCCTGCGGCTTGTAGCTCGCGATGATGCTGGCGATGCCTTCGAACAGCTCGCGCAGGCGGTAGGCGAGCTCGGCATCGGCCGTCGAGGTCAGGAGGCCACTGTCGACGTAGCTCAGGCGCACGCCGTCGCTCTCGACGATGCCCCAGCCCGTGCGGCGCAGCCCCGGGTCGATGCCGATGATGCGAATTGCCGTCCCCCTCATGGCGTGGGCATAGCACAGGACCTGATTCGTTCCTCGCCCGTTTGCAGGTTGTGCGGCCCGAGAGTCTAACCTGCCACATCCCGCCGACCGGTTGGCAACGCGGACGGCGCGCCCTACCTGTTGTCCGCAGTCATCGGAGAGGAACCCCATGGCCACGCAAGCAACGCACGCTGACCTCGGCCTCAAGGCCCCGCCCTTCTCGCTGCCGGCGACCGACGGCAAGACCTACAGCCTCGCCGACCTCAAGGGGGCACGCGGCACGCTCATCATGTTCATCTGCAATCACTGCCCTTACGTCGAGGCCTCGATCGACCGCGCCATCGCCGACGCCAAGGTGCTCAGCTCCCTCGGCATCTCGACCGTCGCCATCTGCTCCAACGACGCCAAGACCTACCCCGACGATTCCTTCGACAACATGCGCGCCTTCGCCAAGCGCCACGGCTTCCCCTTCCCCTACCTGCACGACGAGACGCAAAACGTCGCGCGCGCGTTCGGCGCCGTGTGCACGCCGGACTACTTCGGCTTCAACGACAAGCTCGAGCTCGTGTATCGCGGCCGGCTCGACGAGGGCCGCACCGAGCCGCCCAAGAAGGGCGCCAAACGCGAGCTGCTCGCTGCCATGGAAGCCGTCGCCAAGGGTGGCAAGGTGCCCGCCGATCAGGCACCCTCCGTCGGCTGCTCAATAAAATGGAAATGAAGTCCGCCGCTTACTAAGGACTGAGAATTCCGCGCACCTGCGCGGCAAAGGCGCATATTGAAGGCTCGGTCGCACCGGCCTATTTTCATTAGGCATTTAGAGTTTTCACATACTCCTCGACCGCAGCAATTTGCGCAGCTGGCACGATCACAACCCGTCTACAGCTGCGCGCGTTCAGCACGTCTTGGATGCGCATGAACCAGAACGGACGAGACAAACGCTCGAGTGCAGTCCGCTGCCCCAAGGTCAGCGCCGACCTTAAGCTCGCCGGCCTGCCCGATGGGCTCGCGGGCGACTTGGCTTTCCGCATCTTCTGCACACCGGAGCTGTCGCAGCACCGATCCCACGATCACCACGTGCTGACCGAGCGCGCGCGCTTCCACCTGCGCCACGCCCGCTGGGAGCGGGTGCAGACGCCCGTGGGCCAGTTGCAGACTTACGTGTTCGACCCGGACGGGGACAGCCGCGGCACCGTATTGCTTGCGCACGGCTGGACGAGCGAGGCCGCCTTCATGACCGCGTTCATCGAGCCTCTGCGCCGCTCGGGACTTCGCGTCGTGGCGTTCGATTTCCCCGCGCACGGGTTCAGCTCCGGGCGCCGTACCAATCTCGCCGAGTGCGCGCGCGCACTTTACGGCGTATGCCAGCACTACGGACCGATCCACGCGGTGGTCGCGCATTCGTTTGGCGGCTTCGTCTCTCTCCTCGTCGCCGAGGGGGGCCCGCCGATGCCGCGCGCCACCCCGATCGAGCGCTTCGTGCTGCTCGCCTGCCCCGACCGGCTCTCCGACGTCACCCGCAATTTCGGCCGCGGCCTCGGCTTGAGCGAGGGCGCGCAGCGTATCTACGAGCGCCACCTTAAGCGTGTCGGGCATCGGCCGGTGGCGACGTTCTCGTCCTCCGCGCTCCTCCGCAAGGTCGGCGTGCCGACGCTCATCATGCACGGCCGCGACGACCGCGAGGTGCCGTTCCACAACGCCGAGGAGATCGCGCGCACCTGCCCTTCGGCGCGGCTCATGGCGTTCGACGGCCTCGGCCACCGCACGCTGCTCTATGCGCCGCCCGTGTTCCGCGCGGTCATGATGGAGCTGGCGCCGGAACGCGCCTTGCGCGATCGGATGCCTGCCGCGGCTGTGGCCACGCCCGCGGCCGAGCGTGGGGCGCAGCGAGCCGACGCCCGCGCCTGAGCGGCGTCGCGTCTTAAGTCCCAAAACCCCTGAGACAATTGGCCCGACCGGGCTTGACCCCCGTCAAGAGCTGCTCGCCGCGCGCGAGCTAGCTTTGCTGAAAGACTCAAAGCCACAGGGGGCAAAGATGCTGACGCTCGCCGCCAATCCGGTCGCTCAATCGTTCCTCGGCTGCCTTGCGAAGGCAAACCATGTGACGAAGCCCTTCGACTATTGGCTGCTCGAGGACGCGCTGCCGCCTGAGGACGTCGAGGCGATCCTCGATCTTCCGGTCGCGGCGCCCGCGGATGCGCTCTTCAGCGGCAGGCGCGAGACCAACAACGCCCAGCGCATATTCTTCGGCGCGGAGGCGCAGGAAAAGTTTGCCGTGTGCCGGCGCGTGGCGGACGGCTTCAAGGATCAGAGCGTCATCGACCTGATCGAGAAGACGACGGGGGCGAAGCTCGCCGGCACGCGGCTTCGGATCGAGTACTGCCAGGACGGCCCGGGCTTCTGGCTCGAGCCGCACACCGACATCGCGGTGAAGAAGTTCACCATGCTGATCTACCTGTCGGACGATCCGGGGCTGCGGCTCGCCGGCACCGACATCCACGAGGGACCGCCCGACTTCAAGTACGTGACCTCGGCGCCGTACGGGAAGAACCTCGGCGTGATCTTCATCCCGGCCGGTAACACCTGGCACGGCGTCGGGCACAATCCGATCAGCGGCTTGCGCAAATCGATCATCGTCAACTACGTGGCGCCCGAGTGGCGCGACACGTTCGAGCTTGCGTAGCGGAAATCCAGGTGGGCGAAGACGCCCGGCTCACGCAGCCGTCAGCTTCTTCAGGACTTCGTCGGAAACCTCGAAGTTGGCGAAGACATTCTGCACGTCGTCGTCGTCGTCGAGCGCAGCCAGCATCTTCATGATCGACTGCGCCTTCTCCTCGTCGACCTGCGTCGTGAGGTTGGGCTTCCACGCGACCTTGACGCTGCTCGCTTCGCCGAGCTTCTGCTCGAGCGCGCCGGCGACCGTGCCGAGGCTGTCGAACGCGCACACGACCACGTGGCCGCTGGCATCCGAGGTCACATCGTCCGCGCCGGCCTCGATCGCCGCTTCGAGCATCGCGTCCGCCGAGCCGGCGCTCGCCGGATAGGTGATCTCGCCGACGTGCGCGAACATGTGCGCGACCGAGCCCGTGGCGCCGAGGTTGCCGCCGTACTTGGTGAACACGGCGCGCACGGCGCCGCCCGTGCGGTTGCGGTTGTCGGTCAGCGCCTCCGCGATGACGGCGACGCCGCCCGGGCCGTAGCCCTCGTAGCGGATCGCCTCGTAGGTGTCGGCATCGCCGCCCAGCGCCTTCTTGATCGCCCGCTCGATGTTGTCCTTGGGCATGTTCTCCGCGCGCGCCGCCTGGATGGCGAGCCGCAGGCGCGGGTTCATTTCCGGGTCGGGCGTGCCGTGCTTGGCCGAGACGGTGATCTCGCGCGCAAGCTTGGAGAAGAGCTTCGCCTTGGCCGCGTCCTGGCGGCCCTTGCGGTGCATGATGTTCTTGTATTGGGAATGGCCGGCCATGGTCTGCTCTGCGCGTGTTGGAGCCCGCGCTTTATTGCGCGAGAGCGCCCTTGGGTCAAGGGCGCCATGGCCCTCGCTGCCTGTCATCCCTGGCGGCCGACATGCAAGCATGCCGGACCGGGTGAGGGGTAGTGCGCTCAGTAGAGGTGCCCTCCCGGAGCTCCGCGCGACTCGGACCTTCCGAGGATGACGCGCCTCACACCCAGAACGCGGGCTCGGCCGGCTCCAGGTTGGGGCCGAGGCGGAACGCGGAGCACGCGCGCGCCAAGCCTGTCTCATCGTCAATCTCGACCGCGAGCCCCGACAGCGTGCCTGGACCGCTCGCCGGCTCGAAGCGCTGGCGCGGGACCTTGGTCAGGAAGCGGCTGATCGGCTCCTCGATGTCCATGCCGAGCACGGAGTTGTAGTCCCCGCACATGCCGATGTCGGAAATGAAGGCCGTGCCGTTCGGCAGCACGCGGTGGTCGGACGTTGGCGCATGCGTGTGGGTGCCGACGACGACGGACGCGCGCCCGTCGATGAAATAGCCGAGCGCCTGCTTCTCGCTCGTCGCCTCGGCGTGGAAGTCGATGAGGATGGCGTCGGCGCCCTGCTTGAGCCTGCAGGCGGTGAGCTCGGCGTCGACCGCGCGGAACGGATCGTCGAGCTCGGGCATGAAGATGCGGCCCATGGCGTTGACGACCAGCACGTCCGCACCGGCTTGCGTCTTGAATATCCCCGCGCCGCGGCCGGGGGTGCCCGGCGGATAGTTGATGGGGCGCAGGAGCCGGGGCTGGCGCTCGATGAAGACGAGCGCCTCCTTCTGGTCGAAGGCATGGTTGCCGAGCGTCACCACGTCGGCGCCGGCCTCCAAGATCTCCTCGAGGATGGGCTCGGTGATGCCGAAGCCGCCCGCCGCGTTCTCGCCGTTGATGGCGACGAAATCGAGCGCATAGCGGCGGCGCAGGCCGGGCAGCGCCTCAATGACCGCCTGGCGGCCCGGGCGGCCGACGATATCGCCGAGAAAGAGCAGACGCATTTAGGGTCCAGAGCAGCGCAACGGGCCCGACGGCGTCAGCACCCAGTCAATCCGCTGGTCATAGCCCTGATGGGGGACGGCGTCGACCTCCAGCTCATCGTAGGCGATGCCGACGGCAACGATTGGCTTTTTCCCCCGCAGCGCCGCGAGCGTGCGGTCGTAGAAGCCCCCACCGTAGCCCAACCGGTAGCCGCGGGCGTCGAAGGCCAACAGCGGCACCAGCACGACGTCCGGCTCGAGTACGGGGCGGGAGGGGAGCGGCTCGGCGATGCCCCAGGTGGCCGTACCCATCTCGTCGCCGGGCGCCCAGGCCCGGAACAGCAGCGGCTTGCCCTTTCCCTGCATCACAGGGAGCGCCAGCCGGTAACCTTGATAGGCAAGCCGCGCGAGCAGCGGCCCGGCGTCGATCTCGTCCTTGATCGCGGAGAAGCCGGAGACGATCGACCCCGGTGCAAGCTCGATAAAGCCGAGACCATGCCCGGCAAGGCGCAGCCCAGCGCCCTTGCCGTGCAGCGCGAAGGCCGCGGCACGGCGGGCGAGTGCCCGGGTTCTTTCTGCCCGTTTTTCGTCCGCACTCATTGAAAGACGTGAAAAATGCCGCGGAGGCCGTCGAAGCGGATGATCCCGCGTTGGTCCCTACGAGAAGTAGGTGGGCGCCGTGTGTCCGAGACCACGGTCTCGGCCAGGGACAGCTCCCATGCGGATCTTATAGGCCCCGGGGAACATATGTGCTTCTAACGCGCCCCGCAGCACGACGAATGTAGACGATGGCGGCGAAATTTCCAGATGCTTTAGGTGGCTTAGTACCACTTGACAAAGCCCGCTTCACCGCGAATGGGGAAGCCACACGCGGGGACTTCGGTCCCTATATCTCGCGTTTGCCCCCGGAGACGGCATGATCGAACGCCTCTTGAATTTTCTGACCACGATGGAGACGCCAGCGGCAGCGCCGAAGCCCGACGAGCTCGAGCTCGCGGTGGCCGCGCTGCTGATCGAGGCGGCGCGCATGGACGAGCACTTCGACGCCGTCGAGCGATCCGCGATCGAGCGACTGCTTGCCGAGCGGTTTGACCTTACGCCCGAAGCGGTGAGCAAGCTCGTCGAGGCGGCAGAGCAAAGGGTGCGGGACACGGCTCAATACTTTCCCTTCACGCGCGAAATCTCCAAACGCTTGAGCATGGAGCAGCGGGTTGGGATCATCGAGATGCTCTGGGAGGTCGCCTATGCGGACGGCGTCCTCGATCCCCACGAGGACATGCTCTTGCGTCAGATTGCAGGGCTCATCCATGTGCCCGATCGTGAGCGTGGGTTAGCGCGCAAGCGTGCAATCGAAAAGGCGGCGGCGGCCCGTGCGGCCGGCGGCAAGGCCGGCTAATTCACGACATTCCGTGCGGCCTAAGACGCGCGGCGCTCAGCCCTCGACCGGGGCCGTGACCCGGCGCCTGTGCTCGGCGCGGATCGCCTCCTGCTCGCGGCGCTCGGCCGCGGCTTCGCGAACGGGTTGGTTGGCCGGCTGGCTTATTGGCTCTTTGGCGGCATCGTTGACCGGCTCGTTGGCCGCGACCGCCTTTTCGGCAAGAGCCACGCGCGCATCCCACAGCTCGTCGGCAATGAGGAGCGCCGCCATCAGCAGAATGCGCTCATCGCCCGCGTTGCCGAACTGGCGGCCGATCTCCTCGACGCGACCCTTGACGAAGGCTGCGAGCTCGGCGAGCCGCGCCTCCTCGCCGTCGCCGCAGTCGAAGCGGTACGAGCGTCCGTTCAGGGTGACTGCGACCTGCCCCATCGGCTTTCCAGCCTGTGCCGCGCGAAGATCCTTGCGATTTTGAGACTTCAGGAGCCGTTTTCGAGCACGTTATGCAGCGAGTTTAGCACCCAATCAATGCGGGTGACCGCTTCCGCTCGGCGCTGATCGAGTGCCGCAATGCGCTCATTGGCTTCGGAAAGCTGTGCTTTCAGACGTTCACACTCACGCTCCAGCGACTTGATGCGCTGCCCCTGCCGGTCGGCCGAATTGAAAGTCGGAGCCGCCGCCCGCCGTGCCGCAGGGCGCTTGCCCTTCCGCGTAACCCGCTCAGCCATTTCATTGCCCTCCGGCGCGCGCCAAAGCCCTCGGCGCTGCACGGCTGCGTTGCCTCAACTTAGGTGTCTGCGCTCGCGGCCGTCAACAAACGAGCCCGCAAAGGCCGCAGCGCCCAACAGAATTCTCAAATCGTGCCTTCTCAATGACGAGCGCCGGTGCCGCGAGCCATGCCGCATTGACAGACAACGGGCGCCCGTCCAGTTAATGGCCCCGCAATTTTGCATGCCTGCACTCTGCGCGCGCATGTGTGAAGAAAAACGACAAGCCTTGAGGAGGCAAAGATGGCTCTGAAGGTCGCGATCTCGGGATTTGGCCGCATCGGCAGGAACGTCCTGCGCGCCGCCGCCGAGGCCAATCGCCGCGACCTCGAGTTCGTCGCCATCAACGACCTCGTTCCCGCCAAGGATAACGCACACCTGTTCAAATATGACAGCGTGCACGGTGTGTTTCCGGGCGAGGTCAAGGTTGACGGCAACTCGATCGACGTCGGCCTCGGCGCGCCGATCAAGGTGCTGGCCGAGAAGGATCCCTCCAAGCTGCCGTGGAAGGACCTGGGCGTCGACATCGTCATGGAATGCACGGGCATCTTCACCGACAAGGAGAAGGCCAAGGTGCACCTCGACGCCGGCGCCAAGCGCGTGCTGGTCTCGGCCCCGTCGAAGGGCGCCGACATCACCGTCGTCTATGGTGTCAATCACGAGAAGCTCAAGCCCGAGCACACGGTCGTCTCCAATGCCTCGTGCACGACGAACTGCCTCGCTCCCGTCGCCAAGGTGCTGAACGACCTCGTCGGCATCCAGTCGGGCTACATGACGACCATCCATGCCTACACCAACGACCAGCGCATCCTCGACCAGGCACACAGGGACATGCGCCGCGCGCGCGCGGCCGCGCTGTCGATGATCCCGACCTCGACGGGAGCGGCGACGGCTGTCGGGCTGGTGCTGCCGGAGCTCAAGGGCAAGCTCGACGGCACGTCCATCCGCGTGCCGACGCCCAACGTCTCCGTCATCGATCTGAAGTTCATCCCCGGGCGCGAGACGACGGTGGCGGAGATCAACAAGGCGATGGAGCATGCGGCCGCCCAGCAGCTCAAGGGCATCCTCGGCTATGTCACCGAGGAGCTCGTCTCGATCGACTTCAATCACTCGGCGTACTCGGCGAACTTCGATTCGACGCAGACGCAGATTGTCGACGGGCGCCTGGGGCGCGTTCTCGCCTGGTACGACAACGAGTGGGGCTTCTCCAACCGCATGCTCGACACCGCGGTCGCCATGGGCAAGCTGCTCTAAGCGGCGGCTGGAAGCAGGTCCGCGAAGACGAAGCCGTCGCGCGTCTCGATCACGCCGGCTCGCACGTCGATTGCATGCGCGAACATCGGGCCCGCCGACACGCACGTGTGAAACTCACCATTCTCGCCGCAGGGGTCGACGCCCGCGGGCAGCTCTGCAAGAAGCGCGCGGTCGAATGCGCGGCCGGCGAAGTGCGCGGGCAGCTTCTTGGGATCGACGCAGGTCAGGTGCGCTTTGAGACCGCCCGCGATCATCTCCTCGGCGAGCGCAGCGGTATCGCGCCCCCAGAGCGGAAACAGCGGCGCGATGCCCGAGTTTGCGAGCTTCGCCTCGCGATAGGCACGGATATCCTCCAGGAACAGATCGCCGAAGGCCATGGCCTCGACACCGCGCGCCGTCTGCTCCGCCACGAACGCGCCCATGCGCGCCTCGTAGGCCTCGTTAGGGCACGGCCACGGAATCTCGATGACATGCAGCGGGAGCCCGGCGGCGGCGGCCTGCGCTTCCAGCAGCGCGCGCCGCACAGCATGCATGGCGACGCGGTCGAAGGCGGCATTGACGGTGGTGAACAGCCCCGCGACCTCGATCCCCGGCGTCTGCCGCAGCACATAGAGCGACCACGCCGAATCCTTGCCCGTGCTCCAGCTCAGCAGCGTCTTCATGCATTCCTCGCGTTGCGCTCGTCCACGGCGGCGGCTATCGCTCGACGATGACAGACTTCCGGCACATCGTCATCCTCACAGGCGCCGGTCTCTCCGCCGAGTCGGGGCTCGCGACCTTCCGCGACAAGGACGGCATCTGGGCCAAGTACGACTACCGCGAAGTGGCCACGCCCGAGGGCTTCCGCGCTAACCCACAGCTCGTGCACGAATTCTACAATCAGCGGCGGCGCGGGCTCGCCGGCGTGACCCCGAACGCCGCGCACTTTGCCCTCGCGCGGCTGGAGCGCGAGCATAAAGGCTCAGTCACCGTCGTCACGCAGAACATCGACCCCCTGCACGAGGCCGCGGGCTCGCGCGACCCGATCCACATGCACGGGGAGCTCATGAAAGCGCTGTGCGCGCTATGCGGCACGCGCCATGCCTGGCGCAACGACTTGGGCTTGGAGACGCAATGCCCCGGCTGCAAGGAGAAAGGCAGCATGCGCCCCGACGTCGTCTGGTTCGGCGAGATGCCCTACGCGATGGAGCGCATCTACTCGGCTCTCGCTGGAGCCGATCTCTTCATTTCCATCGGCACCAGCGGCAACGTCTACCCGGCAGCCGGCTTCGTGGCCGTGGCCCGGGAGAACGGCGCGCATACAGTGGAGCTCAATCTCGAGCCTTCGGATGGCGCGGACCTGTTCCACGAGGCGATCCACGGCCCCGCGACGCAAGTCGTCCCCGCCTACGTCGAGCGGCTGCTTGCTGATCGGCGTGAGAAACGGGCTCCTTCACCTCTCCCATAGGGAGAGGTCGGGCCGACATGCGAAGCATGGCGTACCGGGTGAGGGGACATGCGCTCTCTTGAGGTTGTGACCCCTCACCCGCTCGCTCCGCACGCGCGGAGCTCGCGACCTCTCCCTATGGGAGAGGTGAAGGAGCGTACTTTGGCTTCGAAGCTCTACCGTCGCAGCACAGCCACGGCCTCGATGTGCGGGGAGAACAGAAACTGGTCGATCGGCGTCACCGCCTCGAGCGTGAAGCCGCCGTCGATCAGGATGCGCGCATCGCGCGCGAGCGTCGCCGGGTTGCAGGAGACGGCGACAACCGTCTGAACCTTGGACGCCGCGAGCGCGGAGGCCTGCGCGGCCGCACCTGCGCGCGGCGGATCGAAAACCACGGCGTCGAAGCTCTCGAGCTCCTTCCCCGACAGCGGCTCGCGGAAGAGGTCACGCGACTTGGTCTCGATCGGTTTCAAGCCCGGTGTGCGCTTGGCTGCATTTGCCAACGCTTCGATTGCCTGCTTGTCCCCATCGACGGCGAGCACGGCTGATCGCTTCGCCAGCGGGAAGGTGAAGGTGCCGAGCCCGCAAAAGAGATCGGCGACACGCTTCGCCGAGCCAACCGCTGCCGTCACCAGGCGCACCATCTCGGCCTCCGCCGCGGGTGCTGCCTGCAGGAACGCGCGCGCCGGCAGAACCACGTTGGCGTCGCCGAAGCGCACCGCCGGGATCGTGCTCTGGTAGAGCGTATCGCCCGCGATCGTGACGCGCGCGAGTTTCGCGGCAGCCGCCTCCCGCGCTACGCGCTCGCGCACCTCGGGCGACGGATTGCCGGGAACGTCATCGAGCGCCACGTCGAGACCGTTCGCGGCAAGCGTCACCGTGAGCCGCACGGGGAATTTCTGCGTCACCAGCGGCTCGATGAGGCGCTTCAATCCGGGTAGCGCCCGCACGATCGCGGACGCCGTGACCGGACACTCCTGCAGGTCGACGATCTCGTTCCCCCGCGCCTCGAAGAACCCGAGCACCACGCTGCGCCCCGTACGCCGCGCCGAGAACGTCGCGCGCCGGCGGGCGCCGAGACCGACCGTCACCACGTGTCCGACCGGCGCCAGGATGCCCCGCGCGCCGAAGGCCGTCGCCACCACGTCGCGCTTCCAGGCGAGATAGGTACCACGCTCCACGTGTTGCAGGGCGCACCCGCCGCAGTGGGTGAAGTGGCGGCAGATGGGAGCGATGCGGTTGGGGCTGGGGTTGAGCACCGCGACAAGGCGTGCTCGCTCGCCGCGCACATCCGCCTGTACGCGCTCGCCCGCCAGCACATACGGCACGAACACAGGTCCCGCCGGCGTGTCGGCCACGCCGTCGCCCTGGGCGCCGAGGCGCGCGATGTCCAAAGCCTGAGTGTCACCCATCGCAGCGCGCGCCGAGCAGATATTCCTCGTTTCCCGACCCGCCTTTTATCGGAGAGGGCACCACGCCGGCAATGCGCCAGCCGTCCTGTGCGCTGATCCACGCGGTGACGCTGTCGACGGCCTGCTGCCGCGCCGCCGCCTCGCGCACGATGCCGCCCTTGCCGACACCGCCGCGGCCCACCTCGAACTGCGGCTTGATGAGCGCGACGAGCCAGGCGCCCGGTGCGGCGAGGCCTAGCGCGGGAAGGAGCGCTTTGGTCAGCGAGATGAAGCTCACGTCGGCGACGATGGCGGCGACCGGCTCCGGGATCAGGTCCCGTGTGAGCGTGCGCGCGTCGCAGCCCTCGAAGGAGACGACGCGAGGATTGTCACGCAGGCTCGCATGCAACTGCCCGTGGCCGACATCTACGGCGTAGACCTTGGCCGCGCCGCGCGTGAGCAGAACCTCGGTGAAGCCGCCAGTGGAAGCGCCCACGTCGAGCGCCACCAGGCCCGCGGGATCGAACTCGAAGCTCGCCAGCGCGGACGCGAGCTTGGCGCCTCCGCGCGAGACGGCCGGCGGCCCGGCTTCGCGCAAGCTCAGCGCCTCGTCAGCGTCGACCTCGGCGCCGGCCTTCATGCACACCTCGCCGTCGACCAGCACCTTGCCGCCCTTGATCAGGTCGCGCGCCCGCGAGCGGCTCGGTGCGAGGCCGCGTTCGACGAGGACGATGTCCAACCGGTTTCGCATGCGGACGAGTTTACGCTATTCTGCCGCCGCCACTCAAAACCCCAATCCCGATTTTCCCCGGAGGCCCACATGAAACGCGCGATCGCCGCCACGCTTCTCGTCCTGTCGCTCGCCGCCTGCGGCGATAACGGGCAGCCGGCCTCCAAGGAGCACGCCGACCACCCGGCTCCGGCGGCAGATGCGAGCGGCCGCACCCCATCGCCGCCCGGCGCCAAAGTGTTCCTCATCGAGCCTAAGAGACGGCGCGACGGTGAAGAACCCGATCACGGTGAAGTTCGGCGTGGAAGGCATGGAGGTCGTGCCGGCCGGGACGGACAAGCCCAACAGCGGGCATCACCATCTGCTGATCGACACCAAGCTCGAGGACGACAACGCGCCGATCCCGGCCGACGCCAACCACATCCACTACGGCAAGGCGCAGACGGAAGCGCAGATCGAGCTATCGCCCGGCAAGCACACGCTGCAGGACGTGTTCGCGGACAAGAACCACATCCCGCACGAACCGCCGGTGCAGTCGGATCCAATCACCATCACGGTGGAGTAGGAAGATCCCCTCTCCCCGCATGCGGGGAGAGGGGAGTTCTAGGCGCGGACCTGGGGCGTGAGCGTCTCGCGGCCAAGCGCCCCGAGCACGGTCGCGACGATGCCGTCGGCCGACAGGCCCGCGAGCTCGTACATGCGCTCGGGCTTGTCCTGCGCGATGAACGTATCGGGCAGCACCATGGTGCGCACCTTGAGGCCGCGGTCGAGCAATCCGCCCTCGGCGAGGAACTGCAGCACGTGGCTGCCGAAGCCGCCAATTGAGCCTTCCTCCACCGTCACCAGCACCTCGTGGTTGGCGGCGAGCCGGCGGATCAGATCCTCGTCGAGCGGCTTGGCAAAGCGCGCGTCCGCCACCGTCGCCGACAGACCGAAGGCGGCGAGCTGCTCGGCTGCCTTGAGGCACTCGGCCGCGCGCGTGCCGAGCGACAGAAGCGCCACGGCGGAGCCCTCGCGCAGGATGCGCCCCTTGCCGATCTCGAGCACGCGGCCGACCTCGGGCAGGTCGACGCCGAAACCTTCCCCGCGCGGATAGCGCACGGCGGACGGGCGGTCATCGATTGCGGCCGCGGTCGCCACCATGTGCTTGAGCTCGGCCTCATCCGCCGCCGCCATGATGACGAAGCCCGGCAGGCAGCCGAGGTAAGCCAGGTCGAAAGAGCCGGCGTGCGTCGGGCCGTCCGCGCCGACGAGGCCGGCGCGGTCGATGGCGAAGCGCACCGGCAGCCGCTGGATGGCGATATCGTGCACGACCTGGTCGTAGGCCCGCTGCAGGAACGTCGAGTAAATGGCCGCGAACGGCTTCAAACCCTCGGCAGCGAGGCCCCCGGCGAAGGTCACGGCGTGCTGCTCGGCGATGCCGACGTCGAAGGTGCGCTCCGGGAACTCCTTGGCGAAGAGATCGAGCCCGGTCCCGTCGGGCATCGCCGCGGTGATGGCGACGATCTTGTCGTCCTTGCGGGCCTCCTCGATCAGGCTCTCGGCGAACACGCGGGTGTAGGTCGGCGCGTTCGGCTTGGGCTTCACCTGCGCGCCGGTGACGACGTTGAACTTGGCAACGCCGTGATACTTGTCGTCGGAAGCTTCCGCCGGCGCGTAGCCTTTGCCCTTCTTGGTCACGACGTGCACGAGGATCGGCCCCTGCTTGGCGTCGCGCACGTTCTTCAGGACGGGCAGCAGGTGGTCGAAGCTGTGGCCGTCTATGGGTCCGACGTAGTAGAAGCCGAGCTCCTCGAACCAGGCGCCGCCCTGCCACAAGTGGCGCGTATATTCCTCCATACGCGCGGCGCGCCGCTCCCAGCTCTTGGGGAGCTGCTTGGCGAGCTGCTTGGCGATGTCGCGCAGATAGAAGTAGGTGCCGCTCGAGGTGATGCGGGCGAGGTAGGCCGACAGTGCTCCCGTCGGCGGGGCGATCGACATGTCGTTGTCGTTCAAGACGACGATGAGGCGCTCATCGCGCGCGCCCGCATTGTTCATCGCCTCATATGCCATGCCGGCCGACATGGCGCCGTCGCCGATCACACACACGACGTTGTTGTCGCGCTGCGCGAGATCGCGCGCGACTGCCATGCCGAGACCGGCCGAGATCGAGGTCGATGAGTGCGCGGCGCCGAAGGCGTCGTACTCGCTCTCGTCGCGCCGCGTGAAGCCCGAAAGCCCGCCCGGCTGGCGCAAGGTGCGGATGCGGTCGCGGCGCCCGGTGATGATCTTGTGCGGATAAGTCTGGTGGCCGACGTCCCATACGAGACGATCGCGGGGGGTGTCGAACACCCAGTGCAAGGCAACCGTCAGCTCGACGACGCCGAGCCCCGCGCCGAGATGGCCACCCGTCACCGAAACGGCATCAACCGTCTCCTGGCGCAGCTCGGCGGCGAGCTGGGGCAGGTCGGATTCGGGCAGCTTGCGCAGGTCCTCGGGCGTTTTCACCCGATCGAGCAGGGGGGTCTTCGAAGCAGTATCCACGGAGGCATCCAATGCGACGATTGGGTCTCCGTTATGTCACAGACGGCCGCCGCTGCAAGAGAGCCTAAATCGACGCGGCAAGCCCGGACAAGCAAAAGCGCGGCTCCGGGGGAGCCGCGCTGCGCTAGTCTCAAGACGCTGAGACTAATTACCGGCAGTGATGATGGTGGTGGCAGTGATGACGCTTCCAGTGGCAGGCGCTGGCGGGAGCCGCCATCGCGCCCATGAGGATGGCGCCAGCCACAACCGCAGCCAAAGCCTTCATGCCATACTTCATTGTACCTCTCCCGTTTTCTGAACTTTTGTCTCCAAGCCCCGCGATGGATGCGCGAATTTGAGCACAAGCCATCACGAACGGCGGCACACTATACGGCTAACCGGCGACGCGCCACCCCTTAAGCGGACCCCTGCCCGAAGCGCCAATTGACCATGCGTCTCAGGCCGCTAGCCTATTTTTGGGCAGCAGGAACATGCGGCATGCGCAAGCGCTCACTTCTCATTAACGACAAGATGCAGAAGGGCTATCGCTATCAGCGCACGGCTCGATCGGGGCGCGACTTCGATCCCGAGTTCACCCCCGACCTGACGCCGCAGGAGATGCTGCGGCTCGGCGTGTTCTGCGGAAAATACATGACCGACAGCCAGGGAGAATTTCCCGCGAGTTGGTTCAAGCGCGCCAAGCTTGCGAAAGGCAGGCGCGACTGCGCGTTGAACTTCTTCGGTGTCGACGCCAGCCAACCCCTGTCGGTGTGGAGGCAGAAGGGCTGGATCCACTCGGATGACCCGCGCGGCTGGTTCCAGTGGTACTGCCGCTACTACATGGGCCGCCGGCTGCCAGCGGAGGACAAACGCCAGATCAAGCGCTGGAAAGCGATGCGCCGACACGTACGCCAAGTGGAGCGCAACTGCGAGCCGGGCGATTTGACCTGCCGCAAGCGCCAGCGTCAGGCGCTGCTGCACTGGGCCTATGACAGCCGCAAGATTTGACGATATCAGCCCTGCGGGTCGAGGGGCTCGGTGCCCTTCGGGCTCCCGTCGGCCGCGAAGGTGAGCTTCTCGACCTTGGCCTCCGCCTGTTTCAAGAGCCGGTCGCAGTGCTCCTTCAGAACCTCGCCGCGCTCGTAGATCGCGATCAACTCCTCGAGCTCGACGTCGCCGCGCTCGAGCCGGTTGACGATCGTCTCCAATTCCTTGAGTGCGCGCTCGAAGCTCATGTCCTTGATGTCGGCGTTGTTTGGTTTCGTCTTGGCCATGGCGGTATCCATGCTGCCTCCCGCTGCTGCCTAATCCTTTAGGCGCCGACGTCCATCAGCGTCTTGACGTGCACCGCCACCGACTTCGCCAGCGCGGTGAGATCGTAGCCGCCTTCGAGCATCGATACGATGCGGCCGTTGGCGTGCCGCTTGGCCATGTCGGCGAGCCGCTCCGTCGCCCACATGTAGTCGGCCTCGACGAGACGCATGCTGCCGAGCGGATCGGCCTGGTGTGCGTCGAAGCCGGCAGAGATCAACAGTATGTCTGGCCCGAAGTTGTGAAGCGCCGGCAGAATGCGTGATTCGAACGCCTCGCGAAACCGCTCCCCCCCGTCGCCCGCGCGCATGGGCGCATTCCACACATTGCCGACGCCTCTTTCGTCGAGCGCGCCGGTGCCGGGAAACAGCGGCATCTGGTGCGTCGAGCCGTAGAACAGGTCGGGGTCGGACCAGAAAATCTCCTGCGTGCCGTTGCCGTGATGGACGTCGAAGTCGACGACTGCGACGCGCTCCGCGCCATGCTTTGAGCGCGCATAGTGGGCGGCGATGGCGGCGTTGGAGAACAGGCAGAAGCCGAGGATGCTATTTGATTCCGCGTGGTGGCCGGGCGGGCGCACTTGGCAGAAGGCGTTGGCGGCGCGGCCCGCCATCACGGCGTCGACGGCGTTGAGGCCTGCGCCGACGGCGCGCAGCGCGGCTTCCCACGAGCCGGGCGAGACGACGGTGTCGCCGTCGAGCTGCTTCAGGTGATCGACGTGCTCCACGGCTGCGCGGATCTTTTCGAAGTAGCCGGGCGCATGCACGCGCGCGATGTGCTCCTGCACATCCTCGCGCAACGGCGCCTCCTCGCGCACCAGGTCACGGAAGACATCGTGGCCAAGCACCTTGTCGATCGCCCGCATGCGGTCGGGGCGCTCGGGGTGGCCTAGTCCGGTGTCGTGCCGGATGAAGGCTGGATGCGTGAGGAGGAGTGTGGCCATTCGGACGGAACCGTTGCGCGTTCTTGCCGCCATGTTAGCGCACGGCGCCGAAAGGGCCAGCGCGGTTCCTCCATCAGGGTTTCGCAGTTGTCGATGCTTCACCTCTCCGGGGATTTCTTCGCGGGGAGGTCGGAAAGCGATACCTTTGCGATAACGACGCCGGGCGGGGGCGGAGGCTCGTCCGGCACGAAGAAGTCCGGTGCCAGCGGCACCCCCGGCTCCACGCTGTAGCGGGCAAAATCGCACACGCCGCCCTCCTCGGAGAGGAAGCTGTCGTCGATGAGGAAGTGCCCGGTGAAGGCGCGCGCGGGCTTCCGGAACACCAGGTAGGCCGCGTCGGCGACGATGTCGGGCGTGCGGCTCATGCGCACCACGGCTTCGCCGCCGAGCACGTTGCGGATCGCGGCGGTGGCGATGGTCGTGCGCGGCCACAAGGCGTTGACCGCGATCCCGTCTCCCTTCAGCTCCTCGGCGAGGCCCAGCACGGCGAGGCTCATGCCGTACTTGGCGATGGCATAGGCGACGTGCCCGGCAAACCACTGGGGCCTCAGGTCGAGCGGCGGCGACAGCACCAGCACGTGCGGGTTTTCCGCCTTCCTGAGGTGCGGCAGGCACGTTTTTGTGACCAGGAACGTGCCCCGCGCGTTGATCCCGTTGACGAGGTCGTAGCGCTTCATCGTCGTCTCGCCGATCGACCCCAGCGTCAGCGCGCTCGCGTTGTTGACGCAGATGTCGATGCCGCCGAACGCGGCGACGGTCGCGTTGACGGCGCGCTCGACTTGCTCCTCGAAGCGGATGTCGCAGGAAAGAGCGAGCGCGCGGCCTCCCGCCGCTTCGATCTCGGCAGCTGCGGTCTCCACCGTTCCCTCGAGCTTCGGGTTGGGCTCCTGCGTCTTGGCAACGACGGCGATGTTGGCACCGTCGCGCGCCGCGCGCTTGGCGATCGCGAGGCCGATGCCGCGGCTGGCGCCGGTAATGAACAGCGTCTTGCCTTCGAGCCCCGCCATGCCTTGGTTCCTAGCCCGGCGAGGCCGGCGTCCGCGAGGAGAGGCGGCGCACGATGCGGAACGGTAGTGCGGCAAACTCCCAGACCTGCCGGGCGAGCGAGCCGAGCAAGGCGGGCACGCCGACGAGCGGCAGGAACACCGTCAGGAAGGCCACGAGGCGCACCGCCTGTGCCGCGCGAAAGCCGGCCACGCCGCGGTATTCGCTGCGCTGCTCTTGCGGCCAGATGCGCTGCCACCAGTCACGCGCGAGCCCCCAGCCCATAAACCCGGCGACGAGGCTCACGAGGTAGGCGATCTGGTAGTCCGCCGGGATGAAGGGAACGATGCGGCGGTCGAGCTCGGCTTGACGCTCCTCGTCGCGCGCGTGCACCTCGAGCGCGCTCGTCACCACATTACCGGTGACGTTGGACGCTACCTTCGACAGCCAGTCGCCGACGAGGCCGGTGATCGGCTCGGCGCCGGACGTATCGGGAACGGCGCGGATGAGGACGCGGCCATCACCCTCGCGGCCGATGCTGGCGCGGAACTCGCCTCGGCCCGCGCCCAGCACGTCGAGGAAATCGCCGAGCGTGGCGCGCTTCAAGGCCTCGTCGAGCCCGTCGACGGAGACGCGCTGCCACAGCCAGTTGCGCCCGCCCGGCTGGCGCGGAGCCTCCGCGTTGAGGATCACCAGATTGACGTCGGCGTCGGCCGCCGCGTCGATGAGGTCGCGCAGCTTGAGGCTCTGCTCGGCCCCGCTCGAAGGGCGGAACAGCAACAGGTTCTCCTCTGTCCGGCCCGTTACCAGCACCGTCTGGCCCCGGAGCGAGCGCATCGCTCCCGGCAGCTCGACCGGATCGATAGCGTCGACGAGCGCCGTTTTTGTCTGCGGGTCGAGGCGCGGGGAGGAGGACAGCGTGACCGGCCCGCCGGGCTCCAGCGCCAGCGTGCGGATGCTCGCTCGGCTCAAGGGCCGCTCGAGCTGGGCGATCGCGTCCTCAAACAGCCCGCGGTCGGAGAGCGCGACGACGAGATGGGGGCGGACGGCCGCGAACAGAGCATCCGGCGCGGCATCGGAGCGGCGCACGAGCGGGTAGCTGTCGCGGCCGGCGACGACGTAGAGGCTGGAGCCTTCCGGCAGATCGCGCAGAAGCGCGCGGTCGCCGAACACCGTGTCCTCGTCGAGATAGAACGCGAGCTTGGCGTCGGCGCCAGCCTCGGGAAGCAGCGTCGGCACCGCGCGCTTCAATTCGTCGGGGGTGCCGGCGGTGAATACCTCCCCCTCGCGGTTGACGAACTTCCAGTGCCCCTCGGGTGTGGCGTGGGCTGCGAGCGCCGAGCCCTTCGCCGTGGCCGGCAAGCGCTCGATGACGGCAGTCGCGCGTTCGAGCCCGACGGCGCCGAAGCGTGTCGCCTCGCTTCCCGCCTCGCCCGCGCCGCGCGCAAGCTTTGCCAGCCAGTTTGCCTGCGCCGCCGGTGCGGCAGACGCCAACAGCAGTGCGGCGCAGGTGCCGCGCATCACCGCATGACCGATCGCCCAGGCAAAATCCATCGCGAGCTTCCCGCTTCTCTGACCCAAGCCTACACACTGTTTGGACAGAATTCAGCCCGCTCGGCTATGTGAGGCGGAGATGTCCAAGGTTCGGGCCCCGAGAATTGGCGAGGCGATGCCCATTGTGAAGGCAACAGAGGAAGCTATCGCGACCGCGGCGGCGCTGCTGCGGGAGGGCGGCCTTGTCGCCTTCCCGACCGAGACCGTCTATGGGCTCGGCGGCGACGCCACCAATGGGCGCGCGGTGGCGGCGATCTTCGCGGCCAAGGGGCGCCCCAGCTTCAACCCGCTCATCGTGCACGTAGCGGACGCCGCGCAAGCCGGCGAGCACGCCGAGATGACGCCGCTCGCGCAGCGCCTCGCGCAGGCGTTCTGGCCCGGTCCGCTGACCCTGGTGCTTACCCGGCGCGCGGGCTCGAAGCTTTCCGAGCTCGTCAGCGCCGGTCTCGATACCGTCGCCATCCGCGTTCCCGACCACCCTGTCGCGCAAGCGCTGCTGCGCGCGGCGGAGCGCCCGCTCGCGGCGCCATCGGCCAACCGCTCCGGGCGTCTGAGCCCGACGCGGGCTGCACACGTATACGCCGATTTTGGCGAGGGCATTGCGCTGATCCTCGACGGCGGCCCAACGGCATACGGCCTCGAATCCACCGTCATCGATGCGCGCGGCGAGGAGCCGGTGTTGCTGCGCCCCGGCGCGGTCCCCGCGGAGACGATCGAGGCGGTGCTCGAGATGCCGCTGCGGCGCGCGATGGCATCGACGGATACGCCAAGCTCTCCCGGTCAGCTCGCATCGCATTACGCCCCGCGCGCGAGGCTGAGGCTCGACGTAAATGGTGCCAATCCCACCGAGGCACTGCTCGCGTTCGGACCGGACGTTCCGGCAGGCGCCGCACGCACGATCAACCTCAGCCCGACCGGCGATCTGATCGAGGCGGCGGCTAATCTCTTTGCCGCCCTGCATGCCCTCGATGACGGGCAGGTCCATGCGATTGCCGTCATGCCGATCCCCGGGCACGGGCTCGGGGAGGCGATCAACGACAGGCTACGGCGCGCGGCGGCGCCGCGAACGTAAGCGCTGCCGGGTCAGTTGGCGGGACGCACTGCGCCGGGCGGCGCGCCTGCTGATCCTCTGTCCGGCCACTCTGCCACGATGGCGTAGGCGACGAGCAGCGACGCAACTGCCAGCACCAGGACGACCAGCAGCCTCCCAAACGGCAATGTCCCCACGACCCTGGCGCCCAAGAGAAATCTCCTCGATTGAGTGATGGCGTTCGCAGCGCCGCGCCAGTATGGATTGACGTAAATTCGGGCCTTTCGTCAACGGTGATGCGGTTTTTTGGCAACCGTAGACACCGAAGGATCGATCGAAGTGGCGAGCCACACAACAAACGGAACGACGCGGGGGGCTCACGCCGCCGGACGTGAAGCCGTGTTGCAGAGGCTGGCCGACATCGTCGGCCCCCAACATGCGATCAGCGATCCCGACCGCCAGCTCCCCTACCTGCGCGAATGGCGCGACCGCTACCAGGGCCGGGCAGCCCTGGTGCTTGCGCCCGGGCTCGACCGCGGAGGTGGCCCGCATCCTTGGCCGTGGCGAATGAGGCCGGCATCGGCGTCGTGCCGCAGGGCGGCAATACGGGCCTCGTGGGCGGACAGATCCCCTCGGCCAACGGTACCGAGGTTGTGCTGTCGCTTGCGCGGCTGACGCGCGTGCGCGCGGTCGACGAGACGGCGATGGTTCTCGAGGCCGGGGTGACGCTGCTCGATGCGCAACTTGCCGCCGAGCGGGCGGGTCGGCTGTTCCCGTTGAGCCTTCCGTCCGAGGGGAGCTGCGAGATCGGCGGCGTCCTGGCGACGAATGCGGGCGGCGTCGGCGTCCTCGCCTACGGCAACGCGCGCGCGCTTGCGCTCGGGCTCGAGGTGGTGCTGGCGGACGGGCAGGTCTGGGACGGCCTGCGCACGCTCAAGAAGGACAACACCGGCTACGACCTGCGCGACCTCTTCATCGGCTCGGAAGGCACGCTCGGCATCATCACCGCCGCCGCGCTGAAGCTGTTCCCACGGCCGCGCGAGAAGGCGACGGCGCTCGTGGCGCTGCCCGATATTGCCGCCGTCGCTGGGCTGTTCCGGCTGGCCGAGGAGCGCGCCCACTCGGGCCTGACTGCGTTCGAGTTCATGAGCCGGCTCTCAATCGAGCTGGTGACGAAGCACGTGCCGGGCACGCGCCTTCCCTTGAAGGCGCCGGCACCGTGGTACGTGCTGATCGAGATTTCCAGCGCGGAATCGGATGGCGCCGCAAGCCTTATGATGGAGCGGCTGCTTGTAGAGGCTGGCGACAAGAAACTCGTGAGCGATGCCGTGCTCGCGGGCTCGCTGGCGCAGGCGCAGAGCCTGTGGCGCTTGCGGGAGACGGCGTCGGAAGCGCAGAAGCCCGAAGGCGGCAGCATCAAGCACGACGTCTCGGTGCCGGTGGCGCGCATTCCCGAGTTCCTCAGCCGGGCCGAGCCGGTCGTCGATGCGGTATGCGCGGGCGCGCGTCCCGTGGTGTTCGGCCACTTCGGCGACGGCAACGTGCACTACAACGTCTCGCAGCCGCCGGGCATGGACAAGGCGCGGTTCCTCGCGCTGTGGGATCAGATGGCGGGCGCGGTGCACGATCTCGTCGCCGAGATGGGTGGCTCGATCTCGGCCGAGCACGGCATCGGCCAGATGAAGCGGGCTGATCTCATCCGCTACAAGAGCCCGGTGGAGCTCGCGTTGATGCGCAAGATCAAGGCGGCGCTCGACCCCAAAGGCATCCTCAATCCGGGGAAGGTTCTCTAGCCCTAGAGCAGCGTCAGCGTCCCGACCGGCTCCTGCACCTCGGGGCCCTCGTTACGGGGGTTGTTCAGCGCGCGGCTCACCTCGATGATGTCGAGGAAATCCTCAGGCGCGGGGGCAAGCAGCTCCACGATATCCGTTGCCGTGCCGGGCCGGCAGTCGAGCCAGGCGTCGAAGTGCTCCGGCGCGATGATCGCCGGCATGCGGTCGTGCAGCGCCGACATGGCGGCATTGGCCGCGACCGTGAGGATCGCCATCGTCTCGATCTCGCTGCCGTCGGCGCCGAGCCAGTTCTCGAATATCCCCGCAAGCGCCATGGGCCCGCCGGCGCGTGGGCGCACGAGGTGGGGACGCTTCGACCCGGGCGCGCCCTTCCATTCGTAGAACCCGTCGGCGGGGACGAGGCAGCGGCGATGGCGCATAGCTGCGCGGAACGAGGGCTTCTCCGCCGCCGTCTCGGAGCGCGCGTTGATCAGCATCTTGAAGGCGCGGGGATCCTTGACCCAGCCCGGGATGAGCCCCCAGCGCACGAGCGCCATCTCGCGTCCGCCCGCGGGCGTATTGCGCACGATGGCTACCGGTTGCGAGGGCGCGATGTTGTATCGCGGGGGAAAAACCGCCTCGTTGTCGTAGCGGAAATAGGAGCGGACCGCTTCGGGGGGCGAGGTCAGACTGTAGCGCGAGCACATGCGCCTAATGTAAACATCCGCGCGCGGCGGGAGAAGCCGTGCGGCGAGATTCCCGCCGGCCCGTTGCCGCGCCAATGTCCAGAATCGATGCTAGGGTTGCCTACCATGCCGACCTCTCGTCTTTCCCTCGCAAGTTTGCTGCTCGCGTGTGCCGCGCTTCTATGCGCGTCGGTGGTTCCCGTGCGCGCGGCCTCGCCCGACACCAAGCCCTACGACGATCGCCTGTTCCGCCTGTCGGAGATCCTCGGCGCGGTGCACTACCTGCGCGAGCTGTGCGGCGCCGACGAGGGGCAGGCCTGGCGCCAGCGTATGGGCGAGCTCCTGCAGGCCGAGGGCTCAACCGCGCTCCGCAAAGCCCGGCTCACGCGGAGCTTCAACAAGGGCTACCGCAGCTACAGCCGCACCTATAACACCTGCAGCCCATCGGCCCAGAACGCCATCAATCGCTTCCTCACCGAGGGTGCGCAGATCGCCGACGGCCTCGTGAAATCGGTGCCCTGAGGGAGCGTACCCCCGCCGTTTACCGTGAACGGGGCGTGCCCCTTTTTGGCGCACATATGCGTGTTATGAGGATCGACTGCTAATCGACGCGGCTCAGGCGATCCGTCACACAAACTTGCGGGGGCAAGGACGGGTTGGCCGGGCGCGTATCCGGGAGGGAACCCATGCAGCAAACGTTCGAGGGATTGGATCCCGACAATTCATCCTTTAAGGCGTTAAACCTCATTCTCGCTGCCTGGGACGAGGGGACCGAATGCGGCGTGCCGCCCGAGCAGATGGCGTATGCCGCGCTGTTCACGGCGCTGACCGACCTCGTTGCCAATTTCGGGGAGGACGCGGTCGTCAAGCTAGCCCGCGGATTGGAGCAGCGAATCAACGTGGGCGAGTTCACGCTCCATCGCACGCGACAGTAGCTCCGGCGCCTACAGCATTCCTAGCCGCTTCAGCAGCACTTCGCCGATAAGCAGCACGCCGAAGCCGAGCAGCAGCAGCCCTGTGATCTGATTGATGAGCCGCAGCCGCTGCTCATTCAGCAGGTGGCGGAAGCGCCCTATCAGGTGCGATAAGCTGAACCACCACAGGAAGCTGCCGCCCATCACGGCCGCGACAATGGTCAGCGCGTCGACGTAGCTCTCGACCTCGACGAAGCTCGAAACGCCGCCGAAGATGGCGAACAGTCCCAGCACCGCACCGGGATTGGTGATCGTAAGAAGGAACGTCTGCGGGATGTCCCAGACGAAGTCGCGCAGCGTCTCCGCGCGGGCACCCATCGCCATGGGCACGATGCGAGGCGTGGCGAAGAACAGCCGCGCACCGAAGGCGACGAGCACGAGCCCGCCCAGCACCTGAATGGTCAGGCGGTGGTACTGCACCGCGCCCGAGATCGCGCCGACGCCGAGCGCCGCGCAGAGCGCAACAAGCCCGTCGCCGAGCATGGCGCCGAGGCCAGCCGCAATCCCGCCCCAGAAGCCGCGCTCGATCGCCCGCTGGATGCAGAGCACGTTGACGGGGCCGACGGGAGCGGAGACAAGGATTCCGATGATGATGCCGACGGGAATGATGAGAGGGTTAGGCAGAAAATGCATTCACGTTCCCTTGTCAGCCACGCACCGAGGCGCGAAGGCATGCGCGGCGCAGGGGTTGCTCTCCTGAAATCGTCCGCGACGACGGCACCGCTCGAGGACGCCGTCGTCAGCAGCGCCACCTCTCGCGCCACTGGAGCTAGCTGATGCTGCGTCTCGCCGCGTTATGCTCAAGCCGCTTATTGGTATTGGTACTGGCGGGGCTTCTCATTGTCTATCGCAGCCCGGCCGGTGCGCTGGAAGGGCGCGGTCCTGGCGCCGTGCCACAAGATAGCGGCACTCCGCACGAGCCGCCGAAGCTGCCCAAGCCGCTCGCGGCGAAGGAGAAGCCGCTCCCGGGAGCGGTGGAGGAGATGCGGGAAGCAATCCTCGCTGCCGCTCTCTCGGGACACATCGAGGAGCTGCGGGTGCCGCTCGAATGGAACGAGATGAAGCCGGATGTCACTCCCAACACTAACGACGATCCGATCGCCTATTGGAAGAAAACCTCCGGCGACGGCGAGGGGCGCGAGGTGCTGGCGGCGCTCGCCAATATGCTCCAGATGAGGCATGCGTCGGTGCCGCTCGGAAAGGACCCGGAGAACAATCTGATCTACGTCTGGCCCTATCTTGCCGAGGCCAAGCTCGACGCGCTCACCCCCGCCGAGGAGGTCGATCTCTTGCGCCTCGTCAGCCCCGAAGCCGCCAAATCGATGCACGAGAAGAAGAAGTGGACGTGGTGGCGGCTGACCATCGGCGCGGACGGCACCTGGCATTCGTTCCGTAAGGGCGAGTGAGGGCGTGCAGCCTCGGTTCATCTTGCGCCCAATAAACATTTTCCCAAATGGTAAGGTGGGCGGCCGGCACCGAAAGCTCGTGGCGGCTGAGTTGAGCTTCCGTACGCAGAGGGGACTGCGGAATGATCTGGCGTATGGCCTTGGCGTCGATGGCGGTCGCGAGCGTCGCCGCGCCCGCATCCGCGCAGTGGTATCCTGGCTGGGACCGCTACGGCGACCGCCCCTACTACGGCGACCAGCCTTACTACGGTGAGCGGCCGTACTACGGCGAGCGCTCGTATAATGGCGGCCAGAACCCCTGGGGCCAGCAGCGCCACGACCCCTACTACAACGATGGCTACGACCGCGTGGAGCCCGATCGCGACCGCGAGTGGCAGGATGACCGCGGCAACGACGACGACCGCTACTATGACGAACGTCCGCCGCAGCAGCCGCGCGGCGGCTACGGCGAGGTCCGCGACGGCGGCTCACGCCCGTTCATCACCCCGCGCGCGCCTCCACGCATCGCATTCCGCTCGAGCTTTCCGCCGAGATCCATCGTCATCGATACCGCCGGGCGCAAGCTCTACTTCATCCTGTCGCCGAACGAGGCCTACCAGTATCCGATCTCGGTCGGGCGTGAGGGCTTCTCCTGGACCGGCACGGAGGTCATCAGCCGCAGGCAGGAGTGGCCCGACTGGTATCCGCCGAAAGAGATGATGGCGCGCGACCCGCGCGTGCCGGAGAAAATGACCGGCGGCATCAACAATCCGCTCGGCGCGCTCGCGCTCTATCTCGGTAAGACTCTCTACCGCATCCACGGCACCAACGATCCCAACTCGCTGGGGCGCGCGGCTTCGTCCGGCTGCTTCCGCATGATGAACGAGCACGTGCTGCATCTCGCCATGCTAGCGCCGATCGGCACGCCCGTGACCGTGGTCAGGCGGCTGCCGCCCTCGGTGGAGTCGGTGTCCGCGCCGCCGCTGCGCCGGTACGACGACTACGCGCCGCCGGCGTACGGTCGCACCGTACCGCAGCGATACTAGATTTGGAGCAGTGGTCCACTCCACCTCTCCCAGGGGGAGAGGTCGGCGGCGTGCGCAGCACGACAGCCGGGTGAGGGGTGGCGCATTCGTTGGGGTGTACCCCTTACCCGCTCGCCCCGCGAAAGCGCGCTCGCGACCTCTCCCTCTGGGAGAGGTGGACTTGTTCGCCCGGGCCGCGGGAGAGGGCTCTACACGCCCTCGAAGAAGCCGACGGGGGCGCCGTGGGCAGGGCCCGCGATCTCGCCCTCCCACACGACGCGGCGCCCGCGCACGAACGTGCCGACCGGCCAGCCGGTCACCTTGCGGCCATCATAGGGCGTCCAACCGCAGCGGCTCGCGATCCACGCGTTCGTGATGGTCTCGCTGCGCTTCATGTCGACGATGGTGAGATCGGCGTCGTAGCCCACCGCGATGCGGCCCTTGCCGCGGAGGCCGAAGAGCCGCTGTGGGCCGGCGCTCGTCAGGTCGACAAAGCGAGCGAGCGACAGCCGCCCCGCATTCACGTGATCGAGCATGATGGGCACGAGCGTCTGGACGCCTGTCATGCCGGAGTGAGAGGCGGGATAGGCGTGGTCCTTCTCCTCGCGCGTGTGCGGCGCGTGGTCGGAACCGAGCACGTCGACGACGCCGGACGACAGCGCCGCCCAGATGGCGCGGCGATGCGCTTCGTCGCGCACGGGCGGGTTCATCTGCGCGTACGTGCCAAGCTCGCGGTAGCAGTCGGGTGCGACCAGCGTCAGATGGTGCGGCGTCACCTCGACGCTTGCCCAGCCCTTGTGGTCGGAAAGGAACGCCATCTCGTCCGCGGTCGAGACGTGCAGAATGTGCACGCGCTTTTTGTAGCGCTCGGCGAGTCTAACGAGACGCGTGGTCGCGATGAGCGCGGCTTGCGCGTCCCGCCACTCGGGATGCGATGACGGATCGCCGGGGCGGCGCAGGCCCATGCGCTCCTTGAGGCGCGCTTCGTCCTCGGCGTGGAAGGCGGCGCGGCGGCTCAGGTTTGCGACGATTTGTGCGAGCGAGGCTTCGTCGTCGACCAGGAGGTCTCCGGTCGATGAGCCCATGAACACCTTGATGCCGGCCGAGCCCTCGAGTCGCTCGAGCGCGGGGATGTCGCCGATGTTCTCGCGCGTGCCGCCGACGTAGAACGCGAAATCGCAGAACATGCGGTTCCTGGCGCGCGTAACCTTGTCGGCAAGCGTCACGGCGGTTGTCGTCAGCGGCTTGGTGTTGGGCATCTCGAACACGGCCGTGACCCCGCCGAGCACAGCCGCGCGGCTGCCCGTCTCGAGGTCCTCCTTGTGCTCGAGCCCTGGCTCGCGGAAATGCACCTGAGTGTCGATGACGCCGGGCAGGATATGCAGGCCGCGGACGTCGACCGTCTCTGCCGCGGCGGCCGATCCAAGCTCCCCTAGGGCGGCAATGCGCCCGCCACTGATGGCGACGTCCCGCACGCCCTCCCCGTCGTGGTTGACGACGGTTGCCCCTTTGAGCACGAGATCGAAAGATTGCGCCATCCTGTCTCCCGCGGCTTGCGTCCCGCTGCCCGCCCGCATACGTAAATTGATCGGCGCTTGCAACCCGAGCGGGGAAATTCGATGACCGACACCAGAATAGCGCTGCTTCCCGACCGAGGCGTGGTCAGCGTTACGGGCGAGGACGCCAGCAAGTTGCTGCAGGGCGTTGTCACCAACGACATGGGTCTACTCGAAAAGCAACCCGCGATGCATGCTGGGTTGCTGACACCCCAGGGCAAGATCCTGTTCGACTTCTTCGTCGTTCGCACCCCCGACGGATTCCTGCTCGAGACCGCACGCGACAAGGCAGGGGCGCTCGCTGACCGGTTCATGCTCTACAAGCTGCGCGCCAAGGCCGACGTCCGCGACGTCTCCTCCGACTATACCGTCGCGGCGATCTGGGGCGGCAAATACGAGCCGCACGGCACCGGCAAGGCGCCGCTCCTGTTCGCCGATCCGCGGCTGCCGGCGCTCGGCTCGCGCGAGCTCGTGACGATCGGCTCCGATTGGGCCCTCGCCAACGAGGAAGCCGACAGCGCCACGCAGGACGAGTATCACGCGCACCGCATCGGGCTCGGCGTGCCGGAAGGCGGCAAGGACTACGCCTTCGGCGATACGTTCCCGCACGAGGCGCTGTTTGACCAGCTTGCCGGCGTCTCCTTCACCAAGGGCTGCTACGTAGGACAAGAGGTCGTCGCGCGCATGAAGAACCGCGGCACGACGAGGAAGCGCATTGTCCCGGTCGTGGGCACGAGCGCGTTGCCGGCCCCGGGAGCCCCTATCGCTGCAGGCGCCGTCGAGATCGGCACGCTCGGCTCGATCGAGGGTGAGCATGGGCTTGCGCTCGTTCGCATCGACCGCGTCGCGGAGTTCGCGCAGAAGGGCGAAGCTCTGCGCGCCGGCGATGTCCCCGTTCGCATCGAGCTGCCGAGCTGGGCCACGTTCTCGCTCGCCCCGGCGCCCGCGCCGGCAGGAACCCCGGCCGCATGAGCTCAAAGTCGCAAGATGGCCTCGTCCGCTGCCCGTGGGCCGGCGACGACATCGAATACCGCCGCTATCACGACGTCGAATGGGGCGTGCCGCTGACTAAGGACACAGCCCTGTTTGAAAAGCTCGTCCTCGAGGGCTTCCAGGCGGGCCTCTCGTGGCTCACCATCCTGCGGCGGCGCGAGACCTTCCGCCGCGCCTTCGCGCACTTCGATGCCGAGCGCATCGCCCGTTTCGGCAAGCGTGACGTGGAGCGGCTGATGAAGGACGAGGGCATCATCCGCAACCGCGCCAAGATCGAGGCGACGATCGACAACGCCAAGGCCTACGCCAAGCTCCGCGAGCGCACCTCGCTCAAGGCGTTCCTCTGGGGCTTTCTCGACAACGGCCCGGTGCAGAACCGGCACAAGACGATGTCTGATATTCCGGCCGAGACGGAGACATCGAAGCGCATCTCCAAGGCTTTGAAGGCCGAAGGCTTCCGCTTCGTCGGGCCGACGACGATGTACGCGTTCATGCAGTCGGCCGGGATGGTCAACGACCACCTCGTGAGCTGCCACCGCCACGGCCCGTGCGCGAAGCTGCAGCTCGCGAAGGTGAAGCCCTGAGTTGAGACCATGAAAAAGACTGCGACCGACCCGCGTGCTGTCGACACTTCAACGGCACAGACGCGCGCCTGGCAGCGGATGCTCTCCGGGCGCCGACTCGACCTGCTCGATCCCAAGCCCGCCGACGTCGCGATCGAGGACATCGCGCACGGTCTCGCCCGCGTCGCCCGCTGGAATGGCCAGACGCTCGGCGCGCACGCCTTTTCCGTTGCCCAGCATGCGCTGCTCGTCGATGAGATCGCGGGCGCGCGCTACCCCGATTGGCCGGCGCGCTGGCGGCTCGCGACGCTGCTGCACGATGCGCCGGAATACGTGATCGGCGACCTGATCAGCCCGTTCAAGACGGCGATCGGCCTCGATTACAAGGCTTTCGAGCTGCGCCTGCTCGCGGCGATCCACGAGCGATTCGGTCTGCCGCGCGAGCTGCCGGAGCCTATTCGAGCGGGTATCAAGGCGTGCGATCGCGTCGCCGCCTACTACGAGGCGAGCCGGCTTGCGGGCTTCTCCAGGGCCGAGGCAACCCAATTTTTCGGCGACCCCGGCAAGGTCTCGCCGGAGCTTGCTGAGGCCGTGGAAAGCTTGAGCCCGCTGCCGACGGATGAGGCCCAGCGGGAGTTCCTCGCCCGATTCCAGTGGCTCGTCGAGCAAGGCAGTGATTTATAAATTGCTCAGCGTGGAGAATACGTTCTGCGCCCACCGATCCGAAAAGGGCCACGATCAGGCCGTACCCCAGCCTCATTGGGGGGCTCCACACACCGGAGCAAAAGCATGAACTCGCCCGCGCAGTTGAAGCGACCGGCCGTGACCGTCGATCGTCAGATGCACGCGGAGACCCGCTCGGAGCCTGCGGCTGTCGAGATAGGTCTCAACGCTGCGATTATCGCCGTATCACAGAACGAGCCGGTCGTTCTCATCATACGGGGGGAGGGCGATGACGGACTTCCGTTCGGCACGTTCTCACCAATACAGCACCGTACTTTCGAAATCGGCTTGCGCGCCTGGGTGCGCCAGCAGACGGGACTAGACCTCGGCTATGCCGAGCAGCTCTACACGTTCGGGGATCGCGGACGTCACGCCGAGCCGGGAGACGTTGGCCCGCACGTCGTGTCGATCGGCTACCTCGCGCTCACGCAGGCTAAGCCCGCGCTCGAAGCACAGCACGGCGCTTGGCGCAGTTGGTACCACTACTTCCCATGGGAGGACTGGCGCAAAGGGCGCCCGGAGATCCTCGACTCCTCGATCGAGCCGCGTCTCAAGGAGTGGGCTGCGCGCCCGCCGCAGCGGCCAACGCCTGCACGTCCCGTCAGCCGGCAGGAGCGCGTGCGCATCTGCTTCGGCTTCGACGGGGCGGCCTGGGACGAGGAGAAGGTGCTCGACCGCTTCGAGCTGCTCTACGAGGCGGGCCTCGTCGAGGAGGCAAGCCGCGACGGGCGCGAAGCAGCCCGCCTGTGGAGCGATCGTCCGCGGCTCGGTGCACCGATGCGATTCGATCATCGGCGCGTTCTTGCGACCGCCATCGGCCGCGTGCGCGCCAAGATCAAATACCGCCCGGTGATCTTCGAGCTGATGCCGGACGAGTTCACGCTGTTTGAGCTGCAGAGAACGGTGGAAGCCATTCTTGGTCCGCATCTGCACAAGCAGAACTTCCGCAGACTCGTCGAGGGGGCGGGACTGGTCGAGCCGACGGGCGAGGTCAAGATGCGGACCGGGGGACGGCCCGCAAAGCTTTACCGCTTCCGCCGCGAAGTTCTGCTCGAGCGGCCGGCACCGGGGGTGCGTGTGAAGCCAGGCAAAGCTTGAACGCCCAAAGCGCTGCGGGGAGCGCTCGGTGCGCCTCGGGGGATTGAACGCCTAAGGGGGTTTCCGAATTTTCCAGGCTGGCCAGGCATCGACAGATGCCGTAGTGTTCCTGGGAGCTTGGAATACTCAAACTGAGCATTATATAGCATCTACCGGCATCATCGCCGGCCCTTTTGACGGCCTAGAAATGCTCAAGAAGAGCATAGTTGGGAGAGGAAGCGATGGACAATCTCGAGCTGCGCACTGAGCGGGCCCCCCGCCGCCGCGCCTCGGCCCGAATGCCGGCGCCGGTGACGTCGCCGGCCGCGCTCCCCCTCTTCACGCCGGAGCTGGCCGCCGAGATGGCGCCGCTCTACGCGCGCGTGAAGCACATCATCACCCCGATGGAGTGGCCGCACTACGCGCCGCTGATCAAGGCGATCAACGAGCTCAAGAAAGAGCGCAACGCGGTGATCCTCGCGCACAACTACATGACACCGGAGATCTTCCACTGCGTCGGCGATTTCCAGGGCGACTCGCTGCAGCTCGCCAAAGAGGCTGCGCGCACGACCGCTCAGGTGATCGTGCAGGCCGGCGTGCACTTCATGGCCGAGACCTCCAAGCTCCTGAACCCCGACAAGACCGTGCTGATCCCGGACTTGCGCGCTGGCTGCTCGCTCGCGGCGTCGATCACGCCTGCGGACGTGCGCATGCTGCGCGAGGCCTATCCGGGCGTTCCGATCGTCACCTACGTCAACACGTCCGCCGCCGTGAAGGCCGAGTGCGATATCTGCTGCACCTCGTCCAACGCGGTGAAGATCGTCGAGAGCCTCGGCGCGCCGCGCGTCCTGCTCATCCCCGACGAGTACCTTGCGAAGTACGTGCAGACCAAGACCAAGGTCGAGATCATCGCCTGGAAGGGCCACTGCGAGGTGCATGAGCGCTTCACGGCGCAGGACATCGCCGACATCCGCGCGGCCGATCCCGGCACGCGCATCATCGCGCATCCCGAGTGCCCGCCCGAGGTCATCGAGGCCTCCGACTTCACCGGCTCGACCTCGGCGATGATCAACTGGGTGAAGACCAACCGCCCGACGAAGGTCGCGCTCATCACCGAATGCTCGATGGCCTCCAACGTCGCCGTCGAGACGCCCGACGTCGAGTTCATCCGGCCGTGCAGCCTGTGCCCGCACATGAAGCGCATCAGCCTCGAGAACATCTACCTCGCCCTGCGCGACATGCGCCACGAGGTGACGGTCGATCCGGCGGTCGCCGCGAAAGCGCGCCGCGCGGTCGAGCGCATGGTCAACCTGACGAACTGAAGCCCGCGGCCGATCCCTTCGGGGGTCGGCCTCAGCGCTCGTGAGCACCGCCATGGCCTCAAGCGTCAGCCGCTCCCCACGTTTCGCCTCGGCAACCGACGAGAGGCTCGGCGCCCACGGCGACGTGGTGATCGTCGGCGGCGGCCTCGCGGGCCTGTTCACGGCGCTGAAGCTCGCGCCCATGCACGTGACCGTGCTCGCCGCGGCGCCGCTCGGCGAAGGCGCCTCCAGCAATTGGGCGCAGGCTGGCATCGCCGCCGCCGTCGGCCCCGACGACAGCCCTGATTTGCATGCGGCCGACACCCTCGCTGCCGGCGCGGGCATCGTCGATGAGCGCGTCGCGCGCTTCGTCACGGAGGAGGCGCCCGCCCGCATCGACGATCTCGTCGCCTACGGCGTTCCCTTCGATCGCGACGCCGAGGGGCACTTCTCACTGAGCCGCGAGGCCGCGCACTCGCGCCGCCGCATCGTACACGTCTCCGGCGACCGGTCCGGCGCCGCCATCATGCGCGCGCTGATCGCAAAAGTGCGCGCGACGCCGTCGATCCGCGTGCTCGAAGGCTACGAGGCCGACGAGCTCATCGTCGTCGGACGGCCGCGTCGAAGGCGTGCGCCTCCTGCGCCCGGCCGCGTTCGGCAACGGCGCCTACGAGTTCTTCCCCGCCTGCGCGGTCGTGCTGGCGACCGGCGGCGTCGGCGGCCTCTTTGCCATCACCACCAACCCCGGCTATGCGCGCGGCGAGGCGATCGCCATGGCCGCCCGCGTCGGCGCGGTGATCGCGGACGCCGAGTTCGTGCAGTTCCATCCCACCGGCATCGACGTCGGCGCCGACCCGGCGCCGCTGGCGACGGAGGCGTTGCGGGGCGAGGGCGCCATCCTGATCAACGGCGAAGGCGAACGCTTCATGCCGAGGATCGACCCGCGCGCAGAGCTGAGCCCGCGCGATATCGTAGCGCGCGGCGTGTTCGCCGAGATCGCCGCCGGACGCGGGGCCTACCTCGATTGCCGCACGGCGATCGGCGCGCATTTCCCGGAGGCGTTCCCCACCGTCTACGCCTTCTGCAAGGCGGCCGGCATCGATCCCGTCACGCAGCCGATCCCGGTGGCACCCGCCGCCCACTACCACATGGGCGGCATCGCCACCGACGAGCGCGCGCGCTCGACCGTGCCGGGTCTGTGGGCCGTGGGCGAGGTCGCGTCCACCGGGCTGCACGGCGCCAACCGGCTCGCCTCCAACTCGCTGCTCGAAGCGGTCGTGTTCGGCGCCCGCGCCGCCGCCGACATCGCCGCGCTCGATCGCAACAGCCGCCGCGCACCGACCGTCAACTTGAAGCGGATTACCCGCGCTACCCAAGGCCCTGCCGTCGACCGCGCCGCCAAGCTCGCGCGGCTTCGCCGCACGATGACGGACAGCGTGGGGGTCGTGCGCGATGCCGCGGGTCTGCGCAAGGCTATCGCGGCACTGAGCCAGATCGAGCGCGAGGCAGGAGACGACCGCATCCTCGCCAACATGGCGCTCGCCGCCCGCTTCATCGCCGCCGGCGCGCTGCAGCGCGAGGAAAGCCGCGGCGCGCACGACCGCAGCGATTTCCCGGACGCGAGCCCGGCGCTCGCCCACCGCAGCTTCCAGACGCTCGCCGAGCTCGATCGCCTGACTTCCACGCCTGCGCCTGCGCATCTCCACCAGGCCGGATGCTGCGGATGAGCAACGCTGCGCCTGACCTTAGCCTGCCGCGCGAGCTTGTCGACGCGGCGGTCGCCGCGGCTCTGGCCGAGGATCTTGGGCTTGCCGGCGACATCACGTCGGAAGCGACCATTCCGGCCGGCGCGCACGCCTCGGGCGTCATCGCGACGCGCAAGGCCGGCGTGATCGCCGGCGTGCAGCTTGCTGAGGCCGCGTTCAAGTCGCTCGACAGGGAAGCGCGCGTCGAGGTGCTCGTCGCCGACGGCGCACCCGTCAAGCCCGGCGACGCCATCGTCCGCGTCTCCGGCAACGCGCGGGCTCTGCTCGGCGCTGAGCGCGTCGCGCTCAATTTCCTCGGCCACCTGTCGGGCATCGCCACGCTGACGCGCGCTTACGTGGATAAAATCGCGGGCACACGCGCCCGCATCATCGATACGCGCAAGACGACGCCCGGCCTGCGCGCCTTCGAGAAGCACGCGGTACGCGCCGGCGGCGGGCTCAACCACCGCTTCGGGCTGTTCGACGCTATCCTCGTCAAGGACAATCACATCGCGGCGGCGGGCAGCATCGCCAAAGCCATGGCCGGCATCCGCAGCCGCGCGGGCCACATGGTCAAGGTCGAGGTGGAGGTGACGAGCCTCGCCGAGCTCGACGAAGCGCTGGCGCAAAACCCCGATGCCGTGCTGCTCGACAACATGCCGGTGCCGATGCTGAAGGCCGCCGTCGCCAAGGTTGCCGGGCGCACTGTCACGGAAGCTTCAGGCGGCGTAACCCTCGACACCGTGCGCCAGATCGCCGAGACCGGCGTCGACCTCATTTCCGTCGGGGCGCTCACCCATTCGGCGCCCAATCTCGACGTCGGGCTCGACTTCGATCCGGCCGGTTAACGGACGCACGATCTCGCTTGATTTTGCCACAGTTGCTGCGCAGGAGTTGTGGGCAACCGCCACCTGGCCACATCAAGACGCCTCGATCGGTCGCCGTCGCTCTGGTTGAGGCACCGCCGCCATGGATTTCACGCAGGACATTGTCATCTGGGGCCTCGTGGCACTTTCCGCCGCATTCCTCGGCGGCGTGCTGGCGGGGGTCAAGAACCGCGACTACTCGTTCTGGATCGCGTGGTGCTTCGTGCTCCCGCCCATGCTCCTGTTCATTCTGCTGCTACCGAAGTACGAGGGCGTGCGCCCGCGCAAACCTTCGATAGACGAGCAGGAGCGGCGCGGCTGGTGGTAAGCGCGACTAGCTTCTAGTCAGTGGATGCGGCGCCGCCGCCGCGCTTGCGGCGGATGGCGGCTTGGGCAGCCGCAAGCCGGGCGATCGGCACGCGATAGGGCGAGCAGGACACGTAGTCGAGCCCCAGCTCCTCGAAGAACACAACCGACCGCGACTCGCCGCCGTGCTCGCCGCAGATGCCGACCTTTAGGTTCGGGTTTGCTGCCCGCCCGCGCTCGGTGGCGATGCGGATGAGCTCGCCGACCCCTTCGATGTCGATCGCCACGAAGGGATCTACCGTGAACACCTTCTTGTCCATGTAGACATCGAGGATCGGCGCGGCGTCGTCGCGCGAGAGGCCAAGCGTCGTCTGCGTGAGGTCGTTGGTGCCGAAGGAGAAGAACTGCGCGCCATCCTCGCCCGCGGCCAACTCGCCCGCTTTCAGCGCCGCGCGCGGCAGCTCGATCATGGTCCCGATCGAATAGTCGAGCGTGGCGCGCCTCTCCGCCTCCACCATGCGCGCAACGTTGACGATGATCTCGCGCACGATCTCGAACTCGCGTCGGTAGGCAACGAGCGGCACCATGATCTCGACCTTCACCGGTTTGCCCGTCTCCTTCCCCGTGTTGAGCGCGGCCTCGAAGATGGCGCGCGCCTGCATTTCCGTGATCTCAGGGTAGCGGATGCCGAGGCGGCAGCCGCGGAAGCCGAGCATCGGGTTGAACTCGGACAGATCCTCGATGCGCGCCCGCAGCTTTTCCGCCGGCACGCCGATCTCGGCGGCAATCTCATCGATCTCGCGATCCTCTTTGGGGAGGAACTCGTGCAGCGGCGGATCGAGCAGGCGGATCGTCACCGGCAACCCGGCCATGATCTTGAAGATCTCCTCGAAGTCCGAGCGCTGCATGGGCAGGATCGTATCGAGCGCCTGCCGCCGGCCGTTCTCGTCGTCGGCGAGGATCATCCGGCGCACAGCGAGGATGCGGGCCGCGTCGAAGAACATGTGCTCGGTGCGGCAAAGCCCAATGCCCTCCGCTCCGAAGGCGCGGGCCTGCTTCACGTCGCGCGGAGTATCCGCATTGGCGCGCACGCGCAGCCGCCGCTCTGCGTCCGCCCAGCCCATCAGCGTGGCGAATGCGCCCGACAGCTCCGGCTGGCGCATCTTGGCGCGTCCGTTCAACACCTGCCCCGTGCCGCCGTCGATGGTGATGAGGTCGCCCCTCTTGAAGACGCGCTTGCCGACCTGCATCGTGCCGGCTTCGGCGTCGATGCGCAGCGCCCCCACGCCCGAGACGCACGGCCGCCCCATGCCGCGCGCGACGACGGCGGCGTGGCTCGTCATGCCGCCGCGCGCGGTCAGGACGCCGGCCGCGGCGTGCATGCCGTGGATGTCCTCCGGGCTCGTCTCCTGGCGCACGAGGATCACCTCGCGGCCGCGCGCACGCTCGGCCTCCGCATCATCGGCGGTGAACACGATCTCGCCCGACGCCGCGCCGGGCGAGGCCGGCAGGCCCACCGCGATCACGTCCTTCTTGCCATCGGGATCGAGCGTCGGATGCAGAAGCTGATCGAGCGCCGCCGGGTTGACGCGCAGCACGGCGGCTTCCTTCGTGAGCACCCCGGCTTCCGCGAGATCGACCGCGATGCGCAAGGCGGCCTCCGCCGTGCGCTTGCCCGACCGCGTCTGCAGGATCCAGAGCTTGCCGTTCTCGATGGTGAACTCGACATCCTGCATGTCGCGGTAGTGCGACTCGAGACGCGAGAACACGGTCGTGAGCTTGCCGAAGAGCTCCGGGCATCAGCGTCTCGAGCGAGGGGTTATCCTCGGAGGATTCGGTGCGCGCACGCTCGGTGAGAGGTTGCGGCGTGCGGATGCCGGCGACCACGTCCTCGCCCTGCGCGTTGAGCAGGAACTCGCCGTAGATCTCTCTAGTCCCCGTCGAGGGGTTGCGCGTGAAGGCGACGCCCGTCGCGCTCGTCTCGCCGAGGTTGCCGAACACCATGGCCTGCACGGTGACGGCCGTGCCCCAGCTATCGGGAATGTCGTGCAGGCGCCGATAGGTCTTGGCGCGCGCGTTCTGCCAGGAGCCGAACACCGCCGCGATGGCGCCGTAGAGCTGCTCGTTGACGTCCTGGGGAAACGGCTTGCCGAGCTGGCCCTCGACCGCGGACTTGTACTCCTCGATGATCTCGGCCCAATCGTCGGCGGAGAGCTCGGTGTCGCTCGTGAGGCCGTTGAGGTTCTTGAAGTTCTCCAGGATGTCCTCGAACACACCGTGGTCGACGCCGAGCACCACGTCCGCATACATCTGGATGAAGCGCCGGTAGCTGTCGTAGGCGAAGCGGCGATCCTTCGAGCGCGTGGCGAGGCCCTCCACCGTCTTGTCGTTGAGGCCGAGGTTGAGGATCGTATCCATCATGCCGGGCATGGAGGCGCGCGAGCCCGAGCGCACCGACACGAGCAGCGGCTTGTCGACGTCGCCCAGCTCCGCGCCGACCGATTCGCCGACGAGCTTTAGCGCCTTGTCGATCTGCGGCTTCAGGCCCTCGGGCAAAGTGCGCCCGTTCGCGTAGTAGGCGTCGCAGACGGCGGTGGTGATGGTGAAGCCGGGAGGCACGGGCAAGCCCAGGCTCGCCATCTCGGCAAGGTTCGCCCCCTTGCCGCCGAGCAATTCCGTCATGCTCGCACGGCCATCGACGTAGCCCGCCGCGAACACGTAAACCCACTTGGGCTCGCTGCGAGTTGTCCGCTCAGGCTTGTTCACGGCTACCTCCGACGGCGATGCGTTGCCGACAGACCGGCGTTGAACCTTTGCCATACTAGCCTCATTGCGCGCTCGAAAGATGCGGCGGAAAGCTGCCGGTGGAGGAAACTGGCTTTATGGGTGCGGCGTTCCGTCGAGTGCACCTTTGACGCAAGCCGATCCTTACCGCACTCTCCTCGGCCGAACGTGCCCGGAGACGAACTTTATGACCGATAAGCTGAACCAAGTGCTGACAATCCTGGACGAGACCAGCGAGGCCGCGCTTTCGCGCCTGTTCGAGCTCCTGCGCATCGAAAGCGTGTCGACAGACCCGGCCTACAAGGAGAGGTGCCGCGCCGCCGCCGACTGGTGCGCGGAAGAATTGCGCGACATCGGCTTTGACGCCCGCGTGGTCCCCACGACAGGTCACGCCATGGTTGTCGGCCACGACCGGGCAAAGGTTGCCGATGGCACGCCGCATGTCCTCTTCTATGGGCACTACGATGTGCAGCCGCCGGACCCGGTGACGCTCTGGGATTCGCCTCCGTTCGATCCCTACATCGCCACCGACCCGCACAACGGGCAGGTGATCGTGGCGCGGGGGGCGGAAGACAACAAGGGCCAGCTCATGACCTTCCTCGCCGCCGCGCGGGCGTGGAAGACGATCGCGGGCGAGCTTCCGCTCGCGGTGTCCGTCCTGATCGAGGGCGAGGAGGAGTGCGGGTCGGCGTCGCTGCCGGGCTTCCTCAAGCAGTACGGCCCCGAGCTGAAATCCGACCTCGTGCTCGTGTGCGATACCGGCCAGTGGGACAAGGACACGCCCGCCATCACCACCATGCTGCGCGGGCTCGCCGCGCTCGAGGTCGTCATAACGGGCCCGTCGCGCGACCTGCACTCCGGCATCTACGGCGGCCCGGCGGTCAACCCGATCCGCGTGCTCGCGCACGTGCTGGCGGCGATGCACGATGGCAGCGGGCGCGTCACGGTTCCGGGCTTCTACGACGGCGTTGCCGCGCCGGCACCCGCTCAGATCGAGCAGTGGCGCGAGCTCGGCTTCGAGCCCGAGCCGTTCCTCGCCTCCGTCGGTCTCACGACGCCCGCGGGCGAAGCCGGCTACTCCGTGCTGGAGCAGCTCTGGTCGCGCCCCACGCTCGAGTTCAACGGCATCACCGGCGGCTACCAGGGCATCGGCACCAAGACGGTGATACCGTCCAAGGCCTCCGCCAAGATCACCTGCCGCATGGTCGCGGGCCAGGACCCGGAGAAGATCATCGAGCGCCTCAAGGCATTCGTGCGCGCTCAGCTACCGCCCGACTGCAGCGTCGAGTTCACGAGCCCGCAGGCGAGCACTGCCATCTCCTTTGAAACCTCCACCGCTCCGATGCAGGCAGCCGCCGCCGCGCTGGAGGAGGAATGGGGGCGCCCGACGGTGATGATGGGGTGCGGCGCCTCGATCCCGATCGTCTCCTCGTTCCGGGAGGTGCTCGGCACCGATAGCCTGCTCGTCGGCTTCGGCGTCGAGGATGACCGCATCCACAGCCCCAACGAGAAGTACAACCTGCAGAGCTTCAAGAAGGGCGCCCGCAGTTGGGCGCGCATCCTGGAGAAGCTCGCCGCCTGAGCCTCACCGGCTCGCGCTGTTGCCGAGTTGCGTGTGGAAGGCGGCGACGCGGGCGGCGTTCTCGCGGATGACCTTGGCGTTGTTGGTCTCGGCGTCGCCCGCCGACACGCCGTCGACCTTGACGTCGGGGCTCGACCAGATCGCCCGCCGCGGGCAGCCGTCGCAACTCTCCATGTAGCTCATCATTGTGCGCCACTCCTTGCCGTGCACGAAGCCGTGGCCATAGGGGAACGGCTGCGTGCTGTCGTCGAGCGCACGGTCGTGGCGGGCGCCGATCAGGTGGCCGATCTCGTGGGCGAGCGAGTACATGGTGGCGGCGCACTCGTGATGGATCGCGGCGAAGGCGTCGGGCGCCTCGGCGGCAACGCGGATCGACAGCCCGCAGCCCATGGGGTCGTCGACGACGAGAACGGCGACGTCGGCGCCGTATTTGGCGCGCAGGTCGTGGATCTCGTCCATGTAGCCGTCGCCCTTGTTGCGGAAGCGGTAGACGTGGTCGAAGTGGCTTCCCTTCTCGACGTAGTCGGTCTCGTAGGCATGCACGAGCTTGACGTGGACGTTGTCGATGCCGCTGTCGCGGAACGACTGGTTAGTCTGGGCGATAGCCACGTCGATCATGTCTTTCACAATGTCGGTATAGTGGCTCGCGGCCTTCTTGGTGTAGGCGACGATCAGGTTGATGGTTGCCTCCTTCGGCGCGCCTTCGGCAGGCGCCGGCTTCATGGGCGGGGGCTGCGCCTGCGCGGGCAGCATCATGCTGGCATCGCCGTCGTGCACCAGCGGATCGCTGTGCATGCCCATCTTCGTCATCATCTCTTTGCTGGCGGCGCCGTGATCGGGCGGCATCTTGTCGGGCGAGAACTCGAGCATGCCGTGCATGGTGCCCTCGAGGTTCTTGATGACGTAAGCGTGCCCCTTATACATGACCGTTCCCGCGAGCCGGCCCGTCGGCCACCACAGCAGCGTGATGGGCTCGCCCGTCTCGTCGATGACGCCGCGCCAGATGTAGCCGTCGTCGGTCTTGCTGAGCTCGGTACGGCGCGCGGTCACGGTAAGCTTGTCGTTGAGCGGGATCAGCACCGTCTGCGGGGCGCTGCCCGCGGGCGCGTTCATCCTTTCCGTCAGCATGTATTCCATGGTCGCAGGATCGGGCAGCTTCATCATGCTCATGCCGACTGCAGCCTTCGACTCCATGGTCTTGTGCATCATCTCCTGCTGCGCCGGCGTCATGCTGGCGGCCGACATTACCGTCGCGACTTCGGGAGTCGCGCTGTCACCGAGGCGATGCAGGGCGACGCCCTGTTTCATCGCGGCGTCGCGCAGCGCCGCGTAGTGTGCCTCCGGCACGGTCCACATCTCCGCGCCCGTCATCGCTAGATCCCGGCCGCCGATCGGCGCGCCGAACATCGCGCAAAGCCTTGTATTCGGCGCTCGTCTTGTCGGGGAGGTGTGTGAGAATGACACCGGTTTGCTCTTCGGCGGAGACGGCGGCGAGGCCGAAGCCGCGAGCAGCGCGAGCACGAAAGCCGCGAGCATTGTGGACGTGCGAGGCCGGCTGCGCTGCATGTCGATCACCGCTGGAAAAATCGGGCTCGAAACAACTAGGGCCCCCCGGGCTGGCGCTCGAGGGGCCTCTCGATAGGCGAGATCAGCCCTTGCTGGCCTTGGCCTTCATGTCGGCGAGAATGCCGTCCCAAACGCCGTGCGGCGAGAAGCTGTCGCCCGCGGTGCAGGAGTTGTAGGCGTCGAGCGACTTGCGCACGGCGTCGGCGAGCTCGTAGCCGCTCATCTTGTTGACGTAGGTCGACATCTGGCCGAGGAAGTTCTTGTAGCCGCCGTTGCAGTCCTCTTTGGCGAGCACTGGTGTCACGCCGGCAAGAATGGCGGCGGTGAGCGCGGCAATCGCAAGCTTCGTCATCTTTGGTCTCCTGGGAGTTGGAGGGTTGGCAGATCTTCCGTCGCGTTTGGCCGCGACGGCATTGGGCATGTGTCGAACGAACGATCGGCGCGTCGACCTAGGCTGAGAATCGATTGGGTCGGGCGATCAGCCGCTTCGCAGTCGGGGGACTTCCCAATCGACATGGACGGCGCTCCGAACGATCCCATCAACGTCGGGAACTTTAGAATTCCCGCAACGATCAGCCCGCAAATTGAATTAATGACACTGAGAAGTCAGGGACCTGCGGGCAGCTTCTAGCCCCTGAACCGCAAGATGGCGCAGGCCGAGACGCTTCTGAAATATCGATTGGGTCGGGAATTGATAGCCTCAGGCTATCGGGCCTACAGGTAGATCTCGGCCAGATCGATGCTGGAATCGCGGCCCACGCGGTCGAAATTCAGCTCCAGCCACTCCTCCGCCCGCTGCCGCCCCGTGTCGCGCAGCTTGCACAGGAAGTCCCAGTCCGGGTTGAGCTTGGTGGCGACGCCGAGTTGCGCCATCTCCGCGTCGTCGCGGATCGAGTGCATGCGCATGCGGTTGTACTTCGTATGGTCGAGCGCACCCTCGTCGATGAGGCGCGTGACGAACTCGACCGCGCGCATCTCGCGCATGAGCGAGGAATTGAAGCTGATCTCGTTCATGCGATCGAAGATCTCGGGCGCGCTCTTGGGCAGCTTTGAGCGCTCGATGGGGTTGATGTGGACGATGATCACGTCCTTCGAGGCGCCGTGATAGATCAACGGGAAGATGGCCGGATTGCCCATGAAGCCGCCGTCCCAGTAGGCCTCGCCGTCGATCTCCACCGCCTGGAACACCTGCGGCAAGCAGGCGGAGGCGAGCACGGCGTCGACGCAGAGATCCTTGTTCTCGAACACCTTGATCTTGCCGGTGCGCACGTTGGTGGCGCTCAGGAAGACGCGCGTCGCCCGCTCGCTCTGCGCAAGCGCGTCGAAGTCGATGAGCTTGAGCAGCACGTCCTTCAGCGGATTGAAGTTGAAGGGATTGAGCTGATAGGGCGAGAACATGTGCGTCATCAATTGGAACGCGTGGTAGGTCGGCGAGAAGTCGGCCTGGACGCCGTACATCTGCAGCCACCGCTCCCACGGCAACGTGCGCAGCGGGCTGTAAAGCTCGCCAGCGCGCGAAATCTCGGTCCAGAATTCGTTGAGCTTCTCGCGCGCCCCGGCGCTGCCCCCGAGCGAGACACCGTGCGCGACGACGACGGCGTTCATGGCCCCCGCGCTTGTCGCGCTGATCGCCTCGATCGTGAGCCGCTCGTCCTCAAGGATACGGTCGAGCACGCCCCAGGCGAAGGCGCCGTGCGCTCCTCCGCCCTGCAGTGCGATGTTGACCGGCTTCTGGTTGCGGTTCACGCGAGACATCGGTTGGGGTCGTTTCGGCTCCTGAATGGTCATTGTGCCGTCCAGCCGCCCTCGATGGTGCGTAGCGGGGTTCCGAAACGTGGCGGCTGCCTCCCGTCCTTTTACACCACGGCAGCAGCAATAGGGCGAGGAGACGAGCCCGGCGCGGTAAATGATTTCGCCTGCCCGCACTTTGCGGCGCCCGTCGCCCCCGAGTATGCTGCCCGGCGCGGCGCCTAACGGCGCCGCACTGGTCTTTCGGCTCGGGAGCTTCCATGCGCGCGCGCTACGCCCTGATAATCGCGGTGCTCTGCGTCGCCGCGCTCGCTGTCGCGCAGGACCAGCGCGCACCTTGGCCGAGCGAGTACTTCAATCCGAAGCCGCCTGCGAACACTGCCGGCGACTTCGACTACTACGCGCTCGTCCTATCGTGGAGCCCAACGCATTGCATCGCGAGCGAAGGCGACCGCGACGAGATGCAATGCGAGCGCCGCGACGGCCAGCGCTATGGCTTCGTCGTGCACGGGCTGTGGCCGCAATTCGAAAAAGGGTATCCCGAGCGCTGCCGTACCGCCTGGCGCCCGTTCGTGCCGGAGGACGTCATCGCCAGCATGCGCGATATCATGCCGAGCCGTAACCTCGTCATTCATGAGTACAAAGCGCACGGCACCTGCTCGGGCCTGCAGCCGGCGCCGTATTTCGCGCTGGCACGGCGCGCGTTCGCGAGCATCCGCATCCCCGACCGCTACCAGAATCCGTTCGAGCCCCAGTACGTGTCCGCGCGCGAACTCGAGGGTGATCTTTTGCGCGCCAACCCGCAGCTCAGACCCGAAATGATTGCGGTAAGCTGCGGCGGGCCCGGCAACCGGCTGATCGACGTGCGCATCTGCCTCACCAAGAACGGCGGCCCCCGCCCCTGCGGCAAGAACGAGAATCAGATGCGTCTCTGCCGCGCCGACCAGGTTCTGCTGCCGCCCGTGCGCTCGACCAAGCGGCTCGATACCGGGCTCAATCCCAAAGCCAAGGACGACAAGCCGCTGCCAAAGCCGCCGCTCATCGAAAGCCCGAGCGCGCAGTAGCCTCGGGGCGGCGACCGGCGCCACAGCAAAACCTGTGCATATCGGCGCGGCGCCTGCGACCCGCCCTAGTGCCGCCTTGCCGCCCGAGCAGCCGCTTCGCACACTGTCCTCGTGATTCCAGCGGGGGCGGGGTCGGCAATGGCCGCGGCGACGATCGAACGAGAGCGCTATCGCGAGACCTTGGGGCCTGCTGCCGCGAAGGCCAACGGCTTCGTCCCACGCCGGCGGAGCTATCGCACCGCGCTTCTCTGGGCCGCAGCTGGCTTTCTCGCGGGCGCGCTTTTCTGGTACGCGGTCGGATTCTGGCGGTTCGTCTCCGACGTTGTCCTCGCTCACGGCACCAACTGCGGCGGCGGAGATGACGGCCGTTGCCCCGCCAAGCCAGGTCTCGCTGCCGACGATCTATCTCGTCGATCCCGCCAACTGCACTGCGCTCATCCTCGACCGCAAGACGAACAGCACCGTCATGCAGCCGTGCCCGCAAAAGGGGCTCGCCTTGCGGCTCGAGGCCAACAGCGAGCGCGAGAGCCTCGCGGTGGTCGGCGATCCGGCGATCGTGCCGGCGCGTTACCCGGCGGATTGACGGAGTTCTCAGCGGGTCACGTCAGGCGATCTTGCGCACGCGCTCGGAGCGCCACGCCGCCGGCGCTCCTGTGACGTAGCCGAGGCCCGGCTCCACCGCGACGCTGTCGAGCGTCGTCGGATCGAGGCTCCAGCGGTTGGCGAGCCGCATCACGTGCTCCTCGGTCGGGTGCAGGATCATCTCGCCGCCCGCGTCGCCTTTGCGCTCCTGCACGCCGCGCAGCTCAAACAGCTTGAGGCCCAGGCCACGCTCCTCCTTGGTGGTGCGCCCCTTGTTCCAGACGATGCCCTCGTCCGTCACTGCGAACGCGCGCACGAGACGCCCATCGCGCACGCGCGCCCAGGCGTAGAAGTCGATCGGCGGATAGCTGAAGAAATACTGCACTTCGGGAAAGCGGCCGCCGAGGTCGACGAGCAGTGGCGTGCACTTATCGACGAAGCCGCGGCCCACGGGGTGCGGCAAGGGCAGCCCCACGACGAACGTCCAGTCGCCGACGGGAGGCGTGACGAACAGGTGCGAGGCGCCGAGCCGCGCGTCGTAGACGGTGCCGATGCCCGAATCCCAGTTGCAGGGCACGGGCTCGACAAGGCGCAGCGCCTCGATGACCGCGGCGGAGTTGCGCGTGCGGATGGCGAGCCAGGCCATGCCGTATCCGAAGGCGCAGGGGCGATCGGGGCTCGCGCTGAAATGAACCTCCCGCGGCGCTGACTGTCGCGCGAGCCAGAAGGCCGCGTAGACGGTGAAAGCGATCATGGCGACGACGATGAAGACCACGGCCCCGCCTGTCCCGAAAGAGGTGGCATTTTATGCGGTGGTTCGCTGCCGCGCGGCAAGGCACGGGCGCCGAGAGCTGGGGAAAACGGGGAAGCGGTCGGCCTTCGGAAATTCGCGGACTGGCCGCCGTAGAGGCCGCCCGAGAACGGAAACGAGGCCAGCTCGCGTCACCGGCGGCAGCGGGGTAGCCCGTCGGACGCCGCAAAGCTGGCCTCTGGCCTCGCGGAACGCGCCATATGAGGGCGATTGACGCGCTCTGCGCCTTGGCCGCCCAGATGCCACCGCTGCGGAAAGTAAGCGGGACTGACGAGCGGCCAATGCCAATGTTCCGCGCGCGTAGCGATAGCGGAGGTGTATGACACCCCTATGATATCGACGGCCTAGATCCGGCTGCGCCCGCCGATTGGGCCTTTTCGATGGTCAGAGAACTCTCCCGCCGGCGCAAAGCCCCGTCCGACCGGGGCCCCACGGCTGCAAACGCACAAAGCGCTCGTCGCACAAAAAATCGGGGCCGAACGTTCGGCCCCGATCAAGTCCTGGCTGAGTTTTCGACTTATGGGAGAGCGACTTTGGCGGTGAACACGAACCTGCTGTCGCAGTAGTGGTTGATGCAGGTCAGCGTGTCGGACGTGACATTCGAAGCGTTGGTGTCCCACCAGCGGAAGTCGAAGGTCAGGCCTTCAACCGCCAACGCGAGGCCAACGTTTCCGTAGACGTAGTTCGAGAAGCCGTTGAAGGCCAGGTAGGCGTCGCTGTTGCCATCCTGGTAGCCGATCAGACCGTTGACGGTCGGCGTGAACACCCAGACCTTCGGCAGCGTGTAGGCCGCCGTGCCTTCAAACGTCCAGGCCCGCCCTGTCTCCGAGAAGTAGTCGTCGGAGAAATAGACCGTGCCGCCGATGACGAAGTTCTTGCAGATCTCGGAGCTCGCGCCGGCCTTCCACTCGAGGTAGTCAAGGTGGGTGTTAAATGGGCTCCGTAAACGTATGTGGCGCCCGGGTAGCTGTAGTAGATCACGCCGAAGTCGAAGTTGATGTTGTGCCACTTCGGCCGGATGCCGCCGTACCAATCCATCTCGACTTGGGCGTCGTTGAGCGCCGCCTCGAAGTCGAGCTGGGAGGCCCACCAGCCGGCGTAGAGAATTCCGTAGGAGGCGTCGAGACCGCCCTGGATGGCCGGATCGTTGTCGGTCTGCGAGATGCCGCGGAAGACGTAGTCGGACGTTCCGTCGATGTTGAACGACCAAGTGAACTTCCGCTCCTCCGCAGGGGCCGCGGGCGCGACGTATCCGTATCCGTCTGCTCGGGCGACGCCGGAGAGCGCGCACAGCGCCAGCCCCACCGCGCCGCACACGGCAGCAAGCTTTCGAGAATCGGTCATTGAAGAGAAATCCCTCTGTCAGAGGGCAGATTACGCGCCCAACCGCCTAAACCGCGTCCGAGGTGCGCGTCGACGAAAACCACGGCCTGGGCTCAGAAGCGGGCCGAATCGGGGACTTAACAAGAGTCAGAAAGGCGCGGGGCGCCATAAGCGCGGGGGCGCGTGGCCGCCGTGCAACTTATTCTTCGAATCCAGACGCCTTAGATGCACATTAATTGAGCACTGTTGACGCAAATCGGGGCCCTTTGGGGGCCCCGATCGCTGTCAGACGTAAGGGTGTCCGAAGCTCTAGGGAAGGACGACTTTGACGGTGGCGACGAAGTTCGCATCGCACTGGAACGACCTTGCCCGTGCAGAACTTGTTGGCGAAGGCCGTCGAGCGTCTGCAGCAGCCGCGTTGTCGTCCTTGACGTCGGTGTCCCAGTAGCGAAGGTCGAGCGAGATCTTGTCGACGGTGAACGTCACGCCGGCGTTCCAGTACTGGTAGTTGTCTTTGCCGTTGCCGATCGACGATGAGTGAAGTATAGCGTTGCCGCTCTCACCCTGGTCATAGCCCCAGGTGCCGCTGATCGAGGGCGTGACGGGGCCCCAATGCCGACAGCGTATAGGAGGCCGTGCTCTCCCAGCATCCAGTACGCGGCCGGTGTTGAAGGTGCCGTCGCCCGAATAGTAGATTGTCTCGCCGGTCGTCAGACCCTTGATTTGCTTCCAAGCAACGCTGTAGCCGGCCTTGCCCTCGAGGTAGTCGATGTTCGCAATTCGTGCCGTTGAAGACGTACGGGGTAGGGTCGGCTGCCCGGATACCAATAGTAGATGAAACCGAGGTTGAAGGTCACGTCGCCGAACGGCGAGTTCTTCCAAATGGGCGCGATGCCGCCGTACAGGTCGACCTCCGCGTCGGCGATGTTGCCGCCGATGACAGGGCATCGGCTCCCTGTCGGTGCCGAAGTCGATGCTTGAGGCCCAGATGCCGGCGTAGAAGATGTTGTAGGCGAAGTCGGCACCGCCCTGCATCGCCGGATCGCGAGCACTTTGGGAGAAGCCGCGGAACACGTAGTCGCTGGTTCCGTCGAGGTTGAACGTGTAGGTGAACTCATCGGCGGATGCCGCGCCCGAGAGGGCTACGAGAGCTACTCCTGCCGCGCCACAGAGAGCGGCTACGCTACGAACTGCCATTACTCACCCCCGATACACTACTGACCACAAAGCGCCGATCGTCCTCGTGGCCGCACTTGCGGCGCTCTGTTCGAACGCTTCCAGGGGTAACTAAAATCGTAAACGGCCATCGCCCTCAAGGCAAAATGACGAGTTGCGGTGCCTCCTTGTCCACCATGTCACATAACAGCAACGACCTCCGGAATTTGATTACTTATCGTTCAAAAACCGCTCGAACTCGGCGGCATTTCACTCTCCTTAGAACCACTCTGAGTCGTGATTCGTGCACAAAAAATAGGCGACCCACCGGCCCAGAGTCCGAAGGTTGCGAAGCGGCTTCTTTTCAATCTTGTGGCCACGGCCCCAAAGCTACACTTCTGAGCCCCATGCCCGATGCAACCGCGCCCCAAACAGCCCTGATCACCGGTGCCGCCCGCAGGATCGGCCGCGCCATCGCGCTCGACCTCGCCGCGCACGGCTGGCGCGTCGGCATCCACTATCGCCGCTCGCGCGCCGAAGCGGAGGAGCTTGCCGAGCAAATCCGGTCGAGCGGAGGAACGGCGGCAGCTCTTTCCGGCGACCTCGCCAAGGCGCAGGACGTTGCCTCCCTGATCGGCCGCTGCGCCGACGCGCTCGGGGCGCCGACGTGCCTCGTCAACAACGCGTCTGAGTTCTTTCTCGACACGGTCACCTCGGTCACGCCGCCCGGCTGGGACACCCACCTCGAGATCAACCTGAAGGCGCCGGTGTTCCTCGCCCAGGCGCTCTATCTCAACCTGCCCGAGGGTGCGGAAGGCAACGTCATAAACATTATCGACCAAAGAGTTTGGAGGCCGACGCCCGACTTCTTCTCCTATACGATATCGAAGGCCGGGCTCTGGACCGCGACGCAGACGCTGGCGCAGGCCATGGCCCCGCGCGTACGCGTCAATGCCATTGGCCCGGGCCCCGTTCTGCAGAGCGTGCACCAGACGGAAAAGGATTTCGCCGCCGAGGCTTCGGAGACTCCGCTAAAGCACGGCCCTACCCTGCGGGAGATCGCCGCCGCGGTGCGCTTCATCCTCGCGACGCCCTCGATGACCGGTCAGATGATTGCGCTCGACGGCGGCCAACACCTGAGCTGAGAGGTGCTCGCGGGGGCATTAAACACGAAGCATAGACAACGCTCGCGCCACAATTCCTCCCCTCGTTGCTCCAACTCGCGCCCCAATCATTCGCGCATTCTGCATCAAGCGCCCGGCGAGACGTAAACCAGTCGTTAACGTTAAGCCTTTAAGAACGTTTGTTGGTTTCGTAGGGCGCAATCGCAGAAACGCAGCGCCGCGTTCACAACGGGTGTTCTCATGAAGAGACTCTTCGGAGCATCGCTCTCTATTGCTCTTGCCACCGCCGTCTTCGTACCAGCCCGAGCGGCCGACCTCCCCCAAGTCAAGATTTCCAACGCCAATGAAGTCCCGGCCTGTGCCACACCGGGGCGCCTGATGGCGTACCTGCATTCGCGCAACCCCAAGACCGACTCCCGCTTCGACAGCGTCGCCACCGAATACATGCGCCACGGCGAGGAGCTGGGGCTCCGCTGGGACATCGCCTTCTTCCAGATGGTGCTCGAGACGGGCGCCCTGAGCTTCACGGGCGACGTGCGCGCGACCCAGAACAACTTCGCCGGGCTCGGCGCCTCGGGCGGCGGTGCCCACGGCGAGGCCTTTGCCGACATCTCCTCCGGCGTCAAAGCGCACCTGCAGCACCTCATGATGTATGCGGGCGAGCACATCGACAATCCGGTCGCCGAGCGCACGCGCAAGGTGCAGGAATGGGGCGTGCTGACCGACTGGCAGAAGTCGATCAAGGGCCCGATGACGTTCACGCTCGTCGCCAAGCAGTGGGCGCCGACCTCGCGCAACTATGTGCGCGACCTCTCGACCATTGCCTCCGATTTCTACACCAAGGCCTGCAATGGCCCCGACCCGCAGCCTGAGCTCGTGCAAGAGGCGCGCAAGGGACGCGAGGGCCAGCCGGCAACGCAGCAGGTCGCGGTCGCCGACCCGCAGCCCGACGCCGCCGCGGCGCCCGTCGCCGATGCCGACGCCACTCCGCCGCCGAAGGTTTCGGGTGCGGACATCGCACGCGTCCGCATCGAGGAAGAGCGCAAGGAGAATGCCCCCATAAAGGCACTCGGCGTCGCCGGCATGCTGGGCGACGTCGGCAAGGCGGCGCAGCCCGCCGCCGAGCAGAAGGCCGCTGCTCACCCCGCCGGCGCAGACCGCCGAGGCTCAGCCCGAGGTGACAATCCTCAACCCGACACCCCTCAAGAGCAAGGCCGACACCACGAAGAAGGCCGAGGCTACGAAGCCCGGCAGCGCCAAGGCTGCCGAGAAGGGCGCCGAGATCCAGACCGCCTCGGTCGCCGGCACCGCCACGCAGATGAAGACGCCTGCCGCCTCGAAGGGCGGCAAGTGCAAGGTGTGGACCGCCAGCTACGGTGGCCAACGCGCCATCATCATCAAGGCGGTGACCGACGGCACCACCAACTACACCGTGCTCGACGTGAACGACCCGACCGAGGGCCGGGAGGTCGACGCCTACATCTCCGCTTACGCCAAGGGCGGCGAGAAGCTGGAGGCGTTCCCGACCCAGGCCAAGGCGCTCGACAAAGCCTTCGAGCTCTGCCCCGAGGGCTGAGCCGAAGGCGCTCCTCGTTACGAGCTTTGTTCAGCCTTTCGGCAATAGGTCGGTCGCAGGTCCGTCATGGTGCCCCGAGTGGCCCCCCATTTGAAACGTGCGTACGCGCCTAGGGCGTGGTGCGGCCGTAGCGTCGCGGCGAGCTTGGCCTTGACCCTCTTTGCAGGTGGGGCTGCCGCAGCACTGCCTGAGATCCGCACCTCGACCCAGAACAAGGTGCCGGCCTGCGTCACCCCGCAGCGCCTGATGAGCTTCCTGAAGAGCCGCAACCCAGGCGTTGAAGCGCGCTTTGCCGACATCGCCAATATCTACAAGCGCCACGGCGAGCGCTGGCACGTGCGGTGGGACTACGCGTTCTACCAAATGGCGGTGGAGACGAATTTCCTCTCCTACAAGCAGGGCAACGGCCGCTGGGGCGACGTCAATCCGCACCAGAACAATTTCGCCGGCCTCGGCACCACCGGCGGCGGCGTTCCCGGCGACAGCTACCCCGACGTCAACACTGGCGTGCTGGCGCAGATCCAGCATCTGGTCGCCTACTCGGGCGAGCACATCACCGATCCGGTCGGGGCACGCACCAAGCTGAAGCAGGACGACATCATCGAATCGATGGAGCACCTGAAAGGCCACGTGACCTTCAACGACCTGTCGCACCGCTGGGCGGTGGACCGCCACTATGGCGCTTCCATCGAATGGGTCGCCAATAGCTATCGCGCCGTCTACTGCAAGCCGGGTGCGCAGCGAGCCGACGCCGAGGCAGATAAGACCCCGCCGGCGGTCGAGGCGACAGCAGCGACGAAGCGCGAGGCAGTGGTGGCGGCCAAGGGCGCCGCGGCACAGAAGCTGGCTCCGGCCGAGGCACTTGGCGGCCCGGAGACCGATGCCGTAGCCGAGCCGGTTACGGAGGCGGCGGTCGAGCCCGCAACCGCTGAAGCCACTGAAACACCCGAGCCCGCGACGGTCGTGGCCGCCGTCGCGCCCGATGCTGCGGCGGCTCCTGAGGCAACAGCACCTGCCGTAGCGGTTCCGGAGCCAGCGGCTCCTGCATCGGCGCCAGCGTCACCCGAGACAACCGCCGCGGCGGCGCCCGTGCGCACAATCTGGTCACGCGATAAGCAGGAAGCGCCATCGGAACCGGTCATCGCGGCGGCGTCGCCAAAGCCTGCGCCCAAGACGAAGGCCGCGCAGCGGATCGCGCCGCTGCCGATCGCCAAGGCTACGATGATGCCGACGGCCCCGGTTGGCGTTGCCGCGGCGGAGCCTCCTGTGACCGCCGCACCCCAATCCGCGTCACCTCCAGTGCCCCTCGCAAAGACGGAAGCGGCTCCTGCGGCGGTTGCACTCCACGCCCCCGAGGAGCGGCCGGTCGAGGAGCCGGCCCCCGCGGTCGTTTCGACCCCAATCACCGCCGCGATCGAGTCCCCGACGCCCGCTCTGCCCGCGCTCGAAGAGCCGGTCGATGAGCACGCCTTCGCCTTCGCACCGGCGCTGAACCTTGCCGAGCTAAGCCCGAGCCCGCAACCAAAGCCCGCGGCCGCCGCAACCGGCACATGCCGCGTGCTCGCGGCAAGCTACGGCGGCAAGAAGACCCTGCTCGTGCGCACCCAGGCCGGCGCAGAGACCCACTACACTGCCCTCACGGTTCTCGACGGCTTTGAGGCCTCGATGTTTCAGAACTTCGTCAAGGCGCACGCGTCGGGCGGAGCGAGCCTCGGGGAGTACGAGACCAAGGACGCCGCGCTCGCAAAGGCGAAGGCGCTCTGCCCCGGATCGGCAGCAGCACCCAAAGCCGAGGGAGCGAGCGCAGGCTAGACGGGGACCGCCCTTCTCTGGACCATCTGCATCAGGTCCAGAGGGGGCGGCACCGCCCGGTCAATGCGCGGGGGTTTTTGGCGGCTCAGTTACCGGCGACCGCGTCGGCGAGCTTCATCTCGTTGCCGCGCCAGCTCACCGTGTTGCCGATCCACGCCTGCGCCCACAGCACCGGGAGCATGAGGTCGCGCGTCACCCACGCGCTCACCGACGATGCGGCAACAGGCCAGCCTGCGGCGCGGCAGAGATAGGCATCGCAGGCGTACCAGAAGGCAGCGAGAGCGGCGACCGCAGCGAGCGGCGGCACGTCGGCGGCCTGCGCGGCATAAGCTGCGGCGAGCAGCGGTGCAAAGCCGCCCGACAGCACCTCGGGAAGGAAGAACGCCGGAAATGTCGTGCGCCGCAGCTTGGCCCAGCGCACCTGCCGCTGCCACACCGCCCGTGCGGAGCGGCGCCCCAGAGGCTGGCCGAACGCGCCGTCGACAAGCCGCACGCGCCGTCCTGCTCGCCGCACGACCTTGGTCGCGGCGGCGTCTTCGGCGATCTCGGCACCCAGCGCCTGGATGCCACCCGCCTGCTCCAGATCGGCGCGGCGCCACAGCATGGTCTTGCCCTGCGCGAAGCCGAGCCCCACGCTATCGGCGGCGTATTGCCAGCGCGCCTGGTAGGTGTTGAGGAAGGCACACTCGACCTCGGCCCAGAAGCCCTTCGCCATGCAGCCGATCGGCGGCGCGCACAAGAGACCGGTGTCGGCGCGCCAGCCCGAGAGCAGGCGGTCGATATAGTCGGGCGGCATCAGCACATTGCTGTCGGCCATCACCACCCAGTCGTGACGCGCGGCGCGCCAGCCCTTGATCAAGTTGTTGAGCTTGGGGTTGGAGGTGACGTTGTCGCGACCGACAAGGAGGCGCGCCGGAACGTTGGGGTGCTCGGCGATCAGGCGGCGGATCACAGGAACGACCGCGTCGTTTCCGTCATCGCAGCACAGGATCAGCTCGTAGCTCGGGTAGCTCAGCTCGAAACCCGAGCGCAGCGTCAGCTCGTCGTAGGGATCCAAGCCGCGCACGGTGCGCAAGAGACTCACCCGCGGTCCGCCCGCGAAGTGCGCAGGCGGCACAGGGCTGCGCAGACGGCGCCCGGCGAGCACTGTGCTGGCGAGATGGAGCAGCGTAGCGAGCAGCGCGAACAGCGCACATGCCCAGGCGAACTCGGTCATCGGCTCCCCTGAGATCGGTTGCGAGGCGAGCAGGCGTAGGGCTCTAATTTTTCGTGAGATTCGATGACAGCGGAATGACAGCGGCAGTGCCAGATGGCCGCACGTCAGCCGTTAAGCATGCGGGACTTACTGCGCGGGGGCGAGGTACTTGAGCGCGACGTTCGACAGCGCGCCGCCGACGACGCAAGGGATGCCGGCGATAGACCTGGCCCATGGCGCCTGCCGCAACGCAGCCGAGCGCAAACGCGGTCTGGCCCGCCTGTCCCCACCAGGCGAAGTCGCGTGCGTTCTCGGAGCCCTTGGTCCTCAAGCACCTCGATGGAGTCGAGCGCATCCTTGCGGATGTGCGCAAGCTCGAAGGTCTCGCAGGAACTCGATGATGTCCTTGAGCGGCACTTCCACCAGCTCGGGCTGATGCGGCAGCGAGGTCTTCAGATAGGCGAGCAGCTCCGGATCGCGCGAGGCGTTCTGCGCCAGCGTCCACTTCACCATGCTGCCGATGGTGAGCCGCTCGACATTGTTCTTGTCTTTCGACCACTCGAGCGTGCGCACGAGGCGCTGGATGGGCTCGGAGGATCCGGTCGCGAAGTAGTAGCCCCAGTTGGCGTCGACCGCGATGGGGTTATCAAGCGGCAGATCGCGCAGCACCGGCAGCTTGCCGTAGAGGTATTTCTCGATGACGATGCGCCGCGCCGGCATACGCTCGACGAACTTGCCCAACAGGTCCTTCCACTCCGGGAGGCCCGAATAAGCAATCGCCTTGACGACGACGACCTGGTCGGGCGGCGGCATCGGGAACATGTCGGAGATGAGCTTCTCGGCCTTGTCGGAGTTGCCGCCGATGACGCCGGCGAGGAACCCGACGTAGATGCCGGCGGACTCGACATCCTTCAGAAGGTTCAGATCGCGCATGGCCCTGTAGGCCTCGGCGAGGCGCTCGGGCTCGGGGTTGTGGCGATAATCGTTGATCCACTGCAGCAGGATTTCAGGCTTGTTGAAGGGGGGCCTCTTCGGCTTGCCTTTGGCATCCGCGCCGACAGCCACGAACGCGAACACGAGGCCCGCGAGCGCTAGCACCGTCCAACGCATGAAATGGCCCCACCGCGCGGTCACGTGCGCTACCCCATCGTTCTAGGTTGAACCTATATTTCCCCGGCATTTCCCGGCCCACCCCGTGCCGAGCGAAGCCACAAGAAAAGGCCGTATTGTCAATTTGATGGCAGGAGCCGCCGCGGGCCCTGCTCCGGCGTTCACAAGGTAAGGACCACCTTGCCGATATGGCTTTCCTCCATGCGGTGGTGCGCCTTGGCGGCTTCGGCGAGCGGGTAGGTTGCGTCAATGACGATGCGGATGCGGCCGTCCACGATCAGCGGCAGCACCTTCTCCTCCACCGCGCGGGCGATCGCGGCTTTGACCTCGTTTGAGCGGATGCGCAGCGTCGATCCCGTCAGCGTCAGCCGCTTCAGCATGACGCGCACGAGATCGAGGGTGACCTTCGATCCGTTCTGGAAAGCGATGTTGACGAGGCGGCCGTCGTCGGCGAGCGAGCGGACGTTGCGCTCGACGTAGTCGCCGCCGACGATGTCGAGGATGACGTTGACGCCCTTGCCCTCGGTCGCGGATTTGACCGCCTCGACGAAGTCTTCGGTTTTGTAGTCGACGGCGCGCGTCGCACCGAGCTTGCGGCAGGCCTCGCACTTCTCCGCCGAGCCTGCGGTTGCGATCACCTTCGCGCCGAACGCGTGCGCGAGCTGGATGGCGGCAACGCCGATGCCGCTCGTGCCGCCGTGCACGAGGAACCACTCTCCACTCTTCAAGCCGCCGCGCTCGAACACGTTGTGCCACACAGTGAAGAAGCCCTCGGGGATCGCGGCCGCTTCCGTCATCGACAGGCCGGTCGGCACCGGAAGGCAGGAACCCTCATCTGCGGCGCAATATTCCGCGTAGCCGCCGCCGGGGACGAGCGCCATCACGCGGTCGCCCTCTTTGAAGCGGCTTGTGCCGGCACCCAGCGCCGCGATCGTGCCCGCAACCTCGAGCCCGGGAATCTCGGAGTGTCCCTTGGGCGCGGGATAGTGGCCCTCGCGCTGCATGAGGTCGGGGCGGTTGATGCCCGCCGCCGCCACCTTGATGAGCACCTGCCGCGGGCCGGGAGCGGGGACGGGGAGTGTAACCGGCCGCAGAACCTCCGGACCGCCGCCCTTATCCGCAATCGCTATGGCGGTCATGCTGGCCGGTAGTGTCGACATCGCTGATCTGTCTCCCCTCGTGCGTGCGCGCACTGATGCCCGAGCAGCGCGGCGGAAACAAGCGCCCGATTGCTGGCCGCCTGCTTGTGCAGGCCGCGCGCTTGTCGCAGAATCCGAGCGTGGCGACGCGGGCGGGCGCGACAACGAGGAGACGCCGATGGACTGGGATGACGTCAGGCCCGAGCCGAAACCCGGCGCGGCGATCGGAGAAAATCTCGAGACGCTGTCGGTCGGCGAGCTCGAGGCGCGCATCGCCGAGTTCGAGCGCGAGATCGCGCGTATCAAAACGGAACTCGACAAGAAGCGCCGGCACGAGGATGCGGCGAGCGCGCTCTTCAAGCGTTAACGAGACGCGCGCGTTTTCGACTGAGGATCGCAACCCGCATTGTGCTCCCGCTTGCCGTATCCGGGCCCCTGCAATCGTAACTGCGGCGCGCTTTTCCGTGCCGTCGTTGTTAACCGTTTATTAGGGTTAGAGGGGTAACTTCCCGTTATCCAGTCTTCTGGATCCTGAGTGGCACCTGCCGCTCTGTTTGACGCCTCCCTGTTGACTTCAGAGCCGCCTCAGAGCGGCTCTTTTTTTGCATGCACAAATCTCGAGCCTCATCGCCCCGCTTTTGGCCATCTTGTTAACGGTAGCTTGGCAGGGTGAGAGCATGGTAAAAACGTCATCAAGTAGAACGGGCGTGTCAGATCGGGTCATGAGCAACGGGTCTCGCAGCGTAAGCAGCATCTCAACGAGCAACGTTACCGTTTCCTTTGGCGAGCGGTATCAGGCTTCAGAACAATTCGATCTCGTCTTCAAGGAGGGCATGGCGCTGGTCGAGCGCACGGCCTCCTACCTCGAGGGCCCGGGCCGCGCCGAGGCAAAGCGCCTCCCGGCCCCCGCCAACGTCCTCTACGCCTCCGAGAGCATGCGGCTCACGACGCGGCTTCTGGACCTCGCGTCCTGGCTCCTCATTCGCCGCGCGCTGAAGGAAGGCGAGATCGGCGAGGCCGAAGCCGACAAGAAGCGCTCGAGCGTTTCGTTGCACGGGCCGGCGAAGCCCTCCCACGTTCAGGGCTACGACACCCTGCCGCAAGGCATGCGCGACCTCATCACCGAGAGCTACGCGCTCTACGACCGCATCGTGCGCCTCGACCGCGCACTGAGCGTGAATTTGGAGGACGCGGGCGCCGAGCGGGTTCTGACAAACCCCGTCGGCGTGCAGATGGACCGCCTGCGCGTGGCCTTCTCGAGCTGAGCGATAAGCTGCTCGGGTTGCCTGTAAATCGAAAAGCCCGGCCATTGGCCGGGCTTTTTCACGTTCTGGATTAGTCCGCTGCCCGCGTGAGCGGCGCGGATCAGAACAGGCCTTCGAACTTTTTCTTGAAGCGCGACAGACGGCCGCCGCGGTCGGTCAGGCGCTGGTCGCCGCCGGTCCACGCGGGGTGGGAGGTCGGATCGATCTCGAGGTGCAGCTCGTCGCCCTCTTTGCCGTAGGTCGAATAGGTGACGAACTCCGTACCATCGGTCATGACGACCTTGATCTGATGGTAGTCGGGGTGCAGCTCGGGCGTCGTCTTCATGGGGCGGCTCGCAAATCCGGAGGTTTGAAGCGGCCTCTATAGTCGAGATGGCGCCCCCGCACAAGCTGCCGTTCCCTCCCGTAAAAGCCGCGTCCCGATGGCACTTGAGCGGCTGGGGGCCGTCGGGCATGGTCCCTTGAGGCCACGTGGCCGGCCAACCGGTTAAGAAACGAGCGCTTCAGCCCTTGACCCGCACATCGCAAGCCCCCGAAGACGCCCGTGGCGAGGAGCCGCCGTCCGACAGCGACCGCCGGCTCCGCGACCCGCAGGCTTCGCTGCGGCCGCTACGGGCCTTGGCACCCTATCTCACCCGCTACAAGCGCAAGCTGACGCTGGCCGGCATCTCCCTCGTCGTCAGCGCCGTCGCTATGCTCATAGTGCCGCTGGCGGTGCGCCGCGTGATCGATCTGGGCTTCGGCTCGAAGGACGGCCTGTTCGTCGACCGCTACTTCGCCATGCTGGTGGTCGTCGGCCTCATCCTCGCCATCGCCAGCGCCGCGCGCTTCTACTACGTCAACTGGCTGGGCGAGCGCGTCGTTGCCGACCTGCGCAGCGACATCTTCCACCACGTATCGACGCTGGGGCCCGCGTTCTTCGAGACGGCGCACTCGGGCGAGTTGATGAGCCGCCTCACGGCCGACACCACGCAGATGAAGGCTGTCGCCGGCTCCTCGCTGTCGCAGTCGCTGCGCAGCCTCATCATGCTCGTCGGCGGCATCGTCATGATGTTCGTGACGAGCCCGCGCCTCTCGCTCATGGTGGTGATTGCCATTCCCGCCGCGATGCTGCCGCTCATTGCCTTCGGCCGCTGGGTGCGGCAGTTGTCCCGCCGCGCGCAGGATACGCTTGCCGATGCCTCCGCCTTCGCCTCCGAGAACTTGAGCGCGGTGCGCACCATGCAGGCGTTCGCCTACGAGAGGACGGCGTCGCGGCGCTACCGGGCGGCGGTGGAGCGCTCGTTTGCCGCCGCCAAGGAGCGCATGAAGGCGCGCGCCGTGCTGACGGCGCTCATCATGTTTCTGGTCGTGGCGAGCATCACCGGCGTGCTGTGGTTCGGCGCCTCCTCCGTGATCTCAGGCAGCATGTCGGGCGGGCGGCTCGGACAATTCGTTCTCTACGCCGTGCTCGCAGCGGCGGCCTTCGTGCAGCTCTCCGAGGTGTGGGGCGAGATGGCCCAGGCCGCCGGCGCAGCCGAGCGGCTCGGCGAGCTCCTGCAGGTCGAGCCCGACATCCGCTCGCCCGCTAACCCCGTGTCGCTGCCGACGCCGCCGCGCGGCGAGATCGACTTCAAGGCCGTGCGCTTCGCCTACCCCGACCGCGCGGGCGAGGTCGTCCTCAATGGCGTTTCGTTCCGCGTCAGGCCGGGAGAGACGGTCGCCCTCGTCGGACCCTCCGGCGCCGGCAAGACGACGATCTTCAACCTGCTCCTGCGCTTCTTCGATCCTTTGGGGGGCGAGGTCCGCATCGACGGCGTGCGCACGGGCGACGCCGACCTCGCTCAGCTGCGCACGCGAACGGCGCTGGTGCCGCAGGACGTGGCCCTCTTCGCCGATACCATCGCCGAGAACATCCGCTACGGCGACCCCACCGCAAATATCGAGGCCGTGAAGCGGGCAGCAACCGCGGCGCAGGCCGACGACTTCATCCGGGCCCTCCCCGAAGGCTACGAGACGCGGCTGGGAGAGCGCGGGTTCACATTGTCGGGCGGCCAGCGCCAACGCATCGCGATAGCGCGAGCGTTGCTTAAGGACGCCCCTATCCTGCTTCTCGACGAGGCAACGAGCGCACTCGATGCCGAGAGCGAGGCCCACGTGCAGCGGGCGCTGGAGCGCGTTATGCGCGGGCGCACGACGCTCGTGATCGCCCATCGGCTCGCAACCGTGCAAAGGGCCGACCGCATCCTCGTGATGGACGAGGGGCACATCGTCGAAGAGGGCACGCACGCCGAGCTGATCGCCAAGGCCGGCCTCTACGCCAGGCTTGCCGAGATGCAGTTCGCCGCCGAGGCGGCCGAATAAGAAGCCCATCAAAGCTTCCCGCCGGACGGGGCCCTACTACAACCAAGATTTGCGCAACAATCCCGACCGTCTCGACCGGATGTTAAGGTAGAACAAGGCATAAAGGCCGTCCGGAACCGGGGTGCCCACAAGCGCCTCGCCATCACGGCCCGGACAACGACAAAATCGCCGGGGAGAAACCCGCTCATGGAAACCGATCTCGAGAGCGCAGCTTGGCAGGGCGAGCCCAGGGGCCACGCCAACGGCACGCCGATTTGGGTTTGGCTGATCGTTCTCGCGCTCGGCGCGCTCGCGATCTATGCCGGCTACGAGGCTCTCGGGCGCAACCAGCTCTATCAGCAGGCCGAGGGCGCGCGTGCCGCACTCGCGCGCGACAAGGATCGTCTGCAGGCGAACGCCATCGATCTCAACCGGCAGATAGACGACGCCAACAAGCGCATCGAGGCGACCGAGGCCGCGCTGAAGCAATCGCGCGCCGACACCGGGGCAGCGTCCGCACAGATCGGTGACCTGCAGGCCCAGGTGACGAAGCTGCAGGGACAAGTCACGGACCTGCAAAGCAAGGCCCAAGGCGCCGCGGCCGAGGCGGACGCCAGCGCCAAGCAGGCGACGGCGGCGTTGCAGAAGGAAGTCGACAGCCTCAAGGCCGAGCTTGCGGAGACGCAGAAGAAGCTCACGGCCGCGCTCGCCGACCTCGCCAACGCCAAACAGCCGGGCCCAACCACTCCGGCGACCCCGGCGCCCTGACATTGACGAACAGGCACTGCCCCTCTAGCGCGACAGCCGCGTGAGGGGTTCCTCCGTCGCCAGTCTTTCGGCCATCGAGGCTAACGGTTCGTCAGCTTGAGCTCGATACGGCGGTTGCGCTGCAGGCTCGCCTCGTCCTTGCCGAGCTCCAGCGGCTGGAACTCGCCATACCCTGCCGCCACCAGCCGCTGCGGCGGCACCCCGCGCTTGATCAGATAGCGCACCACGGCGATCGCGCGCGCGGTCGATAGCTCCCAGTTGGACGGGAACGTCGGGCTTGCGATCGGACGGATGTCGGTGTGGCCGTTGACCTGCAGCGCCCAATCGATCTCGGGAGGAATTTGGCGCGCGAGCTCGACGATGGCGGCCGCGAGCTGGTCCATCGCCGCTTGGCCTTCGGGCGTGAGGGCGTCCGATCCCGAGGCGAACAGCACCTCGGACTCGAACACGAAGCGGTCGCCGACGACGCGGATGTCCTTGCGGTTCTTCAGAAGCTCGCGCAGGCGCCCGAAGAAGTCTGAACGGTAGCGCTGCAGCTCCTGCACCTGGCGGGCGAGCGCGGCATTGAGGCGGGCGCCCAGGTCCTTGATGCGCGACTGGCTTTCGGCATCCTTTTTCTCCGACGCCTCGAGCGCGTCGTTCAAGGCGGCGATCTGCCGGCGCAGGGCCAAAAGCTGCTGGTTCAACAGATCGACCTTGGCGAGCGCCTCATTGGAGATGTTCTTCTGGTTTTCGAGGTCGGCGGATAGACCGGCGATGCGCGCCTGCGCATTCTTTGCCAGCTCGTCACCCGAAAGGGCACTGCCCGACAGCTTGGTGTTCTCCTCCTTCAACGCCGCCAGCGACGCCTGCAGCGCGGCAAGCTCGTCCTCGGCGGATTTGCCCTTGCCCTTCTCCAGCGCCAGGAGGTTCGTGAGCTCGGTGATCTGCAGCGTGAGCTTCTTGAGCGCGGTGTCCTTGCCGCTCGCCTCCTGGCTCGCGAAATACTGCGCCAGCATGAAGATCGACATGAGGAACGTCACGACCAGCAGCAGCGTCGACAGCACGTCGACGTAGCCCGGCCAGACCTGCGCGTACTCTCCGCCACGTCGCATGCGACCGCGCGCCATTGGGCTAGCCTCGGCGTTTCATGTTGGTCGCAAGCTCGCGTAGCGCGTTCGCGACCTCAGACTGCTGGGCCGCCTGCTCATCGACCCACTCGCGCACGACCTTCTGCTCGGCGCGCATCTGCGTGACGAGCTGATTGACGCCGCGCGCAAGGTCTCGGATCTGCTCCTCGTTGTGGGCGGGCGCCGCGATGGCGCCCCCGCCCGGCTGCTCGCCCAGCCGATGGGAGAGATCCTCCACCGCGCGCTGCATGTGCAGGATCGCGGTCGAGAGCTGGCGGTTGACGTGGTCGGAGGATACGCCGCCGGCCGGCGTGAGGTCGGTGATACCCGAGAGCCATTCCTCGAGCTCATTGTAGAAGCGGTTGTGCGCGTGGCTTGCCTGCAGCTCGAGGAAGCCCAGGATCAGCGATCCGGCGAGGCCCAAGAGCGAGGACGAGAACGCCGTGCCCATGCCCTTCAGCGGCGCGGCGAGACCGGCCTTCAGATCCGAGAACATGGTGACATTGTCGGTGGCGTTGGTGTCGATGGCATCGATGGCGCCGCCGACCGACGTGATGGTCTGCAAGAGGCCCCAGAACGTGCCGAGCAGGCCGAGGAACACGAGCAGCCCGACGAGATAGCGGCCGGTATCGCGTGCCTCGTCGAGCCGCGAGCCGATCGTGTCCATGATCGATCGCGTCGATGTGGTCGACAGCGACAGAATGCCGGTGCGGTCGCGCAAGAGCGCCGCCATGGGCGCGAGCAACACCGGCTGGTGCGAGATGGCGAGGCCCGGGTCGGCGATGCGGAAGGCGTTCACCCAGCGGATCTCGGGATAGAGGCGGCTCACCTGTCGGAAGGCGTAGATGATGCCGAGGAACAGCACGCCGAGGATGAGGCCGTTGAGACCCGGATTGTTCATGAACGAAGTGAAGAGCTGCTTGTGCAGGATCGCGGTCAGGAAGGCGACGAGCGTCAGGAAGATGAGCATGCGGATCAGGAACACACCGGGCGGCGTCAGCGTCCGATGCATGAGCGGGGACGTCGCGAGGTCCGACTGTCGCTTTTTGGCCATTTCCGTCTCCCTGCCCGCCGCACTTCGGCCACGGCGTGACTACCCGTAGCCTTTGGCAGCACAAATCGGCAAGATCGTGCCCGCCGGCCGCCAACAACAGCGCCTTCGGGGCAAAGCGTTAAGCTCGCCCCGAACCGGGCCTGACCAGTGCCAAAAGGCCCTTTTGCAGCGTAGCGTTGGTGGCCAGCACCTGCGAGCTTTCGAGCATGGTGGCGCCGCCCGAGAAATCGCTGACGACGCCGCCCGCTTCCCGCACCAGCACGATGCCGGCAGCCATATCCCAGGGTTGAATGCCGCGCTCCCAGTAGGCGTCGAAACGCCCTGCCGCCGTCCAGGCGAGATCGAGTGCGGCTGAGCCGGTGCGGCGCACGCCGGCAACCTCCTTCATGACGCCCGGCAGCTCCTTGAGGAACAGCCCATCCGGGCGGCCGAGGTGGGGGATGCCGATGGTGATCAGCGCGTCGGAGACGTTCTTGCGCGCCGCGACGCGCAAGCGCCGGCGGTCGTTGAGATAGGCACCCTTGCCTTTCTCGGCGGTGAACAGCTCGTCCGAGATGGGGTTATAGACGACGCCGGCGACAAGCTGGCCTTCGCGCTCGAGCCCGATCGAGATGGCAAACAGCGGCACGCCGTGCAGGAAGTTCGTCGTGCCGTCGAGCGGATCGACGATCCAGCGGTGCGAGTTGTCTACCCCGGCGACAGCGCCGCGCTCCTCCATGAGGAAGCCGTAGCCGGGGCGCGCCTTCTCCAGCTCGCGGTGGATGATCTCCTCGGCCTTGAGGTCGGCGGCGGAGACGAAGTTGCCCGGACCCTTCACCGAGACCTGCAGGTTCTCCACCTCGCCGAAATCGCGCGTGAGGCTGCGCCCCGCCTTGCGCGCGGCGTTGATCATGATGTTCATCAGGGCGGTGGCGGGCATGGGGAGCGATCTTTTCGCAAGAGCGGCGAGGGGAAGCGGCGCAACCGGCGCGGCGCATTCGCTGGCGCCCGACTAACCCCTTAGCCAGGCGCTGGCAAGGTGATTGCTTCGGAGTCGATTGCGGAATGGGGCGTCGAGGTGCGGCGCTAGAAGAGCCCGGCCTGCTCGCGCCATTCGCCGGCAGCCTTCTCGGCGACGGCTCGCTTGTCCTTCGGAAGCTTGTCGACCAGCGCATCGGCGTCGGGGTCCGGAAGCCCGCCGGCCTTGGCGATGAGGCGCCACTTCGCCGCCTCGATCGGGTCTTTCTTGACCATCACGCCTTCGGAATAGACATAGGCGAGCCGGTTCTGCGCCGACGCCAAGCCGGCCTGGGCTGCGGTCTTGAGATAGGGGATGGCCTTGGGCTCGTCGCGCGTCATGCCAAGCCCGCGCAGGAGCATCACCGCATACTCCAACTGCGCCACCGACATGCCCTGCTCGGCCGCCTTCTCCAGCCAATACGAGGCCTGCAGCGCATCGTTGGGGACGCCGACGCCCTTCTGGTAGAGGCCGCCGAGATCGTACTGCGCGGCAGCGATGCCCTTCTCGGCGGCAAAGCGGATGTGGTCGGCGGCGCGGTAGAAGTTCTGCGGCTTGCCGTCGCCTTTGAGGAACAGGAGCCCGAGGTTGTAGTTGGCGAGCGGATGGCCGGTCAGCGCCGCCTTCTCGAACAGCTCGGCGGCCTTGTTGCGGTCCTTCTTCACGCCGCGCCCTTCGGCATAGAGCACGCCGAGCGAGAAAGTCGCCTGGATGTCGCCCAGCTCGGCGCCACGCGCGTACCACTTGGCGGCCTGGGCCTCGTCCTTGTTGACGCCGAGACCTTCGGCATAGATGCGCCCGATGAGCGTAAACGCCTGCGGCTCGTTGCGCTTGGTGCCCTCCTCGGCAAGCTTCAGCGCGGTTAGGTACTGGCCCTGGTCGAAGGCGATATAGGCGGCGTCATCGCCGGTCGGCTCGACCATCGTCGGCGCACCCGAAAGCTTGCCGGCCGTCGGAGCGGGTGCCGCTTGCGGAGCGGCCTTCGGCCCCGGCACGAGCTTCACGCCCTTGCCGAGAGAGGTCTTGGGGATCTCGGTCTGCGGGATCTCCTGCACCCACGAGCTCGTCTCGGCGTACAGCGGCGACACGGCAACGATCGAAAGCAGCAGCGCAACGGCAAGGCGGGGAAGTGCCCTCATGCGACGTCCTCCTCGGCGGCGAGCGCGTGAGCCGCTTCCTTCGCCCAGCGCGCCAGCTCCGCCGGTGCTGCTCCGGCGGGCGCCTTGAGGGCCACGAAGTCGGCTCCAATCCGAACAAGGCGCGCCGCATCCTCCAAGCTCTCGACGTCGAAGGCTACGCACGGCAGCTCGAATATCTCAGCCCACCACCCGACGAGGTCGAGCTGGCGTGCGCGCGCCGTCTCGCGGTCCTCGACATGGGAGGGGATGCCGAAGCCGACGTAGTCGGCGCCGGTCTCGCCGAGCGTCATGGCGTCGTCGCGCAAGCGACCTGCATCGGCGCCGACGATGAAGCGTCCGCCGAGGATATCGCGGGCGTCCTCGTAGCGCGCGACGATGTCCTTGCTCCAGGGCAGGTGCACGCCGTCGGCGCGCAACGTGCGCGCGAGCGCGGCGTCGGCCTCGATAAGCGCGGCGATACCGCGCGCCTGCGCCAGCTCGACGAGCGGCTTTGCACGCGAGGCATCGAGCGGCAACTTGGCCGGGAGCGATGAGGAGGGCTGCAATTGGAGCGGAGTCGAGCAGCGTCTCGACCGCCGCCGGCGCGATGTCAGCGTCGACGACGATATAGAGCTTTGCCTCACTCGCGCGCCCCATGGCGCTACCCCCAATCCAACAACTGTGATCCGCTTTGCCTATCAAACCGCAATGGGGCGGAAAAGCGACCTCTGGCGGCGATGCAACGGTTGCGTGCTCGCCCCGCCACGCACCCACCTTTTGGGAAATCGAGTTGCATGGTCAGAGCGCAGTGAATGGCGCTCACGAAATTAGCCGCGTATTCGCGTCCCGTTATTGGCCCGAATTTCACGCTTCACCGTGCCAGCAGCGCCTGCGACCGATCTTGGAACGCGCGTCAGCACTGGCGCCACCATAGGGACCGGTAGACCGCAATTCGTCGCACGACTCTGCTATGTTTTGGAAGTCGCGCGCCGCCCGGAACAAACGAGATGCGGCTCTGAAATAGGGGATATCGAACATGGCACCGCTCACAGCAGCAGACATCGAAGCACGACTTTTGGAAACGAAGAAGTTGATCACCGAGAAGTGGGGATGGTTCCTCGCCGCCGGCATCCTTCTCATTATCGCCGGCCTCGCGGCGATCGCATTTCCGCTGCTGTCGGGCATCGTGGCAAAGACCTTCCTCGGCTGGCTGTTCATGGTCGGCGGCGTCATCATGATCATCCACGCCTTCTCGGCGCCCGGCTGGAAGGGCTTCATCTGGGAGCTCCTGATCGGCATCCTCTACCTCGTGGCCGGCTTCTATCTGGCGTTCTTCCCGCTTGCTGGCCTCCTCACGCTGACGATCCTGATCGCGGCGCTGTTCCTCGCCGAGGGCATCGCCGAGATCGTCATGGCGTTCCAGGTACGTCCGCACGAGGGCTGGGGCTGGGTGCTCCTGAGCGGCATCGCCGCCCTCGCCGTCGGCGTGATGATCGGCATGGACCTGCCGGGCTCGGCCACTTGGGCGCTCGGCCTCCTCGTCGGCATCAACCTGTTGTTCTCGGGCTGGAGCTACGTCTTCCTCGCGCTTGCAGGCCGCAAGGCGCACGAGCGTTTGGCCACCGCCTGACCTGCGCGATTATTTAACGGCTTGAGAGGTATCCAGAAGAGGGACCGGCGGAACTCGAGTTCGCTCCGCCGGTCTGGGGATGGTTCCTGGGGCTTGTTGCGTCATGCGTGCTTTGGCTTTGCTCTCGATCGCCGCACTCGGCGGCTCGCTCATTCTCAACGCGGCCGGCACCTCGATGGCCGATGACGCGGAGAAGGAGACGCCGGCAAACATCATTGCCGCGCAAATCCGCAAGCAGGGCTACGTCTGCGACAATCCCCAGCCCGCGGTGCGAGACCCGAAGCTTTCCAAACCCGACCTGCCCGTGTGGACCCTGACCTGCGATAACGCGACCTATCGCGTACGCCTCGTCGGCGATCTCGCCGACAGTGTCGAGAAGATCGCCGACGGGAAATCCAAAAAGTAGCCTTGACGTTAGGTGCGCCAGGGATGCGCCGGCAGATCGCTGACGCCGACAACCTTGCAGCCGGCTGACGCCACCGCGTGATCGTTCTCCACGGTCGAGCCGCTGACGCCAATCGCGCCGACCAGCACGCCTTCTTCGTCAACGATGGGCAGTCCGCCCGGGAACGTGATCAGCCCCTCGTTCGAATGCTCGATGCCAAAGAGCGGCTTGCCCGGCTGCGACAGCTTGCCGATCTCGCCCGTGGGCATGCCGAAGAACACCGCCGTCTTCGCCTTCTTGATGGCGATGTCGATGGAGCCGACCCAGGCGTCGTCCATGCGCAGGAAGGCCTTGAGGTTCGCGCCGGAGTCGACGACGGCAATGCACATCTGCGTCTCGATCTTGACGGCCTTCTTGCGCGCAGCCTCGATCGCCGCAAGCGCACTTTGCTGGGTGACGTGCATTCTCTCTCTCCATTGATGCGGCGGCCTCGCTCGGGCCGAGCCGGCGGCCCACGCTGCAGGCGGCGGGTAAATTTCCCATCAACGCCGAGGGGAAACGTGGAGATCCGAGGACGCGCTTCAAGGCGACAGTCTGCCGCCGGGCCGGGCGCTCAGGCAGCCTTCTCCTGCTGCACGTTCCACTTGCCCAGCGCCGCGAGCGAGTTCATGCGGGCGCGGTGGGCGAAGGCGCGCTGACCGGCCGCCACGTTCTCGGTCTTGCCGCCCCAGGCCTTCAGCGCAGCCGCCTGTAGCGCGCGCCCATAGGAGAACGTGAGCTTCCAGGGCGCGCCGCCGATCTCGTTCATGAGCGAGAGGTTCTGCGTCGCCTGCTCGTCCGACTGTCCGCCAGAGAGGAAGGCGATACCGGGCACGGCCGACGGCACCGTCGCCTTCAGGCACTTCACGGTGAGCTCGGCGACCTGCTCGGGGCTCGCCTGCTTGGTGCACTTCTGGCCGGCGATCACCATGTTGGGCTTGAGGATCATGCCCTCGAGGTCAACGCGTGCATCGTAAAGCTCGCGGAATACCGTGCGCTGCGTCCACTCCGTCACCTCATAGCAGCGGTGGACGTCGTGGCCGGCGTGCGCGCCGTCCATCAGCACCTCGGGCTCGACGATCGGGACGATGCCGGCCTCCTGGCATAGCGCGGCATAGCGCGCGAGGGCGTGCGCGTTGGCCTTGACGCAGTTCCACGTTGGCGCGCCATCGGCGATGGTGATGACCGCGCGCCACTTCGCGAAGCGGGCGCCGAGCTTGTGGTACTCGGCGAGCCGCTCGCGCAGCTTGTCGAGACCTTCCGTCACCTGCTCGATCTTCGAGGGGGAACCGGCGAGCGGTTTGGCGCCCTCATCGACCTTGATGCCGGGGATGCCGCCCGACGCCTTGATGACATCGACGAGCGGCGTGCCGTCCTTCGCCTTCTGGCGAATGGTCTCGTCATAGAGGATGACGCCGGAAACGTAGTTCCGCATGGCCTCGCGCGCGCTAAACAGCATCTCGCGATAGTCGCGGCGGGTGTCCTCGGTCGAGGCGACGCCGATTGAATCGAAGCGCTTCTTGATGGTGCCCGAGCTCTCGTCGGCGGCAAGCACGCCCTTGCCCGGGGCGACCATGGCGTTGGCGATGTCGGCAAGCTTCTCAGTCATGGTAAGACCTCTTGTCGGGACTGCCGGAGAGCGCTCTGGGACCGGGGGAGGACTTAGCGCCAAATCGCCGCCCGTTCCAGAGGGCAGCGCCCGGACCCCACACCATTGGCCCATGCCCTGGAAGGCCCGCCGGCCGCGCCCTTCCGTAAACGCCTGCAGCGTGCATTAATATTCCCGACATCGTGATGGCAAATTAGCGCGGCAAGCTGAAGGCTGCGCTCGAAGGGGAGACGGAAACGATGATCGCCAGGGACATACGCAAGGGGCTACTTGCCCTCGCGGCCGCAATCTTAACTGCCGCGGCCTCGCCCGCGCTTGCCGAGACTCTCTCCTTCAAGTCCGACATCCAGCCCATCGCGGGAACTGCCAGCAAGGCCTCCGGAGAGCTCACCGCCGAGTACGACACCTCCAGCAAGAAGCTGACCTGGCACGGCTCCTACAAGGGCCTCAGCACCTACGCCATCTCCGCCGTCCTGCACGGGCCCGACCCCGGACGCCCGGGCGCCGTCGTGCGGATGCGCAACATCGACAGTCCGTTCGAGGGCACCGCTATCATCTCCGACCAGCAGGCCGCCGATCTGACAGCCGGCAAGTGGTTTGTGCTGATCCGCACGGCTGCCGCCCCGCAGGGCGAGCTGCGCGGCCAGCTCGTGCGCAACTAGCCAACTCGAGATTTAGCCAGCCTCAGAACAGCCGCCGCTGCAGCAACGCGGCGTAGCTTTCGTTCTCGGCTGCCTCGAGTCCGAGATCCCGTAGCGCCTGCCTGGCCGCATCTGCCTCCGGCGTCTCGATGGCAACCGTGTGCAGCCTCTCCTCGCCAATCTCCAGCTCGCAGAACTCGGCCTCGTAATTTCCGAGGTCATAGAGCGTGCGGCGCTTGTCGACCACGATCGTCGCCAGCGCCGGCTGCTCTGCAACGATAGCGAGCAAAGCCTCCTCGTCGAGCTCCGTCTCCTCGTCGAGATCGACATCGAGGCCTAGCGGCGGAAACACGCTGTTCTCGGCATCCTCCGATGAGACCGGAAATTTCTTGCTGAAGATCGGCTCCCACTGCTCCAGCATCTGAAGCCGCGCCTTCAGGCCCTTCACCTGCAGATGCTTGCCGCGGATCTTCACGTTGGATTCGATGTTGAGCCGCGTGACGATGTAGGTCTCGCGGCTCGGCGGCTGCTCGACGCCCGTGCCCAAGGCCTCCAGCTTCCGCTTCACGGGCGTCAGGTTGGTGGCGAACGTCCGAAACTCGAAGCGGGTGGCATCCTGATATTTCATGGCCGCGCCTTCTCTAGGCTTTGAAACGCTCCAGCGCGACGAGCGCCTCGTCGATGTCGAGCGCGGTGTGATCGGCCGAGATCTGGAAGCGGATCTCCTCCTCGCCCTTGGGTACCACCGGATAGTTGAGCCCCGTCGCGAGAATGCCGTTCGACCGCAGATGAGCGACGAGACGCGCCGTTAGCGCACTGTCGCGCACCATCAGCGGCACCACCGGATGCTCGCCGGCGAGCGTCTCCAGGCCGAGCTGGGTCAGGCCCCTGCGGAAGCCCGCCGTCATCGAGCGCAGGTGATCGAGCGCGGCGAGGCCCTCCGGGCCGTCGACGTGATCGACCGCGACGAGCGCGGCCTCCGCCTCGCCCGGCGTGATCGGGTTTGAATAGATGTAGAAGGGCGAGGTCTCGCGCAGGTAGCCGACGATGGCGTTGCTCGCCACGACGTAGCCGCCGTTGACGCCGAAGGCCTTGCCCAGAGTGCCGATGAGCACGTCGACCGGGCGGCTGCCGGTGACCTCCTCGGTGCCGCGGCCGGTGCGGCCGAAGCCGCCGACGCCGTGGGAGTCGTCCACCACCAGAATGATGTTTTCCGGAAAGAGCGCGTCGAACTCGGCGATGAGCTTTTGGATCGCGTCGAGCGGCGCGTGATCGCCGCGCATGCTGAACACGCCGTCCGTCACGACGATGGCGCGCGTGCACGTCTTGGCGACGGCGGCGAGGTGGCGCTCGAGCTCGTCGAGATCGAGGTGGCGGTAGATGCGCTTCTCGGCCGGCCGGGCGAGCGCGATCGCATTGATGATGCAGCTATGATTGAGCGCGTCGCTGATGACGGCGGTCTTGTCGGTGATGAGCTGCGGCAGCACACCCATGACGGTCGCATAGGCTGAGCTGAACAGCATGCCCGCTTCGCGGCCGTGAAACTTCGCGAGCCGCCGCTCGAGCGCGACGTGCGGCGCCCACGTGCCGCTGATGAAGCGCACCGCGCCCGGCCCGGTGCCGTAGCGGCGAACCGCTTCCTCCTCGGCGGCGAGCACGCGGGCATTGAGCGACAGCCCGAGGTAGCTGTTGGAGTTCATGCGCAGGTAGCCGCGCTGGCCTCCCCCCTCGATGAGGAAGCGGGGGCCCTTGCCGTTGGCGGGCGGCAGTATCCCAACCGTGACCGCTTCCGCGCCCTTGAGCCGGCCCGACGTGCGCAGCTCATCGACGCGCGCTTCGAGGATTGGCGTCAGCCTGTTGGTCGGCATGGCAGGCTCCGCTATCGGCTGCGCGCGGCGGCGAGCTTGGTCTTGAGCCGCGCCAGCATGTCGGTGGTCATGGCTTCCAGATCGTAGCGCGGCGCAAAGCCCCAATCGTGGTGGGCGGCGCTGTCGTCGAGCGAGCGCGGCCAGCTATCGGCAATGGCCTGACGCACCGGGTCGATCTCGTAGTCGACGGTGAAACCCGGCACATGCCGCGCGATCGCCGCGGCGAGCTCGGCCGGCGTGACGCTCATGGCGGCGACGTTGTAGGCGTTGCGATAGCGCAGGCGCCCGCTATCGGCTGCCATCAGGTCCATCATCGCCGCGATCGCATCCGGCATGTACATCATGTCGAGGCGGGTGTCGGCGGAGAGAAAGCACGTATACCGGCCATAGCGCACGGCGTGATAGAACATCTCGACCGCGTAGTCCGTCGTCCCGCCGCCCGGCGCGGCGACGTAGGAGATGAGGCCCGGCAGCCGAAGGCCGCGCGTGTCGATGCCGAAGCGGCTGGCGTAGTAGTCGCACAGCAGCTCGCCGGCGACCTTGGTAACGCCGTAGATCGTCGTCGGCCGCTGCACCGTCACCTGCGGCGTCGCATCGCGCGGCGTCGTCGGCCCGAAGGCGCCGATCGAGCTCGGGAAGAACACCTGGCAGCCGTAGCCGCGCGCCACCTCCAGCACATTGTAGAGGCCGTTCATGTTGACGCTCCAGGCGAGCTGGGGCGCGGCCTCGGCGGAGGCGGAGAGCAACGCGGCGAGGTGATAGATCGTGCCGACGTCGTAGCGGCGCACCGCCTCGTGCAACTGGTGCGGCTCGGTGCAATCGAGGTGGCCGTAGGGCGCGATCGCGGCAGCGCCGCTGGGCGGCAGCACCTTCAGGTCGGTCGCGATGACGTTGTCGACGCCGTGGCGCGCGCGCAGCGCCGGGACGAGCTCGGCGCCGATCTGTCCCAGCGCGCCGGTCACCAGGATCGTGGCCATCAAATCCTCCGAGAAATTCTCCGAGCGGGCGCGCCGCGGCACGCCTCAACCGTAATAGCTGCGATACCACGCAATAAACTTGGCAATGCCGTCCTCGATCGGCGTCGCCGGCTTGAAGCCGACGTCGGCCACCAGCGCGTCGACGTTGGCATACGTCTTCGGCACGTCGCCGGGTTGCAGCGGCAGGAAATTCTTCTTGGCCTCGCGCCCCAGCGCCTTCTCGATACAGGCGATGAAGTGCATCAGGTCTACGGGATTGTTGTTGCCGATATTGTAGAGCCGGTAGGGCGCGTTGGACGTTGCCGGGTCGGGATCGTCGCCGCTCCAGTCGGGATTGGGCGTCGCGACCTTGTCGGCGGTGCGCAGCACGCCCTCGACGATGTCGTCGATGTAGGTGAAGTCGCGCGCGTGGTGACCCTCGTTGAACACGTCGATCGGCTCACCCGCTAGAATTTTGCGGGTGAACAGGAACAGTGCCATGTCCGGCCGCCCCCAGGGACCGTACACCGTGAAGAAGCGCAAGCCGGTCACGGGCAGGCGGTAGAGGTGCGCGTACGTGTGCGCCATCAGCTCGTTCGCCTTCTTGGAGGCGGCATAGAGGCTCAACGGGTGATCGACGTTCTGGTGCACGCTGAACGGCAGCGCGGTGTTGGCGCCATAGACCGAGCTCGATGAGGCAAACACCAGGTGCTCGACGCCGTTGTGGCGGCAGCCCTCGAGCACGTTCAGGGTGCCCACGATGTTGGAGTCGATGTAGGCGTGCGGGTTTTCCAGCGAGTAGCGAACGCCCGCCTGCGCCGCGAGGTGAATGACGCGCTGCGGTCGCGTCGTGGCGAACAGCTCTTCGATGCCCTTGCGATCGACGAGATCGAGCTTGTGGAAAGAAAAGCCGTTGCGCCCCTCGAGCTGCTTGAGGCGCGCCTGCTTCAGCCGCACGTCGTAGTAGCTGTTGAGATTGTCGAGCCCGATCACCTCGTCGCCGCGGTCGAGCAGCGCCTTGCAGGTGTGGAATCCGATGAAGCCCGCGGCACCGGTGACGAGAAATTTCATCTGTCTTAACCTTGCGGAAAACCGGAGCTTCCGGCCGCGGTTCGGCGCTGAACGAGGCTCATACAGGCCGCCGCTAAGTGATACGGGCGCGCGTGTCAAGGAGGGCCGGTTACTACGGCGCGGTGGCCATGTTGCGAGCCCGCTATCGAGCGGATAGATTGCGGCCCCTAATTGGGGAGAGCGAGGTTGCTGCTTGCCTGCGGTGATCTGCAGCCCGTGCTGCGACGCTTTCGGCTCTCCGCACCTTATGTTTGATCTCGCCGGAATTCCGCCCCAAGTGCGATCCAAGGCAACGGCAAACGAGACGGCAGGTAGCTTGAGACGCAATCACCGGGGAGGACAGCAAGCGTGCTGAAAGGCGTGGCCGAAACGGCCCCCATCGATCAAATCTCCGACTATTTCGCCGAGATGGTGCGAGTGTGCGCCGCGGCCCGTGTCAACGACGGCGACGGCCGGCCCATGGGGCTGCAGGCCGGGTTCGACTGGGTGGGTGAGCAGGCCCGCCTCGCCCAGGCCCGCGGCAACAAGTTGATCCTCATCGGCAACGGCGGCAGCGCGGCGATCGCCAGCCACCAGGCCATCGAGTTTCTGAAGAACGGCGGCGTACGCGCGCTCGCGCTGAACGACGGCGCCTCACTGACCGCACTCGCCAACGATTTCGGCTACGCCAACGTGTTCGCGGAGCAATTGCGGATGCTGGGCCAGCGCGGCGACATGCTGATTGCGATCAGCAGCTCCGGACAATCCACCAACATTCTCAAGGCAGTGGAGACGGCCAGAGCGCACGAGATGGCGATTGCCACGTTCAGCGGCTTCAAGCCCGACAACCTGCTGCGCGGCCGCGGCGACGTGAATTTCTACGTCGACTCCGCCCAATACGGCTTCGTGGAGATCGCTCATCACGCGCTGATCCAGGCGATACTGGACTTGAACGTGATCCCCAAGCGGCCGGTGGAATGAGCGGCAGCTCCGGCCCGCGGCGACTGCGCTAGACCTGGGAACATAGCCCGCTATGCATGGCGTATCGCCAGGCCCCGCCGCTCACGAGACGCGTCTGCGCTTCTCCGTCTATGGCGGCGCTGGAGGCTCGGCCCTCGTCGAGCGGCTCGTCTCGGCAGCCGGCGCCGGCCACGCCGAGAATCGGGGCGCTGGCGGCTCGTTTCTCGCCTTCGCGACGGCACAGCGCGCTTTCACCCTCGAGGCCGCGGCAGGCGGCACGTCCGCGTCGTCCAGCGGCGCGCTCGAGCCGCCAGCGGCGGACCTCGCAATCGTCGTCGTTGATGCGGGCACCGGGGCGACAGCGGAAACGCGGCGCCACGTTGCCATCGCCCGCGCGGTTGGCGCGCGCCACATCGTGCTCGCCGTCGACGGACTAGACCGCGTGGGGTGGGACCGCGCGAGGTATGACGCCATCGCCGACGACTTCGTTGCCCTTGCGGCAGGCTTCGATTTTGCCTCCGCGCTTGCCATTCCGCTGTCGTCCACGGCGGGCGACAACGTCGCCGCGCCAAGCGGAAATACGCCTTGGTACAAAGGGCCAACGCTGCTCGCGCACCTAGAACGCGTGCCGATCGACCCTATGCGCACGGAGCGTCCGCTGCGCCTCCCGATTGCATCCGTCTCCCGGCCCGATCCCGATCACCGCCGGTATTTCGGCACCATCGCCAGCGGTACGCTGCGGCGAGGTGATAGGGTCCAGGTGGCGAATTCGGGCGTCACCAGCACCGTCGGTCACATCTTCATCGAGGGGATCGAGCGCGACGAGGCGGAAGCCGGAGAAGCCATCTCCATCGGCCTCTCCACGCATATCGATCTCGGCAGCGGCGACGTACTCACCCACTCCGAGCATCCCCCACAAATCGCGGACCAATTCGCGGCCCATCTGACCTGGATCGCCGAGGAGCCGCTGCTCCCCAGCCGCGATTATCTGCTGAGAATGAACGGACGCGAGGTCTCCGCCACCGTGACCTCGGTCAAGCACCGCCTCGACGTCGAGACGCTCCGCCAGGAGCCGGCGCGCGTCCTGCAGCGCGGCGACGTCGGCGCGTGCACGATAGCCACCGCTGCGCCGCTCGCGCTCGACGCCTTCGCCGACCTGCCGCAGACCGCGCGTTTTGCGCTCTATGACCGCTACTCGCACGCCCTCATCGCGGCCGGCACCGTCGACTTCGCGCTGCGGCGCGGCGTCAACGTCCACCTGCAGCCGCTCGCGGTCAGCAAGATGCGGCGCGCTGCGCTCAAGGGGCAAGGACCGTGCGTCCTCTGGTTCACCGGCCTTTCCGGCGCCGGCAAGTCGACGATCGCGAACCTCGTGGAAGGGCAGCTCGCCCAGCGCGGCTCCCACACCTACCTGCTCGACGGCGACAACGTGCGCCACGGGCTCAACAAGAACCTCGGCTTCACCGCCGCCGACCGGGTCGAGAACATCCGCCGCGTGGGCGAGGTGGCGAAGCTGTTCGTCGACGCCGGCCTCCTCGTGCTCTGCTCGTTCATCTCGCCTTTCCGCGCCGAGCGCGCCGCCGTGCGCGACCTCGTCGGGCCGGAGGAGTTCATCGAGATCTTCGTGCGCGCCCCGCTCGATGTGTGCGAGCGCCGAGACCCGAAGGGCCTCTACGCCAAGAGCCGAGCCGGGGAGCTGCCGAACTTTACCGGGATAGATTCACCCTACGAGGCGCCAGAAAGCCCAGATCTCGTGCTTGACACGACCTCGGCTGCGGCGCCCGAGCTTGCTCGGCGTGTCGTCGAGCTGCTCGAGACGCGCCGGCTGATCGCGGCGAGCGCCCCCAAGCATGGTTGAGGCGGCCCACCGGGTAGGGCCCCACTCGGCTGTCACAGTAGCGAGCATGGACGGGGGGACATCATGGCGCTCGTGCACCTACACGGGAGATGCAAAACAAATTGTACTTACACGACAGCAGAAGGACGAGTTCATAGCGCCTCGCACACGAGGGCCGAGGCTTCCCCGGAAGCCTTCCCCGTGGGTTCGCGTAGGGTTAGCAGGGGCGACTGGAAGGGGCCGCTCCACTTGTCGCCAAACTTTCATTTGGCTGAGCGCGGCCGCGCCGAGAAAACGACGTAATCAAACGTTTCGCGTTCACCTAGCCAAGCGAATTTGCCCTACATTGATGCAGGTTTGCACCGGACATCCATACCCCGGGCCTCTATGATGCGCCTGACCAAACCGAGGGGCGTGCGTTGAGTGGGTTCGGGCGTCTTGATTTCGCGTTCATTTTGCTCGCGGGTCTCATCGTCGCCGCTGGCGGAACGAGCGAAGCTCTAGCCGATGATTGGCTCCGCCTCCCAAGCCTGACCTACGCCTCCGATGCCCAGCTCGGTGCGATCAATCGCACCGGCTTCATCCTTTCACCCGACTTGAGCATCAACGACCAGGTGAAGCTAGGCGGCACCGGCGGCGCCCTGCTGGAGAACCCCAGCGGCTTCGCGATCGGCGGCCGGGTCGGCTACGACCACCAAGTCGGCGGTTTGCTGCTCGGCGTGATCACGGACGGCTACTACTCCTTCGCCGATGGCGACGGCCGGGGTGGCGGCAGCGGCGCGTTCAAATCCGAGCTGCACTACTACGGAACAGTGCGCGGCCGTCTGGGCTACGGCATCGGCCGCTTCCTGCCCTATGTGACGGCCGGCTATGCTTACGGAGACCTCAAGGTCTCCAATAATGTCACTGGGGTGTCGAGCAGCGAGACGCTTAGCGGTTGGACCTATGGCGGTGGCGTGGAGTTCGTCTGGAACAGGGACATCACGCTCTATGGCGGCTATCGCCGCCTCGATTTCGACGACAAAACGTTCTCAGCGCTTCCTGCGGGGCAGAACACGCTCTCGCCGGAGATTGACGTCATCGACATCGGCTGGATCCACCGCTTCTAGCTCCCACGGCCACTTCACCACTGGCGGCATCGAGGAAAGCATCGAATGCTGTCCTAATTTCCCAATCCTGTCGCACTTGCGGTATAGCCAGATCCTTTGCAGGCAGGCGGAAAACCAATGACAGCGGTAACGATTCTGGAAAGGGTCAGGCGCTTGGCGGACTCACGGCGGTTCGTCGCGATCTTCGTGCTTGCCGTGCTAGCCTTGCTGTATATTTTGCCGTTTCCGATATAGCGAGCGCCTCAGTCAGGCTTGCGTAAGCACCGACCTCTATCCGCATCGGCAGAAGACGAGTAGTTTAGAAGCCGGTGTTTGGGCATGCTGAATTGGCTGCGGCATTTGACGTTGCCGGCGCTGGCGTGCTGTGTGAGCGCATGTTCGTTTGCGCCTTGGCTCAGCGTACCGCCAACGAAGATCGCCGACGATCAGTATGCCGGCATGAGCTGCGAGGAGCTTCGGGCCGAAGACGAACGCTTGCTACAAGAAGCAGTAGATTTGCGCCCTCAGCTTTCCCCTGGCGAAGAGCAACGCAAGAAGGACTTCGCCTACATCAGCGGCGAGATGGACGCCCTGAATAGAGTGCGCACTTCCAAGAAGTGCTAGCCCCGGCCCAACTGCGTGCCCATCCAAGAACGCCCATTTTACTGCCTTCTTTCAGGCGCAGCCGTTGGCGATGCGGCAACCGCATATATGCGCTGGAGCCATTGTCTTAGCTGCGGCCAGCGGGCTAGCTGGCTGCGCCAGTTGGAGCAATCCAACCGTGCCTGCGGCCGATGTCGCGCCAGCCCAGTATCTAGGAATGACGTGCCAGCAACTGAAGAACGAAAAGCGACGGATTGCTACCCGACAAACAGATTTGGCTCCCAGCCTGGTTCCCGTTGAAGACGAGCAGAAACGCGAACAAGAGCTCTCGCAGTTGAGTGGTGAGGTAAAGGCGATCGAAAAGATCTTTGCCGACAACAAATGCAGGTGAATTGTCCGCGCATGACGAGTTGTAAGGCCCTGTTATGGCGCGCTTTTTCGCTGTGGCCCAGAGAGCACAGCGGCAATTTTTGTCTGCGACTCGGGTGGCACTGTCGTTTCGCACAGCTAAATATTGCACTGCCGTTAGGGGACAAGGCAGAGATGCTGGGATTTAGGAACGGTATCGGCAGTGCGGGCGCGCTTGCGTGCCTTTGTGCGCTCTCCGCCGTTGTGCTCGGCGGGTGCTCGACCGTGCAGAGCCTCTCCGGCGCGCCCCACCCCGGCTATCAGCAAACCGGCAACTACGTCCTCTCCGATCAGGAGCAGGGGCTCGGCTGCCGAGCGCTGCAGGAGCGCTCCCTGGGGCTGCAGGAGCAGATGCAGAAGCTGTCCAAGAGCGCGCTCGAGCAGGTGCAGGAGCTGCCCACCACGGTGGCCTCCACCTGGGGTCGCCTGTTCGGCCAGCCTGGCGACGGCGTCCCGGCCATTGCCGAATACAAGCAAGCGCAAGCGGAATCCGCCGCGGTCGATGCGACGATGGTGCGCAAGGGCTGCCCCATCGAGACGGCCTCGATCAAGCGCTGAGGTTTGCGGCCCGATCTCGCTTGCTGTTGAGCTCGGCGCCGAGCGCGAAGAGCGCCGCGCACAGCCCGAACATCGCGATGAACCAGATTTGCCACATGCCGTAGCTCGACGCCGCCATGATCGCGGCGGAGGCGAAGGTCGCATAAGCGTAGCGCTGCAGCGGAACGGCTAGCGCCGCGGATCGCCTGCAGGATCGCGAGCCCCAGAAGCGTCAGCAGTGTCACGCCGACGAGGCCCAGCTCGAACCAGGTCTGCAGATAGACGCTGTGCGAATGCGTCGACAGCGTGCGCCGGAACTGCTCGTCGGGCGGCGTCTCGAGCGTCTGCTCGAGCTGCGGTCCCAACACGTAGGTCGTGCGCGCCCCGACGCCAAGCAAGGGCGCCCTCAAGACCTGCTCGGCCGTATAGTTCCAGATGATGATGCGGTGACGCGTCGACGGCTCGAGCCAGGCGGCGTTGTGCAGGTCGAGGCGGTGCGCGATCAGCGCCGCCGGCAGCACGGCGACGCAGGCGATGACCCACGCGAGCACGACCACCCGCCCCGCCAGCCGCGGCGCGAATGAAGCGATCGCAAACACGAGAAGCGCGCCGGCGAAGGCGAGCTTGGAGGTGCCGTGCGTTGCGAGCATCACCACGGTGCCGGCGAGAGCGACGATGGCGATGGCCACCGCGCGGCCTCTCGCGAGGGTAAAGGTGCCGAGCGCGGCGAGCACTGCAGGCCACAGGAACAGCGTAAGGGGGGCAATGTTGCGCTTAATCTCCTCGTCGGAGATGGCGACGAGCCGCCCACCGGACCATTCGTACACACCCGGATGCGGCAGATCCGGCTGACCGAGCCCTATGAGGTTATAGAGCCAGAGCTTTATGCTCTGATCCGAGGCGATCTCGATGAGCAGATAGAGCAGCCCCACGACGTAGGCGGCCCATACCCCCTCGCCCATGTGCAAAAGGTTGCCTAAGGGCTCCTCGGCGAAAAGCTGCATGAGGGCGATGGTGCCGAGCGCCACCAGCATCGCGAGCGATACGGCCAATAGGGTCCCCGGCGGATCCATACCCCAGGCCGCGCTCGCCAAGGCATAAAGCAGCAAGAGGGCAAGGTGCAGCCCTACGGAACTCCGCCGCGGAATCGCGCTCTGCAGGTTGCCGCGCACGGCCGCAGCGCCGAGAAAGCCCGCGACCACCAGCGTCAACATGAAGGGCTGCGTGCGCGCGCTCACGATCGCCGCCGCCACGGCAACGGCGAGGAGGCTGCCGAGGACAATGCCCCAGCGCCGCTCGCTGCGCGGGCACCCCGCCCTATCGAGTACGTTCGAGAACATCTCCCACCCCGGCGTTCCCCTGACCGCCTGCAAACAGGCGGATTGTTTTGGCTGACGCTAGGTCGGCGCCGTGCCCAACTCAATCGTTGTCGTTTTCGATGTTGAACAATCCGTCGAATTTTTTGCGGTGCCCGTGCTGCGGCGCATTGGCACGCGGACCCCGGATGCCTATGGTTCGCGCCGCGGCCGATCATCCCGGCCGAGCCAACCCGGAGCCCTCATGTCTAGCGCCCGGATCGATATGCGCCATCTGCGGGGCCGGAGCGGATGGGCTGCGCCCGGCCCGGCGAGCATCTGCCGGACGAGCGCCTGACGTGGCAGCGCGGCCAAAGCTCCTCTACTTCGTCTCGGTCGACTGGTACTTCGTCTCCCACCGGCTGGCGCTCGCCGTCGCCGCCAAGGAGGCCGGATACGACGTGACGGTCGTCACGCAGGTCCTGAAGGATGGCGCCACCATTCGCGACGCCGGCCTCAAGCTCGCCCCCATCACGATCGGTCGCGCAAGTCTCCATCCCTGGCACGAGCTCAAGTCGGTCGCCGAGCTCGTCGGCCAATACCGGCGCATCGCCCCCGATCTCGTCCACAACGTCGCCGTGAAGCCCGTCATCTACGGCTCGCTGGCTGCCCGCGCGGCGCACGCCAAAGGCGTCGTCAATGCGCTCATGGGGCTGGGGTGGGTCTTCAGCTCCGACAGTACCAAGGCGCGCACGCTGCGCCCGCTGGTGACGACGGCATTGCGCTCCGCGCTCGCGGGCGCAAACACGCGCACCATCGTGCAGAACGCCGATGATGCCGCGCTGCTTGCACGGCGGAGGCTCACGCGGGCCGAGAACATCCGGCTGATCCGCGGCTCGGGCGTCGACCCCAAGCGCTATGCGACCGAGCCGCCACCGCCCGGCGCACCGCTCGTCGTGCTGCCGGCGCGGCTCTTGATCGCCAAAGGCGTGCGCGAGTTCATGCAGGCAGCGGCGCTGCTCAAGGCCGAGGGCGTTGCCGCGCGCTTCGCCCTCGTCGGCAAGCCCGACGCCGACAACGTCGCCGCCGTCTCGCGCGCGGAGATCGACCGCTTCGTCGCCAGCGGAGACATCGAATACTGGGGCTGGCGCGAGGACATGCCGCGCGTCCTTTCCGAGGCGAGCCTCGTGTGCCTGCCGACGTTCTACGGCGAGGGACTGCCGAAGGCGCTGCTCGAGGCAGCGGCCAGCGCGCGCGCCATCGTCGCCACCGACGTTCCGGGCTGCCGCGAGATCGTGCGACCGGGCGAGAACGGCTGGCTGGTGCCGCCGCGCGACGTGCCCGCGCTCGCCGCCGCGCTGCGCGAAGCGATCGCGCGGCCGGAGCTGTGCGCGCGCTACGGCGCGGCCGGTCGGCGCATGGTCGAGCGCGAGTTCTCGCTCGACGCCGTCATCGGCGACACGCTCGCTGTCTATGATGAGCTTGCGCGGCGGGCGGGCCTATCACGCCGCGCGTGAGGCTGCCGCGAGTCGCGCTAGGCCAGCCTTGGTGTCGCCGCGCGGCCGCCAGCCGGCGCCGATCAGCTTGCCGGGGTCGACGACCAGCGAGCCCCCGAGGCGTTCCCACATGTCCGCCTTGCCGAGCGCTTTGAGCGCGGTCGCAAACAGCGCCGGCGGCACCGGGTAGAGCCGCGGCGGACGGCCAAGACCGCGGCGAAGCGCCGTGACGATCTCGGCGAAGGTGACGGGCTCGGCGTCGGCAACGAGGTAGGTCTCGTTCTGCGTGGCCGTGGAGCCGAGCACGAAGGTGATCGCCGCAATGAGGTTGTCGAGGCTGACGAGCGAGCGCCGGTTGTCGAACGCCGCGAACGGCAGCGGCCACGGCGTATCGGCAATCCGCATCAGGGTCGCGAGGTTGCCGGCGACGCCGGGGCCATAGACCATCACCGGGCGCAGGATCGTGCACGGCGTCGCGCCGGCGAGAGCCGCCACCTCGGCGGCGAGCTTGGCGCGGCCGTAAGCTTCGGCTGGCCGCGGCGTGTCGGCCTCGCGCAGCACGCCCGGCGCCGAGGCGCCGCACTGCGCCCGCACCGACGATACGAACACCAGCCGGCGCACGCCGGCCTTGGCGCAGGCGGCGGCGAGCTCCGTCGTCGCGTCGCGAATGACGCGATCATAGAGCGCGGGATCGAGGTCGAGGCCGACGTGGGCGATGCCGGCGAGGTGCACGACAGCGTCGACGCCCGCGAGCAGCGGCGCCCAATCGACTGGATTGCGGAAGTCGGGCACGGCGACGGCCTCTACGCCCGGCGGAAGCGCGGCGGCTCCAGGCCGGCGCGTCGCCGCCCGTCACCTCGTGGCCCGCTTGCGCCAAGGCTGCGACAAGCGCTCTGCCGACGAAGCCCGAGGCGCCGGTGACGAGAATGCGCTCGCTCACCGCCGCCTCCGCGCGAAGGTCGCAAGCAGCCACGCGACGAGCATCGCACCCAGCGCAAGGGTGACGAGGCTCGCCAGCGGCGACGCCAGCGCGACGCTTGCCGCCGCCAGAGCCACGAGGCCGCAGTTCACCGCAAATACGCGCCCGACGATGCCGAGCGTGTCAAAGCCGTTGTCGCGCGCGCGTTGGTAGAAGTGCGTGCGGTGCGCCTCCCATACGCGCTCGCCGGCGCGCGCGCGGCGCGCCAGCGTCACGGTGGCGTCGGCGACGAAATACAGCGGCAGCAGCAGCGCCGCGGCGACGTGCCCGGATCCGGCGACGAGCAAAAGCAGCCAGAACAGCAGGAGCCCGATGGGCAGGCTCCCCATATCACCGAGGAACAGCCGCGCGACCGGCCGGTTGAATGGCGCAAAGCCGAGCATCGCCCCGTTGAGCGCAAGCGCAACGATGAGCGCCTCGGGGGGCAGCGCGCCGAGCGCACCGACGAGGGCGACGCCGCCGGTCACCGGCACCACCTCGGCGACCATCATCCAGTCGATGCCGTCCATGAAGTTGACGAGGTTCACGAGCCAGAGCCCGGCAATGAGCATTGCGGCACGCTCGATCGTCCACGGCAGCAATGGGCAAACGCGCATGCCCTCGGGCAGCGCCGCGAGAACCAGGAGGACGGCAACACCCTGAGCGGCGAACTTCGGCGCGGGCGAGAGATGCTTTGCGTCGTCGATGGCGCCCACCACCGCCAGCAGCACCGTGGCGGCGAGCACCTGCCAGGTTCCGACCTGCGACGCACCGGCCAGCGACGACGAGGCCAGCAGCGCCAGCGCCGTGACGCCGACGGTAGCCGCGATGACGCCGAAGCCCCCGCCCTGCGGGGTCACCGCCTTATGCGAGGAGCGCGCGTTCGGCACCGCCAGGGCAAAGCGCCGGAACACCGGCAGCGTCAGGGCGATCAGCGCCCACGCGATCGCGAGGGAGGCGAAGAACACGAGGGGGGCGATACCGCCCGTGGCCAGCCAGGCGTTCGCAGTCTCGGTCATGGCTGCAGGCATTGAGGCGCCTTCCCCCGGCGGCTTCTTAGCGGATCAAAGCTCTATCAGGGCCGTACACCCTGCTGGCAACAGCTTTTCACGCCCGCGAAGGCCCTCCCTACCCACCAGCTCAGCGCACGGCGCGCCGTTAACCAATCCTGTGGGCACTGTATTGCCTTTATTGACGTTCACGTTGTGAACGTAGTAAGCGTTCACGCGATGAACGCGAGGGGCGTTCAAGCGGGCGGAGGGGACCTGCCGCATGGCATCAGCGAAAGCCTCGGTCAAGGTGCGCGAAGAGCGCCACGCCCAATCGGGCGACCAGATCGTGCTGGGCATGCTCGACGTCGTCGACCGCAACCCGGACGTGACCCAGCGCTCCGTCGCCAGTGAGCTCGGCATCGCCCTCGGCCTCGCCAACTCCTACCTCAAGCGTTGTGTGCGCAAGGGGCTGATCAAGGTGAGCGAGGCCCCCACCCGGCGCTACGCCTACTACCTGACGCCGCAAGGCTTTGCCGAGAAATCGCGGCTGACCGCGGCCTATCTGCGCCATTCCTTCTCGCTCTTCCACCAGGCCCGCGTGCAGTTCGGCGAGCTGTTTGCCGCCGCCGCCGCCCGCGGGCAGCGCCGCGTCGTCCTGCTCGGCGCCGGCGACCTCGCCGACATCGCGAGCCTTGTCGCGGCCGAGCACCCCGTCGAGATCGCAGGGACGCTGCCCGGCGGAGCCGATTCCGAGACGCTTCTGCGCGAGGCCGCTGTCCTCGGGCCGATCGACGCCGTCCTGGTAACCGCGATGATCGATGCGCGCGAGATTTTCGAGGCCGCCGTCGTAGCCTTCGGACCCGAGCGGGTGCACGCACCCGAGCTCCTGCGCCTGCGCATCCGCCCGCGCCAGGATGAGCCCGGGGCCGGCGCGATCGAGGGGGGCAACCCATGACAGCACCGCGCCATTGGCATGTCGTGCACACGCGGCCGCATCAGGAGGACTGCGCCGCGGTTAACCTTGGCCGGCAAGGGTTCGAGACCTATCTTCCGCGCTACCTCCGCCGCCGCAGCCACGCCCGCAAGACCGAGATGGTGCCGCGGCCGCTGTTCCCGCGCTATCTCTTCGTCAAGCTCGATTCCGCGCGCGACCACTGGCGCGCCATACATTCGACATTCGGCGTCAACCACCTCGTTTTGGCCGGAGACATGCCGGCCCTCGTGCCCGACGCTGTGGTCAGCGAGATCCGCGCGCGCGAGGACGGCGACGGCTTCGTCAAACTTGGCCTTCCGGCCGGCATCGCGCCGGGCAGCCCCGTGCGCGTGACCGACGGCATCTTCGCGGAGGCACGCGGAATTCTGGAACGCATCGCGGGCGAAAGCCGCGTCGCGGTTCTCCTCTCGCTGCTCGGCCGCGAGGTGCGCGTCAACGTCCCCGCCGCGAGTATCGGCGCGGTCTGACAAGTCCGGCGACGAAGCCGGCGGCGGTTCGGGTGAATCTCGATTCACCCGAAGTGCGGTAGCGTCTCAAAAGCAATCCAGCCTCACCAAACCCGGACCCTCCCTCCACTCATGCTTGTCCCAGAGAATTTCCCCGATCGCTCCGTGTGCGTGCTCGGCCTCGGCTACGTCGGCCTCACGCTGGCAGCGACGATGGCGAGCGTCGGCTTCCGCGTGTGGGGGATCGAGATCCGCCCGCAGGTCGTCGCCGACCTGCGCAAGGGGCGGCCGCATTTCCACGAGCCCGGGCTGCAGGATCATCTGAGCCGCGCGGTCGAGAGCGGCGCGCTCACCGTGCACGAGAGCATCCCCGCCGACTGCGACGCGACCGTCTACATCATCACGGTCGGCACGCCGCTCGGCCCCAACGGCCGCGCGCGCCTCGACATGATCGAGCACACGGCGCGCGAGGTGGCCGGCGCCATGCCGCCGAATGCGCTCGTGGTGCTGCGCTCCACCGTTCGGCTCGGCACCACGCGGAGCGTCGTCGCCCCCATCCTCGAAGCGACGGGGCGCGCCTGCGACCTCGCCTTCTGCCCCGAGCGGACGCTCGAAGGCTCGGCGCTGAAGGAGCTGAGGACGCTGCCCCAGATCGTCGGCGGCGCCACGCTGCAGGCAACCGTGCGCGCTTCCCAGCTCTTTCAGTTCATCACCGTCACGACCATCCGCGTCGCCAACCTCGAGACCGCCGAGACCATCAAGCTCGTGGACAACACCCAGCGCGACGTGCACTTCGCCTTCTCCAACGAGGTGGCGCGCATCTGCGACGCCATCGGCGTGAGCGCGGCCGAGGTGATCAACGCCGGCAAGCTCGGCTACCAGCGCACCAACCTGCCGCTGCCGGGCCCCGTCGGCGGACCATGCCTGGAGAAAGACCCCTACATCATGGCGGAGGGCGTCGAGGCGCTCGGCGTCACGCCGGAGATCACGCTCGCCGCGCGCCGTCTCAACGAAGCGCAGCCCGCCCAATCGATGGCAGCCTTGAAGCGCATCGTCGATCAAATCGACGGCTTTCCGAAAAATCCCGTCATCGCGCTGCTCGGCCTCGCCTTCAAGGGCCAGCCCGAGACCGACGACCTGCGCGGAACGATGGCCCGGCCCATCCTCGAGGCGATCAAGGAGCGCTTCCCCGGCGCGACCTTGCGCGGCTTTGATGCCGTGGTCGCGCCCGAGGCGATCCGCGATTTCGGCCTTACCCCGGCGCCGACGCTTGCCGAGGCCGTCGCCGGCGCCAACCTCGCGGTCATCACCAACAACCATCCCGTGTTCGGCGGCATGCCGGTGGAGACGCTGTCGGCGACGATGGCGAAGCCCGCGATGATCTATGACTTCTGGAACACCTTCTACGGGCGCACGCTGCGGCTGGCACCGGGGACCGGCTACATGGCGCTCGGCAGCCACGGCTGCGCGCTGCTTCCCACCAGCGTGAGCGCCTAAGCCATGGCCAAGCACTACCTCGTGACCGGCGGCAGCGGCTTCCTCGGGGCGGCACTGTGCCGGCGTCTCGTCCGCTCGGGCGCCAAAGTGCGCGTCCTCGACAATCATTGGCGCGGCCACCCGCGGCGGCTGCAGGACATCGCGGGCGATATCGAAATGGTGGTGGGCGATATCCGCAATCCGGATGCGGTGTCGGGTGCGACCGAAGGTGTCGACGCCGTGATCCACATGAGCGCGGTCAACGGCACGCGCTTCTTCTACGAGCAGCCCGAGCTTGTCGTCGACGTGGCGATCCGTGGCATCCTCAACGTCATCGATGCCTGCCGCCGCCACGGCGTCGGCAACCTCGTCGTCGCGTCGAGCTCGGAGGCCTACCAGTCGCCTCCGCTCGTGCCGACGCCGGAGGACGTGCCGCTCGTCGTCCCCGACGTGATGAACGCGCGCTACTCCTACGGCGGGTCGAAGCTCGCGAGCGAGCTGATCGCGATCAACTACGGCCGCACCGGCTTCGAGCGCGTCGCCATCTTCCGTCCCCACAACGTGTACGGCCCCGACATGGGCTTCGAGCACGTCATCCCGGAGCTCGTTCTGAAGGCGGAAGCGGCCGTCGCCACAGCACCGAAGGCTGGCCCGGTGCCGTTCCCGATCAAGGGCGATGGCGGCCAGACCCGCGCCTTCATCCACGTCGACGATTTCACCGAGGGGCTCGTCACCGTCATCGACAAGGGCGAGCACCTCGGCATCTACCACATCGGCAACCCGCAGGAGCTGGCGATGGCCGATCTCGCCCGCGCCATCCTCGCCGAGTTCGGGCGCGAGCCGGCGTTCGTGCACGAGGCGGCGTTCGCCGGCGAGACGCGGCGGCGCTGCCCCGACATCACCCGCATCAAGGGCCTGGGCTGGAGCCCGCGCATCTCGCTCGCCGAGGGCCTGCCGGGCGTCGTCGCCTGGTACCGCTCGAACCGGCACCTCAAACCGGCCGCCTAGGAGGGAGACCACCCATGAGCGTGAGCGAGACCCACTCGCACCCGATCGTCGACTGCCAAGTGTGCAGCTCCAAGAATCTGCGCTCGCTGCTGTTCCTCGGCTACGTGCCCCCCGTCAACACCATGCCGCCGGTGGGCGAGCGCGCGGTGGAGCAGCCGGCGTTCCCGCTGGAGCTGTTGCGGTGCGACGACTGCGGCCTCGTCCAGATCGGGCTCGAGGTCGCGCCGGAGGTGCTGTTTCCCTACTCCTACCCCTATCTCAGCGGGACGACGCGCATCCTGCGCGACAACTTCGCCGATCTCTATACCGAAGCAACCTCGCTTGTGCCGCTCGGATCGGACGATCTCGTCATCGACGTCGGCTCCAACGACGGCACGCTGCTGTCGAACTTCAAGAAGGGCGGCCATCGCGTGCTCGGCATCGAGCCCTCGCAGGCAGGCGAGGTCGCGCGTCTTGCCGGCATCGACACGCTGACGGCCTACTTCGGGCCGACAATGGCGCAAAGCGTGCGCAAGGAGCACGGGACGGCAAAGATCGTGACCGCCGCCAACGTGTTCGCGCACATCGGCAACGTGCACGCCGTCACCCAGGGCATCGTCGAGTTGCTGGCGCCGGACGGCGTATTCATCTCGGAATCCCACTACCTATTGGATCTCGTGGAGACGCTGCAGTACGACACGATCTATCACGAGCACCTGCGCTACTACGCCTTGGGCTCGCTCGAAGCCCTCTTCAAGCGCCACGGGCTCGAGGTGTTCCACGTCAAGCGCATCCCGACGCACGGCGGTTCGATCCGCGTTTATGCCGCGCGCCCCGGGCAGCATCCGGTCCGGCCTTCGGTCGAGGAGCGGCGGCGCCACGAAACGGAGTTCGGCCTGACCGACGGCAGCGCGCTCGGCGTGTTCCGCGAGCGCGTCGTGCACTCCAAGATCGCGCTCTACGCGCTGCTGTCGAAGCTCGCGGCCGACGGCAAGCGCATCTTCGGCATCGGTGCTCCCTCGCGCGCTTCCACGCTCATCAACTACACCGGGCTCGACGACGGCATCCTCGAGGCGGTGATGGAGGTGTCGGGTTCGCACAAGCTCGACAAGTACGTGCCGGGCACACGCATCCCCGTGCTCGACGAGGCCAAGCTCTACGCCGAGCAACCGGACTATGCGCTGCTGCTCTCCTGGCACATCGCCGATGAGCTCGCCGCCAACCTCAAGAAGCGCGGCTACAAGGGCAGCTTCATCGTGCCGCTGCCGGAGCCGCGAGTGATCGCGTGACGTTGCAGCTGGCGACCGTGCCGTGCGGCCCTCTGCGCGTGGGAATTGCCGGACTGGGATTCGGCGTCGACGTGCACCTTCCCGCCTTTCGGTCGATACCGGGCATCGAGGTGGTCGCCCTGCTCGGGCAACGGCCCGAACGCGCTGAGGAAGCGAACAGGCGGACGGGGCTCCCCGTGGACGTGAACGTGTCGACTTGGCTTGACCGCGATCTCGATGCCGTCAGCGTCGCCGTGCCGCCGCAGGCGGTAGCGCCCGTCGTCTCCGCGGTGCTGCAACGAAAGCTGCCGGTTCTGTGCGAGAAGCCGCTCGGAGTTTCGAGCGCCGAGGCGCAGACGCTTGCAGCGCAGGCTGAAGGCATCGTGACTGCTCTCGACTTCCAGTTCGCCGATCTCGACTGCTTCCGAAGCTTGAAGACGGCGATCGACGAGGGCGTACTCGGAACAATTCGGCACGTATCCGTCACTTGGCTCACGAATTCCTACACGCATCGCGCGGGCTTGTGGTCGTGGAAGTCCGATCGCGGCCGGGCCGGCGGGGTGCTGACGCTGCTCGGCACGCATCTGCTCTATCTCGCCGAATGGCTGCTTGGGCCGGCGACCGAGCTCGCCGCGCGGCTCGACGCGCACGCAGTCTGCTCCGCGGCGTCCGGTCGACGCGGCTGCCGCCGACGACCTTCTGGTGCTCGCCGCTCAGCACGCAAATGGGGCCGTGCTCGCCGCCACCGTCGGCAATGCCAGCCCGGGCATGAGCGTCCACCGCTGGATTGTCGTCGGCGATCGTGCCTCCGCAATCGTCGAGAACGAGACCCGCGACTACATGGCCGGGTTCACGTTGCGCATTCTCGATGAGTCCGGCGCCGTGGTGAGTTCGCTCACCGAGCCGCCGACGGACGGGGATGGCAGAATTCCACCCTTTCGCAGACTGGCAGCGCGCTTCGTCGGCGCCATTCGCAGCGGCGGAACATGCCGGCCCGATTTTGCCGACGGCGCAAGGGTGGCGTTTCTCGTCGACATGATCCGGGAGTCCGCGGCCCAGCGCACCGAGATCCGACTTAAGGAGTATGCGGCGTGAGGCTGGCCGTCGTGTCGGCGATCTGGCCACATCCGGGCCACAGCGTTCGTGCCGCGAACGTCGTGATCTTCGACCTCGTTAGGGCCCTGGCTCAGCGCGAGGATCTGAAGGTCGCTTTGCTGAAAGTAGGATATGACGGCGAGGCACCACCAGGAGCAGAAGAGGAGACGGGTGCGGCCGAACTCGCCTCGGCGGGCGTCGAACTCCTTCCGCCGCTGTTGCTTGCGCGCGCCGCGGCGGTGGCCGGTCCGGCTACCAAGCTTCTCCACCCGAAGCCCGAATATTTCTATCCCGACATTGCTCACGGCGCGCGCATTGCCGCCGCGCTTGCCGATTGGCGTGCCGACGCTCTGCTGGTGCCGTGGAGCGAATGGGTGACGGCCGCCTGCTCGACCGTGCCCGTGCTGCGCTTTGCCTACTATGGCAACCCGGACCATAAGACGGGCCTTTGCCGCTTCGCGCACGATCGGCGGCTCGGCGGCTCGTTTCTCAGGTTTGCGCAACAGCAGATAGCGCTGAAGCGGCTCGAACAGGCGCACCTCAAGATCATGCGGCGCTACCCCATGCTGGGTGACGTCGCTGCCAACGATGCCGCTTACTACGCCCAGTACGGCCATCCCAACGCCTTCTACATCCGCAATCTTTGGATCGACCGGCTAGGCGTGGGCTGGCGGGCGCGAGCGTGAGAAGCTCGAACGGAGCGAACCTTTCACCATCATCGGTAATATTGGCAAGCTGGATGCCACCGCCAATCGCCTAGGCCTCGAATACCTTGGCCAGCGCGTCCTTCCGGCTTTGCGACGCCGCATGCCACCCGGCAGCTTCCGCATAGAGATTATCGGCGCCGGCGCATTGCATCCGGCGATCAAGGCCGCGCTCGAAGGGCCCGACGTGGTATTTCGCGGGTTCGTTCCCGATATCGACGAAGCCCTCCTGAGCGCTCCTGTCTTCCTGTGCCTCAATAACGCAACCCCGTTCAAGGTCGGACACACGCGCTATCTCCATGCGTGGACGCTCGGGGCATGCGTGATCGCCCATCGCGATGCTGCGCTCTCGATGCCGGAGATTGTCAACGGGCGGAACGCGCTGCTTGGTACTGATCCCGATGAGATCGCGGACCTCATCACGCAAGGCTTCGCGGGATTCCGCGTCTGCGTCGGCGCATCGGCGAAGGCGGCTGGCAGACCTACGACACGCAGTTCCGCGCCCAGAACGTAGCCGCCGACATTGCGCACCAGCTACAAATGGCAGCGGCCAAAATGCTCAATGGTGGGGACAAAGCAACATGATCCAAACTTGGCAAGACCGCCTCAGGAGCAAGCTATTGCCGCTCTACACACGGCTGGGTCCGGACGCGCGGAACAAGGCGCGACAGGTCTTCAGCATTGTTCAAGGGACGACGTTCTCGCGCAAGGCACGGTGGATCAGAGACGAATACGGAGCGCTCGGCGACACTCAGCGGCGTCAGCTCATGCTCGAGATCGCCCGCTTCGCGAACATTAACCGCCCAATCAACGGCTACTACATGGAGTTCGGTTGCCATGGCGCGAATACCATCAGAATGGCGTACGACAGCTTCCGCTATCTCTTCGATTGGCACTATGTCGCCTTCGATTTCTTCGAGGGACTGCCCGAGATCACCGCGATCGACCAGCAAAAGATCTGGGAAAAGGGCAAACTGAAGATTGACGAGCAGGCGTTCATTCGCATCTGCGTCAAGCACGGAATTCCGCGCAACCGCCTCATGACGGTGAAGGGCTTCATACGATCAGTCTCCTTACCAGAGAGTTGCAGCAAAAAATGGCCCCGAAAAAGGCTGCGGTCATCTACGTTGATTGCGACTTGTACGCCTCGACCGTTCCCGTGTTGAGCTTCATCCGCGCCTTCCTGCAGCCCGGCACCGTCGTGGTGTTCGACGATTGGAACTGCTTCCTCGCAGACCCGGAACGCGGGGAGCGCCGAGCCTGGCGGGAGTTCTGCGAGGCCAATCCCCACCTGCATTTTGAGCCCTTCCTGCAGACCGGAATGCAGAAGGCCTTCGTATTCACCAGCGAAAACGCGTCACCGGCCAGCGCTGGAACGGCACCGTGATCGCCGCCCTCATGCGCAAAATGCGCCGCTCGCCGTTCGATTTTCCCGTCGGCGGCGGCCAGACGATCGGCGACCTCGTCTTTGCCCCTCTTGAAGCCAAAGGCGTCGAGCCGATCGTCGTCGACGTCGGCGCCCGCAACGGCATGATGCTGCTGCCAGCCTCCTATGCGCGCCGCGCCGCCTCATCGGCTTCGAGCCGAATCAGGACGAGCAGAAGAAGCTCGTCACGCAAGACGACGGACTTCGCGCAAGTATGGTGGCTTCCTGCCTCCCTTCAAGCAGGAGCGATTTCACCCCTATGCGGTGTGGCGCAAGCGCGAGCGCCGGCCTCTCTACATCACCGTCGGCCCCGGCGCCTGCACGCTCATGGGCGAGACCGTCAAGGCCGTCACCAGCAACATGTACCAGGACTTGCCGAATAAGGCCCGGCATTTGGCCTACTACGACCACGTTACCCGCGTCGTGCGCACCGACGACGTCGACTGCATGCCGCTCGACGAGGTGATCCCAGCCGGCGAGACCGTCGACTTCCTGAAGCTCGACGCGAGGGCGCAGAAGCTTGCCTGCATGGAAGGCGCCGAGCGGCTCCTCACGCGACCACGCGCCTGTTCATCCGCTCAGAGTTCGTCACGTTCCCCTACTATCGCGAGCACGACGTTTTCGGAAAGCAGCACGTGTTCCTCGACGACCGCGGCTACCGCCTGATCGGCATCGATCTTGATCACTGGACCTATCGTCGCGGGCCCCGCGACCTGCCCGAGACCGCCGACCGCCGCATGATCTACGCGGGCGACGCCATGTACGTTCCCGATCCCGACCGCATCGACATCAGCCCGGAGCACAAGCAGCGCATCGCGGCGCTGGCGTTCATCTTCCGCTTCAGCATCGCTGGCGCTCTCCCTCATGGACGAGGCCAAACTCACGTCCGCGAGTGACATCGCACGCATCGAAAAGGCCCTGCGCCGAACCTACACGATCGACCGGCTGAAGGAGATCTACGCCGAGCTCCCGACCAGCATCGCGCGTTTGGTACGCTGAGCGGCGAACGGCCGGATGTTGACCTCGCTACGTATCGCTATTGGCCCGCTTCCGCGGACGCATCGCCGGCCGCGTCGTGGCATTAACCGGCGCAACGGCGCTGCAGACCGTGCTCGGCATTGCGCTCGTCCCGCTCGCCACGTCGGTGCTCTCGGCCGCCGATTTCGGCCTCTACGCGCTGCTCATGTCCATGTCGGCGCTCGCCGGCATCGCCTCCGACGGCGGCGTCGGCATCGTCTTCCCGGCCTACTACGGCAGCTCGAGCCTGGCTGAACGCGGCCGCATGTTCGCGAGCTTCGCGTGCTTCTCGGCCGCGATCGGCACGCGCGCTAGGCGCGCTCATCCTGGTCGGCTGGTCTTGGCGGCACGCGCTGCTGGCTCCCGAAGCGCTCGACGCCGCGCCGCCCATGGCCATCGCGCTTACGGCCGCGATGATGCCCCTGCGTGCCATTGGTTTGGCGACGACCAACATGTTCTCCGCAGGGGGCCGCGGAATGGCGATCGCGCTGCAGCTCGCGGTGCAGGCCGTCGTAAATTTCGTGACCGCGGCGCTCGGCCTGTTCGTGTTCCACCTCGCCGTAACGTCCCTGTTTCTCGGCGCCTTTGCCGGGCTTGTCGCCAACGTCGCCGTTAGCGTGGCGATCCTGCGCCGCAGCTACGGCACGCTGGTGCCCTCGCGCCTATGGCTCGCGCGCGTCAAGGCTGCGGCGCCAACCTCGGGCGCGCTCGGACTTCTCGACGGCGCCCGAAGCGTGCTGGAAAACTCGATCCTGGCGCGCATCTCAGGGCTTGCCTTCGTCGGCTACTGGGGACATGCGCGGCTTTACCAGGGCCTGCTCATGAGCTTCGCCAACTCGGTCGGACACAACATCTGGGGCGTGGCGCTCGCGGAAGCGCGCCAGCCGAACTCGACCTTTGCCGTCGTGGCACGCGTGTGGACGCCCGTACAGCTTGCGCAGGTCATGTTCGGGTTGACCTTCGCGCTCGTCGGACCCGAGATCGTCGAACTCATCTCGCACGGGAAACTGACGCCGGCCGCCGCGTACGTGGCGCCTCTTGTCGTCACCACGCTCATCCAGAACTCCGGCAAGGCCGCCGCCGCGACCACATTCGGCGGCGGTTTCGGCCTCCAGGCGATGCGGTTCCGCTTCGTGGCCATGACCATCGGGACGATCCTGCTGTGGCCGGCGATCCATCTCTTCGGTATCGCCGGCCTCATCGCCGTGCTGATGGTCGAAGCGCTGGCCTACAGGCTCTGCCTCGTCACGCTTGCCACGCGCGTGCGCAAGATCCCGTTCCAGGATGGCGTCGTCGTCGCCGGCATCGCGGCAATCGCCGTTGCGGCCGCGGGCGTCGCGCTGCTGCAGCCGTCGTTTGCTCTGCGCCTCATGATCCTGTCGGCGACGCTGCTCGGCGGCCTTCTCTTCTACCGCCAATACATCGCCGACCTGTACGTGAGCGGCCGCGGCCTGATCTTCGGAGCGTCGAGCTGAAAATGCGGCCGGCCGATCAACCCTCATCCAGCAGCCTCGGCAATGCCGACGCCCAGCGCATGCTCTTCGGCACTGAACTTGTTCACGAGCGCTCCGATATTCGGATTGCCGATCGGCGCGTACGCCCTGAGCCCGTTGAGCTTGGCGAAGGCGTCGAACGAGGGATTCCACAGGATGTCATCGGACATGATGATGGAATTTTCCGGCATCAGCGCGCGCGCGATCGCGTACTCGAACGCCATGTGGCTCGTCGAGTGCAGCGAGTCGCGCACGAAGAAGTCGACCCGCTCGTCGACGAGGACGCGCGGCAGCAGAACCTTGGCGTCGCCCTTCCGGTAGTCCCAGCGGTCGCGATAGCCGGGCGGTATCCAGTAGCCCGTCTCGCTCTCGGTGACGTCGATATCCATGCTGAGCTTGCCGGCAACGGCGGGCAGATCGATGGAGACGAGCCTGCCCTGCGCGTTGCGGTGCAAGGCCGCCAGCAACAGGGAGGTCATCGAGCCCGTGGCGGTGCCCGTCTCGACGAGGACGGCGGGGCGCAGCTCGCGCACCAGCGCGTAATAGAGCGCGATGTTCCCCGTGAGCCGGTCGATGCGTTCGTTCCACGAGGCGTACTTGGTGAGCTTGCGCCGCGCCGATTCCGTCTCGAAGGTTTCGCGCAGGAGCGCATCTTCACGCAGCTCGGTGATGTAGGTGTCGAGCGGCTGGCGCGCGCCGCGGCCCAGATCGGCGAGCACGCGGTCGAGAAGCTCCGTGCTGGCGACGTAGGTGAGGCCACCGCCGTGCAGGCTCGCGCGCAGACGGCTGAGCGATGCCGCGGCGGGACCGAAGGCCGGATAGTTCTTTGCGACCTTGCCGAGGCGCCGCACCAGCTTAAAGCTACGCGACACGGGCACCCCCGCAAGTTGGGTAGACCGGGTGCAACGTCATCCGGTCAGGCTTCTGGCCAGGCGGTGAGCGATACGCTGTGGAAACGACTTGGGCTGCTCGGCACCGACGCCAGCGTTGACCGGATCGTAGCCTCGCTCGTTGTCGAAGACGTAGATACGGTCGCGCTGGTTCGGCGGAACGAGGTTCATGGCAACAAGCACGGTCGGCAGGCGGCCGCTGAAGTCGCGACGTGCAAACCATACATTGAGCACCATGCGCTCGGTCTTGGGCACCTCCGGCCGGTGCAGACCGTGGGTGTTGAACAAGATGATCGTGCCCGCGGGCGCGTTCACCGTGACGCGGCGGGCCGGATCCTCGGGAATCTTGTCCTCGGGAAAAAGCTCTCCGGCGGGCAGCGGATAGAACGTCTTCAAGGCGTCCTTGCTGCTCTCGACGATATAGCTGAAGCCTCCATTGTCGACGTCCGAAAGGTAGACAATCATGCGCACCCGCAGATCCTCGAACTTTTTGCGGCCGTTTAGAATCTTGTTGGATCCGGTATCGATGTGCCAGTCGAGTGCGGCCTTCTCGAGCGGCAGCGAGCGCTGAAACAATCCGTGATGAATAATCGCCTTGTCGCCCATGGTTTTTTCCATCACGTCGAGCAGCGGCCCGTTAGTGGCGAGGCGCGTGGCCGCTGCCGACACGAGGAAGGGAAGGCGAAACTCCTGCGTCGACTCGTTGACGCTGGGCGGCACCTTGAGGCCATTCTCCTTGCCATAGGCGTAATCGGGCTCGGTGACCGCGCGCGCGGAGCTCTGCAGCTCGCGCAGATCCGACTGCGGAATGAAGTTGCGAATGACGGCCAGGCCGTTGCGGATGAGAGAGCCCTGCACGCGCTCCGCCTCCCGTGCATCGAAGCCGTATGGCTTCGCGACGTCGGTAGCGACGCTCGCCGTATCGTATTTTGTCATCTACTTGCCCCGATTCGAATGCCTGATCACATCGGTCTGCCGCTTCCTCGCCAAGCGAGACGCATCTCGCCGCGAGCATTCACCCCTGGGCCGCGCAGCCGAATAGCGACCATGTCTTGTCTGGCAGACCGGGCTAAAATAGGGAAATGCCTTTGCCGCGGCAAGGCGCGTCCGTACGGCCTTCAACAGGCGGCCTGGAGTGGCCGCGCATGATCCGCCAACCCTCCTGTCCCGGGCAGCCTCGCGCCATAACCCACGCGATAACCATAATCGCCGAGATCGGCTCGGTTCATGACGGCTCCTTCGGCAACGCGCTGAAGCTCGTCGAAGCTGCCGCTGCGTGCGGCGCGGACGCGGTCAAGTTCCAGACCCACATCGCGGAAGCGGAGACGCTGCGCGATGCGCCGGCGCCTGCCTACTTCTCTGGCGAGCCGCGCTTCGAGTACTTCCGTCGCACGGGCTTCTCACTCGATCAGTGGAAGCGGCTCGCCGCCCATTGCACCGCAACGAACGTCACGTTCCTGTCATCGCCGTTCTCGCTGGAAGCCGTCGATCTCCTGGAGGATGTCGGTGTCGCCGCCTACAAGGTGCCCTCCGGCGAGGTCACCAACACGCCGCTGCTCAAGCGCATCGCCGAGACGGGCAAGCCCACTTATCTTTCGTCCGGCATGAGCTCGTGGGCCGAGCTCGACGCCGCGGTGGCCGCGCTGCGCCCGGGCGGCCCGCTCATCGTCATGCAGTGCACCTCCGCCTACCCCTGCCCGCCCGAGCGCGCCGGCCTCAATGTGCTCGCCGAGATGTCCGCGCGCTGGAGCCTTCCCGTGGGCTTTTCCGACCATACCGATGGCATCGCCGCAGGGATCGCTGCCGCGGCGCTCGGTGCCGTAGCGATCGAGAAGCACTTCACGTTTTCTCGCGCCATGTACGGCTCGGACGCCGCCAACGCCACCGAGCCCGCGCTGTTCAAGCTCTACTGCGATAGCATCAAGGCGGTCGCAGCCATGCGGAGCCACCCGGTCGACAAGGACGACGTCGCACCCTACCGCGACATGAAGCGCATTTTCGAGAAGAGCATCGTGACCGCGCTGCCCTTGAAGGCCGGCACGCGTATCGAGCGCGAGCATCTCGCCTTCAAGAAGCCGGGCGACGGCATTTCCGCCGCCCTCTGGCAGGAGCTCATCGGCCATCGCCTCGTGCGCGATCTCCCGGCCGATCATAAGCTTGCCGCGACCGACATCGACTGAGAGGAGCCGGCGTGACCTCAAAGAAGCGGATTTGCATCGTCATCGGCTCGCGCGCCAACTATTCCAGCGCCAAGTCGGTGATGCAGGCCGTGGCCGACCACCCCGAGCTCGAGCTGCAGCTTGTCGTCGGCGCATCCGCAGTGCTCGACCGCTACGGCAACGTCGTCGACCTGATCGAGCGCGAAGGCTTCTCCCCCGTCGCCCGCATCCACATGCTGATCGAGGGCGAGACGCCGGCGACCATGGCGAAATCCACGGGGCTCGGTCTCATCGAGCTCGCCGGCGTGTTTCGAGCAGATCCGGCCGGACGTGGTGCTAACCGTCGGCGACCGCTTCGAGACCATGGCGACGACGCTCGCCGCCGCCTACATGAACATCCCGCATTGCGCACACCATGGGCGGCGAGGTTTCGGGCACCATCGACGAGAGCATCCGCCACGCGGTCACCAAGTTCGCGCACATCCACTTCCCCGCGAGCCGCGACGCGCACGAGCGCATCCTGAGGCTCGGCGAGCGGCCCGAGCACGTGCACCTCGTCGGCTGTCCGCGCATCGATCTCGTGGCCGGCATCCTTGCTGCCGACAAGGACACGCTCGGCGCCGACATCTTCGCCGAAGGCGTCGGCCCCCAGTTCAGCCTCGACGAGCCGTTCCTGCTCGTCTCGCAGCACCCGGTGACGACCGAGTACGGGGAGGGCGAGGACCAGATTCACGGCGACGCTCGAAGCTGTCGCAGCGCTCGGAGCTCCCCGCGATCGTGCTGTGGCCCAACGCGGACGCCGGCTCGGAGGACATCTCGCGCGGCATGCGCAAATGGCGCGAGCACGGGCGCGGCGGGCGGATGCACTTCTTCAAGAACCTGCCCATCGACGTCTACGTGCGGCTCATGCGCAGAACGGCCTGCCTCGTGGGCAACTCCTCGAGCGGCATCCGCGAGGGCGCCTTTATCGGCACGCCGGTCGTGAACATCGGCTCGCGCCAGGCGGGCCGTGAGCGCGGCCACAACGTCATCGACGTTCCGAACGATCGCGATGCCATCGGCGAGGCGCTCGAGCGGCAGATATCCAACGGCCGTTACGCGACGGACCCCATATACGGCGACGGCAAGGCGGCCGACCGCATCGCCGACATTCTTGCACGCGAAAAAGTCGACGTGCAGAAGCGGATCACCTATTAGGCGGTCGCGGTGCTGATCGGTCTCATTCCCGCGCGCGGCGGCTCCAAGGGCATCCCGGGCAAGAACCTGATGTTGTGCGGGGGCAAGCCGCTGTTGGCATGGACGGCGCAAGCCGCACGCGCTTCGGGCGTGCTCGACCGCGTGATCCTGTCGACGGACGACGATAAGATCGCGGAGGCCGGCCGGCTGTTCGGTCTCGAGGTGCCGTTCCTGCGGCCGCCCGAGCTTGCCGCCGACGATACTCCGATGTTGTCGGTCATGGCGCACGCGCTCCACGCATTCCGCGCCGACATGCACGAGATCGAGGGCATCGTGTTGCTGCAGCCGACCTCACCCTTCCGCCGCGGTCATCACATCGCGCATGCGGTCGAGCTGTTTCGCATGCGCAATGCCGCAACCGTCGTCAGCGTCGTTCGCGTGCCGCACGCATTCGTCCCGTCCTCGCTCATGCGCAGCGAGGAAGGCATGCTGCGGCCGTACGAAGCGGGCGAGATCGGCCCGACGCGCCGGCAAGACAAAGCGACGCTCTTTGCCCGTAACGGTCCCGCCGTGCTCATCGTGCGGCCATCGATGATCGACGGCGGCCACCTCTACGGCGACCCCACTTACGGCTACGAGATGAACGAGGTCGACTCCATCGACATCGATACGCCGGAAGATCTGCGCCTCGCCGATCACCTCATGCGGACCAACTGGCAATGATGCGCGCCCTGCGGGAAGCCGTGCGCCGGTCGCCGGTGGCGGGACCGATCGCCGACCTCGCAACCGCGATCCAGAACCCGGCGCTCGCTCGGCGCCTGCTCGCCGACGCGCGCCGCACGCGCGCCGAGATGGCTTTCGCGCGCGAGCTGCCACCGGCCAAAGCCGATGCGCCGCTGCTGCTTATCCTGTCGATGACGAACGCACCCTACATCGCCAAGCAGAAGGCGATGTTCGGGCTTGCCATGCGCCGCCGCGGCTGGCGCGTGCGCGTGCTCACATCCTCGCTCTACACGAGCGCACGGCGCGCCTATGCCGCCTTCGGCATCGACGACCTTCTCGATTTTGAGCGGCTCGTGCATCGTCGTCCGGTCAGCGATGCGATCGGCGCCGAGGTCGCCCGCCGCGCTGGAGCGCCCATGGACTTCCGCTCGGTGATGGCCTGGACCTATCGCGACGCCTGGATCGGGCCTCAGCTGCTCTCGTCGGCCTCGCGCAAGCGCTTCGAGGGCGCACCCGACCCGCGCGATCCCGAGACGCGCGCTGCAATCCTCGATCAGCTCCCGACCACACTCAGCTTCGTGCACGCCGCCGAGGATGCGCTCGCCGTCGATCGCCCCGCTCTCATCCTCGTCAACGAGCCCAACTATTACGTGCTCGGACCCTTCGTCGACGTCGCCATCAAGTACGGCATTCCGACGATCCACTTCATCCAGCCCTCGCGTGAGGACGGCTTTATCTTCAAGCGTCTTACTCGAGCGACCCGGCGCATCCACCCAAACTCGATTACACGCGAGACACTTGCCCGTCTGCTCGCCGAGCCGTGGAGCGATCGGAAGGAACGCGAGCTCGAAAATGAATTCCATAAGCGCTACAGCGGCGTCTGGAAGATTCAGGCGCGCAACCAGCCGGGCACCGTCGACATGACGCCGGAAGAGGTCCGCGCCGCCCTCGACCTCGACCCATCGAAAAAGACGGCCGTGCTGTTCTCGCACGTGCTGTGGGATGCCAATCTGTTCTACGGAGAGGATCTCTTCGACAACTATGGCCACTGGTTCGCAGAGACCGTGGCGGCAGCAGCTGCCAATCCACGGCTCAACTGGATCATCAAGCTGCACCCGGCAAATCTGTGGAAGCGCCAGCTCTCGGGCGTCACGTCCGAGTACGGAGAGATGGCCCTGATCCGCGAGCGCGTCGGCAAGCTGCCCCCACACGTACGCGTGCTGCCGCCCGACACCAAGGTCAGCACGCTGTCGCTGTTCCGTTCGATCGACGCCGGCATCACCGTGCGCGGCAGCATCGGCTACGAGCTACCGTGTTTCGGCGTGCCGGTGGTGACCGCCGGAACAGGGCGCTACTCGGGCTTCGACTTCACCCTCGACCACACCAGCCCCGAGAGCTACCTGGCTACCCTCGCGCGCCTCGAGACGGTACCCCGCCTTTCCGCCGACGCCGTGCGGCGTGCCAAAGTGCACGCGCACGCGCTGTTTATTCGGCGTCCGTGGATCTTGCGCTCCTTCGAGCTCGAGTTCGGCACCGACGTGACCGATCCGTTCTACCAGAACCTGCACCCGACCGTCGGCAGCGATGCGGAGATCGCAAGCGAACGGCGATCTCGACGCCTTTGCCGACTGGGCGGCGGATTTCGCCAGCATCGACTACCTCACGCCTGCCGACGCAGAGCCCATGGCGCTTTCCCAGCGTGCAACCGCTGCAGCGCCGCGAATGCCCGGAAACTGCTTGTAAATTCGGAAGGCCTCTGCGCATAAGGCGCAAACGACGAAGACGTCGCGATCACAACCTCAAGCACCCCAAAAAACACCCATCATGACCAAACAAATCGCACTCATCACCGGCGTCACCGGCCAGGATGGGGCTTACCTCGCCGAGCTTCTGCTGTCCAAAGGCTACGAAGTTCACGGCATCAAGCGGCGCTCGTCGTCGCTCAACACCGCACGCGTGGACCACCTCTATCGGGACCCCCACGAATCCAACGTCCAATTCCGCCTGCACCACGGCGACATGACGGACGCGACAAACCTGATCCGCATCGTCCAGGAAGTGCAGCCGACCGAGATCTATAACCTCGCGGCCCAGAGCCACGTCCAGGTCAGCTTCGAAACAGCCGAGTACACCGCCAACGCCGACGCGCTCGGTACTCTGCGGTTGCTCGAGGCCATGCGCATTCTCGGCCTCGACAAGGTCACGCGCTTCTATCAGGCTTCCACCTCCGAGCTCTATGGCGGCGTCTACAAACATGCCCAAAGCGAGAGCACGCCCTTCTATCCGCGCTCGCCCTACGCGGCGGCGAAGCTCTATGCCTATTGGATCGTCGTGAACTATCGCGAAGCGTACGGGTTCCACGCCTCCAACGGCATCTTATTCAATCACGAGAGCCCTCTCCGCGGCGAGACCTTCGTCAGCCGCAAGATCACGCGTGCCGTCGCCGCAATCGAGCAGGGACGCCAGGATCGCCTCTATCTCGGCAACCTCGACGCAAAGCGCGATTGGGGCCACGCCCGCGACTACGTCGAGGGAATGTGGCTGATGTTGCAGCAGCCGCAGCCCGGCGATTATGTGCTGGCGACAGGCGAGGCCCACTCCGTGCGCGAATTCGTCGAGGCGGCGTTCGCGCGCGTCGGGCGGACGATCAAATGGCGCGGATCGGGCGTCGAGGAGGAGGGCTTCGACAGCAAGACAGGCGCCGTCCTCGTCTCCGTCGACCCCCGTTACTTCCGTCCGACCGAAGTCGACTTCCTTCTCGGCGACGCCACGAAGGCGCACGAGAAGCTCGGCTGGAAGCACCGGACGGACTTTTCCGGGCTGGTCGCCGAGATGGTCGATGCCGATCTCAAACGGGGCCAGCCGGAGTAATCCCGCGATGGCACCCAATTCGCAGTTTCGGCTCGAGGGGCGGCGCGTATGGGTCGCCGGCCACCGCGGCATGGTCGGGTCCGCGCTGGTGCGCCGCTTGGCCAGCGAGGGATGCGAGGTGTTGACCATCGGTCACGCCGAGCTCGACTTGCGCCGCCAGGCCGATGTCGAACGCTGGATGAAGTCGGCGCGCCCGGAGGCGGTGATCATCGCTGCGGCGAGGGTGGGAGGGATCCTCGAGAATAGCCGGCGGCCTGCCGAGTTCCTCCACGACAACATCGCCATGCAGGACAACGTCATCAACTGCGCAGCCGAGATCGGCGTCGACAAGCTGCTGTTCCTCGGCTCCTCCTGCGTCTACCCGCGGCTTGCGCCCCAGCCCATATCCGAAGACTCGTTGCTGACGTCGGCGTTGGAGCCCACCAACCAGTGGTATTCCATCGCGAAGATTGCCGGCATCATGCAGTGCCAGGCCTATCGCGAGCAGTACGGCTGCGATTTCATCTCGGCGATGCCAACCAACCTCTACGGCCCGGGCGATAACTTCGATCTCGAAGGCTCGCACGTTCTCCCTGCCCTGCTGCGCCGGTTTCATGCGGCCAAGATCGAGGCGAGCCCCGAGATCGACGTCTGGGGCACCGGCCGGCCGTGTCGCGAGTTCCTGCACGTCGACGACTGCGCCGACGCCCTCGTGTTCCTGTTGAAGAGCTATTCCCAGTCCGACACCATAAACGTCGGAACGGGCACCGACCTCACCATCGCGGAGCTCGCCGAGACGATCGCCGATGTCGTGGGCTATCGCGGCCGCATCGTGTTCGATCCCTCCAAGCCCGACGGAACGCCGCGCAAGCTGCTCGATGTCGGGCGCCTGACGGCGTTGGGATGGCGCGCGAAGATCGGACTGCGCGAAGGCATCGTCGGCACGTACGCTTGGTACCGCGACCAGCTCGAAAGGCACAATGCCGTGCGCGGCCTTGCCTTCGCCGAAGACGCGGGAAGCAGCAGATGACGAGCGTGCCGACATCGGCTCAGCCGCTCGTTTCGGTCGTCACCGCATGCTTCAACGCCGAGAAGACGATCCGGCGCACGATCGACAGCGTTCTGGAGCAGACCTATCCCAACATCGAATACCTCGTCGTCGACGGCGCTTCTACCGACGGCACCCTGGCGATTTTGCGCAGCTATGGGGAGCGCATCAGTTTCACGAGCGAGCCCGATCGCGGCATGTACGACGCGATGAACAAGGGCATCCGCCGCGCTCGCGGCAAATGGATTCATCTCGTCAACGCCGACGACTGGTACGCCATCGCCCGACGCCCTCGCGCTCGCCGTGCCCCATCTCGAGAGCGGCCGGACGACGTATTTCGATCTCCTTCGCGTCTATCCCGACCGCGACCCGGTGCTGCAGTCACGCACCGTCTCGCGTTGGATGCTCTACGTCTCCGCGTTCCTGCCGCATCCGTCTCTGATCGTCGGGCGCGATCAGTACGATGAGTCGGGTTCTACGATCCGGAGCTGCGCATTGCCTCCGACCACGACCTCATCCTGCGTCTGAGCCGACGCTTTCCCCCAAAGCACGTCCCCATGGTGCTCTCGATGATGGATCAAACGGGCATCTCGGCCCGTGCACTTTCGACGAGCCTCAACGAGTTCACTGAAGTCACGATCCGTCACGGCATGCCGACTGCGGTCGCGCAAGCGATCCGTTGGCTGAAAGCCAAGTGGTGGGAAGTCGAGTTGTCAAAGTAGTTGAAAGCGCACGTTGCTCAGCCTCGTCGATGGCATTGCACATGAATGATCCCAACAGTCTTGCAATTCGCGCCGGTGTCAGCGGTCGGCTTACCGAGCTGTCGCCCGACCGCAGCGCATCCATTATCGATCTTGGATGCGGCGGCGGCCTATTGCTCAACCGCCTCTACGAGCTTGGCTTTCGCAAGCTCGCCGGCGTCGGCTGGACGATCGCGGTGCCCCCGAACGCCACTGCAGTGGGGGAAGTCGACCTGACCGTGCCGGGGTGGGCGGACCGGCTCGACGGGCGCACGTTCGATTGCGTCGTTGCGACCGAGGTCCTCGAGCACCTCGTCAATCCCTATCAGTTCCTCGCGGAAGCGCGGAAGCTGACCGCAGCCAACGGCCGGCTCATTCTCACTTTCCCGAACGTGCACAGCTGGCGCAGCATCGTGGGCTACGCCGTGGCGGGCCGCTTCAGCGGCTTCTTCGGACCCAACTGGAACGACAATCATCCGCTGTTCGACCAGCACATCTTCATCCCGAACATGCATCTCGTCCGCTACTTCTTGAAGCTCAACAACTTCGAGATCGCATCCGTGCGCTATCTGCACGGCTCCGGCCGGCTGACGGGGCAGACGACGATGGTGGAAGCCGTGGCAGTCGGGTGACCGGCTCCGCAAAGACGGACCCGCTCGTCGTCCTGCACCTGATGCGCACCTACGGCGCACACGGCGGTGAGAACCAGCTTGCTCGCTATTTCTCCACCGAGCCGCAAGGTGGCATCGAGGAGCATTTCGCCTTCATCTACCGCGACCCAGATTGCACCGCGCTGTTTCAACGTGCCGGCGCGCGGCTCACCCGGCATGAGCTCATCCCGTTTGCCGTCGCCCCGCGTCAGAGCGCATGGGCGGAAGTGCTAATGCTGCTCCCGCTGCTGCCGTTTCTGCAGCTGCGCTTTGCAGCCTTGCTGCATCGGACGCGACCCAGCGTCTGCGTCGTGCACGGCATCCAGGCCGCGCTTGTCGCATGGCCGACGGCGATGCTGTCGAGGCACGGATCGGCTTTCTCTATGTCCACCGCATAACAAAATCGATGGGACGCAATAAGCTGCTGCGCTGGCTCTACGCGCCCTACCGCAAGCTCGGCGGCGTCTCCCAGGCTGTCACGCGCTCGCTTGCCGCGATTGCCGGCGAAAGCCGCCTCGTCGCGCTCGAGAATGGGATCGACTGGAAGACCTTCGTGGCCGCGGCGCAAAGAAAAGCGGATGTTCCTGCCGTAAGCCGTGGTCCCATACTCGTTTCGGTTGGGCGTCTGTTGCGCCACAAGCGCCAGGACATGCTGATCGAAGCCGCGACGCGGCTCGCCCCTCGGCATCCCGGCCTCGAGTTGTGGATCGTAGGCGACGGCCCGGCGCGCGGCGACCTCGAGGCTGCAGCCGCACGCAGCGGCATCGGCGAGCGCATAAGATTCTGGGGCTACCGCAGCGATGTTGCTCCTCTGCTTGCCGCCGCGACCCTCTTCGTCAACGCTTCGTCCTGGGAGGGCATGAGCAATGCCGTGCTCGAGGCCATGGCGCTCGGGCTTGCGTCGGTCGTGTGCGACGCGCCGGGCGTGACCGAGTGCCATGTCGCCGGAGAGACCGGGCTCGTGGTCCCCGGCGATGCGGGCTCCATCGCGGCTGCAGTCGAGACGCTGCTCAGCGATCCCGAGCGGCGTGCGACGATGGGCGCCGCAGCGGCAAAGCGCGTGCGCGAGCACTACTCGATGGAGGCGAACCGCCGGCGCTTCCTCGCCCTCTACGCCGAGCTCGCGGGCGCTGCCTGACATGTGTGGGCTGCTCGGCGGCATCGGACCCGGCATCGACCGCCTCGACGAGGCGACGTGTCGATCGGCGCTCGCCTGCATCCGCCACCGCGGCCCCGATGCCGAAGGGCTCTGGCGTGCTCCGGGCGTGATGCTCGGCCACCGCCGCCTCTCCATCATCGACCTCGACCCGCGCGCGCACCAGCCCATGCACCGCGGGCCTTTGGCCATCGTCTTCAACGGCGAGGTCTACAATTATCGCGAGCTGAAGCGCGAGCTGGAGGCGGACGGGCACAGCTTCGCGACGACATCGGATACCGAGGTGCTGCTTGCCGGACTTGGCGCCCGCGGGCCAGCCTTTCTCGATCGCGTCGAGGGCATGTTCGCA